>CAVZAB010000016.1:0-152967 GCA_963773155.1 uncultured Alphaproteobacteria bacterium | reverse complement strand
TGTTACTGGTTCAGTTAACCTGCTAGCGCCTGGAGCAGCGGGGCGCCATTGTCAGCTTTTTCGACCCCTATATCCCGGTCGTTCCGGCAACGCGCGAATATGGCGGCTTTGCTGGTCGGCGTTCGATCGAATGGGATCTCGCCCGTATCGGCGCCTTTGACGTGGTCCTGATTGCAACCGACCATGATGGCGTCGATTATGCAGCCCTCGCCGCGTCCGCCAGGCTGATCATCGACACACGCAACGCCTGTGGCCGGGCAGGGATCCGGGCCGACCATATATTTGGCGCCTGAATCAGGGTTCGGGCCAGGGTTCGAGGAGGTGCTGCCATGCCCCTTTGCGCTCGCGCGGGGCAAAGATCTTGGTCCCCGACACTTGACCCGGCTCGGCAGCGATTGCCGCGTGCTTCAGGGCGAATCCCAAATAGTCGAATGCGGCAAAGAAATGATCGATCGCCGTCGGATCGCAATGCGACACCGCCGCCAGAAACCGCGGCAGGATTTCCAGCATGACAATCGGCCTGCTTCTCATAATTAGCTGGCGCGCGCCCTGCAGGACCAGCCACTCGGCGCCCTCCGTGTCGATTTTGATGAAGGCAATGGTCTCATCCTTGAGGATTGCGTCGAGCGGCGCGGTGCGAACGAGGCCGAGGGTCGCCGCGCCGGCCTGTTCGCCGAGCCAGGCCCGGCCCATATTGGCCCCCGCAGGATCCCAGACCATCGCGCTTTCGCCGAAGCGATCCGACAGAGCAAGAGCATGGACGAGAACGCACGCCGCAAGGCCGTTGTCGGCAATTGTGCGGCTGAGATAGGGGACGATTTTCGGCTGTGGCTCGAAAGCATGAACACGGCCGTTCGGTCCGACAGATTGTGCGGCAACGAGCGAAAACCAGCCGATATTGGCGCCGGCGTCAACCATCGCATCGCCCGGCCTTAGCACCAGGCGCGTGAATGCCGTCTCGTATGGTTCCCATTCGCCGCCGAGACACGAGAGCGAGACGTGTCGATCGCACAGGTTAAGCCAAAGCTTCAGCCCGCCGAGAACTTCCGCTGCGACCCATTTCTGCTCGCCAAAACGCAGTCGGAGGGCGTGATGGAGCGGGGCCTTGCCCGCCAGCAGGCGGTCGCGCAGTTCTCTGCGGGTCATCGCCGGCAGCACGCTACCCGCCTTCGGCGCCCGGCCGAGGATCCAGTGATGCGCGCGCTCGACATCCTCGCGCTCGGCCGGGGCGTCGAGATAGGGGTCGTGTTTCGGCGGCCGGCTCATCGGCGGGCGGCTCCGGCTGCCGCTTCGGCACGCTGCAGGGCCGCGATATCGCTCCATTGTACGGCGGGATGGCCGACCGTGCAGCGGAACAAATCGTCGAGAAACGCCCAGGCCTGCGCGTCATGAACCAGATGATGGGTCAATATGCCGATCTGGCGGTTGGATGCGGCGGCACAAAAAACTTCATCGCAAAGCGTCCGTATCAGCGAGTCCTGCGGGCGCATGATGCGCCCGCCGCGCCAATTGATAAGGTCGACATGCGCATTGATTTGGGCGAGGGCGCCGTTAGCGTGCGTGCGGCCGAAGACCGACAGACAAGAGAATCCGGCCGCCGCCATGCCCGGTTCCAGCGCCCGGTCATAGCGGTTCCAGGGTGGAACCAGCATTGGGTCGAGCCGTGCCCCGAACAGGTCCAGGAGCAGCCGACGGCCGAGTCCAAGTTCCGCGAGGACGAGGTCGCGCGGGCGATTGGCGCCGAGTTCAGCGGCGCGCTCAGGCGGCTTGGCGTGATTGACATGCGCAAAACCGTGCTGGCAGGGGGTTGCAAGCGGCGCCGCGGCAAGCCGTTCGGCAAGGGCCGGTACGGCGAATTTGGGAATGACCGCCAGGGCGATCGGCACGCCGTGGCGCTGCGATGTTTCAAGCAATGTCTCGAGGGCTGGACTGGGCGCAAGCGCATCATCGTCGCGCAACCAGAAAGAAAGCGTGATGCCGTCGGCATGGACGCGATCGAGCGCCGCCATAAACGGTGCCCAGCCGGAATCCTTGCTCATCAGCTCTGTTCCTTTCGGCAACCCGGTTCGATGAGGGGCCGCAGCAGGCCGTCAAGCCGCAGGGCAGCTCCGGCAAGACTGTGCTTTCCATGCGCCAATTCACTGGCGGCTTCGCCCAGTCGGTGACGCTCGGCTGGGTCTGCAATGAGCCGGCCGATCGCCTGCGCATAGGCCTCGGGATCGGCCGGTTCGACCAAGAGTCCGGTTTGCAGATGGTGCACGACGGTTGACACGCCACCGCTGTTCAGCGCGACGACCGGCAGGCCGGCGGCCTGGGCCTCGATATAAGCGACGCCAAAGGCCTCGCCAAACCCTGGCCAGACATAGATATCGGCCTCGCCGAGCGCCGCGCCGACGGCCTCTGGTGCAAGCCTGCCGAGACAGCGTAGGCGCTCAGGCGGCAAGCCGGCAAAGGCCGCTTCGACCTCGGTTCTTGCTTCGCCGGACCCGACAATGGTCAAGCGCCAGTCAGCCGCCATAAGATATGTGAGGCTTTGCGCGAGAAATCGGTAGGAGTCGAGTTTGACCCCGTTGCGCATCATCGCGACGCTGATCAATTCGACCTGCCGGCCGGGCGGCCGCGGCCGCCGCTTCGCAAAGGCCTCGACATCGATGAAGGGCGGCAGATCAGCAAGCCTTCGATCGGAGTGCAGCATTTTTGCCAGGCCCTCGCGGTCAGCGCGCGTGAAACACAAATGCAGGTCGGCGCCGCGCAGGGCCAATTCTGCCCTGTCCTGCCAGTCGCGCCATTGATCGGCACGGCGCTTTTCGGCATGCGACGCCTCGAGCGTGACATAGGGCATGGCGAAGCGGCGCGCGAGGGTGGGGCCGATCAGGTCCGGCGCTTTGTAATAGACGTGATAGGCCAAAAAGAGGTCGGGCCGCGTAGTCTTATCCTGCCAAAGTGCCGAAAGCCGTTCGATTTCTGCTCCGGCGGCGCGTTCGAAAGCCGCCAGCTTTGCCGGCTCGGGGCGTTTGGCGAAGGTCCGCAGCGGCGAGGCGAGGACGACTTCGTGATTGGCGCGCTCCAGCGCACCGATCAAGGCCCTTGCAATCTGACGGTCGCCTGACGGCGTCGCATCGTCGGGCGGCTTCAGCGGCGAATACAGGGCAATGCGCAGGCGCCTTCTCCGCTTTTCGGCGTCAATTATAGGGGTCGGCCGCATCGCGCAGGCCGTCGCCGAGGAAGTTGAAGGCGAGAATGACGAGAATGACCGGGACGACCGGGAATCATCAGCCAGGGATAGAGCGCCACGACATTGACATTCTGCGCTTCGGTCGAGCAGGACGCCCCAGCTGGTGATCGGCGGCCGCAGGCCGAGGCCGAGGAAGCTCAGCGCCGTCTCGCCGAGAATCATCGCCGGGATCGATGATCGTCGCCGTGGCGATCAGATGCGACATGAAGCCCGGGATCAGATGGCGGCCGATGATGCGGCTGTGCGAGGCGCCCATCAACTGCGCGGCAAGCACGTAATCCTCCTCGCGCAGCGACAGCAGTTTCGAGCGCACCGCGCGCGCCAGTCCCGTCCAGTCGAGAAGCCCAAGAATCATGCGTGATGCCGAAATAGATGAGGAGCGGACTCCAGGTGACCGGCATGATGGCGGCGAGCGCCAGCCACAGCGGGATACTGCGGTAGCGACTGCAGGACTTCGATGATGCGCTGGACGATCAGATCGAAGGTCCCGCCGTGATAGCCGGCAAGACCGCCGATAATGATGCCGAGCACGAAGCTGATCGAAACGCCGATAAGGCCGATCGTCAGCGAGATGCGGGCGCCATAGATGATGCGCGAGAGCACGTCGCGGCCGAGCCGGTCGGTGCCGAGCAGGAACAGCTCGCCGTCTTCGGCCGGGCAGAAGAGGTGCAGGTCGCCCTTCGATCAGACCCCAGAACTTGTATGTGTCGCCGCGGCAGAAGAAGCGGATGGCTGATACATGCGTCGAGCGTCGACTCGAATACTCCCGCTTCAGCGTGTCCATGTTGAGACGTCATGTGAAGCCGTAGACGAAGGGTCCGACGAATTTGCCGTCATGGAACAGGTGCACCCGCTGCGGCGGCGCGTGGATGTAATCGATGTTGCGGGTGTGCAGATTGTAGGGCGCCAGGAATTCGCAGATCAGGATCGAGGCATAGAGAGTGGCGAGAAAGACGCCGGAAACAACGGCGAGCTTGTGGCGCTTGAACTTCCACCACATCAACCGCCATTGCGAAGCGAGATAGACGCGCTCCTGCGCCGGCGTCATCGCCTCGACCGAATGCGGATCGAAAGGGGCGGCGCGAAACGTAGTGCGGCAGCGGCGCGCCGGGTGCCGGCAGGGAGTAACTCGGTCATTTCGTGCTGCCTCCCTGCAGCCGGATGCGGGGATCGAGAAAGGCCAGCGCTATATCGGAAATCAGCACGCCGATCACCGTCAGGAAGGCAAGGAACATCAGGAACGAGCCGGCAAGATACATGTCCTGGCTCTGCAGCGCCCTGAGCAGCATGGGGCCGGTCGTCTCGCAGCGACAGCACGATGGCGGTGATTTCGGCGCCGGAAATGATCGCCGGCAGGATGCGAGCCGATATCGGAGATGAAGAAGTTGAGCGACATGCGCAGCGGATATTTGACCAGCGCCTTGAAGCGGAGGCAGGCCCTTGGCGCGCGCCGTGACGACATATTGCTTCTGCAATTCGTCGAGCAGATTGGCGCGCAGTCGCCGGATCATGCCGCCGGTTCCCGCCGGTGCCGATGATGATGACCGGAATCCAGAGATGCGGCAGGATCGACCTGAACTTGGCCCAGCTCATCGGCTCGTTGAAATATTGCGGGTCCATCAGATGCGCCGATCGAAATGCCGAACCAGACATTGGCGAAATACATGAAGAGCAAAGCCAGCAGAAAGTTCGGGATGGCAATGCCGATCAGGCCGAGAAAGGTCAGGCCGTAATCGGCCCAGCTATATTGGTGCGTCGCCGAATAGATGCCGATCGGAAAGGCGACGAGCCAGGTGAAAATGATGGTGCACGAAGGAAACCAGCATGGTCAGCCATAGATGCGATCGCCGACGACGTCGCGACACCGGCAGCTGATATTCGAAGGAATAGCCGAAATCGCCCTTGGCAAACATGCCGCCGATCCACTTGAAATAGCGCCGTAAAGCGGCTTGTCGAAACCGTATTCCTTGCGCAGCGCATTCGATCTGCTCGATGTTGACGTTCTCGCCCTGGGCCTGGAGTTCGGCGATGTAGGTTTCGAAATAATCGCCGGGCGGCAGGTCGATGACCGTAAAAATCAGCATGCTGGTAACAATCAGCGTCGGAATCATGATCGCGATGCGGCGGAAAATATAGCGCAACAGCATGGATCAGGGCTCCGCAGGCGCGTCGTTGAACCAGAAGGTGTCGGGCATGTAAATGCCGAAAAAGGCGCCGGGCTCGAAAGCATAGACGCCCTTTTGCGGGACGTTGCGCAGGCGATTGGCGACGACGACCGGCTGCTGGTTGCGATTGACGACGCCGATCGTGAATACCTGCTCGGCGTGGATGGCGAGCATGTCCTGCCAGACCTGCTGGCGCATTTCCTGGGTTGGCGAGGTCTGCCATTTGCGCAGCAGCGTTTCGAGCTGGGCTGCTTCGGGCAGATCGATCGCCTCGCCCTCCTTGCCGTTGCTCAGCACATATTGACCCCAAAGCGGCCATTGGAACTGGGCATCGCTCGTGGGTGCGAAGGCATGCGGTTCGGAATTGATGCTGGGGGTGGCATTGTCGAGGCCCGAGGAGACCGACATGATCGCCTGGCCGGAGGCAATGCGTTTGCGGAAAATATCGGTCGGCGAAGCGTGAATGAAGCTTTTCACCCCGATGTCGAGCCAGTTCTCGCCGACCAAATGGAGGACGTCGGATTCGACCACATCGCCGCCGCTTTCGACGGTGATTTCGAGACGCCGGCCATCCGGCAGCAGTCGGATGCCGTCGCTGTCGCGGTTGGTCAGGCCGACCGCGTCGAGCAATTGGTTGGCGGCGTCGGGGTCATATTTGGCATAGGCGGTTTCATATTCGGGTCGATAGAGCGGGCTCTGCGGCAGGATCGTGTCGGCGCTCTCCTTGGCGAGTCCGAAGAAAATGACATTGTTGATGTCGTGGCGGTTGATCCCAAGCGACAAGGCGCGCCGAAAACGCACATCGCGCATCAGGCTGCGCCAGACCGGGTCGGCGGCGTTGAGATTGGGCATGATGGCGACCGCCGAGCCCTCACCCTTTTCCCATAGCCTGACCGTGAAGTCCTGCCGGCTTTCGGCATCCTTGAGGAACGTATAGTCGCCGAATGTCAAATACCGGGCCTGCAGCTCGCTCTCGCCGCTCGCGGTCTTTGCCGGGATCAGGGCCGACGTGCCAAGCGAAATCTGAAAAACATCGACATAGGGCAATTGATGGCCGCCCGTGTCGACCCGATGGAAGAAGGGATTGCGCTCGAAAATAAACCGTTCGCTCGGCGGCGAGGTCCGGTTACGCCAGGGATCGAGCGTCGGCAGATCGGGATTGTCGGGCCGATATTGACGCGAGACGCGTTCGTGCAAGGCGCCCCAATCGCGCACGTGCGCCGCCTTGATAGCGCTCGCGAGCTTGTCGGGCGCCGCGTAATGTTCGTGGAATTGTTTGAGATAATGGGCGGGCATATAGATGTAGACGGGCTGCGGGGCGGCGAGCGCCGGCAGGAACATCGGGTTTGGCACGTCCCACGCGTAGCGCACGGTCTGCGCGTCGATCACCTCGAATTTCGGGTGGCTGCCGGCGGGCATTAGGGCGGCAGCAGGGCCGCCCGGGCTGAGGCGCGGGTTATTCCAGAAGTCCTCCCAGGCATACCGGAAATCCTCCGCGGTGAACGGATGACCGTCCGACCATTTGTGACCCGGACGCAAATGCAGGGTGAAGATGCGGCCGTCCTCGACGTCGACGGATTCGAGAATATCGGGGACGATATCAAGCTTTTCGTTGAAGACGACCAACCGCGTATAGCCATAGAGCGTCATGAAACGGATGTCACGTTGGTCGCCCATCAGCATCCGGATGGTGCCGCCGGAGCGGCCGATTTCGCGGCCCATCTTCGGAAGGTCGATGACGCGTGGCACGCTCGGAAGCCGGTCGGCGACTTTGGGCAGGGCGCCCTGCGCGACCGCATCGGCAAACATCGGTGTTTCGAGGAACTCACGCGCCTGCGCGCCGGTGCCGCACAGGCCAAGTGCCAGGCCGATGGCAAGGCCCCAAGCTCTCCTCATCTTTTGTTTCATGCCACCAGTTCTCCCGCATCGATGCTTTCCCGCGCCAGCACATAATGGCCGCCGCCGAGATCGATCTGGACCAGCGGCGTCCCGTCGATGTCGCCGCGGAAAGCCTTCGGCCAGCTCGAAATATCGGTTGGATTGGTCCGCGCCACCGTTTGGAAATCAAGCGGGTGCTCGAGATCGGGGAACGGAACCGACTTGAGGAGGGCCCGCGTATAGGGGTGGGCCGGTTCGCGGAACAGCTTGTGACGCGGGGCGATTTCGACAATCCGGCCCCTCGCCATGACGGCAATCCGGTCGGCGACATAGTCGACGACGGCGAGATTGTGCGAAATGAACAGATAGGTAAGGCCGAGTTCGCGCTGCAAGTCCTTGAGCAAATTGAGAACCTGGGCCTGGACCGAGACGTCGAGCGCGGACACCGGCTCGTCGCAGATGATCAGTGAGGGATTGAGCGCCAGGGCCCGCGCAATGCCGATTCGCTGTCGCTGGCCGCCCGAAAAACTGTGCGGGTAACGGTTGAGAAATCGCGGATCGAGACCGACCGCGCCCATCAGCTCGATCACCCTTGCGCGCTGTTCCTCGGCGCTGCCGATCCCGTGGATTTCCATCGGCTCGCGCAGGACGTTGAGAACGGTCATGCGGGGCGACAGCGAACTCACGGGATCCTGGAAGATCATCTGGACATTCGGCCGGAACCGGCGCAGTTGGCCCTCGTCGAGCGTGAGAATGTCGACGCTCTTGCTGCCATCGTCGAAAATGATCGAGCCGGAATTGGCCGTAACCGCCCGCATGATCAATTTGCTGACGGTCGTCTTGCCGCAGCCGCTCTCGCCGACGAGACCGAGACATTCGCCGCGCTGGATGGCAAAACTGATCGTGTCGACGGCCTTCAGTTCGCGGCCTTTCTCATTGCCCAACCAGCCTATCTTGCGGGTGAAATAGCTCTTCGAGAGGTTGGTGACCTGCAGGATGGGGCCCTTTTGCGGCGCAATTTTCCGGTGCCCGCTGCCGATCAAGCCGCCGAATTCCTGCTTGATCTCGCGCAAAGCGCGTCAGGCGCTCGTTCTCGCCCATGTCGAAATGCGGCAGCGCCCGCAGCAGGGCCTTCAAATAAGGATGACCGGGATGGCGGAAGATGTCGTCGACGGTCCCCGCCTCCATGATCTCGCCGTGGTAGATCACGACCACCTCGTCGGCCATGTTGGCGACGACGCCGAGATCGTGGGTGATCAGCAGGATCGCCATGCCGATCTCGCGCTGGAGGTCCTTCATCACGCCGAGAACCTGGGCCTGGATGGTGACGTCGAGCGCCGTGGTCGGCTCATCGGCGATAAGGAGCGAAGGCCGGCAAATCAGTGCCATGGCCAGCATGGCGCGTTGGCGCAAGCCGCCCGACAATTCGAAAGCATACATGTCGAATGCCCGCTTAGGCTCGCGAAAGCCGACCAGATCAAGCATGCCCTCGACTTTCTCGCGGGCCTCCTTGCTTGGCAGCGGATGATGCAGCTGCAACGCTTCCTCGATCTGGTTGCCGATCGTGTGAACCGGTGAAAGCGATGACATGGGTTCTTGGAAAATCATCCCGATTCGGCCGCCGCGCAGGCTGCGCATCGGCGCCCCGTCACGTTCGAGCCCGGCAATGTCGATCGGCCCGTCGGTGCAGCTGGCGTCCTGAAACAGGATCCTGCCGCTGATGATCGAGCCATTGCGGGGCAAAATGCCCATGATGGCCTGGGCATTGACCGACTTGCCGGAACCCGATTCGCCGACGAGCGCTACGGTCTTGCCGGCGGGGACGCGAAACGAGACGCCCCGCACCACCTCGTTCATGTGACCGTGGAGCGTGAAGCCGACTTTGAGCTGTTCGACGCGCAGAAGATCCATTCGATATGTCTCTTGTGAAGTGACCATCCTAGTTCGTCTTGGGCACTAACCGCAATTCCGGTGATCGGAAGATAAGTATCCTAGTGAGGCTTGGTTCGGTTCACAGCTTGTTGACGCCGCGCGAGCCGGCGCCGATGGCTCTCTCGATAGGCCGGATTGCGGTGATTTCCTTTCACGGCATGGACCTTGGTCACCGCGCGCTTTTGCCGAGGGCGCTTGAGTTTCCCGGCAGAACAGCGCAAATGGCCAATCGAATGGGAACTGGGCCGCGGCGTCAGGCGGCGGTTAGGATCGGCGTCCTATGAAATGGCCAATTGTGTGCTCGCGCCTTTTGACGAATGTGAGGCCCGTCAGCGGCCTGGTCCTGATCGCCTTCGCAACCCACTTTCTCACCCTGTGTCTCGGCGTGATTTCATTCGATCGATTGTTGCTGTCGCGCTCGGTTTCGTCTGGCCGCCGGGGGTCGAGGATGTCGAAGGCTTGGCTTGCCGCCGTTTTCGTCATGGGACAGTCGAGATATTCAATCTGCCGCTGCTGAACTACCGACAGCCAATCCATCCGCACGCTCGTCAACAAGGTCGGCCAGACGATGATGGAAGATGCCGAACTGGGCTCGTATAGTCTGGGGCTATCGAGTACCAATCTATCATGGACCGAGGCGGGCGTGAAGATATTCCGATGTAAGCGGCAGACGCCGCGAGGCAAGCAGATCGTACCCGCCGCCTGCAAGCGGGTCGAGGCGGCATCCCGCTTATCGGGTCTGCGGTTCGCCGAAATCCTAGCCAAGGGTTTGGTCGACCACGCGACTATGCTCGCACGGCGCGCGCGCCCGGCATGACCGGTATGCCAACATGGGCAGGGAGCATCGCCTCGTGAGTGAAGATTGCTACGACATTCTGCGCGGCCTTGCGCTCTTGACCGGCCGCAGGATTGTCGAGGATCTCGCCCATTGCCTCGAATCAGCGCCGCTCGGCGATCTCGCCATCGCCTTCAACCATAAGCAGATCGGATCTAAGCTGTTCCTGCGCGACCGGCTGTTCGACATTTACGGCGGCGCCTATGATCGCATTGTGATTGTTGGCGGCTGGTATGGTGTTCTTGCGGCACTCTTGTTCGACGACGCACGTTTTGTGCCGGCCATGATCACGAGCCTCGACATCGAGCCGCACTGCGCCGATGTTGCCAACCGACTCAACCAGCGCTTTACAGCGGCCGGCCGGTTTGCCGCCTTGACCCAGGACATGAACCGGTTCGACTACAGCGCCTTTGCCGGGCCAGGGCAATTGGTTATCAATACGAGCTGTGAACACCTGGCCGACGTACCGGGCTGGCTGGCGCTTCTGCCGCCGGGCACACGAGTGGTGCTGCAATCGAACGATTACCGGCGCGAGCCAGATCACCGAAGCTGCGTCGACGATCTGCCGGCCTTCGAAAGCCAGGCCGGGCTGCAGGAGGTGCTCTACACCGGCATTTATCCGACCAAGAATTACAATCGCTTCATGCTGATTGGGCGGCGCTGAAGCGCGCCGCCAATGCCGCCGTCATCAATTCTCTGGTCCGCGCGGCGCCGTTGAGGCTCAAGCCACTGTCGGGTCGCGCCAGCGTTCTTGCGGCATCGACGGCGCTAGCGAGCCGCTCGGGTGTAAGGTTATGGGGATCGAGGGCAATGGCAAGGCCGCGCGCCGACAGACGTTGCGCGCGCTGGCTTTGTTCGGTTTCGCCGTCGCCGGCGAAGGGAACAAGCACGGCCCGGCAGCGCGCCGCAAGAAGGTCGGCAACCGTATTGTAGCCGGCCTGCGAAATCGACAGCGTGGCCTGGCGTAACAGGCCCGGCAGATCCGGCACGAAGCGTTTCAGGGTGACCAGGGAATCAATGCTGCGCTCGAGCCGGTCGAGCGCGGCTGCAGGAAAATTCGGCCCGGTAACGACGAGCCAGCGGGTTCGAAACCGCGGGTTGCGGCGAAGCGCCAGGGCGCAAGCGACGAGTTCGGCACCGACCGCGCCGCCCCCGGCCGAAACGACAATATCGTGGGCCGGCAAGGATTCGCCGCTTTGCGGCTGTGGCGGACCGACGAGACCAGTGTAGGCGAGGCGGTCAGCAAACCGGTGTGCCAGCGCAAACGTCTCGTCGAGCCTGGCAAAATCCGGGTTGCCGTGCACCAGAACCCTGTCGAAATAGCGTTCGACGAGTTCGGCCGTCTCAGCGGCGCGCGACGGCATGCGGGGTTCCTGCAAAATATCGCGCACCGAGCAGGCGATCAGGGGCGGCATGGCCGCCCGCTCGGCATGATCGAGCAGCGGCAGCAATTCGAACCGCATCTGCCGCCGCCCAAACGGGAATGCCTCGATAATCATGGCGTGCGGTGACACGCTGTCGAAGCATCGCAGAAGATCCTGGCGCCGCCGCGCCCGATCCTCGGCATCGAAGGGTCGGCCGTCCGGATGAACAAGAGTGGCGAAGCCCGGCGAGCCGGTCTTCAACGGGGTGAGTTGGTGCAGGCGGGCTGCGCCATGACTCAATCCCGGCGCCGGCTCGCCGCCATTGGCGATGGTGACTTCGAAGCGTTCGGCAAGCGCCGCAGCAATCCGGTAGGTGCGCACGAGATGGCCGATACCCAGCAGATGCTGGACGTAGATCAGGACCCGGTAGGTCATGCCGGCGCGCCGGATTGGGCGAACGCCGCAGGGTCGGAATTGCCGGGGCTTTGAAACAGCGCCAGAAGCTGCACAACCGCCTTGCCATGGCCGAAACCCTGATGCACGCGGCGGGCGCCTTCGGCGCCGAGGCGCTGGCGCAGCTTCGGATCGCGGGCAAGACGTTCGAGCGCGGCAGCCAGGGCTGCGGCATCGTTCGGCGGCACCAGCAGACCCGATACCTCGTTGGCGATCAGTTCGGGGACGCCCGAAATCGGCGAGGACAGGCAGGCCAGCGATTGGCTCTGGGCCTCGACAAGGACGTTCGGCAGACCATCGCGATCGCCATCGTCGGCGACCCGGCAGGGCAGGACGAAGACATCAGAAGCGCGGTAATGGGCAAGGACGACATCCTGGTCTTGTGGCCCGCGCCAGCTGATTCTTTGATCGATCTGGCGTGCTTTGGCCAAGCGCTGCAAAGGATCGAGCTGTTCGCCGCCGCCGATATGGGTCCAGTGCCAATGCAGATCGGCGGGCAGGCGAGCAAGCGCCTCGAGGAGGATGTCGAGGCCCTTTTTTGGCACCGCCCGTCCGACCGTGAGCAAGCGGACCTCGCCGTCGGAACTGGCGCCGTCGCGGTCGTTCGATGGGGTTGCGATCAGCGCGAACCTGGCAAGATCGAGGCCGTGGTAGACGAGGCGCACCGGCCGCTCGGCGGGAGCCAGCGGGTTTAGTTTCTGTTGGCCAGCGGCGGTGCAAGTCACGGCGAACCGCGCCGAGGCGAGCTTGCCCTTCAAGTCCCAGTCGGGCGACGTCCAGATATCCTTGGCATGCGCCGAGCAGGACCAGGGCAGGCCGGTGAGGAGACTTGTGTAGCGGGCGACGCTGGCGGGCGTGTGAATGAAATGAGCGTGGATTTGGCCGATTGCCGGCGGCAATTCGTTGGCCAGCACGAAGGCCTGTCCGAACCGGCGCAACCGGTTGCGGCTGAAATCATGGCGCAGATCCCGTCCGAAGGCGACGAGGGCGCGGCCGCAACGGCGCCGGAGCAGGCCTACGAAAAGGGCCCGGCAGACCCGCAGGGGTTCGTGGTGCAGATATTCCGGCAGATAGAGGACGGCAGCCTTGATGTCGCGGTGGATCGCGTGGACACGCCGATCGGTCGGCCTGCGCATGGCGGCGATGGCAATGTCCATTCCGGCTAGTTCGAGGGCCAGGATCTCCTGCGCGATGAAGGTTTCGGAAAGCCGTGGATAGCCCTTGAGCAGAAACAGAACGCGGTCGGCGCTCATGAATCGGGCGCCCGTTTCCGCCGTTCGAGGCCGACCCACGCGCGGTCGCGAAAATGCTCGTTGAGGAGGTCGCAGACCCGGTTCAGGCCGTCGAGCATTTCGCTCGCGCCATGCGCGGAGGGCAGCGGACGCTTGGCCAGGCGGCGAAGCGCTGCGGCCATTAGCTCGGGGTTTTCGGCCTGATCAGGATGCAGCATGTCGACCAGGCCGAGTTCGGCGGCGCGACGGGCACGGATGAGCTGTTCCTCGCGCGGATTGACGCGGGGCACCAGCAGCGCCCTTTTGTCGAGCGACAAAATCTCGCAAAAAGTGTTGTAGCCGCCCATGCTGACGACCGCCGCCGAGCCGCGTATGAGCCTTTCGAAATGGGCATCAAAATCGATGACCTTGACGGCCGGCAGGAGGCCGGCGCGCTGACGGATCTCATTGCGCTCCTCGTTCTGCATGAACGGCCCGAGCGTCAAGACGGAGGGCTGCAGAAGTTCGGGCGCCGCCTCATAGGCACCGAGCACCTGGCGCATCAGCTGGGCACCGTCGCCGCCGCCGCCGACGGTCACCAGCAGCGCATCGTCGGCAAGGTCGATTTCGTGCGCATTGAGAGAGGTCGGTACTTCGCGGCGCAGATAGCCGGTCCAGAACATGCGTCGCTTGAGCGAGGCCGGCACTTCGAAATTGACCAATGGATCCCAGAAGTTCGGAGGGCCGTAGATCCAGATGTAGTCGTACAGATGATTGATCTTGCGGAATATGTCGTTCTTCGCCCATTCGGCGGCAAGCAAATTGGGCGCGTCCATGACCTCGCGCATGCCGAGCACCAGCGCGCAACCCTGCGCCTTTAGAAAGGCCAAAGTCTGTTCGAGTTCGCCACGCAGGCCGAGTGGCTCCTTGTCAACGATAATCATATGGGGGTGGAACGAGCGTGCGGTCTCCATGATCAGCGAGCGCCGCAATGCCATGGTCTCATGCAGATCAATATGCTGGCCGATCGACGTATATTCGCCATTGTAAAGCTTGATGACGCTCGGGATCTTCACGAAATCGACGCGGGCACGAAAATCGAAGGCCCCGGCGATCGGCGACCCGGAGATGATCAGGACATGGATGCCCTTGAAGCGCTCGACGAGCGCGTGGGCGACGGCGCGGCAGCGACGCAAGTGGCCAAGTCCGAACGTGTCATGACTGTACATCAGGACGCGGATGTCATCGAGCCGGCGCGGCGCGTCGAGGCCGGAATCGCTCTCGCGCCAGTCAGACGAAAGCATGGTAAGCGTCGGATTTGTCGGCTCGGAGTTAGCGCTCATGGCAATCCCCCGCGAGGGTCGAAGGTCGAGCGTTGACGGCCGCGGGCTCGCAGGACAGACCAAGGGACTGGCGCATCGATGCTACCAGCGAGCCCGAACATCGGCCCAGCCGTCGAAGGGCTGGGCTTGCAAATCTATGCGATCCGGATTGGGCCTTGATGGACAAAAAACAGCCATGGCAACACACGGGTCTGGTTGGCGGGGACGGATCTTGAGGAGTCGCACGTTCAAGGCGTCGACCGGGCAGAATCACTCCATTGGGACATGAGTCTCGAAGCGGTTGAGAACCGAAGTGAATGCGCGGGCTACGGGCATCGGCGACCTATCGGACCGGCACTCGTCATTGGCCTTGATCCACGGCAATGATGAACGAAAGCCAATTGGATTGCTAGGTCTCGATGAGCCTTCAAGTTCGGCCGCAACCCCCGGCAGAGCCTTTTTTCGCCGGCCGCCGGCCGGGTCTTCGCCATTGCCATTGCGGCGAGCCTCTCCGTCGACCAGGGCCTGGCCCTTCCGGTCATGCCGCCGGCGGCTGTCGGGACTGGGGCGTCGGTTGATTTGGTGCGGATCCATCCTGGTGGCGGCCATCACGGCGGCATGCACCGACCGCCCGGCGGCGGCATGCATGGACCGCCCGGCGGCGTTCGCCCGCCGGTCGGTGGTGTGCGCCCGCCTGGTTATCGGCCCGGCTATCCCGGCCGGCCACCCGGGCTTGGCTATCACGGCCCGGTCATCGTCGGCCCGGGCTTCCGACCCGCCAACATGTGGTGGCAGCCCGTGGGCGCCATCGCGGCCGGTTTGCGATCGGCGTGATCAGCGCGGCGGCCGCTGCCTCCTGGGCCGGCCAGCCGCCCGGCCCGAATTATTGCTGGTATTATACCGATGCATCGCGCCGCAACGGCTTTTGGGATCTTTGCTGGCGCTAGGAAGATCGGCTGATTTCAGCCTCTGAGCGGTCGATTGCATCGATTGCACCCTGTCCAATGGTACTATCAACCGTTTTGCCGTATCGTTCGGCGCCTGAGTCGCGCCAATGGCGATAGACCCCGTCGACCAGGCCGCTGCGAAAACGGGGTGCCGAGGAGGCAGTATTGTCCGCAACGATAATCAACCTGATCATCCAGCTCATCGGCGGCGCCATCGGCGGCAATGCCCTGGGCGGCGTGCTCAAGAATATCAATCTCGGGCCACTCGGAAATACGATTGCGGGTGCTTTGGGGGGCGCCGGTGGGTGGTCGATACTTGGCAGCCTCATCCCGGCGCTCGCCGGTTCGGCGAGCGGCGGCTTTGATATTGGCGCGATCCTCGGCCAGCTCGTCGGTGGCGGCGTGAGCGGGGCTGTGGTGACGGCAATCGTCGGCCTCATCAGGAACATGATGGCGGGCCAGAAGGCCTGAAATAGTACGATCCGGTGGCCGGCTCGGGTGGTATTGAGCCGGCTGACGGGCGAGCAAGATTGTTCGATTGTTGTCGTGTGTGCTCCGCCGGCAACATCCCTCGCCAAACATGGCGGTGGCGGATTCGGCGCTTCAGCAGGCGCCACCAATAGGCCTAAGCTCCGGCGCCTCGAGGGATTGCCACGGAATTGCCGATGAAGTCGAATTTTCGCCTATCGGCCGTCCGTGCGGTCTTGAGGCAGAATGAGGTCGTGATCCCCGCGACCGCTGATAATGCCGCGTTGCAGTTTTGGCGGCGGACGGAGACACGAATGGCTGGTGGTTTTCGATCGCGAACCCGGTTGGCTCGCGATGGCTTCGTTCTGGCGGTACTCTTGGCGGCCGCGAGCGGGGCCATGCCGGCCTGCGCCCAGACGGCGCAGGGCGCCGAAGCGCCGGCCGCACAGGATGCCGCCGCGGCTGGTGCTGAAGCTGGCCCCGAACAGCCGGCCTTCACCCAGACCGACCTCGACAAGCTGCTCGCGCCTGTCGCGCTTTATCCCGACGCATTGTTGGCGCAATTGTTGCCGGCCTCGGCCTATCCGCTCGACATCGTCCAAGCTGATCGCTGGCTGAGCCGCAACAAGGCGGCTGTTGCCAAGGGGGACTTCAGCGGCGCCGACGCACAGACCTGGGACCCGACCGTCAAGGCGATGGTGCGCTTTCCCGACATCATCCGCAAGATGAGCGAGGATCTCGACTGGACGAGCGATCTCGGCGACGCCTTTGTCAACCAGCCGCAGGATGTTGCCAATACAATCCAGACCTTGCGCCAGCAGGCCCAGAAGGCCGGCGCGCTGAAATCCACCAAGCAGCAGAAAATTATTGTCCAGCAGCAGGACAACCGCAATTTCATCGCTATCGAATCGGCCGATCCGGAAGTGATCTATGTGCCGCAATACGATCCTTTGGTCGTCTATGATCCGGCTGCCGTGACCAATTATAATCTAGCGGCCCCGCTGTTTGCCTTCGGCACGGCCGTGGCGGTCGGCGCGGCGATCAACAGTTCCTGGGATTGGGGGCGCGGTTGGGTCTATCCGCCGCGCTGGCCGGGCTATCCTGGCTATCGGCCGGGCCTTCCAGGCCCGGGCTATCCGGGCTACCGGCCGGGCTATCCGGGCTATCCCGGTGGCGTACGGCCGCCGGGCGGCAACATCAATGTTGGCGGCGGCAACACTATCAATATCGGCAGCGGCAACAACATTGGCAGCGGCAATATCGGTAATGGCAACAATGTAATCGGCAACACCAAGCCGTGGCGCCCCGATCCCGGCAAATATCATCCGGGTCAGGGCTCTAAGCCTGGACTGGCGGCGAACCGACCCGGTAGCGGCGCCGGCAATCGCCCCGGCCAGAGCGGCGGCGCAACAACTCTGCCCGCTCAAGTGGGCCAAGGCCCCGGGCGCAAGCCGGGCAGCGCCAATGGACCGCCAGGCGGGTCGGGAAAACCCGGCGGTGGCGCAGCGACTTTGCCTGGCCAGGTCGGTCAGGGCGCCGGCCGTCCCCCAGGCGGCAACCGGCCGGCAAAACCCGGCGGCGCTGCAACCACTCTGCCTGGCCAGGTCGGCGGCGGGGCCAAGCCGGGCGCCGGCGCCAATCGGCCGACGACGCAACCGGCGCAGGCCAAGCCCGCCCAGCGGCCAAGCCCGAGACCACAGGCGCCGAGTGCACGCGTGCCCACCCGCGATACCGCCTTCAGCGGCATCAATATGGGTCAGGCCGCTGGCTCCGTCGCCAATCGCGGCGCGGCAAGCCGGATGCAGATGGGGCCCGCTCAGCAGTTTCGACCGCCCGGCGGTGCCGGGATTGGAGGAGGTGGCATGCGGCCAACGCCCATGGGTGGTGGCCGCGGCGGCGGGGGAGGCGGCTTTCGCGGCGGCGGTGGCGGTGGCGGTGGCGGTGGATTCAGACATCGATAGGTTGAGGCCGATCTTCGCGCTACGATGGGAAAGACTATGATGCATTCTTCAGGTTTGTTCCGCGCTCGATGGGCTAGCGGCATCGCCTCATGCCTGTTTGCTCTCGGTCTCGCCCATGCGGCCGTGGCCCAGGAGCATTTTGCGACGCCGGAGGCGGCCGTCAATTCTTTGGTCAGCGCTGCCAAGCAGCACGAACCGGGCTCGCTCACCCGGATTTTTGGCGAAGGCGCGCGCGAGATCCTGCTCTCGGGGGATGATCAAGAGGACCGACGGCGGGCCGAGAAATTTATTGCCGCGGCCGACGACGCCACCGAATTGCAGGCGCCGAACGACACCACCCGGATTCTGGTTTTGGGTAGCGGGCGCTGGCCATTTCCGGTGCCGATCGTCAAGCAGGGGGATCAATGGCTGTTCGATCTCGCCGCCGGCAAAACCGAAATTCAGGACCGGCGGATTGGTGAGAACGAATTGAGTGCCATCGAGGCCTGCCGGGCCTTCATCGAGGCGCAGCGCGAATATTTCCGGGATATCCGCGACGGCGACGAGGTGCAGCAATATGCCCAGCGTTTCCTGAGCACGCCAGGCAAACACGATGGCTTGTACTGGCCAGCCGAGAAATTGAGCGATATGAGCCCGCTCGGGACGAGGTTGGTTGATGCCGGGCTTGACAAGCGTGCGGCCGGCGATCACAGCCCCTACAACGGCTACCTGTTTCGGATCCTGACCCGCCAGGGACCAGCGGCCCCGGGCGGCGCCTTCGACTATAAGATCAATGGCCGCTTGCTCGTTGGCGTCGGTCTGATCGCCTATCCGGCCGAATGGGGCGCCACCGGCGTTATGAGTTTCATCTGCAATCAGCAAGGCCGCATCTACCAAAAGATCTCGGACCAGCGACCGAAAAGCTCGCGGCTGAAATCCTCCGCTATAATCCGGACAAGACCTGGACACTCGTGGACGAATGATTTTGCGTATGGAGGCCGCTGCGTTGACGGGCATCAATCGGGGAGTTGATCGGATGGTGCGACAATGGCCCGATTGCACGCGCGCCACCAGCCTGCCGGCTCGCCGGCATTCTTGTCTGCCTTGGGCTCGCGCTCGCCGGCTGCGCCGGCCGGCCGCACGGCATGCTTGTTGCGATCGGCGAGCCGGTGAACGGGACCAACAAGGTCGATCTCCTGGTGGCCACGACCCGGATGCCAAATCTCGCGGAGCAAGGCGAAATCTTTAATGGCGAACGGGGGCCGGCACTGGCCTTCGCCGATATTGGGATCTCGGTCCCGCCGGATTCGGCCCGCGAAATCGGCGAGGTGCAATGGCCGAATTCGCCGCCGGGCGACCCGACCAAGGAATTCGTGACATTGCGGGTCGACCGTCTCGATCTTGCGCAAGCCGAGGCGCGGTTCCACGAGCGGCTCGCCAGGACACCCAAGCACCGGGTCCTGATCTTCATTCACGGGTACAATACGACCTTCGAGGAAGCCGTCTACCGGTTTGCCCAGATCATCAACGATTCCAAATCACCAGTGGTGCCGCTGCTGTTCACCTGGCCATCGCGCGGCAGTCTCCTCGCCTATACGTATGATCGCGAAAGCGCCAATTATTCGCGCAATTCGCTCGAGCGTGTCCTGCAACGCCTCGCCCGCGATCCGCGGGTCGGCGAAATTTCGATTTTGGCGCATTCGATGGGCAATTGGGTGACACTCGAGGCGCTCCGGCAAATGTCGATCCGCAACAAAGGCATTCCCCGCAAAATCGCCAATGTCATGCTGGCGGCGCCCGACGTCGACGTCGACGTGTTCGGCACGCAAATCGAGGCAATCGACCAGCCGCGTCCGAAATTCACTCTGTTTGCCTCCCAGGACGATCGCGCGCTGGCCGTCTCGAAACGGATCTGGGGCAGTACGGCGCGCCTTGGTGCGATCAATCCGGAAATGGATCCCTACCGCAGCTTTTTCGAAGAGCAGCACATTACCGTGATCGATTTGACGAAGCTCAAGTCCGGCGATACTTCGAACCATTCGAAATTTGCCGAAAGCCCCGAAGTGGTGCAAATCATCGGACAGCGGCTGGTCGAGGGGCAAAGCCTGACCGACACCCATCTGGGGATTGGCGAGCGGATCGGCTATGCGGCGGCCGGTGCCGGCTCCGCCATCGGCACGGCGGCGGCGCTGACCGTGACCGCGCCGCTCGCCATTATCGATGGCCGGACCCGCGAAACGCTGGGCGAGCGTCTCAGCCAGGTCAAGGATGACGTCGAACAGACATTGCCGGTGGAAACGTCGCAAACGAGTGAACCGCATTCGGCGATCAAAGCACCGCCGAAGCTGCAATGAGGCGGCGACCGGCCGTTTTGTTAGGCCCACTTAGGCCAAGCGGCCAACGGCTGGTTGGGCCATGATCGGCCGGATCATCCGCAGCCTGATACTCGTGCCCTTGGCGCTTGCCTGCGTCGGTTCGGCGGTTTGGGCTAGTTTCGCGCTGTGGTTCCAGCTGCCGGCGCCCGATTACATGCGCTACGGCTTGATCGCCGTTCTGGACTTTCTGGCACTGATCGCGTTCATCGCTGTGTTCTGGCGTGCTCACCGGCGGCTCGGGCTCGGCTATCTGATGGCGCTCGGCGCCGTCTTGCTCTGGTGGACAACGTTGAAGCCCGCTGCCGACAGGGACTGGGCTGGCGATGTCGCCCATGGTGTTACCGGCAGCATCGATGGCGATACATTGACGCTGGAGAACGTCCGCAATTTCACATGGCGAACAGCCACGGATTTTACGGAGCGTTGGGAGACCCGGACCTACGATCTGTCGAAACTCGGCTCCGTCGACCTGTTTCTGGTCTATTGGAACGGGCCGGCCATCGCCCATACGATAATGAGCTTTGGTTTTGACGATGGCCGGCATATCGATTTTTCGATTGAAATCCGGCGCGATCGGCAGGAGGAATATTCGGCCATCGCCGGATTCTTCAGGCAGTACGAACTCGTCTTCATCGCTGCCGATGAGCGCGACCTTTTGTCGTTGCGCAAAGCAAACAAGGAAGATGTCCGCATTTTCCGTCTGCGCTCGACACCGCAATCGGCGCGCGCGCTTCTCGTCGGCTATGTCGATGAGGCCAATGATCTGGCCGTCAACCCGCGCTTCTACAACACGCTCACCACCAATTGCACGACGACGATCTTCACGCTGCTGAAGGCCGTTGTGCCGAGCGTTTCGCTCGACTGGCGGATCTTTCTCAACGGCTATTTGCCGTCCTTTGCTTACGAAGCCGGCGCCGTCGACACCTCAATTCCCTTCGACGAATTGATCGCCCGAGCCGCTGTGTCCGACAAGATCGAACCGGACTTGAGCGAAGTTGATTTCGGCCGTCATTTGCGCGAGGGTCAGCCGGTGCCGCATGGCGCGGGCCTGACCGAATAGCGCTCGCGCGCCAAGTTAAGGCTTATCGCCGGATCCCCTTTCACGCCGGATTTTCATGCGCCAGTCCCATTTCGTCTTGAAGCTCATTGCCGTCGTGCTGGGCCTCGCCGGCCTGGTCGCGCTCGGTCTCTATCTCTATTCGTTGCCCTATACGTTGCGCATCGCTGCTGGACCCTCGACCGGCGGCAACCAGCACCTTCTCGCTGCCGTACAGCAGGTTATCGGCGAGGAATCCACCCGTTTCCAGTTCCAACGTGTCGCAACAAACGGGCCTCAGGCCAGCGCTAAGGCGCTCGAAGAGGGCGAGGCTGATCTGGCGATCGTCCGCAGCGATCTTGCCATGCCCGCCAATGGCGAGACCATTGCCATCCTTGGACGCGAGAGCCTTATGCTCCTCGTGCCGAACTATTCGGATATTGACAGTTTCACCGCAGTAAACGGCAAAACGATCGGCTTTGTCGAGGGAGGCGACGATGTCAGGCTTTTTGACGCGCTGCTCGCCAGTTACAAGATTCCGGTCGATCGCGTCGTTCACCTTTCGCTTTCGCCGGACGACATGACCAATGCGATCCGCCAAAAACGGGTTGCGGCAATATTCGCACTCGACCAGCCAGAAAAAGGCCTCCTGAAGGGACTCGTTCGCGCCGTCATCAAGGCGACCAAGAAGGAGCCGGTGGTGATTGGCTTCGACGATGCCGAAGTTCTGGCCAAGCGGCTGCCCTATCTCGAGGAGGCCGAGATTCCGCAGGCCGCCTTTAGTCTGGCGCCGCCGGTGCCCGACGAGAGTATCACCACGGTTTCGATCACCTACCGGCTGGTTGCCCGCAAATCGTTGCCGAATTTTGCGGCGCGGCAGATCGCCCGGCTGCTGTTTGTGACCAAGCAGAAAATGCTGGCCGTGACGCCGCTGGCTGCCCAAATCGAGGCACCGGACACCGATGCTTCGAGCCTGTTCCACGTGCACCCCGGTGCAAAGGCCTATTACGACGGCGAGCAGACCTCGGTTGCCGATATTGCCGGCAATGTCCTCTATCTCGGGGGCACGCTGATCGGCGTGCTGGGTTCGCTGTTTGCGTGGGGCCTCAGCCGCTGGCGTCGGATGAAGCAGCCGGCAAACGAGGATCCGATTGATTCGCTCGCCTCGATCTTCCACGATTTGCGCCGCGCCGACGCCGGCGAACTCGATCGGTTGGAGGATCGGCTCGACGCGATGATCACCGGCCTGCTCGAACGCCGCAGCAATGGCGAAATCGACGATGGCGACTTCAATTCGACGAGCACAATTCTGGGTCTGGCCCGCGACGCGCTGGAGCGCCGCCGGACCTTTCTGGCGGTTTCCGCCAAGCACAGCTGAGGTATCGCCTTTTTCGTTCGACGGCCCGAATAGTTTGATCTAACACCAGTCTTGCGGGCGCGCCTGAGGCTAGACTGCGAAAAGCAAAACCGCAGGAAGCGACAATGCATTCTTTACTCGTCGTGCTGCATCTGCGACCCGGCAAAGACGCCGTTGGCGCTTATGGCGCGTCGCTGGCGTGGATGACCGGGGCGCAGGCGACCGGCCTTTCCCTGGTCCCGGATGTCGCCCCCTTGCCGATGTTCGTTGGCAGGCTGCCGGCCGATTTCATGGCGCGGGCCCATGCCGATCTTGCCGCCGCCGCCGCCGTCGCCGAGAGCCGGTTCGAGACCGCCGCCAAGCGCCAGGGCTGTGCCGCGTCAACGCGTCGCCTGGTTGGGCCCTCCGGCAGCCTGCACGCCGATTTCGCCCGGATCGCGCGCTATTTCGATCTGACCATCATCCAGCAGCCAGAGCCCGGCATCTGGGATGGAACGGAATGGCTGTTGGAATCGGCTCTCTTCCATTCCGGCCGACCGCTCCTGATTGTTCCCTATATCCATGCAAGCCCGGCCCAACTCGAGCGGATCATTTTCGCTTGGGACGGATCCGCTGCGGCGGCGCGGGCGCTTGCCGACGCCATGGGGCTTCTGCGCCATGCCAAGCAAGTCGAAATCGTCACCGTCGATCGCGGCCAGCCTGCCGTGGTTGACCCGCCAGGCTTCGATCTTTGCACCAGTCTTGGCCATCACTCGATTGTGGCGGTGCGCAAGCGCCTGCCGACGAGCCTTGATGTCGCTACGACCCTTCTGTCTCACGCGGCCGATACCAGTGCCGACTTGCTGATAATGGGGGCCTATCGCCATTCCCGTTTTCGCGAACAATTTCTGGGCGGGCCGACGGCCAGAATTTTGAAAACCATGACGGTTCCGGTTCTGATGTCTCACTAGCGCCAAAGCGCAGCCAGGCGAATGTAGATCAGAGCGAGGATGACCCCACTTTGGCGAATAGCGGGACAGCGGCCCGGCCGCTAATTAACGGGGGCGTTGGCAAGATGTTGAGCGCGGCCCAACTCGCGAAGCGGCGCATGGCGAGTCTGTATTGCATCGCACAGCACGTCGGCTTGTTGGCGGTCAATTTGGCGGGTGGGGCCGCCTATCGCGCTGGGGCAATCGGCGGCCCCTGGTACCGGCCACGGGCGTGGGGGCACCGCGTTGGATGGCCGGTGCCACAAATATTCTAAGACCATTGGCCTTGAAAGGGAGTTACGCCAAAAGGGGGGGCTTGTTACGCACAAGGATAGCAAGGCTTTGGCTGACCCAGCACGTTTGCGCGCGCGGCGGGCAGGTCAGGCTTAGCGAAACCTTAAGGTTTGACCCGGCAAGCGCACAATCGCCGCAAGAATTCCCTCAAACTTTACGAGTATGCTTGCCAGATCCGGAAGGCGGGCAAGCCTCATAAATCTCACGGTCCACGACTTGCGAGAATTGGCGCGGGACGACAAGTCTTCGCGCCATCTCGGCTGGCTGGTCACGCTCGCCCCCTACTGGGCCGTCCTTGTCGCCGCCACCGCAGCCTTCCTGTTCGCGGCCTTCGCGCTGATCCCGGCCTGGAAAGCCAGCGCCCCTTCGGTCGGTGGCTTGATGTCACCCGGCATCGATCTCGTCAAAGACGCGGCCGATCCTGGCAAGCGGGGGCCATTGCTCGAAACTGCGTCGCGCTGGGTCGACGGGCTGGTCATGGCGCCATTGCGCACCCAATTGCGTCCGGACCCAAATTTCTATTTCCGGCAGCGCGTCAACGAGCGCGCAATCGACTGGTTGGCTCTGGCCCAGTCGAAATCGGCGCAGCGACCGATTGACATCAAGGCAGCGCAGGTCCCCTTCGCCATCGTGCCGCCACCGGCGCCGGCCGTGGCGGTCAAATTCTTGCCTGCCGTCGTCAAACGCCCCGCGCCAACCGCTGCACTTCCCCCCACATTCGAGCCACCGCGGTTCGAAGCGCCACGACCCGAGCCAGTCACAGACCACGCCATTGCGCCGGCCGCGCCTGTCGCCGAGCGGCCGGCCGAGCAACGCCAGGGCGTCGTGGCGGTGCCACCGCCGGCGCCGCAGTTTGCCAACCCGACAGCGCCGACCGAGCGGCCAGCCAAGTTTGACGAGGGCGCGAGCCCTGCGAGCCTGTTGACGCAGGCCGAGAGGGATTACCGCACCTACCCTGCGGTGGCCGCCGAAATGGCCCGCAAACTGCCGGAGCTGCCCATTGCCGAGCGGCGCAGCGCCGAACAGAAACTGGCCGAGGCCAAGGCCCAATATGTGGCGACGCTTGCCGAGCGGGCCACGATGCGGGCCAGCGATCGACCGGTCGCTGCCAGTCTTTCGGGTGCCGAACGGCAGGCGCTCGATGCCTGCCTCGCCGCCAATCCGGCGATCGAAATGGTCCGGCTGCTGCGGAAGCCGACGCTGGCCTGGACCCGCATTCCCGCCTATTTTCTGGTGATACGCAAAGCGCCGGATGGTGCGGCTGGCCTCGCATCCTGCCTGCAGGGATCCGGCATTGCCGGCTCCTTTGCGCTGATCGGCGACGATGCGGCCGCCGCCGGGGAATAGGCCGGGGCGGGACTTTCTCCATAAGCAGTAGACCGCGCCGCGGATTTAAGCCCAATGCCTAGCTTGCCGGCGGACAGGGCATGGTTGAGTCTTTTTACAGTAGCGGTGCGTAAGAATGCGGCGACGAGGCCTCGTCGCTTAGTTGTGTGGATGAGAATTATTTTTGTCGACAGCGCGCTGTTTGGGCGCGCCGGCAACGAATATGCTGCGATTGGCGAGCTCGCCCGCGGTCTGGCCGCGTTTGGCCAGTCGGTGGAGATCGTCAGCGATCGCGTGGAAGCTTTCGGTCGGACGCTATCCAATGTGACCCTGCATCGGCTCGTGCCGCCGCGCCGGCGCGGTCTTTTCGGCTTTATCGAGCGGCTTTCTCTCACCATACAGGCGCTTGTGCGGCTGCGCCGGATGGCCGAGCCAGGCGATGTTTGCATTTATGCCCAGGAGACGGATCGTCTGCCGGTTGCGGTTGGATTGGCTTCGCTGCTCGGCGCCAACCAGGCGATCTACTGGTTTATCGATGGCCTGCCGGAAAGTGCGTCGGAATTCGCGCGCGCCCGGCAGAACAAAGTGTCGCTTTGGCAGCGCTTTCTGCTGGGCCAGGCCCGCGCGATCGTCACTTCGTCGCGCCGGCTACGCGACTATCTTGCCGATTGCCGGTTCGCCGCCACACCAACGGTCTGTATCGCGCCGCCGCTCGATCTTCGCATTCGCCCGATCGATCCCGGCGAAGCCGTGCTGCGCTTGGAATGGGGTCTTGGCGATTCCTTTGTCGTTGGCCATTGCGGCGATATCGGCGAGGACGGAGATTTCCTGACCATTTTCGATGCGGCCGCCCGGCTGCTGCATCGCCCGGAGATCGTTTTTGTTTTCATTGGCAGCGGCGTCCGGCGCGATTGGCTGATCGCCGAGGCAACCCGGCTGGGGCTGACCAATCTGCGGATCGGACCGGCCCTCATGCCGGAGCGGCCTGACGTTTGTCTTGCGATAGCTGACGTGCAGCTGTTGACCTTGCGCCGCGAGTTCGCCTCGCTGGCGCTCCCCGATCAGCTCTACCGGATTGCCGCGGCTGGCCGACCCAGCTTGTTTGTGGGCGACGAGCCCTGCGAACTCGCCCAGCTCGTTGTTCAATCACATTGCGGCGCGGTCATTGCCAATGACGATGGCGAACGGCTGCAATGGTGGATCGAGGACCTCAAGCGCTGGACCGCGGTCCGCACTGACATGGGTGTCAAGGCCCGCGCGCTCTTCGAGGCAAGAACCCGCTCGAGCGCCTGGCTGTCGGAATGGCGTCACCAGGTTCTGCAATTGGGCGCCAACACCGCGTCCAAGGAACGCGAGGGCGATCCGGCGCGCGAGCCGGCGCCTTAGAGAGTTCGGCGTTGGTGTCAATCCCGGCGTTTCGGAAGTCCAGCGCCGGATCGGCCGAGGCGGCAATAGCGCCGAGCAGCTGGCATCCCTCGACCGGCTTTCGAAGACCCGGACCACGCCGAATTGATGGGTGCGCGCCGCGGCCTCTAGGCTGATGGCCGCGTTTATCACGATGACCGGTGCCGCCGCGCGCCCCGGGCGTGACTGTCACGCAAAGCTTCCCGTCCACTCATGCCCGGCAGGTCGAGATCGAGGACTATGCAACGGGCCATATGGCACCCGCCGATCAAAACTAGCGTCGATGTTCAATTTTTTGGTGGCCGCGGCTCCTAGACCGATTGATCGGCCGAGGCGGCGAGCGCAAGGCGGACCAGTTCGGCGAGGCTGCCGGCTTCCATCTTGTCCATGATGCGGGAGCGATGGATTTCGACCGTCCGGGTCGAGATTCCTAATCTGCGGGCGATCGCCTTGTTGGCGTCGCCGGCGACCAGGCGCTGCATCACGTCATATTCGCGCGGTGAAAGGCGCGAAATCCGTCGCTGCGCATCGGCTATTTCATGGGCCGCGCGACGGTCGTTGCGGGCCCGGCTCAACGCCCGGTCGATGGCTTCGAGAAAGACATGCGGCGGACAGGGTTTCTGAATGAAGTCGACGGCACCGGCCTTCATGGCGCGGACCGCATGAATGACGTCGCCGAAGCCGGTAAAAAAGACGACGGGAATCTTTATGCCGCGCCTGAGGAGTTCGCTCTGCAGGCTAAGTCCGTCGCCGCCGGGCAGCCGGACGTCAAGCAAGAGACAGCCTTCCTGGGGCTGCGGATTAGCGGCGAGAAATTCGGCGGCGGTCGCATAGACGGCGCAGCGATAGCCGAAGCCTTCCAGCATCAGCGACGTCGAGTCGCGGATCTCCTTGTCGTCGTCGACGATATAGATTACGGCGCCTTCAGGCATGTTTCTTCTCGGGCTTGTCGAGGCGGGAAATCGGGGCGTCGGCGCGCTTTAGGGTAAAATGGAAGGTCGCGCCGCCAAATTCGTTGCCGACATGCCAAATGCGGCCGCCATGATCCTCAATGATCATTTTCGAGATCGACAGGCCGAGTCCCATGCCGTCGGGCTTGGTCGTCACAAAGGCATTGAAGGCCCGATCGTCGAGATCGCCGGGCAGGCCGCGCCCGTTGTCGGCAACGGTAATGCGAATGTCGTCGGTGCCCTCGAGCGATGATGCAATCAGGATCTTGCGAGCCGGCAGGCCTTTGGTCGCGTCGGCGGCATTGCGCAGAAGATTGACCAGGACCTGCAGGATCTGGACACGATCGACATTGATGGCGAGTCCTTGATGGTTGAACGATTTGGCTATCCGAAGGCGTCGATCCAATTTGCCGGGCAAGGCGAGGCCGACCGCTTCCTCGACAATGTCGCCGAGATCCTCGATTTGCCGCTTCGGTCCACGCTTGGCGAGAAAGCCGCGCAGCCGATTGACGATGTCGGATGCGCGGCGGGCCTGCAGTGCGATGCGCTCAAAGAGCTGCTGGGCGGCTGCCGTCGCTTGCTCGCCATTCGGGCGGTGCAATTGCCCCGCCTGCGCATAATTGCCGATCGCTGCCAGGGGTTGCGCGAGTTCGTGGGCAAGACCTGCGGCAACATGGCCCATTTCGCTGAGACGAATGGCATGGAAGAGATCGGCCTGCAATTCCTGCACGCGATGGTCGGAGCGCTCGCTTAAGCTGAGATCGCGGACAATGCCAACATAGAGCCGGCCTGTGCCGACCCCGATGGCGCCGATCGAAACCTCGGCCGTAAACCGACTGCCGTCGCTGCGACAGCCGACCATCTGGGTGATCAGGCCGAGCCGATCCGGCGATGCCTCGGCAAGCCCCTTGCCGCCGCCGCATAGAGCTGGCAGCAGCCGATTGACGTCTTGCTGGTCGACCGCGCTCGGGCCATAGCCGAACAACCTTTCGGCAAGTGGATTGAGAGAATGCAGCCGCCCGGCTGCGTCAAAGCTCAGCATCGCTTCGGGAATGGCAGCGTGGATCAAGGCAAGACGATCGGCCGGCCGCTGCGATCGTTCGCCCGCTCTATGCAAAGCCATGGCGGCCATCAGCGGCATCAGCGCGTGCCCTCTCCGACAGATGCCACGAAAAAATTACGCTTGAGCGTACGCATGTTTGACCCAGTTCGGTTTGGGGTCGTTCTGGCCGTGCCAAAAGACCGCGGTATCATCAGTCGCAATTGAGGCCGGACTATTTGCTAGTAAAACCATGATCTCCTGTTTGTAACGCACTGGTGCCGGATCGTTTTACCCGATGCGCTCGATTGTTTGCATCCATCAACCCTTTCAGCTTACAATTGTTAAGCCTATTTCCGTCGCTATTCTCAATATTCGTGGGTTTTATATACATATACTCTTTAGGGAGTATATAATTTTCTGGAAAGATATAGTTAATTTAATTAGTAGCTTTGGATATTATACCACTTTAAGCTAGGACATACGCGGAAAGCGGGAAGCAAATATGGCGACTTCGTGTCAGCCACAACAATAAAAGCGCCAGGCTCGCGCCGGCGCCGGGCAGGGTCAAAATTAAGCGGTGGCGACGATCAGAAGGGTAGGTCAGGCCAAAGGACTGCCGCGGCCAGAACCCGGTGCCCAGGGCTTCCGTGCTGTGCCGTCAAGTGCGTCGAACGTGGCGGCCGACGAAGTCGTTGACATCATCCTTGAATTGAGTGCCCGTTTCCTCCGCTCTGCGGAGCAGCCAGTGGGCGTAGCGCGCATTCAAAGTGAAATAGTCAAAGGCGACGATCATGCCGATTACGAACGCGAGAATTGTCAGGTTGACACGCATGACCTCAGTCTCGCATGGAATAGCTAAGGATTTGTGAGTTCGTTCGACGAATTCTCGGATAATGAGCGCAAAATGTTCGGCTGGCGCAATGTCTCCCGCGGTTGCCTTGCAATGGTCGGGTGGGGCCGATTAGACAGGGCGTCTGGCTTTTCTCTTCTCGCCCGAGCGCCCGCCGCCGATGTTCTACGCCCTGTCCAAGCTGGTCTGGTTTTTCGCTTCGCCGAGCAATGCGTTTATCCTGCTCGTTGGCGCCGCGTCTGTTTGCGCGCTTTTGCGCTATCGCCGCACGGCCAACGGGCTAGCCGCGGTTGCGGTCGCTTTCCTGTTCATTGCGGCGCTGACGCCGCTTGGCGTGGCTTTGCTGTTGCCGCTCGAAAACCGTTTCGCGCAATGGCAGATCGCACGGGACGGGCCGCCGGACGGCATTATCGTGCTCGGCGGTGCTGTCGACGTTCGCATTTCGGAAGCGCGGGGAAATCCACTCAAATTGAACGAGGCAGGCGAGCGCATTACCGCTCTGGTCGCATTGGCGCGGCAATTCCCCCAGGCGAAACTGGTCTTCACCGGCATTGCCGAGCCGGTCTCCGAGGCCGAGGAAGTGGCCAAGAAAATCGCGGCGTTTGGCGTCGACCCGCGCCGTTTGGTGCTCGAAACGCGGGCGCGCAATACCTATGAGAATGCGCAATTTTCCGCGGCCCTCCTGCATCCGACCGCGCGCGAACATTGGCTGCTGGTCACTTCGGCCTGGCATATGCCGCGCTCGATGGGCTGCTTCCGGCGCGCCGGTTTCAATGTCGAGGCCTATCCCGTCGACTTCCGTACCGGCGGGGCGTCCGACCTGTTGCTCCTCGATATTCTGGGTATCGATGCGCTGCACACACTTGATGTGGCCGCCAAGGAATGGGTCGGCCTTCTCGCCTATCGGCTGACCGGCAAAACCGACAGCCTGTTCCCGGGACCAGCCAGCTGACGGTAAAGATACGCGTGCGATAGCGCACGCGTCGTTGCCCTGGATCGAACCGGCTGTGAGCCGACCCATACCTTCAATCCGATGACTGCCGCATCAATGCATGGCGGGCCGGCCTCATGCGGCTCCTGTGAGGGACTTGCCGATGCTGGCGACAATCGAAAAAAGTCTGGTCGCATTGTTCAATCCGGCCGCCGCAAGGGCCGCCGGCCCATCGACAAAGTTCCGGCGGCACGTGGGCAACGGCCTCGCCCTGTTGCGCCGAATCACCGATGAATTGTCGCTCCCAGTGGTGACGATTGCCTCAGGCAAGCTTGCCGCCGAGTCCGAACCGATCGGCAAGACGATTGTCGCCGATCCCTTCACTTTGTTCTCGAGCGACGCGATTTCGCCGGAACTCGACCGCGCCGATGGCCGGTACCTCTATCTCGGCGGGCTTTGGCTCGACGAGGATATTCTGGTTGCCGCTTTGACCGCGCAAACCGCCGGCTTCGACACGCGCGTGCTGATCGACCTGAGCGTCGCGCGGCGGCCCGATGATCGTTCGCCGACGTTGACGCGCCTCAACCAGCACGGCGTACTGCTGGCGACAACGCGTCAAGCCGCCTATGAATGGGCGATGGCAGCCGGTCCAAGCCAGCGCCAAACCTTGCGCCGCCTCGTCGATGCTGCGGCCGCGGATTGATGCATGCGTAGCTCACCCGATCCCGCCGCCTATGCCTATTTGCACCAGGCGAGCTTGGCGGCCCTTGCCTGGGAATTCCTGCGCCGCAGCAAGGCCTACCAGCGTGACTGGCGCTGCTTTCGAACGCTCGGACCGCCGCAGTTTCGCCTCAGCGACGGTGCGATCCTGTGCCGGCCGCGCCGCCGCTACCCTCTGGCCGAAGCCTGGGGGCTTGGCCATTTCGTCGATCCCGCCTTGGACGCCCGCAAGGCCTGCCTGTTCTGGTTGCCGACGCTCTATCGTCGTTCGCTAACAGCCATCGCCTCGCGGAGCGGACAAAGCGCGCCGTTCGACTTTGCCAGGTGGCATGGTCTTCGCGGCCTATGCATCGGGCTCGACGGCGCCGTCGAACTTGCCTGCGAGTTGGGTCACTACGATTTCGGTCTGCGCATTGAGGGCCTCAATCGTCCGGCCGGCCGCTTCGATCTCGTCTTCCAGCTCAAAGCCTTCGATCATTGCCGCGATAAGGCGGCGGTCATCGGCATGCTGGAACGGCTGGTCGAAGGCTCGACCCGATTGCCGCGCTCCGCCACCCCGCCTGGTGTCAAACTCGCCGCTATTGTCGTCGCGCTCGACGGCAGGACCAGCGGCCTTTCCTATCGGCAGATCGCAACATTGCTGTTCGGCGAGGCCAGGGTTGTCGATGACTGGAACGGGCCCAGCCGCTTCCTGAAGGACAGGATCCGGCGGATTGTTCGGCGCGGCGCCGCGCTTGTTGGCGGCGGCTATCGCGAATTGCTGCGCTGAGCGGGTGTCGATTTTGCCCCCGCTTGCCTCGACACTGGCGAAGCGGGACAGCTTGCGCCAATCAGGAAACAGCCGAGGGAATTGTCCAAACTGGAGCCAAACGGGAGAGGCGGAACATGAACAGGGATGCGAACGGCGGACCCTTTCTGGCAACGCGCGAAGCCGCGGCCTGGCTCGATCTAAAGCCGAATACGCTGGAAAAAATGCGCGTTTATGGCGGCGGCCCGTTGTTTCGCAAGCACGGGCGTATGGTCCGCTATCATCGCGACGACCTTGTCGCCTGGTCACAATCCCATTGCCGCAGCTCGACCGCGCAGCGGGAAGGCTAGCGTGCGGCGAGCAGACGGCATTCTCGCGCTTGCCGGCGGTGCCGGCCTGGTTATCGGGCTCGCGCCTGCGCCGCTGCCGCGTCTCCTGTTCAATGCCTCGGGCAGCGCGCCGCTCGGCTTCTATTGGCTCGATCCATCGGCCGTGCCAGGCCCAGGCGATCTCGTGGCTGTCATGCCGCCGCCGGAACTCGCCGATTTCTTGAATGGGCGGGCCTATCTGCCGCCGGGTGCCTTCCTCCTCAAGCGGCTTTATGGGGCAAAGGGCGACTGGGTCTGTCGGTATGGCGACGAGGTGACATTGAACGGGCGAGCAATGGCCCGGGCGCTGGCCGTCGATCGCCAGGCGCGATCATTGCCGGCATGGGTTGGCTGCCGGCGCTTGAGCGAAGACGATATTGTGTTGTTCCTGCCGCATCCGCAATCTCTCGACAGCCGGTATTTCGGTCTGCTGGCGCGGCGGGACCTGCGTGGTGTTGTAACGCCGCTGTGGACTTGGCCTGGCGATGCGGCCGCCGGCAGGTCATGAGCCGGCCGGGCCGGGCCTATGGCCGGCAAATCCTCGGCCTAGCGCGCGCCGAGCGGATCGCTGCTGGCGGCTTGCTGCCTGCCCAGAACGGCAGCGCGCGCGGCGGCGCGATTGCGCGGCTCTGCCGGCAGCACAGCGCCGAGCGGCACCAACGCCAAGTCATCGTCAAGGTGCGTTGCGTGCTCCATGGCGCAAAAGGTGCAGGCCGTCTTGGCGATCATTTGCGCTATCTGCAGCGTGACGGCGTGTCGATCCAAGCGGGACCCGGCCCATTCTATGGCGCCAGAGACGAGGCGCCCGACCCGCACGTCTGCCGACGGCAGTGGCGTGACGATCCGCATCATTATCGGATCATCGTTTCGCCAATGGACGGGCGGCATCTGCAAGGCATGCAGCCCTTCGTACGCGACCTGATGGCGCGGGCGCAGGCCGATCTTGGCGCCCGTCTCGACTGGCTCGCCGTCGATCATTACAACACGGGCCTGCCGCACAGCCACATCGCGCTGCGCGGTCGCGACAGCAGCGGCGGCGCCCTCGTGATTGCGCCGGCCTATCTGCGGCACGGATTGCGCGCCCGTGCCAGCGAACTGCTCGGCCGAGAACTGGGGACGCTTGCCGGCCCGCGGCGAGATCGATCCGAACCGGCCCACGGCCTGTTCTGGACGGGGCCCGACCGGACGATTGCGGGAACTCGTGCGCGATCGGCAGGTGATCGTGAAGGAAGCGGCAGGTCTGTCGCTTGAGGAAACCTGCGACCTCGTTCGGCGCCTACAATTCGTTACCCGTCTTGGCCTTGCCAGCGAGAGCGGGCCGGGGGCTTTCGCGCTCGACCGGCACTTCGACGAAACGCTTCGTGTGATCGAAACGCGCAGCCGCCTGATGGCTTTGCTGCATAGGGAAATCGAGCGGGCGGGCCTTGACAGGGCACCAAATCAGCGGTTGCTCCTGCGGCCTTGCGCCGGCCAGCGTCCGCTGGTCGGGCAGGTCGTCGCCACCACGGGAGCCGACGCCGCGCCGCTACCCTATCTCGTCCTCGATGCGACCGATGGGCACGCCTATCTGGCACCATTATCCGGCACGGCCGCGAGAGTTCGCAGGGCTGCAGCAAGGCATGATCGTCAGCCTTGCGGCCGGCCATGGAGCGGTCGATTGGCAGATCGACATACGATCCTACCGGCGGCTCGACGCGCTGGTAACCTCGCTCGATCCGACCTGGCTCGACCAGCTCATCGATCACGGCTGCCGCGCTCCGCTAGCGGGCCTGGGCTTTGCCGAACAGGTCAGCCGCGCGCTGGGCGCGCGGCGTGGTTTTCTTGAAAGGAACGGGATTTTGCGGCAGGCCGGGCCCATGCCGGGAAACCTCTATCGACGGCTGCGCGTGCATTCGCTCGGCAGAATGGCTAAGCAGGTTGGTGAGCGGCTGGGCCTCGACTTCTGCCCGCCGCGCGAGGGGGCGAAGGTGAGCGGCAGACTAGCCGGCACCCTCTCGCTTCCCAGCGAGCGGTTTGCCATCCTGGCGGGGGGGAGTCGCTTCACTTTTGTGGCCTGGCGGCCGGCCTTCGAGAGGAACAGGGAACCGACAATGACGGTATCGATCGGACGACGAGACGCAATCAACGCCGGGCATGGTTTGGGGATTGGGTTGGGCTTGGGGCCGGCCCTGGTCGGGCGGTAGTCTTGCCGGTCCGCCAATCGACCCTCTGGTGCGCCGTTCGCTCGCCTTGCGCCAGTCTGTTTTTGGGCCTGTTTGCCCTTTTGCTGGCCCGTGGTTCCCTCTTCGCGGCGAACGATTCCTACTGGGTCCAATATGTGCCAGGCGGGCTTGAGGCGCGCGTCGTCACCGAGGCCGCGAAATGTCCCATCCTCCTGGTCGATGCAAGGCCGCTTGCCATGCAAGTGCGGGCCGTGCCGCGCGACATGTTCCCCAATCGAATATGCGCGCTCGCGCTACCGAACGGTGCAGCCTCGGTCATGCTTGGCCCGGCAAGCTTGCCGTTACCGCGGCCGCAGCCGCAACGGATCCTCTTAATTGGTGATACCGGCTGCAAATTCGAATGGCCGAAGGGGCAGGATTGCAGCGACACCGAGCAATGGCCGTTCCGGCTCGGGTCCGATTACGGTGCCAGACTCAAGCCCGATCTGGTGATCCATCTTGGCGATCTGCACTATCGCAGACCCGGTTGCGATGCCGCCCTCGATTGCGCCAAGATCCGAACGGGCGACACCTGGGATGTCTGGAGCGCCGATTTTTTCGAGCCGGCGCGCGCGTTGTTGGCGACGGCGCCCTTCGTCTTCGTGCGCGGCAATCATGAAATGTGCGAGGCGGGCGGGATCGGTTGGAGCCGGGCGCTCGATCCCTATCCCAATCCCTCTGCCAATGGCTGTCTCGCGCCGGCAAGACCCTTCAGCGTCGATCTTGGCCATCTCACCCTGGTCGTCATGGATGTCTCGATTGCAGCCGATGAGCGCGCCCCGCGCGGCGAGGTCGAATGGTTTCGCCAGCAATTTGTTAACTTACCGAAACTTGCCCCGAATGGCCCGGTTTGGCTGGCCTTTCATCGGCCAATCTGGGCCGCGGCGGCGACGATACTCGGTGGTGTCTTCGGCGACAATAAGACGCTCGCGCAAGCAGCAAGGGGCAACATTCCCGCCAATGTCGAAGCCTTTCTGTCGGGCCACCAACATACGTTCCAGGTGCTTAGCTATGTCGAGGATCTGCCGCTGCAGATCGTGTCGGGGCATGGCGGGGCGGAATTGCATCGGCTGGCGCCGAGCGATCCAAGCGGGCTCGTCATCAACGGCGTTCACGTCAAGACTGGTCTGGGAACGCCGGGACGCTTCGGTTTTGCCATGCTCGAGCGCAATTCCGATGGCTGGACGATCAAGAATTATTCGACGTCGGGCGAAGTGCTGGCGACTTGCAGCTTCAAGGCCCGGGCGCTTTATTGTCAATGATCGGAGTGATCGGTCAATAATGCATTTGACTATTGCCTGGAAACTGAGCGTGCGGCCTTGCCGAAAAGTGTCGACTGGCCTCGGCCGTACTTGGTCGCTCGGGTAATCTGGGTCTCGCCGAGGTCTTGTTCGGCGGCCGTCCGGTCGCAATGCACGGAAGGGGAATTTGTTCAGGATCGCTCCTTGAGCGAGCCTGCCACAATTGCCCGAATTGTCTTCCTATTCGGCAGATCCAATGCCCCCGGACGGCGAAGGTCAGAAGCGACGAAACGGCTTGTGACGACGTGTTTCGCCGCGGGCGCAACCCAAGCCGGGACCTAGCTGAAGCAGGGTTACCGCTTGAAAACCATAAGCTCTGTGGTGCCCGGCAGCATCGGCACAATGAAACTTCCGGCCAGCGTGAAACCCTGTCCGGTGAAAAAATTCACCGCAACCTCGCGCGGCGTCAGGGCCGGATAGGAGCCATGGCGAATTCCGGACTTGGCCCAGCTTTGCACGGCATCTCCAGCGAAGCAGCGCTCGGTAACGACATCGAAAACCGCCCAGCCGCCCGGCCGGATTACCCTTGCCATCTCCAGCCAATAGCAGCAGGTGACCATGAACGGCACCGTGCTGAAGACCTTGTGGGCATGCACCATGCTGACACTAAGGTCTGCGGTCGATGCCAGTGAATAGCCGTCGGTTGGTTGCAGGACGACGTCGTACTCCTTGACGAGGTAGGTAGACCATGGCCCCGCAGTCTCGTAGATCTCGTAGCGCGCGGGCCGGTCAACCTTTAGAACCTTCTCGAGGTAGCGCCCTGTCCCGGGGCCGATCTCGACCACCGTCTGCATCGGCTTTGAAAACACGCCCAACGAGGCCATCTTGTCGACAGTGTTCTGCGACGAACCAGGTACCCCGTTCATGACGCTGTCAACGTAGTCAGCGACCGACATTCCGGCGACGCGCGCCGCATCCATGGTCCGCTCGAACGGAATGAAGTTTCCGACATCGCTCCAGTCATGATGATCGATACCGGTGATTTTCACCCCGACCGGCGCCAGTGACTTGTTCACGGCGGCAGTGAGTGTCTTAAGCAATGAGGGGGCCATGACACTCTCTGGGTTCAGCTCGAAGAGCTCGCAAGCCTAGCATTCTCGGCTCTTGGGCCACAATGTCGAAAATCACGCACGGGATGCCTGTTGCAACACCGGATCCGGTTTCAATCCGTCGAGTCTCTCGACCTTCTCGAATTTGGTCCACATGCTTGTCGCTTTGTGGTTAACAAACATTCGCGGCTTTGCTGCGCCGCGCCGAGCGAAGTCGGCAACGCCTGGTAGCCGGCCGATCGGCATTGGCCGCTATGTCTGCCGGTGCTTTTCGGAATCTAGGCGGCGGCGCTCGACCGCTCGGCCGTCTCAATCGCGGATTTCGAAATGCGCTTCGGTCGGCTTATTGGCTAGGCCGTTGATCGGCATCAGGTCCTGAGGGCAGGCCGAAAACGCAATGACGAGATCGCATTCGGCGCGCAGGACCACTGTGTCGCCTGGCTTCGACTTCGGCGGCTCGAAGCTCAGGTCACCTGCGCCGGTCCAGGGTATGTTCATGAACAGATTGAGCGGTGCTGGCGTCCGGCCGGCGTCGAGGCCGAGTCCGGCCATCGCCCGGCTGAGATTGTCGGTGCAATTGTCGTGATAATCTGTGCATCCCAGACCCTGATAGCGCCACACGTCGCAGGCGGCCAACAATGTGTCGTGGATGCCGGGCGACGTGTCGGCAACAAGGGTCAGAATGGGCGCGCGATGGTTGGTCAAGAAAGAATCGCCCAGCCTTGGAATGAGCCGCCTGAGGCCGGCCCGGGTGTGCTCCATCGACATGAACTGGCCGAGATCGGTGGCGACAAACGCCCAAGTGTCGACGACCTGCTGACCATGGGTGTTGATGATCGCGATTGACTGGCCCTTCCTCGCCCTCACTGCAGTGCCGCCGCGCGCCGGGATTTGCATCAGCATCGGTTCGTCCTCGATCCGGGATGGACCGGCCCTGCGTCGGGCGCAGAGCCGGCATGTCACGGTTCAGCCTACCAGCGGCAATTCACGCCCGCCATGCTGAAATTCAAGTTCGAACAGCGGCGGACGATCCGGCCCCGAGGGGCAGGCTTGCTGGACTCGAACGGGCAGGGGGATCAATGAAATTGTCGGTAGTTGCCGCCGCCGGCCTTGCTGTCGTGCTGTGGGGCGCCTCGCCGGTCGCCACCAAACTTGCGGTCAGCGAACTGCCGCCCGTTCTTGTCGCCATTTTGCGGACGGTCATGGGCGGCGGGCTGGCGCTGGCGATCGTGCTTTGGACGCGGATGCCGCCGCCCGCGACAAAAGCGCAGCGCCTGTTGTTGGCGCTGTCGGCTTTCTGCGGCTTTATCGGTTTTCCCATGCTTTTTTCGATCGGTCAGCAGCGGACATCGGCTATCCACGGCGCCATGATCCTTGCCTTTCTGCCCGTTCTGACCGGCATTGTCGCCACGCTGTTCGAGCGCAAGGTGCCGGCCAGGCTGTTTTGGTTCGGCTGTGCCGTGGCGCTGGTCGGCGAGGCCGTTCTGATTTTGACCCGAGAGCGCCTTGGCGGCGGCCAGGCTGGCCTGATCGGCGATGGCCTAATCTTTGTTTCGACCGCGTTTGCCAGTCTCGGCTATGTCTGCGGCGCCAAGCTGCAGCAGAGCGGCTATCCGTCGAAGGGCGCGACTTTCTGGGGCGCCATTATCGCCAGCCTGGCGCTTTTGCCGCTTTTGCCGCTTGCCATTGGCGCCGCTGTCTTCGCGTCCGTTTCGGCTTCGGGCTGGCTTGCCATCCTTTATCTGGCGATTGGCGTGACAGTTGTCGGCTATGTTCTCTGGTACTGGGCGCTCGGCCAGGGCGGCATAGCGAAGGTCGGCCTTTTCCAGTTCTTTCAGCCAGTTACAGGCGTAATTCTCGCCGCATTCCTGCTCGGCGAAAGCTTGAGCGGCGGTCTTTTTCTCGCGGCAGCCTTGATATTGTTCGGCGTCTGGCTCGCCTTGCGGGCCAAGGGCAGCTGAGAATGGCCTATTGGAATTTAAAGCCTTTATCAGCTTGGACCTTGCGTCCCGCCGATTTAATGTGCATATAGGGGAGGCGGCGTTGATGCCTATGGGTTTCCGCCGATAGCGGTCACGACCTTGTTTTGGTAACGCCGGATGTACGCGTACCGACCTGGCTCGTGGCCGTTGCAGGCCCTTTGGCCCAAGGCTTTATCTGCCCCAGCGCTGAGCAATCTGACCCAAGATCTGCATGTTATGCAAGGGCAGTGCAACGCATCTGCATAGCGCCCTTTGCCGCTTGCGGCCTGGGGCAGGCGCCGCGGCCAACCTCTGGCCAAACCGCGGCTTGCGAACAAAACGGCAACATGATTCTGTGGCTTGCCGCAACCCTCCCCTGAGTCGCCATGCCTGCCTCCTATCTTGCCGAACTCAACACCGAACAGCGGCAAGCGGTCGAACATGGCGTCGGTCAGGGCGCCGGACCCTTGCTGATTATAGCCGGAGCCGGATCGGGCAAGACCAAGACGCTCGCCCATCGAGTCGCACACCTGCTCGTGCATGGCGCTGATCCCGGGCGGCTCCTGTTGATGACTTTCTCGCGGCGCGCGGCAAGCGAAATGACCCGGCGCGTCCAGCGCATCATCCAAACGGCGCTGCCGGCCGAACACCCGGCCCGCCACGCGCCCATCAACTGGTCCGGCACCTTCCATGCGATCGGTGCCCGCTTGCTGCGCGCCTATGCCGAGCGGATTGGGCTGTCGCCAGGTTTCACGATTCACGATCGCGAGGATTCCGCCGATTTGATCAATCTTGTGCGGCACGATCTCGGCCTCAGCGACAAGGCCAGACGCTTTCCCCTGAAGGCAACCTGCCTGGCGATCTATTCGCGTACCGTCAATGCGCGTATCCCGCTCAAGGAAAGTCTGGCCAGCGCGTTTCCCTGGTGCGCCGATTGGCAAGCAGAGCTTGGACTTTTGTTCGAGGCCTATGTCGAAACGAAGCAGCGTCAGAACGTTCTCGATTACGACGATCTGCTGCTCTATTGGGCTGAAATGATGGGCGAGACGGCCATCGCCGCCGAAGTTGGCGCGCGCTTTGACCATATTCTCGTCGACGAATATCAGGACACCAATCGCCTTCAGGCCGAGATCCTTTACCGGCTGAAACCGCAGGGCGCCGGTCTCACCGTCGTCGGCGATGATGCGCAATCGATCTATTCCTTCCGGGCGGCGGAAGTGCGCAATATTCTGGATTTTCCACAGACCTTTGTGCCGGCCGCTGCCATCGTCACTTTGGCCCGCAATTACCGTTCAACCCAACCCATCCTGGCAGCCTCGAATGCCGTCATCGGCCTGTCCAGCGAGCGCTATGCCAAGAACCTGTTCAGCGACCGCGATGGTGGAGAAAAACCAAGCCTGGTCACGGTCGCCGACGAAACCGGCCAAGTGCACTATATTGTCGAGACTATCTTGGCGACGCGTGAGGCCGGTGTTGCCCTCAAGGCGCAGGCCGTGCTGTTTCGTACCGCGCATCACAGCGGTCCCCTCGAAATCGAACTGACCCGGCGCAACATTCCCTTTGTAAAATTCGGCGGTCTCAAATTCCTCGAGGCGGCCCATGTGAAGGACCTATTGAGCGTGCTGCGTTGGAGCGAGAATCCGAAGGACCGGGTGAGCGGCTTTCGCGTCTTGCAGATTCTGCCGGGCATCGGTCCGGTCATCGCCGGCCGGATTCTGCAGCAGTGCGAGGGCGCCAGCCATCCGGCCGAAAAGCTGGTTGACATGCGACCAACGGGCAGTGCCAGCGACTGGCTGGGATTTGCCGAACTCGTCCAAAGGCTCGCCCGCGACGAATTGCCCTGGCCCGGCGATCTCGAAGCCATCCGCTTGTGGTATGAGCCGCATCTCGAGCGTCTCTACGATGACGCCAGGACCCGCCAGGCCGACCTGCTCCAACTCGAATCGATCGCTGCCGGTTTCGCCTCGCGAGAGCGCTTCTTGACCGATATGACCCTCGATCCGCCAAGTGCTACCAGCGACCTTGCCGGCGTACCCTTGCTTGACGAGGATTACTTGGTGCTTTCCACCATCCATTCGGCCAAGGGCCAGGAATGGTCCTCGGTGTTTCTGCTGAATGCCGTCGACGGATGCGTGCCTTCCGATATGGCGACGGGGACGAGCGCCGAGATCGAGGAGGAGCGGCGCCTGCTGTATGTCGCGATGACACGGGCCAAGGACGAGCTTCACCTCGTCGTACCGCTGCGTTTTTATGTGCATCAGCAGGCCCGCCGAGGTGACCGGCACATGTATGCATCGCGCACCCGCTTCATTCCCGATTCGCTGCTGCCGCACTTTCAGCGATTGAGTTTCCCGCGGCTGCCCGCCAGCGCCGGTCCGGCGCCGACGGGACAGGCACGGACAATCGATGTCGGCGCCCGGTTGCGCGGCATGTGGCGCTAGGCGCAAGCGCCGCAGCTGGCGCCAGCCCCAGCCAAGCCTTCACACAATCGTGACTGGATGGCGCACACGCGCTGCGTTTTGCCCTGGCCTGCCCCTTGCGGCTTCGCTTGGACGCGGTTGGCGGCGCCGACTTCGCGCTCCTTCGCCGATTTGTTGATCTTTGCTGCGCCAAGGTCTTTCTGATTGACCGCCAGTGAGACGGAGGCGGTCGCAGCAATGCAGCACGAACGGATTTTCGGCTTTGGCGCCGCCGGCGCTCTCGCCTTCGGGTCGCTCGCTCTTGCAACGCAAGTCTGCGCCGGCGCTCTCGGCGATGATCCGCGACTTGGCCTACCGTGGTTTGTCGTCATGGGCGAGGGCCTATATCCGCCGTGGCGGTTCCTCGACTGGTGGCTTCACCTTTCCAACCTGCCGCAAGCGGCCTTGGCCAAGGCTGGCCTGATCGCCGCCCTCGGCCATCTCGGCGCGCTGCTGGCGATGGTCTTTGCGGCCCGGCCGAAAGCGGGCAGCGGGCTAGCGACCACATTCGGCTCGGCGCGCTGGGCCTCCTATCGCGAAATCAAGGCGGCCGGCTTGTTTGGCGCGCGGGGCGTGTTTCTCGGCACCTTCGTGCGGCCTGGCCCGGTCTTCAAGCGCCGCCTTTATCTTCGGCACGAAGGCCCCGAGCATGTTTTGTGCTTTGCCCCGACGCGGTCGGGCAAGGGCATCGGCCTGGTCCTGCCGACCCTCCTGTCCTGGACCGGTTCGGCGGTGATTCACGATGTGAAGGGCGAAAACTGGCGGCTCAGCGCCGGCTGGCGGATGCGGTTTTCGAGCGTCATCCGTTTCGATCCGACCAGCCCGGCCAGCGCCCGCTACAATCCACTCCTCGAAATCCGCAAGGGCGCTTGCGAAGTGCGCGACGCCCAGAACGTCGCCGACATGCTGGTCGATCCGGAAGGCGGGCTCGAGCGGCGCAATCATTGGGACAAGACCAGCCACGCCCTTCTGGTCGGGTTGATCCTGCACATACTCTATGCCGAAAAGGACAAGACGCTGACCCGGGCGGCGGCCCTGCTCGCCGATCCGGCCCGCTCGTTCGAGCGCACCCTGACCATGATGATGGCGACCAACCATCTCGGCAGCCAGGCGAGGCCGCAAGTCCATCCCGTCGTCGCCGCGACCGCGCGGGAACTCCTGAACAAATCCGAGAACGAGCGTTCCGGCGTCTTGTCGACAGCGGTCAGTTTTCTCAGCCTCTACCGCGACCCGCTGGTGGCGCGGGCGACCGAGGCCTGCGATTTCCGGATCGCCGAGCTGGTCTGTGCTGCGTGCCCGGTCTCGCTCTATCTGGTCGTGCCGCCGTCCGACCTGTCGCGGACCAAGCCCTTGATCCGGCTGATCCTGAACCAGATCGGAAGGCGGCTAACCGAAGAGCTCGAGTTCGTCGGCGGCAGGCTGAAGCGGCGCAAACTGCTTTTGATGCTCGACGAATTTCCGGCACTCGGCCGGCTCGATTTCTTCGAGACGAGTCTCGCCTTCATGGCCGGCTACGGCATCCGCAGCTTTCTTATTGCCCAATCACTGAACCAGATCGCAAGGCACTACGGCGAGAACAGCGCGATACTCGACAATTGCCATATTCGCGTCACCTTCGCTGCCAATGACGAGCGCACCGCACGGCGGATCTCCGAGGCGCTCGGAACCGCGACCGAACAGCGGCGCGTCGAAAATTTCTCCGGCCGGCGAACGCTGCCCTGGCTCACCCACATGAGCACCGCCCGCCACGAGACTGCCCGCCCGTTACTGACGGCGGGCGAGGTGATGCAACTGCCGCCGGGTGAGGCGATCGTGCTTGCTTCGGGCCTTTCGCCGATCCGGGCGCTGAAATTGCGCCATTATGCCGATGCGAATTTCGCCGAGCGCCTGCTGCCGGCGCCCGAAACTGAGGCGCCAAGCCCGTCCGCCGATGGCTGCGATTGGCAGGGGCATTGCGCCGAGCCGCATCCACAACTGCAAGCCCGGGCTTTCGATCTCGATCCCGGGCCCGAAGGCTCAGGGGCTGCCGAATTCGATCTCGCCACGATCGAACCGGGCGAGCTCGTTGAACCGCTGCTGAGCGAATCGCTCGTCGTCGAACCGCGACGGCACGATCGTCCAGCGGCAGCCAATTACGACGATCCCCATCCGCTGGCTTTGTGAGACAAGCGATGAAGACACGTGTCAGTTTCCTGTTGTCGCCGGACATCGTCCGGAGGCTCGACGAGGTTTCCGCCGAACCGGGTGCGAAGAAGTCCGACATTGTCGAGTCGGCGCTGGCGCATTTCCTCGCGGAGCGCGCGCATGACGGCGATTCTGCCCTTCTGCGGCGGCTCGACCAGATTAGCCGGCAGCTGCAACGGCTCGGCCGGGACAGCGAGATCGTGCTTGAGACGATCGCTTTGTTCGTTCGCTATTATCTAACCATTACGCCACCCTTGCCGGCCGCCGATCAGGAGGCGGCGCGCGCCCTCGGTCGGGCGAGGTTCGAGGTTTTCGTCGCCCAGGTCGGCCGGCATCTCGGCGGCGGCGGCAATCTTGCGCGCCAGGTGCGGCACGCCCACGCGCAGCATGCCGCGGCAACCGGCGATCTCTATGCCGACGACATTTTAAAGCCGCCGGTCCCGCAAGCGGATTTGGCGGGTGGCGGCCAGACGGCGGCGAGTGGGAGTCCGACATGTCCGAAATGACCTCTGCCGAAACCCGGCTGCGGCGCCGCTCAATGCTGCTCAGTGCCCTCGGCCCGGCAATTGCCCAGGCGTTGCAGGACCGCGACGTCGTCGACATCTGCGTCAATGCCGATGGCAGGCTGTGGGTGGAACGGCGCCGCTCCGGCCGCATGGCGACCGGTCTGTCGCTGACGCCGCACGAGGCGGAACGGATCATCAGGCTCGTTGCCAGCCATGTCCGGGTCGAGGCCTCCGCCGCCTCTCCGATTGTCTCGGCGGAACTGCCGGAAAGCGGCGAACGCTTCGAAGGTCTGCTTCCGCCGGTGGTCCTGGCGCCATGCTTTGCGATCCGCAAGCCGGTCGGCCGGTTGATCAGGCTCGATCATTATGTCGCCGACGGGACGATGACTGTTGCGCAGAAGGCCTATCTCGGGGCGGCAGTCGCCCAGGCCCGCAATATTCTGATCTGCGGCGGCACTGGTTCGGGCAAGACCACGCTTGCCAATGCGCTGATTGCGGAGATCGGCGCGCTCGATCAACGGGTCGTTGTCATTGAGGACATTCGCGAACTCCGCTGCGGGGTTGCCGATATGCTGGCGCTGCGCACTAAGCCGGGCGTCGTCAATCTCGCCCAATTGGTTCGCTCAACCATGCGGCTTCGTCCCGACCGGATCATCATCGGCGAAATCCGCGGCGGCGAGGCGCTCGATCTCCTGAAGGCTTGGAATACCGGCCATCCCGGCGGGATTGCGACCGTGCATGCCAATTCGGCGCGCGCCGCGCTCTGGCGTCTCGAACAGCTGGTGCAGGAAGCGGTCGAAACCGTGCCCAGGCGGCTGATAGCCGAGGCGATCGATCTGATCGCCTTCCTTGCTGGCCGGGGATTGGCGCGCCGACTGGAAACCCTGGCGCTGGTGCGCGGGCTCGACTTTGCCGGCGACTATCGGATCGAGGTTTTGGGCGAGGGGTCGCGATGAAAGGGGCGCAAACTCTGCGTTGCCGCTTGGCCCGCCTGACCGCGTCCGGCGCAAGACTTTGTCTGGACGCGGCAATCGCGCTCGGCCTGTTGGTCGGGGATGCCCGGGCCGCCGGTTCGGGCATGCCCTGGGAGGCGCCGCTGCAGAAAATCCTCGATTCGATTCAAGGTCCGGTCGCCAAAATAATGGCGGTGATCGCGATCATCGTGACCGGCCTCTCGCTCGCCTTCGGCGATGCGTCGGGCGGTTTTCGGCGCCTCGTCCAGGTCGTTTTCGGCCTGTCGATCGCTTTTGCCGCCACTTCCTTCTTCCTGACCTTCTTTGCTTTTGCCGGGGGAGCGCTGGTCGAATGATGCATCAGGCCTTCGAAATCCCCATCCATCGCTCGCTCAGCGAACCGGTTCTCATTGCCGGCGTCCCGCGCGCCACCGCCATTCTGATCGGTACGCTCGCCGCGGTACTCGGTCTTGGTCTGCGGATCTGGTTGGTTGGCGCGCTCTTCTGGCTTGCCGGCCACGCTCTCGCGGTTTGGCTCACCAAGCGCGATCCGGCCTTTCTCGAAGTCGCCAGGCGTCATCTCAAGCATCGTGGCTGGCTCGCATGTTGAACCTTGCCGAATTCCGGGTGCGGCCCGACCGGCTTGCCGATTATCTGCCCTGGGCCTGTCTGGTCGCTCCCGGGATCGTCCTCAACAAGGATGGATCGCTGCAGCGCAGCCTGCGCTTTCGCGGCCCCGATCTCGACAGCGCGACCCAGGCCGAACTGGTTAGCGTCGCGGCTCGGATCAACAATGCGCTGAAGCGCTTCGGCTCCGGTTGGGCCTTGTTCTTCGAGGCCGAACGCCTGCCTGCCGCCGATTATCCTCGTTCCACCTTTCCCGATCCGGTTTGCTTTCTCATCGACGAAGAAAGGCGGATCGCCTTCGAGGAGGCGGGGGCGCATTTCGAAAGCCAGTTCCACCTGACCCTTGTCTGGCTGCCGCCCTCGCAGAGTCAATCGGCAATGGAGCGGCTCTTCTTCGGCCGGTCGCGGGCGTACGGCGAAGCGGCCGCCGGGCAGCAGGCGGGCGATCTTCTCGTCGATTTCTGCCGGCGGACCGATCGCGCCATCGACCTTCTGGCCGGCGCTCTGCCGCAGCTCGAGCCGTTGTCGGATGCCGAGACGCTGACCTACTTGCATGGCTGCGTTTCGACCAGGCGGCATCCGATCGCGTTGCCGGCTATACCTGCCTATATTGACGCGCTGATCTGCGACGAACCCATGAGCGGCGGTCTGGCGCCGCGGCTCGGCAAAAAGCATTTGCGTAATCTGACCGTGCTGGGCTTTCCGCCGGTCAGCGTGCCCGGCATGCTCGACGATCTGAATCGGCTCGACATCGCCTATCGCTGGGTAACGCGGTTCATCGCGCTCGATCGCGTCGATGCTGCGGCGCTGATCACCCGCCACCGTCGGCAATGGTTTGCCAAGCGGAAGTCGCTGGCGGCTCTCGTCAAGGAGATCCTGTTCGGCGAGGCGGCTGTCCTCACCGATCCCGATGCGAGCGCCAAGGCCGCCGATGCCGACGAAGCCCTGCAGGAACTCGGCGAGGATCTGGTTGCGTTCGGCTATGTCACAACCACGCTCTGCGTGTTCGACGAGGTGCCGCAGAGCGCCGAGGAAAAAATCCGGCTGGTCGAGCGCTGCATCAATGCGCGCGGCTTTGCGACGATTGGCGAAACATTGAACGCCGTCGAGGCCTGGCTCGGCAGCCTGCCCGGTCATGTCTATGCGAATTTGCGTCAGCCAGTGGTTCACACGCTCAATCTCGTCCATTTGTGTCCCATGTCGGCGCTGTGGGCCGGGGCACGCCGCAACGATCATCTCGACGGGCCGCCGTTGCTGATTGCCCGGACCAAGGGCGCCACCCCGTTCCGGTTGAATCTGCATGTCGGCGATGTTGGCCATAGTTTTGTGGTTGGCCCAACGGGCGCGGGCAAATCGGTGCTGCTTGCGCTGCTCGCACTCCAGTTTCGCCGCTATCCCGGCAGCCGGGTGGTGATCTTTGACAGAGGCCGCTCGGCGCGCGCGGTGACGCTGGCGCAGAATGGCGCCTGGTGTGGCCTTGGCGAGCCGGGTGCGCCGGCCTTCCAGCCTCTGCGCGCCATCGACGGGGACGCCGATCGGCTTTGGGCACTCGACTGGCTATGCGGCATTCTCGAACACGAGGGCGTTGCGGTCACGCCCGAAACCAAGGAAGCCGTCTGGTCGACGCTGGCGAGCCTGGCCTCGGCATCGGCCAGCGAGCGAACGCTTACCGGCCTTGTCGCGCTTCTTGCGACCGATAGCCTGCGGCGGCCACTCGCGGCCTATACGCTCGAAGGGCCGTACGGGCGGTTTCTCGACGGCGAGGGGGACCGGCTGCCGCAGGCCGACGCGGTGACTTTCGAGATGGAGGAATTGATGGCCCTGCCGGGCGTCGTCTCGCCCGTTCTCACCTATCTGTTCCATGCGCTGGAAGCACAATTCGATGGCAGGCCAACCTTGCTCATCATTGACGAGGCCTGGCTTTTTCTCGACGATCCCTTGTTCGCGCAGCGAATCCGCGAATGGCTGAAGACGCTGCGCAAGCGCAATGTTGCCGTGGTCTTTGCCACCCAGTCGCTCGCCGACATAGCCGAATCGAAAATTGCGGCGACCATAATTGAAAGTTGCCCGACCCGGATCTTTCTTCCCAATCCGCGCGCCTGCGAACCCGAGCAGACACGCCTCTACCGCAATTTCGGACTGAACGAGGCGCAACTCTCGATCATTTCGCAGGCCCGACCCAAGCGCGACTATTACCTGCAAAGCCGGCTCGGCAACCGCCTGTTCGAATTGGGCCTCGGACCGGTTGCCCTCGCCCTGGTCGCGGCCGCGAGCCCGACCGACCAGGCCCTGATCGACAAGGCGCTGGCGATCGCCGGCCCCAGCCGTTTTGCCGGTGCCTTTTTCGCCGCCAAAGGGCTCGAGCGAGCCGCCGAATTCTGGCGCTTTCACGCCGACTTGCGGCAGGCGGCGCCACCAACACCCGCTGCCCAGGTCTGATCAAGGAGATGCCAATGCGGAAATTCGTGCGAAACCTGCGCCTGTTTGGTCCCGGCTGCCGGCGGCCGCAGCGGATCGTGATCTGCCTGGCAACCGGACTTGCCGTCGTCGTCACGGCGCCGCATCGAGCGAGTGGGCTGATCGTCTTCGACCCCAGCAATTACAGCCAGAATCTCTTGACCGCTGCCCGCTCGCTCGCGGCGATCGAGAATCAGATTAAGAGCCTCGAGAACGAGGCGCAGATGCTGGTTAACCAGGCCCGCAACCTGCAGGCGCTGCCGGACATTCTGGCGCGGCCGCTTGCCGACGACCTGACCGCCGTCCGCGGCCTCTTGCGGCAGGCGGAGGGGCTCAGTTTTGACGTCGAGCGGAGCCGCCGCGAATTTGCCGATCTGTATCCGCGCTTGTCGGAATTGCCACGCTCCGCCCAGGACATGACACGCCAGGCCGAGGCGCGCTGGCGCGCATCGTTCGAGGCGCTGCGAACTTCGTTTGTCACGCAATCCGAGATTGCCGCATCGATCGACCGCGACGCCGGGCTGCTGCAAAAGGCGCTCGGCGCATCGAGCGATGCTTCGGGCAGCCTGCAGGCCCAGCAGGCCGGCAATCAATTGCTCGGTCTATCGATCAAACAGGCGATCCAGACTGAAGTGCTGTTGGCCGCGCAAGCCCGAGCCGAAAGTTTGAAACTTGCCGAGGAGAAGGCCGCCGCGCGTGCCGCGCGCGAACGCTTCGCCCGCTTCATCGGTGCAGTTCCGACCGGATCCGGCGGGCAGGCCGGCAAGCTCGCGGGCCAATGATATGAATGATCTTGGCGTCATCGACCGGTTCACCGACGTTTTCACACGATATATTGACTCGGGTTTCGGCCTGCTCGGTCCCGACGTTTCCTTTCTCTCCTCGGCCCTGCTCGCTCTCGATATTTCGTTGGCCGGGATTGCCTGGGCGCTGCGCAGCGACGATGATGTCGTTGTGCTGTTGGCGCGCAAGGTGCTTTACGTCGGCACTTTCGCCTTTTTGATCGGTAATTTCCGCGAACTTTCCGACGTCGTCTTCTCCTCCTTCGTGCGGATCGGGCTCAAGGCATCGGGTGGTGCACTGCCATCGCAGGATTTCCTGCGGCCGGGCCTGGTCGCCTCGGCGGGCTTTGCCGCGGCCCGTCCGCTGCTCGACGAACTCGGTGAGCTCACTGGCTTTCCTGCGGTATTCGTCAATCTTCCGACGATCGTGATCACGCTGTTTGCCTGGCTGATGGTCGTGCTTTCCTTCTTTGTCATCGCCGTTCAATTGTTCGTCACCATCGTCGAATTCAAAGTGACCACGCTCGCGGGCTTCGTTCTGGTCCCTTTCGCGCTGTTTGGACGAACCGCCTTTCTCGCCGAGCGGACCCTCGGCAATGTCGTTGCGGCGGGTATCAAGGTCATGGTCCTCGCCATAATTGTGGGTGTCGGCTCGACGATATTTGGCCAATTGGCGACGACGCTGACGCGGCCGGTCGAGGTCATGCAGGCGATGAGCCTGGTGCTCGCCGGCCTTTCGCTGCTCGGCCTTGCCGTCTTCAGCCCGGCGATCGCGGCCGGACTTGCCGCCGGTGCGCCGCAACTTGGCGCCGGCGCCGCCGCAACGACGGCAGCCGGCGCGGGCGCGGCAGCCTCGGCGGTGGTTGCGGCGGGCCTCGGTGCGGCCGGTCTTGCCGGGCGTTCGGGCGCCTCGGCGCTGCGCGCAGCGGCGACGCTCGGCGGCGCCACGTCGGCCGCGGTCGATCTCGGCAGGGCGAAAGCAAGCGCGCAAGGCGGCACAATCTTCGCTCATGCGGTGCGCGCCGGCGCCGCGACAATCGCGGATGCGGCGCAGCAGCGCGGTCTTGGCCTGGCCGATGCCTGGGATCGCGGCGGCATTGCGGTTGAGCAGGCGAATTGGCAGGCCGGGGGCACGCCGCGCAGCGAAGCAAGCGAAACCCGATCGAAGCGCGGCGCAGCGCCGCATGCCGCAGCTTCGGTGCTGCAGCAGGCCGGCCGCACGGCCGTGCGCACGCTCAAGGCCGGCGATCGGCCCGCGCATGCCAAAGGGCCAGATTTGACGGATGAGTCCTGATGCGCCATCCGCTGGTCCGCACCGCCGTGCGCTACGACAAGGCCCCGCTGCCAGTAACGCCCTACCAGAGGGCGGCCCAGGTCTGGGACGAGCGCATCGGTGCAGCCCGGGTGCAGGCTCGCAATTGGCGAGTGGCAGCCTTTGTGGCGCTGGCCGTGTCCTGCGGCTTGAGCCTCGCCATGATCCTTGGCATCGAACGAGCGGGGATCGTGCCCTATGTGATCGAAGTCGATCGGCTCGGCGAAGTCCGCAGCGTGGGGCCGGCGACAGAAGCCTATCGGCCGAGCGATGCGACGATTGCTCATTTCATTGCCCGGATGATCGAGAACATACGCTCGCTGTCGATCGACCCGGTGGTGGTTCGGACGAATTGGCTCAGCGCCTATGATTTCGTCACCGATCGCGGCGCCCAGATGCTCAACGATTACGCGCGCGAAGCCGATCCCTTTGGCAAGATCGGAGCGCGCACCGTGATGGTCGATGTCACCTCTGTGGTTCGCGCCTCGAACGAAAGTTTCGAGGTGCGCTGGCGGGAAACGACCTACGAGAACGCGACGCTCACCGAGACGCAGCGCTACACCGGCGTCATCACCGTCATTCTCAAGCCACCGACCCGCGCCGACACTATCCGCAAGAATCCCCTCGGCCTTTATGTCCATGCCTTCAATTGGTCGCGCGATCTAATCGGAGAATCAAAATGAGCGGCTCGTCTGCCGACGCATCGTCTTGCCGAGCGATAGGCGCGCTCTGCCTGTCTGCCCTGCTCCTTGTCGGCTGTGCGTCGAGCGAGCCAAGGCCGCCGGACATCGCCTATGATGCCGGCGATTTCGCGCCGGCCCGGCTCGAGGCGCAAACCGCGGCGGCTTCTGTCGAAGTCAGGCCGTTGCCGTTGCCGGGGCAATTGAAGCCGCGGCCGTCGAAATCTGCCCGGCGCCAACCCGCCGCTCCCGATCAGACGATAGCATCCGCCAATGCGGCGGCGCGTATCGAGCCCAGTCGAGACGGTTACCTCAACGCCATGCAGGTCTTCCCATGGAGTGAAGGTGCACTCTACCGGGTCTATGCCGCGCCCGAAAACGTGACGACCATTGCCTTGCAAGCCGGCGAAGCGCTGATGGACGTCTCGGCCGGTGACACGGTGCGCTGGGTGATCGGCGACACGGCGAGCGGCGATGGCCACGGCGGCAAGCGTGTGCACATCCTGGTCAAGCCGACCGGGAGCGAATTGAAGACCAATCTTGTCATTCTCACGGACCGGCGCGCCTATCACCTTGAGCTGATCGCCACCAAGGAAACCTACATGGCCTCAGTCGCTTGGACCTATCCCGGCGACAGCCTTGGGCTGCGCCGGCCGGTCAGCGAATCCGCCGCACTGCCCGACGCACTGACCGAGACGGGCATCCGCCTGGACGCTTTGCATTTCCGCTATCGGGTCGAGGGCGACACCCCCGCTTGGCGCCCGCTGCAGGCCTTCGACGATGGCCGCAAGGTCTATATTGAAATGCCGCCGGGGCTCGGCCAAGGCGAGGCGCCGCCCTTGTTCGTCTCGGGTCAGGATGGTCGACCGAACCTCGTCAATTATCGGATCCGCGGCAATTATTACATCGTCGATCGGTTGTTCGCCGCGGCCGAACTGCGACTGGGCGAGGCGCCGCAGCGGGTGGTCCGGATCGTTCGCGTCGACGCCCGGCCGAACCGGGGCGAGGCCTCGTGATCCGGCCGGACCGGGGCAGGGCGGGCAGCTCTCCCGACCGGGCCGAAGATTTCGAATTGCGCGCCGCGCCCCGCCCGGTCCGTCGGCTCGACGCCCGAATTCTCCTGGTCCTGGTTCTGTCCCTCGCTATTGGCCTTGCGGCGGCGGTCCTGGTCGCTTTGCGCCCGCCGCATTTCGTGGCAGCCGGCGAGCCGCCGGGCGCGGTGTCGACCGGGCACCCGCAGGCGGCCGACGGTCTCGAGCGGCTGCCGAAGGATTATGCGGATTTTGTCAAACCGCCGGCCAAGCCTCCGCCCGAGGCGTTGGCGCCGGAGACCGCGGCGTGCTGCGGCAATGGCGGGGAGGGCGCCGCTGAACGCGAGGAAAAGGAGCGCTTGGCACGTCAGGCGGCCCAGGCCCGCAAGTCGCCGCTCTTTGTCAAGATTTCCGCCGCCAATGGCCGCTGGTCGCCGCCAGCCCGGGAGGTCGAGGGCGATGCAGTCCGAAAAGCGGCGGGCGCCGCATCGCTCGCCGCGCAGCCGGAAGCCCTGCCGGGCATTGCGCCGCAGGATCGCTATCGGCGCTTCCTTGAGCAACGGGATTGGCCGGCCCGCCGCGACGAGGCCAGGCTCGAGCCGCCAGCCTCGCCCTATACATTGCTCGCCGGCACCGTCATCGCGGCGAGCCTGATGACAGGCCTCAATTCCGATCTGCCGGGGCTTGTCATCGCCCAGGTCACCGAAAACGTCTACGATACGATCAGCGGCGCCCATCTTCTCGTGCCGCAGGGGGCCCGGTTGATCGGCAAATACGATTCGGGTGTAGCCTATGGCCAGCGTCGGGCACTGGTCGTATGGACCCGCCTCATCCTGCCGAACGGTGCCTCGCTCGACATCGACAATCTTCCGGCTACCGATCCGGCCGGCTATGCCGGGCTCGAAGACGAGGTCGACGCCCATACGCTCGAGCTGGTCAAGGGGATTGGCCTAGCCTCGATCCTCGGGCTTGCGACCCAGAACGGTTTTGTCGGTACACGGGGCGAAAGCGAACTCCTCAAATACCTTCGCCAGACTGCGCAGCAATCGGCCGGCACAGCCAGCCAGCATCTGGTCGAGCGCGATCTCGATCGGCAACCGACGATCCGGGTGCGGCCTGGCTATCCGCTGCGGGTTCTGGTTGCGAGAGACCTTGTGCTGGCGCCGCCACGTTAGCGTGGCGAGACTTACCGAATTTTCCGCGGCTTGCTGGGGAATAATCCTAGTCCGACGGGGGTTATCTATAAGGTCCGGAAGGTTGTTGTTGGCGGCACCATCCGGGCGAGGGACTGGCATGGCCGAGTTTCGAGACGCTTTGATAAAGGAGCTGCCGCGCCTTCGCCGGTTTGCGCGGGGCCTGGTCGGCAACCGCGACACCGCCGACGATCTCTTGCAGGACACGCTGGTGCGAGCGCTCGCCGCAACAGACAAGTTCCATGGCGGTAACCTCTATGTCTGGCTATTCGTCATTTTGATCAATCTCAATCGCAACCGCCTGCGCGACCTTGCCCGCAGGGCTCCCCTCGTCGATCTCGATGCGGCCGAACTGGCCACGGCTGTTCCGGCGGCGAGTGGCGAAGGCCCAGACATCCTGCGTGCGATCGAGAAGTCTTCCGGCTGACCAACGGGAGGTTCTGCTGCTTGTCGCTCTCGAAGGTCTGAGCTACGCCGAATGCGCCGAACTCCTTGCCATCCCCGTTGGAACGGTGATGTCGCGCCTCTCGAGAGCCCGCCAAAGTCTGCGGCTCTTTCTCGACGGCTCGCCGGACGTTCAAACCCATTCTCACTTGCGGATCATCAAATGACGCTCGAACCGATTCCGCAGGCCGACCTGCATGCCTATGCCGACGGCCAGCTTGAACCGGCCCGGACGCAGGAAATCGCCGCCTATTTGGCGAGCCATCCCGAGGAAGCCCTCCATGTCGCGACCTGGCGGGATCAAAACGCGCGTATTTTGGCGTCTTTGAATCCAGTGCTCGCCGAGCCGGTTCCGCACGACCTGACAGACATACTGGCTCAACCAGTATCGCCGGCGCGCCGCAGCATGCTGGTCGCTGCTTCGCTTTTGTTCGCGCTGGGGACCGCGGCAGGGCTAGGCGTTGCGAAACTCGGCGGCTTCCTAAGCGAGGCCGCGCCAGGCGAACTGGTGACAGGCCTCGCCCGTTCGGCCCGCGATGCCCATCGCGTTTTCGCGCCCGAGATTCGCCATCCCGTGGAAGTCGGCGGTGCTGAACAAACGCATTTGCTGCAATGGCTTTCAAAGCGGCTCGGCTACCCGATGGTCCTGCCGGATCTTACGGCTGAGGGTTTTTCGCTGGTCGGCGGACGCCTCCTGTCGGCGAGCCAGGGGCCAGCGGCGCTTTTCATGTTCGAAAATGCGACCGGCGCCCGGATAACCCTCTATTGCGGCAAATTGCCACCGGTTGCCGACACCTCCTTCCGCTACCGCGAGGCTGAGGGCCTCGGCACCGTCTATTGGACGGCCGACGACATCGGCTTTGCTTTGACCGGCACCGCCTCGCGCGAGGTTCTGCTCAGGATTGCCGAACTCGTCTTTGCAAAAATGGAGGATGAACCGCGAAAGCCCTCCTAAGCGGCCGGCTTGATTGACGGGGTCGGCACCAAGGCGGCGCTTTTGATCGTTTTGAACCTTTTCGGCTTTCCTGGCCCCCTTTGCGCACCACAATCATGATAAGCAGGCGTCGTGGGGCGGCTTCCTATATCGCCCGTCACCCATTTGACATGCAGGGCGCCGATGGTTGCTGCGACGTGACGGCGAAACCATTTCTGATTGCCGAACCCGGCGCCGATGAGGCGCCAGCCGCCGCGATTCTCGGCGCTGGCGACGGCGGTTCCCGAACATATTGTCGAGCAGTCCGCCGTGGCCGCCCAGGCGCGGGCCTTTTTTGAAGGCCGTTTCGGCGATTTCGAAAGGGTTGCCGGGGTATTCGCCACTACCGGCATCCGCAAGCGCCACGTCATTCGACCGGTGGATTGGTACTTGCGTACGCTTGGCTGGCCGGAACGCACCGCCGCCTATCTCGAGGGCGCCATGCAATTGTTTGTCACCGCGGCCGAGGCTGCCTTGACGCGGGCCGACTGCCGGGCAAGCGACGTCGACACGATCGTTACCGTCTCTTCGACCGGCATAGCGACACCGTCTCTCGAGGCGCGCGTCGCCGAACGGATGGGATTTCGCCGGGATGTTGAAAGGGTGCCGATTTTCGGGCTTGGCTGTGCCGGCGGCGTCAGCGGCCTGTCCGTTGCTGCCAGGCTTGCCAAGGCACAGAAGGGCCGCACCATCCTGTTCGTCGCGGTCGAAATCTGTTCGGCCGCGTTTCGGCTCGACCATTTGACCAAGGCCAATATTGTTGCAACGGCGCTGTTTGCGGATGGCGCGGCGGCCGTCGTCCTGCGCGCCGGCGGCGCGGCTGGTCTCGGCACTATCGAGGGCACCGCTCAATATTCCTGGCCGGGGACGCTCGATATCATGGGCTGGAATGTCGATCAGCAGGGGTTCGGCGTGATTTTCGACCGTTCCATTCCGGCTTTTACCGAACGCCACTTCGGGCCGGCTATTGCCGCCATTTTGAAGAAGGCCGGCGTCGAACGGGCGGCGCTCGACCGCTTTGCCTGCCATCCCGGCGGCAGCAAGGTCATCGTCGCGCTGGAAAAGGCGTTGCATCTCGAACAGGGATCGCTCGTGCACGAGCGCGAAGTCCTCGCCGCCTACGGCAACATGTCCGCCCCGACTGTTTTCTTTGTCCTCGAGCGGCTGATTGCCGAAGGGCTTGCTGAGCGGACGCTGATGACCGCTTTGGGACCGGGGTTCACAGCAAGCGGTCTTGCCCTGCGACGGGCGGCATGAGTGGGGCTGCCATTTTTCTCGGCCTGGTCAGCCTGCAGCGGCTTGGCGAACTGGCTCTGGCGCGCCGCAATACGGCGAGGCTGCAGCGCCGCGGCGCTGTCGAATATGGCGCCTCGCACTATCCCTATATCGTCGGCTTGCACGCCGCCTGGCTTGCCGGGCTGTGGCTGATCGCGCCGGCGTCGATTCTGGCGCCGGGTTTCGTCTGGCTCTACGGGATTTTGCAGGGCTTTCGCCTCTGGATCCTGGCGACGCTCGGCGAGCGCTGGACGACGCGCATTCTCGTGGTGAAGGGGGCGCCGCTGGTGAAGACAGGCCCCTATCGCTTTCTCGATCATCCCAATTATTGGCTGGTCGCCCTCGAATTATTGGTCGTTCCGCTGGCTTTCGGTCTCATCCTCTATGCCGGCGCATTCCTCCTCGCCAATGCGATCCTAACGGGAATCCGGATCCGGATGGAGAACCGGGCGCTGGCCCGATGACGGCCGAGTCTGCGCCGGAGGGACCGGTCGCACTGGCGACCTGGATCGGCTTTTCGGCGATGTGCCTTGGCATGTTCATGGCCATACTCGACATCCAGGTGGTGGTCACTTCGCTGCCCAATATCCAGGCGGCGTTGGCCATCCCCGCCGATCAAATGAGCTGGATCCAGACCGCCTACTTGATCGCCGAGGTCATTGCGATTCCTCTGACCGGACTGATGAGCGCCATTCTCACCATGCGCGGTCTGTTTGGCGCAGCGATTGCCGTTTTCACCCTGGCCTCGATCGGCTGTGCCTTTGCCGATGGTTTTACTACCCTGATCGCTTGGCGCAGCCTGCAGGGATTTGCTGGCGGCTTCCTGATTCCTGCCGTCTTCACCGCGGTCTTTCGCCTGTTTGCTTTCAAGCAGCAAGGTCTGGCGACCACGATTGCCGGCGTTCTTGCCGTACTCGCGCCGACCGTCGGCCCTTTTGTCGGCGGCTACATTACCCAGACCTATAGTTGGCATTGGCTCTTTCTCATCAATATCGGGCCGGGATTTTTGTCCTTTGTGCTGGTTGTCGCCTGCCTCGGCCGGGAGGCGCCGGATTGGGCGAGACTGAAACAACTCGACGTGCCCGGCCTCGTTTTGCTGGCGGCTGCACTGGCTTTGCTTGAAATTGGCCTCAAGCAGGCGCCACGGCAGGGCTGGTTTGCGGGCGGCAGTTTCGGCCTTTTCTGTGTCTCGTTGCTGTGCGGAAGCTTATTCGTGCGACGCATGATCGGGGCTTCCCGGCCGATCATTGCACTTAGGGCTCTGGCCGACCGCGACTTTGCGCTCGGCTCCTTCCTAAGCTTCACATTGGGAATCGGGCTGTTCGGCCAAGTCTATCTGATGCCGGTGTTTCTCGCCTTCGTGCGTGAACATGACTCCCTTGAGATCGGCACCATCATGCTGGCAACGGGCGCCGCCCAATTGGTCAGCGCGCCGATCGCGGTGGCCATGGAGCGCCGCTTCGATTCCCGCGTGCTTACGGCGTTTGGCTTCGCGCTGTTCGCGCTCGGCCTGGGGCTCAGTACCGGTGCGACACGCGAAAGCGATGCTGAGGCGATGCTGGTGCCGCAGCTGCTGCGCGGCGCCGCGATCATGTTCTGTTTGTTGCCGCCGACCCGCCTGGCTCTCGGGCATTTTTCGAGCGCCGAGGTGGCCGATGCGAGCGGTCTGTTCAATCTGATGCGCAATCTCGGCGGCGCTATCGGACTAGCCCTGATCGACACCATCATTTATGGCCGGGTCAAGGGACATGCCGATCGGATCGTAAGTGGGCTAGTCGATGGCGATCCCAAAGCCGCCGCGCTGATCGGTCTACCCGAGGGGCTCGACACCAAGGCACTGGCCAGCACGCTCGACGCCGCGACCGAGGCTACTGTGCGGCCGATGATCGAACAGGCCGCGCTCGCCGCCTCAATCAACGAGGCCTGGGCATTTCTCGCCTGTGCCGGCCTGGCCGGGCTAGCTGTGGTACCCTTTGTCTCCAGGCGGCCAAAACGGCCGGTCGCCGGTTATTAGAATCGGTCAAAAAAAATCGGCCCGCGTGGAGCGAGCCGATTATGTGTCACGTGTGGGTTTCGAGGAATTAGATCTCGGCCGACGCGTAGCTCGTCACTTCCATGCCAACGCACACTTCACAAATTTCCGGGGTGGTCCAGGTCATACTCTTCCCTCCAAAACTCGCCGGCTTTCGCCCGCTGATCATTGCCGGCCAAAGCCCGCATAGCTCAGGCTAACCGGAGCGGGAGAGAAATTCAAGTGCTTCCTTGAGGCGGGGCCGCTCACGGCACCTGACCTAAAATGGATCAATATTTTTCCTTTTTACTCTGCCGACTGGCATGATAGGGGGGATCAGCGCTCCATCAAGAAGAGCATCCGGCGCCGACCGCTCAAGGCCAACGGCGCGGAATAAACGCAAAACCATAGGGAGAGAATCATGAAATCTCATTTCGTTGGCGCTTTGGCGCTGACCTCGATGCTGGTGGCTCCGGCTCTGGTGCGGGCAGATGCGCTGGAAACGCTATCCGGCATGCATCAAACGGCGCCTGTCGACTGGCCGGTTATCCCGCAGACGGGAGCCAAGGCCGACAAGGTGCGCGAGAATCTTGCCAAGATCAAACTGCCGCCGGGTTTCCATATCGATCTCTACGCGCTGGTGCCCGACGCCCGCCACATGGCGATCGGACCGCAAGGCGTCGTCACCTTTGTCGGCACCCGCAAGTCCAAAATCTATGCGGTGACCGATCGTTCGCGCAGCGGCGTTGCCGAAGAAGTGAAGGAATTCGCCCCTTCGATTCCGAAGAAATTGCCGAATGGTCCCTGCTTCTCCAAGGACGGGTTTTTGTTCGTCATCGAACAAAACCGGGTGTTGAAGTTTCCAGCCGCCGAGTTCTTCTATGAAGGCCAAGACGTTGCGGTCGGCGTCGTTGTTCCCGAAGGTCAATTGATCCCGCCCTCGGAAGAGAGCTTCAACCACACGGCGCGCGAGTGCCGGGTTGGTCCCGACAACAAGCTCTATATCCAGCTCGGTCAGCCCTACAATGTGCCGCCCAAGGAAAAGCTGGATTTGTACAAGAAAATGGGCATTGGCGGCGTTATCCGGATGGACCAGGACGGCAAGAACCGGGAGGTCTACGCGACCGGTATGCGCAATCCCGTTGGTATGGATTTTAATCCTAGTGATAAGTCATTGTGGTCCAATGACAATCAGGTCGACGGCATGGGCGATGACATTCCGCCGGGCGAAATGAACCGGGTCACCAAGATTGGCCAGGAATTCGGCTTTCCCTGGTATGGTGGCGGGCATACCCGCACCGATGACTTTAAAAACGAAACCCCGCCGGCTGACGTTATATTCCCTGAGGTTGAACAAGTCGCCCATGCGGCGGATCTTGGCTTGACCTTCTATACCGGCGACATGTTTCCGGCGAAATATCGCGGCGCGATTTTCTCGACCCAACACGGGTCGTGGAACCGCACGGTGCCGGTCGGCGCTCGGGTCATGGTGACCTTCCTCAAGGAAGACGGCCATGTGGCCGGCCCCTCGATTCCTTTTGCCGAAGGTTGGAATGAGAACGGCCATTATCTCGGCCGGCCGGTCGACGTCGCGCAATATTGGGACGGGTCGCTTCTGGTCTCCGACGACCTCGTCGGCGCGGTCTACCGGATCTGGTACGACGGCAAGTAAAGAGCGGCTTGAAGCATGAAATGACGGCCCCGGCATCGACCGGGGCCGTCCCGTTTGGTCACGAGAGGACGAATGAAATTGCTGCGAAACACACTCTTTCTTAGCCGGTTGGCGGCGATTGTCGCGGCTGCCTTCATTGCCGCGCCGGGATCCGGCGAGGCCGGCAATGTCAAGGCGGGGCGGGAAAAGGCGCAGAAATGCGAGGTCTGTCACGGCCTCGACGGCCTCGCCAAAATCGTCGAGGCGCCGAATCTCGCTGGCCAGAACGAGCAATATCTGATCAAGCAGATCGAGGCGTTCAAGTCTGGCGAGCGGCGTAATGAGCAGATGACCCTGGTCGTTGAGCCACTCAGCCAGACCGATATTGAGGATCTCGCCGCCTATTACGCGGCGATCGAAATCACGATCGGCAAAGTGCCGGGCGAGTGATGCTGGGAGTTCAATGCGTGTACCAAACTCGGAATCTCGGCGTTTTGGCACGCTGCCTCGGTTGCGTCCTCAGCCTCGTCGGCATCGCGCGTTCGCCGGCGCTCGCCGGCCAAAGTCTCGCTCTGGCTTGCCGTTCCGACGATACGCCGGCCGTTGTCTTTCACATCACCGTCGCCTTCGACGATGGTGCGCTGTTGGCGCTGACCGATCCGCAAACCGGCAAGATCGAGCAATTGGTCTACGATCAGGAAGTCTTGGGCGGCAATTTCCAACTGGAAGCGGGTAGTCTGCAGCCGATGATCTTCACCCGCACCAGCGGTGCCGCTGGCCGCCTGACCGGCACCTTCATCGACAGCAGCGGCAGCATCGGCGCGATGTCGATCGAAAGGCTCGATCCGGCAAACGGTTGGCGCCGCTTCGTGTATTTTTCGACCGACGAGGCGACCGCGGTCCGTGGCCGGTGCCGCTGAGGTCTCCTTGGCCGAAGCCGGCAAAATTGGCGGGCGGGCAGGGGATCGCCGCAAGAGCCTGCCCGGCAAAGGGGCCTTATGCATCCAGAAACGATCGCCCAATTGCTCGTCCTCCTCAGCCTGGCGAACGGAACCCCGGTAGTCGCCAAGAAAATTCTTGGCGATTACCTCGCGACCCCAGTCGATTTCGGGGCAAACTTTGTTGATGGCCGGCGATTATTTGGCCCCTCCAAGACCTGGCGCGGCATCGCCTTGTCTGTCGCCGTCACCGGGGCGGGCGCGATTCTCATGAGCCTGCCGGTTGCGATCGGTCTCACCGTCGGTTTGCTCGCCATGGGCGGCGATCTGTTTTCCTCGTGCCTCAAGCGGCGCATGGATCTCGCGCCGAGTAGCCAGGCCATCGGACTCGATCAGCTGCCGGAATCGCTGTTTCCCCTGCTTGCCATCAGGAACGCCCTCGACATAAGCGCGCTCGACATGCTCGTCGTCGTTGTCGGGTTCTTTGTCGGCGAGTTGGTCCTGTCGCGGTTTTTGTTCAAGCTGAAGATCCGCGATCGTCCCTATTGATTTGAGGGGGCAGCAGATTGCAGAACATGCAGCGTGATTTCCGGTGCGCAGTTGAAACGGACCGGCGAAATCGAAGTGCCGGCGCCGACCGAAGTATAGCCGGTCATGCCGCGATAGGCCCAGCTGCCGACGCCGTAGCGGCGCGGCAGGCTGGAATCGAGCGTGATCGGTATTCCGCCGGGCAAGCAGATCTGGCCGCCATGGGTATGGCCGCACAGAAGGAGGTTGAAGCCGGCATGCGCCGCTTGACGGTAGATTTCCGGCGTGTGCGACAAAAGGATCGAGAATTCGTCGGGCGGAATGCCGTCCGCCGCCTTCTCAATGTTGTCGACCCGGTAGAAATGCGCATCATCGATGCCGGCCAGATGAATCCTGGCGCCACCGCGTTCAAGGATCTCATGCTCGTTGAGCAGCAGCCGCATGCCCATGGCCTCGAAAGCCGGCACCATGAGGATTGTGTCGTGATTGCCGAGGACGGCATAGGTTGGCGGCCTCAGCCGCGCGCAGATGCGCGCCATGCCCTCGATCGAGGGCTGATAGTCGCCGAAGGTCAGGCCGCGATAGTCGCCGGTGAGGACGCAAACGTCATAGGCGACATTGTCGAGAAGCCCGATCAGCCGGTCCATGGCAGGTCCGCTCATGTCGACGTGAAGATCGCTGAGGTGGAGCAGGCGGAAACCATCAAAGGGGCGGGGGATGAGGGGCGAGGTCACCGAATGGTTCCGCACCACCACCGCCGCGGCGTTGCGTTGGCCGCGCCCGTACAAGCCGGCCAGCGTCAGCACGGCGCGTATTACGCCAGGCATCGAGGTCAGGTTTTCGAGATGTAAGTAATTCAGCCCCTGGCCAAAGATTTGGGCCTCGTGATCGCGCTCGATTCCGAGCCTTTGTCGCGCATGCAGGCGCCCCAGCCGTCGCTCAAGAACCGAAACAATGTCCACGCCCGTCTCCGGCAAGATTACCTGGCACCAGCCTTAGTCGCCGCGGTGAACGCCGGCAATGGCTTAAGGCCGGTGCGTCCTGGTTTCGTAAAGTTCGGCCAGAACGCCGGCAAATCTCGTCTCGATGTTGCGCCGCTTCAGCTTGTGCGTCGGCGTCAATAGCCCATGGTCGATCGTCCAGGGGTCGCGGCAGAGGTGGACCGCGCGAATCTGGGCATAGGTCGGGAAGGCTTGCAGCTTGTGCGAAAGCTGCTCGAGAACGGCGGCTCGCGCAAGGTCGAACGAAGCATCCGCGCCGGGATCGAGGCCAAGGCCTTCAGCCAGTTTTGTCCAGCCCGGACCGTCAACAACGACGAGCGCCGCCAGAAACGGCCGACCGTTGCCGACGACCATCGCCTGGCGCACCAGCGGGTCTAGGCCCAACGAGCGTTCAATCACACTCGGGGCAATTTTGTTGCCGGTGGATAGGACGAGGATTTCCTTCAGCCGGCCGGTGACGACCAGGTCGCCGGCCTCGATCGCACCGGTATCGCCGGTGTGCAGCCAACCGTCGACGAGCGTCTCGGCGCTGTCCTTCGGCCGGTTCCAATAGGCCTTCATGACGCCCGGCGAGCGAACCAGGATCTCGTTGTGCAGGCCGATCCGAATTTCGGTGCCGCCCAGCGGCGGGCCGACGCAACCCGGCCGGTAGCCCGCACGAGTCGCTGCGGCGACCGCCGAGGCTGCCTCGGTAAGGCCGTAGCCCTCGGTTAACGGCAAACCAAGCGCCAGACAAAATTGGGCGAGATCGGTAGCAAGCGGCGCGCCGCCCGAAACCGCAAGCCGCAAGCGGCCGCCGAAGCGACGGCGCACCATCCCAGCCAAAAAGGCCTTGAATGCAAACTGCCCCGGCGAGAGCCGCCTGCCCTCGGCGACGGCATCAAGGGCGCGCAGCTGCCACTCGGCGTAGCGGCCCGCCGCCAATTCGGCACGCATCGCCTGGCGGATCCTGTCGAGCACCGATGGCACAAACAGCATGACGCTCGGACGCACCAGCCGCATATCCGCCTTCAGATTGTCGACCGAGCGGGCAAAGGCAACGCAGGCACCGGCCGCCATCGGCACATAATAGCCGACGACCCGTTCGAATATGTGGGCAAGCGGAAGATAGGACAAGAACACATCACCGGCTCTCGCAGGTTGGCGGTCCAGAACCGCAAAGACGACCGAGACGAGATTGCGATGCGACAGCATGACGCCCTTCGGCGGTCCGGTCGTGCCCGACGTGTAGACGATGCTGGCAAGCAATTCCGGTCCGATTTCATAGCCGGCAACTTGTCGACCGGCGGCTGCTTGCAGCCAAGCCTCGAGGCGGTTGGCGCCGTCCGGCACTTCGCCCGACCGGCAGACGATCCGCTGCAGGGCGCCGAGCCCGGCTCTGGCGGCAACCTCGCGCCATTGATCGGCCGTATCGAAAAGCGCCAGACGGGCGCCGGAATCGGCGAGCGCATGGGCGATTGCCGCAGCAGCGTCGGTGAGAAACAGCGGCACCACGACCAGGCCGAGCGACAGCGCTGCTTGATCGAAACAGACCCAGTCGATACTGTTCGGCAGTCGGATGGCGACCCGGTCGCCGCGGCAAAGCCCCTCGCCGGCAAGCGCCGCGCGCCAAAGCGCAACCCGGGTGGCTATGTCGCCCCAGTTTGCCGTAGCAAAAGCGCCGGTCGATGCATCAAAATACTGGTAGGCTGCGGCCGCCGCAGCTGTCGTGACCCGCCGCCGGAACAATTCGGTGATGGTCTCTGCCTGCTTAACCATCATGTTGGGCCAAAGACTGCGGGGCTGTTGCCGAGCGGAGGACGGCGCCGGCGATTGTCTTTGCCGGCGCGGCCTTGTATGGGCCTAGCCAGGCGGTGCATTGTGCCTTTGTCCGCAGTCACGTCCAAACTCAGCCGAGGTGTCGATATGTCCGACATAGATCACGGCCCGGACCTTGATGCCAAGACCGATCGTAGCCGGGCCGCAAACGCGGCTGCGCCCGCGCCCGTGGGTCACAAGGACGATCGTCACAAGCACGGCCATCACGATCATGGCGGCCAGACATTCGGGGCGGCCTTCGTTATTGGCATTGCCCTCAACCTGACCTTCGTGGCGGTCGAGGTTCTCTACGGCATTCTTGGCAATTCCGTCGCCCTTCTTGCCGATGCCGGCCACAATCTGTCGGATGTCCTGGCGCTCGGTGTCGCCTTTGCCGCGAGCCTACTAGGAACCCGCGCGCCGAGTGCCCGGTTTACCTACGGCCTGCGCAACAGTACGATCCTCGCCGCGCTGTTTAATGCGATGGTTCTTCTGGTCGTGGTCGGCGCCATTGCCTGGGAGGCGATCCAGCGGCTCGGCAATCCCGAGCCGGTCTCCGGGTCGATCGTCATGATCGTCGCCGCGATCGGCATCGTGATCAATGGCCTGTGCGCCTTTCTCTTTGCGCGCGGCAGCGACGATGACGTCAATATTCGCGGCGCGTTCTTGCATATGGCGGCCGATGCCGTCGTTTCGGCCGGCGTCGTTGTGGCCGGCCTTGCCATTCTCCTGACCGGTCAGGCCTGGATCGATCCGCTTGTTTCACTGATTGTCAACGGCCTGATCGTCTGGGCGACCTGGGGTCTATTGCGCAACTCCCTGGCGATGACGATGGGCGCGGTGCCGCCGGCCATCGACCCGGCGGCGGTTCGCGACTACCTGAGCGGACTGCCTGGCGTCAGCGATCTTCATGATCTGCACGTCTGGCCATTGGGAACCGCCGACGTCGCATTGACATGCCACCTCGTCATGCCCGGCGGCCATCCCGGCGATGCTTTTCTGCTCGAGACGGCGCGGCAATTGCGGGCGCGTTTCGGCATCGGCCATCCGACCCTGCAGATCGAGGCCGATCCGGCGACTGTCTGCCAGCTCGCGCCCGCACACGTCATTTGAGCCAGGGAGGTCACCATGAACGATTTGATCGTCATCGCCTATCCGTCGGAGACAAAAGCCGAGCAGGCCCGCACGAAGCTCCTTGGCATGCAGAAGGAATATCTGATCGAACTCGGCGATGCGGCGATCGCCGTCAAAGAGGCCGATGGCGGCATCAAAATGAACCAGATGTTCAATGCGACCATGCTTGGTGCGGCATCGGGATCGTTCTGGGGGCTCTTGATCGGGCTGATTTTCATGAATCCGCTGCTCGGCGCCGCGGTTGGCGCGGCCTCGGGCGCGCTCGGCGGGGCGCTCAGCGATTTCGGCGTCGATGATGCGTTCATGAAGGAGGTAGCCCAATCGATAGCGCCGGGTCAGGCAGCGCTCTTTCTGCTGGTGCGTAAAATCACCACCGACAAGGTCCTTGCCGACCTGCGGCCGTTTGGTGGAACGATACTGCGGACGTCGTTCGAAAAGCCCAAGGAGGACGCCTTGCGGGCGATGCTCGCTGGGCCGCCGCCGGCGGCCTGAACCCCTCGGTTGCTGCGATGTGCGCCAGGGCACTGCGACAAGGGCGGCGGCCGGCCATGATCCTTCCAACAACAGGGGAGTTTGGTCATGTCCATCGCCGATATGTTCGACAACGAGACGCCCACTATCGTTTTGCGCGGCAGCCGCCGTTCGGCGAGACGCAACGCCGAGGCCTGGATTTGCCGGGTTGCGGTTGCGGTGATTGCCATATTCGCCGCCATCCTTGCCGAGCCTGTGATTGTGGCCAATCTCGCGCCGCAAACCAGCCTGTCGCAGATAGGCGCCGCCAGTGACGACGACACCGCACAGACCGAAGGCATGGCCGAACACGCGGGCATTCGGGTGATACCGATCTACCACACCGAGGAAAATTCGCCGCAGGGTTAGTCCGAGCAAGGCCCGCGAAGCCCGGCTCGCGGGCCCGGCGACTGCCTTCATCGCTTTGGCCAATAGGAGGAATCCGTGGCCAATGGTGGCCGCCGGAAAGGCAAGTGCCCGGCCGCCGCGTCGCCGCGAAATTGTCCGAGCAAATCGACGACGTTCGCAACCTCGCCCCAATTCGATCGCAGTCTCGGCCCGGCTTTGCGTGAGCGTGGGAGAGCGTGATGAAGTTTGGGGGGGCTATCGGCCGGATTGTGATGGCGGGTCTGATCGTTTCATTGAGCCTGATTGGCCATGCCGGACCGGCGGCGGCACAGATCTTCGGCCGGGGCGGCCTGCTGCCCTTTTTCGACGACCCGCCGCAGCCTCGGCCAAACCGTCGACCCGAGCGGGAACAAAAGTCGATTTTCAGTGCCGTCAACGCGCCGTTTGCGAGTGTCGCGAACTTCTTTGAGGACCTGTCGATTCGGCGCGCGACCGGGCAGACGACGCGCCGGATCGTCGACAACCAAACCGGAGAAGCGCCGGGCACAGTGGTGATCGACACGCCAAGCCGCAAGCTTTACCTCGTGCTCTCGGATGGCCGCGCCTATGAATATGGCGTTGGGGTCGGACGCCAGGGCTTCGCGTGGAAGGGCGTCGCCCGGGTCGGGCGCAAGGCCGAATGGCCGGCCTGGGTGCCGCCGTCGGACATGCTGAAGCGGCGGCCGGACCTGCCGCGGCACATGGATGGCGGGGTCGACAATCCGCTCGGCGCCAGGGCGCTCTATCTCTATAGCGGTTCCCGCGACACCATGTTCCGGATACACGGCACCAACGAGGCCAATTCCATTGGCCATGCGGTATCCTCGGGTTGCATCCGATTGCTGAATTCGGACGTCGTCGATCTCTATTCGAAAGTGCCGGTCGGCGCCCGCGTCGTGGTTCGCTAGCCCGCCTGCTGCTCACCGAGTTGGGGCTTCGCAGGCGTACGAAAAGGGCGTAGTCTCACCTTGCGAGTGGTACGTCGATGCGGAAGTTTCGCATAGTCTTAGCGGCCAGTGTCATCACATTCTGCTGTCCGGCGGGACGGGCAGGCGCGCAGGTGGCAGGCTGTCAATCGGCGCCATCGACTGCAGGTCCCAGCCGGCAGATCCTACAGTGCGCCGGCGGAATTCACGATCGAGATCGAGGGCGGCACCGCCTATCGTTTTGCTGATCCGTCCCGACCGCTGATCATTGAAGAGGGCGCGGTGCTGGTCGAACATGCCGGACGCGCGCGACGCCAGCAGGAATTCCAGATCCGCACGCCCCTAGCAATCGCCGCGGTGCGCGGCAGCCTCTGGATCGTCGACGCTAAGCCGGGCCACACGGCGGTGTTCGTCCAGCATGGCGTCGTTGTGGTCGAGCGGCGCGGCGGCTCCAATATTGTCGTCTTGCGCGACGGCGATGGCGTCGACGTCATTGCGGAAAGAGCGTCGCTGGTCCGCAAGCGCTGGGGCGCACCGCGTGCCGCGGCCCTGCTGGCGCGCTTCGCCCGGTGAGAGCATCGGCATCTGCGGCACCGGGCATCTGGCTCGTCGGCGCCGCCATGCTGGCGACGCTGGCATGGGCCGTTCCGCTTGCGCGCAATCAATTAACGGCCCGGCTCAGCGTCGTCGATCGGCTGGAATCGCCGCTACTCGACTTGCGCTTTCTGCTTGCGGGCGAAAAGGCGGCGCCTTCGGATATTGCCCTCGTCGCAATCGACGAGGCGATCGTTCGGACGGTCGGTTCATATCCGCTGCCGCGCGCGACATTGGCGCAGATCGTCCGCGCGATTAGTCGGTCGAAACCGAAGGTGATCGGGCTCGACATGCTGTTTCTGGATCCGGGGCCGGGCGAGGGCGACCGTGAACTGGCGGCGGCCCTTGCCGAGGGGCCGCCGGCGGTAATCGGGGCGGTCGCCTTGTTCGAAGACGAAGCAAGCTCGCCGGGGCGCTTCGACGTGCCGCACGCCAGCACCCTCGTGCGGCCGATCGAACGGCTTGCCGCGGTGGCTTCCGTTGGCATCACCAATGTCTCGACCGATAGCGGCGGTACGCCGCGCCACGCCCCGCTCCTCGTCCAAGCGGGCGCGGAGCTGGTGCCGTCCTTTGTCCTTTTGGTTGCCGCCGCGGCACTTGGCGGCGAGCCTTCCTTTGCCGATGGGAACGTGACAATCGGGACAAGGACGACGCGCCTTGATCGGGGCGCCTATCTGCCGCTGCGTTTTTTCGGCCGGCGCGCGACGATTCCGACCATTAGCGCCGGCGACATCCTGCGCGAAACCAGCGACCCACGCCTGGCCGGCAAAAGCGTCATCCTCGGCGCGACGGTGACCGGCGGCGGCGATAATTTTGCGACGCCGTTCGACCCGCTCATGCCTGGCGCCGAGGTTCTCGCGACTGCGATCGCGCAATTGACCGGCGGCCCCAATCTGATCCGCGACCGGACCACCCGCTGGATCGATGCCGGCGCAACCCTTGTCCTTCCTTTGCTCGCGATCTTGCTGCTGTCATGGCGCCGGGTCAGCGTTGGGCTCGCTCTTAGCGCGCTGATCGCCACGCTATGGCTGGTTGGCGTAATGGTTGCGTTCGCCTACAATTATTGGCTCAATCTTGCCGCGCCGCTCGCCGCACTCTTGCCAGCGGCTTTTGGTTTTGCGGCCTGCCGCATGGTTTTCGATGCCAAACAGACGCATAGGCTGCAGCGCCAGGCCAGCGAATTGGGCCGTTTTCAATCGCCGGTCTTCACCCGGAAACTTGCCGAAGATCCTGATTTTCTGCTCGCTCCGGTCGAGCGGGAGGCGGCGATCCTTTTCGTCGATCTCACCGGCTTTACCGGTCTTGCCCAGTCGATCGGTCCGCTCGCGACCGAGACGATGTTACGCGTCTTTCACGGGATGATCATGGAATGCGTCGCCGAGGGCGGCGGCGCCATCATGACCTATATGGGCGATGGGGCGATGGCCGCCTTCGGCTTCCCCGATGTCGGGTTGCGGGATGCGGCGGCGGCCGCCCTGAATACGGCAAGACGCTTGCAGCAGGCACTCAGTCTGCGGCAATTGCAGGCCGGCCCGAATACCGGTTTGCCCGGCATGCGGATCGGTGTCCATGCCGGTCGCGTAATATTCTCCAGGCTTGGCCACGCTGCCCACCAGCAGATCACGGCGAGCGGCGACACGGTCAATGTCGCGAGCCGGTTGATGGAGACGGCAAAGCAATTCCAGCGCAGCATTGTCATCAGCCAGGCATTGGCCGAATGGGCTGAGCGGGGCGGCGCCGATCTCGACGATTTCGCCGAAGTCGTCGAGGTTGCGCTGCGCGGCAGAACCGGGCATTTAACGGCGCGCTTGTGGCGGCAGGACCGGCAATCGATTCCGATGGTAGGAGAAGCTTTGCGGCATGGCCGATAGGCGCTGGATTGAGGTCGACGATTATATCGTGGCGCGTCTGGTTCCTGCTGCGGCCGGCTTGGAGGCGGCGCTTGCCGCCCATGCCGCGGCGGGCCTCCCGCCGCATGATGTCTTGCCCGTACGGGCTGGTTGCCATATCTGCTGGCACGACTGACAGGCGCCCGTCGCATCCTCGAAATCGGCACGCTCGGCCGCTATTTGGCTCGCCCGGGCGCTTGAAGCGGGCGGCCTTGGTCGGCCTGGCGCGCAAGATATTGCCGGGCCTGGCGCACCAAGGGCTCGGCCCATTCGATATGATCTTCATCGATGCCGACAAACCCGGCAATCCCATTTATCTTGACTGGGCCATATAATTGGCGCGGCCGGGATCGCTCATTCTGGCCGACAATGTCGTTCGCGACGGGGCGGTGACCGACCCGGCAAGTCAGGACCCGCGGGTTATTGCTGTGCGTTTTTTTTGACGCGCTTGCCGCCAAATCCAGACGGACAGCAGCAAGGGCTGGGACGGTTTTGCGCTGATACGCGTACGCTAACTAAGCGGGTCCTGCTCATAGCGAGCAGCCTGGATGACACCCGATTTGGCCAGCAAGGTTCTGCGCCGAGAAGGCTAACTGCGACGAGCGCGCGGCCCCTCAAGTATCATATCCCATCGCGAGCCATCGGCCGGATTCTGCATCTTTAGGAATGTGTAACCCGTTGCATTCCAGGGCAGAATTCTGAAGTCCAAATTATCGAGTACGTAATCAATTGTGGTTGTCCGCATGACCAGGACTGCATGCAGTTCCTCTGTCGACCCGGTAACGACGGCCAGCAGAAGATTTGACGCCGGAAGCCCGCTGCGGACAAGCAGTTGTTTCTTCACTAAGGCGAGATGCTTGCAGTCTCCCCGATTGTTGCGCGGGAGCGCCCAAACATTTTGCCTGCCATAGAGCGCCTGATCGCTGCTGGGAAGCACCGCCCGATTCACAGTCGAATTTACTTGGGCCGCGCGCAAGAGCCAGACCGGATCGTCCGAGCGAGTGGCGAGCGATTTGGAAGTAACACGATGGCACGCGCCAACAAATGCCAGGCAGGCACTTTGTGCGCCGTCCGGTGGAATGGCTGCAGCAAATGCGGTCAGTTTTGATCCTGCCACGCCCAATGTCGGCTGCAGCAGGCAGGCAAGCCCAAGTCCTAGACGCGCGGCGCGTAACGTATTGACGGGAAAAACCATAAAATCACCGATCACGGGCGGTTAAGGCGGAAAAGTTAAAACACATTAACCAATTATTCAAAGCCGCACACTCCCTCCCGATAGGCCAATGGAACGGAAGATTTCTCATGAAAAATATCTGTAAAGTTTAACAATTAATTTTTATTGTTAAAATACAAATGTTGTATACAAAGTATAAATTTCATTGAAAATTTTATTCAAATCAGTATTTATTTATCCAACGGCATAGAATTTGGCATGTTATTCAAATTAATCAGTAGATATCCTGATTTTTTGAATGCTGCCAATATATTGAGGGGCAAGTATCCATGAAAAATGCATTGTTATTCGGTGTTATATTAACATCTTCGACGATGCTGTCAGGTGTCAGTTTCGCGGATACTTTGCCACCGGATCTCAACGGGACTTCGCGCCGAGATTGCCTGATAATTACTCCGCGCAATATTGAGGCTTGTACGCAGGGCTACATTGGCACCTTCGGCCTTACTGATGGCAACGGAGCGGCACCAGAGAGGGGCAATTCAAACCGCGGAACTAACGCCGATCCCAGCGGTTCGGGCGCCGGCGACGGCGGTTCGGGCGGCGGCGGCGGCAGCGGTGGCTCGGACGGCGGCAGCGGCAGCGGTGGCTCGGGCGGCGGCAGCGGTGGTTCGGGCGGCGGCAGCGGTGGTTCGGGCGGCAGCGGCGGTTCGGACGGCGGCGGCGGTTCGGACGGCGGCGGCGGTTCGGACGGAGGCGGCGGCAACGGTGACGGTTCGGGCGATCATGGCCATCACCATGATCACCACGGCGATAAAGACGATCACGGTCATAAGGGCGAACACGGCGGCAAGGGCGATCACAGCGGTAATGGTGATGGCGGCGATAAAGGCGACAAGGGTGGCAAGGGTGAGCACGGGGGTAAGGGCGGCCGCGGCGACAAGGGCGATCACGGCGGCAAAGGTGATCACGACGGTAGAGGTGATGGCGGCGATAAAGGCGACAATGGTGGCAAGGGAGATCGCAGCGACAAGGGCGGCCGCGGTGACAAGGGTGATAACGGCGGCAAAGGTGATCACAGCGGCAAAGGTGATGGCGGCGATAGAGGCGACAAGAGTGGCAAGGGTGAGCACGGCGACAAGGGCGGCCGCGGCGACAAGGGCGATAACGGCGGCAAAGGTGATCACAGCGGTAAAGGTGATGGCGGCGATAAAGGCGACAAGGGCGGCAAGGGTGAGCATGGCGACAAGGGTGGTCGCGGTGACAGGAGTGATCACGGCGGCAAAGGTGATCACAGCGGCAAAGGTGATGGCGGCGATAGAGGCGACAAGAGTGGCAAGGGTGAGCACGGCGATAAGGGCGGCCGCGGCGACAAGGGCGATCACGGCGGCAAAGGTGATGGCGGCGATAAAGGCGACAAGGGCGGCAAGGGTGAGCATGGCGACAAGGGTGGTCGCGGTGACAGGAGTGATCACGGCACCGAGGGCGATCATGGTAGCAAATCTGATCATGGCGGCGACGGTGATCAAGGCGATAAGGGACGGAGCGGCTGATAGCGCCGCTCCCCATTTTGCCGGCCGTGGCAGGACGCGTGTCGTGTTGTTGATCAACCGCCTAGTTCAGCGCGAAGCTGCAAACGCCTAAGAGCACGGGTCCTTATATGTTGGCGCTCGAGACTCTCGTGGCAAAGCCACAAATTTCACCGCGCGCCAAAAAAATCCAATCCGCCTTGCCCCACCTCGGTTAGTAATACGGCCGATAATAGGGATAATAATAGGGCCGATAGTACGGCCGGTAATAGGGCCGGTAATAGGGCCGGTAATAGGGCCGGTAATCGGGCCGGTAATAGGGTCGGTAATAGGGTCGGTAGTAATGCCGATAATAGGGCCGGTAATAGTGCCGACGATAATAGGGCCTGTGGTAATAGCGCCGGTAATAAACGCTCTCGACGGGTGCTGCCACGGCTGGCCGCAAGGCCGCGGCGCCGCCGGTCAACGGGGTTGCCGAGAGCGGCGCAAACGACAAGATCAGCAGGCTAAGGCCGGCGAGCGCCCGGACTAGGCCCAGACCCAGATTTGAGCAGAAGCTGGTACCTTTGGGGCTTTGCGATTGCGACAAATCTCCGCGCATCGAACTCTCCATTTCTAGCCCCCCGCGCCCGTCGCTTAAGATTAACAGTTTGCCGCGGCGGTGCTAGAAGAGGCCCTGCCAGTCCCGTCAATTGCCGCGATGCTGTTCATCCGCCAGACGGTCCGTCAATGCCAACAATACGCCTGAAACGACGAAGATTACATGGATGAGCGCATACCATTTGAGGTCGCGGTCGCTGGTTTGGGCAATATCCATAAAGACTGTTAGCAATTGGACCGCCGATATCGCGACAATCGAGGACATCAATTTAAGCTTTAGGCCAGAAAAATCGACCTTGGTCATCCACTCCGGCCAGCCGGACTGGGTTCGGCCTCGATCCGCGAGACAAAATTGGCGTAGCCGGAGAAAATGATGATGACGATCAGCGAGGCGGTCAGCGTCAGATCGACCAGCTTTAGAACGTTCGTGATGACAAGCAATTCGCTTGCAACCAGCAGCCACCGGCTCAAGGCGAGGAATTGCGCGAAGAGACGTTCGATCATGACGCTTGACCTCAGGGCGGGGAAAGACGAGCCGTTGGCGTATATGGCTCAGCCTGTGAGGCGAGACAAGCTGGGCCGGGCGACGCCGGTCCAGCTCAGCAAAGCGGTACTGGCGGGCTTTTTCTCGGCTTGCCTTCTGGTTGAGCTTGCAAGTCCGGTATTGGCTGAACGGCCCGACAAGGATGCCCGCCATCCGGCAAAATCTTCACGCAAGGCCGGGGACCCGCGGCAAAAGCCCTATTGTGCACCCTGGTGCGCGGCCGACCTCAATCCTTGCGATCCGCCCTATTTCAAGATCGCCGATGGGCGCTGCGACTGGTATTGAACTTTGCGCGCGTGCCGACGACAGGATGGTCGCTTTCAGGGGCGTCCGACCGAATCGCCAATCAGCCTCGCCAGCATCCGATTCTTGATCACTTTTGGCGCCCTCCCAAAAGGCGGCACAGATCGGTTGCAGATCTGAGCGCATCATCCCTCTCAGCAACGCCACGCCATTTCAGATCCTGGCTGTGGCGATGCGGCGGCATGCGACAAAACCAATCGATTTGTGACAATAGGCCGCCGGCCGCTCGCCGTCGGTCGCCGGCTAAGCTTTGCCTTCGAGCGAGTGGTCGGTAGGTTCGCCAACACTCATCTCGTTGCCGCGCCAGACGAATTCGTCGGCAAGCCAGGCGTCGATCCACAGAATCGGCAATAGGAGATCGCGCAGCGGTAGGGCGAGAAGTGTCGCCAAGCGGAAATGCCAACCGGCGGCGCGGGCGAGCCAGGCCTCGGCGCCAAACCAGATCACGGCGAGGACGCCAAGGGTGACGATGACGCTGGCGCCGATCGAAAAGGCGGCATAGGCGCCGGCGATCATTGCGATCGCGCTGCCGGCGATTGCCTCGGGTATGAAAAAAGCGGGAAATGTCGCCCGCCGCAGCCGCGCCCAGCGGACCTGCCGGGCCCAGACTTCGGCAAAACGCCGCCGGCCGAGCGGCTGTTCGAACGAGCGGTCGACCAATTGGACATGCAAGCCCGCCCGCCGCACGACCTTGGTCGCGGCGGCGTCTTCGGCGATTTCGGCGGCGAGTGCCCGAATGCCGCCGGCTGCCTCGAGAATATCGCGGCGCCACAGCATGGTCTTGCCTTGCGCAAAGCCGAGACCGATCGCTTCACTGACATATTGCCATTTCGCCTGAAACGTATTGAGGAAGGCGCATTCGAGCTCGGCACCCAGAACTCTCCGGCCGCGCTCCGATCGGGGTCGAACAGACGAGGCCTGTGCCGGCATCCCAGCGCACCAGGAGGCGCTGCAGAAAATCGGCGGGCAGCAGAACATTGCAATCAGCCATGACGATCCACTCGTGGCGGGCCGCGCTCCAGCCCTTGACGCAATTGTTGAGTTTGGGATTGGTGCTGATCTTGTCGTCTCCGATCAGAAGTCGGGCGTTGCGGCCGGGATGGGCCTTGATCATCGCCTCGACCAGCGGAACGATCGGATCCTGCGCCTCGGCCGCGCAAAACAGGATTTCATAATCGGGGTAGTCGAGTGCGAAACTGGTTTCGAGCGTCATCGTCACGAAATTGTCCAGGCCGCGCAACGGCCGCACCAAAGTGATCGGCGGGGTTGCCTTGAGCGACCCGGCGGGCCTAGGCCTGGAGCACCGCCAACCAGCAATAGCAATGCTAACAAGATGGAGCGTTGTCAGTGCAAGACAAAGCCAACCAGCAATCGCGGCTGGTGAGCGATGGAACAGAAATGCCAGGTCCAAGACCTTCTCCCCTTTGTCGCGAATCTCAACTGGCCGCGACCGGCGATTGACTCGCCGGACCGGTCGGGGCTGGTTTCGATTCTTTTTCGAATCTATTCATGAAATCAAATTGTTATTGGGTAGATTGACGATTACGAGACGACTTTGCAACACGATGTGGCGAAGCAATATGACAGCGCATGTCAGCCAACGTCGATAGGTAGTTCAGCCGATCGCTGCAGCAAGAAACGGATTATTGTGGCGCCGCTCCAGAACAAACCGGCGCAATTGATCTTCGCTCCATTCCAATTGGGTCCGGCTCAGATTGCCGCGAAAAGTCTCGTAGATGAGCCAGACCCGGTAGGTATTGACGACATCAGTCTCGCAATAATGCGCAACCTCGGCAATCCTACCCTCCCGAACCATGCCGTCGATCTGCGATCCGTCGATGCCATGCGGCTTGCCCGGCAGGCCAAGTATCCGGCTGATTTCGTCGAGTTTGACCTTGGCGTGCTGGTCAAACGAGGCCAAAGCATCGCAAAGGTCGAGCGCGTCGTCGGTGAAACGATTGAAATAGGGGCGGGCCTGCAGGCCCTCGGCGCTAATGCGATTGACCATCGCCCGGTAGCGCAGAACCGGCAGATCAAAGCTCGCGCCATTGAACGTGACGAGCTGTGGCCGCAATTGCCGGATGCGCTCGACAAAGGCCTGGATCAACTCGCCCTCGCTGCGCTCACCGCAATGCGGGGCGCCCATCGCTTCAACATTCCAGCCTTCGACGGTCCGCCGGCCGATCAGGGCGCCGATGCAAGCGATCTTGTGCAGCGGTCGCTTGGCAAAGCCTGGGCCAAGCCTTGCCCGGACCTCGTCCTCCGAGGCGCCTTCGATGTCGAGCATGCGGGCCGCTGCCGCAATGTCCGGAATGGTCTCGAGGTCCCAAGCAATGACGTGGGCTTCGGGCACGCTCAGGCCCTCGGTCCGGGCATGGCTGCCAGTGCGGCCCTCAATGGGCCTGGCCGAGATAGGCGGCGCGCACCGCCGGATCGTTCTTCAGGCGCACCGCCGGCCCCGAGGCAGTCAGCCTGCCGTTTTCGAGCACATAGCCATAGTCGGCGACTTCGAGCGCGGCGGCGGCGAATTGCTCGACCAGCAGCATCGTGATCTTCTCGTCCTTCAGCCGGGCGATGGTCGCGAAGACCTCCTCGACCAGCCGTGGCGCAAGTCCCATCGACGGCTCGTCGAGCAGCAGCACCTGCGGGCTCGAGCATCAGCGCGCGCGCCATGGCCAGCATCTGCTGCTCGCCGCCCGACAGCGTGCCGGCCAAGCTGGCCGCGCCGCTCGCGCGAGCCGCGGGAACAGCGTCGAACATCCGCTCGCATATCGGCGCTCGACATCGCCCTTGCGGCCGCGAGCCGGTCAGCCGCGGAAAGGCGCCGAGCAGGAGATTGTCGACGCACCGGCAGCGTCGAGAAAACGCGCCGGCCTTCCGGCGAATGGGCGAGGCCGCGCTTGCGTGATCTCGTGCGCGGGCAGGCCCGCGATGTTCGGCGCCGTCGAGCGTGATCGCGTCCGGTCTTCGGCCTGAATCATGCCGGAGATCGCGCGCAGCGTCGTCGTCTTGCCGGCGCCGTTGGAGCCGATCAGCGTCACGAGCTGTGCCCTTCGGCACGCTGAGATCGAGCGCCGTGCAGCACCTGGACCTTGCCGTAGCCGGCGACCAGATTCTCGATCTTCGAGCATGGTCGCTCGTCCTCTCATGCCGCCGAGCGGCGCTGCCGCCGAGATAGGCCTCGATGACGCGCGGATTGGCCTGCACCTCGGCCGGCGTGCCCTCGGCGATCTTCTGGCCGAAATCGAGCACGGTGACGGTGTCGCAGATGGCTCATCACGACGTCCATGTGATGCTCGATCAGGATCACGGTGATGCCGTGCGTCGCGGATCTTGCGGATGATGCGCAATCAGCTCGCTGATGTCCGGCGCGGTCAGGCCGGCGGCCGGCTCGTCGAGCAGCAGAAGCTTGGGATCGAGCGCCAGCGCGCGGCCGATCTCGAGCAGGCGCTGCTTGCCATAGGGCAGGTTGCGCGCCTCCTCGTCGGCGAGCTCGTCGAGCCCGACGAAGCGCAGGATGCTCATCGCGCGCTGCGCGCGCCGCCGCCTCCTCGCGCCGCGCGCGCGGCAGTGCGCAGCGCGACGTCGAAGAAACCGCGAGCGGTAGGTGTGGTGCAGGCCGACCATGACGTTCTCGATGCAGCGTCAGTTCGCCGAACAGCTGCACGTTCTGGAACGTGCGCGCGATGCCCGCGAGCGGCGATCTCCGGCGACGTTCAGGCCGGCGATGGGCTTGCCGGCGAAGCGGATGTCGCCCGCCGGTCGGCACATAGATGCCGGTCAGCACGTTCATCATCGTGCTCTTGCCGGAGCCGTTCGGGCCGATCAGCCCGTGGATGGTGCCGGGCCTGACCTGCGAGCGTCGACATCGTCGAGCGCCTTGAGGCCGCCGAACTGCATGACGACGCTTGCCGACGTCGAGAAGCGCGCTCCGGCCGCCGACGCGTCGCGCGCGGCGGCCGTGATCGCCTGCGCCTCGTCAGCCGGCGTAGCGCGGGATCGTCGGCTGCGCCGCGCCGCCGGACCGGCCGCGCGGCGAGCTTGCTGAGAAACCCGACGATGCCGTCCGGCAGATAATAGACGACGAACAGGATCATCACGCCGAAGATGGTCAGCTTGTAGTCGGTGATCTTCTGCAGGAACAGCGAGAACGACGAAGAAGCGCGACGCAGAGCGCGACCGGGACCGCGACGCGGCGCCAGCTGTTCGCGGCTTGCGCAGGATGCGAGCGACCGCCGGCGACCAGCGCGATCGACGGCGATGACCGCCGGCGATGATGCGGAACAGGTGATGTCGGCGAGCAGGTTCGGCAGGAAGACGATGATCGCCGCGCCGAGGATCGGGCCGAGCCGCGACTTGCGCCCGCCCATCGTCACGGCGAGCAGGAACTGCACCGACAGTTCGAAGCTGAAATTGTTCGGCGCGATATATTGCTCGGAATAGGCGAACAGGACGCCGGCGAGCCCGGCAAAGCCGGCGCTGACGCACGAAGGCGATCACCTTGTGCTTGTAGACGCTGACGCCCATGCAATCCGAGGCGATCGGGCTGTCGCGCAGCGCCTCGAAGGCGCGGCCGTAGCGCGAGGCGACGATGCGGTTGATGACCACGATCGTGAGCAGCGAGCGCGATGGCGGCGATGTAGTAGAACTCCATCTCCTTCATCCGCTTCATCGACATGTCGAGGAACGGCAGAACGTATCGCCGAGCGCGCGCCAGATCGACGAACAGCGGCGTGTCGAGCTTGATGCCGAGCGGCCCGTTGGTCAGATCGGTCATCTCGTTGATGAGGATCTGGACGATGGTGCCGAAGGCGAGCGTCACCATGGCGAGATAGGGACCGGTGACGCGCAGCGCCGGCAAGGCCAGAAGGGCGCCGAACAGGCCGCGGCGACGACGACGCCGAGCGGCAGCGCCGGCCAGAAGCCGAGGCCGAAATGCATCGACAGCACGCCCGCCGTATAGGCGCCGATGCCGAACAGCGCGGCGTGGCCGATCGAGACCTCGCCGGTGTAGCCGAACACGATGTCGAGCCCGAGCGTGACGATCGAGAAGATCGCGATCGTGACGACGCAGATGCAGGTAATAGGGGCTCGTGATCAGGAACGGGCACGGCGACGGCGGCGATCCGAGCAAGAGCCAGCAAGGCGGCGCAGCGTCATCGCGCTCAGACCTTCTTGATCGCGGTCTTGCCGAACAGGCCGGCACGGCTTCAGCGACAGCACCAGCAGCAGCAGCACGAGGCCCGGGCACGTCCTTGTAGCCGGTCGAGACGTAGTAGCCGGTCAGGGTCTCGGTGATGCCGAGGATGAGGCCGCCGACGACGACGCCGAGGCCGCTCGACAGGCCGCCGATGATGGCGACCGCGAAGGCCTTGAGGCCGAGCACCGCGCCCATCGTCGGCGCCGGTCAGCGTCACCGGCGCGACCAGCACGCCGGCGAAGCGCCGCGCGTCATCGAGGACAGCGCGTAGGAGAAGGTGATGACGCGGCTGGTGTTGATGCCCATCAGGCCGGCGGCGTCGCGGTCGTTCGCGGTCGCGACCACCGCCTTGCCGTAGATCGAACGGCGGTTGAACAATTCGACCGCCAGCATCATGCGCGAGCGCGCCGAGCACGATGGCGATCTCCATCGGCTGGATGCGGACGCCGCCGAACGACAGCGACGCCTCGGGCAGCGGCGAGGGAAACTTCAGCGCGTCGCGGCCCCAGATGTTTTCGGCGAGGTTCCTGAAGATGATGCCGAGCGCGATCGTCGCCATGATCCAGCCGGCCTCCGACTTGGTCCTGATCGCCTGGCGCACGCCGAGCCACTCGACGACGGTGCCCTGCAGCAGCGCCGAAGACGAACACGACCGGCAGCATCAGCAGATAGGCCGCAAAGCGTGCCGAGCGCCTGGCCGATCAGGAAGTTGATCGTCGTCAGGCCGACCAGCGCGCCGAGCATCAGCGCCTCGCCCTGGCCGAAGTTCAGCGTCTTCGACGTGGCGAAGGTCAGCTGATAGCCGAAGGCGATGACGCCGTAGATCATGCCGACGGAAATGCCGCTGACGATCAGCTGGGCGAGAATTTGCATCGGCACGCGCTCCGCGATCGGTCTAGCGCCACGCGCGACCGGCGGAGGCCGGTCGCCGCAAGTCTACTGCGCGTGGCCAGGCGACGATCAGGCTCTTCGGCTTGATGCGCACGGCCTTGTCGCCTTCGAGGTCCTCGGGATGGGCCGGCACGACGCGGCCGCCCTTGACGAGGCCGAAGACCGGAATATTGCGCGGTGATCGCCTCGTGGTCGGTCGGCGGAATGGGCTTGTCATAGATCGTCACGACGCCCTCGACCTTGTCGTTGAGGTTCTCGAGCGCCTCGCGGATCTTGCGGCCGTCGGTCGAGCCGGCCTGCTTGATCGCGGCGGCGAGCAGATAGACCGAAGTCATAGCCCTGCGCCGCCGAGACCGGCGAGGGAATGCGGTCGACGCTTGTAGGCCTTCTGATAGGCCTCGATGAAGGCCTTGCGCTTGGGCGTGGTCGGCAGCTGGATGAAGGTCTGCGGCATCATCGCGCCGTCGCCATTGGCGCCGGCCGTGTCGATGAAGCTCGCCATCGACAGCGTCCAGGAGCCGATCATCGGCACCTTCCAGCCGAGCTTGGCCATGCCGTTGGCGATCTGCGCGAGTTCCGGTCCGATCGCGTAGGTCAGGATCACGTCGGCGCCGGCCTCCTTGGCGCGCAGCAGCTGCGCGGTCATGTCGGTGTCGCCGATGTTGAACTTCTCGATCGCGACCGGCTTGATGCCCGAGCTTCTGCAGCGCGTTGGTCGAGGTCGGTCTTGCCGAGCTGGCCGTAATTGGTGCGAGTCGGCGAGGATGGCGGGCTTCTTGAAGCCCTGGCGCTTGATCGCCTCGTCGGCGATCATCGCGCTCTGGATCGTGTCGTTGGCCGAGGTGCGGAAGATGTAGTTGGCCTTGTGGTCCGGCGCCAGGAACTGCTTGGTGACGACCGAGCCGGTCGCGACATTGTTCATGACCGGAATTTCGGCTTCCTGATAGAAGCGCTGCGAGGCGAGGGCGACGCCGGTGTTGATGATAGCCGACCGTGGCGACGACCTTCTCCTTGTTGATCAGCTCCTGCGCGATCTGCACGCCGAGCTCGTTCTTGGCCTCGTCGTCGCGCTCGACCAGCTCGATCTGGCCGGCCGAGCACGCCGCCGGCCTTGTTGATCTCGTCGACCGCGAGCTTGACGCCGTCGCGCATGCGACACGCCCATCGAGGACGAGCCGCCGGTGAACGGGCCCGACAGGCCGATCTTGATCGTTTCTTCGGCAGGGGCGGCCGATGCCAAGCCCAAAATGGCGCAGGCCGTCAAAAGCCAGAGACGCAAATGCATGGTTTCCTCCTCCGGGACCCAGTGCCGGATCCTTGGCGTTGCTCTGCGGCACTGCGGCCAATTGCCGACCAGGCCGAAGCCCAACCAACAAGCGGAGGCGGGTTAGCCTGTCAAGCCGCTTTGTCGCGCAAAGTTAGCGGCCGCAGGTCAGCCGCGGGCCATCTTGGCACCGGGCCAAAGATTGGCGGCGGTTCGGGCATATTGCGGCGGCCGCTCGATGGTCGCGCCCAGTCGTTCGGCGGCATGCCATGGCCAGCGGGGATCGTCGAGAATCGCCCTGGCCAGCGCGACCTGATCGGCGTCGCCTCTTATCAGGATGTCTTCGGCCTGTTGCGGATCGACGATCAGCCCGACCGCTCGGGTCACGAAGTCCGCTCGCCGCCTTGACCTTGGCGGCAAGACCGACTTGGTAGCCGGGTCCGATCGGGATCGGTGCCTTGAGCGCGAGGCCGCCCGAGGATACATCGACATAGGCAAGGCCCGCCGCTTTCAGAAGCCTAGCGAGATCGATGGCGTTGTCGACACCAAGACCGTCATCGACCCAATCGGTGCCGGTAATGCGGGCGCCGAGCGCGATTGAAAGCGGAACGCGGCTGCGCACGGTCTTGGCCACGTCGCGATGCAGCGCGAGGCGCCGCTCCGAATTGCCGCCGAAACGGTCCTGACGGTGGTTGGCAAGCGGCGACTGGAATTGGTGCAGCAGATAGCCGTGCGCCATATGCAATTCGATCGCGTCGAATCCGAGCCGCACGGCACGCTCGGCGGCGCCGCCGAAGGCTGCGGTGATTTGTTCGATTTCTGCCTCGTCCAGCGCCTCGGGAACGGGCCAGCCGTCATTGGCGGCGATTGGCGAGGGTGCCACGGTCGGCCAGGGATCCTCGTTCGCGCGCAGCGCCGCGCCATCCTGCCAGGGCAGGCGGGCTGAGGCCTTGCGGCCGGCATGCGCGATCTGGATCGCGAACTTGGTGTTGGCGGGCGCCACCGAACGGGCCGCCGCCAGCACCCGGGCAAGCGCTCTTTCATTGGCGTCGCTATAAAGCCCGAGGCAACCATGGGTGATGCGGCCGCGCCGCTCGACCGCGGTCGCTTCGAGGACGATGAGACCGGCGCCCGATATCGCGAGCTGCATCAAATGCTGCAAATGCCAATCGCTGGCGCAACCGTCGGCGGCCGAATATTGGCACATCGGGGCGACCACGATGCGGTTATTCACCCGAATCGGGCCGAGATTGAGCGGCGAGAACAAAAGCGACATGCACATACCTTTGAAATGGGCAGGGGAAAAAGCCGGCATATGGCTGGCTTAGTATGGGAAGGGCGGGCCGGCGTAAAGCCGGCGGCCCGGCGGGCCAAGCAAGGCAAGCCCGGAGGCCTTATTTTCGTCGTGTGCCGGCGAAGCGTTTGGCCTTTGTCAAACAAGCGGCCTGCCGAAGGACTAGACTGAGATTTCGGTGGGTCGCCGTCGGCGGCGCGCCTGAAATTGCTGGATATGGAGGCGATTATGTTTGATGCCAAAGAGTTACTTAATGTTGTTGTCGGCAGCCTGACGGGCAAGGAGCCGCAGGCGGCCTCGGCCGAGGTCGGCGCGGCGATCGAGCGCGGCAAGCAGGCGGCGGGCGCGGCGACCAACCAGGCCGTGGAACGAACCAAACAGGCAGCTGGCGAGGCGGCCTCGGCGCTGTCCGATGTCCTTGGCCAGGCTCAGGCCCGGCTTCAGGGCAGCGAGGCGGCCGGCTATGTCGGCAAGGCAAAAGATCTGGTCGACGCCAACCCGCTCGCCAGTGTCGCAACGCTCGGCGGCCTTGCCGCCATTCTGCTGGGAACGGAAGGCGGCCGCAGTCTGACCGGCAGTTTGATCAAGCTTGGCGGCCTCGCCGCGATCGGCGGGCTTGCCTATAAGGCGTTGCGCAATTTCCAGGAGGGCAGGCCGCTGAGCGAAGGTCTGCCCGGCCTCGACCAGCTGAGCGCGGCGCCGGAGGGATCGGCCTTTGCCGAGGCGGCGCATACCCAGGAGACGGCGCGCCTTCTGGTGCGGGCAATGGTCGCGACGGCGGCGGCCGACGGCACCGTCGATGCCGCGCAACGCCAGCGCATTCTCGGCGAAATGAAAGGAGCGGGGCTGGCCGCCGAGGCGGCCGATTTCCTCAACCGGGAAATCCAGTCGCCAGCCAAAATCGAGGATCTGGCCCGGGCCGCCGATTCGCGTGAAATCGCGCTGCAGGTCTATGCAGCCGCGCAATTGGTCGCCGTCGACGCGCAAGAAAAGGCGTTCCTTGGCCATTTGGCCAAGGCGCTTGGCCTCGAGCCCCAGCTGGTCGCCGAGGTCAACGCCCTGACGCGGGCACTTTCGAGCGGCGGCGGCTGATCAGGGTCCCCGCCAGGCGCCAGCCGATCATTGCAACGAGCGGCATCACGAAAAAAAAGGCGATCGCGTTTTCGTAGGAAATGTCCCAAAACATAATCATCAGGACGCTTTCAAAGAGAACGGCAAGGGGTGCCGGCAACCGGCGGCGGGGTTCGGACAGAGGCGGCGCGGCGAGATCCAAGGACCAGCCGTTCACGAGGCCTTGATCGGCCCGCGGCGCGGCTTCCGCTAGGCTCGCCGCAAGCGGAACCGTCTGGCGTGTCTTGCGGGGATCGCTTGATGCGTCGTCCTGTTTGACCATGGCGCTGTTGCTCGGGCTCGCGATCAAGGTGCCGGCAAACGCCGGCGAACGGGTCACGGTACCGGGCGAACTGGTGTTCGCTGACCGGGATCATGGTGCCTATGGGACCGCGCATTAGCCATGCGCGGTCTGGTGTGCGATAGGCGGAATTCCTGTCCGCATCAAGGACGGACAGGGGAATTTCTACATGATTCTGCGCCTCGCGGAGGATGATACCTGCCTCGCCGTTGCGCCGATCGCTGCGATCCACGACCATAGGTCGCCTTCGTCGGCGAAGGCCTCGACCGCGCCTATTTTTGGTCCGCGAAATCGCCGACGGTCTGGCGATCGTCGATCTCTGCCACGAGACCGTGCCGATCCGACATCGAGCCCCGAGCCCCCGTTGAGCCGGGCCGCGGCCCTCTCCAGCCGAGGGCTGGTCGATGCGCGGGCGGGCGCGCCGCCCAGCACTGGGGCCGATCCGACGGTGCAAAGAGCGGCAAGCGGAGCCGAACTGCGCGCGATCTGCGCGTCAGCCCCGATTGACATCGCTGGGTGTGGCCTTAGTTTGGCGGGTCTCTAGGCAACGGCCGGCGCAACCACATTCGGGATTCATGACGCACGCCATTGTTTTTCTCGACCGCTCGACGCTTGCGGCGCGTTTGCGTACCCCGAATTTCCCGCATGTCTACCGCGAATATGGTGCAAGCGAAGCCGACACGGTCGCGGCCCGCCTCAAAGGCGCCAGCATCGCCATCGTCAACAAGGTGCCGCTGCGGCAGTCAACGCTCGCCTTGCTGCCGGATCTCAGGCTGATCGCGGTCGCGGCAACCGGAACCGACAATATCGACAAGGCCTATTGCCGCAGTCGCGGCATCCTCGTGTCGAACATTCGCAATTATGCCTATAATACTGTGCCGGAACATGTATTCGCTTTGGCTTTCGCCTTGCGGCGGAACATTGTCGCCTATCATGAGGACGTCCAGCGCGGCCGCTGGCAGAGCGCCGAGCAATTCTGTTTCTTCGACCACCCGATCCGCGACATGCGCGGCTCGACATTGGGCATTGTTGGCTATGGGGCGATCGGCAAGGCGTTGGCCCGAATTGCGGAAGCCTTTGGCCTCAAGGTGCTCGCCTATGACAGCGTGGCGCAGCCGGGTCTCGTCGATCTCGAGACGCTGCTGCGGGAGAGCGATATCGTCAGCCTGCACGTGCCGCTTAGCACCGACACCCGCCACATGATCGGCCCAGCCCAACTGAAAATGATGAAGCGAGACGCGCTGATCATCAATACCGGGCGCGGCGGTCTCGTCGACGAGGCGGCGCTGGCGGCCGCGTTGAGGGCGGGGGAGATCGGGGGCGCCGGATTCGACGTCCTGACCACCGAACCGCCACGCCAAGGCAATGTTCTGCTTGATGTGCGGCTGCCCAATCTGATCGTGACGCCGCATGTCGCCTGGGCCAGCCGCGAGGCCATGCAGATTCTCGCCGATCAGCTCGTCGACAATATCGAGGCTTTCGTCGCCGGCACGCCGCAAAACCTCGTCGAGGCTTGAAAACGAGCAAACAATCGGGTCGCCGGCGGGTGCTGTTGCAATAGTATTATGCATTTAGCGCATAAATTTTTGGCAGCGGGTTGAAAGCTTTCAAGAGAATTTGAAGAATTGAAGCATTTTTTCGAGATTTTACCGATAATTCGATCATTCTTTAAATTATCGCTAATTTTTGCATGCGCGTAGCGCATGTCTCCTGCCCATCGCCAGACCTGTTCGATGCGACGCAGCAAATTATATTGCATTGCAATAGAATTGGAGGAGCGCTCCCGTGGGGCAGCGATCGGCGCGCAGGTGCCGGGAAAATTGGCCACGGAGTGACCCATGTTACGTAATGCCTACGATTTTCTAGCCCGCAAACTCGGTGCCGAACGGCTCCGGGCACAGATCAGCCGGGAATTGTCGACCTATAGCGAGCGTGAACTGGCCGACATGGGCCTAAGGCGCGAGGATATTGCCCGGATCGCCCGCGAAAGCGCCAGAGGTTTCGAACAGGCGGCGCAGGTCCGTGCCGGCCGTATGCCGTCAGGCCTCGCCCAGGCGCAACCCCGCTAGGACCACACGCCCGTGCAATCGCGCTGTCGCGACAGCGCTTGCGCCCCTCAACCCTTCGGAGAAATCCATTGTCGACATCGATCTTTCAAACCTTTCTTGCCTCGGATGCATCGTCTGGCGCGGGATTGACCCTCAGAGTTCTGGCTTTCGGCATGGCGCCGCCGCCTCCTGCCGAGCGATGAAGAGCTCGATCTCGCCTACCTTGAGGCGGCCACAGATCGCTTCGATTTGGAATACCGGCTCCGCGAGATCGACCGGCGGCGGGCCCAAACGCCGAAGCGCTTTCGCTGACAAAGCCGGCGGGTCGCTCAACCTCACCAGACCGCCCAAAGGGCGTCCGGCTGGCGGAAATGATAGGTGTCGCGATAGCGCGGCGCCGCAGCAAGGGCCAGACCCGGCAGCCGCTCGAACAGGACGGCCAGGCCAATCTGCAATTCGAGCCGCGCTAGCGGCGCGCCTAAGCAAAAATGGATGCCGGCCCCGAAACTCAAATGCGGGTTGGGCGAGCGGCACGGGATCGAAGCGCTCAGGCGCGGCAAATTGTGCTGGATCATGGTTGGCTGCGGCGAGCAGAAGCCCGATTTTTTCGCCCTTCGAAAGGCCGATCCCGTCAATCTCGCACGGCTCGAGCGCGTAGCGGGTGAACAGGTGAAGCGGCGGATCGAAACGCAGACATTCCTCAACGAGCGCCGCGCCGGGCGGTCGTGCGCGATCTGCTTTGAGCAGCCCGGTCTCGCCAAGCAGCAGGGCCAGCGCGTTGGCCAAAGTGCTTGCGGTCGCCTCGTGACCGGCATTGACAAGCAGGACGCACAGAGAAACCAACTGATCCTCGTCGAGCCGTCTCCCGTCGGCCTCGGCGGCGATCAGCCGACTGATCAAATCGTCGCGCGGCCGAGCCCGGCGCGCTGCGATTTCGTCCCGCAGAAATGCGACAAAAGCATGCGTCGCGCCAACCGCTGCCGCCTCGGTCTGCCGGCTGCGGGCGAATTGGTACATCGCGACCATCTGCTGCGACCAGGCGGCGATGAGCGGTGCCGCCTCTACCCCAAGGCCGAGCAGTTCGACGATGGTGATGAGGGCCAGCGGTCGGGCAAAGGCCACCAGGAGATCGGCCGTTCGGCCGGCCGGCAGTTCATCGATCAGGCGATTCGCGAGCCCGCCGATTGGAGCTGCGAGCCTGTCGATGGCGCGAGCCAGGAAGGGTCGGTTGATGAAGCCGCGCAATTGCGTATGGAGGGGCGGCTCAAGTTCGAGCAGCGAATAGCGTTCGACGTCGTCGAAGGCCTTCAAGGCCGGGTCCTGCGGCGGCAGACCGAGTTCCTCGCGAGAAGCCACATGCAGGATCTGGCGGCCGAAGCGGCGGTCGCGCAGGAGCGCGTTGACGTCGCGGTGGCTGGCAAAGCACCAATGGCCGTATTGAGCCCAGGTGAAGCGCGGCGTCGTTCGGTGCAGGTGCCGGTAGAAGGGATAGGGATCCTGCACGAAGTCAGGGGCGCGCGGATCGCAGTCGACGAGCCGGTTGGCGAGACTGGCCCGCAGCATCGCTAGACCCCTTGAACCATCAACGCTCGCTCACGAGCCGGGCCGTCAAAGCGTTCATCCGCCAGATCGTCCAATTCAGGAAGCCGGCAAAGCTGACCCAGAGAAAATAGGGGACGAACAAATAGGCGGCGGTCGGGTTGAGCGGCAGGGCGGCCAGAATGAAGCCAAGAATGCACAGCCACAGGGCGATCAGATCGGCGAGCGCCATTTCGATATTCTTGCGGCCGAACATGATCGGCGACCACAGCCCGTTGAAGACGAGCTGCAGCAGCCATAAGAAGAGGGCACCGTTGAGCCCGTGACTTTTCCACAGGCTCCAGCCGGCGATTGCGATCGTCACATAGAGGGGCGTCCAGGCAATCGGAAACAGCCAGCCAGGCGGCGTCCAGCTCGGCTTGGCGATGGTCTCGTACCAGCGTCCAGGCAGAAACAGGCTGCCGAAGGAGGCGGCGACGGCGGTCAGGCCGAGGAAGACCAGAAGGCCGATCAATGCCATGCAAAAAAACCCTGGTGGAGGCCAGAAAGGGCTCGCCTCCGAACGGCCAACGTGTAGGCGCGGACTGCCGGCCTGGCAATGGGGCGGCCGCCGATTGCCCTCAATGCGGCCCGGGCCAATCCGGCCCGAGCATAGCCTCCGGCCGGACGATCCGGTCGAAGGTTTCGGCTTCGACCCCGAGCCGCAAGGCTTCTTCGCGCAGGCTGGTGCCGCGCTGATGGGCGGCCTTGGCGATCTTGGCGGCCGCGTCATAGCCGATATGCGGCGCCAGTGCCGTCACCAGCATCAAGGACCGGCGCAGCAATTCGTCGATCCGCAGCTCATCGGCTCTGAGCCCCTCGATGCAGCGCAGCCGGAAACTGTCGGCGGCATCGCCGAGCAATCGAATTGATTGCAGCAACGCCAATGCGATGACCGGTTTGAAGACATTGAGCTCGAAATGACCCTGGCTTGCGGCAAGGCCCACAATGGTCTGGTTGCCGAGGACCTGGACGCAGACCATGGTCAGCGCCTCGGCCTGGGTCGGATTGATCTTGCCCGGCATGATCGAGGAGCCCGGCTCGTTTTCCGGTAGGATCAATTCGCCTAGTCCGCTGCGCGGGCCGCTGGCGAGCATGCGGATGTCATTGGCAATCTTGAACAGGCCGCCGGCCAGGCTGGCAAGGGCGCCATGCAGAAAAACAAGCGCATCATGCGCGGCCAAGGCTTCGAATTTATTGACGGCGCTGGTGAAAGGAAGCCCGGTATCTGCCGCCATCGCTGCGGCGAAAGCGGTCGCGAAATCGGGATGGGTATTGACGCCGGTGCCGACCGCGGTGCCGCCCTGGGCGAGTGGACAAAGGCCGGCAAGACCAGCCTCGACACGCCGGCGTCCAGCCTGCACCTGGCTGGCATAGCCGGAAAATTCCTGGCCGAGCGTCAGCGGCGTCGCGTCCTGCCAATGGGTCCGGCCGACCTTGACGATGTCGCGAAAGGCGAACGCCTTGGCTTCGAGCGCTGCGCCGAGTGCCGTCAGTGCCGGAATCAGGCGATGCTGACCCAATTCCAGCCCGGCAATATGCATGGCGGTGGGAAAACAATCGTTCGACGATTGGCCGCGATTGACATGATCATTGGCATGGATCGGCGCCTTGGCGCCAAGCCCGGCGCCAAGCATTTCGTTGGCGCGATTGGCGATGACTTCGTTGACATTCATGTTGGACTGGGTGCCGGAACCGGTCTGCCAGACGACCAGCGGAAACTGGTCGTCGAATTGCCCGGCGATGACTTCTTCGGCGGCCGCGACAATGGCCCCGGCAAGCCGCGGTTCGAGCTGGCCAAGCGCGGCATTGACATTGGCGGCAATCTTCTTGATCCGCGCCAGGGCGTGAATGATCTCGATCGGCATCCGCTCCCCGCCGATCGGGAAATTCTCGAGCGAGCGCTGGGTCTGGGCGCCCCAGTAGAGGTGGCTGGCAACCTGGACGGTGCCAAGCGAATCGGTTTCCGGTCGGGTCGTGGTCATTGGCAGGCTCCTTGACCTGAACGCTCTACGCCTCAAATGGCTTGCCGGCAATTTGCGCGTAGAAGCGCAAGACATCGTGGTGCCGGCATAGTTGGGTGCCGCTTGCCAACACCGCCGCCGCGCCAGCCGCCAGGGCAAGACAGAAGGCCTGTTCGAGACCGCAGCCTTTGGCGAGCGCCAAGACCATGGCGCCGACGAAACTATCGCCGGCACCGACGGCGCTGCGCGCATTCACCTTGTGGGCCGGCCGGCGCAAGATGCCCTGGCCGCTAGCGATCAGCGCGCCCGCTTCGCCGAGCGACACGGCGACGATTTCGACCGCGCCGGTTTCGACGAGGCCGAGCGCCGCGGCTGCCTGCGAGCGTTCATCCGGCAACGGGCGGCCGACAAGATGTTCCAATTCGCCGAGGCTGGGCTTGGCAAAATAGATCCCGCCATGCGCCAAGGCCAGCTCGAGCGGCTCGCCGGATGTGTCGAGCACGAAACGCATGCCCTTTTTTTGCGCCAGGCGCAGGGCCTCCACATAGGAATTGGCCGCAAGGCCGGGTGTCAGGCTGCCGCTGGCGACAAGATAAGCGGCGTCGCTCGCCTCGATCGCGGCAAGACAGCGGACCCAATCGGCCGGGCCCAGTTCGGGGCCTTCGGCAACAAAGCGAAATTCGCGGCCGCTCGAGCGTTCGTAGACGACCTGGCAGATTCTGGTCTGGCCGGCGATTGCGATCGGCTGGTGGCGGATGCCGGAAGCAGCCACGAGATCCTGCAGGAAGCCGCCGATGGCGCCGCCCGCTGTATAGAGCGCTTCGCTCTGACCGCCGAGCTCATGAATCACCCTGGCGACATTGATGCCGCCGCCACCCGGGTCGAAGCGCGTGTGCGAGGTGCGGATTTTGCGGGTTGGCTGGACCGTCTCGGCCTCGCAGGCAAGATCGAGCGCTGGGTTGACGGTGAGCGTAAGGATCCGCGGCAGGCCAGCCTCGCTCACGTCGCTGCCGTGCGGGTACTGCGCAGCCGCTCGGCATAGACGTTGATGACGAGCGCGGCGAGCAGGATGATGCCGCGGATCAGGATCTTGAGAAAACTGTCGATGTTGATGTGGTCGAGGCCGTTGTTGAGAACGCCGAGGACCAGCAGGCCGACAAGCGTGTTGCCGATTCCCCCGCGCCCGCCGAACAGGCTGGTGCCGCCGACCACCACGGCCGAAATGGCGTCGAGCAGGAAAGTATCGAATTCGTTCTGCTGGGCGCTGCCGAAATAGGCAACGCCGAGCATCCCGGCGACGCCCGAACAGAGCGCCGATATGACCATGACGGCGCCAATGATCAGCCGGACATTGACGCCGGAATATTCGGCCGCCTCGCGATTGCCGCCGACCATGTAAACATAGCGCCCGAACCGCGTATAGGTCAGGACCAGATGGCTGACGAGAAGGAACAGTGCCGCAATGACGACCAGCCAGGGAATGCCGAATATCGATTTCGAGCCGAGCACCTGGATCAGCTGTGGCACCGCATAGGCGATCTGCCCGCGCACCAGGAGCGCCGAAATTCCGGCGCCGATCTGCATCATCGCCAGCGTCATGATGAAGGAGGGAATCCCGATCCGGGTCACGCCGAGCGCGGTGATCAGACCAAGCAGACCGCAGCTCGCTAAGGCGAGCAAAATCGCAATCGGCCCGGGCAGGGGCAAATTGGCGATGTTGACGCTATTGTCCTGCAGGGTGAAGAAGGCCACGACAATGCCGGTCGCATTGGCGATGCTGGCAACACTGAGGTCGATTTCGGCGGTCAGAATGACGAAGGTGAGGCCGGCCGCGATAATCGCCGTCACCGAAACCTGCTGAAAGATATTCCACAGATTGTCGATGCTCGCAAAGGAACTCGTTGCGAGGCTGAAGAAGGCAACCAGGAACATCAGGGTCAGGAAGGGCGCGATATTGCGCAATTGATCGCGCAGCCAGTCTTGATACGGGCTGGCCGGCGTAGCCGATTGAGTCTTGGCTTCGGGTAGGCTCATGCCGCTTGCCCTCTTTTATTCCTATGCCGCGGCAAGCAGGCGATCCTTGCTGATCGCCTCGCCGGAAAACTCATGGGCGATCTCGCCCTTCTTCATAACCAGGACCCGGTCGGCCAGCGACAATACCGTCTCGGGCTCGGTCGATACGACAACAATGCCGATTCCCTGGTCGCGCAAGGCGCGAACAATGCGCACGACATCCTCCTTGGCGCCGACATCCATGCCGCGCGTCGGTTCGGATAGAACCAGGACCTTGGGTGCATGAGCGAGCCATTTGGCCAGCGCGACCTTCTGCTGATTGCCGCCCGATAGCGCGCCGAGCCTTGCGTCGACCGATGGCGGACGAATGCCGAGCTGGTCGATCTGTTCGGCCGCGATCCGCCGCTCGGCGTCGACGTCGAGGAGCCAGCGCGACAATCGCTTGAGAATCGCGATGGATATGTTCTTGTAGACCGGTTCGTCCGAAAACAGCATGGAGCGTCGGCTCTCCGGCACGAAGGCGATGCCAGCCTGACGGGCCGCTGCCGTATTGGCAAAGCGCCGTTCGACTCCCTCGAACTCTCAGGCTCCCTCTGTCGGCTCTGATCTTGCCGAAGAAGGTCCGGGCGAGTTCGAGCTGACCGCAGCCCATGAAGCCATAGATGCCGAGAACCTCGCCGGCGCGCACCGTAAGCGAAACATTGCGATAGGCATCGGCATGCGACAGGTCGCGCGCTTCGAAGACGACGGGCGCGTCGGGTCTGCTGTTCAGCATAATCTCGCCGAGATAGCTGTCGCCAAGCTCGGCATGGCCTTGGCCGATCATCTGTTCGATTACCCAGGCCTTGGTTACCGACGGCGAAACCGCGGTGGTGACCACCCGCGTGCCGTTGCGGAAGATGGTGATGACGTCGGAAATCCGCAAAATATCCTCGAGGAAATGCGAAATGAATATGATGCTGCGCCCGCCTTCCTTCAGCCGCTTGAGGACGGCAAACAGCCGCTCGATCTCGGGCGGTGAGAGGGCCGAGGTCGGCTCGTCGAGAATGATGATCTTGGCGCCGGAAAATAATACCCGGGCCAATTCGACGAGCTGCTGGATCCCGATTGGCAACGCGCCTAGCCGCATCCGCGGATCGATTTCGAGGCCGAGATTGCGCAATTGCTCGGCCGCCGACTGGTTCATTTTCGGCCAGTCAATCGTTCCGGCGCGGGTCAGCGGCTGCAGCCCGAGAAAGACATTCTCGGCGACCGAAAGGTCGGGGGCGACGCTCAATTCCTGGTGCACCATGCCGATACCGGCCGCGCGGGCATCGCGCGACGAACGGAAATGGACTGGCACACCATTGAACAACATCCTGCCCTCGAAGGCGGGATAGATGCCGGCGATGATTTTCATCAGGGTGCTCTTGCCGGCCCCGTTCTCGCCGACGAGCCCGTGAATTTCGCCGGACCGCAGCACGAAATCGACATCCCGAAGGGCTTGGACGCCGCCAAACGCCTTCGAGATGCCGTTGAGTTCCAGCAAGATGGAAGAATCCTGCACCAAAAGGCCTAGATCAGGAATTGCTCCTCCATCCAGGCCATGCCAGGCGCATTGGCCTTGGTAACCACCGGCCCGTCGGTGACGATGTTTTTGGGAATGCTCGGCAATTCGACGCCTGTCTTGGCCCCGTTGATGACCGCATCGACGCCGGCAACGATGGCGCCGCCGTGAATGCGACAGGACGGGTTGCGGACTGTCGCAAACATCCGCCCGTCGGCCACCGCTTTGATCGCCGGCGGCATCGCATCGACACCGCCGATTTTGATTTCGGTCCGGCCCTTGGCCTTCATAACATTATAGGCGGCTAGCGCCATGTCGTCATTGTGGAAGAAGGCGGCATCGATCTTCGGATATTTGGTCAAAAGGGTTTCCCAGATCCGCGCCACTTTGGTCACGTCCCAGTCGGCCGGTTGCTCGTCGAGAACTTCGATCTTGGGAAATTTCGACACCACCGACTTGAAACCGCGGGCGCGGCCCTGGGCCCCGGTGTGGCCAAGCGCCCCTTGCGTCATAATCATCTTGCCCTCGCCGCCGATCGCGTCGACGAGCGCTTGGGTCACCGAAGCGCCCATGAATTCGTTATCGGGCGCCAGCAAGGTCAAAACGTTGATCTGGTCGAGCGGGGCGATCAGCGTGTCCATGTCGATGACGGGAATGCCGGCGTCGATCATCTTGTTGACCGGCGCCGTCAAAGTGCCGATGCCAAAGGCCTGAATCGCCACGAAATCCCATTTCTGCGAGGCCATATTGTCGATCGCGGTCCGCTGCTTGACGGCATCGAGCTGACCGTCGAACCAAGTCACGTCGACGTTGAACAGATTGCCCCAATATTCGGCCGCCTGCTTGCCTTGCGCACACCAGGTCGCCTGCAGGCCGGCATTGGAAAAGGCGGCTTTAAGCGGGCGCGGCGAGCGTCCGGCCTCCTTGGCCAGCGCGGCGCTCATCAAGGGGTTTAGACCGATACCGCCAAAGGCAGCGGCTGCGGCGGTCGCCGAAAGCGTGGCGTTGCGGATCAGCTCTCGGCGGGACTGGGACATGCTGCTGTCGGAATTCTTGGACATAGTTCCTCCATAATATCGCATCGGATGCTTGGCGCATCACCTTGTCGACGCACCAACCATGTCACCTGTGCCGTGCACTGACAACTGGCCTTGGCCACACCGGGCCAAACCGGGCCAAACCGGGCAGGGCCCGGCCCGAATTGTCACCTCATGGTCCAACCCGCGCAAAGTAGGCGCCGAGCAGGCTTTCAAGCTGCGGCGCCCTTTCGGCTGTCCGCCGCGCTATGCGCGTGATGTTCAGATAATGCCGGAGCTGCAAATTGTCGGAAAATCCATTGCGGCCCCAGGTGCCGCAGCCCATCGACAGGGAAAACGGCAGGCCATTATCGAAGTTGCCGCCGACCGCCAGCGCATGCGCCTGATTGACGATGACCCGCGCAACCGGCAGCTCTTCGGCCAGGCGCAGCGCCTGGGCCTCGATCCGCGAATGCAGGCCGACCGAATGGCCGGCGCCCTGATGGGCATAGATTGCCTCGACCAGACGGCAGGCCTCGGCAAAATCGGCCGCCCGATAAAGGGTCAGGATCGGAGCAAGTTTTTCGCGCGAGAATGGATGCCCGGGGCCGATGCCGGTCTCCTCGACCATCAGGAAGCGGCTCTGCGCGAGCGCCGCTCGCGTCAAGCCGGCCCGGCTGGCGATAAGGCCGGCACTCTGGCCAATGACGGCGGCGGAGGGGCCAAGCGGCGTGAAGGCCAAGGCCTCGAGGCGCCGCTTTTCCTCCGCCCGCAGCAGCGAACCGCCCTCCAGCGTCAGCGCCTGCAGCATCGCCGCGTAGATCGGCTCGTCGATGATCAGGCTGTTTTCCGACGAACAGCTCGTTGCATTGTCGAAGGTCTTGGACCTTGCGATCAGCGCGGCCGCAAGAGCCGGATCGGCGCTGCGATCGACAATGCTTGCGACATTGCCGGTGCCGACCCCGAAGGTCGGGGTTCCGCTTGCCAGAGCGGCGCGAATATTGGCTTGCGAGCCGGTCGCCACAATCAGGTCGGCTTGGCGCATCAATTCGCCGGTCATCGTTTTGCCGACCGGGGCCGGCAGCCGTTGCACCAGATCACGCGGCACGCCGAGGCGGTCGAATTGCTGGTGGATGAATTGGACGAGGAGATCGGCCGTCGACCAGCCTTTCGGCGAGGGCGCGAGGATGATGCTGTTGCGCGCCTTGAGGGCATTGATGATCTTATTGGCCGGCGTTGCTGCCGGGTTGGTTGAGGGCGTGATCGCCGCGACAACCCCGACTGGCCGGGCGATCTCGATAAGGCCGCGTTCGACATCCTCGGCAATGATGCCGACCGATCGGGCGTCCTTGAGATCGGCAAGGAGGCCGAGCGTCTTGCGATGGTTTTTAGCGATCTTATCCGCAACGATGCCAAGGCCGGTATCGGCGACCGCGCATTCGGCCAGGGCCCGATTGCGGCCGGGTTCGAGGATGGCCCAACCGGCGGCGGCGGCGAGAAGGTCGGCCTCGGCCTGGCTGAAGGCGGCGATCTGCCGTTGGGCGACCTTCGCCCGCGCGATCATGCCGGCGACATGCGCGCCATCCGCGCTAAGCCTACCCGGCTCGATTTTCGAAGGCCTCTCGCCCATGGGTGCCCCCTTTTCCGGGCGCGGTTTGGCCGCGCTCGCGCGCGATCTTGCCAAATTCGCCAAGGTCCGTCGTCGGCCGCCTGGCTAGCGCGACACCAATTGGTGGCGCAGCAGGCGCTGCTCCATCAGGCCCCAGATCCGGCGGATGATCTCGACGATCGCGAGATAGACGATGGCGGCGTAGACATAGACGGACAGGTCGAACGAGCGCGCAAAGGCAAGTTTGGTCGCGCCCATCAGATCGTAGATGGTGACAAGGGAAGCAATCGAACTCGCCTTCACCATCAAGATCAATTCATTGCCGAGCGGTCGCAGGGCGACCATCATGGCCTGTGGCCAGACGATGTGCCGATTGATCCGGAATTTCGACAGGCCGAGCGCCTTCGCCGCCTCGATCTGGCCACGCGGCACCGAGAGCAGGGCGCCCCGGAAGACCTCAGCCTGATAAGCGGCGGTGTTCAAGGTGAAGGTCAGAATGGCGCAGAAAAAGGCGTCGCGAAAAAAAGTCCACAGGCCGATTTCGGCCAGCAAAGGCCGGAATTGCCCGCTGCCGTAATAGACGAGATAGAGCTGGGCGAGGAGCGGGGTACCGCGGAAGAAATTGATGAAACCATAGGCCGGGCCATTGAAATACCAGGGCCCGGCAATGCGCGCCTGGGCGATCGGATAGGCGAGCAAGAAGCCGAGCGTCACCGAAATGGCGACGAGAATCAGGGTCAGCCCGAGCCCGCCCAGCATGCGCATGCCGTAGCGTTCGAGAATGTCGAGATTGAGGACGTAGCCAAGCAAGGTGTAGAGCGTGTTCATCAGCGCCTCAGGCCCCGGTTGGCGTTCCATTCGAGCCGACTGATGCCGGTCATCGAGAGAACGGACAACGCCAGATAGACGAGGCAGGCAAAGCCAAAGAACAGAAAGGGCTCCTTCGTCACCGTGTTGCCGCGCGCCGTCACATACATGAATTCCGGCAGCGTAATGACCGAGGCAAGCGAGGTATCCTTGAGCAGCACCATCCAATTGTTGCCGAGGCCGGGCAAAGCGATCCGCAGCAATTGTGGAAAGACAACAAGGGCAAAGATTTTGCGCCGGCTGAGGCCGAGCGCCATGCCGGCTTCGCTCTGGCCTTTCGGGATAGCGTTGAGGGCACCGAGCCAAACCTCGCTCGAGAAGGCCGCCAAAACCACCCCGAGGGCAATCATCGCGGTTACGAAAGGCGGCAATTCAGGGGTGCCCTCCAGACCAAGATAGGTCCAGCCGAGCTGGAAATAGCGCTGTGCGCCAAAAGCAACGAGATAGAGCGTCAGCAGTTCGGGAATGCCGCGAAAGACGGTCGTGTAGAGGGTGGCAAGCCGGCGCTTCCATTTGCCGGGGGAATTCTGACCGAGCGCGACAAAGAGCCCGAAGCTCAGCCCGAAAGGCAGCGTAGCAAGCGCCAGCGAGATCGTAAGCAGCACGCCCTTGAGGAGAATGAAACCCCAGCCGCCGGGACCAAAGCCAAGAAGAGAGGGGTTGAAATCCATGATCGAACCGGCGAGGCGGTGCCGCCAATGCTGCTGACGGCGCCGCCGATCCGCTTAGAAAATGTTGAAGTCGAAATATTGGTCCTGCACCTTCTTGAAGGTGCCGTCGGCCTGGGCATCGGCGATCGCCTTGTTCAGCAACGCCTTGAGATCGCCGTCTTCCTTGCGCACGGCCATCCCGACGCCATTGCCGAACAAGCTGCGATCCTTGACCACGTCGGCGACGAACCGGCAGCAATCCTTGCCTTTGCCTTTGACGAAATCGCTGAGGACGACTTTGTCCGCTTCGACATAGTCGAGCCGGCCATTCAACAGGTCGAGATTGGCCTCGTCCTGGGTCTGATAGAGCTTGATCTGCGATTGCGGGTATGTCTTTTCCAGGAAATTGGAATGGGTCGTCGAACCCTGGGCGCCGATCAGTTTGCCCTTCAGCGCGGCCGGCGAAATGTCATTCGACGTCGTGCTCTTCGGCGCGATGAAGGAGGCCGGCGTGTCGTAATAGGCGTCGGTAAAGTCGACCTTCTTCTTGCGCTCGTCGGTAATGCTCATGCTGGCGATGATAACGTCGAACTTGTTCGACAGGAGCGCCGGGATGATGCCGTCCCAGTCCTGGGCGACAAAGGTGCATTCCACCTTCATCTTGGCGCAGAGCGCCTTGGCATAATCGATCTCGAAACCCTCGAGCTCGCCCTTGGAATTGAGATTGTTGAACGGCGGATAGGCGCCTTCCGTGCCGATCCGGATCGTTTTCCATTCCTTCGCCGCGGCCGGAGCAAGCGCTGCGGCAAGGGTTAAAGCTACAATAGCGAGACGTTTCGCAAAACCGGACATGTTCAAGCTCCTCGATCCAAACGCCAATAGACCACGCCGCCGGCAGCGCGCGGCGGGCATTGCGGCTGGGTTCGACCAGCCGACTACCCGACGGTATTGGCAAAATCGGGCTGACGCTAGTCCAAAAGGGCGACCGGCGTCGTTAAGATGGGCGGCAAAGAAGCTAGGCTCCGAGCTTGGTGTTTTTGATCGGCAGGACTGCGAATCCGCTTGCCGGTTGCCGCGAAAATCGCATTGCAGAGGCCGGCGCGATCGGCGGCGTGCCGGGCTCGCCGATGCCGCCCCATTTGCTTGCCGCCGGACAGCGCGAGATGGGTCTCGATCCGCGGGGCGTCGGCCATGCGGACCATGGGATAATCGTCGAAATTGCCCTGCTCGACGCGGCCGTCCCTGATGGTGATCTCGCCGTAGAGCGCCGCGGTCAGGCCGTAGATCACGCCGCTCTCGATCTGCATCTCGACCGTGCGCGGGTTGACCACGTGGCCGCAATCGACCACCGCGACCACGCGCTCGACCTTGACCTCGCCCTTGCGGCTGATCGCCGACCTCGGCGACCTCGCCGACGATGGTGCCGAAGGATTCGTGGATGGCGATGCCGCGGCCGTTGCCGGTGCGCCAGCGGCTTGCCCCAATCGCCCTTTGCGGCGAGCGTGTCGAGCACGCGCCGAAATCCGCGCGTCCGGCGAGCAGCCTGCGGCGGAAGCGGTAGGGATCCTTGCCCGCCGGCATAGGCCAGCTCGTCGATGAAGCTCTCGACGGCGAAGGCGTTCTGCGAGCTGCCGACCGAGCGCCAGAACATCACCGGCACGTGGGTGTTCTTGAGAATGCAGTCGACCTTGAGGTTGGCGACCGCGATAGGGCAGGTTGGCCAGGCCCTCCACCGCCTGGCGCTCGATGCCGTTCTCGACCTTGCCGTAGCCCGAGCGAGCGCTGGATCGAGCCGACCGCCGTGCGCGATGTCGCAGGCCGCTCGGCTGCCGTCCGCGCTAAGGCCGGCCGCGAAGCGGATGGCCGCCTGCGGCCGGTAGCGGTCGTGGCGGATGTCCTCCTCGCGGCGTCCAGATCAGCTTGACCGGGCGGCCGACCGCCTTGGCCACGGCACCGCCTGGACCAGCTCGTCATTGACCGCGCGCCGGCCGAAGCCGCCGCCGAGGAAGCAGTTGTGGACGTAGACCTGTTCCGGCTTGCACGCCGCCGGCCTTGGCCGCGAGCTGCAGCGCCGCGTCCGGGTTCTGCGTGCCGATCCAGACGTCGACGCGGTCCGGCCGGCCACATGGGCCGTGCAGTTCAGCGGCTCCATCGGCGCATGCGCGAGATGCGGCACCTCGTAGACCGCCTCGACGACGCTGTGCGGCGCCGGCAAGCGCACGCTCGACGTCGCCGACCTCGCGGGCCGTCGACGGCCGGCGCCGTCGAGCGCGGCACGGTAGTCCTGGCGGAACTGCGTCGCTGTCGGTGCGCGGCGCCGGCGCCATAGTCCCAGTCGACCGGCAGCGCGGCCAGGGCCTCCTTGGCGCGCCAGATAGCGGTCGGCGACGACCGCGACGCCGTCGGGCACCGGGACGACGGCGATGACGCCGCGCCGGCCCTTGACGGCGGTCGCGTCGAACGCGCTTCAGCTGTGCCGCCGAAGACCGGGCAGGTCGATCGACCGCGGCGTAGAGCATGCCGGGCAGGCGCGTATCGATGCCGAACTGGGCCGTGCCCGTCGACCTTGACCGGCGTGTCGAGGCGCGCCAGTCGGCTTGCCGATCAGCGTGAACTGGTCGGGCGTCTTGATCGCCGGCTCCTGGTCGAGCTTGATGCCGCGCGGCCTCGGCGGCGAGCGCGCCAAAGCCTAGGCGGCGGCCGCTGGCGGCGTGCATGCACGAACCCGTCCGCCACGCGTCGCATTCGGCCGGCCGGCACGTCCCAGCGCTGCGCCGCCGCCTCGATCAGCCGGGCGCGGCGCGCTGGCGCCGGCCTGCTGCAGCATCTCGCGCGAGCGGCGCACCGACGCCGCTGCCGCCGGTGCCCATGCGGCCATAGAGCCCGTTGCCCGCGGAGGTTGCGGTTGGCGGAGGCATATTCGGCCGTGACCTTGGCCCAGTCGCAGCCCAGTTCCTCGGCGACGAGCATCGGCAGCGACGGTCAAGATGCCCTGCGCCCATCTCCGACTTGGCGACGCGGATGAGCACCGCTCTCGTCGGGCTCGATCGACGATCCAGGCGTTGACCTCGGGCCTGCGGCCGGGGCCGGCTTGTCCCAGGGCTCCGGCGCCGCCGGCCATGGCCTCGGCCGCGGTCGGGCAGGCCGACGCCGATCGCCAGGCCGCCGGCGGCGGACAGGCCGGCGACGATGAAGCGCGGCGGCTGAGGCCAGCCGGCGCTGCTCGTGATGTGCATGCGTGCTCGTCCCTCATGGCCTCAGCACGCTTTCATCAGGCGCGGCGGCGCGGTGGATCGCGGCGCGGATGCGCGGATAGGTGCCGCAGCGGCAGATGTTGGTCATGGCGCTCATCGATATCGGCGTCGGTGGGCTCTGGCGTTGCCGCGCCAGCAACGCGACGGCGCCGCCATGATCTGGCCGGACTGGCAATAGCCGCATTGCGGCACGTCCTGCTCGATCCAGGCCTGCTGCACCGGATGGCTGCCATCGCGCCGACAGGCCCTCGATGGTGGTGATCGTCGCCCGTCGACGTCGCCGACCGGCAGCGAGCAGGAGCGCATCGGCCTCGCCGTCGACATGCACCGTGCAGGCGCCGCATTGGGCGATGCCGCAGCCGAATTTGGTGCCGGTCAGAGCCGATCTCGTCGCGCAGCACCCACAGCAGCGGCGTTTCCGGCTCGCAATCAACGTCGAAGCGACGGCCATTTACTGTCAGCACCACGGGTTGCGTCATGACAGTCTCCAAACCTGTGCGGATGTGTTCTCGCTCATCAGAATAGCAATTTGGGGTCTCTATAGTCCCCTTTTGACTTGCTTGCTATGCGACTGGTCTAGGCGATGAGTTCACGTCTGCGCGATCGCATGGCACGGCGACTGTCCGCCGGTTGGGCCTTTCGGCCGGTCGCCGGGCGCCACGCAAGGCCGCGCCGGCTCGATCGCAAGGGCTGCAAATTCCTGCCGGGTCGGCTTGTTCATTCACAGTGAACAAAGTATGGGACTTGGACCGTCCGCCTTCCTCTTCCATCCATAGGTTTGCCATGCTTCCACGGTTCGTGGCCTTCGCCTCCGTTGGCCGTCGCGCATTGCCGAACCATTGGGACCTCATTGCGCTGGCACTAATATTTTCCGGGCTGGTGGCAATCGTCAGGGGCGTCCATGGCATGGCGGTCCCGCTGCCTTCGCCGGATGTCTCGCCGGTCGATCTTGCTTATGACAATTTGCCGTACTACGCACTACGCACGACCTTGCGGATGTTTGCCGCAATTATCTGTTCGCTGATCTTCACCTTTCTTTATGCGACGCTTGCGGCCAAGAGCCGCCGGGCGGAGATCGTTCTAATCCCCATTCTCGACGTTCTCCAATCGGTCCCGGTTCTGGGTTTTCTCTCTTTCACCGTGACCTTCTTTCTGGGCCTTTTTCCGGGCAGCGTGATGGGCGCGGAAATGGCGGCGATCTTCGCGATTTTCACCAGCCAGGCCTGGAACATGGCCTTTTCTTTCTATCAGTCGCTGCGCACGGTGCCCCGCGATCTCCAGGAGGTCGCACAGAGCTTCCATCTGTCCGGCTGGCAGAAATTCTGGCAGCTCGAGACGCCGTTTGCTATGCCGAGCCTTGTCTGGAACATGATGATGTCGATGTCCGGTGGCTGGTTCTTTGTCGTCGCTTCGGAAGCGATCACGGTTGGCAATACGACAATCAAATTGCCGGGCATCGGTTCCTATCTGTCGGTTGCCATCGATCAGAGGCGCCTGGATGCGGTCCTTGCCGCGGTTGTAACTATGCTGATCGTCATCCTGCTTTACGACCAATTGCTTTTTCGCCCCGTGGTCGCCTGGGCTTCGAAGTTTAGGGTTGAATTGACGGCGTCGCAGACTGTCGAATCCTCTTGGGTCTTGCGGCTGTTCCAGCGAACCAATTGGTTGCGAATGGCGATGCGCCCGCTTAGCGAATGGCTGGGGTCGATCGGAGGTCTGCGTTTCAGCCTGCCGCGCCTGCCAATGGCCGATCAGCTGGGCAAGCGGGGCGTCTCGTTCGGCATCGACTTGGTCTGGTTCACGCTGGTCGGATCGCTCGCCCTCTATTGTGCTTGGAACGTCGTTCAATATGTCTCGACCGAATTGTCCTGGCCGGATTTCTGGGAAGCTGCCGGGCTGACGCTCATCACCATGCTGCGGGTCATCGTTCTGATGGCGCTGGCGACCGTGTTCTGGGTGCCGATCAGCGTTTGGATCGGCCTGCGCCCGCGGGTTGCCGAAACGGTCCAGCCTTTGGCGCAATTTCTCGCCGCCTTTCCGGTCAACGTCGTCTTTCCCATTGTCGTCGTACTGATCCTGCGGTGGTCGCTCGATCCGGATATCTGGCTCAGTTTCCTGATCATTTTTGGTACCCAATGGTACATTGTCTTCAATGTCATCGCCGGGGCGGCGGCCTTTCCCAACGACCTCGGGGAGGCGGCTGCCAATTTCCGCATTTCAGGATGGACCTGGTGGAAGAGCGTCATGCTGCCCGGCATATTCCCCTTTTATTTCACCGGCGCTTTGACCGCTTCGGGGGGCTCTTGGAACGCCGCAATCGTCGCGGAATATGTCAAATGGGGCGACGACAAGGTCCAGGCGCACGGGATCGGCGCCTATATTGCCCAGGCGACCGAAGCCGGCGATTTTCCCAAGATCGTGCTCGGCGTTGCCGTGATGTCGGTCTTCGTCATTCTGTTTAACCGGCTGTTCTGGCGGCCGCTGTTCCAATTCGCCGAACGACGGCTGCGCTGAGCCAAGGAGCGATCATGCTTAACGTCCTGTCAAAGACGCTGTTGGATGTCCACGAGGTCAGCCAGCGCTACCAGAAGGGATCGGGTGAGTATGGCCCGCCAGATTCTCGACAATGTTTCGATGAAACTCAGCGAGGGCGAAATCGTCGGCCTGCTCGGGCGCTCCGGCTGCGGCAAGTCGACGCTTTTGCGGATCGTCGCAGGACTGGCGATACCCTCGCAAGGGCGGGTCGAATATCAGGGCGCCGCAGTAACCGGTCCCGCTGAAGGCATTGCCATGGTTTTTCAAAGCTTCGCCCTGTTTCCCTGGCTGTCCGTGCTCGACAATGTCGAACTCGGTCTCAAGGCCCTGAACGTGCCGAAGGACGAGGCGCGCCGGCGCTCGCTAAGCGCGATCGACCTGATCGGGCTCGACGGTTTCGAAAGCGCCTATCCGAAGGAATTGTCGGGCGGCATGCGCCAGCGGGTCGGGTTTGCCCGGGCGCTCGTTGTCCATCCGAACATCCTGCTGATGGACGAACCCTTCTCGGCTCTCGACGTACTGACCGCGGAGACTTTGCGCACCGATCTGCTCGATCTGTGGAACGAAGGGCGGATGCCGATCAAGTCGATCCTGATGGTCACCCATAATATCGAGGAAGCGGTCCTGATGTGTGACCGCATTCTTGTGCTTTCATCCAACCCCGGCCGGATCGCTGCCGAAATCAAGGTTGGTCTTGCCCATCCGCGCAACCGGCTCGACCCCGAATTCCGGCAATTGGTCGACACGATTTATGCGCGCATGACCCAGCGCGAGGGCAGCAAGCCGGCGCGTGAGGGCAGTTTCCCCGGAACCGGAATTGGCATGGCGCTGCCGCGCGTGTCGACCAATACGATGGCGGGCTTGATGGAGACATTGAACGGCGCTCCGTTCAATGGCCATGCCGATCTGCCGCATCTGGCCGATGACCTGACCATGGAAGTCGACGAATTGTTTCCTGCGGCCGAAACGCTGCAATTGCTGCGCTTCGTCGAAATCGAGGAAGGCGACATCAAATTGACGCCGGCCGGCAAGCGCTTCGCAGAGGCCGAAGTCGATGTCCGAAAGAAGTTGTTCGGCGATCATCTCTTGGCCTACGTCCCGCTGGCCCGAAAGAATCCGGCGGGTTCTCGACGAGCGGCCGAGCCATACGGCGCCGGTAAGCCGGTTTCGCGGCGAGATCGAGGATTACATGTCGGAGGATTATGCCGAGACAACCCTGCGCACGGTGACCAATTGGGGGCGCTATGGCGAGATTTTCGCCTATGATGAAACGAGCCAGGCGTTCAGTCTCGAAAACCCGCAATAATCAGCAGAATTCAGACCTCGGGATTCTTTTTGAGAAAACCGAAATCGCAGCCTTGGTCGGCCTGCAGGACGCTGTCGAGATAGAGGCGGGCGTAGCCGCGCTCGCTGCCCCTCGGCGGGGCGGGTTTGTGCCAGGCAGCGCGGCGCCGCTCGAGTTCGGCCGGCTCGACCAATAGATCGAGCCGCCGTCGGGCGACGTCGAGATGTATCATGTCGCCGTCGCGAACCAGCGCCAGAGGGCCGCCTTCGGCGGCCTCGGGCGTGACGTGGAGCACGATGGTGCCGAAGGCAGTGCCGGACATCCGGGCGTCCGAAATCCGCACCATGTCCGTAATGCCCTGCTGCAGCAAACGCTTGGGGATCGGAAGGTAGCCGGCTTCCGGCATGCCGGGACCTCCCTTCGGCCCGGCATTGCGCAGGACGAGGACATCGCCGGCCTCGATCGCCCGGGCCGGATCGTCAATCCCGTCAATTAGCGCCGCCACCGATTCGAAGACGACGGCGCGGCCGCGATGATCGAGCAAGGCCGGCGTCGCCGCCGCTTGCTTGATCAGGGCGCCGCCCGGGGCAAGCGACCCACGCAATACCGCCATCGCCCCGATCGCCTTGACCGGGTCGCGGCGCGAGCGAATGATGGTTTGGCCCGCGATAGTTTCGGCCGCGGTGAGCAATTCGGCGAGCGATAGGCCGCTGACGCCGCGGGCCGAAACATCAAGCACGTCCTGCAATTCGACCAACAGCCGCGGCAGGCCGCCGGCGCGGTGAAAATCCTCGAGAAAATGCGCGCCTGTTGGCTTGAGATCGACCAGCACGGGAACCTCTCGGCCAATCGCGTCGAATTCGGCGAGGTCGACCGGCAGGCCGAGGCGACCAGCGATCGCCGTCAGATGAATAAGGCCGTTGGTCGATCCGCCGATCGCTTGCAGAACGATCATCGCATTGCGAAACGCCGCCCGGTTGAGGATTTCGCTCGGCCGCGGTGACTGCCGCCTGGCGATGCCGACGGCGCAGCGACCGCTGGCCTCGGCTGCGCGCAACCGGTCGGCATGGGTCGCCGGGATCGCGGCACTCCCCGGCAGGGCAAGGCCCAACACTTCGGCCAGAATCGCCATCGTCGAGGCCGTCCCCATAACCATGCACGTACCCCGCGTCGGCGCCAGTCGATCGCTGGCCTGGGCAATTTGCCCCTCGCTCAGCCGGCCGGCACGGAATTCGCCCCACAGGCGTCGGCAATCCGTGCAGGCGCCGACTCTTTCGCCCCGAAAGGTGCCGGCGAGCATCGGACCGGTGACCAGCTGAACCGCAGGTATATCGGCGCTCGCCGCCGCCATCAGCTGGGCCGGCACCGTCTTGTCGCAGCCGCCGATCAGGACCACCGCATCCATCGGTTGGGCGCGCAGCATCTCTTCGGTTTCCATCGCCATCAGATTGCGCAGGAACATGCTGGTCGGATAGGTAAAACTCTCGCCGAGCGAAATCGTCGGGAAGACCAGCGGCAAGCCGCCCTCGAGCATGACGCCGCGCTTTACCGCGGCAATCAGGTCCGGGACATTGCCGTGGCAGGGGTTGAAATCGGAGAATGTATCGGTAATGCCGACGATCGGTCGCTCGAGCGCGTCATCGCCATAGCCCATGGCCTTGATGAAGATCTTGCGCAGAAAGAGCGAGAATGCCGGATCGCCATAGGCCGTCAGGCCATGGCGCAAACCCTTGATTTCATCATGCGGAGCCATGCTAGCCTGGTGCTGGAGCGCGGGAGCTTCAGGCTAGTGCGAACCGGGCGGCGCCTCAAGGAGTGACGACGGGCGGGAGACAAGGGCAATGCAGAACGCTGGCGAGGATCTCAGCTTATTTTCGGTCAAACGGGGTATGGCTGCGGGGTCGCTGGCGCTGATCGATGTGCGCGAGCCGGCCGAATTTGCGGCCGGCCACATCCCCGGGAGCCTAAACGTGCCATTGTCGCAATTCGACCCGGCCGAGCTGAAAGTGGCGAGCGGCAAGCGGCTTGTCTTTACCTGCCAGTCGGGCAAGCGCGCCGCCCTCGCCCGGCAAAAGTTCGTGGCGGCCGGCGGTAACCCCGAGGCGGCGCTCTTTTCGCCGGGCTTTGCCGGCTGGCTTGCCGCCGGCGAGTTCGATCGAGCGCTGAGCGGCCGGCCCTCAGCCGCGGCGCTCCTTCACCCCAATCCAGAAGCGCAACTTATTCGAGCGGCGCACGACCTCGACCGGCAGGGTCCGACCGATTCGCTCGGCATTAAGCAGACGGACCAGATCATCGGCCCCGGTCACGGTTTCACCGTCGAATGCGATCAAAAGGTCGCCGGTCAACAACCCCGCTTCGTCGGCCGGGCTGCCGGTTTCGACCGCGGTGACTGTCGCGGCGGTGACCTGATCGATCTCCAGTCGAAGCGCGATCCGGCGCGGAATTCGTCGAATTGGCCGCGCCGATGCCGACGTAGCCACGCCGCACGCGGCCATGCTTGACAATTTCACCTAACACAAAATGGGCGGTATTGGCGGCGACGGCGAAACAGATGCCTTGTGCGCCCTGAATGATGGCGGTGTTGATGCCGATAACCTCACCAGAAGAGGCGACCAGCGGCCCCCCGGAATTGCCAGGGTTCAGGGCGGCGTCGGTCTGAATGACGTCGTCGATCAGCCGGCCGGTCCGGGCGCGCAGACTGCGCCCGAGCGCCGAGACCACGCCGGCGGTCACGGTCGCGTCGAAGCCGAGGGGATTGCCGATCGCGATGGCGAGCTGGCCGCGTCGCAGCTTTTTCGAATTGCCGAGGGTGGCCGGGCTCAGGACCGTGTCCTCGTCGATGCGCAGCAGGGCGAGATCAGTGTCGGGGTCATCGCCAAGGACGCGGGCCGACAGGACCCGCCCGTCGAGTGTCGTCACATCGGCGCGCCGACCCGATTGCACCACATGGCTATTGGTCAGGACGAGTCCGTCGGGCGAGACGATTACGCCCGATCCGGCCCCCGAGCGCTGGCCGTTCTGGCCGTGCCTGATGTCGAGCCGCACGACGCTTGGCCCAATACGCTCGACAATCGTGGTCACGGCTCTCGAATAGGCATCGAACAATTCCGCTTCCGCCTCGGGCGCGTCTACGCTGCTGTTCGCCTCGCCGTCGGGCCAAGAGGATATTGGGGTGTGGTCGTCAAACATGTTTGGTGTCCAGTTGAAGATTGCTTCACATATGGGTAGCTTACCGGCGTCCCGCGAGGGGCATGCCGGAAATCAGGTGCAAGGCTTCCGCTATTGTCGATTGGCCAGCGGAAAATCGCGGGTGGCGCAAAGGCCTAGGCTGGTTCATTCGGGTGAACGTGACCAGCGCGACGATCGAGCGCAGCGCTAAAACCAACGGGGGCAGGTGATATGAAGCCGATGAAATTCGGAATTGGCCAGGCAGTCAAACGGGTTGAAGACGTCCGGTTGGTGACCGGCCACGGCCATTACACCGCCGACCTCGCGCTCGCCGGTGCCCTTCATGCGGTCTTCCTGCGCAGCCCGCACGCCTGCGCGCGCTTCAAAATTGTCGATGTTTCCAGGGCCAAGGCTAGCCCCGGTGTGCGCGCCATCCTGAGCGCCGCCGACGTCGAGCATCTCGGCAATCTGCAATGCCTGGCGCCCTTGTCGAATTCCGCTGATGGCAAGCTCATGACCCTGCCGCCCTATGCAGTCATGGCCAAGGGCGAGGTTCGGCACGTCGGCGATATCGTTGCGATGATTGTCGCCGAAACCGAGACCGAGGCCCGCGAGGCGCTCGAGGCAATCGAGGTCGAATGGGATGGGTTGCCGGCAACAGTCACCCTCGAACAGGCGATCAGCAAGGGCGCGCCGGCGGTGTGGCCGCATGCCAAGGACAATGTCGCCTATGACACCCATATCGGCGATAAGCAGAAGACCGACGCCATCTTTGCGACGGCCGATCATGTCGTGCGCTTGAAAGTGGTCAATAACCGCCTGATTGCCAATTACATGGAGCCGCGCGGCGCGATCGGCGAATATGACGTCAGCGACGGGCACTATCGGCTGACCACCGGAAGCCAGGGCGTGCACGGTTTGCGCGATCAGCTGGCAGAATCGATCCTGAAAGTGCCGTCGGAAAAAGTCCGGGTGATCACCCACGACGTCGGTGGCGGATTTGGCACCAAGAGCTTCATGTACCGTGAATATCCGCTGGTCCTCGAGGCGGCCCGACGGCTCGGCCATCCCGTCCGTTGGATCGCTGATCGCAGCGAGCATTTTATCGGCGATGCACAGGGCAGGGATAATCTGACTACCGCGGAGATGGCGCTCGATAGCCACGGCCGCTTTCTCGCGATGCGCGTCGATATCTATGGCAACCTCGGCGCCTATCTGTCGCAGTACGCGCCCTATATTCCCTGGCTTGGCGCGTCGATGGCGACCGGGCCTTATGACATTCGCGCGCTCTACGCGCGGGTACGGGGCATCTACACCCATACTGTTCCGGTCGATGCCTATCGCGGTGCCGGGCGCCCCGAGGCCGCCTATGTGCTCGAGCGGCTGGTCGACACCTGCGCGCGCGAATTGAAAATGCCGCGCGAGGAAATCCGCGCTTTGAATTTCGTCAGGCCGAACCAGATGCCTTACAAGACCGTGACCGACCGGACCTACGATGTCGGTGAATTCGAAGCAGCCATGCGGGCCTCGCTGGCCAAAGCTGGCTATGCCGACTTCGACGCGCGCGCCGCCCAATCGAGGCGGAACGGCAAGCTGCGGGGCTTTGGCTTCTCAAGCTACATCGAATGCACCGCCTGGGGCAGCGGCGAGGAGGGTTCGGTGGCGCTCGAGAAGGACGGCAAGTTCAGCGTCCATATCGGCACCCAGTCGAACGGCCAGGGCCACGAGACTGCCTATGCGCAAGTCGTCTCGCAATATCTGGACGTGCCGCTCGAGCGCGTCCGCGTTATCCAGGGCGACACGCAGAGTGTGCCGTCGGGCAACGGCACCGGCGGATCACGCTCAATCCCGGTCGGCGCCGCTATGCTGAACCGGGCTGCCGAGAAGCTGGCGATTCAATTGAAGGACCTGGCCGCCGACCATCTGGAGGCCGCCATTGGCGATCTCGAGATCGCCAATGGCAAGATCCGGATTGCCGGCACCGATCGGTCGGTCTCCTATGCGGAGATAGCCGGCCTGCCAAAAGCGACGCCAGAGAAACTGACCGCTGTCAATTCCTATACGCCGCCCGATGCCACCTATCCGAACGGGACCCATTGCTGCGAGGTCGAAATCGATCCGGATACTGGCGTCGTCGCAATTCTGCGTTATTCGATCGTCGACGATTTCGGCCTCACCCTCAATCCGTTGCTGCTGTCGGGGCAGGTCCATGGCGGCATCGCCCAGGGCATTGGCCAGGCGCTATTCGAGCGCACCGTTTTCAGCGACGAGGGTCAATTGCTCAGCGCGAGCTTCATGGATTATTGCATGCCCCGCGCCGACAATATTCCGGAGTTCCATTTCGAAACCCGCAATGTGCCCTCGACGACCAACCCGCTCGGATTGAAAGGCGCGGGAGAGGCCGGGTCGATCGGCGCATGTCCAGCCGTCATGAATGCGGTGGTTGATGCCCTGCATCGTGCCTTCGGCCTGCGGCACATCGATATGCCGGCGACGCCCGCGGCCATATTTGCGGCGGTTCGGGCCGCCGGCGGCATTTTCGTGTCGAGCGAGCCGGAGCCCAAGGCTAAGAGGGCGACAAAATCGCCGGGCCGGTTGAGCAAGGTCAAAACGGCGGTTAGCAAGGCGGCGCGCAAGCCGGCCAAGAAATCGACCCGCAAAGCCGCCAAAAGGGCGGCCGCCAAAAAGGCCTCACTCGGACGGCCCGCAGCCAAGAAGAAGGCGGCGGCGAAGAAGGCAAGTCCAGCCAAGTCGACGAGAAACTCCGCCAAGAAAGCCGTGGGCAAGAAGGCCGGCAAGAGGGCGGCGAGCGGCAAGAGAGCGGCGAGCAAGAAAGCGACGAGCAAGAAGGCGGTGCGAAAGACAGTCAAGAAGACTGGTGCCAAGGCATCGAAGAGAGGCGCAAGAATTGCCGCCGCCAAGAAGAGCCCGGCTCGCAAGACAGCGGCCAAGAAGGCGACCAAAAAGGGCAAACCCGGGACACGCCGCAAGACCGGCAAATCATAGCGTCGCCTGGCAACAAAGGAGACTCCGCCATCCGGCACGGCTGGGTTTTTGGCAGTCAACCGATCGGTGCTTAAGAATGAACGAACTCACACAGATGTGAGAAGGTGTGACAAGGTTTTCGGCGGCCGCCGTGGCACTTTGCGCGACCCGGCCGATGGGCCATCGCGGTTCTCCTCGAAACTTCCCTCGCAGACAACAGGAAAACAGGAATCAGGCATGAAACGGATGCTCTTGGCAGGTTTTGTCGTCGCTATTGTTGCGGGAGCCGTGATGGCGGAAGGCGACGTAATCGCTGAGCGCCGGCAGATCATGAAGGGCGTTGGCCAGGCCTTCTATCGCGATATCGGCAAGATGATCAAAGGACAAGCGCCGTTTGATCTTGCCAAGGCCGAGGCGTCCTTCGTGACGATCGAGGCGGCCACCAAAAAAATGCCCGGCCTCTTTCCCGATACGAGCAAGACCGGTGGCGAAACCAAGGCCTTGCCGAAGATCTGGGAGGACAAGGCTGCTTTCGACAAGGGATTTGCGACGATGCAACAGAGCGTGGCCGAGGCGCAAAACCAAACCAAGGATCTTGTCTCGCTGAAGGCTCAGTTCGATATCATCAGCAAATCCTGTAACGGCTGCCACGAGAATTTCCGCGCCAAGCTGGAGTAGGCCGGCGCGAAACCCATGCGCAGAGCGATTGTCGTCCTCATTGCGCTAATCCTAATGGGCGGACTGGCGGCTTGGCAGCTGTCGTCGCCCCGAGGCATCTCCGCGACTGAAGCCCGTGAAGTCGAGACGCCAGGCGATCCTGAACGCGGCCGCCTTGTCTTCTTCGCCGGCGGCTGTGCCTCCTGTCATGCGACGCCTGGCCAGCCGGACCGGTTGCGGCTCGGCGGCGGTCTCGAGCTTGCTTCGCCGTTTGGCACGTTTGTCGCTCCGAATATTTCACCCCATCAAGACGATGGTATCGGCCGTTGGACCGATGACGACCTCGCCAATGCCCTGCTGGCCGGCGTTTCGCCGAAGGAAACGCATTATTTTCCGGCCTTTCCCTACACGTCCTATACAAGAATGGGATTGGAAGATGTCCGCGATCTGACCGCTTTCCTTCGAACACTCGAACCAGTGGCCGGCAAAGCAGCGGATCATCGCTTGACCTTTCCCTTCAACATAAGGCGGGCGATCGGCCTGTGGAAATGGCTGTTCTTCATTCCAGGACCGCTCACGCCCGATCGGCAGCACGATGTGCTATGGAATCGCGGCCGCTATCTGGTCGAAGGCCTCGGCCATTGCGGGGAATGTCACACACCGCGCAATTTTCTCGGTGCGACAATGGCCATTTCGCGCCTGTCCGGTGCGCCGAGCCTCGATGGCCGGGGCTATGTGCCGAATATCACCCCCCATCAAAATGGAATTGGCGCCTGGACCAAGGACGATCTTGCCGAGGTTCTCGCGAGCGGCATGACGCCGAACTTTGATGCAGTCGGCTCGTCCATGGTCGACGTCGTGCGCAATACGTCGCAATTGCCGGACGCTGATCGTGCGGCCATTGCCACCTATCTTCTGTCGTTGCCGCCGCTCGAGGGCCGACCCAAGAAAGCCAAACCCGCCAGTGCCGGCTAGGCCGGGTCGGCAATGCCGATTCTCTGTTCCGCCCAGGCCCGCGCCGCGAGGATATTGCCGAAAAACTGCTGGGCCGAGGTCTCCCAACTATAGCGAAGCGCGAAGGCCCGCGCCTCGCTGCGCGCTATCGCGAGCGCGCGCCGGCTCGCTTCCTGGAGATTCTCGTCGAGAACGCCGGGTCCATGCCGGCCGATCACGTCGATCGGCCCGGCGACGGGGAAAGCCGCAACCGGCAGTCCGCTCGCGAGCGCTTCCAGGAGGACGATGCCAAACGTGTCGGTGCGACTTGGAAAGACAAAAACGTCGGCGCTCGCGTAGATTTCGGCAAGTTCGTCGTCAACCTTCAGGCCGAGAAAATGCGCCATCGGGAAGGCGGCACGCAACGGCTTCATCGCCGGCCCCTCGCCGACGACAACTTTCGAACCGGGGAGGTCGAGTTCGAGAAAGGCCTCGACGTTCTTTTCGACGGCAAGCCGGCCGACATAGAGGAAGATTGGTCGCGGCAGATCGAGAATAGAATAGTCGCGCGGCCGGAAGCGATGGGAATCGACACCGCGCGACCAGCGCAGCAACCGCTTGAACCCGCGTGCGGCCAATTCGGCGGCGACGCTGTCGGTCGAGACCATGGTGCCTATGCCGGCATTATGGAAGCGCCGCATCAGTCCGTAGGTGACCGACAGCGGGATCGGCATTCGCGCCGAGACATATTCGGGAAATCTTGTGTGGTAGGAGGTGGTGAACTGACGGCCTTGGCGGCGGCAATGGCTGCGGGCCAAAAAGCCGAGTGGACCCTCGGTCGCAATGTGGACGTGATCGGGCAGACTGGCCTCGATGCGCCGCGCGACTTCGGCACGCGAGGCGAGCGCTATCCTAATATCGGAGTAGGTCGGCAAGGGCAGAAGTCTTGAAGCCTACCGGCGTGACAAAGTCGATTTCGGCGCCAAGCCGGCCGGCCACCTCTGCTAGGGCGGTTAGCGAGTGCACGACGCCATTGATCTGCGGCCGCCAGGCGTCGGTCACGACCAATACGCGCATTAGGCCGCGGCTTTCTCGGCTTTCGCCTGCGCTCCTGCCTCGTGGTCAGCTTGATGCTTGCGGGCGATCGGGACCAGCCAGTGGATAATCTCCAGTCTGCCATCGTAATGTTCGGCGACGGCGGTGCAGGATTCAACGAAATCACCGACGTTGACGTAGACCACGCCGTCGATCTCACGGATGACGGCGTGATGAATATGGCCGCAAATGACGCCATCGGCACCCTGTCGACGCGCCTCGCCGGCGAGTGCTGTCTCAAAGGCGCCGATGAAATTCACCGCATTCTTCACCTTGAGCTTGGCCCAGGCCGAGAATGACCAATAGCCAAAGCCAAGCGCCCGGCGAACATGGTTGAAATGGGTGTTGATGAACAGCGCGCCGTCATAGGCCCAATCGCCGAAAAAGGCGAGCCAGCGGGCGTTGCGCACGACAATATCGAATTCGTCGCCATGGGTGATCAAAAAGCGGCGGCCGTCGGCAGTTTCGTGCATCGCGCGACGCATGATTTCAATGCCGCCAAAATTCAGGCCGATGAACTGGCGGGCGAATTCGTCGTGGTTGCCTGGGACCAGAATCATCTGGGCGCCCTTGCGGGCCTTGCGCAACAACTTCTGGACGACGTCATTGTGCGCCTGAGGCCAGTACCAGCCCGACCGCAACCGCCAGCCGTCAATGATGTCGCCGACCAGGAAAATCGTGTTGGCATCATTGTGGCGAAGGAAATCTAGGAATAATTCCGCCTGGCAGCCCTTCGAGCCGAGGTGCAGGTCGGAGATGAACAGACTGCGATAATGTGCGGCACCGGTCATTTCGATCCGCCTAAACTGGAACCAGGCTGTTGATGGGACTTTTGCCCAGATTCTGTGGCAGACGGATGACAAATCTGCCACAAACCTTATGAGTGGCTCTCGAACGGGGTAAACTCACAATGGATCTCGGGATTAGCGGTCGCAAGGCCATCATATGCGCCTCGAGTTGAGGATTAGGCAAGGCCTGTGCCAAGGTACTGGCCGAAGCGGGATGCGAAATCCTGGTCAATGGCCGGGACACGGCGGTGCTGGCGCAAACCGCGCGCGAGATCGCCGATTTCGACCGGTGCCAGCGTCCGCGCGGTCGCCGCAGACGTCAGTACCGAGCAGGGCCGGGCCGCGCTGCTCGCCGCCTGTCCTGCACCCGATATTTTGGTCAACAACAATGGTGGCCCGCCGCCGACCAATTTCCGCGCCTTGCGCAAACCGGCAATGATTGCCGGCCTCGAGGCCAATATGTTGACCCCGATCGCTCTCATTCAAATGGTCATCGACGGCATGGTCGAGCGAGGCTTCGGCCGGATTATCAATATTACATCGCTTTCGGTCCGCATGCCGCTCACCGGTCTCGATCTCTCGTCGGGCGCCCGTGCCGGCCTGACCTCGTTTCTGGCCGGACCTGCACGCGAGGTGGCGCATGCCAATGTCACGATCAACCAGATCCTGCCGGGCATGTTCGAAACCGACCGGCTGCGCGGTTCGACGACACGCATGGCCGAACTCAAGGGGGTAAGCGTCGCCGCCATGCGCGCGGAGAGGCAGCAGGCAGTGCCGGCCAAACGCTTCGGAACGCCCGAAGAATTCGGCCATTTGTGCGGGTTTCTGGCGAGCGCCCAGGCCGGCTATATTACTGGCCAGAACTTCCTGATCGACGGCGGCTTATTCCCGAGCGCCTTTTAGTTCCGTGCTGTTCGGGATCGGCCTGAAAGTCCTCTCGACGCTCGTCTTCAGCATCATGGCGGCGATGGTCAAGGCGGTCGGCACGAATTATCCGGTCGGCGAGCTGGTGTTCTTCCGATCGCTCTTCGCCCTGCCGGTGCTGATTTTCTGGCTGGCCGGACGCGGCGAATTTCCGCGGGCCATTCACACCCAGCGGGTGTTCGGCCATATCGGCCGCGGGATTGCCGGGTCTTGCGGCATGGTGGCGAGCTTTTCGGCCCTTCTATTGTTGCCCTTGCCGGACGCGACCGCCTTTGGCTTCGCCGCGCCCCTGATGGTCGTCGTCTTGGCCGCGCTTGTCCTCGGCGAGCGGGTCCGGGCCTATCGTTGGAGCGCCGTAGCCGTCGGTTTCCTGGGCGTATTGATCATGCTGTCCAGCCATTGGGCGAAGACGCATGCCGATGGCGCTCCGACCAACCGGTTCGGCGCCACGGTCGCTTTGATTTCTGCGCTATTCTCGGCCATTGCGACCATTCAGACGCGCCGGCTCACCTTGAGTGAAGGAACCGGGGCGATCGTGTTCTACTTTTCGCTGACCACCACGTTTTTCGGTCTTCTGTCCGCGGCGCTGCCGTTCGCCTGGCCGCCGGGTATGCCCGGCGCGACTGTCGTCGCCGGCCAGGCCTGGCAAATGCCTGGCGCCTTTGATGCCACTTTACTGATCGTTTTGGGCAGCCTCGGCGGGGTCGGTCAGATTCTGATGACCCATTCCTACCGCTACGCCGATGCTTCGGTCATCGCACCTTTTGATTATACTGCGATGCTCTGGGCGCTGCTGATTGGTCTATTCGTCTTCCACGAGGTCGCCTCGCTCTCGGTCCTGCTCGGCGCCAGCATTGTCGCGGCGGCCGGGATTTTCGTGATCTGGCGCGAAAAGCAGCTCGGTCTGATCGGCAGCCGCCGGGAGATTGCCAGTCGGCCCGTGTGACGGCGGCAAACCGTTCGATATTTCAAACGGAATTGGCTAATATCGCAAACGCAATGGGGGAGCTTACGCCGGGTCATGGGTATCGAAGGCAAAGACAAGGTCAAGGTGCTCGAGGCTGGCGCGGTCGCACTATCGGGCCAGCTGGGCAAGACTATTCAGCGCCTGCGCAAGGCCTATAATCTCTCCCTGTCGGAACTCGCCGGGCAATCCGGCGTCGCCAAATCGATCATCAGCCAGATCGAGCGCAATGAAACCAATCCGACGCTGGCAACGATATGGCGGCTGAGCCAGGCTCTTGATGTTTCGATCGAAAAGGTCCTCCAGGCGGCCGAGGACGAACCCTTTGTCGAGAAATCGAGCCGCGCGGACACGCCAATTTTGGTATCGGATGATGGGAAATGCCGGCTCGCCATCATCGGCTGGATCAAAACGGTCGAATGGCTGCAATGGTATGATTTTCGGGCCGAACCGGGCGGCGTGCTCGAGTCCGATCCGCATCAGCGCGGCTCGATCGAGTGCCTTTCGGTGCTCGAGGGCGAGCTGGAAGTCGAGGTCGGCGGCGATGTCGATGTTGCGCGTACCGGCGACACGCTGCGCTACCGTTGCGACCGTCCGCACCTCATCCGCAACCTGTCAAAAAAGCCGGCCCACGCGACCATGGTCTGCATCCTGAAGGCGGCGGTGATGGAATAGTCAGCCGCTCCGAAAAGTCTGCACAAATCTCGAAAACCTGACGGCGAAACTCGCCGAAGCCGGCGTCCGACACCACCCGCGCCAGATGACCATTCCTCCCATCCCGGCAACGCGCAGATGCTCGATCCCTATCTTGTCAAACTCGTGCGCCAGGCGGTGCGTCAACTGATGGTGCGCGTCCCGGCGCACATTGGCGACCCTGGCAACAGCAGATCAGCCTGGCCTTCGCCTTCCTGAAATTGGCCGAGCCACGCCGCTTCCTGGCCAGCGCCTTGTTGGCCCGCCGCAACCTCTTCAATGCCAGGCCATGCGCTTTCGGGCCGGCAACAGCCTCGCCCGTTGACAGCATCGCCAACCTCGTCACGCCGAGGTCTACACCCACTGTGCGGGCCTTGGCTGGCCTGGCAGTCGGCTGGACATCGTCGGTCTCGATCAGCACCGACACGAACCACCTGCCGGCGATCTTCGAGATTGTCGCCCGCTTCAACGCACCGGCAAAGCGCACCGCTTCGCGCATCCTGATCCAGCCGAGCCTCGGCAACTTGATCTTCTTGCCGTCGGCCCGAAAGGTGCCGGCTTCGTTGGCAGCACAGAAGGCCGGCGTCGATCTGAACCTGGTCTTGAACCGAGGGTAACGCCCCTGGCGGGCCGGCAACTTGTAGTTCCTGAGGGCAACGTCAAGATCAATGATCGCCTCTTGCACGACACAGTTAGCCCCACAGGAGTGGGGCGGGAGGGTAGACGCGCGAACCTTCGTATCGGAGGCCGTTTGGTCGATCCTTGGCAAGCAGCAGCGGGCCGTCGAGATCGACATAGCGGGCGTTTGCGGCGAGCAATAGGGCAGGAGCCATGGCAAGCGAGGTCGCCACCATGCAGCCGATCATCAGATCGAGTCCCAGGCCGCGGGCGGCCTCGGCCAGGGCCAGAGCCTCGGTCAGGCCGCCGGTCTTGTCGAGTTTAATGTTGATTGCTTGGTAGCGGCCACGCAAATTCTCTAGACCGTGCCGGTCGTGCACGCTCTCGTCGGCGCAGATTGGGACGCTGTGCGTGACATCGGCAAGGGCCTGATCCTCGCCGGCCTTGAGCGGCTGCTCGACCAGACTCTACGCCGGCGCTTTCGCAGGCCGCAAGATTGGCGCTGAGATTGGCTGCTGTCCAGGATTTGTCGGCGTCGACGATCAAGACGGCCCTTGGCGCGGCGGCCCGCACGGCGGCAAGCCGGGCGGGGTCGCCGTCGCCGCCGAGCTTCAGTTTTAAGACTGGTCGAGCGGCCTCGGCGGCGGCTGCGGCGGCCATCGCCTCTGGCCGGTCGAGCGAGAGCGTGAAGGCGGTCACCACCGGTGCAATTGGCGCAAGCCCGGCGAGTTCGAAGGCCGGGCGGCCCGTGCGCTTGGCGGCAAGATCCCACAAGGCGCAATCAATCGCATTGCGGGCGGCGCCGGGCGCCAGGAGATGCTGCAGTTCCGACCGATCGACGCCTTCCTCGATCGCTCCGCGAACGGCCTCAATCTGGGCAACGACCGAGTTGGGGCTTTCGCCGTAGCGGCCATAGGGCACACATTCGCCTTGCCCGCCCACGCCCTCTTCGCCGAGCCTGACCCTGACGACGATCGCCTCGCTCTTGCTGCCACGCGCAATCGTGAAGGCCGCCTTCAGCGCGAAATGTTCCACTGCTATGGCAAGCTCGCGCGGCATCGGCGCCTCGACTTTGCAAAGGTTGCAAAGTAAGACGAGACAGGGGCGCGACACAAGTTGGCGGCGCCGGCGCCGGCGCCATTTCGAGGGCCTGTTTCATTGATGTCGGTGGAACCGCGCTTTAAGAGCGAGCGCCAGGGTGAGGCTGTTCGTTTGCTGCTGTCGGGGTCCTGGACGATTCTGGGCGGCCGGGACCTGGAGGCCGTGGCGGACGGCATGGCCTTGTCGGCGAGCGGCGCTAAACATGTTGCCTTTGATCTTGGTGGCGTCGAACGCCTGGATATGGCCGGGGCCTGGCTGATCGAGCGCACCCGCCGGCAATTGATCGCGCAAGGCGCCGACTCAACCCTCGACAGGGCGCGCATCGAATATGATCTGCTGCTGCGCGAGGTCCATCCGCACGATTTGAGCACGCCACCGGCGGCGAAAAAGCCACCATTCTATCTGGTGTTCCTGGCTGATGTCGGCGAGGCGATGGTGATCGCTTGCCGCGACCTGGTCAACGGCGTCGGTTTCTTCGGCGAATTGGTCGCCTCGATGAGCCAGACATTGCTCAATCCGAAGCGGATGCGTCCGATTTCGCTTGTCTACCATCTCGAGAGCTTCGCCTTTCGCAGCGTCCCGATCATCTCGCTCATCAACTTCCTGGTTGGCTGCATTGTCGCCCAGCAGGGCCTGTTCCAGGCGCAGCGTTATGGCGCCGCGATTTACACGGTCGATCTCATCGGCATTCTGGTGCTCCGCGAACTCGGTGTCCTGCTCACTTCGATCATGATGGCCGGACGGACCGGCTCGGCGATCACCGCCGAGATCGGCTCGATGAAAATGCGCGAGGAGGTCGATGCGCTGCGGGTGATGGGGCTTGATCCGATTGACGTGCTCATCTCACCGCGGATTCTGGCGCTGATGCTGGCCCTGCCGATGTTGACCTTTCTCGCCGACATGTCAGCGATTTTCGGCGGTTTGCTGGTTTGCTGGGGCTATGGCGGCATCAGTCCGGAAATCTTCATGGGCCGGCTCCAGAACGCGATTGGGATGAGCACATTCTTGTCCGGCCTGATCAAAGCACCCTTCATGGCACTTTTGATCGGCCTGATTGCCGCGGTCGAGGGCCTCGCCGTCGAGGGTTCGGCGGAATCGCTCGGCCAACATGTCACGGCCTCGGTGGTTAAAGCGATTTTTATGGTCATTGTCGTCGACGGGCTGTTTGCCATGTTCTTCGCGGCGATCAATTATTAGTGACGACAAAAGGTGATGTCAGGACGATGAAGACGCCCAGCCAGCGATATGGCCAACCATGAGCACGACGCTCGCGAGCGAAACTCTCAACCCGCCCCGCCGCCAGAAGGAGGCGGTGATCCGGGTCCGCAATCTCGTCGTCGGATTCGGCGAGAAGCTGATCATGAATGGGCTCAATCTCGACATCTACCGCGGCGAGGTTCTCGGCTTTGTCGGTGCTTCCGGCATGGGCAAATCGGTGTTGACGCGCACCATCCTCGGCCTGGTGCCGATCCGCAAGGGCACGATCGAGGTGTTCGACCAGGACCTCGCCAAAATGTCACCGGCCGACCATCGGTCGATCGAACGGCGCTGGGGCGTCCTTTTCCAGCAGGGCGCCTTATTCTCGGGCCTGACGGTGCGCCAGAACGTCCAGGTTCCGATGCGCGAATATCTGAACCTCTCGCAAGCGCTGATGGACGAGCTTGCCATGCTGAAAATCCAATTGGCAGGCCTGAAATCGGACGCGGCCGACAAGTTTCCCGCCGAGCTTTCCGGGGGAATGATCAAACGGGCCTCGCTCGCTCGTGCGCTGGCGCTTGATCCGGAGATCCTGTTTCTCGATGAGCCGACCTCGGGCCTCGACCCAATCGGTGCCGCGGAATTCGACACGCTGATCGCGACCTTGCAAAAAACCTTTGGACTGACCGTATTCATGGTCACCCATGATCTCGATAGCCTTTATTCTATCTGCGACCGAATCGCCGCGCTTGGCGATGGCAAGATCATTGCCGAGGGGCCGATGGAAACCATGCTGGCATCCTCGAACGCCTGGGTGCAGGCCTATTTCCACGGCGTCCGGGCGCGCCATCTGGAGCCGGGCCCGGCGCTTGCCGGGGGCGCATCTTAATGGCAGAAGGTCGGGCCTGCTTGGTCGGCAAACGCGCAGAAGGTGAGGCGTAGACAGAATGGAGACGCGCGCGAACTATGCGCTGATCGGGGCATTCACCCTCGCCGTCATGGCCGCCGCCTTTGCCTTTGTCTATTGGTTTTCCGGCGGTGCCGATAAACGCTCGATGCGCAAATCCTACCGGATCGTCTTCACCGGCTCGGTGTCGGGTCTGTCGCGCGGTAGTTCGGTGCTGTTCAACGGCCTGCGGGTCGGCGAAGTCACCGAAATCGATCTGATGGCCGAGGATCCGAGCCGGGTGGCAGCGGTGGTCGAGGTCAACAACCGCACTCCGGTCAAAACTGATACCAAAGCGCGCCTGGAATTCACCGGACTGACGGGCGTCGCATCGATCGCACTGACCGGCGGCAGCGCCTCGGCCGAATTGCTCGAGGCGCCGGCCGGCGAGCGGCCCGTGATTTATGCCGAGCCTTCGCAATTGCAGGACCTTCTCGAGAGTATTCAGCGGCTCGCGTCCAAATCGGACGGCTTTCTCGATCGCGCCGACAAGCTGCTCGCAGACAATGGCGATTTGATTCATGCAATCGTCGGCAATATCGAAGTTTTCACCAAGGCGCTCGCCGACAATTCCGGCAATATCAGCGAATTCCTGGCGAATATGGGCGAAGTTGGCAAGGCCATTGGACCATTGGCGAAGCAGCTCAATGTCTTGTCCGGTGATATTGACGGTTTGGTCAAGGCGGTCGATCCGGATAAGATCCGCAACATCGTGGGCAATGCCGACACTTTGGTGGCGGCGAGCAGCAAATTGGTCACCGACAATAGCCAGTCGCTGCAGGCGACCGTCCGCAATGCCGAGACCTTCTCGAAGACGCTCGCCGACAATGCCGACAAGATCAATCAGTTCTTGGCCGACATGAGCGACGTTGGCAAGGCAGCAGGCCCGCTCGCCAACGACTCGACGGGCTGGCCGCCGACACCGACCAGATCGTCAAATCGATCGATCCGGCTCGCATCAAGGATATCCTGGCCAATGTCAACACGTTCACGGCGGTGATCGCAAAGAATGACCGAGCGATCGACGGTCTGCTCAACGACGGCGCAGCTCTGGCCAAGCGCCTGTCAGAGACGTCCACAAAGCTCGACGGTCTGATCGGCGACGCCGATGGCATCGCCAAAGCCGTCGATACCAAGAAACTGGCCCAGACTTTGGACGGCATCAATGGCTTTGCTACCGCGCTCAGCCAGAACCGCGGCAACGTCGATCGGATTTTGAAGGATACGGCAGAGATCGCGGCAAAATTCAACAATTCCGCCGACAAGATCGACAGCGTGCTGACCAGCATTCAGAACCTGCTCGGTTCCGGCAGCCCCGGTGGTGGCTCGCCCGATGCCAAGGGCATGTTCACCGATGTCGCCGAAGCCGCCCGCTCGATCAAGAAGCTCGCCGACAACCTCGACCAGCGCACCAAGGAAATCACCGCCGGCATCAGTCGCCTGACCGGCCCGACTGCGCGCGAATATGATGCGCTGGCGGCCGATGCCCGGCGCAGCCTGAACGAACTCAACCGCGTCGTACGGTCGATCCAGCAGAACCCGCAACAATTTATCTTCGGCGCCAAACCGGCGATTCCCGAATATGCGCCGCACTAGCGCCCCCTTGCCAAGGACAAGACGGCTGTGGGATCAAGGCTGGCGTCGCGAGCCATCGCCTTGCGAGGGGAGGACGAAGTGGTGCAGCCTATGATGCGGCAAACGGCGCGGATTTGGCACGCCGTTTTGGCATGTGTCGCGCTCGGGCTTGCCGGTTGCGCCTCGGTGGCGCCACCGCAGACCTTCGACCTCTCGGCAGTCCAGCCTGCCGGACCGTCCGGCAGGACGCGCGGTCAGCTCGAAATCACCGAGCCGGTGGCCAGCGCCGCGCTTGACAGCACAAGGCTGGTGGTGCGCGCCGGCCCGGAATCGATTGCCTATCTCACCGGGGCGCAATGGTCGGCGCGTCTGCCCGCGCTGGTCCAGACGCGCCTCGTCCAGACCTTCGAAAACGCCAAGCTCGCTCGCTCGGTTGGCCGTCCCGGCGAAAAATTCACGGCCGATTATGCGTTGACGAGCGAAATTCGTCGTTTCGAGATCGACGTTCAACACGGCGAAGCCATTGTCGAAATCGCCGCCCGCATGGTCGCCGAGACATCGGGCCGGATCATCGCCGCCCAAATCTTCCGGGCTGCGGTGCCGACGAGCGTCGCCGATGACGGTAGTCCGGCCCGCGCCCTTGACCAAGCGCTGGGCGAGGTCATGCGCGCGATTGTGCGCTGGACGACGACGACGATCTAACTTCGACAAGCGGCTTTTCCATCCAAACCGTCGCTATCCCATTGATCGTTTCGTCGCGGACGGCGGCAAAGCCGTGCCGTTGATAGAAGCCACGGGCGGTTAAAGAAGAGCGCACGCAAAGGCCGGTTTCGCCGTTGCTGCGCGCCTGCGTTTCGAGTTCGCTCGAAAAGCGCTGTGCCGCAGCCGCGGCCCTGGGCCTGAGGTGCAATGAAAAATGCGTGAACGCGCGAGCCCTCCAGGCTCGCGGTACCGAGAATGACCGCACCGCGCAGGGCCACCCAGATGATGCGGTGCGGGTAACTCGCCGCCAAGGCCTCGGGCGTGAAATCGATCAGAATGCGCTCAATCGTCTCCGGCGGGTAATCCACCGCATTGCTAATCCGCATAGTGTCCGCGACCAGCTGGCTGATCGCCGCAAGATCGCCCCGCTCGGCCTGGCGCAGAACAAATGCCGCAGTCTCGTCGCTGCTACTCAAACCGGCCGGAGGCATGTGCGAGCATCGTGTAGACCTTGCCTGTCTCGGAGGTGAGATAGGTCCTGGCCATCAGCCCGTCGCGGTCTTCGCGGCCGATTTCGGTGAGCAGCCTTTCGAATTCCTGAGTATACCGGTTTACCGTTGTCCGGAAATCGGCATCGGCGCGGTAGCGGTTGCGGATTTCCTCGAAGGTCTGCTGGCCCTGCGGGGTATAGAGCCGCCGTGAAAAAGCATTTCTTTCGCCGCGGCGAAACCGGTCCCACAGATCGACCGTCGCCTCGTGGTCGACCATTCGCGCGATGTCGAGTGAAATCGAATCAAGCGATTCGATTGTCTGGGCAGCATTGCTTTTGTTCTGGCGCACCGGCTCCGGTGTGGTCTCCTCGCTTGAGGCTCGAGCCAGAATATCGGATAGCCAGCCCGGTCCGCGCTCGTTCGCTGCCGGGCGCGGCGAGGCCGACGGCCGGCTCGGCGCCGGCGGCTGACGGACAGGTTCCGCGCGGGGCGGTTCCGGCCGAACCGGTTCCTGGCGGGCGGTCTCCTGGCGGGCGGTCTCCTGACGGGCGGTCTCCTGACGGGCAAGCTCCTGGCGGGCGGTCTCCTGACGGGCAAGCTCCTGGCGTGGTGGTGGAGGTGCCGGCGGCTCGTTGCGAACAGCTTCGGTGCGGATCGGTTCCGAGCGTTCCGGCCGCGGCTGCGGCCGTGTTTCGATGGCGGTGGGGTCCGCACTAGTGCTGTTGCGCGGCGCCGGCGTCGCAACGATCGAAGTTATTTGCGGAGCGGGCGATGGCGGGTTTTGCGAACTCGTCACGTCATGGGCGCGGCCCGACCGCGAGACGATTGATGACAATTCGTTCAGCGCCTTGATTTGCTCGGCAACGACGCGACGCATCGCAGTCGCCTGCTCGGCCGTCTCGCGCGGCAGATCGAGGGCGCCGCGCCGCAATTCCTCGCGGGTCGCCTCGAGGTCGTTCTGGATCAGCTGCGCCATGCCGCGAATTCTCGTTGGTCGTGGCCTGGAAGCGCTCGGTCGCCTGGCCGAAAACCTGGTTGAGTTCGCTGGTTGCCTGTTCGTAGGCAGCGCGCAGCGCGGCAGCCGTTCGTTCGCGTTCCTTGCCGGTGGTGGTGCGGATGAGTTGGAATTGGTCTTCGATCGCACCGGTCGATTCCCGCGAGGAATTGGCCAGAAACGTGCCGATTTCACGGGCCCTCTGTTCGGCGTTGCGGAACGAATCCTCGACCATCGCGCTAAAGGAGCGGACGATGCTCTCAAAATCCTCGGCGCGACTGTTGACGCTTCCGAGCAGCGCCTCGAGTGACTGGCTACGGGCCGCCAGCATGGCGTCCACTTCGGTTTGCGTGCGGGCAAGTTCGCGGGTCACCCCCGTCAAGGATTGGGCATGGGCGGCAATCCGCTGAGCGAGGTCGCCGGCGCTGCCAATTGTCGCCGCCGACGTTTCGTTGAGGGAGCTGACCTCGGTGTGGATGAGGCCGAGAGAATGCTCGAACTCCGCCACCTTTTGCGACAGCGCGCCGTCGACCGAAGCAAGCCGCGCGCCGGCCGAATTCGATGACGCTCTGCAAGGCGACATTGGTGGTCCCGACCTCTTCAATCATAGTCTTGAATTCGTCGCGCAATTTCTGGCCGGTGCCGACCAAGGCGTCGAGCGATTGCTTGGTGCTGCCGTCAAGCGCGTTGCGGAGGCCCTCGAACGTGCCGACGATCTCGCCGCGAACGCGTGCATTGGTGCTGACCAGTGCTTCGACGGAGGTGCCGGCGCTGTTGCCGATCGCATCGACCAGGCCGCCGGTCGCCATGTCGATGGCGCTGGTGAGATCGGCCTGGCGGTTGCGCAAATGTTCGACAATGGCAAGCCCGCGGTTCTCAATCGTATGCGTAACCGTCTCGCCGACGCTGGCGATTTCGCGGGCGACTTCGCCGCCCTTCGACGAGATGAGATCGACGAGCAGCACGCCCTTGGTCTCGAACAATCCGTGCAAGTCGCCAGCCCGTCCGGCCAGCATTTCGTTGAGGTTGCGGCTGCGCTGGTCGAGCGTTTCGTTGAGCTGGCCGCCGTGTACTTCGATGGTTGTGCGAATGTCGTGCAGGCGAGCTGCGAGATTGCTGTTGATGGCGGCAGTCTGGCTGCCGAGGACGTCGTTGATCTCGACGGCACGAGCGACGACGCCATCGGCGACAGCCTTGCCGCGGACATCGAGCTCGGTGGTGACCGCATCGAGGCGGTTGACGACACGTTCCTCGAATTGCGAGATCCGATCGTCGAGTGTGCTGGCGATTTCCGTCGCTCGGCCGCCGAGCGTCGTGTTGATCTCTTGCGCCTTGGCCGACAGCGTCTCGGTAAGCGCGGTCGAGCGGGTGAGCAGGATGGAATCGATTTCCTCAGCCTTGGCGTCGAGCGCGCGGGTCACTTCGCGTCCACCTTCGCCGAGCACTTTGGCAATGTCGAGGGCGCGATGCGCGAGCGTCTCGTTGAGCGTCTTGCCGCGTGCGTCAAGTCCGCTGTCGATGCGGCCGATCAAACCGTCCAGAGATTGCGATATTCGGTGGCTTTGGCCGATGTGCGCTCCTCGAAGCTACGAACCTGGGCTTCGAGAATGTCGGCGGTCTCGCGGGCCCGGACGGCGAGCTTGTCGCTGAGGCTGGCCCCATTAACGGAGACGGCCTGGTCGATCGCGGCGAGATGTTCGCCGATCTGGCTGGTAAACCGGTCGGCATTGTCGGCAACCCGGTTGGCGGCCTCGCCGCCGCGCCGCACAATGACGTTTTCGAAACCGCTGAGGCGCTCACCCAACACGGCGTCGACCCGGTCGGCGTGGGTGGTGATCGTCCGCTCGAGCGAGCCCAATTGTTCGCTGACATGCGTGTTGAAACGGTTGGCATGCGCGGCCAGTCGGTCCGCCGCCTCGCCGCCTCGGGTCACCACCACCTCTTCGAAAGCCCCGAGCCGCTCGGCCAGCGTCTGGTTGATTCGGTCGCCATGGGTGGCGATCGCGACGACCGCCTCGCCAGCGGTTGCGGCAAAACGGCCGTGCAGCTGGCTCGCGTTCTGGTTGAGACTGGCGATATGGTCCTGCGCGGTCGCCGCAAAGGTTCGGTTGAATTCTTCGGTGCTGGTCGCCAAAGCCTGCAGGCTGGCCTGCGCCGTCGTTGCAAAGCCGCTGTGCAATTCGTTGGCGTGGCGGCCGATCGCCGTCACCGCCTGCTGACTGGTCGTCTCGAAACGCTCCTGCAAGGCATCGACATGGCGGGCCAATTCGTCGCGGACCTGCTGATGGCGATTGTCCATCATGCCGACCAGCTTGGCCCCCGAGAACGAAAAGATTTCCTGCGTTTCATTGGCGCGCTCGGCGAGTAACGCTGCCATCTTCTCGCCGGTTGCCGCCAGCCGATCATTCAAGGCATCGCCGTTAATCGCCACCGTTTCGTGAATTCTGGCGCCGGTCTCGGCGAGGCGTGCTGCCAGGCTGTCGCCGCGCGAGGAAATCGTTTCGGCAACGCGCGCGCCGGTCTCGTCGAGCCGCTGCGTCACCTCGCCGCCGCGCAGGCTGAGATCGGCAACCAGTGCATCGCCGGTCGACTTCAGACGGCGGTCGACCTCGTTGATGCTCTCGGCGAGGCTTCCGGCGACCGCCTCAGCGGCGCCCGAAAGTCTGGTGGTGACATCGGCGCCGGTGTGCGACAGAAGGCTGACAAGATCGGTGCCTTTCTGGGTGATCTGGCCGACCAGCTGATCGCCGGTCTTGGCGAGGGCAGAGCCGACTTCCTCGCCCTTGGCGCCGAGCGCCACGGTCACGCGCGAACCTGCGTCGCTGACATTATCGGCCAGCCGTCCGGAGATCGCGTCGAGATCCTTGGCGAGGTTCTCGTGGGCACCGGCCATGGCGCCGCGCACGCGTTCGGCATTGCTGATAATCGCCTCGCGTTCGCTCGACAATTCGTCGATCAGAGAGCGGATTCGCCGCTCGTTGTCGGAATAGGACCGCTCGAGACCGGAAACCTCGTTGCGCACCATGGATTCCAGCTCGCTCGCCCGGGCGAGTGCCCGCTCGAATTCCGTCGCCCATCGAGGCGACTTCGCGGCGGATCGCCTGCGACAAAGTAACGACTTGTTCGGTTGCAATGGTCTCCGGCTCGACCAGCCGCATGGCAACCTGGGTCATGGATTGTGCGGTCAGCCGCATGTCATGCGCGCGGCGCACCAGCGCCGCGGTCAGATAGAAGAACATCAATGGGCCGATCAACAGGATCAGCCCGTAGGATAGTTGGGCCGGCCGCCACCAATCGAGGCCATTGGCCGCTTCCGCCGCCCAATTGAAATAAACATAGACGCCGCACAATAAAATCCAGAACAGGCTCGCCGCCGTGGCAATATAATAGGGTGTGCGACTTGGCCGGACCTGCAAGGCCTGCAGCATTTGGCCGACCGAACGCAGATCGTCGTTGGCGGGCAGGCTCGCTGTCTTGGCCGTGGCCTTGGCGAGCGCCGCCTCGACGACAGGCTCCGGCAGGCTCTTGCCTTCCGGCCGGGTCAGGTCCTTCGGCAGTCCGATGCGCGGCAGTTCCGGGCGCGGGCCGACGGGCGTGTCGAATTGTGTCGCAAAGCCGCCAAGCCCGCCCTCGATCTTCGGCAATTCGAGTTTTGGCAGATCGAGTTTGGGGTCGGCCTTGGTCAGTTCGACTTTAGAAAAATCACGCGGGCCTTCGTCGTAAGTCTCGGGCAGGCTACCAGGCACCGGGTTGACGGGCGTGACCTCGCTGTCCGGCCGTTTTGCGGACGGTTCGGTCGGACTGGTGCCATCGGTTAGGCTTAACGCTTCTTCGATCGCCGACAGTGCCGCTGCCGCTGGGTCACGAGCCTTCACGTGTTTCGCCATATCACCCGTCCTGAAACGCTTGAACGAATTGTGATCCGCATCGCGAATCGTTCTGTCCATCCCGGCCGAGCACGCGTCGCCGTCCCTGGACGCCCCCGCACCAAAGATTAACCAATCGTTACCATAGCTGTTTGCGCAGTTGATGGAAACAACGGCGATCCCAAATCCACAATTGTCGTTAGCCGATTATTTACCCTAACGCAATCGACCCTCCGGCGTTTCTTGTAAACATCTCAGAGATTTATAGGTGCATTAACCGTCTTTCCGGAATGCCATGGCAAAGCCGGCCCGGCTCAGGCCTGTACACGCTTTGTCCGGCGAGGCGACATACGACCCTTGCCCGGCACCCCTTGGCGCCAAGCGCGCCGGGCTCGCGACAGCGCGGTGCGGGGGCGCCAACCGGCCGCTGCGAAGGCAGCTTTCGGCCGCCGTTCAAAGTGACCTGAGGAGGTGAGGGTCGAGCTGACCCCGGTTGGCGGAACTCGCCGCGATCGGATCGGTCGGTGTGCCAGGGCACAGCGCGGGCCGCCCAGTCCTGCGAGAAGAGGACGGCGGTGGAGGGATCGATGCATAGGCTCAGAACAATTCTCGCAGGGCTCGCCAATCGGGTGTTCGGCCTCCTATTCGGGGCAATACGTTGACAGGCGACTGCCAACGTAATGAGCAAACGCCGAATTGTTAACGAGATATTTACCCTGACGGTGCCCTTATTGTCGGCGAAACCCGGCGCCGCCGCTTGCTGACACGCGGCGCGATCGAGGCTGAGGTTCCCCGATGAGCGAGTATAATCCCGGCATCAAAGCTGAAGCCTGGGGGCAGGCGGCCGGCGACGCCAATTGTCCGATCGATCTCGTTCATCTTGCCCACCAGAGCCTCGGCGACAGCGAACTCGAAACCGAATTGCTGCGGCTGTTTGCGGCCCAGGCCGAGCAGATCCTTAATGGACTTCGGCGCAGTGGCGAGCGTCAGGAGGTTCTCGACCTGGCGCACCGCCTGAAGGGCTCGGCGCGGGCGATCGGGGCGGGACCGGTTGCGCGCGCCGCCGAGCGATGCGAGGCCGCGGCCCGGCATGACGGTCTGCCGGCCGGCTGTCTTGCCGAACTCGCACAGGCCATCGAACAGGCCCGGGCCGCGATCCGGCTGCTCGTCGCCTGAGACCCATTGGCGCGGGGTGCGGGAAATGGCTTCCGCCCCGTGCCGCTTTCGCTTATGAGCCTGTCCAGGAACAGGACCAGGGCGAGAAGCATTTCCAAATGATCACCATCAACTTCATCGATTCCAAGGGCGTCTCGCGCGAGGTCGAGGCCCTCGACAAGGCGACTGTCATGGAAACCGCCATCAAGAACAGCATTCCGGGAATTGAAGCGGAGTGCGGAGGCGCCTGCGCCTGCGCCACGTGCCATGTCTATGTCGATGAAGCCTGGCTCGAGAAAGTCGGATCGGCAGAGCCGATGGAGGAGGATATGCTGGACTTTGCCTTTGATGTGCGCCCCAATTCCCGGCTGAGCTGCCAGATCCGGGTGCGTCCTGAACTCGACGGCCTGGTCGTCACCACCCCGGAAAAGCAGGGCTGAGGCGGCCGTTTCGGCGGCTTGATGCGATCCCAATCGAGGTTTGTTGCTATGACCACACCCATCACGACCGATGCGGTCATCATCGGCGCCGGTCCGGTTGGCCTGTTTGCCGTATTCGAATTGGGGCTGCTCGACATTAAGACGCACGTAATCGACATTCTCGACCGCGCCGGTGGCCAATGCACCGAACTCTATCCGGAAAAGCCGATTTACGACATTCCCGGCTTTCCAATCATCTCGGGCCAGGGACTCGTCGACAATCTTCTCAAGCAGATCGAGCCGTTCCATCCGATTTTTCACTTCTCCGACATGGTCGAGAGCCTAGAGCGGCGCGGGACGGTCGAAAACCCGCTTTTCGTGTTGCGAACCCAGGCCGGCAACGTTTTCGAATGCAAGGCGGTGATCGTTGCCGCCGGTGGCGGTTCATTCCAGCCGAAGCGTCCGCCGGTTGCGGGAATCGAGGCCTATGAAGGCGTTTCGATCTTCTATTCGGTCCGCCGGATCGAACAATTCCAGGGCAAGCGGGTGTTGATCGTCGGAGGCGGCGATTCGGCGCTCGACTGGGTCTTGAGCCTCGAGAAGGTCGCCGAACGGGTCGCGCTTATGCACCGGCGCGACGAATTTCGTGCGGCACCCCATTCCGTCAAGGCGATGCGCGAATTGCTGGCGGCCGGCAAGATCGATCTCCATCTCGGCCAGATTGCCGCCCTTGAAGGCGAGGCCGGGCGGCTCAAGGCCGTTATCGCCAAGGCCAATGACGGTAGGCTTACGTCAATTGCCTGTGATGCGATGATGCCGTTCTTCGGCCTGACCATGAAGCTCGGGCCAATCGCCCATTGGGGCATCCACCTTGCCGAAAACCTGCTGGTCGTCGACACTGAGAAATTCGAAACCGATGTTGCCGGCATATTCGCGATCGGCGACATCAATCATTATCCGGGCAAGCTCAAGCTTATTCTTTCCGGTTTTCATGAAGCGGCGCTGGCCGCCCAAAAGGCCCATCGCTATATTTTCCCCGAACGCAAGCTTTTGTTTCAATACACGACTTCGTCCTCGAACTTGCAAAAGAAACTTGGGGTGCTCTAACCGGCCCGGCTCACTGAGGCTTCACGATATAGTGGTTTGCCCTGTCTGGCGGGCTTTGCCAAAGCTGCCGAGGAGAGATGGCTGGGGTTGAGGAAAGAATGACGACATTGCCTTGGGTCGATCGTTCCGGGCGCTTTTCTGCCCTGAAGCTCCTGGTCTTTGCCGGCTTGTTGGGGCCGGCGGCATGGCTTGCGCTCGAATGGTACCAGGGCTGGTTGATGCCAAAGCCGGTGACGGCCGCGATCCACGAAAGCGGCGATTGGGCGGTGCGTCTACTGCTGGTTTCGCTCTTGATCAGCCCGCTCAGGCGCAGCGCCAATTGGGGCAAGCTGATCCTGGTGCGGCGGATGATCGGGGTCGCCGCGCTCGCCTATGCGCTTTTGCATGTCTCGCTCTACGTCGTCGACCAGAAGTTCGAGCTCTTGGTGGTTGCCAGCGAAATATTGCGGCGCTTCTATCTGACAATCGGCTTTGCCGCATTGTGCGGGCTGATGGCCCTAGGCGCGACCTCGACCGATGCGATGATCCGCAGGCTCGGAAGCAAGGCTTGGCAGAGATTGCACAATCTCGTCTATGCCGTCTGCGTCCTGGCGCTGGTTCATTTCGTGTTGCAGTCGAAGATCGACGTCAGCGAGGCGATGCTGATGATCGGCCTGTTCCTGGTGCTGATGGCGGCCCGTTTGCTGGTTTGGGCCAAATGGCGGCTCAGCCCGGGCACCCTGGCAGGGGCAGCCTTTGCCTGCGGTCTTGCGACGGCGCTAGTGGAGGCGGCCTGGTATGGTCTCGCGACCGGGATTCCGGCGGGCCGCGTACTTGCCGCCAATCTCGATTTCGACGTGACGATCCGGCCGGCCTGGTGGGTCTTGGTCGGCGGTCTGGCCCTCGCCGCCGTCGCTCTGTGGCGCGGCGCAGGCGGCAACGCGCGCGAACGCCACGCGCGCAAACCTCAAAGTCGCGGCAAGCCGGCCAATGCGTCGCGTTCGGCGACCGTTAGTCCAATGTCTTCCAGTTGACGGCGGTTGAGCTTGCGCAGCTGTTCGCGATCCTCGATGCGGCGCCAGGGGCTGGAAACTTTGTCAATAAATCTTAACCAAGTGTTAAAGCCGGTCTCGGTCAAGCCTAGTGCGGGAATTGCGAATGTTCTCGATCTATTTTCAATCGGTGGCAGTGTTTGACCGCGGATCATGGCATTTCCTTTCAATTTCGACGCAAACATACTTGAATTTCACAGAAAACAAAGTCATGGTAATTGTCCTTATAGATTAGAATAACTATACTATGGCGCCGCCAATCCGATTGCCGTCACTTAACGCGCTGCGCGCCTTCGAGGCGGTCACGCGCCATTTGAGCTTTGCCAAGGCAGCGGACGAACTGCATGTCACCAAGGCGGCGATTGCCCAGCAGGTCCGACAATTGGAGGAGGATATCGGCGCGACGCTGGTCATGCGGGCCGGGCGCGGGCTGCGGCTCACTGAGGCGGGCCTGGCTGGCCTGCGTGAGCTCGGCCTCGGCTTCGATCGGCTGACCCAGGCAGTGCGGGCCATGCGCGAGGCGAGCGGCAACCGGCTGCTCGTCATCAATTCCAGCGCCTCCTTTGCCGCGACCTGGCTGGTCGGGCGAATCGGCCGCTTCAAGACCCAGCACCCGGACATCGATGTTCTGCTTGATGCTGGCACCGGACAGGCCGAACTTGCGCGCGCGAATGTCGATGCGGCCATCCATTGGGGCAAGGGCGATTTCCCAGGGCTCGTTGCCACCTTGCTGTTTACCGAGGACGTTTTTCCGGTCTGTGCGCCGACTCTGACCCGGGGCGCAAATGCCATTAGCAGGCCGCAGGATCTTGCCCGTGCGACGCTCCTCCACCTCGAATGGAACGCCGATTTCAGCATGTGGCCGGACTGGCAGGTTTGGCTAAGCGCGGCCGGCGTCCACAACGTCGATACCAACCGCGGCGTCTGGTTCAACCAAATGTCGATGGCGCTGCATGCGGCAGCCCAGGGCCAGGGTATTGCCTTGACCACCCGCGCGATCGCCGCCGACGAAATCGCTGCGGGTCGGTTGGTCGCGCCTTTCGACACCAGCGTACACACGCCGTTCGGCTATTATTTCCTGTGCCGTCCCGATCGAAGCGCGACACCCAAGATTGTCGCCTTTCGCAATTGGCTGAGCGAGGAGGCGGCGCGCTCGCGCGAGCCTGCCTTTGGCCAGCCGCGCCCTTAAGCCTTTTTGCGCCTAGGGGGTCTCACTCTTCTTAACCGCGAACAGGAAGGGTGCCACCTCCTTGACGCCCGGCTGCGCGGCAAGCGCGAATGGCATCGGTCGGCAGACGGCCATGGCCGAAAGGCCAACGCGCGCCGTCAACAGGCCGTTGAGAACGCCCTCGCCGAGCCGCGCCGAAATGCGCGCGGCAATGCCGTGGCCGAGCAATTGCTGAATCAAGCTATCGCCGGCCGCCATGCCGCCAGTGATCGCAAGATGGGTCGCGACCGAGCGGGCGAGCTTGATGAACCCGAATAGGCCTGGACGGCCGCCGTAAATTTCAGCTATTCGGCGGATCAGGTGCACGATCGCGGCTAGGACAAAGATGACGCCAAGGATTGCGCGCGGCGAAATCGCCGTGACCACGGAGACGCGCTTGGCAGCGGCCGCGATCGCCTGGTTGACGTCCTGGTCGAGCCCGTGAACCAATTCGCGCTCGGCGATGTCGACGAGATCGCGACCATCGATGATCTGACGGCTATAATCAGCGAGCCGACCGCGCGCCGCGGCGGTTTGCGGCCGCTTCGCATAGAGTCCGACGAGTTCGCCGATCGCCCGGCGGGCCTGGTCGCTGTTGTCGGCGGCGCGTGCCTTGGCAAAGCGCAGGTGCAGGCGGGCGATCCTTTGCTGGCGCAAAAGGCCGAAGACCTCGCGCCCGAGCAGGACCAGCATGGCGGCGAGCAGGAGGCCGGCCAGGATAATGCCGAGATAGCCTAGCGCCACCCAGCGCGCGAAAAGATCGTCGAGGAGTTTCGTCAGCCACAGCCCGACGGCAAGCGATACGAGACCGCCCAGCGCCGAAAACAAAATGCCGCCCCATGAGACCAGGCTGCGCTTCAGGACGCCGCCGCGCTCGGCCTGCTCGATCGCCGCCTCACCGTCTTCGGCCGGTGGGGCGCCGGCGAAACGGTCGGCCTGCGCCTCGACGTGAACGGCAGCCTTGTCGGGCGGCGGGAACTTCGCCGACCTCAGTATAGACGACATGGCTGTCGTCGAGCCGAAAGGCGCGTGGTTTGACGGAAGTGGGTTTGGCATTCATTGGAATCGGTCACCGAACAGGAATTGGAGGGCGCGGTCGAGGCGAATATGGGGAAGGGCCTGGCTATCCGCCAATGCAACGAGCGGCGGTCGAAACCGGACGAAGCGATAATCAGGCTCGCCCCGCGCGGGCAGGGTCACCTCGTCGCGAAAGACCATGGCGGGATCCAGCGGCAATTCGCCGGGGAAAATGGCCGCTTCGCTGGTGCCATCGAAGACTTCGCCGCCGACCATCTCGCCCTGCATCGGCGTGCCGACAATGGCGGCCAGCGTCGTGCGGCCGTGCCGCACCCTGGCCTCGCGGGTGGCGCGAATGGCGGCCATAGCGACGACGTCGACTTCGGCGCCGAGACCCTCGGCCCGGGCGATCGCGCGGGCCGTCAAAAGTCGTAGAATGGCTTCCAGACGGTCGTGGCTGGTGTGATGCAAATGGTCAGCTTTGGTGGCGGCAAAGAGGATTTTGTCGATGCGTGGCCGCAGCAGTCGAGTTCGAGAACGTCGGCCGCCCGGCCCGGAAGGCGGCGAGAATGTCGCCAAGCGCCTGTTCGAGATCGCGGACGGCGAGCGGTCCAGCATTCAAGGCTGCCAATGCGTCGACGAGGACGATTTGCCGGTCGAGGCGCGCGAAATGGTCGCGAAAGAAGGGTCTGACCACATAGGCCTTGTAGGCCTCGTAGCGGCGCTCCATCATCGCCGCGAGCGTTCCCGGCGCGATCGCCGCAGCCTCGTCGAGCACCAGGGGTGCGAAGGTCAGGGCCGGCGAACCCTCGAGATCGCCCGGCATCAGAAAGCGGCCTGGCGGCAAAGTCGATAGGGCCAGCCGATCGCTTCGGCAACCACGCAGATAGCCGGTAAACAATTCGCTGGCGCGCCTTGCCTCCTCCTCCGCCGCGAGTGCCCCTGGCCGGATGCCGGCATTGAATTCGTGCCAGTCTGCGGCAAGTTCGGCCCGCTCCGCTGTCCGGCTCGCCGTGATCGTTTCACGCGACCATTGCGCGTAGGATTTGCTCAAAAGTGGCAGATCGAGCAACCATTCGCCGGGATAGTCGACAATGTCGAGCGTCAGCGCCGCAGCGCCGCTCCGCCAGCCGGCCGGCCGCTCGAATTCGAGCGTCAACCGCAATTCCGAGATGCGCCTCGTCGAGGCCGGCCAGTGCCGATCGCTGCCGGTGAGCGCTTGGACATGATCTTCGTAAGCAAAACGGGGCACGGCATCGTCGGGCTGTGGTTCAATCCGGGCGCCGGCGAGGCGGCCTTCGGCATGGACGCGGAAGACCGGCATGCTGACCCGCGAAGAGTGGCCGGCCCGGATCAGATTCTGAACCAGCGCGGTGATGAATACGGTCTTGCCGGCCCGCGACAGGCCGGTCACGCCGAGCCGAAGACCGCCGCCACTTACGAATTCAAAGAGGCTTTCGGCCGCGATGCGGGCTTCAAAAATCAGATCGGACAAGAGGCTCAATGGCGGGACCAGGTTGGCAAGATTGGAGTCTCAGCGGGCTTTGCCTCAATCGTCCTCGCCGCCGATTTGCGCCGGCGTAACGAAGCGCTCGAGGTAGCCACCGTCTGAACCGATGGCAGGCCAGGCGGCCTGCGCGAAATCAATGACCGCCAGACCCGAGGTTGGAAATTTGACTTTCATCCGGGCGAGGCTCGCCGGGTCCCCCGAGCCCGTCAATCGGAGCGCCAGTTCCGCCAAGCCGGGATTGTGGCCGACCAAAAGCAGGCTGCGGGCATTGCCCGGTGCCGTCCGCAGTGTAGCTAGCAGGGTCGAGGGGTCGGCCTCGTAGACTTTGGGTTCGATTCGGACCGGAACGGCCTTTGTGCGCCCTCGCAGGACGCGCTCGAGGGTCTGTCTTGCCCGGGCCGCATCGGAGACGATGGCAAGGTCGGGAAGCAGCGCTTCGGCCTCGAGATAGGGGCCGATTCGATCGGCATCGCCTTCACCGCGCTTGTTCAGATTGCGCGCTCGGTCGTTGCTGCTCGAATGCTGGACCGCCTTGGCATGGCGTAACAATATGACCCTCAGCATGGACAATCCCTTGGCCGCGCGAATTGTCGAATGATAGCATAAGTTTTCCCGGCACGAGCGGAACCGATCCATGGACCCGGACAACGAACATGCCCTCCGGCTGAAACGATTGGAACAAGTCTATGCCGCCGGGGATCGTCGCGAACTCGACGCCAGCTATGCGCGTTGGGCGAATGATTACGAGCGTGACGTCATGGCCTTGGGCTATTCGTCGCCCTCCATGGTCGCCGCCATGACGGCAAGGCACGTTCCGATCGCCGGGCCGCTTCTCGATGCCGGCTGTGGAACCGGCCTGCTTGCCCTTCTGCTGCGGGCGCTCGGCTATCTTGACCTCACTGGAATCGACATGAACGAGGGGATGCTGGCAATCGCCAGAACGCGAGGCCTCTACGCGAACTGCCGCGTCATGGTGCTCGGCGAGCGGCTGGATTTTGCCAACGCCAGCTTCGCCGCAGCCGTCGCCTCAGGCGTCTTTACCGCGGGCCACGCGCCGCCCGAGGCATTCGAGGACTTGCGCCGGGTCGTCGCGCCTGGCGGCATGATCGTGCTCGGCTTACGTGCCGATGGTGCGGCCGGCGCCAGCTATCTCGGCGCCTGCGACCGCGCCGAGGCGCGGGGCGCCTGGCATTTGATTGGTTCGAGCAACGAGTTCCGGGCCTTTCCGTTGTCCCGCGAGGAAGCGCATGTCACCAATATCGTGCGGGTCTACCGGACGGCCTAGTGGCAGCAAACCGTGCCACAGGTAGCGCGAGGGCTTGTCTCCCGCCAAGCGACGGCGCGGCCGTTCTAGCCGTCCCTGTTTTCGCGCCGGGCGATGAAGGCCAGGCGTTCGAATACGTGCACATCCTGTTCGTTTTTCAGGAGGGCGCCGTAGAGTGGCGGGACCAGTTTCTTCACATCGCGCTCGCGCAGGGTTTCCGGGCCGACATCCTCGTTGACCAGCAGCTTCAGCCAGTCGAGCAGTTCCGAAGTCGACGGCTTCTTCTTCAGGCCGGTTAAACTCGCGAAGGTCAAAGAATATTCGCAGGGCTTCTTCCACCAATCGCTGCTTGATCTGCGGAAAATGCACGTCGACGATTTGCTGCATCGTCTCCCGGTCGGGGAATCGAATGTAGTGGAAGAAGCAACGGCGCAGGAAAGCGTCGGGTAGCTCCTTTTCATTGTTCGATGTGATAACGACGATCGGCCTGGTGCTGGCGCGAATAGTCTCGCCAGTTTCGTAGACGTGGAATTCCATCCGATCGAGTTCGAGTAAGAGATCGTTGGGAAACTCGATGTCGGCTTTGTCGACTTCATCGATCAAGAGAACCGGGCGGGCCGGTGCCGCAAAGGCCTCCCACAATTTGCCGCGCTTGATGTAATGGCTGATGTCGGAAACGCGCCGGTCGCCGATTTGGCTGTCACGGAGCCGCGAAACGGCATCATATTCGTACAGACCCTGCTGGGCCTTGGTGGTCGACTTGATGTGCCAGGTGATCAGCTCCCTACCAAGCGCCAAGGCGATCTCTTCAGCGAGCACCGTCTTACCGGTCCCCGGCTCGCCTTTGACGAGCAGGGGCCGCTCGAGCACAATCGCGGCATTGACCGCGATCTGCAGATCCTCGGTCGCAATGTATCGTCGTGTGCCGTTGAAACGCATCAATCCCAGTCCCGGTTGGTTTGGCGCGCCTTTGCGGCGCTTGCCGGACGGCACCGCGTAGCCGAACACCTCAGCGCATAGCAGAAATGGACGCTCCGGGACAATTGCGGGCATCTGCAATGCGGTCTATTCGGCCGCGGAAATGGCGCGCAGATAGGCTATCAGGTCATTGATCTGACCGGGCGCAAGGACAAATTGAGGCATTTCCGGGCCATTGTGGCCGACCATAATTCCTTCCGCCAGCGCCTCTTCGATCTGTTCAAGCGGGAAGCGACGATGCAGCAAGCGGAACGGCGGCGCTCTCGGGTTCGGACTCGAACCATGCCGACCTACGGCATGACAGCGTGAACAATTGACGCTGGCAATCGCCCGGCCGCGGCTGATCGGCCCGGCCGAAGCTTCCGGTGGGGCCGCCACAATGGCGGCCAAAACAAAGGCAAGAGCCGGGCCAAACAACAGCGCTCGAGACATAGCTTATTGAAGCCGCTCGCCGCCGGCTCTGCCATGATCTGCGTCAAGCGGCGCGGTTCGCCAGGGAAGCGGGGTGACGGGCCTTGCCGCGCCTGGCAGAATGCTCCGATGTTCATCGATTTTCTTGTCGCGCTGCGCGCCGCGAAAGTGCCGGTTACGCTGCGTGAATATCTCACCCTGATGGCGGCGATGAAACTCGATCTCGCGATGAAGTCGGTCGAGGATTTCTATTTTCTTAGCCGGACCATTCTTGTCAAGGACGAGCGCAATTTTGATCGTTTCGACCGGGTCTTTGCCACCGTCTTCCGCGGCCTGAGTGCCGCGGCAGATCAGGCGGAGCCGGTCGAGGTGCCGGCCGATTGGCTGCGCTCGCTGATCGAGGCAAACTTCAGCGAGGCAGAAAAACGTCAGATCGCCGCCCTCGGTTTCGACCGGCTGCTCGAGACGCTGCGACAAAGGTTACGCGAGCAGACCAGCCGACATCAGGGCGGCAGCAAATGGATCGGTACTGCCGGAACCTCACCCTTTGGCGCGGCCGGCTACCATCCGGAAGGGGTCCGGATGGGCAGCAGCGCGGCCGCCAGGGACGGGCGGTGCGATTGTGGGAACGCCGTGAATTTCGTGATCTCAATTCGAGCGTCGAGCTGGGCACGAGAACAATCAAGCTCGCCTTGCGCCGGCTACGGAAATTTGCCCGCACCGGGGCCAACGAGGAACTCGATCTTCCAACGACCATTCAGGCGAGCGCCGAGCGCGGCTATCTCGACATAAGGCTTCGGCCCGAGCGGCGCAACACGGTCAAGGTCCTGCTGTTCTTCGACGTCGGAGGCTCGATGGACGGGCATGTAAGGTTGGTCGAGGCGCTGTTTTCAGCGGCGCGCGGCGAGTTCAAGTTCATGCAGCACTTCTATTTCCACAATTGCCTCTACCAGGAAGTCTGGAAGGACAACCGACGCCGTCACACCGATCGGATCGCGACGATGGAGATCCTGCGCGGCTTTTCGCCGGATTACCGGGTAATCTTCGTCGGCGACGCGGCAATGTCACCCTACGAAATCAGCCAGCCTTTTGGGGCGATCGAGATGGCCAATGAGGAACCCGGCGCGGTATGGCTGACGCGGCTTGGCGCGGTCTTCCCAAGGCTCGCCTGGCTCAACCCAGTGCCCGAGGCCCATTGGGAGCATATTCATTCGATCGGGGTAATCGGCCGGCTGACGGGCGAGCGGATGTATCCGCTGACGCTTGCCGGACTCGATGGCGCGATGCGCGCACTCGCCCGCTAGGTCCGCCTAGTTCCGCACGACCAAGACCGAGCATTTGGCGTGACGAACCACGGTCTTGGCGTTGGAGCCGAGGAGATAGGTCGACATTGCCGGCCGATGCGAGCCGATGACGATGAGATCGGCGCCGAATGCGTCGGCTTCGGCAAGAATCTCGGGATAGATGCCGCCGATCCGCACGACCGTCGAGACCCGCTCCTTGGGTAGGGGAACCGCCGCGGCAAGGCGGTCGAGATCTTGCCGGGCCTTGGCTTCCTGGGTCGCATCGAAGTCCGGCGGGACGTAGTCCATGAAGGTCGCCGGCAGCAGGCTTTGGACATTGATGAGGCGCAATGCACCGCCGGATTGCTCGGCGAGCGCCGCCGCCGTCTCGATGGCTGGCTTGGCGATATCGATTTCGGCGAGGTCGATCGGGACAAGTATGGTTTTGAAGAGGGCGCTTTCGGGCATGGTTTGTCGCTCCATACAGGTATACTAGAGCACTCACAGGCAGCCGTGAACTGTCGCCAGCTCGCTTCGACCCGCTGCAGGGCCGCGCCGAGAGGTCGGACCGGTGCGGCCACGGATTCAGGGTAGAGCGCAAGCGGGAGGCTTTTGCCATGATCGTGCGCAAGGACTGGTGGAAGGCGATCGTCACGCCGGCCGGATTTCTGATGATCGCCACGGCGATGAACCAGATGTCCTTTGCAAGCTGGCAGACATTGATCAACAATTTCGCTAAGGATTCCTTCGGGGCGACCGGCTTCGAGATTGGCCTCCAGCAGTCGGTGCGGGAATTGCCGGGTCTGCTGGCTTTTTCGGCGGCTTTTTGGCTGCTGGCGATGCGCGAACAGACATTGGCGCTGGCGTCGCTGGTCGTCCTCGGGATAGGCATTGCGGCGACCGGCTTTTTTCCGAGCGTCTTCGGCTTTTATATCACGACCTTCGTCATGTCGGTCGGCTTCCACTATTATGAGACCATGAACCAGTCCCTGTCGCTGCAATGGTTCAGCAAGCAGGAGGCGCCGGTCGTGCTCGGACGGGTCATGTCGGCGGCCGCTTTTGCCAATATCATCGCCTTCGCCATGATCTGGCTGATTGCCAAATTCATGCCGGTCCCTTACCGGACGATGTTCCTCGGCTTCGGCATCCTGTCGATTCTGGCCGGGGGGCTGCTCGCCTTCGTGTTCCCCTGGTTTCCCCAGACCGTCAAGCAGCGCGAGGGGCTGGTGCTGCGCAAGCGCTACTGGCTCTATTACGCCTTGAATTTCATGGGCGGGGCGCGCCGGCAAATCTTCATCGTCTTTGCCGCCTGGTTGATGGTCGAGAAATTCCGGTACCGTCCCGAAGACGTCGCGGCGCTGTTCCTGATCAACTACATTTTCAATTTCTTCATCTCGCCCAAGGTCGGCAGGTTCATTCTGCGGTTCGGCGAGGCTGCGGCCATCACCTTCGAAAATCTCAGCCTGTTTTTCGTTTTCCTCGCCTATGCCCTGGTTTCCGACCCATTCTGGGCGGCATCCCTCTATGTCATTGACAATGCGTTCTTCTCGTTGTCGATCGCCCAGCGCACCTATTTCCAGAAGATCGCCGACCCTGCCGATATTGCCCCGACTTCGGGCGTGGCTTTCACGATCAACCATATTGCGGCGGTTTTTCTGCCTTTTCTCCTCGGCATCGTCTGGCTGTACAGCCAGCCGGCGGTCTTCGTGTGCGGGGCAGGATTTGCCACAGTCTCGCTGATTCTCGCGCGCTTCATTCCGCGCGATCCCGCCCCAGGCCGGGAGACCATTTTTGCCGCCACGCTGGTGCAGCCAGCGCAATGATTCGGGTTGGCGGCTCAGCCTGCCGGCGCCGGTTTGGCAAGCCTTCATTCGCCGGTCATGGCGATAAAATACATGCCGCGCGACCGCTGCTGCGATTGTCTCGCGAGAATCGCGCGGCTATAAGGGCACCACTTTCTGCAAGGGAGCGTGAAGGTTAATGAAAAGCGCCGACATGATCGACGAAACCTATAGGCCATCTGAAGACGAGCCCTTTATGAATGAACGCCAGCGAGAATACTTCCGACGCAAGCTGGTAGTCTGGAAAGACGACATATTACGGGAAAGTCGCGAGACTTTGGCAGCCTTGCAGAGCGAAAACGAAAACCATCCCGATTTTGCTGACCGGGCTTCGTCGGAGACCGATCGAGCGATCGAGCTGCGGGCGCGTGACCGACAGCGGAAATTGATCGCCAAAATCGAGGCCGCTTTGGCCCGAATCGAAGAAGGCAGCTACGGCTATTGCGAAGAGACGGGCGATCCTATCTCTCTGAAACGGCTGGATGCCCGGCCGATTGCGACCCTTTCTGTCGAGGCGCAGGAGCGACACGAGCGCCGTGAGCGGGTCTATCGCGACGATTGAGCGTCAAGCGCCCGTCTATTCGCTCTTGCCGCCGGGTGCGCGGCCGAGCAGACGCGCCATTTCTTCCTCGAGCGAATCGAAAGGATCGGCAGCCTTGGCCGGCTGAGGCGGTGGCGGTGGAGCGGGCCGCGGCGGCACCGGCGCGGCCGCAGGCCGCGATGGCGGGCTGGCCGGACCTGGCGAATGCGGCGCCGGGCTTGCCGCTGTGGTCTGTGCCATGGCGGAAGGATTCGGTGCGACAGAGGCCGGACGCGGCGGCAGGGCTTGACCCGGCGCTGGCTGGATTGGCGGGGCCTGCGGCGGTATCGCCGTCGGTGGTTGCAGCGGGCGGACCGGACCGATTGGCTTGGCCCTCGGCGGCGCCGGTATCATCGGCTCGACGGCGCTGATCGAAGGCGCCAACGGGGCCGGAACTGACTCGACGTTGGTCTTTGGTGCAACCATGGGCGTCGCCGACCGCGGCGGCTGAACAAACTGCTGGGGCGTGACCGGCGTCACCGGCCGCATCGGCTTTGCCGGTGCGGCAGGGATTGGCGGGGCGGGCGCCGAAGCTGCTGCAGGTTGGGGCGGAGCTGGCGGCATCGGCGGCGGTGCCGGCGGCAGGACAGGCGCCGGGGGTACAGGCACGGCAATCGGGGCGGGCGCCGCCGCCGGCAGGGCGGGCAATCCAGCGGGTTCCTTGTCGCGAGCGGGTACATGGGTTGCCGGTTGGGCGCGGACGATCTGGGTTTCGATCACCACATCATTGGGCCCGCCGAGCATCAAGAGGTGTTCAACGTTGTCCCTTCGAATGATCACCAATTCACGCTCCGCGTCGAGAATGAAGGCATCGACAATGCCGAGCCTTGGCTGGCGGCCACGCGCCGACCCCGGCAAGCGCCGCCGGCGGCGGAACACCAGGCGATAGAGGAACAGAAGAATGAACGCGGCAACAAGCGCGGCAAAGGCAATGCTTGCATAGAGGAGAGGCTTGTTCTCCCCAAATATTGCGGTCAGTTGCGACATACGCTCCTTCGCCCTTTTGGCGATCGGCCGACGATCCCAGCAGACTAGCAGACACGAACTTTCGGCGCCTGCGCAAGGTTAATAGATGGTTAACATGACGAGGATTTTCTCGCGCGGCCCTGGTAGTCCGCGAAAAAAAAGATTTGTACCCTTTTTGTTCACGCCGGGCTGTTGTCGAGAGGCGGCGTCGAGGCGGTGGTCGCAAGGCCAGTCTAGGCGTGACAGGAGCTGCCGATCGCCGGTCGAATCGGATTGGGTTGGCAGCCTGGATTCGGCGGAGTATTTGCGAACTGTCGGGCTGCGCGGGCGATTGCAAATGGGGCTTTCTCGCCGCATTGTCAGCGCGGGGCCGCGGGGATGGGGCTGCGGCCGCCCGCCGAAGGAATTCTTGCGATGAGCGATACGCCGCTGCCGGCGAGCGTTGACCGGACCGAGCGGGCAGGCAGTCCGGTGCTGGTGCTGATCATCGCGCTGGTTTTGATCGGCTCCGCGCTCGCCTTTGCACTATTGCCGACCGATGCCGCCGCCAGGCTGATCTTCCTTTTGCTGACGCTGCTTGCGGTTATCGGCATGTTCGCCATGCTGGCCTATGCCATTGGGCTCATTCAATTCACCGCGCAGGCGACCAAAAACGACGTCACCAAGCTGATCGCCGATTCCGGGCCGGAAGGGCTCTTGGTGACCGAAGGGGATTCGCGCATCCTTTATGCGAACGAAGCCTATATGGCACTCGCCGGCGCCCATGCCGCCAGCGACATCAAGACCGTCGAGCGATTGTTTTCGGGGACGCCGGAGGTTTCCGAAGCGGTCTATCGGCTCGCCCAGGCGGCGCGTGAGGGCAAGCGGGGCTCCGAGGAATTGCGGCTTGCTCCGCCGCTTGCCGGCGAAGGTGATGCCGGCTGGTACCGGATCCGGGTCCGCCCGGTCGACCGGATCGGCCATAAGCGGGCGACCCTGTGGTCGGTGAGCGACGTCACCAGGGAGCGTGAAAGGCACGAGAACGTCTTCCAGGAATTGCAGCATGCGATCGATTTTCTGGATCATGCGCCGGCCGGCTTCTTTTCGGCGCAAGCCGACGGAAAATTGTCCTACATGAATGCCACCCTGGCGCATTGGCTTGATTATGATCTGGCTCAATTCGGTTCTGGCGGCCTGCAATTGTCGGATATTGTCGCCGGCGACGGTGCGACGCTCGTCGCCGCGATTTCCGGTGGCCCTGGCGACGTACGTACGGAACAATTCGACATCGACTTGAAACGGCGCAACGGCCAGCGCCTGCCGGTCCGGCTGCTGCACCGTGTCGCCTTTGCCCAGGACCTCTCACCAGGTCCCTCACGCACCTTGGTCATCAACCGGGCGGCCGGCGAGGAACCGGGCGAGGATTTGCGCGCCGCCGAAGTTCGCTTTGCCCGCTTCTTCAATTCGACGCCGATGGCGATTGCCTCGCTTGACAAAGGCGGTCGCATTATCCGCTCCAACCCCTCCTTTGCCCGGCTGTTTTCCGGCGGGTTGAAGGCCGCTGATGGCGGCAGCGCCCGGTCGATCTACACGGCGGTCAGCGAACGCGATCGCCCGGCGCTTGAAGCAGCCGTCGTCGCGGCTGCGCAGGGCAAAGGCGATCTTGCCCCAATCGACGTCGCAATCCAGGGCGAGGGCGGCCGCTCGGCCCGGTTCTTCGTCTCTTCGAGCGAGGAAAAGAGCGGCGACGGCGCGGCGGTGACGATTTTCGCCCTCGAGACGACGGAACAGCGCACCCTGCAGGAGAATTTCGCCCAATCGCAGAAAATGCAGGCGATCGGCCAGCTTGCCGGTGGTGTCGCCCACGACTTCAACAACGTGCTGACGGCGATCATCGGCTATTCCGATTTATTATTGGCCAAATACCGCCCGACCGACCCTTCGTTTCAGGACATTATGCAGATCAAGCAGAATGCCAATCGGGCGGCTGGCCTGGTTCGGCAATTGTTGGCCTTCTCGCGCCGCCAGACGCTGCGCCCGCAGGTCATCCAGCTCGGCGACGTCCTGTCCGATTTGCAGATGCTGCTCAAGCGACTCGTCGACGAAAAGGTCAGCCTCGATCTCAAGCATGGCCGCGACCTGTGGCTGGTCAAAGCTGACGTGAACCAACTTGAGCAAGTCATTGTCAATCTTGTTGTAAATGCCCGTGACGCCATGCCGAGCGGCGGCAAGATCATGCTTCGGACTCGCAATGTTTCGGCAGAAGAATGCGGACCATATCGCGCCCAGGAGGCCTCGCTGACGGTTGCCGATTATGTGCTGATCGAGGTCGAGGACACCGGCAGCGGCATTCCTGCCGACGTTTTGCCAAAGATCTTTGAACCATTCTTCACGACCAAAGAAGTTGGCAAGGGAACCGGTCTGGGCTTGGCCATGGTGTATGGCATCGTCAAGCAGACCGGCGGCTTCGTCTATTGCAATTCGACGGTCGGGTCGGGAACCGTTTTTCGGATCTTTCTGCCGCGTCACGTCGCCGACCCGCAAGAGACAGCGGCGGCGGAAAAAATCGAGGCCGTTCGAGCCAGCGCGCCCGATCTCACAGGCCGCGGGACAATTCTGCTGGTCGAGGACGAGACGGCGGTCCGGGCTTTTGGGGCGCGGGCGCTGTCGTCGCGCGGCTATACGGTGCTCGAGGCCGGCTCGGGCGTCGAAGCTCTGCAGGTCCTGGAGGAAACCAAGGCGCAAATCGATCTCATCGTTTCCGACGTGGTCATGCCCGAAATGGACGGTCCGACCATGCTCGGCGAATTGCGCAAGCGTGGCATTACCGCCAAGGTGATTTTTGTCTCCGGCTATGCCGAAGACGCCTTTGCCAAGAATTTGCCCGAGGGCGAGAAATTCGGCTTCCTGCCAAAGCCATTTTCTCTCAAGCAGATGGTCGAGGCCGTGAAGGCTCACATGAGTGCCGGCCCGTAGCCTTAGGCACCATCCGGGCTGTGCCAGCCGCAAGCGTCGCAGTCGGACCCTCCCTGGCCGCGGCCGGCCCGAAGGCGTGCTGGTAATGGTCTCACGCCACACCCTGACGCGCGCACGAGAATGGCGATCCTTTGGCGTGGGGGCGCTGCATCCGCTGATCGGGCGCGACGCCAGCCACAACGCTCGATTCGGTCTCGACCCGCCGGCAGAGACGGGGCAATCTGATGGCAGGTGACGGCCAAACGCTGGGCGAGTCTGACCCCGGTTATCGAAAGGTCGGTCGAACCGCCCCATGGACACAATGACTGCCGCCATCATTGCCAACACGGAGCCAATCGATGAATTCCTGCAAGCTCATCCGCAATCAAGGCGAGACCTATCATGGCAAGCAGGGTTTCGATTATTTCGCCGGGATATCAAAAGAATCCGTGGCGTCAAACGCCCTTTGCATGCACCTTCTAACCATTCCGCCGGGCGGCTCAGCGAAGCCGCACTATCATGAGAATCATGAGACGGCGATTTTCGTATTGGAGGGCGAGGCCGAGATGCGCCACGGGCCCGATCTTACCGAAGTGATGCGGGCACGGGCCGGCGATTTCGTCTACATTCCGGCCGGCGTCCCGCACCAGCCCTACAATCCGACCGACAAGCCGGTCCGGGCCGTGATTGCTAGAACTGACCCTAACGAGCAGGAAAGCGTCGTACTGTTGGGTTGAATTGTCGTGCGCCACAGATTGATCAATGGGATACCTCTCTCCAGCGATTGCATTCGGGTGCGGCCGTCTGTGGTCGTCTGTGCTTTGAAATCACCGAAACCCGCCGCGTTTGCGGCTGCGGGGTCGTGCGCTGGGGTTTGGCGGTTCTAACCGATTTGTTGACGAGGTCGGCGGCAGACTAATTCGTCGATGTCGACGGAGCTGTCCGCGTCAAGGTCAAAGCCGAATTCGTTGAGAGTGAAACGGTGCGGGGCCCTATACGAAATCGGCGTTGATTTCATGCAAGGCTTATTGATCCACAGTCCGGATTTAACCGATGAACGGCTGCCCGTCGTCCAAATGCGGGGCTGTGCGCGTGTGCCTGGTATTCAGTTAGAAGAATCCGCCAGCCGCGTCGAGCGCTGCAATCCCATTGGTGATAGTTTCCGGTCGGTTCTTCTCGGTCCTGGTGTCAAACTCTATCTTTCTTCCGAGTTCCAGCCCAGGAATTCGCCAAGTGCAGGTCAATTGATCTTGGACGGATCAATCGGGGATGATTATGAACACAGCAGCAAGCCATATCCACCATGTCGCGGTCATTGGTGCCGGAACGATCGGTGCGAGTTGGACGGCCTATTTCCTCAGTCGTGGACTAGAGGTGACGGTGAGCGATCCGTCGGCAAGCGCACCGGATCTCGTACGCCGCACGATAGCTTCTGCGTGGCCGGCGCTGCAGCGCCTCGGCGCGGTTGCGGACGCCAATCCCGATGCCTGGCGGTTCGAGACGGATCCCGTGCGGGCCGTCGCTGGGACAGAGTTTGTGCAGGAGAGTGCGCCTGAACGCTACGAGATCAAAAAGGCCTTGTTGCCGTCCATCGCCGCCGTTCTACCGGAAGAAATAGTCATTGCCTCCTCCTCGTCGGGTCTGTTGATCAGCCGGCTGTCCGAAGGGTGTCGCTTTTCCGGCCGTTGCGTCATTGGTCACCCGTTCAATCCGCCGCATCTCATGCCGCTCGTGGAAGTTGTCGGCGGGCCTACGGCTTCGCCGCAAGCCGTTTCGACGGCGATGGCCTTCTACCGAGCGATTGGCAAATGCCCGATCGAAATCCGTAAGGAAGTGCCAGGCCATGTCGCGAACCGGTTGCAGGCGGCTATGTGGCGTGAAGCCGTTCATCTCGTTGCGACGGGGGTCGCAAGCGCCGCCGAAGTCGACGCAGCGATCGCAGAAGGACCGGGACTGCGCTGGGCTCTGATGGGCCCGCATCTGACCTTCCACCTCGCCGGTGGTGAAGGGGGGATCGAACATTTCATCGACCATATCGTGCCCGCGATGCGGGGATGGTGGGCGGATCTGGGTACGCCGGATCTCGACGAAGGCACGCAAAGAATGCTGATCGATAGCATCAAAGAAGCAGCAAGAGACCGGTCGATCGCCGATCTTGCGGCCCGACGCGACGAGTTCCTGACCCGGTTGCTGGCGCTAAAGCGCGCGCTCACAGTCTAGCCCGACCATTTTGAGACCATTGCGAAAGCCCCTCAATCAGCATCGCCACTTGCGTCGCACTTAATTGAATCGATCCTTCCTTAATGGGTGGCTAGGCGAAATCCATGCGCGCGATATCCCGACCGTGACCAGCGGTCCGGATTTCGTACGCTTGGTCCCGCAAAGTCTGACCATGCATTCTTTAAAGAACGAGAAAGCCTGAGATCATTGAGCGAATGATCACCACTGTGAGATGGTATGGGACCGTGGCGACATCCAACCGTGCGTCTCCAACGAGGCAGGCGATGTGTATGAGAAAACCCGACTTCTCCTGCTAGCACTCGGCTTGTCGGGATATCGCGCGCATGGATTTCGCCTGGTCACCCATTAAGGAAGGATCAATTCAATTAATTACGACGCAATTAGCGATCTCTTAGACCTACACCGCGTTCCGCGATTTTTTCGAGGAGGAGACGCGGCACGGTGGCTGCCACCACGTTGCTGGCGAGGTCGCTTGCCTGGCTAGAGAAGTCGACCGGTCTTACAGCTGTTGTTCCGTCAGGCTCCGCGTCGGCCGCGCGCTTAATAGGCGCTTGGGGACCGCGTCCGTCGCGAGCAATCGTGACGATCGTGATCTAGTTCCTAAGGATTGAGACCGTTTGCCATCTCATCGATATGTGGGTCGATCCGCTGGAGTACCTGGGGTGGAACCACATCGCACTCCGTGAGAATCGGCCACTTGTCGTGCAGTGCCGCTGCCGTCTCGCCACTGCGGTCACCACGGCCCCTCCGGGGAGACGGCTCCGATTTGCGAAGTTTCGCCAGCGCTCGGGCGTCAGCGCCTTGAACGACTTTTCGCCAGCGAGACTAAGCTGAAGTTTGCAATGTTCGATGTAATAGGGGCAAAACCGCGGGGTGCGCCAGGCCAAGCTGGCGGAATCCAGCAGGTGAAAGTCCTGCCCAGGTAAGGGGTAGCGCCCGCCTGGTAGCGAGTGTTGCGCGAGGTTCCGCCGGTGACGGCGGCCGCGAAGCGTACACAGCAATTGCATGGGGTGTGTATTGAGCCGCGAAAGTTTGCTCAATGTGGGGGCCGAGATAGTCCCGGAACTCGAAGGCAACAGGTGCAGCGCCGATATGCGAGGTGCTGTTGCCCCACCGTGGTCGCAGACCACATCACGTGAGCCCTAAATCTCCTCCAAAACAGGAAGTCCATCACCCTTGGGAGGGATGGACGTGAAGGGTAGACAGATCACGGAAGAACAAATCATTGGGATCCTGCGGGAACATGAGGCTGGGGCGAAGACGGCGGACGTCTGTCGCAGCACGGCGTTAGCGAGCCGACCTTTTACAAGTCGAAGGCCCAGTACGGCGCGCTTGAAGTGTCGGATGCCAAGCGTCTGAAGGCGCTCGAGGACGAAACGCCAAATTGAAGGGCTGTTCGCCAACTCGATGCTCGACAATGCCATGCTCAAGGAGATCGCCGCAACCAAATTCTACGCCCGCTGTCAGGCGTTGAAGCCGTCGCTGATCTCATGAAGCTCTTTGAGGTCAGCGAACGGCGGGCGTGCTCAGTCCTTGAGGTGGATCGTTCTTCGGTGCGCTATCGCGGTAGGCGTCCGGATGACGCCGAGGTTCGTTCCCGACTACGCGAGTTGGCCGCAGCGCGGCGCCGCTTTGGTTATCGTCGTCTGCGGATTCTCATGACACGTGAAGTGTTTGCCATGAACCACAAGAAGTTTCGCCGTCTCTATCGGGAGGAAAGACTGCAGGTTCGCCGTCGGGGTGGCCGCAAGCGGGCCCTGGGCACGCGGATGCCGATGGAACTTCCGCTGCGTCCCAATCAGCGGTGGAGCCTGGATTTTGCCTCTGACGCCTTTACCGGCGGCCGCCGCTTCCGGATCCTGGTGGTCGTCGACGATTTCACCCGGGAATGCCTGGCGCTCGTTCCAGATACCTCGCTGTCAGGTCTGCGGGTCGCCCGTGAACTCGACACCATCGTCATGGACCGCGGCCGACCAACGACTTGCGTCTCCGACAACGGCACCGAGCTGACAAGCATAGCTATCTTGCACTGGTGTCAGGTGACCTCGGTTGAATGGCATTACATTGCCCCGGGCAAACCGCAGCAAAACGCATTCGCCGAGTCCTTCATCGGTCGATTGCGCGACGAATGTCTCAACGAGACACTTTTCACTTCGCTTGCTCACGCTCGGCTTGTGCTCGCAGCATGGAAGGAGGATTACAATCGCTCGAGGCCCCACAGCGGCCTTGGCAATCTGTCACCGGCGTCTTTCGCCGACAGATTCCGCGCCGCATTAAAGCCTCTTGCATCACCGAGCCAACATGGCTCAAATCAACCTCGGACTCCCCTGGTTGCTGGATGAGGTCTGGGGCTCACGTCACCCAGGCGTTGGGTCGCGTACGGCAAACTGCAAGGCAAAGGACGAAGGAACGGTTCACCGCGCTCCTCCACCACATTAATGTTGATACGCTCCGACTGGCGTTCTACGCGCTCAAGCGCAAAGCTGCCGCCGGTGTGGACGGCGTGACGTGGGAGGACTACGAGGCAGACCTTGAGCCCAGGCTTGAGGACTTGCATGGACGGGTCCACCGGGGAGCCTACCGGCCGCAGCCATCCCGCCGGACGTACATACCGAAGGCGGACGGCCGGCAACGGCCACTCGCGGTTGCTGCCCTGGAAGATAAGATCGTCCAGGGTGCCACCGTCATGGTGCTGAATGCCATCTACGAGGTAGATTTCCTCGGCTTCTCGTACGGGTTCCGACCCAGACGGGGGCCACATGACGCGCTCGACGCGTTGATGGTGGGGATCGACCGCCGGACGGTGAACTACATACTTGATGCCGATATCCGGGACTTCTTCGGATCGGTCAGCCAGGATTGGCTCGTCCGTTTCGTCGAGCACCGGATCGGCGACAAGCGCATCATCCGCCTGATACAGAAATGGCTGAGGGCGGGTATCCTCGAAGATGGGGCCGTGGCGGTCAGTGACGTGGGGACGGGGCAAGGGTCGGTGGCATCACCGCTGCTCGCCAACATCTACCTGCACTACGTTTTCGACCTCTGGGCTGAACGCTGGCGAAGGCACGAAGCCACCGGTGACATGATCATCGTGCGCTACGCCGATGATCTAGTGGCCGGCTTCGAGCACGAGGACGACGCCCGTCGGTTCCTCGATGCGATGCGTGCACGATTTGAGGAATTCGCTCTGTCGCTCCATCCGGATAAAACCCGCCTGATCGAGTTCGGCCGCCATGCGGTGGCGAATCGCGAGAAGAGCGGGCTCGGCAAACCGGAAACCTTCAACTTTCTGGGCTTCACCTTCATCTGCAGCAAGACGCGTGGTGGCCGCTTCTCTCTCAAGAGAAAAAGCCGGCGCGATCGGCTGCGGGCGAAGGTCCAGAAAGTGAAGGAGGAACTTCGACGACGTATGCACCAAGCGATCCCCGAACAGGGGAACTGGCTGAAGCAGGTCGTCGATGGCTTCTTCAATTACCACGCAGTGCCGGACAATATCCGTGCGCTCGGGGCCTTCCGCTACTACGTCATCCGAGCCTGGTGGCGAACGCTGCGGCGTCGCAGTCAGAAAGATGACATGGCATGGACGCGGATGGAGAAGCTGGCAGACGAGTGGCTCCCCAAACCGGCGATCCGACACCCCTGGCCAAGAGAGCGCTTTGCCGTCAAACACCCAAGGTGGGGGCCGCATGCGGGCAAGCCGCACGTGCGGACCTATGCGGGGGGTGCCCAGTAATGGGCATTCCTACCGCGATCAAATATTTAAGCTGGGATTCCCAAAATGGCTGCGGTCTGATTCATTCTGGGGATGCCGCCCCACGATATTGATTCGCTTTCGTTTTTTGAACTGAAGATGCTGGTAGTGCAGCTTCTGGGCGAGGTTTCGTCATTGAAGCAGACTGTTGCTGCGCTTCGCGAAGAGAACGCCCGGTTGAAAGGTCAGAAGGGCCGGCCCGATATCAAGCCACCGATCAAGCCCAGTGGTATGGACAAAGCAAGCCAACCGGAGGCCCCGAAAGGTCCGCGGCCTGGCGGCGGCAAGAAGACCGCCAAACGCGTGATCCACGAAGAACGGATCCTCAAGGCGGAGGTGCCGCCTGGTTCCCGGTTCAAAGGTTATGAGAGCTTCGTCGTCCAGGATCTCGTCTTACGGCCCCATGTCCTGCGCTTTCGTCGTGAGCGCTGGCTGACGCCGGCTGGAGCGACAGTCATCGCGCCGCTGCCGGCCGGCGTGCGTGGGCATTTCGGCGCCGAGCTTCGCCGTTTTGTTCTCGTTCAGCACCATCAAGGACAAGTGACTGTTGCCCGGTTGGTCACCCAACTGCGGGCCATCGGTATCGATATCTCGAAGCGTCAAGTTATGCGCATGTTGATTGGCGACCAGGAGCCCTTCGTGGCTGAGGCGCGCGATGTCTTGCGGGCCGGGCTCGGGACCGCCGCCTGGATCACGGTCGACGACACCGGTGCGCGGCATAAGGGCAAAAATGGCTTCTGTACGCAGATCGGCAATGATCATTTCGCCTGGTTTGGAACGACCGGCTCGAAAAGCCGGCTCAATTTTCTTGAGCTTCTGCGTGCCGGCTATGCCGATTATGTGGTCAATGACGAGGCCCTCGCTTACATGCGTGAGCGGGCGCTATCGGGATCTGTGATAGCGAAGCTTGCCGTGCATGCGGATCGACACTTCGCCGACGCAACCGCCTGGATCCGACATCTGGAGAGCCTCGGCCTCACCGACCTCAAGGTCACGCCCGACCCCGTATGCATCGCCACCGAGGGCGCGTTGTGGGGCAGCGTCATGGCGCACGGCTTCGTGCGCAAGAGTGTCATCGTCAGCGACGACGCCGGCCAATTCGACGTCGGCGTACACGCCCTGTGTTGGGTCCATGCCGAGCGTCTCGTCTATAAGCTTGAAGCTTTCACCGAACACAATCGGATGGCCCAGGAGAAGTTGCGCGGTTTGATCTGGGCGTTTTACCGGGATCTCCTCGACTACCGCACTGATCCCTCGCCGCAGCGCCGGTTGGTATTGCGGGCCCGCTTCGATCGCATCTTCAAGCGCACGACTGGCTTCGTCTCGCTCGACCGCCTCCTCAAACGGCTGCACGCCAAAAAACCCGAACTCCTCAAGGTTCTCGAGCGACCGGAGATCCCGCTCCATACCAACGGTTCGGAAAACGATATTCGCTGCCAGGTCACCAAACGCAAAATCAGTGGCGGGACACGCAGCGATCAAGGCCGCGATTGCCGTGACGCCTTCCTCGGTCTGGCCAAGACCTGCGCCAAATTGGGTATCATCTTCTGGGACTATCTCGGCGCAAGGCTCGACGTCGAAGACAAACCGGCCATTCCATACCTTCCTGACATCGTCAGGCAGCGGACGCTGGCGCTCAACAGCAGCTGACCGCCCGGGCTTTCGCCCCTGTTACAAGGACCGTATGTAACTCATTGGTTTCCGATAGTTATTTTGGAGGCGGGCGAAGGGATTCGAACCCTCGACCCCAACCTTGGCAAGGTTGTGCTCTACCCTCTGAGCTACACCCGCATCCGTTTTGGGTTAACCAGCGCCTTATGCCGCAAAGTTTCCGCGAATGCAACCGAGCAGTTCGCCCTCAGCCGCAGCCGGTCGGCCCCAGCTTGTGCAAGCTGGCGCTGCCGTCTCAGAAACCCGCCGACCTCGCTCAGTGGGACCCCTTGATGCAGACCGAACCAGAGCTCCTGGCTTTTTTCAGGCGACGCTCGACATTGCCGTCGAGATAATCGACCATCCGCCAGCTTTTACCGTGGCGGAAGCCAGATCCCTGCGCGGCGCCATCCCGGGGGCGCATAGCAAGAACCTTTTCGTCAAAGACAAGAAGGGGCGGATTTTTCTTCTGGTCAC
>CAVZAB010000015.1:0-122100 GCA_963773155.1 uncultured Alphaproteobacteria bacterium | reverse complement strand
AACGCATTCGGTGAAACGAGAACCTTGTGTAATCGGCGTTGCGCTTGGCGAAACGGCTGCTCTTTAGCGGCGCTTCCAACGCTTTCCGCCTCCCGCCTCAGACGGTCATAGGTCCGGCGCCACATGCGTCTCGGCCTTTCTGGAAAAGGCTGACCGATGGAGGGAGCGCCGCCAAGCGACAGCCGAAGTTTGCACGCTTGATAATATTTTCGACCCTTTCGCCTCGCCGTTGGCATTCATAGATCATGTTATGGCAGCGTCGACACCCAACGGCCTTGCCATCAAAATAGAGCCGTGCGACACGCTTGCCGCAACGGCATTTAAACCATGGTCGCCGACCACCATAATTGCATCGCGTCCATTCCACCGGAAAAAACATCCATCCTGGAGCACCCCACGGCCAAAGATCTAGCCGGTATCTAAGGATCCTAAGACGCCTCAAGAATGGCCATCGGAGACCCGCCAAAGGATATTGTTGGCCGCCTCCTGCGAATGCGCCCGCCTTCGCCATATGCTGAACGTCGATGAAGTCAGCTTTTTCGGTGATGGGGCGTGGTGAACTCGTCATTTCCTTAGCTCCCGCGGCGCCCGGTGGCTATTCCACTCGCCAAGTTCGATGGGCGGCCAGAATACGGCTTCCGGATGCCGTTGGCTCATAGGTCGGTACGGGATCTGGCTTTGGTTTGGCTTTGGTCATTTCTCCCATGACGCATCTGACGGGACTTCGCATTATCGACGTCAAGAGCGCGCTAATACGTCCTTTTACGGTGTTGGAGTCATATGCGTCATGGACCTTCCGGAACTTCCCTATTTCGCATTAGCCGCAGACCCGAAAAGCCACGAGCGGTCATTTTTCGCAGAGCCAAAAATCCTCGTGCTTCGAGTTGTTGGGCAAAGTATTTCCGTGTCCGGCCGGTTCGCCCGCGCTATTCGCCCATTGCTCCCATGAAGAGAATAGCTCACTTGAGCCTGCCCAGGCATTTGGATCCCTTTCGCACCGTTCATCGAGCCAAGCCGCTATCGCGTCTTCCGCCTGAATATATTGCGCAATCGCATCACGGACCGCCTTTGGTGGCTGAAGCCCACCTTTTTGCCAGGCGACGCAACCCTTGATTGCCCACGCTAATATTCCTGCCATTCAAATTCAAGCCTTTCCGTTAGCTCGTGGTATCTCGTTTTTCCGGGGGCGGAATGGTGACCGCAAAAGGTAGCAGATGGAACCGGCGCCGGATTGCCTCATCGACGCTTCGCAGGCTTGGCTTATGGTTCCCTGCCATGAACAGCTTGAACACTGGCCGAAATTCGAAGAAGTCTTGCCGCATAAACCTAGCTGAGATGGTATCACCACCGGTCAACTGCCTCACACGGCTTTCAGCCCAGCGCCTGCCTTCTTCGGTTTCGATGGCCGTGACTAATCTTGCGCCTCGAAGGTTGGCTATTTCAGTCGGATGGCGGTCAGCATTTGAGGCGGTAAAAGCTTCCATCGGCGCCGTTCGATGGTAGCTGCCCGATTATTCCTGCGACGGTGCTGAGCAATACGGATTTTCCGTTCGCACCAGTCCCGTAAGCGAAAAAAAGGGCATGCTCCCGTGTTTCGCCTGTTAGCGCGTAGCCAACAACCCGTTGAAGGTAACTTTGCAGGTCGATGTCTCCGCGAGTAATCTCGTCCAGAAACTGGGAAAACCGTTCACAAGCACCATCGTTTGGCGACACCGCCGTAATTTTTGTCATGTAGTCATCGGGCCGGTTTGATCTCGTTAAGCCCGTGCAAAGATCTATAACCGCGCCCGGTGTGTTTAGGAGCCAGGGATCGGTGTCCCATTGGTCGGCCGTTGCCGCGATCCGCCTATCCGACCGGGCAAGCGTTAGCACCGCGTTGACCGTCCTTGCGCTGGATAGCTGTGCAGATTGTCCCAGCTCTCCATCGCATTCGGCGGCAGCCCGACGGCATACGGCACGAACATGATCGTAAGCCTGTAGGGTGTCGTCGAACACCCATCGATGCCGTCCCAGTTCAACCAACGGCCCCAGCTTGCGACGTAACGAAGGTCATTTGCATGCAATTCTGCGAACCGAAGCGCCAGCGCCTCGTCAGAATTAGTGTCCGGGACAAAATTATTCTCCGGTCAGTCGAATGGGAAAAATGCGATGCCGCGCAATGCCTATCTGGCCGTTCTGCATTTTCGTAGTTTAGGCCGGCCACACATGTCGGTTTCATCGTTCGCCCTCCGCGGCGGTCAGGCGGATGATTTCTTCCTCCGGTATCAACGTACGGTTGCCAACCTTAGGCGGATTTTGCCGGTAGCCGCCAGCTTGTAAACGAGGCTCCGGCCGATCCCAATTTGATATGCGCCCTCTTTAATGGGCCAAGCGCGAAGGCGTCGATCTCGATCTTCGATCAATTTCCATGTCATGACAGACCGTCCAAATTTGTTTGACACTGTCTGTCATTTCGCACACCTAACCACGGGTTTCAAAAACCGAAATCGCTATTTCGGTTCTGCTATTTGATCTCCCGTTTCCGGATAGGGTGGGCCGAAATTGGAGCTTCGAACGAGGGTTTTCTTAATTCTGGGTGGTTACGCCAATAGGTCAGCAAAGTCTCGTCGCCCAGGTCGACATACTTGGAAACGGTATAGGCAGCGCCGTCCAGCGTAAGGCCTTGGCCGCCTCTTCTATTGGCTGAATTGCCAAGGCAATCCACGATAGCGCGAAATGCATTTTAAAAGCTTTATCGGCACTTTCTTTCGACTTCCGCTGTCCACGTTTCGCCTTGACGCCCAAGACGATGTTAGCGTCCTCTCCATTGCCAATTCTTTGGAAAGCATCGCAAAGGAATTTTCGGTCCTCGGCGGATAATTCGATACCTTCCTCCAATTCCTCAGCGATCTTCCGCAAACGGTATAAACTCAACTCGAGCGGCGAGTATGGGCCGTCTGCAGTCGGCTTTCTTTTAGTCATCGCGGAAAAGCACCGTCGCTGCTTCATTTCCGGAAATGGACGATGTGTCGCCTTTCGGTTCGCAATGGGCCGCCCATGCGTCCATCAAGGCGCGGCGCTGTTCCAAGACGTCGGTTCGTCTGTAGGCCCGCTCGACCGCCGTGCCGACGACATGGCCCATCGCCTCTTCGACAACAGAATGCGGAAATGAGCGATTTCTTCGCACCATGTCCTGAACGCCGCCCTGAAGCCATGCGGAACGATTGCTTTGCCGGACGTCGGGTCCAGCCATTTCTGGTCCTCGCTATTCATTCTCCTGAGCAGCGTCAGCATGGCCATGTTGGATAACCGCTTGCCGTGGTATCCGGGAAATACCCACCAAGAGATCTTCGCCGGCTGCAATTCCCTCAAAATATCCAGTGCACGCGCCGACAACGGGACACGGAAAGCCTCTTTGCGGTGCTTCTTGTCCTTCAAATTGGCGAGCGGTACCTTCCAGACAGCGGCGTCGAGGTCAAATTCATCCCATGTCGCAGCCAGCACTGCGCCCGTTCGGACGTTCGTCAGGATCAGAAACTCCAGCATCCGAGCGGCCATGGCATCCCTGTCCCGCAGTGCGGCAATAAATGCCGGCATTTGCTCATAGGGTAACGAAGGATGGCGGCCGCGGGACAGCTGGGACGGAGCCTCGAATCCCATAGCCTTCAGATCGTCCCAGCGGGCCGGATTGTCCGGCATTGCGACGTTATACTCGTCGCGCAGCCTGATCCGGGCATATTCAAAGACACGGCGGATGGCGGGATAAAGTTTTCGAGCAACCTCGGGCTTCCTTCGCCATACAGGCCGCAAGACGGCGGCCACGTCCAGCGTGGTGAATTTCGTTGACCGGTCGTTCGAGCAATGGGCCGAATAGGCCGGGCCAAGGTGGACGCTGCCACTGATAGGCGACCTTTGAGTTGGAAGTCCTTTTCTGGGCATCGGCAATGACCAGCGCGGCTATCTCGCCAAAGGTCGGAACCGCTCGTGCTGTTTTTCTCGCTTCTACCCGTTCCTGCAACGGGTCAATGCCTCGGGCGATAAGACCGCGAGCCCGTAGCGCGGCCCTTCTTGCGTCGGCCAAGTTCACATCGGGATAACGCCCAAGGCCCATATCCCGGCGAACGCCTTTGATCTGGTAGCGCAAGACCCAGTTTCGAGAGCCTCTGGCCTTACCGACGATCAGAAACAGACCATCGCCGTCGCCGTGCCTCCCTGGTGCCGCCGGTCTGTACCGACCTAGCTGAGAGCTTTCCCATCCACCAATCCCACACCCAATCCCACACCCAATCCCACACTTTGGTGCGGATTGTCAGCGAACAGACGCGGACAAGGAAAGACAGTTTGAGTGCTAAAGCCGTGTAAAATATACGGTTATACGGATTTAGCGAACATCGTCGAGCACTAGTTTGGTACCTCTCCTGGGCACCAAGTGGTCAGATCCGCCTTTCCGATCAAATGGTTCCGATATCTTAGGCACTTAGCAATTCTCGACTGGTACACAACGATGGTACACAGCGGGTGTACCCGAAATGGACAACGCCGAGCATCAGGCCTGGGCCGAGAAGTGTTCTCTCCTTGCGGCGGTCCAGACCTGTCGAGCGGCATCCGCATTCATCGCTGCAATACCGAGGCCTACCACCAAATCAGGCCAAGCTGACCAGGTGTTGGTGGTGGCGAGCCCGGCGGCGATGATGGCCACGTTGGCGAGGACGTCGTTCCTGGACGAGAGAAAGGCAGCCTTCGTTAGACTGCCGCCGTGATGTCGGTGATGGGCGAGGACCAATGCGCACGTCAGATTAACGACAAGTGCAGCTGCTCCTGTCAGCGACAACGCCACAGGGTTAGGCGGGACCAGCGCTGAGAGCTTCTCCCAAGCCGCCCAAACTGTGGCGAGGCTCGAGACCAGTAAGACACCAGAGAGCACAAAGCCAAGCCTTGCCCTCCACGCTGTTGGCCATGCGAGTGCCACGAAGATCAGTGAGTTGAGCGAAGCGTCTTCGAGGAAATCGATGCTGTCGGCGAACAGCGACACGGACCCTATAGCCGCCGCCACCGCAAACTCGAAGCCGAAGAATGCGAGATTGGCGAGGGTCACGAAAGCAACGGCTCGACGGACCTGGCAACTAGGCAAAGGCGTCATGGGATCGCTCTTGTATGGCTGCTGCGCTCATGTCCGCTGTTTAGGGCCGGGTCGAGGTCTACGGACTGTGGCAGGCGAACGCAAGTTCATCACGGGTGCGAATGCCATCGCTCAGGTGCTCAACGAGCGGGAGTTCGCCACCGCCAGAGGCGCCCGTTGGTCCGCTCGAACAGTGCTTGATGTGAAGGAGAGGTGGCGCTAGGCACGACATTCCGAGACGCATTTAGACTGGCCGAGAATGCCCCACCTATTCAAATATGTGACCGCCGCTACCGGGCGCGTGATCCTCCAAAATCGCACCCTTCGCTGGTCGACGCCACCGATGCTCAACGACCCGTTCGACATGCAGTTCGCCTTCCAGCTGCGCATTGACCGGCAAGCCGCACGTGTTATGGCGTTAGACAAATGCTGGCAACTCTACAACGGTGCGTCCCTCGACCGGTCACTGAACAAACTCGGGCGCCTTGTCCAATTGGGCGGCAGTAGCCATCCACGCATGAGCCGTGAGGATTTCGACCGTTATATTGGCGGGTCGATCGATGGATCCATCGATGAGATGCGCGAGCTTATCGCCAAATTCAGCGGTGAGATCAAAGGCTATTTCGTTGACGCAAAAATCTTGTGCCTTTCCGACAAGCCTGACAGCATTCTGATGTGGTCGTACTACGCCCAGAACCATTCTGGAGTGGTACTGCGCTTTACTGATGGAACTCCAAATAATCCTCTGGCGATGGTGCGACCAATCCATTACTTCGACCACATACCATCACTATTAGATAACGAAACGCTGTCCGACTTCCTAGCTGGTTATGGCGGCATAGATAAGCAACGTGTCATGGGCCAGATCGTCTGGACCAAGTCAGCTCATTGGGCTCATGAGCAGGAGTGGCGCGTCTGCGCGGGCAGCGGGCGAAGCAGCAGTTCGCATGAGGACATCCCATTCAACGCCAAGGAGCTTGATGGCGTGATCTTCGGGGTGCGAACAACTGAAGCGGACCGTGCGGCTTTGACAAATTTGCGCGCAACTCGCTACCCAAACGTAGAGCTGTTGCAGGCGAGCATAAGCCCGGACACTTATGAGCTGAATATCGAAAGAGCCGGAAACTATTTTGCCACTCGGTTCTCCCCGCATAACTGGCGCACATGTAGCAGTGCGCTTTTGTCGGCGGCCATAGCTGCAGATTTCTCGCCACCGGCCTGAGCTTATTGTTCCCGCATCGTTGACCAAAGTTCACATTGTCGACACCGCCGTGCGACCCCAACCGGGGGACAGCGGGCCAGTCCGAGTAGGCGGTACGGATTGAAATTTTTGCGGAAAACCAGTATCGGAGGAGCCCAAGTCGCCCGTTTGGAGGTGTGGTAGCCATGCTCTCTTCTTCTTAGCCCGGCCCGCTGCTCGAAGAAAGATTGCGAAACGCATAGTAGGCTGCACTAAGCGCCTTCAAACGAAATGCGATATGCATGCCAAGGGCAAAGGACATTCCGACCGTTGCTGCATCGTACCAGTTGCTCGCAACGCTCAAAACTTCGTATCCCGCCAGTGTCACGATCGATGCCAACGATTTCGTAAGTAAGACCCAGAACGTTAGAAAACCTGGCAACAACCACAGCAACAACGGCCAAGGAAACACGACATCAGCTCCCGAGAAGAGGACGATGATGACCAGCAACCCCGTGAGCCAAAGCCAGTGCCCGACGCATATGCCGACCAATGGTTTTAGGAAGCGAGGCACATTGGCACGATTTGTCGCCCAGAATGAGACGCTTAAGCAGATGACGAGCATCCAGAAATTGATGCCGAACTGCCTGCTGAGCCCCCTACTGACGGCCAATCCAGCAATTGCAAATAACGGCAACGATACCGCGTAGCCGATTTTAACAAAGGTGCTTGTCGCCGCACGGGGAGAACCCGGTCCCCGCCCAGCATCGGCCACTGGACGAAGCGGAAAGGACACCTCAGTTTTAGTTGCAAACTCAGGCAAATCTCCGGCTCGCTTCTATTCATGGAAGCCAACGCGCCAGACGAGGATGTCGCCTGAGTTCGGGAGTGTCGCCATCATTTGCTTTACGTGGCGAGCGGTCCGAGGTTCTATCTGTTGTCCGTGATCGATATAATACCAACCGTCAGTCAGTGGCTGTTGCTCGTCGGTTCTGTCTGGTTGGAATTGGTCCGGCAATTTGCTCGGTGATGGCCCCGGCCGTTTCACACGGTCGCTCGACATCGACTTGAAAGTGTCGCACTCGCTTATTTTGGCTCCATCGTTCGCCGCGCTCGTGAACATTCCCTCGTCGGAAGGCCTACTTTTAGTCGCAACATTCGGGAGTGGGTCCGCGTACTGTGACATACGAACCCATGCGTAAAGACGCCGGAGCGGCCAAAGCATCGTCTTCAGCACTAATAGCGACTGTGACTGAGCGAAGGAACCAAGAAAACCAATCTGCGTGAAATTGCTCCAAAACCGTTCCGTTACGTTAGGCTGGTAGTAGTTGCACCAACTTGCCACAAGAAGCGGGAGGTCTGCATGTCCACTTGGATCGACATAGCTCAAATAACCCCAGTGACAGGAGCACAATGTGACTGTGAGAAGACTGATAAAGACGAGCGTCAAAGCGACGGTCACCAGCGCGCCGACGATCGTAGCCAAAAAGAAAATTCGCTTCGTCGGGCTGTCAATGCGAAGAAGCAACGCATACCTCTTTCGCCAGAGCGCAACGGCAGCTGCGACGATGAGTGCCATCCAAATGACAACGAGAACCGCCAAAGTATCGATCTACATGGATCGCTCTTCGCATGCCAATAAGTGAAGCAATGGATAGCACAAGCGACACTAAGCGTATTAGTCCCGAATTTTGTCAACAGGCCCAGTTTTCAGCGTCGCGCTCACCTGCAACAGTCGAATTGTTCCGCTCGGTAGGCTTGGCGTATGCCTCTCGAACAACGCCGCAGAAAGGGGACTGAGAGGTATCGCTCTAGGGCGAAAATCATGGCTGTTCTGCGGGTCCGATCGTGGCGGACAACGCGCCGCAGCCATGTACAGTCTCATCGTCACAGCAAAAATGAATGGCGTCGATCCGCAGGCCTGGCTAGCCGACGTCCTCTCCCGTATCGCAACTCATCCCGCCCATCGATTGGATGAACTATTACCTTGGAACTGGGCGCCGCGAGCATCAGCTATTCCAGCTCAGGCCGCCTGATCATGCATGTCAACAAGGTTCACCACGTCACGACGATTGACCGCGTCGCCAAGGATCTCGGCGAAAACGAGGACTGGCTATTCGACGTCGCCACCGAAATGGACGTCGAAGACGGCGTGATATGGGTCCGCGGGGTCGGTGACGACGGCAAGATGGCCTTCACCGACTTCGGAATCGAGAACCTCATCGATCTCATCAAAATCCATAAAGACGATCCCACGCTGCTCAAGCGCTGGGAAGACGAGAAATAGGCACCCTGCGGCCTATGCCGGACGGATACACAACAGGCAACAGGCAGGCCGCTGCACCGTTCAGGGCCATCCGGCGCGAACGTGGCGACAATTGCGTATCTGCCAGGTTTTAGGGCTTTGGTCAGGCACGCCACATACGCTTTGCGGTCGTGCTCGTCGGTGAGGAAATGGAAAGCCGCCCGGTCGTGCCAGATGTCATAAACCTGCTGCGGCTCCCACGCTGTAACGTCAGCAACGACCCATTCACTTGATTGGCCGACTTCCAAGGCGAGCCTTGGCGGCCGCTAAGGCCGTTTCTGAGAGGTCGAGCACGGTAACCGTGCGAAATCCCCTCTCCACCAAAAAAAAATTCAACCAAACTTGAAGCGCCGCCTCCGACATCAATGACCGTAGTGCCCGGAGTTGCGCCTACGAGCGCCATTAGTTCCAAAGACAAAGAGGGGTTCTCCTGGAACCAGCTCACCTCGTTCTCACCTTTGATTGCGTAGACATTCTCCCAATGGCCCCCGAGGCTTACGCCATTCATGGCTTCCCTTCCTCGCTTGGCGGCACAGATGCAACGTAATCGGAATAGATCACTCTTCCTTCTCAGTGATGAGGATTGCCGCCCCGTGCAATCATCAGATGATGGGTCTGGTGGTGCATTCCGCGTGTCATGACGCCAATAAAGCCCAGGCCATAAAGCTTCTCCTGGTCCTTCGTCGGAGCCAAAACCGTGAGGCTCGCTCCATCATCTGTTCGCTCGGCTTGAAAGGTCCAATTGCCGCCAAGGCTCATAGTAGCGGCGTGCGCCGTCACCATGCGTTGGATGGAGTCCTTCACGGGACCAACTCCCGAAACGACGAATTGCATGCCGCCCTCGACACGCTCACCTTTCACCTCGGTGCGAAGGGTGACGTTGTCCATGTCGATGAGATGCTGTCGAAGGGCTTCAACGTTAACTTTCGACCAATCCGTGGTGGGATCTGCCTCTAGAATGCCGACAATTTCCTGGATAGCGGCGAAGGCTGCCTGACCCGGCTCCGAAGGCACGGAAGCGGCTGCATGATGGCGCGACATCACGCTGCGGTGGGCGTCCATTTCGTGGGAGCCGCCAATATGAGATGCCCCAGCTGCTTGAGCGAAGGCATGGGCCGGAAACGTCAACACGAGTAGAAGGGCGATGCGTAACATAAGGTCGTACACTAAGGCGTGACCGTAAGTGGTGTGACCATTCCCGCAGCGTAATGGCCGGGTACATTGCAAATCAGGAGGTACGTTCCTGGCGTGAGCGTGACGTCAAGTGAATGGGATTGGTTGGGTCGAAGGTCCCCCGTATCGCCCATCACTTTCACCTGATCCTCAACCACCTTCTCTCGTGAGTAGTCGTACGGTAGCGGTGCTTGTGGATCGTCGACGGCGACGACAAGCATCTCGTGAAGCATGCCTCGTGACCAGTTGACTACATCCAAGTGTATGGTACCCGCTTTGACACTCGGCTGGTCGATGCGTAGGGCCATCATGCCACCCATCATACCGCCACCCATCATCCCATGGCCCATCATGCCGGGGTGAGCCCATCCCTGGCCTCCTGGGCCAGATCCCATCATTCCCTGGCCGGGGCTCATCATCCCGCGTCCCATCATGCCTCGGCCCGCTGGTCCCATTCCCATAGCCGAAGACATGTCAGTCAATGCCACCTTCACCGTGACGTCCGCCGCTGTTGCTGGCATGGCGAGCATGGGAGACGAAAGGAGAGCGGCAACGATATATCCGAAGTGGCGGTTCATTTTTGTCTCCCGGAAGCAGCGCGGCGAAAAGCCTAATCAGCGACGGTACCTACCGCCACGGTGATAGCCTCCTGACCGGTAATATACATGACCATAGCCCCCAGGACGGTGATACCCATAGCCATGACGATAGCCATAGCCTTAGCCATAGGCCACTGGCCGGCGATATCCATAGCCATACGATGGATATCCATATCCGTAGCTATAGGAAGGATATCCATATCCATAGCCATGGGAAGGATAAGTGGGATCGACGGGAACGCAGGCCGAAGTCAGCGCTGCAAAAGCCGCAACAAGTAACAACTTCCTCATCGCACAACTCCGCACTCAACTTACCGCCACGAGTAGTTCGCAGCTTCTCGATCGACGACCTATTTGCCCTTCACCACGTCTCTAATCGAGTCTTTGAGGCCGCCAACAGTGTTCTGGACTTTGCCCTCTACCTTATCCGCGTTGCCTTCAGCTTCCAGCTTGGCATCGCCGACCAGCTTGCCTACGACCTGCTTGACCTCGCCCTTGACTTGCTTCGCCGCTCCAACGACCCGATCCTTGTCCATGACTTCTTCCTCCGAGTTAAGGTTGCAAATTATAACGCAAATCAGCAGTCGTCGTTGATATGAAGCAATTGAGCGACCGCAACACTGGCTGCTCTTAAGATCGACTTTACGCTATCATTTCAATCCGACATTCCGCATGTCAGATCAGAGCCTTCCAAGCAACATAAGTACGACTACGACAATCAAGATGGCGCCGAGAACACCAACGCCACCGTGACCAAAACCATAGCCGTAGCCACCGAAACGGCCACTAAAGCCACCGAGCAAGAAAATGATGAGGATGACAATGAGGATGGTGCCGAGTGACATAAGACTTGCTCCCTTGGGGCCGACGGGAATAGTGACGCTACCTTCTCGAGAAGCCTGATTAGGGCAGCTAAGTTCCTGTTCGCCAAAGAGCAGCCCTTCTTCTGGCCTAGTTGGCCAGCATCAATGGTATTCAATGTCCAACATACGTCACCTGTCTTTGATGTGACGCAATAATGGTAACGCTCTTGCCTCTGCCTACCCCGTCGGGCCTCGTTTGGCGGGTGGCGAGCTCGGTCCATGCTCGGCCTCTGTTCGGCAGGTTGGAAACGGTGGCGGCATCGGTCGGCGGTGGCATAGCGAGGGACGGGCATCCGGCACGCCTCGCCAAGTTCAGCATTGGCTATGGGCGCTCAGCGGCCTCCCCACACCGCTGACCGATGTTCGGCACCGTCCGGCACCGTCGTGCGGCTGGGCGGGGGAAAATTGTTAGCTCCGAGTTGGCGGTAGGATTGCAAATTCTTGCAGTCAATCTTTTGGGCCTCGGACGAGGAACATCCCGCAGGACAAGCCAGCGACAAAGCAGACGATGTACCAAATCATTCGAGAGGCGGCCAGATTAAGGCCAGAGCCCAGTCGATCGCGCGCCACCAGAACCATAACCCAATCGTGATCGCGCCGCTGTAGAGAGCGACCTTGATCCAGTGCATAGTTTTCCGAGTGTCTTGCTTCACTTCGCGCTCCTGAGCGCGCGGCGCCATAGGATGAATGCTCACTGCTTCTCTTCGAATTTTGGGAAGATTAAGGAGAGCCGGTAGCCCCGCTGGCCCCCTGTCAACAGGGTTCGGCTTCTCCCAACCCCAGCCTTAGCCCACACGACGGGAGGACGTATTTCGGAGGGCGTCGGCTGACGGCTGGGTAGCAAAGGGGCGCCATGTGGCGCAACAATCTAAGTGTCCAAATCGGACATGTCGTGGGCGGTCTTGCTGATGATCTTTTCCATCTTTCGGAAGTAGGCCATCGCATTAGGCTGGCCCCTGGCGGTCTCGTACGTAGCAAGAGGAATGGAGCGGCGACCTTGCTTGGTCATGGTGATCCAGCCCTCTTTCTCAAGGTCGTGGAGTTGTCGAAGGACGCTCTGGCGTGAGAGGCCAACTATCGCCGCTATCGAGCTGACATCTAGGGGATTGTTTTCCAGGCGGCCAAGGCTGACGGCCAACAGAACAGCTAAGCGATCCATGCTGTTTCCGAAGTGCAACATTCCCGTCTGTCTGGCAGCCAACACGGCGCGGACGATGACGAGACGCTTGGAGTCTGGGTAGTAGTCCATCCCTCTCGTATAGGACACGGGCCCCCTTCGATGCAATGATTGAAGGGGGGCCGGGGCATCTGTCGGCCGAGCCTAGCAACCCTCAAGGACGGCCCTCTAACCTGCGGGGTTGGCTTAGGGCAAAATGGGGTGGCGGCAGAATGCCCCAGTACACCGGCCTGCCTATGGACCTTGGCAACGTGCGCTCGCTTTGCGTGATCAGGGTCGACGTCTATTGCGCTTGCGGGCATCAGTCGACAATCGACGTCTCGAACCTACCGGGCGATCTGCCTGTGCCGGATCTCAGGCTGCGGCTGCGTTGCTCAAAGTGCGGCAAGCGGCCAACCGAAACGCGGCCTGACTGGACCAACTGCCGCGCACGGTGCACGATGTGGGCAGCGATGCGGGCGTCGCTTTTTTGGGGCTCACTATGTTGCTATTTGCCTGGCTAAAAAATGCTCGCTTGGTCAATAGGGTGGGGTTGGTGTTCGGAATGCTGGGGGTAGTGCTGATCTTTATTTGGGGACCACCTCAGCCTAGTTTTGACCCTAACACCCACATAGTCACCGAACTGAACGAGCAATACGCTCGAGATGTCGCAAACGAGGAACAGTTGTACAAGCGACGATCGGCGCTGGGGCTTAGTATGGTGGGGATTGGCTTCGCTCTGCAGTTCTTTGCGACGTTGCTTTAGTGCCCAACAACGCTCAGCGATGTCGAACAGATGTCTGCCTCTACTTGCCTCGTCGGGCCTTGTTTGGCGGTGTCGGGCGGGAGCTAGCGGGGCGGCCCTACGCCGCGTGCTGCAATTGAGGGCGCCAATGTACTCGCCGCTCCATCCTGCTGATGCAAGCGGGCGTGCGCTACGAGCGTCCGGCTCGGTCCTCCAAGCAGACTAGAACCCCGCCATACATTGGACCGCCGCTACACTGGGTTCGTCGCCGACCGGTCGCCACCGTCACCTCGTAGGAACGCCGGCACGAGAAATGCTAAGCTTCTTGATCCTGCGACACGCGGGTGGTACACACGAGCCGTACAGGCGAGCAAAAAGCCTTGTGATATCAAGAACTCAGGTGGCCATCCGCCATCCGGCCAGTCCTCTCCTGGGCACCATCGTGATCAGAATCGGGAGCGCATTCCTGCCGACGGGCCATACCCAACCGGAAAACGCAGGCCGCCGTAACCGCTGCGAGGCCCGCAACAAGTAACAGCGTCCTCATCACTGACCACCCAAATATTCCAGCATTCTTTTGCAGATTGCAGCCCGCACCAGCGAATGCCGTTGATCCTAGTCATCCGGCAATACCGACCCGGCACTGCCGGGCGCCGTCTTGCGTCTTGCGGTCGGGCGGGGGGAATTCTGTGGCGGGCGGTTCGGCATTGGGGCCTCGAGCTTTTTGCGAGCAGGCGTTTGGGGTGCGCCTACCGCAGACAAACGAGGGCCAGACGCCTTGGGCATCCGGCCCCCGTCCAAGCGTGGTTGAGCGACGGCGGGCTCATAATTCCGGAGGGGGTCTTAGCGGTCCCCCGTCGCCCACCGCTTGTGCACCACGCTACGCAAAAGTAGTTCAACTCCCAATTGCTCGTTCACGCTAGCTGTGTCTGGCTAAACACGATGACGCAGCCGTGCCTCGTCAGTAAAGGACGCATCTGCGCACGCCGCCGACAATGCCGTAGCGGCGGCACACCGCTCCGTGTCTGGGTGACACCACCACACCGCGTGTGACAGGGGCTCTGTTCACGAAGGTGAGGAGCAGCATTCGTGGGTGACCTTCGTCATTTAGTGTGTATGGCACTATACAGTGGCACGATAATCGGTCAACGACTTACTGGTAGCCGCTCTCGATGTGCATCTCCACCACTCAAACGGAAGCGAGAGGATAAAGGGGCGGGAGCGCTGGCACAATTGCTCTGCCAGTGCAAATTGCCGGCACATGGGAACGGGAAGTCAGCAATTTCTTTTACGCGACACCTTTTTCGCCAGCGCCATTTTGCGGCCCGAGGTCGCACTGGTTGCGAGGGATTTTTCGCAGCCCGCACTCGTTGGGCGCTCGCACATTTTTTCGACGGATGATGCCAGACACGCCTCAGCAATGTCGAACGGGTCCGGCCTCCACTCTGTCCTTGCCCCATATCCTCGGCCACCTGGATCAACCCGCCGATCTCGTGATCGGTGCAGGTTAGATAGGCCGCACAAACGTTCGTCTGTTGGATGAACTTACTGCGCGGACGATTGCGCAATAAAATGATCTGACTGAGAGGCGACGTGTGTCCGTGGAGCGGGGCCGGCGCTGGCTTCGGTCGAAAGTGTGACCTCGATTGCGACCGGTCTCCGGTACTTTGGGAAGTCCGCGGACGGCCCGGCTGTGATTTTGGCTACTCGGTCGGAGACTTTGCGAACCGAAAAGGTCGCCAGTGACTTGCCCTGAAGTCACCAACGGCCCATCTACATTCGAGCCTCACCAGCCTTGCTGCTGGTGTGTCGATGCCTCGACGATTCGAACCTCAATGACGCCGAACTAGAACTGCTTGATCTTGCCGGAATGTTACTTTATAACATCACACTCTAATCATTTCGCGCGGGCCCTCGACCCGCACATCGTCGAGCCACAGGAGCGATAGCCCATGAAACGATTCACTATCGTTGCGACTGCGGCATTTGGATTGTCCTATCTGGCGCTCGCTTCGGCGGCGGCAAACCCGATCAATGTAGTGGCTGCCGAAAATTTCTATGGTGATGTCGTAACGCAGATTGGCGGCAAAAATGTTTCAGTGACCAGCATACTGACCAATCCCGACCAAGACCCGCATCTGTTTGAAGTTAATCCGTCGACAGCAAGAGATCTCGTCGACGCCAAGATTGTGATCGTTAATGGTGCCGACTACGACCCCTGGATGGAGAAACTGCTTGGCTCGACTAAGGTATCGAATCGCAAAGTAATCATAGTCGCCCATCTCGTTCACAAGAAGGCCGGCGACAACCCGCACCTGTGGTATGACCCAGCGACGATGCCGGCACTGGCAAAAAGTCTTACACTTGAACTTTCTGCGACCGATCCCGCCCACAAGTCTGACTATGAAAAGGGATTACTTGCTTTCATCGATTCGCTAAAACCGCTCGAGGCGAAGATTGCCGAAATGAAGAGGAAATATGCCGGGCTTCCCGTTGCGGCGTCAGAGCCAGTGTTTGGCTATATGGCGCAAGCGCTGGGCCTGGATATGCACAATGAAAAATTTCAACTCGCCGTCATGAATAGCACCGAGCCGAGCGTTTCAGACATCACCACCTTCGAAAATGACTTAAAAGGAAAGAAGGTCAAAGCCATGTTTTACAACAGCCAGGCGAATGAGCCAACCGTTCAGAGGCTGGTAAGAATGGCCGAAGAGTCCAAGGTGCCCGTAATCGGCGTCACCGAGACCGCGCCGACAGACACGACCTATCAGGCCTGGATGCTTTCGCAGCTCGATGTTCTTGATAAGGCGCTGTCGGGAGCCAGCATGTGACGGCGGACCGGCCCCCGCAGCGTGTCGCAAGCGGAGCGATGTTAGGCACCGTTCGCAGCCTCGCGCGGCCAGGCGAGGGGCTTTGACCTGCGCTGCTTGCCAGTTTTGGTCTCGCTGTTGTTATGGGCGACCTGAGCCGTCCGTTTTAAGGTGCGCGGTAGGGACCAAATGATCGGCGTATCGTAGTTCTTCGCCAATCCTGATGCGGCGTCTGGCTCTTTTTTTAAGAATAATCTGCGAGGCCTGCTGCAAGGCTTCGTTAAGGCGCCCAAGGGCTAGCCTCACCAGTGATCAGCGTCGGTAGCCGCCGCGGCGATAACCACCGTGATAATAGCCGGTCCGGCGGTAACCATAGTTGTGATAACCGTAACCCGACCGATAGTAGCGATTGCCGTACCCCCAAGGCCGGGCATAGCCGTAGCCAAAACTCTGCGCGTAGCCGAAATCGTAGTCGGGATAGACAACCCGGGCCGGTCCATAATAGGTGGTTCCGACCGGAACGCAGGCCGACGTCAACGCCGCCATGCCTAATGCCAGCAAAAGCTTCCTCAACGCCACCTCCAACCTCGACCCCCTGGGGACAATTGTCGGCTCTTGCCCCTGGGCAGTCAATCGGCATTCGGCAGATCGGAGCAAGCCCCGGCAAGACAGGGCTGATTGATCCAACCACGCGGTCTATGAGCAAGCCCGTTCCTGAGGCTTGCGCCCTGAGCCAGAATACAGACAGGCAAATTCATGAAGCGTCTCGACAAGCCGGTTGCAGAGTACCCCCGGTTCGTGCGTTTGCTGTTTGGAAGCAGAGCGGACCTACGGCCGCATTCTCGATCCCGGCAGGCCCTGGGGCCGCTCGTCCCGTGTCTTTGCCGGTGTCACGCTCCTTTGTGACGCGCATGATCGACGCCCGTCGCCTCTGACGCAGGCCCTTCGATCGCTGGTGAGGGTTCGGATTCCCCAGAACAACGTTTGCAGCCTTCTGCATGGACATTGATGCGGCGATGCTCGCCACCGGCGTTGTGGCGGAATAGGTGGAGCGATCGTCTGGCGCGCCAGTCGCCTATTTGACCGAGCCGAAAGATTGGCGCTCGAATATGCTGAAGCCGAAACCCCCAATCAGTTCGACGATTCGCTGCGTGAACGGGTTCTGCAGCATTTCAAGGCCGATGCCACGATCGAATTGACCAGGTTGGTCGCCTTTCAGAACCTATCGTCGAAGTTCAATGCCGTGCTGGCGTTCCGGCGCAGGGAAATCGCGATCGAAAGACAGATTCTGAATGAGGCTGACCAGTTGCGGCTCGTCGAGCAGGCGAGCAGCCTCTTCCGGCGAACACCATGCGGTTTTGCGGGCATGCTGTTCGCGCCATGTGTCGAGCTGACGCGACACGACCAATAGATAGACGGTAACCTTGACCAGGTCGAAATGGTTCGAAAATTTCTTCCAATAGGTGTAGCTACCGACCGGCTCGCGCCGAATAGTACCGACCAGACCGGCCTCCTCACGGGCCTCGACGGCGGCTGCCTCGCAATCGAGCCGACCTTTCATTGGCCAGCCCTTGGGGATGATAATGCGGCGCTTGTTGCGCGAGGTGATCACCAACACTTCCGGCGATCCCGCCGCCGACAGGCGAAAAGGAAGCGCAGCGACCTGCCGCCAGCGCAGATTAGCCATTCGCTCCGGCCCTCTTGTCAGCTTTAGCGCTCAGCCACTGGCCATGGCGCAGCCTTACCGCCACTTCTCGCAGCCGTGCGACAGCGATTGATTTCTCGGGAACTCGTGGTCCGCCACGCCAGACAAACAGGTCACGCGCACAACGAAGGAATCAGCGCAGGGTAAGACGCCGGCGACCCGTCAGCAAGCGTCAATTGTTCCTAGCTGTCCTGGGCTTGGTCGTTCGTGCGCCGGACTTGACAACGCGCGCGCGACGGCCGGCAAGCTCGACAAAGGATTGGTCGAGTTCGTCGATGAAGGCCTGGCCGCGTTGCAGCAGGAATTCGTGCAGGCGGGCGTGGGCCGGCATGATCGGCATGTTCTTCCTGCGGACGACGAACCACGATCGCATCAATGGGAAACCTTCGACCGGTAGTATTTTGATCAGGCCGAGCCGCAATTCGAGCCCGATCGTGTGGCGAGAAATCAGGGCGAGCCCCATGCCGGCCATGACCGCCTGCTTGATCGTATTGTTGCTGGCTGTGACCATTCCGATCCGGGTCTTCAGCCCCATGACCGGAAAACAACGCTCCATCAGCGAGCGCGTTCCCGATCCCTCTTCACGCACGACGAAAGGCTCGGCGGCGAGATCGACAAGCCGCAGGGCCCGGCTTCCGGCGAGCCGATGGCCAGGGCTTGCCACGATCACGGAGGGATGCGGGGCAAAGGGCGAAGCCTCAACAGGCGATTCGGGCGGCGGCTCGCCCATGATGGCAAGATCGACTTCGCCGGCCGTGATCGATTCGAGAATCTGCTGCCGGTTCCCGTCGCGCAAGGTGATGGCGAGGCGCGGATATTCGGCCTGGAACCGGGCCAGAATATGCGGGACGACAAAAGTCGCGGTCGACACTATGCCAAGCGATAGCCGCCCGCTGTCGAGACCGTTTAGGGCCATCAGCATCTGATCGGCGTCCTGCAGGGACTGAAGAATTTGCCGGGCATAGACAAGGAGGCCGGCGCCGGCGCTGGTCAATTGCATTTTCTTGCCGATTCGCTCGAACAGGGCGAATCCTGAGCCAATCTCGATTTGCTTGATCTGGAAGGAGATGGCGGCAGGCGTCAGATTCAGGCGCTCGGCGACCCGGGCAAACGATAGGGAATCCGCGGCCTCGGCGAAAATCTGCAGCTGACGAATGGTGACGTGGCGCATAATCAATACACAAGGGAAAGCTTACTATTATCAGAAAATCATTTTGTTTTCAATTGACCATCGGGACCGCTAGGGTCGTGCGCAATAAAGCCAGCAGTTGCCGGGAGGCCTCGCCGATGACCAAGCCAGTCGACGCCAAGATCACGAATATGAAGGAGCGCTATGCCTCCGGCGTCCTGAAATACCGGCAGATGGGCTATTACGAACCTGATTATCAACCTAAGGACACCGATGTCCTTGCCGTATTTCGGCTGACCCCGCAGGAGGGTGTCGACCCTGAGGAAGCTGCGGCGGCGGTCGCCGGAGAATCCTCGACGGCGACCTGGACGGTCGTGTGGACCGATCGGCTGACCGACAGCGAATATTACCGGGCCAAGGCCTACCGGGTTGAACCTGTCCCGGGCAACCCCGGCCAATGGTTCGCCTATATCGCCTATGATATCGATCTGTTCGAAGAGGGATCGATTGCCAATCTGACCGCCTCGATTATCGGCAATGTCTTCGGCTTCAAGCCGCTCAAGGCATTGCGGCTCGAGGACATGCGGATTCCCGCCCATTACGTCAAGACCTTTCAGGGGCCGGCGACTGGCATCGTGGTCGAGCGCGAGCGGATGAATGTCTATGGTCGTCCCCTGCTTGGCGCCACAATGAAGCCCAAGCTCGGCCTCTCCGGCCGCAATTATGGCCGCGTCGTCTACGAAGCGCTGAAAGGTGGACTCGACTTCACCAAGGATGACGAAAACATCAATTCGCAGCCCTTTATGCATTGGCGCGACCGCTATCTCTATTGCATGGAGGGCGTCAACAAGGCGGCCGCCGAGACCGGCGAAATCAAGGGCACCTATCTCAACGTCACCGCGGCGACGATGGAGGACATGTACGAGCGGGCCGAATTTGCCCGTGATCTCGGTTCGATCATCATCATGATCGATTTGGTCATCGGCTATACGGCGATCCAGTCGATGGCCAAATGGGCCCGCAAGAACGATATGATTTTGCATCTCCACCGCGCCGGCCACTCGACCTATACGCGTCAGAAAAATCATGGGGTATCATTTCGGGTCATCGCCAAATGGATGCGCATGGCCGGTGTCGATCATATTCATGCTGGCACCGTCGTCGGCAAGCTGGAGGGCGACCCGAACGTCATTCGTGGCATCTACGACACCTGTCGGGAAGGCTTCGTGCCGCGCAACCTGCAGCACGGCCTGTTCTTCGATCAGCCCTGGGCCAGCCTAAAGAAGCTAATGCCGGTGGCCTCCGGTGGTATCCATGCCGGCCAGATGCACCAGCTCCTGACCTATCTCGGCGAGGATGTCGTTTTGCAGTTCGGCGGCGGGACAATCGGCCATCCGATGGGAATCCAGGCCGGTGCCCAGGCCAACCGGGTGGCACTCGAGTGCATCGTCAAGGCCCGCAACGAGGGCCGCGATATCTGGAAGGAGGGCCCGCAGGTCTTGGCCGAGGCGGCCAAATGGTGCCAGCCTCTGCGTGCCGCGCTCGACACCTGGAAGGACGTGACTTTCGATTATGCGTCGACCGACAGTGTCGACTACGTCCCGACCCCGACACCAGCCTGACAGCGGAGGTGGCCATGCGACTGACCCAGGGACAATTCTCCTTCCTACCCGACCTAACCGACGCCGAGATCAGGCTGCAAATTGCCTATGCGCTCAACAACGGCTGGGCGGTGGCGATCGAATATACCGACGATCCCCACCCGCGGAACTATTATTGGTCGATGTGGGGCAATCCGATGTTTGACATCCGGGATCCCGCCGGCATCATGCTCGAACTGGCGGCCTGTCGGAAGGCGCATGGCGACAAATATATCAAGATCCTGGCCTTCGACTCGCAAAAGGGCTGGGAATCTATCCGGATGTTCTTCATGGTTAACCGGCCAAAGGACGAACCCGGTTTCGCCTTGGAGCGCGGCGAGGGCATCGGCCGACGGATGCGGTACGGCTTGCGCAGCTATGCCGGCAATCAGCCGCAGGGCCGGCGCTACTAGTTTGGCATGATCGGGAACAGGTGATGGTTTCTTCGCTGCGTCTCGCTGCCTCCATTCTTTCGGCCGATTTCGCGCGGCTTGGCGAGGAGGTGGAGCGCGTGATCGAGGCCGGGGCGGACATGATCCATTTCGACGTCATGGACAACCATTACGTCCCCAACTTGACCATCGGACCGCCGATCTGCGCGGCAATCAGGCCCTGCACCAAGGCGCCGATCGACGTCCACCTGATGGTCAAGCCTGTCGATTCTCTGGTGGCGATGTTCGCCAAGGCCGGCGCCAATATCATCTCCTTTCATCCCGAGGCCTCCGAGCATGTCGACCGGACGCTCTCGCTTATCCGCGACAATGGCTGTCAGGCCGGCCTCGTGCTAAATCCGGCAACGCCGCTCGATCATCTCGATTATGTCATGGCGAGACTCGACTTGATCCTCCTGATGTCGGTCAATCCCGGTTTTGCCGGCCAAACCTTCATTCCCGGGGCCCTGATCAAGGCGCGTGAGGTGCGCCGCCGCATTGACGCCCACCGGAACACCGGCGGCCAGGCGATCGCGCTCGAAATCGACGGCGGAGTGAAAGCCGACAATATCGCCGCAATTGCCGCGGCAGGGGTCGACACCTTTGTTGTCGGATCGGCGCTGTTTGGCGCACGCGACCCAGATGGCGGCTATCGCACGATTGTCGCGTCCTTGCGCCGCGCGCTTGCCGCTTCGCCACGTCTGGAGGCTGGCCGATGAGCGCGTCTGCTGGCCCGGGCGAGACGGTCGATCTCGCGGCAATCTATGCCCAATCGAATATTGGCCCGATTTTCGACGATCTCGATCGCGATCTCATTGGTTTATTGCCAGTCAAAACCCGGATTCGCGAGATTGCCGCCCTGCTGGTTGTCGAAAGCGGCCGTCGCGCGTTGGGGCTGCAGGCCGAGCCGCCCTCGTTGCACATGTGTTTTACCGGCAATCCCGGAACCGGAAAGACAAGTGTTGCTCAGCGCATTGCCGAAATCCTGCACCGGCTAAGCTATATACGGCATAATCACGTGGTCAGCGTGACACGGGACGATCTGGTCGGCCAATATATCGGCCATACCGCACCCAAGACCAAGGAAATCCTCAAGAAGGCGATGGGCGGGGTTTTGTTCATCGACGAGGCCTATTATCTCTACCGGCCGGAAAACGAGCGCGATTACGGCCAGGAGGCGATCGAGATTCTGCTCCAGGTGATGGAAGAGCAGCGCGACGATCTGGTGGTTGTGCTGGCCGGCTATAAGGACCGCATGGACACGTTCTTCAAGAGCAACCCCGGTATGGCGTCGCGAATCGCTCATCATATCGACTTTCCCGATTATTCGGCGGCCGAGCTCTGCGCGATTGCCAATCTCATGTTGGCCAAAATGCACTACCGGCTCGACGAAGCGGCGACGCCGGTCCTACAGGAATATGTCGAACGGCGTATGCAGCAGCCACGCTTCTCGAACGCCCGCTCGATCCGCAATGCGCTCGACCGCGCGAGGCTGCGCCAGGCCAATCGCCTGTTCGCCGGCAGGCAGGCTCCGGTCGACCGGGCGGCGCTACAGACGATCACGGCCGAGGATTTCCGGATGAGTTGGGTTTTCGCACAATAGGCCTCAGGAGAAGGCGATGCCCTACCGTCGAACCTCGCTGTCGAAATTCATTATCGAACAACAGCGCCGTGCCGGCAGTTCCGACGCGCAATTGATCGGCCTTTTGAACGACGTGCAAAATGCCTGCAAGCTGATCGCGGTGGCCGTCTCGCGCGGCCTGCTGAACGGCACGCCGCCGAATGTGGCCGCCATCAACATTCAGGGCGAGGAGCAGAAGGCCCTCGATGTCATTTCCAATGACATCATTCTTAGGACCTGCGAATGGGGCGGTCAGCTCTGCGCCATGGCGTCCGAAGAAATGGAATTGCCCTATTCGATCCCGGCCGAATATCCGCGCGGCCGTTATCTCCTCGTCTACGATCCGCTCGACGGCTCGTCCAACATCGACATCGACATGACGGTCGGCACGATCTTTTCGATTCTTTTGGCGCCGGCCGGCGAGGGACCGGCCGCCGTTGAGGATTTCCTGCAACCGGGAACGCGCCAGATTGCTGCCGGCTATGCCCTTTATGGTCCCGCCGCCATGCTTGTTCTGACCCTAGGCGACGGCGTGCATGGCTTTACGCTCGACCGCGAGAGCGGCTCCTATCTGCTTACCCACCGGGACATGGCCATTCCGCCCGCGACCCGCGAATTTGCCATCAACGCCTCGAACGAGAGGTTCTGGGAGCCGCCGGTGCGCCGCTATGTCGAGGAATGCATCCTCGGCAGGGCTGGTCCGCGCGGCGTCGATTTCAACATGCGTTGGATTGCCTCGATGGTGGCTGAGGTCCATCGCATTCTTTTGCGGGGTGGCCTGTTCATGTATCCGCGCGACTCAAAGGACGCAGAAAGGCCGGGTCGGCTGCGCCTCCTTTACGAGGCCAATCCGATGGCCATGATTGTCGAACAAGCCGGCGGCGCAGCATCGACTGGGCGTGAGCGGTTGCTCGACGTCGTGCCAAACAACCTCCACCAGCGGATTCCCGTCATTCTGGGCTCGCGCGAAGAGGTCGAGCGGATCCAAAGTTACCACGAGGCCTATGATCGTGGCGAGCCGATCGAATTGGAGACGCCTTTGTTCAACACGCGCTCGCTCTATCGCACCGCCTGATCCGCTCGGAGTTTGTTTCGATGTCTAAGAAGCATCCGGTAATTGCCATCACCGGCTCGTCGGGCGCCGGCACGACGACGGTCAAGCAAACATTCGAACAAATCTTCCGGCGCGAAGGCGTCAAGGCGGCAATCGTCGAAGGCGATGCCTTCCATCGCTTCGATCGCTACGAAATGCGCGAAAAACTTGCCCAGCAGGCGAAAAAAGACCTTGCCAATTTCAGCCATTTCGGCGCGGAGGCCAATCTGTTCGAGGAGATCGAGGCGTTGTTCCGGCAATATGGCGAAACCGGATCGGGCCGGATCCGCAAATATCTACATGATGACGAGGAGGCTGCCGCCTATCAGCAGCGGCCCGGCACATTCACACCCTGGCAGGACATCGAACCCGCGACCGATGTTCTATTCTACGAGGGTTTGCACGGGGCGGTGAAGACCGAAACGGTCGACGTCGCCAGATATGGCGACCTCTTGATCGGCGTGGTGCCGATTATCAATCTCGAGTGGATCCAGAAGCTGCATCGCGACAAAAAGGCGCGCGGCCATTCGCATGAAGCAATCGTCGATACAATTTTGCGGCGGATGCCCGATTACGTCAATTTCATCTGCCCGCAATTTTCCCGCACCCATGTCAACTTCCAGAGGGTTCCGACGGTCGACACGTCAAATCCTTTCATTTCCCGGCACATCCCGAGCGCCGACGAGAGTATTCTGATCATTCGTTTTGCCAATCCGAAGGGAATTGACTTCCCCTATTTGCTGTCGATGCTGAAGGACAGCTTCATGTCGCGGCCTAACACGATCGTGTGCCCCGGGGGGAAGATGGAATTGGCCATGCAACTGATCTTCACGCCGATGATCTGGAAGCTGTTGGAATTGAAACGGCGGACCCTTTAGGAGTTGAGCATCATGAACGTCCGGACCGGATTTGCCGAAACGACCGAGAGCCCCGCCACGCGCCGGCTTCTGGCCAATGCCCTGCGCTTTCTGGCGATCGATGCGGTTGAGGCGGCACAATCAGGCCATCCCGGCATGCCCATGGGCATGGCCGACATTGCCGAGGCCCTCTGGCGCCATCACCTCAAGCACAATCCTTCCGATCCGCAATGGCCCGACCGCGACCGTTTCGTGGTTTCGAACGGCCATGGCTCGATGCTCCTCTATGGGCTGCTCCATCTGACTGGTTACGACCTGCCGATCGAGGAACTGCGGCAATTCCGGCAACTGCATTCGAAGACGCCCGGTCATCCCGAATATGGCCTGACACCGGGCGTAGAGACCACAACCGGGCCGCTTGGCCAGGGCATAGCCAATGCGGTCGGCATGGCGCTCGCCGAATGGCTGCTCGGTGCGGAGTTCAACCGGCCAGATGCGCAGATCGTTGATCATCGCACCTTCGCCTTTCTCGGCGACGGCTGCCTGATGGAAGGGATTTCGCACGAGGCCTGCGCGCTAGCCGGGACACTCGGGCTCGAAAAGCTGGTCGCCTTTTACGACGACAACGGTATTTCGATCGATGGCCATGTCGGCACTTGGTTTGCCGACGATACGCCGCAGCGTTTCGAGGCCTATGGCTGGCGGGTCATTCGCGCCGTCGACGGGCATCAGGCCGAGGCCCTCGACCAGGCGATCGAAGCGGCGCTCGTTGCCTGCGGCCGGCCGACCTTAATTTGTTGCAAGACGATCATCGGCTGGGGGTCGCCTAACAAGGCCGACAGCCATGACGCGCACGGTGCGCCGCTCGGCGCCAAAGAGGCGGCGGCAACGCGGGCCGCCCTGAATTGGGAATGGCCGCCCTTTGTTATTCCAGTCGACATAAAGACGGCCTGGAACGCTAAGGCGCGCGGCAGCGAGGCGCAGGCCCAATGGGACCGTCGCTTTGCCGATTACGCCAAAAAATACCCGGCGCTCGCCGCCGAATTCAGCCGTCGGGTAAAGGCTGATCTGCCGGCTGATTTTGCCGAGCGGAGCCGGCAATGGCTGGCCAAAACTGCGGCCGCCCATGAATCGTTGGCAAGCCGCAAGGCCTCCCAGAATGCGATCGAGAATCTTGCCGCCCTGCTGCCGGAACTGCTCGGCGGCTCCGCCGATCTCACCGGATCAAATTTCACGAACTGGCCGGGTTGCCGGGCGGTGGCGCGTGGCCAGCCTGGAAATTACGTGCATTTCGGCGTCCGCGAATTCGGCATGAGCGCCATTCTCAATGGCGTTGCCCTGCACCACGGCTACATTCCCTTCGGCGGAACGTTTCTGGTTTTTTCTGATTATGCCCGCAATGCCATCCGGCTGGCTGCGCTGATGCGGTTGCGGACGATTTTTGTCTTCACCCACGATTCGATCGGGCTTGGCGAGGACGGCCCAACCCACCAGCCGATCGAACATGCCGCGTCCCTGCGCTTGATCCCCAATCTGGACGTCTGGCGGCCTTGCGATGCCTTTGAAACCGCGGTTGCCTGGCACGTCGCCGTCGAGCGGCGAGATGGTCCGACTTGCTTGTTGCTGTCGCGTCAGGTGCTGCCGGCCCAGTCGCACGCTTGCGACGACGCGGATCTCGTCGGTCGCGGCGGCTATATCCTGGCCGACCGGCCCGGCCGCCGGCCGGATCTGGTTCTAATCGCGACTGGCTCGGAGATGGGGATCGCCATGCAAGCCTGCGCGATCCTGGAACAGGACGGGATTGGCGTTCGGGTGGTCTCGATGCCGTCGACCCTGCGCTTTGACCGCCAACCCGAGGATTACCGCGCCATGGTGCTGCCCGCTGGAGTGCCTCGGCTGGCGATCGAGGCCGGTGTTAGCGCGTTCTGGCGCAAATATGTCGGGCTCGACGGCGGGGTGCTGGGACTGGACACTTTCGGCGAATCGGCGCCGGCCGCCGCCTTGTTTGATTATTTCGGCCTCAACGCCACGAAGGCGGTCGAGCTAGCCCGCAGTCTGTTGAAAGAGCGCTGAGCCCGCCGAAAATCCGGGCCGGAAATCCACTACGCGGCCTTTTGGCAGCGCCGCCGCGCGAAGCCTGACGCGGTCGAAATCCAAGCGCCGGCGGGCCCGACGACCAAACTCACTTCAGCGGTACCAGCGAGGCGACGGCGGCGAAGACGTCAAGGGCGGGGATGGCGAACAGAATGACGAGGATGATCCGGGCGAACATGGCTGTCTCCACCGATTGCATGGTAGCAAACTATCAACCATGACCGAGACAGGCTGTGCGCATCGGCACCAGGCGTAAGCCGCGGAGGCGGCCATCGGGACTGCTGCCCGACTATGGCGCCGCCGATCGCAGCCAGACCGCCGAGAGCGGTGATTGGCCCCCAACGATCGGGGGAAGGCTAGCGGTCGCGGCTACCAGCGCCGCCAACCATAGCCGTAACCATAGCGATAGCCATAGCCCGGCCCCCAGCCCCAGGGCGCAGCGACGATCGGCGGCGCGATAATGGGTGGTGCAGGCACGACGGCCGGCGGCGGCGCATAGGGAAGGACTTCAATTGAATTGACCGGCAAATAGCCGAACACATTGCGCCATGATGAATAGCACCAGCTGCCCGAACAATTGTTGAGATCAATCTGTGCATTCGCGGGCACTTCCTGGACGGGCCTGGCTCTTGCGCTGGGCGCCGCACGCATGACGGACGGCACCACGGTCAAAGCCGGGTCGGCTTGAACCGCCAACGGCATCCACAGCGAGAAGACAATGGCAATGTCGGTGAGCCGCATGGTTTGATATCCTGAAACGATGGCGCAAAGGGCAGATAATATCGGCGAAACAGCTTGGCAAGTAAGGGATTTGGCAAGTAAGGGATTTGGCAAGTAAGGATTTGCAATAGTGATCAGACTAACGCCTTGCGAGCACGCTGTCGTCTTGGCGCGCGGACAACCGGCCGATCCGAAATCGACCCTCAGCAAGACCATGGTAAGCTGAAGCAGCCCGAAGCGAACGGATAATCGTGAGAAACTTCACCAAGATTGTGCTTGGCGCTTGTTTGTTAGGCATCGCATGCGCGGCCGCCGCAATTGCCGATCCGCTGTCGGAGGCTCGAGTGCGAGGCGACAGGCCAAAAACCCATTCCACCCGCCCTGCCAATCATGCAAACGATCTGCGCGGCCTGCCGGCGGCGAACATTCGTCAACGCGGCGCTGGTAGCGTTCTCGTGGGCGAGCATTGGCGCGAACGCGGGCCTGGCCCCCGCCGCGCGCCAATGGAACCCGATCCGGCTTTCACGGCGCCCATGCGCGTTGTGCTGGTCCACAGCGCCGAAACGGGCTGCGAACCGCATTGTGCCGCCTGGATTGCCGCACAGGGCAAGATCGAGGCCGAGTCGGTCGATCGGTTTCGCCAAGTTCTCGATCGGCTCGGTTCGCGCAATCTGCCGGTCCTCATTCATTCGCCGGGTGGACGCGTTGATGCGGCGATTGCAATTGGCCGGATGATCCGCAAATGGCAATTGGATGTTGCCGTCTCCAGGACGAGTTTGGAGCCCTGCCCGGCTGCAGATCGTCGCTGCTTGACCAATGTGGCGGCAAGCGGTGCGCTGAATTCCGCCATCGCGGGCTGCGACTCGGCCTGCCCCATCATTCTCGCCGGCGGCCGGCATCGGATCGTCTCGCCCTGGACCCAGATTGGCGTTCACCAGGTCAAGGTCTTCGAGACGTTCACCAAGGTGTACCGGGTTTACCGCGTCTCCAAGGTCGGCGCGACAATCACCCGCAAATCCCTCATCAGCCAAAGGAAATCTGAAAGGATCGTCGCCCTGAAAAGTCCGCCGGCCAAAATCACGGATCAATTAAGCCAATATTTCAAGGAAATGGGCATAGGTGACGCCGTGATGGCGGCCATGGAATCGACGCCGAACAACAGACTGCACATTCTTTCGCAAGCCGAACTCGAAGCGAGCGGGCTTGCGACCGACTTCACAGGTCCCGAACACCTCCTCGCCGGGCGGGTCGACCAGCATATGGTCGATCCGCTCGAAGAACTCATCAGCGAGCACGTCGGGGACAACCTGCTCCTCCGGTCAATTCCCCTCGATGCGGGGTCAATCCCGCAGCGCGCGGCGCTGGTGGTCGCCGCAAGCGACCCTGCTCATTCAACGCCCTATCTCGGTGACGTGACCTGGCGGTTTTGTGAGCTGCGTGGCAGCGATGGCGAGGCCATCGGCACGAATGTCATTGCCGCCATCGATATTCCCGGCGCCAAAATAACGGCATTCATTTTGCTTGAGTACCGCCGCCAGACCGACAGTCAGTCGATGGATGTGCGGATCGCCCAGGCGGCCAATATTGTCGCGCCGCTTCGGGATGTCGGCACCCCGCGCTTGCGCCAAGACGAGGTGCCGCTCGGTATTCCCATTCCTTCCATTCGAACGAAAAACGGCGGCCTATGGTTTCACTTCGACTTTCTGCCCGGTCGGCCGCCGGGGCGCCAAATTGTGAATCTCATCAACAAAGCGACGTGGTTTGACCTGCCGCTGCTGCTCGAAGGAAACATTCCCGCCAAGATCACGTGGGAAAAGGGCATTCCCGGGAGCAAAGCGACTTCGCTCGCCTATCCACCGGTGCCCTGACGATTTGCCAACTCTCCCACAGCGACCGGGGCGAATGGCGTCGCCGTTTTGCTAAAACGGCAAACCCGGGCCCGACCAGGCGTCTGAGCCTTGGGCTGGGCAGTCTTTTTGACAGCAAGATTGACCCATGCCATATCAACAACTTAGCGTGCGTCGCGTCAACGTTCGCCTGGTCGCGGCCCGAGCCCTTGCGGCGTGGCCGCACCCAACCGCATGGGTCCGATATGACGATTCGTCACCACCGCGGCGATCTCCCCGCCGATGCGCAATTTGCCGGTACGATTGCCGTCGACACCGAGACGCTTGGTCTCAATCCGCATCGCGATCGCCTGTGCGTTGTCCAGCTTTCGCGCGGTGACGGCACGGCCGATATCGTCCAACTGGCACGCGATCAACGACGGGCACCGCATCTCGAACGGGTCCTCGCCGATCCGCAAGTCACCAAGCTGTTCCACTTCGCCAGATTCGATATTGCCGTCCTAATGCTCGCCTTCGGTGTCACCGCTGCGCCGGTCTATTGCACCAAGATTGCTTCCAAATTGACGCGGACCTATACGGATCGCCATGGACTGAAGGACTTGGCGCGCGAACTGATCGGCGTCGATCTCTCCAAACAGCAGCAATCCTCCGATTGGGGGGCGGAGGCTCTGTCCGAGGCGCAATTGGCCTATGCGGCCTCAGATGTTCTCCACTTGCATGCGCTGCAGGCAAAGCTCGACGCCATGCTGGTGCGCGAGGGACGGGTCGAGCTTGCCAGAGCCTGCTTTGATTTTCTCCCAACCCGAGCGAGGCTCGATCTTCTTGGCTGGCCGGATATGGATATATTCGCGCATGAATAGGCGTCATGCGGACGGCCTTGCCGGGCTGGCGGGTCGCCATAACTTTGCCACGCCCCTCGTGTGAGACCAGGTTTCGATGGATGTGAAGCACGTATGAGCAACCTTGCCGAGAGCCTCAACCCGGCTTCGGTCGAACGGGATCGCGAGCCACAGCGCGTGCGGGCCTTTGAAGCCGCTCGTCGCCACAGCGGGCGCGTGCGGTTGTTGCGCTGGGTCATTCCACTCGCGGCCCTTGCCGCCCTTGCCGCTCTCGTTGGGGTCTTTGTCATTGACCCGTTCCGCAATCTTCCGGGCAATGTTTCGGTCAGCCGGGCCGGCCTCAGCGGATCGCGTATCGTCATGGAGCAGCCTAAACTGTCAGGATTCCGCAAGGACGGCCGGCAATATGACGTCAACGCGACATCGGCGATCCAGGATATCAAGAAACCGAACCTGATCGAACTGCACGATCTCGACGCGCGCATCGGCCTTGCCGACAATGGCACTGCGCACATAACAGCGGCTACCGGCCTGTATGATTCCGGGCGCGAAACCATGGACCTCAAGAACAATGTGAGGTTGAGAACCGATTCTGGTTACGACGCGATTCTGATGAGCGCCAGCATCGATTTGCGGGCTGGCGACGTCGTTACCAACGATCCCGTCAGCGTCGTGATGAAGAATGCGACGATTGCCGCCGACAGCCTGCAGCTTGTCGACAATGGCGCTTTGATTCGATTTGAGGGGCATGTCAAATCGACATTCCAGCCGGACGCGGAAAATGGAACCGCGCCGAGCGTGCCTCAGCCGGATGGATCGTCGCCATGAACCGCGCGGCGCTGGTTTTCTTGGTCGTGTTCGGCTTCGAAGCCGCTGACGCCCTAGCCCCCGTGTTTGCTGAAAAGGCTGGCAAGAATGCCGTTCTGCCCGGTGCAACCGGCAAGGAGCCGATCAATATCGATGCCGGCAAACTCGAATATTTCGACAGGGAGCAGAAGGCGGTCTACAGCGGCGCCGTTGTCGCCGTTCAGGGCGAAAGCCGCCTGAAGACCGAGGTTCTGACGATTTTTCTGGATCGGACGGCGAACCAGACCGGCGAACCGGCGGGCGCCGGTGCAGGCCAAGTCAAGCGGATGGAAGCCATCGGCGGCGTAACTATTGTTCAGAAGGATCAGGTCGGCACCGGCGATCGGGCCTCCTATGATCGGACCGAGAACAAGGTTTATGTGATCGGCAATGTGACGCTGAGCCAGGGGCCCAATGTCACCAAGGGGGAAAAACTGGTCTATGACCTCAATACCGGCCAGGCGGTTGTCGAGGGAAGCCGGTCCAACAATCGGGTCAAGAGCCTCTTTGTGCCGGGATCGGGCCCCGACGATGGGTCGAGACGCAAGACGAGAGCCCTGAGCACCGACACCAAGCCGGCGACGGCCGATCAATGAGTCATGGTGACAGGATCGCCGCGGAACGCTAACCCTTGGCTGTGACCGACCTGACCCGCAGCGGTTCTTCTTGGCTAACCCGCGCCAGGCGATGGACGGGTGGCTTGACCTTGGGCGCCGGAACGGCAGCGCCGGCGGCCGCCGATCGCCCATCTCCCGATGCGGGACGACGTGTGGCGCCGTCATTGCGCGACGATCAGCTGGTCGAGGGGACTTTGGCGGCGCTCAGTCTCGGCAAGACCTACCGCAGCCGGCAAGTGGTCAAGGACGTCAGCTTGCTTGTGCGGCGCGGCGAGGCGGTCGGCCTACTCGGACCCAATGGCGCCGGCAAGACAACGTGTTTCTATATGATCACTGGCCTGGTGCGGCCGGATAAAGGGGTGATTTCGCTTGATGGCCACGATGTCACGGCTTTGCCCATGTACCGGCGGGCCCGGCTCGGGATTGGCTATCTGCCGCAGGAAGCCTCGATCTTCCGTGGCTTGAACGTCGAGGACAATATTCGTGCCGTTCTCGAAATTACCCAGCCCGATGCCCGGCGCCGCACGGCAGAACTCGAATCGCTGCTCGAGGAATTCGACATTAAGCGCTTGCGCCGGACCCCGTCGATCGCTTTGTCCGGCGGCGAGCGCCGCCGCTGCGAAATTGCTCGAGCGCTGGCAAGCCACCCCTCGTTCATGCTGCTGGACGAGCCCTTTGCCGGCATCGACCCGATTGCCGTGGGCGACATCCAGAACCTGGTCCGGCATTTGAAGGAACGCGGAATTGGCGTCCTGATCACCGACCACAATGTCCGCGAAACGCTCGGCCTAATCGATCGCGCCTACATCATTCACGAGGGTCAGGTGTTGACCCAGGGGTCGGCCGCCGAGATCGTCGAAAACGCCGATGTCCGGCGTTTCTATCTGGGCGAGGGGTTCCGCCTCTAGCCGGCCTGACGGCTGTCCGGCCTCGTTAACCGCCTGCGACAAATGTCCTCACGCAAGTTTCATTCCAAACCGTGGCGGCCGCCGCATCCATGCTATAAGCAAAAATTGGACCGCAAGAGTTTAAGCGAGTAGGGGCGGGATTACCGGTTGATGGCGCTTTCATCGCGATTGGTTCTCCGCCAGGGGCAGTCCCTGGTCATGACGCCCCAGCTTTTGCAGGCGATCAAGCTCTTGCAATTGTCGTCGCAGGAACTGGTCGCCTTCGTCCAGGAAGAGCTCGAGCGCAACCCTTTGCTTGAGCGGGCCGATGATAGTGCCGGGCCGGTCACGGCCGACGGCGAGGGCGAGCTGCCGTCGGAAGAAGCCTTTTCAGAACCGCAGGTCGGCGATTGGAGCACGCAGCAGCTGGCAACGGACCAGAGCGCGCTCGAAGGCGACCTTGGCACCAGCCTCGACAATGTTTTCGATCGGGATCTCGCGGCGGGGCCGCTCGAGCCAGTGACGAAATTGGAGCATGCCGGCGTTTCGGCCACGGCCTGGAGCGGCCAACCCGGCGGAGCGGGCGGCGAATCGGCCAATCTTGAGGCCTACGTCGCCGCCGAATTATCGCTGCGCGATCATCTCTTGCGCGAGATCTGCATGGCAACCGGGGACCCGGTCGAGCGATGGATCGGCCGGGCGCTGATCGAATTGATCGACGAGGCGGGGTATTTGACCGCGGGCGTCGAGGAGGTCGCGCAGCGTCTGGGCGCTCGGCCGGAACGGGTCGAGGCGGTGCTCGGGTTGATTCAGGGCTTCGAGCCTGCGGGCGTCGGCGCCCGCGGGCTGGCGGAATGCCTGGCCATCCAATTGCGCGATCTCGATCGGTTCGATCCGGCGATGCGGGCGCTGATCGCCCATCTCGACCTTTTGGCCAAGCGCGACTTTGCCGCTTTGCGCAAGATTTGCGCGGTCGACGACGAAGACTTGACCCAGATGGTCAAGGAGATCCGGAGGCTCAATCCGAAGCCTGGCTTCGTCTTCGGCCGGGCGCCGGTGCAGCCGATCGTCCCCGACATCTATGTCAGGCCGGCCGCCGACGGCAGCTGGCAGGTCGACCTCAATTCCGAGGTGCTCCCCCGGGTTCTTGTCAACCACACCTATTACGCGCGGATTGCCAAGGCAAATTCCGGCCAGACCGACAAGACCTTTATCAGCAATTGCCTGCAATCGGCCAATTGGCTGACGAAGAGTCTGGAGCAGCGGGCCCGCACCATTTTGAAAGTGGCCGCCGAAATTGTTCGCCAGCAGGACATGTTTCTGTCGCGCGGGGTCGAGCATCTGCGTCCGCTCAATCTGAAGACGGTGGCAGACGCGATCGGCATGCACGAATCGACGGTTTCGCGGGTGACTAGCAACAAATACATGGCAACCCCGCGCGGCCTGTTCGAGCTCAAATATTTCTTCACCGTTTCGATCGCCGCGTCAGGCGGCGGCGACGCCCATTCGGCCGAGGCGGTTCGCTTCAAGATCAAACAGATGATCGACCAGGAGAGCCCCGACGCCGTCCTTTCCGACGATGCAATCGTGGCTCGGCTGAAAACGGCCAATATCGATATCGCCCGGCGCACCGTCGCCAAGTATCGAGAGGCTTTGCGGCTGCCCTCTTCCGTGGAGCGGCGCCGGGAAAAGCAGGCCATGCGCCCGGCCGACTCCGACGCACTCGCTTAAGATCATTGATTTAAAAGGGAAAATTTCCCTCCCTCAAGATCTTTGTTGAACCGATTGACTTCGCATGCCGACCCTCTTAATCGAAGGCATGGGAGACCCGCCGACGGGTTTTGCGGACAATGCTTTCAAATCGGAAAGCTGGGGCCAAGACGGATCCACAATGGGCGCAGATGAGAGAGGCCCGCGCGAGCGATGACGTTGCGCGTCTCAGGCAAGAATCTTGACATTGGCGAAGCGCTCCGTACACACGTGCAGCAGCGAATCGCGGCCATGATTGCCAAATATTTCGACGGCCAGATTACGACCGGCCATGTTACTCTGGAGCCTGAGGGTTCGGGCTTCCGGACCGAATGCGCCCTGCATTTGTCGTCCGGCATGACCTTGCAGGCTGAGGCCAAGGCGCAGGAACCCTATGCCAGTTTTGACCAGGCGGCCGAGCGCATCGAAAAGCGCTTGCGTCGCTACAAGGGACGCCTGAAAAGCCATCACGCGCTCGGCAATGGCACGTCCGGCAGCGCCGAGCAGCCGATGGCCGATTACGTCCTTGCCTCGCCCGATCCAGAGGCTGAGGAGATCGGCGAGTTCAAGCCGGTCATCGTCGCCGAATCGACCGGGCGCCTGCGCGAATTGTCGGTTTCCGCGGCGGTTATGGACCTCGATCTGACCGGGCTACCCTTTGTCGTTTTCCGTCATGCGGGAAACGGCCGCGTCAATATCGTCTACCGGCGCCAGGACGGGCATATTGGCTGGATCGACCCGCCGGCCTCGGCCGCGCCCGCCACATTGAAGTCTGCAATTTGATGTTTGATCCGGGCATCGGCCGGCGCCTGAAGCGGTCCGACCGAGCGGCACAATACTTGCCTCTTTGGACGACAGGGAATTCGAGATCCACATGCCATTGACCGATCTGATCACCCCGGAAGCCGTGCTGCCGTCGCTCAAGGCGGCTACGAAGAAGCAGGCGCTCTTGGAAATCAGTGAACGGGCAGGGGCTGTGTCCGGCCTTTCGAGCCGCGAGATTTTCGACGCCCTTTTGCAGCGCGAGCGGCTGGGATCGACGGGGGTTGGCAACGGGATTGCTATACCACACGGCAAAATGCCGAAATGCGAAAGGATTTTCGGCATTTTTGCAAGACTTCGAACGGCCGATCGACTTCGAGGCGCTGGATGGCGCGCCGGTCGACCTGATCTTTCTGCTGATTGCCCCGGAGGCCGCCGGCGCCGATCATCTCAAGGCGCTGGCCCGGATCGCGCGCGTTCTGCGCGATGGGTCGCTCACCTCGAAATTGCGGGCAAGCCGCGATCGCTCGGTGCTGTTTTCCATTTTGACACAGGAACCCGCCTCGAACGCGGCCTAGATCTCGCGCCAGGCCCGGGTCGCATAATCGATCGCATAGCGTTCTGGTTGGGCGGCAATAGCGGCGAGGCCGGCGAGCACCGTGTCGGGTTCGATCACTAAGCGGACTGAAATCGAACGGGCGAGCGCTGCGACCGGTGCCTTGGCCTCGAAGGCGCGACGAAATTCCTTCGCGTCGATCAGGCCGCGCATCCGCGGTAGGATGCCGCCAGCGAGGGTGACGCCGCCCTTGGCGAGAAAGGTAATCGCCATATCGCCGGCAAAGCGGGCGAGGATGCGCAGGAACAGGCGGACCGTCGCTGCTTCCTGCGAGCCAGCATCGACATGGGCAGCATCAACTATCCTATACCCGTCAATGCCGATCCGGTTCGGATCGAGCTGAGTCAGGCGGGCCTGGTGCAGGCGCACCAGCCCCGGGCCCGAAAGCAGGCACTCGGAGGTAATCCGGCCATGCGCTCGTTCAAGATGCGGCCAAAGCGCGAATTCCTCCGCCTCGACCGGGCCGAAATCAATGTGGCAGGCCTCGCTCGAAAGCGGCACGAATTGCGGGCCGGCGCGCAAAAGTGCGCCAATCCCGAGCCCGGTGCCGGGGCCAAGGATCAGCCGAAGGCCTTCCGGGGTTTCTTTGGCCGGCCCAATCGGCATCGTCCATTCTGGCCGGATGGCCGGCAGCGAAAGTGCCTGGGCCTCAAAATCGTTGAGGAGTAGGCCTTGCCCGAGCCGCAGCTCCACCGCGACGCGGGGGCCGTCGATCAGCCAGGCCGCATTGGTGAGTTTGAGACGGCGACCGTCAAGCGGTCCGGCGCCGCAAGCGATGGCGCTCCGCGGCCGCTCGGCCCAATGCGGCAAAGCGGCCTCGATCGCTTCGGTAAGATCGCCGAAATCACCGGTCCGCAGATGTAGCGCCGCCGTCGTCTTACCGTGCCGGTCGCCCAGCGCAAGGCGGATATTGGTGCCGCCGACATCGCAGATCAGAACGGGGAAGTCGAAACGCACAAGCGCAATCCCAGGGAGCCGGGCGATATGGCGTGATCGGCCCGAGAAGTCAATGCTCGCGACATGCGCTGCGGGCCTTGCGCTGCGGGCCCTTGGAAAGCCAGCCCCGGCATCCTACAACGGCGTGACCCCGAACAGGAGTGGCCCGCAGCAATACACGCCGCTATTCCCGCTCAGGCCCGACGCGACCGTCTACCGGCAGCTCACCGACAAGGGTGTGCGCATCGAGCGCTTGGGTGATCGGCGCTTCCTTTCGGTCGATCGCGATGCGATCCGCGGTCTGGCCGAGCAGGCGATGGTCGATATCAAACATCTGCTGCGCCCGAGCCACCTTGCCCAGCTTGCCGCCAAACCCGAGGATCCGGAGGCGAGTGAAAATGACCGTTTCCTCGCCTTCGACCTCTTGAAAAACGCCAATGTCGCGGCCGGCGGGGTCCTGCCGATGTGCCAGGACGGCACGGCAATCGTGCTGGGCAAGAAGGGTCGGATGATCCTGACCCTCGGCGACGATGAGGCGGCGGTCGCCGAGGGTATTTTTGACGCTTACGCCAAGCGCAACCTGCGCTATTCCCAGCTCGCGCCCCTGTCGATGTACGCGGAACGCAACACCCGTTCCAATCTGCCAGCCCAGATCGAGATCCTTGCCGAGGGCGAATCTTCCTACAATTTCCTGTTCATTGCCAAAGGCGGCGGCTCGGCCAACAAGACGTTTCTCTATCAGGCGACGTGGTCATCGACGACAAGGGCAATGACTTCTTCAAGGAACGCCGGCTTGGCTGAGCGAACGAGGCTCGCCGCTCAGCGGATTTTTCGGATCCCAGGCATAGCGGAATTTTTCGAAGCGCAGACTCTGCGCATCGATCAAGAGGATCTGACCGACCAGGCTTTCGCTATTGGGACCGAACCCGCCGAGCGTCTCGCGGATGACCTCGAGCGCCATGAGACTGCCGACAATTCCAGTGAGCGCGCCGAGGATGCCGGTTTCGGCGCAGGCCGGCAGCCGTTCGGCTTGCGCGAGATTCGGGAACAGGCAGCGAAAGGTCGGGTTGGGCTTGCCGTCGGGCGCCATTGCATAGGAGCGCAGAGTTGTCAGCGAGCCGTCGTATTCGCTCACCGCCGCACTCACCAACGGCCGCCGCTCGAAATGGCAGGCATCGGATACCGCGTAACGGGTCGCGACATTGTCGGAACCGTCGGCGACAATATCATAGGCGCGGACCAGGGCGCCGGCATTGTGCGCATCGAGCCTGACCTGGTGGGCGACCGGTTTGACATGCGGGTTGAGCCGGCCGACGGCCTCGCAAGCGCTTTCGGCCTTCGAGCGGCCGATGTCGGCATTGCGGTGGAGAACTTGGCGCTGCAGGTTGGAGCGTTCGACAACGTCGTCGTCGACGATACCGATCGTGCCGAGGCCCGCCGCGGCCAGATATTGGATCATGGGCGCACCAAGGCCGCCAGCCCCGATGACGAGAACCTTGGTCTGCTTAAGTTTAACTTGGCCCGGCCCGCCGACGCCGCGCAGAACGATATGGCGGGCGTAGCGTTCGACTTCTTCGCCAACAAGGGTCATGGGCGCCTGTCCAGCACGATCAATCGGTGGGGCCGGGAAGCGTGAGAGGCGGCCCAGTCGAGTGCCTGTTCCAGGCTGTCGTCGCCCCTGACCATTTCGCGATCGGCCGCGATCAGAATTGGCCCCCCAAAGAAGCCGAGCCCGGCCTCGGTTGCCTCGTAGTTCGGCGCGGCGTCGCGCCACCTATAGCGGGCCTTCGCCGGATCCGGATAGATATTGAAGGGAGAATTGCTCACGCCCTGGCCGAGGGTCGCGCTGAGCAGGAGCGGCCGCCAGGCGATGGCGAGGTCGGGCAAGCGGGCCTGAGCCTCGAACCCGATCGCCCCGTGATAGTCATAGCTCGAGGCAAACTCGTACCAGAATTGGACCGTCGGCATGGTTCTCCCGTGGATCGCCGCTCTGGGACCAGTTTCGAGGCTTTCGCGAACAGCTAGGATGCGCTACCGGAAAGCAGCACAGGAGGTCGGCGCCGTTTTGTCCAGGGGAATTTTTTTTGCGAGCGTCTTGGCCGCTCTCGGTTTTGCTGCCGTCTTCGCTGTTTGGCCGGAACTCGATCTTGCCGTGGCTTCGCTCTTTTATGCCGGGGACGGTCACTTTATCGGGCGCGGCCGCTGGGGCGATTTTGGTCGTGCCGTTGGCTATCTCGTGCCCTTTGTGACGCTTGCTCTGTTCCTGTTCTCCTATGCGGCGCGGCGGGCCGGCTTTCGCGCTTGGGTGGCGCCGAGCTGGCCTTCGCTGGTCATGCTCGTCCTGACGATGGTGCTGGGACCCGGCCTGCTCGCCAATCTGATCCTCAAGGACCATTCGCACCGGCCGCGGCCGGCCCAGGTTCGCCAATTCGGCGGCGGCATGGATTTTCGTCCCTGGTACCGGTTCGACGGTGCCTGTCCCAGGAATTGCGCTTTCGTCTCGGGTGAGGCAACCGAGGCCTTTTGGATGCTGGCGCCGGCAAGCCTCGCCCCCTCGCCGCTGCAGCCCATGGCGATTGCTGCCGCACTTGTGTTTGCGCTGGCGGTCGGCGGGTTGCGGATGGCCTTTGGCGGCCATTTCCTGACCGACGTGGTGTTTGCCGGTTTCTTCATGACCTGGCTGGTCTTTGCGATCCGCTTGTTGACGCATGGGCCGCCAGCCCCGCGCGAGCGCGCCTAGAGCGTGGCTAGACTAGAGCGTGGCTAGACTTGCACCGCCGGGCGCGGCCTCTATAGTCGCCGGCTTGCCAAGTCCAAATCTGCCCCCGTGCCGGCGGGCCGAATGAGAGCCCCGATGAACAGCAGTTCCAAACTGGTCCGCCGCGTCGTCCTCGCCTATTCCGGCGGCCTCGATACTTCGATTATTCTGAAATGGCTGCAGACGACCTACGGCTGCGAAGTGGTCACCTTCACCGCCGATCTTGGCCAGGGCGAGGAGCTCGGGCCGGCCCGGCAGAAGGCGCTGCTGCTCGGGATCAAGCCGGAGCATGTTTTCGTCGAGGACCTGCGCGAGGAATTTGTCCGCGACTACGTCTTTCCGATGTTTCGTGCCAATGCCCTATATGAGGGCCAGTATCTTCTCGGCACCTCGATCGCACGACCCCTGATTGCCAAGAAGCAGATCGAGATCGCACGCCAGGTTGGCGCCGATGCGGTGGCCCATGGCGCAACCGGCAAAGGCAATGACCAGGTTCGTTTCGAACTCGCCTATTACGCGCTCGAGCCGGACATAAGGGTGATCGCGCCCTGGCGTGAATGGAACCTGCAATCGCGGAGCGCCCTGTTGGATTTTGCCGAGAAGAACCAGATTCCGATTGCCAAGGACAAGCGCGGCGAGGCGCCTTTTTCGGTCGACGCCAATCTGTTGCACGCCTCTTCGGAAGGCAAGGTCCTCGAGGATCCAGCCAGCGAAGTTCCCGATTACGTCTATTCGCGGACGATCGATCCCGAAGCAGCGCCCGACCGGCCGACCAAAATCACGATCGACTTCGTGCGGGGCGATCCGGTTTCGGTCGACGGCCGGCCGATGTCGCCTGCCGCCCTGTTGGCACATTTGAACGAACTCGGGCGCGCCAACGGCATCGGGCGGCTCGACCTTGTCGAGAATCGGTTCGTCGGCATGAAGTCGCGCGGCATGTACGAGACGCCCGGCGGCACCATCCTGCTGCAGGCCCATCGCGGCATTGAATCCATCACGCTGGATCGCGGCGCGGCGCATCTCAAGGACGAATTGATGCCGAAATACGCCGAATTGATCTATAACGGCTTTTGGTTCTCGCCGGAACGCGAATTGCTGCAGGGTTTGATCGACAGCAGCCAGGAATATGTCAGCGGCCAGGTGACCATGAAATTGTACAAGGGCACCGCTTCAATCATCGCTCGGCGCAGCCCCCATTCCCTCTATGATCAGGACCTCGTGACCTTCGAGGAGGGGGCGGTGGCCTACGATCATCGCGATGCCGCCGGCTTCATCAAGCTCAACGCGCTGCGCCTGCGCACGCTTGCCAAGCGTGAGCGCCGCGGTTCTGCGCCGGCCTAGCCTGGCGAGGCCTTTTCGGTTAGATTTGCTTGGCCGGCAGACCGGCGGGAGAGACGGGTCGTCATGATGCGCCGGATGATCGTGGCTTGCGTCTTTGGGAGCCTGATCCTACTCCTGGCGGCCTCGCTTGCGATTTATCTTCTGGCGCGTCCGACGATTTTGCGGGTCGCCGTCGGACCGGCCAATGGCGATGACCAGAAATTGATTGTTGCGGTGGCGCAGCTTGCCGCCCGTGACACAGCATTTCGAATGAAATTGGTCCCGGTCGAGGGACCGACCGACAGTGCGCGTGCACTCGAGCGCGGCGAAGCTGATCTGGCGGTTGTGCGCAGCGACGAAGCCATGCCGGCCAATGGCCTCACAGCGATCATTCTGCACCGCAATGCCGTTCTCCTGCTGGCGCCGAATCGTTCGCCGGTTCGCCAGATCGGCGATTTGCGCGGGCGCTCCGTCGGGGTCATCGGCGGGGCGACTAACAGCCGGCTGCTCGACATGGTGTTACAGCACTATGGGGTCGCCGCCCAATCGGTGACGAAAGTGGAGACCAATCCTGCTGATGTCGCCCGCATGCTGCGCGAGCGGCGCATCGATGTCGTGCTGGCCGTCGGCATTGCCGTCTCCGGCCTGTTGCCGGACCTGGTCGCGTCGGTCGCGGCGGTCGGCGGCGGGCAGCCCGTCTTCATTCCGATCGAGGAGGCGGAGGCGATATCGCAGCGCCTGAGAGTCTTCGAATCCCAACAAGTCGTTACCGGAACCTTCGGCGGAACGCCGGCCCGCCCGGCCAAGGAATTCGCCACGCTGAGCGTCAGCTACCGGCTCGTCGCCCGCAAGTCGCTCCCCGACGCGATCGTTGCCCAAGTGACCAACTTGGTCTTTTCCAATCGCCAAAGCCTTGCGGTCGGCGTGCCGCTCGCCGACCGGATTGAGGCGCCGTCGACGGAGAAGGGGGCGGCTTTGTCGGTGCATCCGGGCGCTGCCGCCTATCTCGACGATGAGGAGCAGAGTTTCATCGATCGCTATAGCGATTACATCTACATTGGCGCCATGGTCCTGAGCGTGATCGGCTCCGGGGTTGCCGCGCTCGCCGGCCGGCTCAGCCAGCAGGGCCAGGCCAAGGTCGAGGTTCACATGGCACGGCTCGTGGATCTGCTGGCGAAAGCGCGTGCGGCCTCCAGCGCGACCGAGCTCGACGGCGTAGAACAAGAGGCCGACGAGATTGTCGCCCATGCGCTGGCAAGGCCTGCCGGGCGGGGGCCCGATGTCAATCGGGTCGCCGCACTGGGCCTCGCGCTTGAGCATTTGCGCGCGGCTATTGCCGACCGGCGTCGGCTGATGGCCGACTTAAGCCGCCCGGACGAGAATTCGCCGAGGGTTGTGCGCCTCAATCCGCCGGGCAGCCAGGCCGGCTGAGCGGGCCGCGGTTCCCAAACCGTTCCGGTTCGTATATGGAGTGCTCCAACCGCGACGGCTGGACCGGCCTCCGGCGGTCATCGAACCGTCGTGCAAAGCGGATCATGACTAGTTTATCGGCGATTCGGGGGCGCGGACCGCCGGCCGCCGCTATTGGGATCAGCCACTAATGAAACTTCGCAACATTGCCATCATCGCCCATGTCGATCATGGCAAGACGACGCTTGTCGACCGGCTTCTGCAGCAATCCGGCGCCTTTCGCGAAAATCAGCGGGTCGCCGAGCGGGTGATGGATTCCAATGACCTCGAGAAGGAGCGCGGCATTACCATTCTGGCCAAGGCGACCTCGGTCGTGTGGAAGGATGCGCGCATTAACATTGTCGACACGCCGGGACACGCCGATTTCGGCGGCGAGGTCGAGCGGATTCTGTCCATGGTCGACGGCGCCATCGTCCTCGTCGACGCGGCCGAGGGCCCGATGCCGCAGACAAAATTCGTCGTCGGCAAGGCCCTGCAGATCGGCCTGCGGCCGATTGTGGCGATCAACAAGGTCGATCGGCCCGATGCGCGGACCACCCAGGTCGTTAACGACGTCTTCGATTTGTTCGCGGCACTCGACGCGAGCGATGCCCAGCTCGATTTTCCAATCCTCTACGGCTCGGCCAAACAGGGCTGGATGGCGCTCGACCCGGATGGACCGGCAAAGGATATGGCGCCATTGTTCGATCTGGTGCTGCGCCATGTTCCCGAACCGAAAATCGAGGCGGGCGGCTTCCGGATGCTGGGCACGCTGCTCGAATACAATCCCTATCTCGGCCGGCTGATCACCGGCCGCATCTTTTCAGGCTCGGTCAAGGCCAATCAGCCGGTCAAAGTTCTCGATCGCGACGGCGGCCTAATCGAACAGGGGCGGGTTTCGAAGATTCTGGCCTTTCGCGGCATCGAGCGCGCCGCGGTCGAAGAGGCGGATGCCGGCGATATTGTCGCCATTGCCGGCTTGTCGACATTCAATGTCGCCGACACTCTTTGCGCGATCGACGTCAACGAGGCATTGCAGGCGCAGCCGATCGATCCACCGACACTGTCGATGACCTTCATGGTCAATGACAGCCCGCTTGCCGGGACCGAGGGCGATAAGGTGACGAGCCGGGTCATCCGCGACCGACTGCTGCGGGAGGCCGAGGGCAATGTGGCGCTGCGGGTCAGCGAGAGCCCGGTCTCCGATTCCTACATCGTCGCCGGGCGCGGCGAATTGCAGCTGGCAATCCTGATCGAGACCATGCGGCGCGAAGGTTTCGAACTCGGCGTCTCGCGGCCGAAGGTCGTCCTCAAGAACGATCCCGCGACAGGCGAGCTGCTCGAGCCAATTGAGGAGGCGGTGATCGACGTCGACGAGGAACATTCGGGCGTCGTTGTTCAGAAAATGTCGGAACGCAAGGGTCAGCTGATCGAAATGCGGCCTTCCGGCGGCGGCCGGTTGCGGCTGGTCTTCCACGCCCCGACCCGCGGGCTGATCGGCTACCAGGGCGAACTTTTGACCGACACGCGCGGGACGGCGATCATGAACCGGCTGTTTCACGCCTATCAATCCTACAAGGGCGATATAGTCGGACGGCGTAATGGCGTGCTCATCGCCAATGAAGCCGGCGAGGCCGTCGCCTATGCGATGTGGAAGCTTGAAGAGCGCGGTCCGATGATGATTGAACCGGGCTGCAAAGTTTATCGCGGCATGATTGTCGGCGCACACACCCGTGACAACGACCTCGAAATCAATGTCCTCAAGGGCAAGCAATTGACCAATATTCGGGCCGCTGGCAAGGACGAGGCGGTGCGGTTGACGCCACCGATCCGGATGACGCTCGAAAAAGCGCTGGCTTACATCGAGGATGACGAATTGGTTGAAGTGACGCCGAAATCGGTGCGGCTGCGAAAGCTGCTACTCGACCCCAACGACCGCAAACGGGCGGAGCGCTCCAAACAGGCCATTGCCGGCTGATCAGGCGGCGCGCTTGGCCGCCTCGTCGGCGGTCAGGGCGGTCTCCGGCGTGCCGGAAACGATCAGCTCCAGGACTTCGCGCTCGTTGGTATGGGCGATGTAGCGGTCGCCGACGTTCTGGCCGCGCTTGAGCACCATGATACGGTCGCCGACCTCGAAAATGTCGGTCAGGCGATGCGAGATGATGATCTGGGCGACGCCTTGGCGCTTCAGCTCGGCCATCGTCTCGAGCAGACGCTCGGTCGCCATGACCGAAAGGTTGGCCGTCGGCTCGTCGAGGATGACGACCTTGGGGTCGAAGGAGATGGCGCGGGCGATGGCGACCGACTGCTGGCGGCCGCCCGACAGGCTCTCGACCTTCTGGTAGACCGAGTTGACGTCGACCTTGAGCCGCTTCAGGACCTCGCTGGCGTCCCTGTACATGCGCTCGCGGTCGACGAAGACGCCGGCCTTGCGCGGCCAGCGGCCGAGAAAGATGTTCTGGCCGATATCCATGTTCCCGCACAGGGCGAAGTCCTGGTAGATCATCTCGATGCCGAGCTTGCGGCTATCGTGCGGCGTCTTGAAATGCGTCTCGGCGCCGTCGACCAGCACGTCGCCCGTGTCGCGCTGTATAGGCGCCGGTCAAGACTTTCATCAGGGTCGACTTGCCGGCGGAATTGTCGCCGACGAGGCCGAGAATCTCGCCGGGCCGAAGGTGAAGATTGACGTCCTTCAGGGCCTGGACCGCACCGAAGGCCTTGCTGACGTTGCGCATCTCGACGAACGGTGTCGCCATCGGCGTTACTCCCCTGGGACGGTCGCGTGGCCGCGCTGCTGCCGGCCCTGGCGCCAGCGATCGAGCCAGAGGGACAAGATCCCTTGCTGGCGGAACCAGATGTCGCCGAGGACGGCCGCGATCAGGATGAGGCCGATCCAGACGTTGACCCAGTGCTGCGGCATCACGAAGGAAGAACCGTCGGGCAGGAAGACCTGGAGCGAGAGGAGAGCGCGGATCAGCGTGATCACCAGCGCACCCGCGAGCGAACCGATGATGGTGCCGTAGCCGCCGAAGACCGATCCACCACCGATGATCACCGATGCGATCCCGTCGAGCTCGCGCAGCTGTCCCGCCGACGGATTGAAGCGCGCTGAGATAGGCGACATAGATGACGCCGGCGACGGCGGCGCAGAAAGCGGAGAAGACGAGGCTGAGAAAGCGCACGCGATCGACGTTGACGCCGGAATATTGCGCCGCGCGCAGATTGCCGCCGGTGGCATAGACCATCTGCCCGACGACCGTCTTGCCGAGCACGACGCCGGCGACGAGCGCGATGGCAAGCATGATCACCGTCTGGACCGAGATGGCGCTCGCAAGATCAAAGGCCAGTCCAGGCGACGGCTCCATGTCCCAATAGCGCAGGATCTCGATCACCTTGCGGCCGAGCAAATTGTAGGTCTCGGGAAAATCGGAAAGCTGCCGGCCGGCGGACAAGCCACGCGCCGATGCCCCGCGCGATGTAGAACATGCCGAGCGTCGCGACGAAGGCCGGCAGGCGGAAGCGGACGGTCAGAACGCCGTTGACGATTCCGGCAAGAGTGCCGGCGACAAGGGCGGAGGCGACAGCGTAGACCGGGTCGGCGGCGTATTCGCTCATCAGGAAGGCGGCGGTCGACGCCGACAGCGCCAGCACCGAGCCGACCGACAGGTCGATGTCGCCATTGGCGATGACGAAGGTCAAGCCGACGGCAAGCAGCGCGATCTCGGTGAAGGCGAGAGCGAGGTTGAACGAATTGTCGAGCGAGGCCCAGAAGTCCGGCCGGAGGTAGAACCCGGCCAGCCCAGAGCGCGATCACCAGCATGATGGCGGCCGCGTCGCGCCGATAGCAAGAAGGCCCGCCAGCCGCTTGAGCCGACGCCGCGCGACTGGGCCTTCGTGCCCTTGGTCGCCGGCTGCGAGATGGCGATGCCGCCCTCGAAGGATGGCGGCAGCGGCCGGCCGGTGCAGGCGCGCCCAAAGCCGCGCGAGCACGCGCCTTTGCACCACATAGGGCTCGATCAGCACCGCCACCAGCAGGATCAGGCCGAGAAAGGCCGGCACCGCTCCGGAGGGGAGCTGCGCCATCTGCTCGCACCTCCATCGGAACGCCGGCGACATCGATGGTGCGGGTGATCGGAATGCCCTCGCGAAGGACCTTGTCGACCAGCACGACCAGGGCTGCGCCGAGGCATGCGCCGACGACGCGCCCACGGCCGCCGGCGATCGAGGCGCCGCCGACGATCACCGCCGCGATGACGATCAGCTCGGCGCCCTGGCCGTAGTTGCGAATTCATGCCCTTGTTCTGGGCGACGTTCATCAGGCCGGCGAGCGTGGCCGCGAGCGCCGCGAAGAGATAGGCGCGGATGCGCACCCAGCGCGAGCGGCTATGCCGGCATAGATGCGCTGCCGTGTTCGTTGCCGCCGACAGCATAGGTCTCGTAGCCGGTGCGGGTCTTGCCCAGAACGACCGCGCCGAGCATGGCGACGAGAGAAGAGAGATCAGGATCTGGTTGTTGAAGCCGAGCGCATTGGTCTCGCCGAGCTGCGAAGAACCAGGGATCGGCGACGGCCTTCTGCTCGTAGGCGATGGTCTTGCCGCCGGTCAGGCCAAGCACGAGAGCCGCGACCGATGAACAGCATGGTCAGGGTGGCGATGAACGAGCGGCACCGAGCATGACCGTGACGAGCCAGCCGTTGACGAAGCCCATCAGACGCGCCGAGTCAGGATCGCAACAGGCGACGGACGGACCAATGGCCGAGATCGAGATGCGACTTGGCGATAGCAGATCGAGAAAATGGTCGCCGACCAGGCCGAGCGTCGAGCCGACCGACAGGTCGAGGTCCTTGTCGACGATGACGAAGGTCATGCCGACGGCCATCACGCCGAAGCGGGCCGTGTCGCGCAGGATCGCGGAAAAGGCGTCGCTCGAGCCGAAGAAGCCCGGATTGATGTAGATGCCGGCGCCATAGAGCAGGCCGCCATGAAGAGCAGCAGGCCGACCTCCCAGCCGCCGACGATCTGGGCGGCGAGGCGGCCGCACGGTGCGTGAGGCCGATCGGTGTGGGTGGCGGCGTCGGTCATGGCTGCAATGGCTCGATCATTGGGCTCGCGCCGCGGTCTCCCCGGCGATGACCGACGGCCAGAGGGAAGGGGTCCGGCGCTCGGCCGAACGGACCACCTTCGCGCTGCGGCATGGCGCGCTCGCCCCGCCGATACGGCAGCGAGCTCGACGGGGGCGCGGTAGCAGGCCTCGGTCTCAGTTCTCGAAGCGCTTGCCGACCTTGTCGACCGATTGTCCTTGGTCACGAGCTGGGCGCGCGTGTCGAGATTGGCGGCCGAGATGCCGCGGTCGATCTGCAGATAGAGCTGCATCACCGGCCAGAAGCCCTGCAGGAACGGCTGCTGACCGAGCGAGCCGGTGAGCGCGCCGGTCTTGATCTGCTCCTGCTGCTTGGGCCCGAGGTCGAAGCCGAAGGCGCAGACCTTGTCGTTGAGCTTGAGCTGCGACACGGCATCGCCGAGCGCCGGCGTAACGAAGCCGTTGGCGGCGAAGGCGCCGACCACGTCCTTGCGGCTCTCGATCAAGCGTCACGATCGAGCCGACGATATTGTCCTTGTCGACATCGATGCCGATATTCTTCGGACCGGCGTCGACCTTGAAGTTCTTCGAGCCGGCCGGCGGCGTTGAGGCCCTTCACCGTCGCCTTGAAGGCGGCCGTGACGCGGTGGTTGACTTCGACGTTGCCGAGCGTGGTGGTGATGGGGAAGATCATCGAGCCGCCCTTGACGATTGTTCGTCATCAGGCACTTGGCGAGCGCCTCGCCGCCGATCGCGCGGCCGAGGCGATCCTGGCCGGTGTGTGAAATGCCGGAGCGGTCGAGCGATGCTTGGGATCGAAGGAGTTGGTGGTGGCGACCGGGATGCCCTTGGCCTCGAGCTTCTTGACGAGGTCGTCATAGGCGCCCGACTGCGGCGTGGTCATGATCACGCCGTCGATGGTCGGGTCGTGCGCCACCTGGTTGAGGATCTCGAGTCTCGCGCGGAATGTCGTCGACCGGGGCTTCCGAGCCGAGCATGATCAGCTTGATGCCGAAGGCGTCGGCCGCGACCTTGGCGCCGACATAGGTCGGGTCGAAGAAGCCGTTGCCGGCCGTGTGGGTGACGATGGCGAAGGTCAGCTTGCCGTCCTTCGAGTGGAAGTCCTTCGTCGCCGCGCGATTCCTTGGCGGCGTCGTCGAACGTGTAGCCGCCGACGGCCTTATTCAAAGTACCATTCTGGGCAAACCCGGACGTCGTGCAAAAAAAAGATGCGCTGCCGAGCAGCGCGGCGGCGAACGCCATATTCTTCATGTTTCACTCCCTAATCTTGTCGTTCGGCCCGATTGGATTTCGTCGACCGAGCACCAGCCTAGCACGAAAGGTCTTATTAAAGTCAATCCGCCAGGTGGGTGGCGCGAAGACTTGCCAACCAAGAAATTGGATAGGGAGAATTAAGCAAAGCCAAGTATTGCCCGGCGTCTGGGGTCAGCGACGCAGCGCTTTTACTTCGTGGATTAAATTTATCGACCCCCGAAAAAATGTCAAGCCCAACGTCGGGCCGATTCTGGCTTGGGCAATTGAGAAAGAAATATTAGTTTTCAAATGGTTAGCCTTTTTCGGCACCCTGCGCGTTCGCAGCGGGTGTCGCGCATTGACAATGCCGGACGCGATGAAAAAATGCCGCATGGCGTTGACCGGAGACCGGACGCGACGAGGCAGAAGCACGCAGGACGTCGGCACGTTGCGCGCGGCAAGCCGCCTGCGCGTCATGGAGGCCTTTCTGCGCCATGGTCCGTTGGCGCGCACCGACATTGCCGCACACGCCAATTTGAGTCAGGCGACCGTATCCGATGTCACCGCCGAATTGATTCGCGAGGGGCTGCTGAGCGAGCGGCGTTTTGGCCGCCTGCCCCATCCGCCGGCTGGCCGCGGCCGTCCGCGCCTGTTGCTCGACATTAACGCCGCAGCCGGGCATGTCGTCGGGATCAAACTGTCGATGCACCAGGCGACCCTGTCGATTACGGATTTCAGGGGCGGGCCGATCGCGGCTGACAGCGTCGAGTTGGTGGCGGGAAGACGGAGTAGTGAAGAAGCCGCCGATTACATTGCCCAGGCCGTACGGGCGCTTCTAGCGCGCAGCGGGCTGGCGCTTGCGAGCCTGGCCGGCATCGGTCTCGCGCTGCCGGGCTTTGTCGACAGCGCCAGCGGACGGGCGAGTTGGAGTCCGATCTTCGGCCGAAACGCGCCCGCCTTTCCGGTGCTCCTGTCGCGGCGGCTCGGCTTGCCGATTGCCGCCGAGAACGATGTCAATCTCGTCGCGCTCGCCGAGCGCTGGTTCGGTCATGGCCGCGATGTTGAAAATTTCATGGTGGTGACAATCGAGCATGGCGTCGGAATGGGGCTCTATCTCAACGGCGGCCTTTACCGTGGCCCAAACGGCGTTGCGGCCGAATTCGGCCATGTGCTGCATGAGGTCGCGGGCCGACAGTGCCGGTGTGGGCGCCGCGGCTGCGTCGAGGCCTATGCGGCGGATTATGCGCTGGTCGCGCAGGCCGCCGAGGCCGAGGGCCGCAGCCCGCCTACGGATGGCGACGGCGTCCAAGCAGAAATCGTCCGCATGACGCGGCTCGCCGAAGCGGGTCATACTTTCTATCGCACCTTGTTTGCGCAGGCCGGGCAGGTGCTGGGCCTTGCGGCGGCCAATCTTGCCTGCGTCGTGACGCCCGAACGGATCATTGTGACCGGCGCTGGCGTACGGGCCGGCGAACTTCTCATGCGGCCCTTCATCGCCGCCTTCCGACGGCACGCGCTGGAATTCTTTCGTGACAGCATCTCGATTGTTTGGCATGAGTGGGGCGACGAGGTCTGGGCCCGCGGTGCCGCCGTTCATATACTTCTGGAGCGTTTTGCGGTGCGGCGCCTGCCGACGAGCCCGCCTGCAGCGGAAGGATCCATCGCCGATCCGCTGGTGCGGAGTGCGCCGGTGGCGCCGCTGCCAGGCTGAGTTTCGAGCACAGGACCAAGCGTAAAGCCGCCAGCCGACGAACGCGCCAGCACAATGCAAGAATCGACGGTCAGACGTTTGCCATTGACAGGGAGGATTTAGGCATGCCGACGCAAGCACCGATCGCCGTCTATCCGGATCTGAAGGACAAGAGCGTCCTCGTCACTGGCGGCGGCAGCGGCATTGGCGCGGCGATCGTTCGCCGATTTGCCGGGCAGGGTTCGAAAGTCGGCTTCATCGACATCAAGGAACCGGAATCGCGGGCGCTTTGCGAAGAATTGCGAGCGGCCGGCGGCACAGTGCATTTCGAATCGGCCGACCTCACCGACATAGCAGCGCTGCAGCGAGCCATTGCCGCGATCCGCCAGCAGCACGGACCGATCCGCATTCTCATCAACAATGCCGCGCATGACGAGCGCCATGCGACTGCGCAAGTGACGCCGGAATATTGGGACAATCGGATGGCCGTCAATCTGCGCCACCAATTCTTCGCGGCCCAGGCCGTCTTGCCCGACATGCAGCAGGCCGGCGGCGGTTCGATCGTGAATTTCGGTTCGGTCTCCTGGATGGTCGGGCAGGGCGGAATGGCTGCCTACACCGCGGCGAAATCGGCCGTCCTCGGTTTGACTCGTTCGCTCGCCCGCGACTATGGGCCCGCCAATATTCGCGTCAATGCGATCGCGCCTGGCTGGATCATGACCGAGCGTCAGCTCAGCCTGTGGATGTCGCCGGCCGGCGAGCGCGAACTCATGGAGCGGCAATGCCTGAAGCGGCGTCTGCAGCCCGACGAGGTGGCGCGCGCCACTTTGTTCTTTGCGTCGGACGAAGCGAGTGCCTGCACCAACCAGCAATATGTGGTGGACGGCGGCTGGGTCTAGAGCGAATCATGCCAAGTTTTGAAGCCTGCTTTTCGGCAATGCCGCTGATTGCCATCCTGCGCGGCGTTACCCCGGATAGGATCGAATCAATTGCCGAGGCGCTGATCGCGGCCGGCATTCGCCTAATCGAGATCCCGCTGAATTCGCCAGAACCCTATCAGAGCCTTGCGAAACTGGCGCGTCTTGCCAAGGGGCGGGCACTCGTCGGGGCCGGCACCGTGATCGCTCCGCCGGAGGTCGCGCGCGTCGAGGCGGCCGGCGGTCGCCTGATCGTCTCGCCCAATGCCGATCCGCGGGTGATTGCTGAAACACGGGCGCGCGGGCTCACGTCGCTGCCTGGCGTCTTCACCCCGACCGAAGCCTATGCCGCACTGGCAGCTGGCGCCGATGCGCTCAAGCTTTTCCCGGGCGAACTGGTGACGCCGGCATCGGCCCGGGCACTGGCTGCCGTTCTGCCCGCTGCAACGCGGCTGATCCTGGTCGGCGGCGTTTCGGCGGAAACCCTATCGCAATGGCGGCCCGGTCCGGTGCATGGTTTTGGCATCGGCTCGTCGCTTTACCGGCCGGGCATTGACGCTGCCGAAACACGGCGTCGGGCCGAGGTTTTCGTGCGGCAAATGACGACCGGGGCTGAGGCGCGATGATCATTGTATTTGGTTCGATCAATGTCGATCTCGTCACCAAAGTCGAACGGATTCCAGGCCCCGGGGAGACCGTGCTTGGCCCCTCCTATACGGTCATCCCCGGCGGCAAGGGCGCCAACCAGGCCCTGGCCGCGCGCCGGGCCGGAGCCAGGGTCGCCCTCGTCGGCGCCGTCGGCAGGGATTCCTTTGCCACTCAGGCGCTGCGCCTGCTGACGGCCGAGGGCGTCGACCTCACGGCTCTCGTCGAGACCGAAGCCCCGACCGGCGCCGCCTTCATTGCTGTCGACGATTGCGGCGAGAATGCGATTGTCGTGGCGGCCGGCGCCAATCGGCTGGCCAGGGCGGCCCAGCTCGCGGCCCTGCCCTGGAACGCCGGCGACATCTTGCTGCTTCAGCGCGAGACGCCCGATGCAGAAGGTGAGGCCGCGGCGATAATTGCGCGGCGGGCGGGCGCCCAGGTCATTCTCAATCTGGCGCCGGCCGGCGCGATTACGCGCCACTATTTGGCGGCCATCGACATTCTCGTCATGAACGAGCACGAGGCTTCGGTTCTGGGCAAAGCCCTGAGGCTGCCAGCCGCCGACGATCCGGCCCAAGTCGCACGGACCGTCGATAGCACGTTTGGCTGCGCGGCGATTGTAACGTTGGGCGCCGACGGCGCGCTCGGCTGGCAGGCAGGCCGATATCACCGGCTCGGCGCTTTGCCGATCGAGGTCGTCGACACGACCGCGGCCGGCGACGCCTTCGTCGGCGCTTTCGCGGCAGCGCGCGCCAGGGGTGAGGCATTTGAGGGTGCGTTGGCGCAAGGGGTTGTTGCCGGCAGTCTCGCGTGCACCCGGGCCGGCGCGCAGCCGAGCCTGCCCCGTCTGGCCGAGATCGCCGAAGCCGTCGGGCGATTGCCGACCGCGCGGTCCTGAGCGCAACGTCATTGCCGATTCGTCAAGCCGAAATGCACAGGCTCGTCGATCGGATTAACGTGGAATAAGAAGGCTCTGGCGTAACGTTCCGCTTCGACAGGCGCGCTGGCGCAGGCAGGAACGTTACCAAGAATGGCTGGCCCGATAAAAATGGCGCTCGGCGCCGGCGTCCTCGCAAGTTGCCTCGGCATGGTCCTGGCGCAAACCATGGCAAGCCGCTCGGCGGTTCATCCACCTGTTGGCCCGCCGGTCGGCAGAAACGGCCCCGTCGAGGCGCCTTCGCCGGTCCATTCGACCGGCTATGCCGTGATCTTGGATCCCGATCGAAACGGACATTACCGGGCCGATGTCGAAGTCGCCGGCCGACGGGTCCGGATGCTGGTCGACACCGGTGCCACGATGGTCGCCCTGACCCGCGAAGATGCCGACGCGCTTGGCGTCCGGCCGCTGCCGGCCGACTTTAGATTGTCGCTGAACACGGCAAACGGCGCCGTTCAGGCAGCAATGGTTTCGCTCGCGCACATCAATGTCGGAGGCATCAGCGCGCTCGACGTGCCGGCCGTCGTCATGCCGCCGGGGGTGATGCAAGAAAGCCTGCTCGGCATGAGCTTCCTCAGGAAGCTCGGTGGTTTCGAGGTCGCTGGCGGCAAATTGATTTTACGGCCGTAAACCGCCGCCGCCGCGCCGCTAGGGCAGGCCCGCGCATTTCTCCGAGGCAACCACCGGATTAAAGGTGATGTAGGTTTGTGCGCGCGGCTTCAAATAAGCGGTCTGGGTGATCGGTATGTTGTTGACGAGAACGTAGCCGAAGGTCGGGTTGTACAGATAATAGACGTCGGCAACGATCACCGAGCCCGCGCCATACATGCCGGCCGGCATGGTGTTGGGGGCGGGCGGCGTGCCATTCGGCACCTGGGACAAAGTAACGCAGCTTCTGGTCGTGCCGCCATTAACCGAGACGCTCCATGACGTCTGCGCGGTATAGGTGCAATTCGAGGTGCAATTGCCCACCGGAACGAAATCGACGGCCGAGAGCGTCATTTTGATCGGCGCGGTAGCCGAGGGGAACAGCGCCTGGGAAGCGGCGAATATTTGCGAGACGTCGAGGCCGAGGGCGGCATTGCCGGTGTCGGTCAGCGCACCAGTCTGCTGCGAGGCAAGGTCGGCGACGGTGCGGGCGATCGCCGTGATCTGACGCTTGGCGATGACCCCTTGGGTCACCTCGACACAGCCGAGATAGAGCGTCAGCATGATGGGCAGAATGAAGGCGAACTCGACCGCGGCTATGCCGCGCTGGTCTTTCGACAGGCGCTGGGCGAGGCTTTCGGCGCGCGTTGCAAGGCGTCGAGGCAAATCGATCAAACGCATCGGAGCACCATTAGCAGCTTGAGGCGGTTGGGAATGGCTCGTTCTGGAAGGCGGCAACGCCCATCAGGATGCGAGACTTCGCGCCGTTGACGGTCGTCGTACCGGTCAGGCCGAACAGCGAGGTCATGACCGGCATCGGGTAGACGGCACGCACAACGATGATCTGGCCGGCGCCGCCGGGACAGAAGGTGAAGCCGCTGGTGTCGAAGACGCCCGCGGTGAAAGGCTGGGCAACGACGCTGGCGTTGAAGGCGGTGACGCGGCGCACGTCGACCTGCACGTTTGAGCAAGTGATCAGGCCAAGCAGTTTTGGGCAGATCAATTGATCGCGGAACAATTGCGCCGACGTGATGGTGCCGCCGGCCTGGACCTGCCCGGTCATGATCTGGCGTGCCGCATCGGAAGTGGCGGTTTGCAGCATTTGCGCCGCCCAGAAGTTCAAAGCCGTTTCGAATATTGCAAAGAGCAGGGCAAAGAAGGGGATCGCAACCAGCCCGAATTCAACGGCTGTTGCCGCTTTACGATCCTTCCGGAACCGCCGCAGGGCTTTGAAGCGGTCCCCGGCGGCCACAGCATCGTCAGCCCTCCACATAGATGTCCTCCACCTCAAACGAATGCCGAGGCCCACCCGCAGCATTCGATTTCGATTGAGAAAATCTTACGTGGAAATCATTTCCCACCGCTTATGAGTTTGCCCGGAAGCGGCCACAATCGGCTAACGAAATGCTAACCTTGCCGGCAGGTCAGTGCGAGGATTGCACGCCGCCGGTCGGTGCCGACAGCAAGTTCCGGCTGGTGACCTGACCGGAAATGTCGTTAAGGAATTTCGAACTGTCGCCGAGGTTGACGGTGGGCTGGCAGCGTGGATCGCAGGAATAGGATTCCCGGTCGAGCCCGCGGAAAACGGTGATGGTCGAATCCGGCGAGCCGCTGACCCGGATCATGGATTCGGCGACCGGCTCGCCATTGCTGTCCAGCGCGATCAGATTGGTCTGGCCAAAGGATTTCCCGGTGACCACCATCATGCCGATGCTGCGTAGCATGGTGACATCGGCAATGATCGGGTTGCCAATGATCAAGGTCTGGGTTCCGGTCGGTATCCGGACCATTTTTGCCTGGTCGAGCGTGACGGCCAGAAGGTCCTGGCCGGCGCGCGCTTGATGCGGCAGCAAAAGCGCGAAGCCCGCGGCGCTCAGCACAAGGCTCAGGATCCAGGCGCGCTTCAGCTTGCCCATCGGGCGTCGAACCGGTGTGGACACGAGTGCCATGACGAACCCCAAGCCTGTGGAAATTACCCTGACCACTTGAACCGAAAATGGTGAACGAATGCTGAAAGCGGGTTCGGAAAGCGATGCGACGGGAGTTTTGTTCTGTTGATATTTTGTTAACGAACCGTTCCCTATAGGCAGCAAAAGGCTGGGATGCCGGCACTTTGCAGAACTCAATTAACGGGGTGGCAAGGCCGCTGTCCTAGCCTCGGCGCCATTCCATTTGCAGGCCTGGCGCCAGTGCTGGAATGTCTGAGACGATGGAGCAAGGAGTAGACAATGAAAAGGATTTTCGCGCGTTTCGTGAAGGACAACTCGGGCGCTACGGCGATTGAGTATGGCCTGATCGCTGGCCTGATTGGCGTTGTCATCATCGGCGCACTGACGACGGTCGGCACCAAGGTTTCGGCCAAGTTCCAGGCCGTCGGCACGGCGCTGACCTGAGATCGACCCCGGCGGACCAGGACTGTCCGCTTTCGACGGCCCCGCAGAAGCGGGGCCGTCGTGCTTTATTGGCCGCCTTGACGTTCCGGCAAGCCTCGGCATCCGCCCGCCGCAATTGGGCCTTGCCGGGTAACGAAGGTTAAATCGCGCCGCGTTAGCGTCTGACCTCAGATGCAGCACCAAGCCCGGATCCCGCAGCGATGACCCAGATGGCCGCCCTTCTTCTGTTTCCGGCGCTGATGGCCTTTGCCGGGGCTTCCGACTTTTTCACCATGACCATTTCGAACCGGGTCTCGATCGGGTTGGTCCTGGGCTTTCTCGTGATGGCGCTTGCGATTCGGCTGCCCTTTGACGTCATCGCCCTGCACCTTTCTTGCGGCGCCATCGTGCTGGCGGTCACCTTTACACTATTTGCGCTAGGCTGGATCGGCGGCGGCGACGCCAAATTATCGGCGGCGACAGCGATCTGGCTCGGCTGGGAGAATGTCGTCGACTATGTCGGCATGGCCTCGGTCATCGGCGGCCTGTTAACCCTCCTGGTCATCCAGCTTAGGCGCTGGCCGATGCCGCGGGCGATGCTGGCGCGCGATTGGTTCGCCCGGCTCTACGACCACGAAAGCGGCATTCCCTATGGCATAGCGCTGGCCGCGGCCGGTTTAATCGTCTATCCGGAATCCTTGGTCTGGCACGTCGCCACCGCGGCCTAATCGACCATCGCCCCCTGTTTCATTGCATTTGGATAGAACCGGTTAACCATAATTTGACCTTTGGCTGATTGAATCCGCTTCGATGCTCATGCCGGGCATCGCGTTGCAGGAAGTCAAAAGCCATGAAGATTGCGCGTCTGGCGGTTCTTGGTGTGGCCCTCGCCGCGGGTGGAACGGCGGCCTGGCTGGCCAGCGGTCCTGGCCCGGTCGAACCGACCGCGGGCCTGCCGCAGCAGGTCAACACCGAAGAGGTCCTGGTTGCCGTCAAGGACCTGCCGCTCGGCTCGCTGCTCGCCGACACCGACATAACATGGCAGCCTTGGCCGAAGGATGCGGTGTCGAAGGGCATGATCCGTAAGCTCGACGGCGGCAATCCGATCGAGGAAGTCAAAGGTTCGGTCAATCGCGGCAATATTTTCGAGGGCGAACCGATCCGTCGGGAAAAACTGGTCAAGGGACCGAATTCCGGTTTTCTCTCGGCTATTCTGCCAACCGGCTACCGCGCGGTGGCCATCAATATTGATGCGCAGGGCGGCACGACGGCCGGCGGGTTCATCCTGCCGAACGACCGGGTCGACGTCATTCGCACCTATCGCGACCAGGATCAGTCCAAAGTGTCCGGCATGGACGTCTATACGAGCGAGACAATCCTCAGCAACGTCCGGGTGCTGGCGATCGGCCAGAACGTCCAGGAGAAGAACGGCGAGCGGGTCGTCACCGGCGCCAATGCGACCCTCGAGCTCGATCCCAAACAGGCGGAAATCATCGTGCTGGCCCAGCGCATCGGTCAGCTGTCGCTGACCCTTCGCAGCATGGTCGACGCCAACCGGACCGAGCAGGTCGGTCATGACGACCGGGAAGGCATCACGGTCGTGCGTTACGGGGTTGCGGCCCGCGCGATGGCGAAATGAAACAGCGATTTGCTGACACGTTAATAGGCATTGCGAGCAAACGGGGGGTTTTGGACATGCGCATTCCAACAAAGGGCCTGGCCGCCGGTTTCCTGGCGGCGCTTACGGTGGCGGCATTCGGCCCGCCGAGCCAGGCGCAATATGCCAAGACCGTCCAATCGCAGATTTCTCCCTCGGACGTGCCCGTCGATGGCATTGCCGCCCGCCGGATGACCATCGGCGTCGGCAAATCGCTCGTGCTCGAATTGCCGCGCGACGCGGCCGAAGTCTTCGTCGCCAATCCCAATGTTGCCAACGCCCTGGTCCGGTCTGCCCGCAAGCTCTACATCATCGCCGCCTCGAATGGTCAGACGTCGATATTCGCCAGCGACAAGGACGGCCGCCGGATTGCCGCCGTCGACCTGACCGTCGGCCGCGACGTCGCCGATCTCGCGGCGATCTTGAAGACGACATTGCCGACTTCGGACATCCAGGTGCGCACCGTCAACGATACGGTCATTCTGACCGGCTCCGTCGATTCGGCGGTCGATGCCCAGAAGGCTGCCGATATAGCCAATGCCTTCGTCGGCTACACGGCCGTCGGCGGGGCAAGCGTCAGCGGCGGCGCCCAGGGCGGCGCAGGTGTCGCGATCGGCAATACCCAGGTCGTCCATGGCGATCTGATCAATGCGCTGACGATCCGCGGCAAGGACCAGGTGATGCTGAAGGTGACGATTGCCGAAGTGCAGCGCGTCATCATGAAGCAATTGGGCGTCACCGATCTCACCGCATCCGGCAAGTGGGGCACAGTCGAATTGTCCGCCCCGATGTCGCTCAACAACCAATTGGGCGGTCCAGGCAGCAATCTGATCAACCGCTTCGGGGGCAATCGCGTCAGCGCCATGATCCAGGCCTTCGAGCGTAATGGTGTCGCCCGGGTCCTTGCCGAACCGACGGTCACCGCGATCTCGGGCGAAAGCGCCAAATTCGTCGCCGGCGGCGAGTTGCCGGTGCCCAATGCGGAAAGCTGCACGCCCGATACCACAACTATCGTCAATGGTGCGACCCAATTGACCAAGGGTATCTGTACGGTTGGCCTGAACTTCAAGACCTACGGCGTCTCCCTCTCCTTCACTCCGGTGGTTCTGGCGGAGGGCCGCATTTCGCTGCATGTTGCGACCGAAGTGACCGAACCGGACGGCGACGAGGCCTTCCGCTTCGCCCACGCCAACGTCCCGGCCTTCCGTACCCGTAAGAACGAGACGACGGTCGAATTGCCCTCGGGCGGTTCTATTGCGACCGCCGGCCTCATCCAAACCATGTCCCGGCAGGCGATCACCGGCACGCCGGGTCTGATGAACCTGCCGATTCTCGGACAATTGTTCCGCTCGCGCGATTACCAGCGCCAAGAGACGGAATTGATGATCATCGTGACGCCCTACATCACCAAGACGCTAGCCCCCAAGGAAATTGCCCGGCCGGACGACAATTTCGCCGATGCGAGCGATCCGCAAACCTGGCTCCTCGGACGCGTCAATCGAATCTATTCGAACATCAACAATCCCGAAGTCATCCGCAATTTCAAAGGCAAGGTCGGTTTCATCAACGACTGAGTCCGCCCGGCTGCCACCTCTTGACCAGCGAGAAAGTTCGATCATGGCGACGAAGCAAAATCCGAAAGCGGACACCAGCCGGGGCTTGATGCCCTGTCTCCTCTGGTTGCTGGCGCTGCCGTTGGCCGCCTGTTCCGGGCCCGACAGAATCGTCACCGGTTCGGTCATCCCCGACGATTACCGGCAGCGCCATCCGGTCGTCCTGGCCGAAGCCCCGCAGACACTCGACATTTTCGTGTCGGGCGCCAATGGCGGCGGCAGCCTCGATTTGCGCTCCTATGCCGACGTCCGCAGCTTCGCCGGCCGCTACAAGGCGCGCGGTCACGGCCAGATCACCATCTTGTTTCCGCGCGGTACCGAGGACGACGCCGCAGTGCGCGCTGCACTGCCCTCGATCCGGCGGGCGCTGGTCGAGGGCGGTGCCCGCGGTTCGATCAATGTCGGTGATTACCGCATTACCGATCCCTCGCTCGCGGCGCCGGTACGGCTGAGCTATGTCGGGCTGAAGGCTGCCGTCGCCTCCCAATGCGGCCAATGGCCGAGCGATCTTGCCTCTGGCAGCACGATGCAGGGCTGGGAAAACAAGCCCTATTGGAACTTCGGCTGCGCGACGCAAACCACTCTGACGGCGCAGGTCGACGATCCGCGCGATCTGGTTGGACCGCGGACCGAGACGCCAAGCGACGTCCAGCTTCGCACCCGCGCCATCGAGGCGATGCGCAACGGCAAGGATCCGTCGACGGCCTGGTCGCTGATGAACACCACGATCGGCAATATCGGAGGGGGGAACTGATGCGCATGGCGCGTGAGCAAGACGCCGTCGTGGTCGAGCGCGATAGCGACCCAACCAATCTGATCGTGCCGGTGCCACGGATCTCCCTGCAGGCGTTCTGCGAGACGCCCGAGGTTGCGGCCATGATCCAGGAGGCAATTGGCGACCGGCGGATGGACAAGGCCCATGTGAAGGTCCACATGGGTGGTGCCGCCGCAGCGGTCGAGGCCTATCAGACCTCGCCGACGCCCAATGTTATCACCATTGAGGCTGGCGCCGAGCGCGGCGAGCTTCTGGCCCATCTCGACAGGCTGGCGGAATATTGCGATCCGGGTACGAAGGTGGTCGTCACCGGCCGGATCAACGATATTATCCTATATCGTGACTTGATGGCGCGGGGCGTCAGCGAATATCTTGTCGCGCCTTTTTCCGTGATGGATTTCGTGCGGACTCTTTCGCATCTCTATTCCCATCCCGGCGCCGAACCGGTCGGACGGCTGATCGCCGTCGCCGGTGTCAAAGGCGGGGTCGGCGCTTCGACCATCGCCCATAATCTCGCCTGGTCGATCGCCCGCGATCTCGATGTCGCCACTGTCGTCGTCGACATGGATCTCGCTTTCGGCACCGCCGGCCTCGACTTCAACCAGGATCCGCCGCAGGGCATAGCTGAAGCAGTCTATGCGCCGGACCGGCTCGATGCCAATCTGATCGACCGGCTCTTGTCCAAATGCAGCGAAAAATTGAGCATTTTGGCGGCGCCGGCGACCCTCGATCGGATGTACGATTTCCAGGAAACCTCGTTCGACGGCATTCTCGACATTTTGCGCAGTACGGTGCCGTGCATTGTTCTCGACGTACCGCATATGTGGACATCCTGGACCAGGCGGATGCTGGTCGGCGCCGACGAGGTGGTCCTCGTCGCCGCACCCGATCTTGCCAATCTGCGCAATGCCAAAAACATCCTCGACACGTTGCGGACTGCCCGGCCAAACGACATCAAGCCACGCCTCGTTCTGAACGGCGTCGGCGTCGCCAAGCGGCCTGAAATCTCGATCAAGGATTTCGCCAAGGCTGTCGAACTCGAGGCATCGGTCATCATTCCCCATGACGCCAAATTGTTCGGCACCGCCGCCAACAATGGTCAGATGATCGCCGAGGTCGATGCCAACCACAAGATTGCCGAGATGCTGTCTGAGGTGTCCCGGCTGGTGACCGGCCGCTCGGAGGCTCGTCGGTCGAAACGCACGCTTCTCGACCCGCTAATGTCCCGATTCACGCGAAAGCGAGCATAGCCTTCATGCACGTCCGTCCCACCGTTTTCGTTCGTTAGGAGGAAGGCCTGTCGATGTTTGGCAAACGTTCGAGCGCCGCGCCATCGGAGGCTGGCCAGAAAATCGCGCCCAACCCGGCGGCGCTCGAGCTCCGTACCCCGGCGCCCGTCTTCACGCCGAGCGGATCGGCCCCGGCGCCGGTCGCAGTGGTCGCCGCCGCTCCCGAGGTCCGACACCATTCCGAGGAATATTATCAGACCAAGAGCATGATTTTCGGGGCGCTGATCGAGGCGATCGATCTGTCGCAATTGTCGAAGCTCGACAGCGACAGCGCGCGCGAGGAAATCCGCGATATTGTCAACGAGATCATCATCATCAAGAATGTCGTGATGTCGATCTCCGAGCAAGAAGAATTGCTCGACGATATTTGCAACGACGTTTTGGGCTATGGGCCGCTCGAGCCGCTTCTCGCCCGCGACGACATAGCGGATATTATGGTCAACGGCGCCCACAAGACCTATATCGAGGTTGGCGGCAAGATCCAGTTGACCAACATCCGCTTCCGCGACAATTCGCAGCTGATGAACATTTGCCAGCGGATCGTCTCCCAGGTCGGCCGCCGCGTCGATGATACTTCGCCGATCTGCGACGCGCGCCTTCCCGACGGCTCGCGCGTCAACGTCATCGCCCCGCCGCTTGCCATCGATGGTCCCGCACTGACCATTCGTAAGTTCAAGAAGGACAAGTTGACGCTCGATCAATTGGTCCGTTTCGGAGCAATTTCGCCGGAGGGGGCCGAAATCCTGAAAATCGTCGGGCGGGTCCGCTGTAACGTGCTGATCGTCGGCGGAACCGGCTCGGGCAAGACGACGCTGCTGAACTGCCTGACCAATTATATCGACAATGACGAACGAGTGATCACCTGCGAGGACGCCGCCGAATTGCAATTGCAGCAGCCGCATGTCGTGCGGCTCGAGACCCGCCCACCGAATCTCGAGGGAAGCGGTCAGATTTCAATGCGCGATCTCGTCAAGAACTGTCTGCGTATGCGGCCGGAACGGATCATCGTCGGCGAGGTGCGCGGCCCGGAGGCCTTCGACCTGTTGCAGGCCATGAACACCGGCCATGACGGTTCGATGGGAACATTGCACGCCAATTCGCCGCGCGAAGGACTCTCGCGTCTGGAATCGATGATCACCATGGGCGGCTTCGCCCTGCCCTCGAAGACCATTCGCGAAATGATCGTCTCCTCTGTCGATGTCATCATCCAGGCTGCGCGTTTGCGTGATGGTTCGCGGCGGATCACTCATCTGACCGAGGTGCTCGGCATGGAAGGCGAAGTGATCATCACCCAGGACCTCTTCGTCTACGAGATTCTTGGCGAGGATGCGCAGGGGAAACTGCGCGGAGTGCACCGTTCGACCGGGGTCGGGCGGCCACGGTTCTGGGACCGGGCGCGGTATTTCGGCGAGGAAGAGCGGCTCGCCGCCGCACTCGATGCGGCCGAACTGAAGACACATACATAACCCGTGCGACGGGCAGGGTGTTGGCGTATAGGAGTATAGGCGATGAACACGAATGTGCTCGTCCTCAGCAGCCTGGCGACGATGGCGGCGGGAGGCATTTTCTATGCCGTGGTCTACCCCTATCTTTCCGGGGATATCAAGGCTGAAAAGCGTCAGGCGGCGCTCAGTTCGACGACCGCGCGGCGCTCTGGCGATCGAAACCTCGACAAGGATAATCGGCGCAAACAGATCACCGAGAGTCTGAAGGAACTCGAATCGCGTAGCAAGTCGAAGCGCCTTACCCTCGATGCGCGACTTGCTCAGGCGGGACTCGATTGGAACCGGCAGCGCTATTATCTTTTTAGCGCAGCCATGGGCGGCGTATTTGGGGTCGTGATTTATTTTCTGTCGGCGAACCGGCTTCTCGTTCCGCCGGCCGCGGCGATCGGCGCGCTCGGCTTTCCGGCCTGGTTGCTCGGCTATCTACGCAAGCGCCGGATGAACAAGTTCATCTTGGAATTTCCCAATGCGATCGACGTCATCGTGCGCGGCATCAAGGCGGGCCTGCCGCTCGGCGATTGTCTGCGGATCATTTCGAGCGAGGCATCCGAGCCGGTCCGCAGCGAGTTTCGCAACATAGTCGAGGCGCAGACCATGGGGTTAGGCCTCGGCGAGGCGGTCGACCGGATTGTCGAACGGGTGCCGGTCGCCGAGGCCAAATTCTTTTCGATCGTCATCAATATTCAGCAGAAGGCGGGCGGCAATTTGTCGGAGACGCTTGGCAATCTTTCCAAGGTCCTGCGCGACCGCAAGCGCATGCGGGTGAAGATCAATGCGATGTCGATGGAAGCCAAATCGTCGGCCGGCATTATCGGCGCGCTGCCTTTTATCGTGGCTTTCATGGTCTATCTGACGTCCCCGACCTATATCGAGCTCCTTTGGAAGACCCATGCGGGCCAGATGGCGCTGGTCGGCTGCGGCTTCTGGATGAGTGTCGGCGTCATGATGATGCGCAAGATGATCAATTTCGATATCTGACGGGGCAAACCATGCTTGGATTGATACACGAACGGCTGACCGATCCGGGCTTCATGCTGAGCCTGTTGATCGCGATTGCGGCGGCCGCAACCGTTCTGACCCTGGCGATGCCGCTCTTGGAGACCGACGTTCTGGGACGGCGGATGCGGGCGGTGGCGCTCGAACGCGATCGAATCAGGGCGCGCGAGCGCGAGCGGATGGCCAAGGGCCAGAGCAAGGTCTCGCTCCGCCAGGAGCCCAAGGCCTTTATGAAGCAAATCGTCGAGAGCTTCAGCCTGTCGAAATGGCTCGGCACCGAGCGCGCCAAACAACAGCTTGCGATGGCCGGCTATCGCGGGCCGCAGTCGGAGATTGCCTTTTTGTTCTTCCGGATGGTTACGCCGATCATCACCTTTATTGCGGCGCTGTTCTATCTCTTCATCATCGCAGCCTTCGATCTGCCGCTGATGATGAAGGTCGCCATTTGCGTCGCCGCCGCCTATCTCGGCATCAAGGCGCCCGAGATCTTCTTGTCGAACGCAACCGGCAAACGCCAGTTTTCCATGCGCCGCGCCTTTCCCGACACGCTCGATCTTCTGTTGATCTGTGTTGAATCGGGCATGTCGATCGAACAGGCCTTCCGCAAGGTGAGTCAGGAAATCGGCACCCAGTCGGTGCCGATGGCGGAGGAATTGACCTTGACCACCGCCGAATTGTCCTATCTGCCCGAGCGCCGCTCCGCCTACGAGAATTTTGCCAACCGGACGGGGCTCGATTCGGTCAAGCAGATCGTCACCGTGCTGATCCAGGCCGAGCGCTACGGCACGCCGCTCGGCAATGCCCTGCGGGTGGTCTCGCAGGAAAGCCGCGACATGCGTATGCTGGCCGCCGAAAAAAAGGCGGCATCGCTGCCGCCGAAATTGACGGTGCCGATGATCGTCTTCTTCCTGCCGGTGCTGTTGGTCGTTATCGTGTCGCCGGCGGTGATCCAGGGATTTGGCTGGGGCTAGGCAAAGTATCAACCGGCCGGTTTCTTCGCGCCGGCCTTCTGAATGTCGCGCCAGGTGTTGGATTGCGAAATCATTGTCCGGATGGCCGCGACATTGGCCGCGGCATCAGCCGGCGAGAGATCGCGCTGCGAAATCTGTTCGGCCTCGACGAACTTGCCTTCGAGTGCCAGAACGAGGGCCAGATTCTGGCGGACCCTCGCATCCGCATCGGGACAGGCGACCGCCTGGCGCAAGGTCGCGTCCGCTTCGCCGAGCTGTTTAGACAAAGCGTAGGAGAGGCCGAGATTGGATAGAATGGGGGCGCTGTTCGGGGTGATTTTCAAGGCCGTTAGATAGAGACGGCGCGCCTCCTCGTGCTCGCCAAGCTGATCGGCGACCGAACCCTGCGCCGAGAGAATGTCGGGATTGGGTCGATCCGGGCTGTGGGCGCGTTGCAGGATTTCGGCCGCTTCCTGCAGCCGGCCGGCGTCGGCTAGCGCCTTGCCATAGGCGCCGAGCACCTCCATGTCGGTCGGATGCTTGATCGAGGCATTCTGCATGACGGCGACCGCCTGCGTATATTGGCCAAGCGCCCGTAGCGAGCGGGCATAATTGAGCGCGGCCACCCGATCGCCAGGATTGGCCTCGTAGCGGCGCCCCCATTGATCGGAATATTGGCGCAGGTCAGCCATACCGGCAGGCAAGGCGGCGAGCGGGCCGATCGAGCCAGTCACGTCGCCATTCGACTTGCAGCCGGCGAGCAAAAGCGAGGCGCAGACGGTGCTCGCCATGATTTTCGTGACGAATTCGGTGCGTCGCGCAAAGACGGATTTGGCCATGGACTCTCGCTTCAATTGGCCGGAACAGCCCTGTCCCACAAATAAAACGTTAACCCTAACGGAGTGTTAACGCCGATTGCCGCTAGGACGTTGTAATCATTGAAGGCCATTTGCCAGAGTGGGGCGGCGAAGATCCGCTCGACGGGTAAGAACGGCGGGTCATGAGCTCTACCAACAGGATTCGAACGGGCCGCCGCCAAGGTGTGGCAGCAATTCTCATGCTGCTCGTGCCGATGATCGCAGGCTCCGCTACGCAGATTGTCGCGCGAAAGTTGACCGGCTGGCGTCAACTTTCGCGCCACTTGTCGGCGGTTCGATATAGTGCGCGCGAAGCCTAGTTGCCGATCCCGGGAAGCTGGCAGCCTGGCTCTGCCCGTTCATCGTCGCGGCGTCGTTGCCCAATCGCCGGCGTCCGCCGGCTTTTCCCGCTCCCCGGGGTCGGGCAAGATGGACTGTCGCTCGCAACAGGAATGGATCCATGCGCCCCAAGGACGGTTCGACAATGCTGCGCTTTGCCCGCAAGACGGCCAATGCGATTCCGATCTGGTTCGTGACCGACGACGATTGGGCGAAGCTTCGCCGCCAACTGCCGAATGCGGCGCTCTGCTTTCTGCAGGCAACCGCTTTCGAGCCATTGCCCGGTCGGGTTGCCCTTGGCCCCAGCGCGACCGGCGCGCTCGATTGCGTCGTCTTCGGGCTTGAAGGAGCCGGCGTGCGCAAGAGGGATCCGTTTCTTCCCGGCAGGCTCGCCACGTTTCTGCCGGCCGCGACCTATCGGTTCGCCAACCGGCCGGCCGATCCGGAACTTGCCGCGCTTGCCTTTCTCCTCTCCTGTTACCGGTTCGCTCGCTACCGGCAATCCGAGGCGGCCCTGCCGCGATTGCTGGCACCCGACGGCGTCGATCCGGCGCGCGTCGAGCGGTTCGTCGAGAGCCTCGCTCTGGGCCGTGACCTGATCAATACGCCGGCCAATGACATGGGACCCGATGCGCTCGAGGCAGCCGCAACCGGGCTCGCCCGCACTTACCGGGCTCGCGTGAAGGTGATCAAGGGAGGCGCGCTGCTCGAGCAGAATTTCCCGCTGATCTTTGCCGTCGGCAAGGCGGCGGCGCAGGCGCCGCGACTTTTCGACATGCGTTGGGGGTCGCGAGCCGCACCTCTGGTGACATTGGTCGGCAAAGGGGTCTGCTTCGACACCGGCGGGCTCGACATCAAGCCGGACACCGCGATGCTGCTGATGAAAAAGGATATGGGCGGGGCGGCAACCGCACTGAGCCTGGCGCGGATGATCATGGATGCCGGCCTCAACGTGCGGCTGCGGGTTCTGCTGCCGATTGTCGAAAACGCCATTTCGGCGCAGGCCTTTCGGCCTGGCGACATTTATCCGAGCCGCAAGGGGCCGTCCGTCGAGGTCGGCAATACCGATGCCGAGGGTCGGCTTATCCTCGCCGATGCGCTGGCGCTCGCCAGCGAGGAAGGGCCAGATCTTCTGTTCGATTTTGCCACGCTGACCGGGGCCGCGCGGGTCGCTCTGGGCCCGGATTTGCCGCCCTTCTACACCGACGACGAACCGCTGGCCGAGGCGATCGCTGCCCATGCCGCCCGATCGCACGATCCGGTCTGGCGGATGCCATTGTGGGATCCCTATGACACCTGGCTTGACGGCAAGGTTTCGACGCTCAACAACGTCGGCGGCAGTCCGTTTGCCGGCTCGATCACTGCGGCTCTTTTCCTGCGGCGTTTCGTGGCGGCCGGAATCGCCTGGGCCCATTTCGACGTCTTCGGCTGGAACCCGAAACCCCTGCCAGGGCGGCCGGAGGGCGGCGAGATCCAGGTTGCCCGTCTCCTGTACGACTTGATCGAGTCCCGTTTTGGCCGCCAATAGGCCTCTTGCGCCGCTGCACGGCATGCGAATAATACGGCTGCGAAACGAACGGAAGCCCGATGGCGGTCGATCTTGCGTCAGCCCAGGCGCTACTCCTGTGGCGCAACATAGCTTTCGCGCTGCTGCACTACGGCAGGCCGGGCAAGATCCCGGACTTCACCACCCGGCAATTGGTGATCCTGCTCATCGTCTACATCGAATCGCCGCCGCATACGGTGCGTGGCCTGGCGGCGAAGCTGAGCGTCACCAAACCGGTAGTCACCCGGGCGCTGGACACGCTCGGCAAATACCAGCTACTGGCACGTCGCCGCGATGAAAACGACCGCCGCAACGTCATTGTTCAGCGGACCGTAAAGGGTGCGCTCTATGTTGAACGCCTCGGTGATATCGTTGTCGCCAAGGCGGCGGACCTGCCGGATTGACGGGCATGGCCGCTTGCTGGAGAAGGAAGGGTGACGCATGGAGATTGAGTCGCTTGATCGGCGGGTGACGCCCGCCCGTCCGGACCTTGCCGCCGAACATTTGCGTGGCCGCGTCGAGGCCCGTCGCTTTGTCGAAGGACGGCGGATGATGGTGCGCCAGCCCTCGGCGCCGCTGCGGGTGCGGCCGCGGCCCGACGCACCGCTTGGCAGCGAGGCCCTGTACGGCGAGACCTGCACCATTTACGAGACCGACGAGGAAGGTTGGAGTTGGGGACAGTTGGAAACCGACGGCTATGTCGGCTATCTGCCGGCCAATGCTCTTGCGCCGCTTGGGCTGATGCCGACCCATCGCGTTGCGGCGCTGCGCACCTTCGTTTATCCGGCCGCCAGCATCAAGCCGCCGCCTGTTGCGGCGCTGTCGATGGGCAGCCTCGTACATCGTATCGATCAGGCTGGGCTTTTTGTTGCGATCGAGAGCGGCTTTGTCTGGGCGGATCATCTGGTGCCAGTCGAAGCGCGCGCGCCGGATTTTGTCGAGGTCGCGGCGCGCTTTCTGCACACCCCCTATCTGTGGGGCGGCCGGACCAGCCTCGGTATCGATTGCTCAGGCCTGGTGCAATTGGCGCTTGCGGAAGCCGGCGTGCCGGTGCCGCGTGACAGCGACATGATCGAAGGCGCTTTCGGCCGCAAGTTGCGGTTTGACCAGGACGACTTGCGCCGCGGCGATCTGGTGTTTTGGAAGGGTCATGTCGGGATCATGACCGACGCGGCCACATTGCTGCATGCCAACGGCCATCACATGCTGGTCGTGGTCGAGCCGCTGGAGACGGCCTGCGCGCGCATTCTGGCGGCCGGGGCAGGCGAGGTGTCCTCGGTGAGCCGCCCGGTTGATTGAGGCCCGGTGGCCTTACGGTTCGTTTTGGCGGATGCGCTCGATGACCGGCGCGCCGGGCGATGGTCGTTCGCTGCCGATCTGATAGGCGCGGCGCACGCTTGCGGCGGCGATTTCTGCCTCTTCCGGACTTGCCGCATGGATCACGCAGAGCGGCGTATCCTTCATCAACCTGTCGCCGAGCGACGCCAGCCCAACGAGGCCGACACTCGGATCAATCGAGTCCTCGGGATGTTTGCGTCCGCCGCCAAGTGCGAGAACGGTGAGGCCAAGCGAGCGCGTATCGACCGCCCACACAAAGCCTTCCTCCCTGGCCAAAACCGGAAGCTGGACGGCGGCAACCGGCAGATGTTGGTCGATCCTGTCGAGGAGATCGCCGGGCCCGCCGAGGGCTTCAACCATGCGCTCGAATTTTTCCGCCGCCTGGCCTTTGGCGAGCGCACGGGCAATCCGCGCACGGGCTTCCGCACCATCCCCGGCTATTCTGCCTAAGAGGAGCATTTCTGCGCCGAGCGCCAGCACGATCTCTTGCAGGCGCGGATCGAGGCGCCGTCCGGTCAGGTGCTCGACAGCATGGCGCACTTCGACGGCATTGCCGGCCGCATCGGCCAGGGGCTCGTTCATGTCGGTGATGAGCGCGCTGGTGGCAAGACCGGCGCCGTCGGCAACGGCGACGATGTTCCGGGCGAGATGGCGTGCGTCCTCGAGCGTCGCCATGAAGGCGCCATTGCCGGATTTGACATCCATCACCAGGCCCTCGAGTCCGGCCGCCAATTTCTTGGCCAAAATCGATGCGGTGATCAGCGGGATCGATTCGACAGTGCCGGTTATATCGCGAATGGCATAGAGCCGCTTGTCGGCTGGTGCGAGATCAGCGGTTTGTCCGATAATGGCGCAGCCGATATCGCGCACCACCTGGCGGAAGCGTTCGCGGTCGGGCTGGGAACGATAGCCGGGGATCGCGTCGAGCTTGTCGAGCGTGCCGCCGGTGTGGCCAAGTCCCCGCCCGGAGATCATCGGCACATAGCCGCCGCAGGCAGCGACAGCGGGCGCGAGGACCAGGCTGACATTGTCGCCAATCCCGCCAGTCGAATGCTTATCCAGCACTGGTCCGTCGAGATTGAATTCGTGCCAATCGAGGATGGTGCCGGAATGCACCATCGCCGCGGTGAGCGCGACACATTCGGCCCGGGTCATGCCGCGAAAAAAGACAGCCATGGCAAAGGCGGCGGCCTGGCCTTCCGATACACGCCCGATGCTGAGACCCTCGATGAAAAACCGGATTTCTGCTTCGCCGAGTTCGCCGCCGTCGCGCTTGCGGCGGATAATCTCCTGCGGCAGCATCAGTTTGTCCTCGGCCGCGGCATCTGGCTTTCGAACCGGCCGATCAACGGTTCCAGCAACTGGCTCGCACCGAACCGGAACGTCGCCGGCCTGGCCCAGTCGCGGCCCATGATCCGATCGGCGAGGTCGAGATAGACAGCGGCCTGTTCGGGGGTCCGGATCCCGCCGGAGGCCTTGAAGCCGACCGGACGGCCAGAGGTCTTGATTGCTTCAAGCATAATCTGAGCAGCCTTCGGCGTCGCCGAGACCGGCGTCTTTCCCGTCGACGTCTTGAGGAAATCAGCGCCCCGTTCGATCGCAAGGGCGCTTGCTTTGGCGATCAGAGCGGGATCGGCGATGACGCCCGTCTCGAGGATGACCTTCAGAATCTTCGTATCGCCTATCTCCTCGGCGACCGCCTCGATCATCGCGCCGGCCAGCCCTGCGTCGCCGGCCAGAAAAGCGCGGTAGGGCATGACCAGATCGATTTCATCGGCGCCGTCACGCAACGTCTCGCGGCAATCGGTGATCGCGCGTTCGATGTCCTCGCCGCCGGACGGAAAATTCAGAACCGTCGCTATTCGGACGCCGGTTCCCGCCAATAGGCGCGCCGCATGGCCAACAAAATGCGGCCAGACACAGACCGCTGCAACCGCACCGAACTTTGTCACGCCGCGCCGGCACAGGCTGTCGATTGCGCCGGCGCGGCAATCGTCGGACAAATCGGTCAGATCGATCAGGGCGAGGATTCGCTTGGCATCCGCCGATGGATCACTCATCCTTCATCCTCAGGAAGGCGCGGACCAGGCGCCGCAGGCCGATCGCGCCGGAGAGGGCGGTTTCCTTGGTTTCCCGGTGCGAGGGGTGGCCGCCAGCAATGCCGGCCGCGTAGTTGGTGATGACCGAAAGCGCGACGACCCGCAGGCCATGGCGGCGAGCGAGAATCGTTTCCGGGACAGTCGACATACCGACGAGATCGGCGCCGATGATCCTGGCCATCCGAATTTCGGCCGGGGTTTCGAAAGAGGGGCCCGAAAACCACATGTAGACGCCCTCATGCAGGGTGATCGAGGAAGCGGCGGCTGCGCGCTTCATGCGCTGGCGCAGACGCTGATCATAGGCATTGTTCATGGTCACGAAGCGGCGGTCGTCCGTCGCACCGATCAACGGATTGGTGCCGGCGAAATTGATATGGTCGCTGACAAGAGCGAGACTGCCCGGGTGCCATTCCGCGTGCAGTGACCCGGCCGCATTGGTCAGGATCAAGGTATGGGCGCCCAGTTTTGCCAGGGTCTCGATCGCACCAGCCATGACCGCTGCTTCGCCCCGTTCGTAATAATGGGCGCGGCCCTGCATCAAAGCAATGCGGACGCCCTCGAGCCTGCCAATCACCAATTGCCCGGCATGGCCGGAGACGCCAGCTTTCGGAAAGTCCGGCAGATCGGCATAGGCGACGACAACCGGGGTTTCGACGGATTCAGCCAATTGGCCGAGACCGGTGCCGAGCACCAGCCCGTAGGCAATGTCCGGGTTGACGCCGCGTTGGCGCAGCACCGCAAAAGCCGCCTCGCTCATTGGTTCGTGCCTCCCGCGCCAAGGTGGTTCGGACCGAACGAATGGGGCAGGAGTTCTGCGAGCGTAAAACTCGCCCTGATCCCGCCTGGTCCGGCAACATGAATCCGGGTCTCTTCATCCGCAAATTCGCGGATGCGCTGACGGCAGCTGCCGCAGGGCGTGACCAGCAGCTCGCCCTCGCCCAGAACGAGGATGGCATGGATACGTCGCTCGCCAGCCGCAATCATCGCGGCTATCGCGGCTGTTTCTGCGCAGGTGCCGTTGGGGAGTGCCGCATTTTCCACATTGCAGCCGACAAAGATCGCGCCATTGGCGCTTGCCAGCGCCGCGCCGACGCAAAATCGCGAATAGGGCGCGTAAGCCTGCGACTGCACCTTTTGAGCCGCGGCAAACATTTGATCGATGAGATCCATGCATTCTCCGCCGGACGTCCGGCGCATATTGCGCCAAGCCGGATCGGGCGCAAGTCAAAGTGCCCGGGCCGGTGATCAAAAATCGAAGCCTTGGGACCCGGGATCGGCGGCTTGCGGCAAAGCCGCCCACGCGCGTTCGGCCCTTCAGCCGGCCGGCTACATTTGCTATGTATGCTTGTCTGGTTCGTTCGGAGGTCGTCATGCTTTCTTGCCGCAGCGCGGCCAATCGCCGGCAATTCAACACAGCAGGTCTTGCTATCGCGGCAGGACTCGCGATTAGCCTCGCCGGCCCTGTGCCGAGACCGCTGGCCGCCCAAACCGCTTCAGGCCCTCGCTTCGCGGCGGTTAGGGTCGACGCTTCGGGTTTTGCGGCCAAAGGCATGCGCAATTTCGCCAACCGGATCGAACAGACACTCGCGCCGCAATTGCGCCGTGTTTTCGCCGACCGGATGGGCGGCGGCGCGACGCTCTCGGTCGCAATCAACAGTGTGGAAATGGCCAATTATGCCGGCTATGAATTTCCGCCCGACAATTTCGACTGGATGGGCGGTGTCGGCCGCGTCGTCGCCGGCGGCAAAGTCGTCGCCGAATATCCTTTGACGGTGAATATTTCGGCCAGCGCCAGTGGTCCCTTCAATTTACCGAACATCGATTCGCTCCGGGTCAACGCGCTTTGCAACCAATTTGCCATTATGCTGCGCCAGCAAATGGGGCTTTAGGGTGCGCGCGTAGCCAAGGGCGGCAAACCGGTGGCGCAGATTTGCGACAGGTATGTTTTTTGAGCGAAAATTGACTGTTCGTCGCTGGCGGACTTTGCGGCGGCCTGATATTTTTCGAAGATTCGAATCATTGATTGGCGTACCGCCCGCGGTCCGGTTGATTGGACAGGCCGCAATATTCGGAAGGGACGGAAGACCTGTTCATAGCGAGGTGGCCCAAGCTGTGGGAACCTCGATCAAGGGGACGTTGCCATGCGCTTTCCGCCGGTCGGGAATCGAGTGGGGTCGGCTTTCGCAGTGCACCTGCTGCGGCTGCGCGGTTTCAGCCTGTCGCGCTTTTGCAGCGATTGTCGACGAGTCTCGACCGAGGCTCTTGCTACGCCCTTCAGGCGCGGGCGCGCGACGATTGTCCAGGCGCTGAGCTGGGCACTGGTTTTCGAATGTCTGATCAATCTGTACCTCTACAGGTCGCAACTCGGCGACACGGCGTCCTATTTTCTGGCCGCAGTCAGTCCGGGCGTGGCGGTCTCCGATTCGCGCGGCGGCGTCATGGTTTCGCGCACGATGGACGGCCAGTTTCTGGTTCGCGCCAAGATCAATGCGGCCAATGCCGATTTCATATTTGACACGGGGGCCAGCACTGTCACGCTGACGCAGCGTACCGCAATTCAGGCCGGGTTCGATATGACCAAACTCAAATATTCCAATGTCATCGCGACCGCCAATGGCCGCACGCGCGTTGCTCCCGTTGTCCTCGACCGGATGACGATCGGCGACATTACCGAAGAGAAGGTGCCAGCAATGGTGGCACAACCCGGTTCCCTTGATAGCAATCTGCTCGGCCTGTCGTTTCTCAATCGGCTGAGTTCCTACGAGGTTCAAAACGACCGGCTCGTCTTCCGGGGACGCCGCGGCGGCGGTCTGAGCGAGAAGTAGATGGTCGAGCCTAGGCCGGTCGCCGTTGAGCCTGCGCGGTATCGGCACAGCGGGGCGTCATGCACAAGGATACCTACCCCAGCCGCATCGTCTGCCTGACCGAGGAGACGACGGAGACGCTCTATCTCATCGCAGAGGATTGGCGCATCGTTGGCATATCCGGCTATACGGTGCGGCCGAAGCGGGCCCGTCTCGAAAAGCCGCGGATCAGCGCCTTCACGTCGGCAAAGATCGACAAGATCCTGGCCCTTCGTCCCGATCTCGTCTTGGGATTTTCCGATCTGCAGGCCGATATTGCGGCAACGCTCATCCGGCACGGTCTTGCCGTCCATATCTTCAACCAGCGCAGCTGTGCCGGGATATTGCAGATGATCCGCTGCGTCGGTGGCCTTGTCGGGTCCGAAGTCAAAGCTGATCGCCTCGTCAGGCAGCTCGAGGCCGGTCGCGACACAATCGCTGCCGCGGCTAAACGCGCGCCGTGTCACCCGCGCGTCTATTTCGAGGAATGGGACCAGCCCAGCATCAGCGCCATAGAATGGGTCTCGGAACTGATCGAATTGACCGGCGGCATCAATGTCTTCGCTGAACTCGCCAGGCGCCCGCTCGCCCGCGATCGGATCATTGCCGATCCGCGGCGCATCGTCGAGGCTGCCCCCGACATCATCATCGCCTCCTGGTGCGGCAAGAAAGTCAACAAGGCTGCCATCAGGGCGCGGCCTGGCTTTTGCGACATACCAGCGGTGCGCGACGGTGAACTTCATGAAATCAAGTCGGCGATAATCTTGCAGCCTGGACCGGCCGCCCTCACCGAAGGGGCGGCCGCGATTGCCGCCATAGTCGGCGCCTGGCGCCAACGTAGGGCCGCTATCGCTCCTTGACATAGGCGACGCCAGACGCCTTAGGGGGCACCGCCTTGCCGATAAAGCCGGCCAGCAGAACAACGGTCATGAGATAGGGCAAAGCTTGGATGACCTGGACGGGCACGACGCCGAGGCCGGGCAGCTGAATGCCCTGCAGGCGAATGGCAAAGGCATCGAGCAGGCCGAAGAGCAAGCAGGTGGCGACGGCCGGCCAAGGCTGCCATTTGGCGAAGACCAGTGCGGCAAGGGCGATGAAGCCCTTACCGGCCGTCATTTGCGGCAGGAAGCCGGCCGCCTGGGCGACCGACAGATAGGTGCCGCCGAGCCCGCAGAGCAATCCGCAGATGGCGACGGCCGCATAGCGCAGGCCGCGCACCGATATGCCGGCCGTATCGACGGCAGCGGGATTCTCGCCGACGGCCCTCAGTCGAAGACCGAACCGGGTCCGATACAGGATGAAGGCGGTGAGCGGCACGCAGAAAAAGGCCAGATAGGTCAGAATCTCGTGGCGAGACAGCACATGGCGATACAAGCTGCCGATCACCGGAACGGGCGTCAGTGCACTATCGAACGGCAGAATGATTGGCGCAAAACGCTGTGCACCCTCGAGCGGCGGCGTGCGGCCGCCCTGGCCGAACCAGGCGTTGCCGAGGAGCGCGGTCAGGCCGGCGGCGATCATGTTGATCGCGGTGCCCGATACGATTTGGTTGCCGCGCTGGTCGATCGCCGCATAACCGTGGACGAGGCCGAAGGCGACGGATGTCGCCAGGCCGGCGGCGAGGCCGAGCCAGGCGCTCCCGGTGACCGCGGCGATGGCGGCGGACGCAAAGGCCGCGGCGAGCATCTTGCCCTCGAGGCCGATGTCGACAATTCCCGACCGTTCCGACCAGAGTCCGGCAAGACAGGCACAGAGGAGTGGAACCGCGAGCCGGATTGCGGAGGCCAGAATGACGGTCAGCGAATCGAAAAGCGCAAGCGCGTTTTCCATCATGATCATTGCGCCAGCAGGCGGGCCAGAGGCGCGCGAAACAGCCCATCCAGGGCTGCGGCGAATAGAACGACGAGTCCCTGGATCACCACGATCATGTCACGCGAGATCAGCGGCTTAGCAAAGGAAAGTTCGGTGCCGCCCTGGTAGAGAAGGCCGAACAGCATGGCCGCCAGCACAATGCCGATCGGATGCGAGCGGCCCATGAGGGCGACGGCAATGCCGACGAAGCCGGCGCCGCCCACTGAATTCCAGGAGCAGGCGATGCTGCACCCCCAACACTTCGTTGACCGCCACGCAGGCCGGCGAGCGCCACCGGACATGAGCCATGGCGATCATGGTGATGCGGTCCGGTCTTGATGCCGGCGTAGATGGCAGCGGCGGGATTGGCACCGACCGCGCGGATTTCATAACCAAGCTCGGTGCGCCACGAAAGATACCAGCACCGCCCACGGCAGCGATGATGGCCAGAAAACGGTAAGGTTCAGGGCGTGACTGGCATCTTCGATGTCGAACAGGCGGGCGATTTCGCCGGAAATTCAACATATAGGCGCCGGTGATCTCGCGGCTCTCCGACTGCCAGCCGGGTGACGGGGCGGAAAACATTGTTGATCAGGATAGACCATCAGGCTAGCCGCAATGAAATTGAACATGATGGTGGTGATAACGATATGGCTGCCGCGCTTGGCCTGCAGGTAACCTGGTATCCAGGCCCAAAAAGCGCCAAACGCCATGGAGGCCACAATGGCCAATGGAATGACGATGAACCACGGCAGGAATTCCAGGCCAAGGCCTATGATGGCCGCGCCGAGGCCCGCAAAGTACGCCTGGCCTTCACAGCCGATGTTGAACAACCCGGCGTGAAAGGCAACGGCCACGGCAAGGCCGGTAAAGATGAAATTGGTGGCGTAATAGAGCAGGTAGCTCCAGCCCTTGACTGAGCCCAAGGCACCGTTGAGCATGATGCCCAGCGCCTCAAACGGGTTTTCACCGATGATGACAACCACAAGACCTGCAACGAGAAGTGCCACGACCAGGTTGAGGAACGGGATGAGTGCCACGTCAACCCAGGTTGGAAGTTCACCCCGTCCGCCCGCCATTATGCAGCATCCTTCGAAACGCCAGCCATCAGCAGGCCAAGCTCGCGCTCGTCGGCGCTTGCGTCGCGCTCACCCATGATGTGGCCGGCAAACATCACCAGAATGCGGTCGACAGGGAGCGGATTTCGTCAAGTTCCACCGACACCAGCAGAATGGCCTTGCCCTGGTCGCGCAGGGCGATCAGGCGCTTGTGGATGAATTCAATGGCGCCGATATCCACACCGCGCGTCGGCTGCCCCACAATCAGCAGATCGGGATCACGTCCGATCTCGCGGGCGAGAATGATTTTTTGCTGGTTGCCGCCTGAGAATTTCGCGCTTTTGAGACGGCAATTCGGCGGCGGATATTGTAGGCCGCCATGGCGCTCTTGGCGTCAACGAATGGCGCCGATGTTGAGGAGGGGCCCCTGCGGAAGCGCTCTTCGTCCTGGTCAGCCGAGGATGCGCTTTCGTATGCCTCGAAGGGCAGAACCAATCCGCATCCTGGCGGTCTTCGGGCACATGGGCCAGGCCGGCCCGCCTGAGCTGTGCCGGGTCCGGCCGGTCACGTCATTGCCGTTCACAAAAAATCTGCCCCGAGTCGGCCGCCTGAAATCCGCGAGGCTTTCCAGCAATTCGGATTGACCATTGCCGGAGACACCGGCGATGCCGACGATCTCGCCGGCGCGCACTTCGAAGGAAACACCGGCGACCCGTGCGAGTCCGCGCTCGTCGCGGTTCCACAAATCGTCGACCTCGAGCAGCGCTGGACCTGGCCGGGCGGGTCGCTTGTCGACTTTCAGTACGACCGAGCGTCCAACCATGACACCGGCCAGTTCCTCGACATTGGTCGTGGCCGTCTCAAAGGTTGCCTGCATCTCGCCGCGTCGCATGACTGAAACCCGATCCGTGACGGCCATGATCTCCCGTAGCTTGTGGGTGATGAGAATGATTGTCTTGCCCTGCTCGCGCATCGCTCTGAGCATGCGAACAGATCGGTCGGCCTCGGCCGGCGTCAGAACCGAGGTTGGCTCGTCGAGGATGAGGATATCGGCGCCCCTGACCAAAGCTTTGAGAATTTCGACGCGCTGCTGCAGGCCGACGGAAAGCTCGCCGACCTGTGCATCGGGGTCGACTTCAAGTCCGTAGGTCGAGGCGAGTTCGGCGAGGCCCTCGCGCATCTGCCGGGCGGCCGTCGAGAGGAGCACGCCCCCTTCTGCGCCGAGCATGATGTTTTCCAGAACCGACAGCCTGTCGACCAGCATGAAATGTTGATGGACCATGCCGATTCCCTGTTCGATCGCCTGGCGCGGTGAAGTGATCCGCACCGGCTTGCCGGCGATCCGAATGGTTCCCGCATCGGCCTCGTAGAATCCGTAGACGATCGACATGAGCGTCGATTTCCCGGCTCCATTCTCGCCGACGATGCCGTGCACCGATCCGCGTTCGACCCGAAGCGATACATTGTTGTTGGCCTGGACGCGGCCGAACCGCTTGCTGATGCCGATCAGTTCGATGGCGGCTTCGGACCCGCTCAATCCGAAGCGGGCGCGAATGCGACCGCGCCCGCGACGCCGCCGGCGTTCGGCCCGGACGGTGTCGCCGGCAGATCGTCTGGGCCGGTCACCGCTCTACGGACATTTGGAGTCCGCGATGTAATCATGGACCTGGATGGCGCCGGAAATGATGTCTGCGGCCGCCTTGTCGGCGGCGGCCTGCAGATCGGCGGTGACGAGCGCCCTGTTATTGTCGTCGAGCGCATAGCCGACGCCCTTTTCCTTCAGCCCAAGCACGGAGACGCCGGGCTGCCAGCTGCCGGCCTTGGCGTCGGCGAAGGTCTTGTAGGTGGCAATGTCGACGCGCTTGAGCATCGAGGTCAGGACCTTGCCGGGGTGCAGGCCGTTCTGGTTGGAATCGACGCCGATCCCGAGCTTGCCGGCATCGGCCGTTGCCCTGAGCACGCCGATGCCGGTGCCGCCGGCCGCGTGATAAATGACGTCGGCACCGCGATCGATCTGTGACTTGGCGAGTTCACCGCCCTTGACTGGATCGTTCCAGGCGGCACCCGTTGTGCCGGTCATATTCTCAAGTACCTCGGCTTTCGGATTGGCGTATTTGACGCCCTGCACGTAGCCGCAGGCGAATTTCCGGATCAGCGGAATGTCCATGCCGCCGACGAAGCCGACCTTGCCCGACTTCGAGCTCATGGCAGCGAGCAGACCGACGAGGAAGGATCCCTCCTGTTCCTTGAACACGATCGACTGGACGTTTGGCTTGTCGACGACCATGTCGATAATGGCGAACTTCGTGGCCGGAAACTCGTCGGCGACCTTCTCGACCGCACTGGCCTGGCTGAACCCGACGGCGACGATCGGGCTGTAACCATCGCGCGCGAATTTGCGCAGCGCCTGCTCGCGTTCGGCATCGGCCTTGATTTCGAAGTCGCGATATTCCGTTCCGGTGTCCTTCTTGAATTGTTCGGCGCCATTGAAGACGCCCTCGTTAAAGGACTTGTCGTACTTGCCGCCAAGGTCATAGACGATTGCCGGCTTAATGTCGGCGGCTACGCATGGCGAAACCGCCATGCCGGCGCCGAGCAGGGCGGCGGCAACGCTGTATGGCAAGAGGGCGCGAAAGGCCATGGTGTTCTCCCTGGTCGATTGGCTATTCCGGACAGGCTGCAGGCGAGCGTCGCAAGAAGCCGGTCGCTGCAGCGAGCATGGCATAGAGCGGCCCGGACTTCCAAGCGGCTTACTGGCCTGAATGGGGCGCCCAAGGTCCGAGCCTCGCCGGCCAGTGTCCGCTCTATTTCGTGCCGAACATGCGGTCTCCGGCATCGCCGAGGCCCGGCACGATATAGCCATGCTCGTCAAGGCGCTCGTCGACGGCGGCAGTCCAGAGCGAAACGTCGGGGTGCTCGGCCTGCAATTTGGCAATGCCTTCCGGCGCCGCAAGGAGGCAAACAAAGCGGATGTCCCTGGCGCCCCGCTCCTTCAGCCGCTCCATTGCCGCGGTTGCCGAATTGGCGGTGGCGAGCATTGGATCCATGACGATGACGAGCCGATCGGCGAGATCGTGGGGCGCCTTGAAATAATATTCCACCGCAACCAGCGTCTCGGGATCGCGATAGAGTCCGATGTGGGCGACGCGCGCCGAGGGCACGAGCTCGAGCATGCCGTCGAGAAAGCCGACCCCGGCCCGCAAGATCGGCGCGAACACAAGTTTCTTGCCGGCAATTACCGGCGCTCGCATCGCGGCGAGCGGGGTCTCGATGTCGACCAGTTCGGTCGGCAAATCGCGGGTCACTTCATAGCACAGCAGCATGCCGATTTCGTTGAGCAATTGACGAAACCCCTTGGTTGAGCGCTTGGCGTCGCGCATCAGGGTCAACTTGTGCTGGACGAGGGGGTGGTTGACGATGGTTACTCCCGGCATTTTCACTCCTTCTGATCCCAGTCAAAAAACCGTGCCATCGCTTTCGATCTGGAGCGGAGGCGTCCCGCCCGGTCGCTTCTCAGCGGCGATTCTTCGGCCGGCGGCCCAGGTGCCGCCTTCCAGCACCTTGGCGAGCGGCAGCGACCGTGCATCGAGATCAAGCCGCTTGCGAAGCAACGCCGCGATTGCATCGAGAAGCCCCACCGTCAACGCCCGCCATTCGACGATCAGCGCCGATTTCTGGACGGTGCGGCTTCTGGGCCAGCCCCGGATCCTTGAGCGCGATAACCCCGCAATCGACGAACAGGCCGCCATTGCGATATTCCGGTAGACCGGTCAGGCCGTCGATGTCGGATACGGCAAGACCCGCCCATTGCAGCGGCTCGATCAGCGAATAGGCGAGCCATTGCGACAATTTGTGAAAGGGAACGAATGGATCGGTCGCGGCCTTGCCGGCAAATCCCTCGTAGCGCCAACAATCACCGAGTGCCACGCCGTCGAGGCTCAGCCGTGAGGGCCAGATCGGGCCGAGCTCGACGAGGAGTTCGCCCAGGATTGCCGGCGCGCCGACGGCGCCAGCCTCGCTTGCTTCGATGATCCGATCGAACAGGCCACCCGGGCGCGGCTCGTCGAATCGGCCGAAAACGTCGGGCCTAGCCAGAAGCGTTTGGCCGAGCCGGTTCAACAGCGCGGCGCGGCCGGCCGTCCCGACGAGCGGATTGTTGGGACCCGCCTGAAAATGCCGGGCGAGCGTCACAGCGTCGAGGCGGGCGAGCTTGCTCGCATCGGCGCGCAAAGGATCGGCTGCCCGGTTCGAAAAGCCGCCGCTCGCAAACATGTCGAGACTGGCGACGGCGAGCCCTTCCGAGCGCGACAGGACCTGGCCGTGGCGATCGCGATAGGTCCAATGCGGACCGGCCCCGGCATCGAGGAGCACGCTGACAATAGCAAGATCGAAACTCGCACGGGCCTTGCTGGCCGCATCCTTCCACCCCGCCGCTGCCGCGAGTTCGGCGAACCGGTCGCGGCCGCCGACGGCAAAGTGGCGCCAACGCGCGTGAAAGGGAATGCGTCCATCGGGATAGGCCACCCTCATCGTTGCCTGGACATAATCAGCAGCGCCGTTCAGCCGGTCGAGATCGAGCCGCCAATGCTGTAGCGCGCCGGCTTCGCCAAGCCGCAGCATTGCCTGGGCCCGCTGCCTCACGGCGCCTGCTGACAGCAAGGTTCGGGCTGTCTCGCCCATCTTCAGAATTTTTCGAGCGGCCGTCCGCTGACGCGCTGCAGTTCGTCTTGGCCAGACGGCGGTTCGACGGTGAAATAGCCGGCCGCCTTCTTAGCCTCCATTTCGACCGAGGCGTCATCCGGAATCAATTCATCGGGGATCGGCAGGCGTTCACCGATCTCGATTCCTGCGCCGAGCAGCGCCTCGTATTTCATGTTGCTCATCGAAACAAAACGGTCGATTCGCTTTATGCCGAGCCAATGGATGACGTCCGGCATCAATTGCTGGAACCGCGCATCCTGCACGCCGGCGACGCATTCGGTTCGCTCAAAATAGGTTGCCGCGGTATCGCCGCCCTGCTGGCGCTTGCGGGCATTGTAGACCAGGAATTTTGTCACCTCGCCGAGCGCCCGTCCCTCTTTGCGGTTGTAGACGATCACGCCGACGCCGCCGTGCTGGGCCTCGCGGACGCAATGTTCGATGCCGTGGACGAGATAGGGCCGACAGGTGCAGATATCCGAACCGAAAACGTCTGAGCCATTGCATTCGTCGTGGACGCGGCAGGCGATCGCGGTCGTCGGCGTTGCCAGTGCGCCCATATCGCCGAAAATGTAGCAGGTCGCCCCGCCGATCGGCGGCAGAAAGACGCCGAGGTCCGGCCGCGTCACCAATTCGGTGAACATGCCGCCGGTCTGTTCGAACAGGGTGCGGCGCAATTGCGCCTCGGGGACCCCGAAACGCCGGGCGACGCCAGGCAGGTGCCAGACCGGGTCGATGGCAATTTTGGTCACCGAAATATCGCCGCTCTCCATCAGAACATGCGGGTCGGGTCGCAACCTTTCGGCGCGGATTGCGTCGAGGATCTCCGGCAGGTTCAGCCGTGCCCTGGTAACCGCGATGGTCGGCCTGATGTCGAGCCCTTCGGCGATTTCGCGGGCGAAGACGTCCTGGGCCAGATGACCCCAGGGATCGAGCGACACGATTCTGTCGGGTTCGGACCATTGCGGGTGCGGGCCGATCCGCACCGCTGGGCTGGTGTTGGTCAGATCGGGGCGCGCGAGCGGGTTGAGGGCACCAGTCGAGACGGCGAGCGCCCGGTAGAGGCCATAGGCGCCACCATGTGCGCCAATGACGTTGCGATCGCCGCTGCGCGTTACGGTGCCAATGATCGGGCCGCGCGCGGCGGGCGAAGCGGCGCCCCAGTTGATCGGGAACCGGCCGGCGGCGGCGCCTGGCTCGGGATGCGAGGTCAGGCGGATATGCTGCGTTTTATTGGACGTGGTCATCGGCAAACTCGAAGCTACCAAATCAACTACATGGCAGACGCCCGAATTGGCGAGGCCCCGCGGACAGGCGGACGGCCCTGCCGTCGACGAATTCAATTATATCTCTGATATACATAGGTAATTCTCTTGGATTCCCTCATATGCGCAATTGGTCTGACAATCCGAGGCGTTCGGGCATATTAGCATGGCCGATAGTGGGTTTGGTTAGCGCCGATCGCTGCATAATAGAGGATCTGTTCTTTTGTTCTTGAGAAAGTGGTGTTGCCGTCGGGCTGGCAAGTCGTCCGAGAAGAGTGTTGAGTGTGCCTTGCAATCTATCGAAAGCTCTGCATATATTGACATATGAAATTAGTAAAGGTCGGGATAGCCGCCAAAATTCTGGGCGTTACGGTGACAACGCTCCGGCGCCACCTTTGCACTTGCGGGCTGGCAGCAATTCGCCAGTCTCCTCCCAACGCAGGATCATCTCCAGCAACCGGTTGAGGCCCTTCTTCCGAAAGTTCATGTCCGAGCCGAGGTCCTGGATGATCTCGTGCCGCCAACCCCGCGCCGTGCAGAACGCCGACAGCAGATCAGCCTGGCGGACCGGGTCCTCCTTCTGGTCGTTGCTGGTCACCCTGGGCATAGCCAATCGTCGGACTATCGGCATCCTTCATGCCGACCAGGGCGTCGCGGTCACAATAGCGTGTGTTCAAGCTTGTGCTAGCCCTGGGGAACGGGGGATCGCACCCAGCTGGTTGATCAGAGCCGTCCGTTCGCCCACTCAACGATCCCTCGGTCGACTACTGGCACAACCTCGTTAACCAATTCTTAAACATTTAAGGAGCGCATCAGCCGATTGAAGGGGTGGCGCCATCACGTTGCCTGAATGTACGCATGAGTTGCTCGGCAGGCGGGATTGAATATTTTGAGGCGCGTTATGGAAGCTGCGGCAACGGCAATTCTCCTAGCCATCTTCGCGTTGGTGAACTGGTTAGCGTACCACATTGAGAAATGGGACCGTCTGGCTTAGCCTAAGCATCTCGCACCGTTCTGCGAGGAGGTGCTTCATTGGCCTTGTTTTCAGGCCGACAGGGCGATTTGTGTGGCGCGATTGCGCCAACGGCTTGCGTCAACGAGGCGACCAGAGAAATACCCCGCCCATAGCGTCCAAGACCCGCTCGCTATGCCGCCGCTATAATGTCAATGGTGACGGTAGTGGTTGCTGGCCAGGGTGCGCGCGGTGCAATTGAGACCTTTGAGACGAGGCCGTCAGCGGGGGCAGTTACTACGAATGCCTTGAGTAGACGATGGGACCTGAGGGCCAGGAAAGACCACATTGGTCACGGCAGGCCATCAAACCAGGGACTTCCCAGACCACGCGCTATTGACGTCCACTTACGCCGTCATGGCGCCCGTCCGCCGCCGCTTCGAACGAACCAGAGTCGCCGCGTCAAACTGATCGTGTCGGGCCGCTCCAGGCATGGCCGTGCGGCATGGCCGGCAGGCCAAGCTGGCTGGCGACGGTTTCTCCGATGTCGGCCAGGCTGGCCCGCCGGCCAAGATCGCCGCGGGACTGACCGGCGCCATAGCTGAGAATCGGCACGTTTTCGCGGGTGTGATCGGTGCCGGGCCAGGTCGGATCGTTGCCATGATCGGCGGTAATGACCAGCAGATCGTTCGTGGACCATTGGCCGATAAGGCGCGGCAACAGGGTGTCAAAGGCCTCCAGGCAGGCGGCATAGCCGGGCAGGTCGCGCCGGTGTCCGTATTCAGTGTCGAAATCGACTAAATTGGCAAATATCAGACCGCCATCGTCCAAGCCCCTCAGGGCTGTCAGGACAAGCTCGAAATGTTCGGCGTTGTTGGCTCCCTTAAGTTCTTCGCCGGTGCCCCGATGGGCGAATATGTCGCCGATCTTGCCGATGGTGACGACCTGCCGTCCGGCTCGCGTCGCCCGCGCGAGCAACGTCCCTTCGGGTGGCGGCATCGCAAAGTCACGCCGGTGGGGGGTCCGCTGAAACAGGTTGCGGCCTTTGCCAACAAAGGGGCGGGCGATCACCCGGCCAATATTCAGCGGATCGCAGAGCCTGCGGGCAATTCGGCAAACGGCATAGAGGCGCTCAAGCCCGAAACTCTCTTCGCTGGCGGCGATCTGGAACACCGAATTGACGGATGTGTAACAGATCGGCATGCCAGTTCGCAGATGGTCTTCCCCGCATTCCTCGATAATGGCGGTTCCCGAGGCATGTTTATTGCCGAGAATGCCAGGCAGTTTGGCTTCGGCAACGAGGGCCTCGGTTAGGGCTTTAGGGAAACTTGGGATCGTTGCTGGGAAATAGCCCCAAGCGAAAGCAACCGGCGTGCCGGCAATTTCCCAATGCCCGGACGGCGTATCCTTGCCCCTCGACACTTCAACGCCAAAGCCGCACAAGCCGAGCGGCCGGTTGCGGCTGAGGCCCGGCGGCAGCCTGCCGCTCGAGGCTGCCGCGGCACGGCCGAGGCCGAGCGCGTCGAGATTGGGGAGCTTGAGCGGGCCGGCCCGCAATCCACCCCGGTTGCCGAGGCCGAGCGCGCAACCTTCGGCGATATGACCAAGCGTGTCGCTGCCGGCGTCGCCATAGTTGGCGGCATCCGGGGCACCGCCGATGCCAAGCGAATCGAGCACGAGGATGACGGCACGCGCCAAGGAATCCGCCTTAGGTCATCTCGACAGGCCGCGCCGCCTCAACATTGAAGGCCGCGGCAAACAAAGTCCGAGTGTAGTCGGTTTTTGGCATTTGAAAAATCGTCGCAGCACTGCCGGCTTCGACCACCTGGCCATAGCGCATGACGATCAATTCGCTGGCGAGCGCGCGCACGACTCGCAAATCATGACTGATGAACATATAGGCGAGGCCGCGGGCGATCTGCAGAGCGCGCAACAAATCGACGATCTGTGCCTGGACCGACATGTCGAGCGCTGAGGTCGGTTCGTCGAGGACGAGGAATTTCGGATCGACGGCGATCGCCCGGGCGATGGCGATGCGTTGGCGCTGGCCGCCGGAGAATTCATGCGGATAGCGGTCCATAGCGGCTGGGTCGAGACCGGTGTCGGCCAGGGCCCGGGCAACGATTTCGCGCCTTTGCGGCCGGGTCAGGCCTCGGTTTTGAACGAGCAGACCTTCCTCGACAATATCGGCAACCGAGAGTCGCGGCGACAGCGAGCCATAGGGATCCTGGAACACCACCTGCATGCTGCGTCGCAATGGCCGCATCTCGGCTGATCCGAGGCCATCGATCCGCTGGCCGAGATAGACGATCGGTCCGGCGCTGCGGATCAGGCGCAGCAAGGCCAGGCCAAGAGTTGTCTTACCGGAACCCGATTCGCCAACAACACCCAGCGTCTGGCCTTCTCGCACCGTGACGGATACGCCGTCGACCGCTTTGATGTGGCCCTGCGTGCGCCGCAGCAATCCCTTCCTAATCGGGAACCAGACGCGTAGATTGTCGGCGCTGATAATCGGCCGGGCATTGGCGTCGATCGGTGGCGGTTCGCCGCGGGGTTCGGCAGCCAGCAGCATCCGCGTATAGGGGTGCTGCGGCGCCTCGAAGACTTCCGCTACCGGACCGCATTCGACGATTTTGCCGGCCTGCATGACCGCAACGTCGTCGGCGATCCTTCTGACAATATGGAGGTCGTGAGTAATGAACAGCATCGCCATGCCGAGCCGGCGTTGCAGATCCTTGAGGAGATCGAGGATCTGGGCCTGCACAGTGACGTCGAGCGCGGTGGTCGGCTCATCGGCAATGAACAGATCGGGCCGGTTGGCGAGCGCCATGGCGATCATGATTCTTTGCCGCTGTCCGCCCGACAATTGGTGCGGGTAGCTTTGCAGGCGGCTAGCGGGATCGGCTATGCCGACTTCCTGCAGAAGATCGACAACCTTGCGCCTGATCGCTGCAGCCCCGCGCGCCCCATGCAACGCGAGAATTTCGCCGATCTGCTTTTCGATCGTGTGGAGCGGGTTGAGCGAGGTCATCGGCTCCTGGAAGACCATGGTGATCGCACTGCCCCGGATGCCCCGCATTTGCCGTTCTTCGAGCTGCAGCAAATCCTGACCCTTGAACAGAATCTGTCCGGAGGGCGTGGCAGCGCCCGGCGCGAGCAACCGGACGATCGCCAGAGCGGTGACCGACTTGCCGGAGCCCGATTCGCCGACGAGCGCCAGCGTCCGGCCACGGTCAAGCTGCAACGAAATATGATCGACGGCAAAAAAATCCTTGTCGTTCTGGCGAAAGGCCACCGACAAATCGCGGATGTCGAGGAGATCCCGGTCCGTCAATGGAAGGTCTTCCGTGGGTCGAAGGCATCGCGCACGGCTTCGCCAATGAAGACCAGCAGCGACAGCATGGTTGCGATGACGAAGAACGAGGTCAGACCCAGCCAGGGCGCCTCGAGATTGGACTTGCCTTGCAGCAGCATTTCGCCGAGCGAGGGCGAGCCAGGCGGCAGGCCGAGGCCGAGAAAATCCAGCGAGGTGAGAGTTTCGATCGAACTCGACAGAATGAACGGCAGAAAGGTCAAGGTCGCGACCATTGCATTCGGCAGCAGGTGCTTGAACATGATTTTGGTATTCGACAGGCCGAGCGCGCGCGCCGCATTGACATATTCGAAATTGCGCGCCCGCAGGAATTCGGCGCGCACGACATGCACCAGCGCAACCCAGGAGAACAGCAGGAGAATGCCGAGTAGTACGAAGAAACCGGGGGTTATGATCGACGAGATGATAATCAGCAGATAGAGGCGCGGCAGCGACGACCAGATCTCGATGAAACGCTGGAAGATAAGATCGAGCCAGCCGCCGAAATAGCCCTGGATGGCCCCGGCGGCGACGCCGATCAGCGAGGATATGCCGGCCAATACCAAGCCGAATAGAATCGAAAGGCGAAAGCCGTAGATAAGGCGCGCGACGACATCGCGGCCCTGGTCGTCGGTGCCAAGCCAGTTCCATTCGACGTCGCGACAGCTCCTCACATAGGGCTTGGCGGCGCTTCGGCAAGCCGAATTTGGCACTAGCCAGGTCGGCTTGAACGGCGCCCCGCGTGGCTGGGCGGCATCGCCCTTGGGCGCATCAAGATTGATGGTGCGGTAGGAAAAGCGGATTGCCGGCCAGATCATCCAGCCGTGGGCTTGGATCTCATCGGCAATCACGGGGTCGCGGTAATCGGTAGTTGCCAGGAAGCCGCCGAACTTTTCCTCCGGATAGTCGAACAGGACAGGAAACAGGATTTCGCCTTTATAGGATGCGACGATCGGACGGTCGTTGGCGATAAGTTCGGCGAACAGCGACAGGATGAAAATCGTGCCGAAGATCCAGAAGGACCAGTAGCCGCGCTTGTTGCGCCGGAAATTCTCCAAGCGGCGGCGGTTGATCGGCGAGAGGTTGAACCAGCCCTTGTCGGGCAGGGGTGGTGCGAGATCGCGCGGGCCGACGCTCGCATCCATGCTCTCAAACCTCCCGCGTTTCGAAATCGATGCGCGGATCGATCCAAGTATAGGTGAGATCGGAGAGAAGATTGACCACGAGACCAAGCAGCGCAAAAATATAAAGGGTAGCGAAGACGACGGGATAGTCGCGGTTCATGATCGATTCGTATGACAAAAGACCAAGGCCATCGAGCGAGAAGATCGTTTCGATGAGCAGCGCCCCGGTAAAGAAGGCGCTGATGAAGGCGCCGGGAAACCCCGACACGACGATCATCATGGCGTTGCGGAACACATGGCCGTAAAGCACTTGGCGATCGCTCAGGCCTTTCATGCGAGCGGTCTGGACATATTGCTTGCGGATTTCGTCGAGAAAGGAATTCTTGGTGAGGAAAGTCGTCGTCGCAAAGGCACTAAGCGACATGGCGGTGACCGGAAGTGCGATGTGCCAAAGATAATCGGCAGTTCGGGCGGGCCAGGACAATTGCTCCCAATTGTCGGAAACTAAACCGCGCAGCGGAAATATTTGCCAGAAGGAACCGCCGGCGAACAGAACGATGAGGAGAATCGCGAAGAGAAAGCTCGGTACTGCGTAGCCAAGAATCACGACACTCGATGTCCACACGTCGAAACGCGATCCGTCGCCGATCGCCTTGCGGATTCCGAGCGGGATCGAGATCGCATAGGACAACAGGGTCATCCACAGGCCAAGCGATATCGACACCGGCATCTTTTCGCGGATCAGCTGCAGGACCGGCGCGTCGCGAAAATAACTCTTGCCGAAATCGAAGGTCAGATAGTTCTTCATCATTATGAAGAACCTTTCGTAGGCCGGCTTGTCAAAGCCGAATTGCTTTTCCAGTTCGGCAATGAATTTCGGGTCGAGCCCCTGGGCACCACGATAACGCGAGGTGATGTCGTTGCCGCTGGTCTGGGCTTGAATCTGGCCGGCCGTATCGCCACCGCCGCCGCCGATCCGCGAACCCTGGTCGAGGCCTTGCAATTGCGCAATAATCCGCTCGACGGGGCCACCCGGGGCGAATTGCACGATGACGAAGGAAATCAGCATGATCCCGAATATGGTCGGAATCATCAACAGCACGCGGCGGGTGAGATAAGCGATCATTCCGAAAGTCCGATACGCCTGGCGGCTTCCCCGTTCCACCACCAGGTATCCGGAGCGCCGGTCCCGAATTGCGGTTGCCGGCTCGGGCGGGCATAGGCATCCCAATAGGCGATCCATGCTTCATCGCGAAACCACATCGGAATCCAATAGCGGCCGGCCCGCAACAGCCGGTCGAGCACCTGGCAGGCTGTCCTGAGTTCGGCCTTCGATTTTGCCGTCGCAATCCGCTCGACCATCGCATCGACGACCGGATCGGCAATGCCGGCGACATTGCGGGAGCCAGGCGTTGCCGCGGCTTTCGACGTATAGACATTCTGCAGGTCGACGCCGGGGTTGATCGAACCACCGAGCGCCATGGTGACGACGTCGAAGTCAAAGGCGTCAAGCCGGCGCTTGTATTGCGCCGCATCGACGACGCGAATCCGAGCGGCAATGCCGAGTTTCTTGAGATTAGCAATGAACGGTTCGGTGTGCGGCTGCAGGGCCGGACTGGAATCGAGGAATTCGATTTCGAACAGCCGGCCATCGGGCAATTTCAACCCATTGCCCTCGCGCTTGCAGCCGGCCTGTTGCAGCAATTGATCGGCCCGCCGCAGCAGGGTCCGATCGCTGCCGGAACCGTCGGAAACCGGCGGGACATAGGGTTCGCCGAACACTTCAGCCGGCACCTGGTTGCGATAGGGTTCTAGCAGAGCCAATTCCGCCGGCCCCGGCGGCCCGACCGCCTTGAGCGGCGAATTCTCGAAGAAGGAGCTCGTGCGCTTGTAAGACGAGAACATGATGTTCTTGTTCGTCCATTCGAAATCGAAGGCACAGCCGAGGGCTTCACGAACCCGCGGATCCCCGAACATGCCGCGTCGTGTATTATAATACCACCCCTGGCTCGGCGTCGGCGCGCCATTGTGCACGGTTTCCTTCTTGACCTTGCCGTCGCGCATCGCCGGGAAATCATAGGCCGTGTTCCAGTAGCGCGAGGTATATTCCTCGTTGAAGGTCAATTGCCCGGCCTTGAAGGCTTCAAAGGCGACCTGGCGGTCGCGGAAATATTCGAAGCGGACGCGCTCGAAATTGTTCATGCCGACATTCACCGGCAGGTCCTTGCCCCAATAATCGATGTCCCGTTCGAATTCGATGAAGCGGCCGGGCGTGAACCGGCCGACTCGATATGGACCCGAGCCCAGCGGCGGCTCGAGCGTCGAGGCCTCGAAATCGCGATTGGCCCAATAGGCGGCCGAGAAAATCGGCATGCCGGCGATGATGAGGTGCAAGTCGCGGCTGCGCGACTTCGACAGATGCACGGCCAGCACATGCTCGTCCTCGGCCTCGGCAAGCGTCATCTCGCCGAGCGGGAGCCGATAGGAGGGATGTCCCTTTTCCTTGAGTATCGTGAGCGAAAAGGCGGCGTCCGCGGCGGTCAATGGCGAGCCGTCGTGGAAACGCGCTTCGGGGCGCAGCAAGAAACGATAGGTCAATTTGTCGGCGGAAATCCGCACCGCGCGGGCGACCAGGCCATAGGCGGCGTCCGGCTCGTCGCCGGAACCGGCCATCAGGCTGTCGAACGTGGCGCCCATGCCGGCCGCGCCGTCGCCCTTGAAGACGTAGATGTTCAAGGTGTCGAAGGTCTCGAAATTCTGGTTGCCGGATTCCTGCTTGATCTGAATGATCAGCGAGCCACCCTTCGGCGCGTTCGGGTTGACATAGGCAAAATGCGGGAAATTCTCCGATTCGGCGAGATCGCCGAAAGTCGATAGGCCGTGGACCAGGGTCTCATCATCGCTGGCACGAGCCACCTGCGGCCGCAACAGTCGCGAACCGGCAAGGCCGAGGCCCCCTGCGATCTGCAGAATTTGGCGTCGGCTAAACGGGTTCGAACGAAATAGCGGCACGGGATACCCCTGAATCGACTGGGTCAGCATCGCCCGCGGCGGCGGGCGAATTAGGAAAGCGAAGCCTGCCGCAGGCGAACCCGAAGCCAAGGAGCGACGCGGCGGAGCCGGCGATGATCGCCGATTATGTCGGTTTTTCGAAACGAGGCCAGTGAAAGACCGGTAATGAGCCGATGAGATGCCGGTAATGTTCACTGCCACCGCGTTTAGAAACCGGCGTCGGGTCTACTGGGGCAGCGGCACGGGGCTGTCCGACAGGCTGCGCAGATAGGCCAGAATGTCGGCCCGCTTGGCAGGATCCTTTTCGCCGCCGTAGGTCATCTTGGTGCCGCTCGCATAGGCCTTCGGTTCGGTGATGAAATGGTCGAGCGCCTCGAATGTCCATTTGCCGCCCTTCGCCTTGAGGGCGTCGGAATAGGCAAAACCAGGGACCTCGGCAACGGCCCGATCGACGATGCCGTACAGCGGCGGACCAGCCTTGGCGGCGCCGCCCTTGTCGAAATTGTGGCAGGCGCTGCAGGCCTTGGTCAGGGTTTCACCCTTGGTCGGATCGGCCTTCGCGAGCAGCACCGGCAGCGCCGCCGCCACGGGAGCAGCCTTGGCCTCGCTTGCGGGTTTTTCCTCGCTCGCTCCCGGTAGCTCATAGCCCGGCGCCTTCGGCGCCGGGCGGGCAAAAATCGCTCCAGAAAACAGATTGAGAGCCATGACGAAAAGCATAGTGGCGAGCACCGCACCGGCGAACTTGTTGAACTCGAAGGAATCCATGGCCTGAGTGCTCCGCTTGATTGACCGGCAGCATCCCGGGCGGATGACCGGCGCCGGGTACCGCTCCCCGGCGGTCAAAACGCACCAGTTTGCGGCCTTTCCCCGAACAGGGCGTTGATTACAAGCTTTGCGCCCCGGTTGGCAACACGTATAAGCGAGCGCCTCTTGCTACTTTTTGCCACTCGTCGGCGGCCGTGGCTTTTGTAGGGTCAAGCGATGTCGAATCCGATCGTTCTCATTCCCGCTCGCCTGGGCTCGACCCGCCTGCCGGGCAAGCCTCTGGCCGATATTCACGGCGAGCCGATGATCGTCCATGTCTGGCGGCGCGCTCGGGAGGCCGAACTCGGCCCGGTCTACGTCGCCACCGATGCCGAATCGATCGCAGCCGCCGTAATAGGAGCCGGCGGCGAGGCGATCATGACCGGCCCACACCACCAGTCCGGCTCGGATCGCATCTTTGAGGCGATCGGCCGCATTGACCCCAGCGCACGCCACGACGTCGTTCTCAATCTTCAGGGCGACCTGCCGACCATCGAGCCGCTGGTGATTCGGCTGGCGTTGGCGCCGCTCGAGGATCCGGCCGTCGATATCGCGACGCTGGCGACACTGATCCGCCGCACGGCCGAACGCAGCGACCCCAATATCGTCAAGATGATCGGCAGCGAAATCGGGCGACGGCGCTTCAGGGCCCTGTATTTTACCCGCGCCACCGCGCCTTCCGGCGATGGTCCGCTCTATCACCACATCGGTCTTTACGCCTACCGCCGTCCGGCGCTCGAACGTTTCATTGCCTTGCCGCCGTCGAAGCTGGAACTGCGAGAAAGGCTCGAACAATTGCGCGCCATCGAGGCCGGAATGCGGATCGACGTGATGGAGGTCGACACATTGCCGCTTGGCGTCGACAATCCGCACGAACTCGAGCGGGCGCGCCAAATTCTGGGGACGAATTGAATGGGGCAGAGAAAGATTGCCTATCAGGGCGAGCCGGGCGCGAATTCGCATATTGCCTGCCGCGAGGTCTACCCCGATTGGGAGCCTTTCGCCTGCGCCACCTTCGAGGATGCCTTTGCTGCCATCCAGGACGGATCTGCCGAATTGGGCATGATACCGATCGAAAATTCGATCGCCGGGCGGGTTGCCGACATACATCATCTCATGCCGGTTTCGGGCTTGCACATCTGCGGCGAGTTCTTCCTACCTATCCACTTTCAGCTGCTCGGCCTCAAGGGTGCCTCGCTTGGCGGGCTTGCGAGCGTCCATTCCCACGTTCATGCGCTCGGCCAGTGCCGCAAGATCATTCGCCGGCTCGAGCTGAAACCTGTCGTTTCCGGCGATACCGCCGGATCGGCCCGCGAAATTGCCGCTTCCGGCGATCCCAGCCGGGCCTCGCTCGCCACCCGGCTCGCGAGCGAAATCTACGGGCTCGAGATCCTGGCCGAGGATGTCGAGGACGAGACCCACAATACGACGCGCTTCGTCATCCTCTCCAAGTTGCCGCATTGGGCGCCGGCCGGCGGAGCCAACGTGACCACCTTCCTGTTCCGGGTGCGCAACGTACCGGCGGCGCTCTATAAGGCGATGGGTGGCTTTGCCACCAATGGCGTCAACATGACGAAGCTTGAGAGCTACATGGTCAATGGCGAGTTCTCGGCAACCCAGTTTCTCGCCGATGTCGATGGCCATCCCGATGAGCCGCCCGTGCGGCGTGCCTTCGAGGAACTGGCCTTCTTCTCCAAGGAAATGCGCATCCTTGGGGTCTATCCGGCCCATCCATTCCGGCTTGCCTCGCAGCGCGCCGCCGAATAAGCGGCGGCTAGGGGCCAAGGCCCTCGATCGACCAGGCTCGGATCAGATGATGCGCGATGGCCATCGGCGGCGGACAGATCAGGCCGTCGGGATGCTTACCCTCGAGCATCTGGCGGCATTCTGTTCGGCTGAACCAGCGGGCATCTTCCAGTTCGGCATGATCGACGACGAGCGTCTGTGTCCGCGCCTCGGCGAGGCAGCCGATCATCAGCGAGGCTGGAAATGGCCAGGGCTGCGAGGCAAGGTAGTGAACCCGGCCGGTCTCGATCCCGGCCTCTTCGCGCAATTCGCGGCGCACCGCGTCCTCAAGGGTCTCGCCCGGCTCGATGAAACCGGCGAGCGTCGAATACATGGCGCTGGCAAACCGTGCCTGGCGGCCGAGGAGGCCCCTTTCACCGTCACAGGCGAGCATGATCACGACAGGATCGGTGCGCGGAAAATGCTGCGCTTGGCATTGCGCGCATTCGCGCCGCCAGCCCGCCGCGGCGACTTTGGTCGCTGCCCCGCAATTGCTGCAGAAGCGATGGCGCAGATGCCAATACATCAGGCTTTTGGCCAGGCCGAGGGCGCCGGCCGTATGACGGTCGACGAGCGCCTGGACGGCGATTGTCCGCAGATCGACGAAGACAAGATCGTCCCGCCCTTGGTGAATTTCGGCAGCCGCCGCATCGAGCTGGGCGCCGAAAACCGGGCCTTCTGCGTCCATGCCGAGAAAGGCCAGTTCCCGGACGGCGCCGAGGCCGGGCACGTCGGCGAGGCGGTGGAACGCGGCGAACCCATTGCCTTCGCGTCGCAGGATCGGAATGTCGCCGGCAAGCACGACGCCACGCGCCGAAGGTTGCGCCTGCAAGTGAGCTATGAATTCAGCCTCGTCGCGGCGCTCCGACCGGCGGTCCAGGCGATTCCCGGCAAAGCCCGTACGCGTGGATCGGTCGACAAAGGGCTCTGCATCAGTCATGCGCGGCATCGAGCATAGGGATCCTTTGACATCTGGCCCATACTGGGCTGGTTGACTTCGGGGCGTGAACCGCGGCAAGCCGCGGCGCCTGGACAATCTTCGATTGACAGGCAGGCTTGCAGCCAAGAAATCTGCAGGCCGCGGGCTCGCGACGCAGGGATTACGAGGGGACAAGTCGGATGGTTCATGCCGAAATCGAAGCCATCATAGGAGCGGCCTACGAAAATCGGGTTGCAATCGGGCCCTCGACCGGCGGCGAGGTGCGGGATGCCGTCGACATGGCGCTTGACCTTCTGGATGGCGGCAAGCTCAGGGTGGCGGAACGAATTCCGGGCCACGTTGGGCCAGCGGCCTGGAAAGTCAATCAATGGCTGAAAAAGGCGGTGTTGTTGTCATTCCGGCTCAACGATATGGGCTTCATTGCCGGTGGTCCAGGCGGCGCCGGGTGGTGGGACAAGGTCCCTTCGAAATTTGCCGGCTGGGGACCACCCGAGCATGCGGCCGCCGGCTTCCGGTCAGTGCCGGCCTGTATCGTTCGCCGCTCGGCCTATATTGCACCGGGGGTGATCTTGATGCCGTCCTTCGTCAACCTCGGCGCCTATGTCGATTCGGGGACGATGATCGACACCTGGGCGACCGTCGGCTCTTGCGCGCAGATCGGCAAGAATGTCCATCTTTCCGGAGGGGTCGGAATTGGCGGGGTATTGGAGCCGCTGCAAGCCAATCCGACGATCATCGAGGACAATTGTTTCATCGGCGCCCGGTCGGAAGTGGTGGAAGGCGTCATCATCGGCGAGGGCTCGGTGCTCGCCATGGGGGTTTTCATTTCTGCCTCGACCAAGATTGTCGATCGCACCACCGGCCAGGTCCACGTCGGCTATGTGCCGCCCTATTCGGTCGTTGTCTCGGGCAATCTTGCTGGCAAGCCGCTGCCGGATGGCGGGGCGGGGCCCTCGCTCTATTGCGCCGTCATTGTCAAGACTGTCGACGCGCAGACGCGGACCAAGACCGGCATCAACGAGCTGCTGAGGGATTGATGGCGGATTATCTCAACGCAGCCGGGTTTCGTTTCCTCTTTCGCGACGACCGCGGCCGAATCGACCGTCGCACCTGGTGGTATGCAATTGCCGTCCTCGCCTGTCTCGCTCTCCTCGCCGCCATTGCGCTTCGCTTCGCCAATCCGCGCGGCGACATCTCCCGGGTTGCGTTGACCGGCGGCTTTGTCTTCGCCTGCATGTTCCTTGCTGTTTGCTATTATTTCGTCAGCGCCAAACGATTTACCGATCGCGGCCGTGCCGAGGGCCTGGCGTTGCTCTTGCCTGCCGCGATCTTTCTGGCTGCGGCGCTGCATTGGCTGCAGCCGAGCCTGAACGTGCTTGTTCCGGATTGGCTTGGTTATATCGCCGACATTCTGGTTCTGGCGATCGGGCTGTGGAACATTGTCGAACTCGGCTGCCTGCCTGCGCGGGACGGGGTCGAAGTGTGAGCGTCTCCGCTGTAGCCATTGCCCAGCAACTCATTCGCTGCCCGTCGGTCACGCCGGCCGATGGCGGCGCGCTTGCCTATTTGGACGGGCTGCTTTCGGCACACGGCTTTGCCACCCATCGGTTGCGCTTTGCCGAAGGGGCGGGTCCTCCCGTCGAAAATCTCTATGCCAGGCTTGGCGAGGCACAGCCGCATCTGGTCTTTGCCGGCCATACCGATGTCGTTCCACCCGGCGATTATAGCCAATGGCGGTTTGATCCCTTCTCGGGGACCTTGGCCGACGGCATGATCTGGGGGCGAGGCGCCTGCGACATGAAAGGCGGAATTGCAGCCGCGGTCGCCGCCGTTCTCGCCTTTCTGGCCGACAGCCCGCGTCCCTCGGGATCGCTGTCATTTCTGATCACCGGCGATGAAGAGGGGCCGGCGGTCAATGGGACCGTCAAAATGCTCGCCTGGGCAAAAGAACGTGGCGAGGTCTTCGACCATTGCCTCTTGGCCGAACCGACCAATCCGCAAGCGCTCGGCGACATGATCAAGATTGGCCGCCGCGGTTCACTTACCGGCATTCTTGAAGTCCAGGGAAAACAAGGCCATGTCGCCTATCCGCATCTTGCCGACAATCCGATTGGCCATCTCATGCGGATTCTCGATCGGCTAACGCGTGAACCGCTCGACAATGGCACGCCGCATTTCGATGCCTCTAACCTGGAAATCACCACGATCGATGTGGGCAATTCCGCCAGCAATGTCATTCCGGGCAAGGCGCGCGCCGTTTTCAACATTCGTTTCAACGAACTTTGGACAAAGCAGCGCCTTGCCGAGGCGATCGCCCAGAGGGCCCGGTCGGCGGCCGGCGAGGCGCGCTATGTGCTCCACTTCGAGCCGACCAATGCCGAGGCTTTCCTGACGGCGCCCGGCGCCTTCAGCGAACTCGTCGCGCGCGCGGTGCATGCGGTGACGGGCCGCGAGCCGAAACTGTCGACGAGCGGCGGCACATCGGATGCGCGGTTCATCAGATTGTCTTGTCCGGTCGTCGAGTTCGGGCTCGTCGGCAAGACGATGCATGCCGTCGACGAACGCGTTTCGCTTGCCGAGCTCAATCAGCTCACCGCGATTTTTCGTCGCCTGCTCGACGATTATTTTGCCGGACATGTCTGATTGACGCCTTGCCGGACTTGTGACCGGCACTGTCGGCATTTTGCCCTTGCGCCGTCGCCTTTGATCTTGGTCTATTGGGCCAGGCCGGTCACAATCGAAGGACCACGCTGTGCTGCTTGCCGCTGACGACGTCAGCCGTTCCCTTAATGGCGTCTGGGATCTGCTCAACCGGCGCGCCCAGGGGCTCAGGCATTTCGACTTCGATCAAAGCGGCCTTTGGAAATCCTTTGCCGCCGTTCTGGTCGCCTCGCCGGCCTATGTTGCGCTGTTGGCCGCCGAGCGCCTGTCGCGTGGCCAAGCGGCCCCCGGCACCAGCCTGTTCGCCGACCGCCCGCTCGCACTCGAGGCGGCGCTGGCCTGCTTCACCGCCTGGATCACCCTGCCACTGGCTGGTCTGGCGCTGTCGCGCACGCTCGCCGGGCGACGCTCCGTCCTCGCCTTCGTCATCGCCATCAACTGGTCGAATGTTCTGGCGAGCCTGATTTTCGCCATTCCCGCCGCCTTGTTTGCGCTTGGCCTTGCCAACGAGACGCTGAGCCAAGTTTATACGTTTGCCTTTGCGATTGTGGTCGCTCAAATGCGCTGGTTCATCAGCAAGACGACGCTCTGCCTGTCCGGCGAACTTGCCGCAGGTCTCGTCGCTGCCGACTTCGGCGTCGAATCCCTCGTCCATCAAGTATTGAGACTTCTGGGTCTGACTGGCCGGCGCTGGTAGGCTCGCTGCCGCGCTCGCCGGGAGTTAGGCGGGATAGTCGACGGCAAAGAGATAGAGGCCGGCCGCGGGGGCAACTGTGCCGCAGGCGCTGCGATCGCGCCGCTCAAGTGCCAGTTTCAGATCGCCGGGGCTCCATTTGCCCCTGCCGACGAGGGCCAATGATCCGACGATCGAGCGCACCTGGCGATGCAGAAACGAGCGGGCCGCCGCGCGGATGTGGATCTCTTCGCCGGCCGCGACTTCGATGTCGAGGCGCTCGAGGGTGCGGATCGGGCTGTCGGCCTGGCACTCGCTGTCGCGAAAGGTCGAAAAATCGTGCCGCCCAATCAGATGCTGGGCCCCGGCCTGCATTGCCTCCGGGTCGAGCCTCTGCCGGACCAGCCAAGCCCGGTCTGCGGCGAGCGCCAGCGGCGCCCGCCGGTTGACGATCCGATAGAGATAGTGGCGGCGCACGGCGGAAAAGCGCGCGTCAAAGGCCTCGGGAACCGGGTCGACGCGAAGTACGGCAATTGGGTGCGGCCGGATATGGGCGTTGAGCGCATCGCGCACGACGGCGCCGGGCCAGTCGTGCGGCAGGTCAATATGGGCAACTTGCGCCAAGGCATGGACGCCCGAATCTGTGCGTCCGGCGCCGCGCACGGCGACCGCGCGGTTGGTGAATTGGTGCAGGCCCTCCTCGAGGACCTGCTGTATGCTCAGGGCATTGGCCTGCCTTTGCCAGCCGGCATAGGCCGATCCGTCATATTCGACGATTATCTTATAGCGCGGCATGGTCACCCCAGCCTTTGGCCAGCAGCCAGGGGCGCGCCGCGCAGGAAGTCGGCGGCCGGCAAGGCGGCGCGGCCCTGCCGCTGCAATTCTAACAGGCGCACGCCGCCAGTGCCGCAGGCGACCGTCAATGCGTCATCGACCAATACGCCCGGCCCACCGGAGATCGCGGCGCGGGCCGAGCGCAAAACCTTGACCCGCTCGTTGCCACGGCCGAAATCGGTCTCGAAATAGGCGCCCGGCTGCGGCGACAGCCCGCGGATGTGATTGTGCACCCGTTCGGCCAATTCCGTCCAATCGATACGGCATTCGGCCTTGTCGATTTTCTTGGCATAGGTCGCGCCAGTTGCAGCCTGCGCCGCAAACCTAAGGGAGCCACGTTCGAGCGCGGCGAGCGCTCGGACCAAAAGATCGGCGCCGACCAGCGCCAGCTTGTCGTGCAAGTCGCCGGCCGTCATGCCGGGACCGATGGCGACCTGTTCGGCGATTGCGATCGGGCCGGTGTCGAGCCCCTCGTCGAGGCGCATCACACAGACCCCGCTTACCGCATCGCCGGCCATGATCGCGCGCTGGATCGGTGCGGCGCCGCGCCAGCGCGGCAAAAGCGAACCATGCAGGTTGAGGAAGCCCTGCGGTGGAACCGCCAGAAGGGCCGGCGGGATGATAAGGCCATAAGCGACGACGACCGCAAGATCGGCCCGATGCGCGGCAAAGGCGTCCAGTGCCGACTTGTCGCGCAGGCTTTCCGGCGTCAGCACCTTCAGCTGCAGCTGATCGGCAAGTCGATGCACCGGCGAGCGTCGCGGAGCCATGCCGCGGTCGGCCGGTCGCGGCGCACGGGTGTAGACCGCGACCACTTCGTGATCATGGGCGACGATTTCGCTCAGCGCCGGGCAGGCGAAGGCGGCCGTGCCCATGAAGACGATCTGCCTTGGCATGCCCCGGTGTCCTAGGCGTTGGCGTCGGCGTCGCGCCTGGCGGCCTTGATGAATTTCTTCATTACCCTGTCGCGTCGTAGCTTCGACAGGTAGTCGATGAACAAAACGCCGTTAAGATGATCGATTTCATGCTGCAGAGCGGTGGCGAGCACCCCCTCGGCATCGAGCTCCTGAAGTCTGCCGTCGCGGTCGAGGAAGCGCGCGCGCACCCGCGCCGGCCTTTCCACGTCACCGTAATAATCGGGGATTGAAAGACAGCCTTCCTCGTAGGTGGAAAGTTCCTCCGACCGGCCGATGATTTCTGGATTGATGAGGCTGAGTGGGCGCCGCTCTTCGTCCTTCTTGGCCGTGTCGATAACGACGAGCCTTTTCGACACGCCGATCTAAATCGCCGCCAGGCCGATGCCCGGTGCGTCATACATAGTCTCCAACATGTCCTCGATTAGGCCGTGGATTTCGGCATCGATCCGACTGATCGGTTCGGAGGACAGCCGAAGGCGCGGGTCGGGCAGGCTGATTATGGGACGAATTGTCATGCGTGCGGTCTGGCCTTCGGAATCGCTGTTCCTTCAAATAAGCATCCGCCCGGGCCGGGTCAATTTGCTTGCGGTTCTTCTTTTGTTCGGGATTTGTGAGAATCAGTCTACACTGATCCGATGCGAATTCTTGCTTTGAGCGATGTCCTCTTCACCTTCGGCACGGTTCAGGTCAGGTTCATCGATGGCTTGATCGCCGCCGGCGGCTTGGTTTTGGCCCTTTTGCTGGTCATGGTGGTCCTGCTGCGGCGCTTGAACCGGGCGCGGGTGGCTGAATCGGCAGAAGCAGCGCAGCGCCAGCACGCACTCGACGAAAGACTGGCCGGCATCGGCCTGGCCAATGCCGAATTGGCGGGCAAACTCGCCAGCATGAGCGAGGCCATGTCGTCGCGCCAATCGCATCTCGCCCGATTCGTTTCGGAGCGACTGGACGCCGTCGGCACCCGGGTTGGTCAGGGGATCGACCAATCGGCCCGCTCGACCAACGACACTTTGTCAAAATTGCAGGAACGCCTGGCCGTGATCAATTCGGCCCAAGCGCGGCTGACCGGCCTGACCCAGGAAGTGGTCGGACTGAAGGATATTCTGGCCAATAAGCAGAGCCGCGGCGCCTTCGGACAGGGTCGGATGGAGGCCATCGTGCGCGACGGCCTGCCATCTGGCGCCTATGACTTTCAGCCGACCCTGTCGAACGGGACCCGGCCGGATTGCCTGATTCGGTTGCCGGGCGACGAACGCGCAATGGTAATCGACGCCAAATTTCCGCTCGAGGCTCTGACCGCCTTCAAGGACGCCAAGACCGACGATCAGCGCCGCCAGGCGGTGCAGCGCGTCAAGGGCGACATTGGCAAACATGTCAAGGACATTGCAGAGCGATACTTTCTGCCCGGCGAAACGCAGGATTTGGCGATCCTGTTTGTACCCTCCGAATCGGTCTACGCCGATCTCAACGAGCACTTCGATGAATTGGTCCAGAAGGCGCATCGAGCCCGGATCCTCATCGTATCGCCTACGCTGCTGATGATGGCCGTGCAAGTGATGCAGGCAATCGTCCGCGATGCGCGGATGCAGGAGCAGGCCCATGTCATCCAGGCTGAGGTTCGCAAAATCGTCGACGATATTGGTCGGCTGCGCGAGCGGGTCGAAAAGCTCAATCAATATTTCCATCAGGCCCAGGATTCAGTCGCCCAGATCATCACCTCGACGGACAAGATTGTCCGGCGCGGGCAAAGAATTGACGGCTTGGACTTTGCCCCGGGCGAAGTGGAAGCTCCGCCGCTGCCGGTCACGCTGCGCCGTGCAGCCGAATAGAGTTCAGAACGGCGCTCGGCTTCGCACAGCGGCCGCCAATGTGCCTTCGTCGAGGTAGTCGAGTTCGCCGCCGACCGGCACACCATGGGCCAGCCGGGTGAGCCTGACCGGCGTGCTGGCGAGGAGATCGGTAATGTAATGCGCGGTCGTCTGTCCGTCGACCGTGGCATTGACCGCGAGGATGATTTCCTTGACCGCGCCATCGGCGAGGCGGGCGACAAGCGCATCAACATTGAGGTCCTTGGGGCCAACGCCGTCGAGCGGCGAAAGCGTCCCGCCGAGGACATGGTAGCGCCCGGCAATGATCCCGGCGCGCTCGAGTGCCCAGAGATCAGCGACAGTCTCGACAACAACGAGCATATGCGGGTCGCGTCGCGGATCGCGGCAGATAGTGCAGGGTTCAACAGTATCGATATTGCCGCAGGTCTCGCAGGTCTTGATCTTGTCGCGGGCAACGAGCATGGCATCGGCAAGGGGAAAGAGCAGCTCCTCGCGCTTGCGGATGAGATGCAGCGCGGCCCGCCGCGCCGACCGCGGCCCGAGGCCAGGCAAGCGGGCCAGCAAGTGGATCAGCTTCTCGATTTCGGGCCCGGCAATTCGCTCAGCCATCGTCGGGTCTCAAAACGGCAGCTTCATGCCCGGCGGAATTGGTAGGCCGACCGTCAGCGACTGCATTTTCTCTTCGGCAATCCGTTCGGCCTTCTTGCGGGCGTCCTCGTGGGCGGCAATCAGAAGATCTTCCAATATCTCGCTTTCCTCCGCCTTCAAGAGGCCCGGATCAATTGCCACCGTTTTCATCTGGCCCTTGGCTGTCAGGCCGACGCGAACCATGCCGGCACCTGCCTGGCCCTCGACCAGGGTCTGCTCCAGCTCATTCTGCACGGCCTGCATGCGGGCCTGCATTTCCTGAGCCTTCTTCATCAATCCCATCATGTCACGCATGGTGCTCTCCTGGTCATTCATGGATCATACACTCATGGATCATCGTCGATATCGGGGCTGTCATAGCCGATGTCTTCGTCGCCGCTGCCGGCTGGCACTTCGACCTTCTCCCCGCTCTGGGCAAGCTGCCGCACACCGATGATTTCGGCGCCGGGAAAGCGCTCCAGCACGCTTTGCACCAGAGGATCCGCCCGCACGCCGATGAGCGCAGCCTGTTCGCGCGCCTGCTGCGCCTCCTTTAGGCTCGGAGCGCCGGGTTGCGACGAAATCGCCACAATCCAGCGCATCCCGGTCCATGCCGAAAGTCGGCGCGTCAGCTGGGCGGCAAGCTGAGGCGAGCCACCGGGGAGCAGCGCGAATTCGATCAGGCCCTGCTCGAAGCGCACCAGGCGGACGTCGCGCTCGAGGGCAATTTTCAGCTGGATGTCGCGGTGCCGCTCGGCCAAGGCGACCACGTCTTCGAAACGCAGCGTCAGCGCCGTCGGGCGATTGGCCGGACGCTCGCCCGGCAACCGCTGCGGCGACGATTCGGCTGCCAAGGCCAGTGTCTCACGTCCCCGCGGCAGGCTCTGCGTAGCCGAGTTTGGCGGGGCAGGTTTCGGCTGCGGCGGCGGCACGGCCGCCGAAGGCGGCCGCAATTCGGTTTGTTGGAGTTTACGGATGATTTCGTCGGGCGGCGGCAAGTCGGCGGCAAAGGCGAGGCGCACCAGGACCATCTCGGCAGAGGCGAGTGGCCGCGGCGAATCCTTCAGGTCGGCAACGCCCCTGAGCAGCAACTGAAAGGTCCGGGTCAGGACCGCCATGCTGAGCCGCTCGGCGAAAGCCTGACCGCGCCGGCGCTCCTCCGGACTTGCCGCTTGGTCATTGGCGGCCTCGGGTACCAGTTTCAGCCGGGTGACGAAATGCACGAAATCGGCCAGTTCAACCAGGATGCGGCCGGGGTCGGCGCCATGGTCGTATTGGGCCTTCATGAGATTGAGCGCGGCAGCGATTTCGCCGCGCATCAGCCGTTCGAACAAGTCGATGAGAACAGCTCGATCAGCAAGTCCGAGCATGGCCTTGATATTTTCGGCCTCGATCCGGCCCTCCGAGCCATGCGCGATCGCCTGATCGAGAAGCGACAGGGAATCGCGCACCGAGCCCTCCGCGGCGCGCGCAATCAGCGCCAGCGCCTCGGCATCCGCCACCACCCCCTCCTTGGCGCAAATGCCGGCGAGATAGGCGATCAGCACATCGGCCTCGATCCGTCTGAGGTCAAAGCGCTGGCAGCGTGATCGCACCGTTATCGGAACCTTGTCGATTTCGGTCGTGGCAAAGACGAATTTGAGATGTTCCGGAGGCTCCTCCAGTGTCTTCAACAGCCCATTGAAGGCACTTTTCGACAGCATGTGCACTTCGTCGATAATGTAGACTTTTGTGCGCGCCGAAACTGGCCGGTAGCGGGCGCTTTCGATGATCTCGCGCATATTTTCGATGCCGGTGTGCGAGGCCGCGTCCATCTCCATCACGTCGACATGGCGCAATTCGATGATCGCCTGGCAATGGGTGCCGAGTTCGGGCATGCGCACGGTCGGCTGGTGGATGCCTGGCCGTCCCGGTGCGTCCGGCAGGTCATAATTAAACGCGCGCGCCAATATCCTGGCGGTGGTCGTCTTGCCGACGCCGCGCACGCCGGTCAGAATATAGGCCTGATGGATGCGGTCGAGATCGAAGGCATTGGACAGGGTCCGTACCATCGGTTCCTGCCCGATCAAATCGGCGAAGGTGGATGGGCGATACTTGCGGGCGAGGATGCGATAGGGCGAAGCCAGGGGCTTCGCCGGCTCGGCGAGCGCGAGGGAAGGCGATCCATCGTCATTCGCGCCACTGGCGCGAGACAGGTCCTGCGGGCGCTCGTCGATCATCCAGATGCCAGAGAAAGGTGGGAGGCTGGACAGAGACCCGCCCGGTCTCGTTAGGGCTGCTTCCTTCCGGACCTGACCCGGTTGGCGAGTGGTGCGTCCACCGCCAACCTCCCGCAATCTATGTGGACCAGACTGAGGCCTTTCGCAAGACCCCGAAACCGAAATGGTGCCGCTATGATTTTTGACCTCGACCCGCGGCTTGCCGCCGGCACCATCGAACTTGGCGATTGGCTGCTCTGCCATATGCGGCTGATGGACGACGAGCGCTTCCCCTGGATCGTTCTGGTACCGCGCCTTGCCGGCGTTACAGAAATACTTGACCTCACACGAGGCCAGCGCGCCGCTCTAGTCGAGGAAGTGGCCGCAGCGGGCGCTGCGCTCAAGGCCGAAACCCGCTGCGACAAGCTTAACGTCGGCTCGCTCGGCAATGTCGTAGGCCAATTGCACGTCCACATTGTCGGCCGTTTTGTCGAAGACCCGGCCTGGCCCGGCCCGGTGTGGGGTTACGGGCGGGCCCAGCCCTATCAGCCAGCAGCGGCCGCTGCCCTGGCCGACGCGCTCGGCCGGCGTCTCGGCCTCACGCCGCCTGCTCGTCCGTAAGACCGTGCAGGAAGCCCTCCAGATCGCTGGTGACGAAATCGACGTGCGGCAGGTCGGTGCGGCCACGGTCCGTCGCCTCGCGATGATCGATTTGCCCGGCCTTTGGCACGACCAGGGTCGTGCGCATGCCACGGGCATGGGGAACGATGAGATTTTTGGAAATATCCTCGAACATTGCGGCGCTGCGCGGTTCGACATCGTGCTTGTCGAAGAAGCGCTGATAGGTCTCCTGTTCCGGCTTCGGCAGGAGATTGGCAGCGACAATGTCGAAAATATCCTCGAACATCTTGTCGAGACCCAATCGTTCAGCCGTGCGCAGCGCATGCTCGCGTGAGCCGTTGGTCAAGATGAGCTTGCGGCCAGGCAATTTCGTGATGGCGGATGCGAGCGAATGATTGGGCTCGAGCGACGAACGATCGATGTCGTGGACGAAGGCAAGAAACTCGTCGGCCGATATGGCATGCTCCTCCATCAGACCGCGCAGCGTCGTGCCGTAGCGTTCGTAGTAATATTTCTGCAGGGCGCGCGACGACATGCCGTCAAGGCCGAACAATTCGGCAAGAAACAGGGTTATCCGGGCATCGATCTTCGGCCAAAGGTCGGAATCCGGTGGATAGAGCGTATTGTCGAGGTCGAACACCCAGGTGTCGACGTGCTGGAAGCTTTTCCAATTGGCCGGCCGGATCGGACCGTTGAGCGAGGCGATCGGTTTGGTCATCGCCGGATCAGCGTTCCGGCGCCGTGATCGGTAAACAATTCCACCAATACCGCGTGCGGCACCTTGCCGTCGAGAATGACGGCGCCCTCGACGCCGCGCTCGAGCGCATAGATGCAGGTTTCGACCTTGGGAATCATGCCGCCGGTGATGGTTCCGTCGGCAATCAGCCCGCGGATCTGGCCAACGTGCAATTCCTTGATCAAAGTCTTGTTCTTATCGAGAACGCCTGGCACATCCGTCAAAAGCAGCAACCGTTTGGCGCCGAGCGCGCCGGCAATGGCGCCGGCAAAGGTATCCGCATTGACATTATAGGTCTCGCCGTCTCTGCCTTGCGCCACCGGGGCGAGTACCGGGATCAATTCGCGGCCGAGAACCTGGTCGAGCACGGTCGTGTCGACCTTGTCAGGTTCGCCAACAAAGCCGAGATCGATCAGCCGCTCGATGTTGGAACCAGGATCCTGCACGGCGCGGGTGACCTTGGTCGCGGTCACCATATTGCCGTCCTTGCCGCAAAGGCCGATGGCGCGGCCGCCTTCCGCATTGATGAAGCCGACAATCTGCTTATTGATCGAACCAGCCAGCACCATTTCGACGATCTCGACCGTCGCTTTATCGGTTATCCGTAGGCCGGCCGCAAAATGCGATTGGATGCCGAGCTTGCTGAGCATGGCACCGATCTGCGGACCGCCGCCATGCACGACCACGGGATTGATGCCGGATTGCTCGAGCATGACCATGTCCCGAGCAAAATCGCGGGCGACCCTTTCATTGCCCATGGCATGGCCGCCATATTTCACGACGACGATGGCGTCGTCATAGCGCAGCATGTGCGGCAGGGCCTGGGTCAAGATTTCAGCCTGACGATGCGGCGTGTCGGCGGCGGTCTCGGTCATGATGTCATCCTGCCTGAAGAAGCCCCTTGTAGCCGAAGGGTTACGGCTCGCTCAATAGTCCTGGACGGCAATAGGTTCGCTGCGGCGGCTGCGCTCGTCGAGCAGCCGGGCGATGGTGGCGCGCAATTCGGCGATTCCCTCGCCGGTCCGCGCCGATGTCGGGATCAGCCCCGGAAAGGCGGCCGGGTGCGGCTTTAGGGCAGCGAGTACGGTCGTCTCCACCGGTTCCAGCTGGATCGGCTTGACTTGGTCGCACTTGGTTAGGACGAGCTGATAGGAAATGGCCGCCTGGTCGAGTCTGGTCATCATCGTCTCGTCGCCATCCTTCAGGCCGTGCCGGGCGTCGACCAGGACAAAGACCCGCAAGAGCGAGGCGCGGCCGCGCAGATAGTCGCGCATCACACGGCTCCATAGCTGGGCCTTCTCTTTCGAGACCGCCGCATAGCCGTAGCCGGGCATGTCGACAAGCCGCACCTGCCCGGCCAGGTCGAAAAAATTCAATTGCTGGGTGCGCCCTGGCGTATTCGAAGTCCGGGCGAGACGGGAGCGACCGGTCAGGGCATTGAGAAGCGAGGATTTGCCGACGTTGGAGCGGCCGGCAAAAGCGATTTCCGGGGGACCAGCGGGCGGCAGGTCGTCACTCTTTGCCGCCGCCCACACGAATTGGCATTCCTGCTGGAACAGCTTCTGCCCGCTCTTGAGATCAACGTCGGACGGTTGGCCGTCACTCACGTCGATGGCTTCTTCCTGAACAGGCCGGCAAGATTGTCCCACAGCTCGATCTTGGCGCCTGCGCCGCGCATGATGAAGCCCTGTTGGATCACGCTAAGAAGATTGTTCCATGTCCAATAGATGACGAGGCCGGCCGGAAAGCTGCCGAGCATAAAGGTGAAGATGATCGGCATATAGGCGAACATCTGCTTCTGCACGGGATCGGCCGGCTCGGGATTCATTTTCATCTGTATGAACATCGAAATGCCCATGATGATCGGCCAGACACCGAGCCACAAAAAATGACCGATGACAGGCACTTGGGTGGGGTCGAACGGCAGCAGGCCGAACAGATTGAAAATATTGGTCGGGTCCGGCGCCGATAGATCCCTGATCCAGCCGAAGAACGGCGCATGACGCATTTCGATGGTGACGAAAATCACCTTGTAGAGCGCGAAGAAAACCGGGATCTGGATGACCATGGGTAGGCAGCCGGCCACCGGATTGATCTTTTCGCGCTTGTACAATTCCATCAGCTCTTGCTGCTGCTTCTGCTTGTCGTTGGGATAGCGTTCGCGAAGCGCGTTCATCTGCGGTTGCAGGGCCTTCATCTTGGCCATGGATTGGTAGCTGCGGTTGGCCAGGGGGAAGAATATGCCCTTGACGATGACGGTGACGGTCAGAATTGCTATGCCAAAATTCCCGGCATATTTGTAAATGAAGTCGATTAGCTGGAAGAGCGGGATGGTGATGAACCAGAACCAGCCCCAATCGATCATCAGGTAGAATTTCTTGATACCATCCCGGGTCTCGTAATTCTTGATCGTGTAGAATTCCTTCGCGCCGGCAAAGACGCGGGTGGTCGCCTCGACATTGCCGGCGGGGCCAACGACCACGGGCTCGCCCTGCACCTTGGTCTGATAGGTCTTGTCGGGGCTGACCTTGAACCAGCCGGTGAAGGCAGTCTGCTGGTCGGGAACAAGCGCCGAAGCCCAATATTTGTCGGTGATGCCGATCCAGCCGCCGGTACCCTTGAACTCGGCGACGCCATTGGCCTCCTTGTCCATCTTGTCGTATGTCAATTCCTTGTAGGCATCGCCAATAACGCCGAGCAGGCCCTCGTGCAGCACGGCATAGCCGGAGACCGGCGGCTTGCCATGGCGCGAGATCTGCGAATAGGCCCAGAGATTGACCGGGGCGGTGCCCTTATTTTCGACGATGTCTTTGACAGTGAACATATATTGATCGTCAACCGAAATCGTTCGCCGGAACACCAAGCCGTGCTGATTGTCATAGGTCAGCGTCACCGGCTTGCCGAGGCTGAGCATGTCGCTATCCGTACTCCACAATGTATTGGGACCGGGTAGCGCAAGGCCGGGCTCCTTGGATTCGAACCCGGTTTCGGCAAAATAGGCGGCTGCTCCGCCGGCCGGCGCGAACAGGGTGATGTTTGGGCTCTTGGGATCGATCGTCTCGTGATAGGTCTTCAAGGCGACATCATCGATTCGGCCACCCTTCAGGGCAATCGATCCTTTGAGTTTCGGCGTGTCGATGGTAAGTCGCGGGCTCAGGGCGAGCGCTTCCTCATGCGTCAAGGATGGCGGGGCAATAGCGGCCTGAGTCGGCGCGACGGCCGGTGCTGTCGTGGTCTCCGTCGCCGCATCCTGGGTCGCCGGCTTGCTGTCTTGCAATTGCTGCTGCGTCTGGCGGGCCTTGTCGATTTTGGGAACGCCATAGAAATAGTTCCAGCCGATGAGCACCAGCATCGACAGACCAAAGGCGAGAAAGAGGTTCTTGGTCTCCTGCGTCATCTTTCCGCCACCTGCTCCGTGCCAATTGCGACCGTCGGCCGCGGAGAACATCGTTAGGTCCGAGTGGGCTCACGCGACGCTGCTGCCGGCGATCGCGGCAGCGATTTTCCCGCGCGTTTTCCTGCGTGAATGTCGCGAAACGCCCCGCCGAGCGTCTCGACCAGAACCGGATAGGACATCGTCAACAGCTCGGTCCTGGCGATGACCACATAATCATGCCCAGGCTTTGCTGCGAGGGCTGCGGCGCTTTCCAGCGCGGCGCGCAACCGTCTCCTTATCCGGTTGCGGACGACCGCGCTACCCGTCTTCTTGGTGACCGTGAGGCCGAAGCGCGGCGGTTCGCTGGAATTGGAGGGCACCATCTGCAGGGTCAGGCCTCTGGTCCGGATCTTACGGCCGGACGCCGCGCGAACGAATTCCGCCCGCCGGGTCAATCTGGCGGGCGCGACGGGGCCACATTCCGCCGGATAGTCCACTGCAGAGGGCATCGCCATCGGCTCATTTGTCGCCGGAAAAGAAGGCCAGCGCGCGCGGTTCGTCGATCAAGCCGATAAACGCTTACGGCCACGCGCCCGCCGCGCCGCAATCACCCTGCGACCGCCGGTCGTTTCCATGCGAGCGCGGAACCCGTGACGCCGCTTGCGCACAATTTTACTGGGCTGATAGGTGCGTTTCACCTGGTTTTCTCCATTTATCCGTTCCAGCGCCTTGTTAGGGCCTCCTGACAAGGCGCGATGATGAAAGGTTTCGATCCACGTCAAGCCGATCCGTTCCAAACCCGAGGGGGCGCAACAAGGCTCGACGTCGGCATGCGCCGAAATCGCGTCGGGTTTATATGGTCATGGGCGGTGCTAAGTCAAATCAACGGCGCCGGTCGAGTCCGCTGCCTCCCGCACTGACCCATTGCGCTTTGGCCGGGCACACCGGTCACACGATGCAAGGAGCACCGCGGCCGGCTAAAATCAGCCCATGAAGATACCCCGTACGGCCACAAGGCCAAAGTGCGCCGGGCTTTCGGCAAAACGGGCAATTTGTGCTCCTCGGCCTGATTGTCCTGGCGACCGGGTCGGTTCGATTTGACTGGCCTATACAAGCGATTGTTGCTTTCCTGGCCAGCCGGGAGATGGTCGGGCATTTCGTGGCCGAACGCCGGCCCGCTGCAGCGGCGCTCTTATGTTCTCGAAACCGCCCTTTCGGCGCCAAGCGCTGCTATGCTCTCACTTGCCGGTGGGGGCCCGTTCGGTCGGTTTTTGGCCGGAATACTGACCGTCCTTGGCGCAAGCTTCGGGGCGATTTTGCCCTTTGCCGCGGCACGTGGGCCGCTTGCTGGCTTGGCGCGGCGGCTATTTCTTGCCCGCTCTGGCGCATCGCTGAAAGCTTTTGCAAGGCCGAAGTTGCCTGTTTGCTGGCGTTGCGCCTGATGCCGGCTTTCCCCTTTTTGTTGGTCACCTGGCCGCGACACTGCTCAATGTCAGCCCGGCGACATTCGCATGGACGACCCTGGTTGGCATCATACCCGACACTTTTTTGTCGGCGGGCCATCGAAAGGATCGCTGCTGGCGAGGTCAAGACCTATGCCGAGTGCATTGCCGGCGGACACGAAGCCTGCCAGTTTGACATGAGCGCAGGTGCGCTGTTGGCTCCGTGAGTAAAAATTTTGTCCTTGGCACTCTTCGCCGTTGCGGTCTTGATTCCAGTGGTGATCTGGCCGGTACGGCCCACACTTGTGCCCGGCGCGAAGCCAGTGTCGGACATGGGGGAGAAATCGGATTGAGACGCGGGGCATGATAGGCGACGTCCTGAAATCGGATCTCTGCATCATTGGTGCGGGCTCCGGCGGCCTCACCGTGGCCGCCGCGGCGGCGGCGCTCGGCGTCTCCGCTGTCTTGATCGAGAAGGGCGAAATGGGCGGTGATTGCCTGAACTATGGCTGCGTGCCCTCGAAAGCCCTGCTTGCCGCCGCCGCCTCGGCCGCCGCCCAGCGCCGTAGCGACAAATTCGGCATTCGCCCGCATGAGCCGCGAATCGACTTTGCCGCCGTCCACGCACACGTACGCGCGGTCATCGATAGGATCGCGCCCAATGATTCCGAGGCGCGTTTTTCGGCGTTGGGCGTCCAGGTCATACGCGCGCCGGCCCGCTTCGTCGGCCCCGATTCGGTCGAGGCCGGCGGCCGAGTGATCAAGGCCCGCCAATTCGTTGTTGCGACGGGTTCCTCACCGCTCGTCCCCCCCATCCCCGGCCTTGACCTTGTCCACTATCTCACCAATGAAAACCTGTTCGGGCTGCGGGAATTGCCGACACGCCTCGTTATTCTCGGCGCCGGACCAACTGGCGTCGAACTGGCGCAGGCTTTTCGCCGGCTCGGTTCGGACGTCGTCGTGCTCGAGTTGGGCCGCGCGCTGGCCGGCGAGGACGAGGAACTGACGCGGCCTCTGCTCGACCTTTTGGTGGGCGAGGGGATCGACCTGCGCGAGGGGGCCAAAGTGCTGCGGGTCGAGCCGCGACACGGCGCCGGCGTCAGAATCGTCCTCGAAGGGGAATTCGAGCAGGCCGGCGAAACCATCGACGGGTCGCATCTGATTGTCGCCACGGGGCGCAGGCCCAATGTCGAGGGCATTGGCCTGGACCTCGGCAATATTGCCTTTGACCAGGCCGGCATTGCGGTGTCGGGCTCGCTGCGAAGCACGACCAATCGTAAGGTATATGCGATAGGGGACGTCGCCGCGGTTGATGGCGTGACCAGTCCGAACTTTACCCATGTCGCCAATTATCACGCTGGTCTGGTCATTCGGGCGACAGTGTTCCGGTTGCGCGCGCAGGTTGATCACCATCTTTTGGCGCGCGTCATCTACACCGATCCCGAACTTGCGAGGGTCGGGGTGACGGGCGAAGAAGCGCGACTGCGCTACCGCTCGACCCGCGTCTGGCGCTGGCCGTTCTCTGAAAATGATCGCGCTTTGACGCAGCATCGCAGCGACGGTCACATCCGCGTCATTACAACCAAAAGCGGGGAGGTTCTGGGCGCCTCGATCCTCGGGCCGCAGGCCGGAGAGCTCATCACGCCCTGGACTTTGGCGATCAAGAAGCGAATAAACATAGCCGAAATGGCGGATCTGGTCATACCCTATCCAACCCTGTCAGAAGTTTCCCGGCGCGCGGCGCTGCTTTCCCAGGTTGAGCGCGCCGCCTCGCCCTGGCTATCGCCGCTTCTACGCCTGATCGGCCGGTTCGGATAGCCGAGATGGGTCACATCCAGAATTGGTTGGCAGAACGGCTTCGGTTTGGCCTGGCTGGGCGGGTTCTCGCCCTGACCGCGGTTTTTGTCATGCTGGCGGAGATCGCAATCTATATTCCCTCGATTGCCAATTTCCGTGACAATTGGCTGCGCGATCGGCTTGCCGCCGCGAGAACGGCTGCACTGGTTTTTGAAGCCGTTCCCCAGGACATGGTTCCTGAAGGCCTCGCCGAGGAGATTCTGGGCAGCGTCGGGGCTCGCACGATCGTCATGAAAATGCATGGAACCCGGCGATTGCTAGCGGCCTCCGAGATGCCTCCGCGCATCGACGAGACCTTCGATTTGCGCGATCCTTCGCCCTTGACGTCGATAACGGCCGCATTGGGCGCCTTGGTCAGTCCGCCCAATCGGATTCTCAACGTCATCGGCAACGCGCCGATGGGCGCGGACTTTGTCGAAATAAGCCTAGATGAGGCCCCGCTGAAAGAAGCGATGCGCCGCTATTCTTTCAAGATTCTCCTGCTGTCGCTTGTAATATCGGCCATTGTCGGCTGCCTTGCGGTCGCTGCTCTTAACCTGATGGTTTTGCGACCCGTTCGTCATCTGACGTCAAACCTGATGAAATTTGGCGATAATCCCGAAGACAGTTCGCGTATAATTGTCCCATCCGGCAGATTGCACGAAATTGGCCGGGCTGAACTAGCCTTGGCGCGCATGCAGACGGCCCTGTCGCAGGAATTGGCGCAAAAGAAGCATCTTGCCGCGCTCGGGTTAGCGGTTGCCAAAATCAATCACGATTTGCGCAACATGCTCGCCTCGGCGCAATTGCTGTCCGATCGCCTTTCGACCCTTACCGATCCCGCCGTCAAGCGACTTGCGCCTAAGCTGCTCAGTACGCTCGATCGCGCAATCCGCTTTTGCCAATCGACGCTTGCCTATGGTCGCGCTGTCGAGCGTCCCCCCGTGATGCGCCCGCTTTCGCTGAGGGGCGTAACCGCCGAGGCGGCCGAGGCCGTTGCGCCGAGCGACATCCTGTCGATCGAAATCCGCAATGAAGTGCCGGAAACTTGCGAAATCATCGCTGATTCCGAGCAGATTTTTCGTATTCTGGTCAATCTGATGCGAAATGCCAAAGAGGCGCTCGAGGGCGCGGGGCCTGAACCGGGGCAATTGCCGATCATTGCGGTTCGAACCTCGCGGCTGCCGGGAAAGGTCGTTATTGAGGTGAGCGACACGGGTCCTGGCGTGCCCCTGGCGGTACGGCCAAAATTGTTTGACGCGTTTCAGAATTCGACCCGAACAGGTGGGACAGGGTTGGGCCTGTCCATTGCCGCCGATTTGGTGCGAGCGCACGGTGGCCAAATTGAGCTTTCGGACGATGGGCCTGGCGCTATCTTCCGGATAGAATTGCCTGATCAGGGTGGCAATGGGGGAAATGCGAGGAAATAGTCCCTATTGCCAAATTCGATGCGACCCATTAGAGGACGTCGCTTCGCGCCCGTAGCTCAGCTGGATAGAGCACCAGACTACGAATCTGGGGGTCGGACGTTCGAAATCCTTTCGGGCGCGCCAATCGTGAGAGCAATTTCAGAGACTTAGAGTTAGCGTCGCGCCGTTGATAACTAGTACGGAATTTAGGACGGCAAATTCTTGCGCCGGAAAACTCGACCTGCGATAAGTTACCTGACGCGAATTCAAAAACCAGCAAATCAATCGGCTTTCCGGACAAACCCGTGGAGGCTTAGAATTGTGGATCAGGTTTTTCCAGGACTTCAGAGTGCGAGGCACCCGCTTGAGTGGGCATCTGGCACGCGCGCGGTCTTGAAGCTGCCGGCCGAAATGAGCTCAACGACCCCATCCTCAGGCCCGTCAACGAGTGGCAATTTTGTCCGAAATTTGTACATGTTTTTCGGACGGACCGACGACTTGCCCAGCGTCCGAAAAAGACATACAATTTTCGGACGTGAGGCGAACCGCCCGATCTGAAGACAGCAATGCTAGACCGCATCCGTGCCGACGCACCGCGCAAGGTCTGGACCCCAAGTGATTTCGTCGATCTCGCCTCGCGGGACGCCGTCGACAAGGCGTTGCAGCGTCTGACGAAGGCCGGAACCCTCAGGCGCATCGATCGCGGGCTCTACGATCAGCCTGGTTTCAACAAGCTCACCCAGAAACCCACCCCACCCGATCCGCGCTCGGTCATCGACGCAGTCGGGCGACGCGACCAAACCCGGATGCTTGTCGACGGCATGACCGCCGCGAACGATCTGGGCCTGACTGACGCCGTCCCGGCCAAAATCGTGGTGCACACCGAGGCCCGTCGCCGCGCGATCAAGCTTGGTAACGTGACGAATACACCTTCGTCCGACCGCGGCCAGCAAGCTGTTCTGGGCCGGGCGACCGGCCATGCGCATCGTCCAAGCGCTTTACTGGCTGCGCGATCTCTTCGTCCGTGAAGGGGAGAGCGATCAGGTCAAGCCCAAGCTGGCCAAGCTTTTCGAAGATCCGAAGACGGGGCCGTCCCTCAAAGCCGATCTCACTACCGGTATGACGGCGCTTCCGACATGGATGTGGGAGTTTCTCAAGCCGCTCATCGAAACCGATCCAGCATTCGTCGTCGGTACATCGACGATGATCGTGATGGTGCAGAAGATTATAATAATCATCGGCAGAGAGCGAGAGAGATAGCGACGATGATCAGCGTCTGGCTGCCGTCGTCCGCCCCAAGCGGAAACCGCTCTCCGCCCAGAAGATACGAACGGTCAAGCGCGAAGCAAGCCGGGGGCGAAAGCATGAACCCGGCTTTTGAAGAGGTTTTCGCAGCCGGGTCGGATGCTATGTTGAGCGCCTTCGATACGGCGGCGCAGCGCCTTGGTACGACATCCCAGAATATCGAAAAGGACTTCTGGGTCTGCTGGACGCTGGATGCCTTGTTCAATGGCCTGAAAGAGGGAGGACCCCGACTGCTCTTCAAGGGTGGAACCTCCTTGTCCAAGGGATTCGGTCTGATCAATCGCTTCTCCGAAGACATTGATGTCACGGTGTTTCGGGACGACATTGGCGAGCCGGCAACGATCGAGGAGCTCCACGCGCTGAGCGGCAAAAAACGCAGGGCGCGCCTCGTTGCGATCAAACACGCCTGCCAAGCCTACATCAATGGCCCACTGCGCACTGAGTTGACGCTGATCCTACAGGACCGGCTGCGGGCCACCGGCCTTGACGCCGGTGCGGCACGGGTAGAAACTGACGACGCCGATCCCGATGGACAGACGCTGTTGATTTGGTACCCAGCGGCGACGCCGCGATCAGATTATGTGCGGTCGGCGATCAAGATTAAGTCGGGCGCGAAATCCGCGCTCGATCCGAACAGCGAAGTGCCCATCAAGCCCTACGTCGACGATGATCTGCCGGCGTTCGATCTGACAGTGCCGGCCGTACGCACGGTCGATCCTAAACGAACCTTCTGGGACAAGGTTGTCATCGTCCACGGGTTGCGACGGTGGTTCGACAATCGCGGCGATCTGCGTGGGGGTGGCCAACGCGTATCCCGCCACTATTATGACCTGCACCAGCTCGTCGGGACGCCAATCGGCGCCGCCGCTATCGCAGACATGGCGCTCGGTGCGGACTGTATTGCGCACGCCCGAACGTTCTTCAATCGACCGCACCTCGATATTGCGAGCGCTGCGCCCGGCTCATTTGCGCTCGCACCACGTGACACAATGACAGAGCAGCTGCGCGTCGACTATAGAGCCATGCAAGGCATGATCTTCGGCGACCCGCCGGACTTTGAGGCCGTGCTCAACAGTGTCAGCGCGCTTGAGAGGCGTTTGAACGATAAGGGTGCAACCAGCGTCTCCGCGAGGTCGATATCAGCAAAAAAATACAAAGAGTGCTAGGCTGCCTTCGGCTTGTTCACGGTCTCGATGCTGTCGAGAAGCTTGCCGGGATCTCGCTTTGCGAGCTGTATGTCATAGTCATTCTGCAGATTGAGCCAAAGCTGTGCCGTCGTGCCAAGAGCCTTGGCGAGCCGAAGCGCAGTATCGGCAGTAATGCCGGTCTGTTCGCTGGCGATCCACTCGATCCGTGTGCGAGGCAAGCTGCAGGCCTTAACGAGCATACCCGCAGACATTGTCAGCGGAACGAAGAACTCCTCCCGCAGAACCTCACCGGGATGCATTGGATTGAGCTTCTTGACCATTTTGCGTCCTCCACTAATGGTAATCCACGATCTTGACCTCAGTCGTGCCTTTCGACGTCCAAATGAAACACACCCGGAAAGACGGCCATGGCTTCGCGCTCGGCTTTGGCCGTCTCTCATTCAACCAGACCGGGACGATCTCGATCCGGTACCGGTCAAGAATCTTCATGTGGGTAGTGTGGTCTACGGCGAGACCGACACGGCCGCGCGCCATCGCCTCGCAATTGCACGAGCGGCGGAGACTACCAGAAAGTAAGGCTCGGCAAATGTCGAATGCGTGCGCGATGCCGGCCCCGCTCGTTACCTAGCGACGATGGCGAAGGAGTTGCTCGCCTCAGCTCGTATGGAATTGCCTGACGGCGAAGCACGCGCGGTACGCCGACGAGCGCGAGGTGCGAGGCATCGTTATGAATGTGAGGGAGCGGTTCGACGCGTACTGGCGTCACGACAATTATCGAAGTTACATCGAGCACGAGCTGCCGCTGCAAGGAGCAGGTGCAATCGCCGAAACCTTGATCGTGCGCGCGCTGTCCCTCAGGCTGAAAGTGTAGTCCGCGAACTTCTGGCGGCGGGCGGTTGTCCTGCAAACATACCCGTGGTCCGCTCGTGACGCCGATGATAGTTGGCTTTCCGTCACTTCAGCTTAGTTGGCCTGTCCGCCGCGAGGGCGCGGGTATTGCCGTGTGCTTGGGGGGGTGAGCCGCGTTGGGAAGGTTGATGCGTAACATAATTGCCATTATTAGTTTTTGTTTGTTGAACCCACAAGAATTCGGGTCGGCACGGGCGGAGGCATAGGAGATCAATTTGATTACGCCTCTCAGAAAGCGGACCCTGGAGGGGACGCCGTACAAGCGGGACGCCCAGGTCGAGGCACTCTTGGCGAAACTGGAGCTGCTGCCGCGCGCTGAACTGGTGGCGCGCTGCCAGATCACGGATCGCAGCGACCCCGGCTACGTGCCGGGTGAGTGCCTGATGTATTTTGTACGCGTGACGCGTCAGGACAATTCGGTTCAGCACTTCGAGCGGCTATACAAGGTCCTCGTATCTCGAGTGATGCGCTCCCTACCTAACCCCGAAACGAGGGACGGCGAGGTCATCCGCGTCTCGCAGACCAAGAGCCGTATCCGCGAGGTAGCGTTCGATCGCTTTACAGAGGCGCTTGCCGCCGACCGGGAAGCCTATTCGGAGAAGCTGGACTATTTCGAGGTCCGGTTCGACGGCGCAGTCGCCAATCTACGCCGGGACGCCCAGGATACGGCCTGGCGGGAAGCGAACCGCACAACCACCATCGAAACCGACCCGGACACGAACGAGCCTTCCCCCGAGGTCGAAGAGGCCGCTGGCAATTTCAATCTCTTCGAAAATTTAGAGGAGAACGATTACCGGTCCAGGCTGGACGAAGCGATTGAGACCCTGCCACAAGAACAAATCAGGATCATCCAAATGCTGCGACAAGGCTTTCCCATCGACTCGAAGGACCCCGACGCCGTTACCATCGCCAAAACACTGAAGAAATCGGAAAAGACGATACGGCTGCATCGTGACCGGGCCTTCAAAGCCTTGCGGGCCGCCATGCTTGGGGAGTCGGAATAATGACCAGCCCAACCCCAAATCCATCTCTTGAAGATGTGCTCGGCGCGTTCTCGGTCGAGGCCAGCCCCGATCGTGCGACCCTTGAGCGTTATCTCCGGCGTTATCCGCAGTTTGCAGAAGCGCTGATTGATCTCTCGCGCGAGCTGTGTCGCGCGCTGCCTAGTGCGGCCGTATCTCTCGCTGCCGCGGATGAGGCTAGGATCGATGCCGCCTGGCGGCGACACGTCGAAACCTGGAGCCCGCAGGCGGAAGTCGACCCGTTTGCGGCGCTTTCAACTCAGGAGCTTCGCGACCTCTCTAAAGCGCTCGATGTTCCGCGACAGGTCATGACAGCGTTCCGTGATCGGCGCGTGATTTTGGACTCCGTGCCGCGGCACTTCCTTGGGCGTCTAGCTGCTTTGGTCCATCAACCCCTGGAGCGCTTCGCTGCCACCCTCGCGCCCGCCACCCAGCCCGCCCTGGTGCGCAGTTATAAATCGGACGCCAAGCCAGCAGCCGGCGAGCCAGTCACGTTCGAGCGTCTCTTGATCGACGCGGGCGTGCCCGACGACAAGCGCGCGCGGCTCCTCGCCGACACCAACTGACATGGATGCCGTGGAACTCGCCTGACAAGCCGCCGCCCGACTGCATGCGCAGGCGGTCGAAAAGGGGCACGATCCTTGGAAGCCTTATGCGTTCGTAAAGGCTGAAGCGGAGCGCCGGGGCCTAGATGTCGAAGTTGCGGCAAAGGGCGCCGCCGTGCTCGGCGGCGGGCGCGCGGTGTTCGTCGCGCGTGACGATCTCATCCTTCACGAAGATGCAGGCACGCCGTTCGAGCGGGCCTTTCTCGTCGCCCATGAAATCGGTCATGCCGAACTTGGCGATGACGGCGACCTTACGCCGTCACGCGAGATTGACCCCGCCCGACCGGCCGAACCGTCCCGGTCGGGCTCGACCGGGTCGTCGATTACGGCCGCAAGCAACGACGGGAGGTCCAAATGGACCTCTTCGCGCGCGAGTTCTTGCTTCCGCGAACTCTCGCGCGGCGCCTCCATGTGGACGAGGGGCTCTCCGCCAGCGATCGCCGACCGGCTCGGCGCGCCGTTCGACGTGGTCGCGCAGCAGCTGTTCGACGCGCTGCTGCTGCCGCCGATCGAGTCGCCGGCGGCGGATGAGCGGGGCCCGCAGCCTCAATGCCGAACAGGCCGCCGCCGCGCATCGCGGCCGCGCCTATCTGCTTGAGGCCGGGCCCGGCACCGGCAAGACGCAAACCCTAGCCGCTCGCGTCGAAGGCCTTCTGGCGGACGGGATCGATCCGCGTCGCATCCTCGTTCTCACCTTTTCCAACAAGGCAGCGGGCGAAATGGCCGAGCGTATTGCCGCGAGAACAAAGAAGCCGCGGCGGCGATGTGGATCGGCACCTTCCATGCCTTCGGCCTCGACATCATCCGCCGATTCCATGCGGAACTCGGCCTGCCGAAAGATCCTCGCTTGATGGACCGGACCGAGCCGTCGACCGCTTGGAGGACGAGTTTCCGGGCCTAGGCCTCGTGCACTACCAGGATCTCTCCGATCCAACCCAAATCATCGCCGACATGCTGGCCGCGATCTCGCGCGCCAAGGATGAGGTGGTCGACGCAAAGGCGGTTACGCCGAGCTTGCGGCGAACATGCGCGTAGGCCGGTGCCCGAGAAGCTGCCGACGCGCGGCGGAGGTCGCTCTGGTCTACGACCGCTATGAAAAGCTCAAGCGCAGACGCGCATTGCGTCGATTTCGGCGATCTCGTTTCCCTGCCGGTGCGGCTGCTCGAAACCAACGAGGCCATCCGGCGAACCTGCAAGCTGATTACGATCACGTCCTGGTTGACGAGTATCAGGACGTGAACCGCAGCAGCGTGCGTCTCCTCGCAGCGTCTGCGGCCAGACGGCCAGAATCTCTGGGCGGTCGGCGACGCCAAGCAGTCGATCTATCGGTTTCGTGGCGCCTCATCATTCAACATGGCCCGCTTCGGAACAGAGGATTTTCCGGGCGGAGAGCGGGGGCGCTTGAAGCGAAACTACCGCTCGGTGCCGGAGATCGTCGAGCGTTTTCCGCCTTTGCTACCGAAATGAAAGCGGGTGGGGGTGGCGGAGGCGTCGCAGCGGCGCGCGACCGTGGCGGGCATCCGCCGGAACATCGCGCCGTCGCGACACCTGCCCAGCGAAACCGTGGCGCTGGCCGACGCGATCGAGGAGATGCGCACTGCCGGTGTGCGCTATCGCGATCAAGCCGTGCTGTGCACCGGCAATGAAAAGCTCTCCACGCTCGGCCACGAGCTGGAGCGTGCTCGGCATTCCGGTGCTGTTCCTGGGAAGCCTCTTCGAGCGCGACGAGGTGAAAGACCTGCTCGCCTTTCTCTCGATCCTCGTCGATCGTCGCGCGATGGGGCTCACCCGCATCGCCTCCGGCCCCGAGTTCACCCTGTCGCTTCGCGACCTCGGCGTGGTTCTCAACTACTTGCGCGCCAATGAAGACCGCTCCGCTCTGCTCGGCTGAACGAAATCGATCGTCCTCGCGGAGCTTTCGACGGACGGCGCCGGAGCGCTTCGCCGATTGTCGGCTGCGCTGGCCGACTTCGATGCCGGCGCGTCGCCGTGGACGGTGCTCGCGACGCTGCTTCTCGATCGGACACGTATTGCGACAAGGCTTGCAACGTCGGCCGATGTCATCGACCGCGGTCGTTGCATCGCGCTCTGGCAGTTCCTGAATTTCGTGCGCGCCCAGCCGTCGGGACGCGGACAACCGGTCGCGCGGCTTTTGGACGGGGTGCGCCGGCTTGTGCGTCTCGGCGATGAGCGCGACCTCCGGCAATTGCCGGCCGCCGCGCAAGGTATCGATGCCGTGCGCCTGATGACGATCCATGGCTCCAAGGGCCTGGAGTTTCGCGTCGTTCATCTACCCGGCATGAACGCCGACACTCTGCCGGGCTACCCACGCGCGCCGGCGCTGTCCCGCCGCCGGACGGCATGGTCGAGGGCGCTATCGGCACCGCGCTTGACGTACTGCGTGAATGGCAGGCCGAAGAACAGGAATGCCTCTTCTACGTGGCGCAGTCCCGCGCGCGCGACCGCTTATTCCTCTACAGTCCGACGCAAAAGGCTAATGGGGGCAACCGTCCAGAATCCCCGTTACTCGCCAGGATGGGGTCAGGGCTCGCGCGCAAAACGGTCACGCCGTCGCGAACGCTTCCAGAGGCGCCGCAAGACCGCCCGATCACGTGGACCTATAAGGGCAAGCTCAGCTTCACCGGCCCGCAGATGGCCCTCTATAGTCTTGTCCTCGCCGGTTCTTTTATACCCACGTGCTTCAGGTTGGAGGGCGCCGCAGCGTGACGGACTTCATGCGCTTGCACGAAGCGGTACGCGTGGTCTCGGACGGCCTGATCGCAGCCACGATCGCCGAAAGCGAGATAGATTTTCACGTCGCGACCGCTCTCGAAGCAGAGGGACTGGGCCGTGACGGCAATGTTGCCGCGTTCCATTCCCTGGCTGTCGCCATGATCCGCTTCTTCGCCGGGACGCGGACGGGCCTCACGTCGGAGCCCCCGACCGCCTTGCGGCTCGCGTTCGGCGAGCACGACATCATCGTGCGGCCCGACGATGTGCTCCTGGAGCCGAGCGGCCGGCGGGTGCTCCGCCGGGTGAGGACAGGGCACCGACGATCTGCCGAAGAGGACGATATCGGCGCGGCCGCCTTCGTCCTCGCCGCCCGGCAGTCCTTTCCGGACGCCCTGGTCCAGCTCGTCCATCTCGCCGATCGAGGGTGTCCTTGATATCGAGCTCAAGCCCAAACTGCTGGAGGCGCGGAGGAAAAAGCTGAAGGATTTCCTTGCGGCTATCCGCGCCGGGCACTTTCCGATCGATCCATCACCCCGGACCTGCCCGGGTTGCCCGGCCTTCTTCATATGCGCCTGCGCGCCCGACGGCATCCTCCGCAAAAAATTCTAGCGCCGCATTACCGGTCGCCCTTTCGGCCGCCGATTGACCGGGTGAGAGCCCGGCACAGGGCCAAGCTCAAAAGGAAAGGTAAAAGCGTAATGAGCAATCACAATCCGTCCGGCCCCGATGGGTCGAACAAGGCCGCGGAGGCGCCGATCGAGCACCTCCGCCACGCCGAGCACGACCTCGAGAAGGCGCTCGAAAAGGAGCAGGAAACCCGGCACGAGGTAGAGAAGGCCGAAGGTGAGGTGGCGGAAGCCATCCGGGAGCTGGAGCATCCGCGGGAATTCACCGTCGAAATCCTCTACGACGGCGTCAAGAAAAAGTTCGAGGTGCGCGCCGAGGAGACCGTGAAGGCGCTGCTTGACAAGGCGCTCGCGGCCTTCGGTCCGCTGCCGCAGCCGCACACGCTCTCCCTCTACATGGGCGGCGACGAACTGTCGGACTCCCAGACCCTCAAGGAGGCCGGCGTCAAACCGCACGACATCCTGCTGTTGCGCCCCAGCAAGGTGAAGGGCGGAGCGTGATATGATGTATCGGCTCAACGGCGGAGTGCTTGAAGACACCTTCAAGCACTTCCGGGCGTT
>CAVZAB010000014.1:5000-76792 GCA_963773155.1 uncultured Alphaproteobacteria bacterium | reverse complement strand
CTTGCAATTGCCGATGGAGCCGTTCGACTATCCGGCCAACAATCCCGGCCCGCATACGCTTCTGACCTCGCTCGACGCGGCGCAAAATGCCGATCATCTGGCCTGGCTGCTGAGTCGGTTTGTCGGCTATGTTGGGGTCACGAACTTTCTCGGCGGCAAATTCACCGCCGAGGAGACCTCCCTGGGCCCGGTCTTGCGCGAGGTCGCCAATCGCGGTTTGATCTTTGCCGATGACAATACCTCGACCCGCAGCCTCGCGATGGCACTCGCCGCGAATTATTCGGTGCCGGCACTGCAGGCCGACATTGTCATTGACGCGACCGCGCGACCTGAGGCTATCGAAATGGCGCTCGGCCAACTCGAGGCTTTGGCTTTGGCAAAGGGATCAGCAATTGGTGCAGCCAATGCTCTGCCGGCAACGATCGACCATGTGGCGCGTTTCGCCCGTCGCCTCGAATCGCGCGGCATCAATTTGGTGGCCGTCTCTGCCTTTGCCCAGACAGCAGCGCGGCCATCGGCGCAGCGCTAGGCCGGCCCGCTCAAGGTGGCGACGATGAGATCGCTGCCCTATCGGCCCTGTGTCGGCGTCATGCTGTTCAACGCTGACGGCCTGGTTTTCATTGGTCGCCGTCGCAACAAGCGGCTTTCCGTACATTCGGCGTCCGGGTTCGAATGGCAGATGCCGCAGGGCGGCATCGACAAGGGCGAGGAGCCTCTAACCGCGGCGCGGCGAGAATTGCAGGAAGAGACCAATGTCACTTCGGCGCGATTGCTGGCCGAAATCGCCGCGCTGGTATGATTACGACCTTCCCGAAGCGGTTTCGAAACCTGCCTGGAAAGGGCGCTACCGCGGTCAGACCCAGAAATGGTTCGCGCTGCGCTTCGAGGGCGAGGAAAGTGAAATCGACATCGCCAATCCCGGCGGCGGCCACAAGCCGGAATTCGAGGCATGGCGCTGGGAACGGATCGATCGGCTGGTCGAACTTGTCATCCCGTTCAAACGCCCGGTCTACGAGCGTGTGATCGCCGATTTTGCCCATCTGGCGAAACTATCGTGATCGTCCTGCGCGAGCCTGCCGGGTCTGCTCAGGAAAGTGTTTGGTCTTTCCCACGTCCGGCGATTGCGGAGCGATGCGAGGCTCACCTCCTGACATCGCGGCCAAGTTGTGGCCGAGACAAGTGGGGGTGTCCGCACGCTCGAAACCAGCCATCCACCCAGCTATTATTTTCCGGCGGGCGATGTTGTCTTGTCGCTTCTGCGGCCGTGGCCGCGCCGCTCAATGTGCGAATGGAAGGGTGAAGCCAGCTATTTCGATCTTTGCATCGCAGGCGAGGTACTCGACGCCGTCGCCTGGTCCTACCCCGCCCCGAGCCCCAACTTCGCGCTACTGCAGAACCATATCGCCTTTTATGCGGGCACCGTTCGAGGCCTGCTTCGTCAATGGTGAGCGCGTCAAGCCGCAGCCTGGCGGCTTGTGTGGGGGCTGGATCACTTCGCGCGTGGTCGGGCCATTCTAGGGTATGCCGGGGAGTCGGCACTGGTAAGGTGTCAAACGGGGCATAGGGCATGCCACGTGTGGTCTTGATCAGACATGGCGACGATCCCGACGATCGTCGGGTCACAACGCCCGATATCAGGCGGCCCTTCAAGGGCGAGCCGCTCGGTGATTTCAACTCCTCGGTCGCAGCCGTTGTTGTCTACGGCGGCCCGTTCAACCTATTTGAGGAAAACAAATATCCGTTCCTATCTGAACGTTTGGATCGAGTGCTGTCTCAAGCATGACGCGCCGCTATTGGGAATCTGCCAGGGCGTCCAGCAGATGGCGCGGGTTCTCGGTGCCGAAGTTGGGTCGAATCCGGGTGAGCCCTGCGAATTTATTACGAGATTGAGGCGACCGCGGCCGGCCGCGCGATTTTCCCCGCAAAACTTGTTGTCGCGCTTTCCCCTTTCCATGAATTTCAGCTGCCGAACAGCGCCATTGCGGGCTTTGAGCCCCGTTTTTCATCAGCAGGCTTTCCAATATGGCGCGAACACCTTCGCATTCCAGTTTCACGCCGAGGGCGCGCCGCGACCAGACCCAACATGAATGGTTCATGGCGTTTCAGGACAGCGTCGGTTAGAAGGTGTCGGGTCGTAAGAGTTCGAGCCCTCGGCTTCGATCGACGCCAAGCAAGAATTGACTCTCATTCGGTCAAAAAACAACATAGTTGTTGGTCGGCGGCAAGGAGGCGACGGCATCGCCCATTTCGGCTAACGGCCGGACAAGCCTAAGCGCCTTTTTCACACTCTCCACTCTCATAGGCTGCAATCGCATCCTCCAAAGGGTCCGCAGCGATCAACCCCGCCTAGCCAAAATCAGTCAATCGACGTCTGGCACAATCACATTCAAGATCTACATTTTGGGAATGGTCATTTCGACTTCCACTCAAGCGCCGACCGCTTCGCCTTGGTGAACTGCTTAAGCGTCATCTTGCTCGAGCGCTAACGCCCGCAGCGGCAATCACTGACCAAATCTGCGCCTATATGAAGCCCTGCGTCACCCCATTGCCTCGCCGAAGTTGTCGTCTTGGTTGGCAGCGCCACCGCGACCGCCGTCAACTCGCCGGTGACCGCCGTCTCAGAAGCGAATATTCAGCCCCGTAATCGGTCCCTGCATAAGAGTATTGTTGATGAAATTGCCGCTCCTGTAACCGACCTTCAATGCCCGCCATCCAGCGAAGGCCGAAACATAATCGTTGAAAGTATAGCCAACACCGCCAAAAAGGTCCCAAGAAAAATTGTTCGAAGAACTGGTGCCGCCGAGAAATCCGACCGCAGTAGCGAAGAATCTATCGGTAATATTGTATCTCGCATGCAAACCTGCCACCGGGATCGCCCAACTTTTGACCAATCCATAGTCGATCGCACGTGTCCGAAGAAGGTTGGCGAGCACCGAAATTGTGTTGTCTGTGTAAAATCCGCGAACGCCGACCAGGGCATCAAGGCTGAATCGCGGATCATCTATCAGACGGTATCCGGCCGTGGCGATATCTGTTCCAAACGTGCTACTGAGGCTGAGGCCGAGACTAAATTGTTGCCGATTGAAGCTGCCGGCTGCTCCAATCTTCGAATAGACGAGATCATTATAGAATACGAGCCGGCCGTATTTCGCCTCGAACGCGCCCATGAAGACGCCATCAAGATGATCAAGGATTTTCGTGAACGGAAGAAAGACATGCACCTCTTTCAACGCTGGCGTGGTTCGCATGTTGCCAGTTAAACTCGTGGCCCAGCCATACATGGTTGCCTGAAAGACCCAACCGTTGTCCGCCGGCGGCACGACAAGTTGAGGCGTTTCCGATGGGGAGGCGATGTCAGCTGCGCGTGCTGATATTGCGAAAGCTAGAACCCCCGCCAAACTTGCAATACGCACGGCACCAGCAAATATCCCATTTTCCATGTTACCTCGGTTCGCCTCTGTTTCCGAGAGTCCTCTGAACTAACAGCTGAGCCTAATCCAATCCCATCCTCGGACAGAGTGCCAAAATCGATTTTGAGAGTTTGGGAAAGAAATGTTGCAATTAGGTCACATCTATTGCGGGTCCCGGCGGCCATCCTGGTTTCGAGTTAGATTTCATTTTGCTTGCGCTCGCTCGCCAGTCGCTCAGTCTCAGCGATTTGCTGCGGCGTCATCCATCTGCCATGTCACGGCAGAAAAGGGCTTTGCTCTTGACCTCAGTTCTGACGTCGATGAGGCAGAGGCGGCGAGGATGAACCACCTAGACGCCTCCACAAAGCTCTGCGCGACACACTGACCTTTGGCCTACATGGCACCGGGGTTGAGCTGAGCTCGCCGCTGCCTTGTTCAGCCGCCTCGAAACCAACGGATCGTCTCTGCATAATCCTGGGGCACACCCTGGCCGTCACGGTACGTGACCCCCAAGTTAAACTGCCCTCAATTGTCACCCCGGTCTGGCAACTTGCGCAATTATTAGGTCGCTTCGGCTTAGTCCTGCGGCACACCAAGGCCTGTGTTCGCGGCCGCTGCATAGTCCTTCCACATGCCAGTGCTGTTTGCGCGCAGAACTCCAAGATTGCACGGAGCCTCTGCGAAGCCTTGGTCGGCTTTCCCGCGAAACCAATTCACCGCCTTGGCGTAGCTTTGCTTTACCGCGTTGCCATTGAGCTGCATGACGCCGAGGTCGTATCGAGCTGCGACGGTCCGTCGCTCGGCTAGAGGGCGAACGATCAGAAACGCGGTTTCATGATCGCCACGTTCAAGGGCTGTATTCGCATCCTCAATTCGTCCTGCTGACGGCGGAGCGGCAAGGATAGAGAAACACCGGGATCACCGACCAGATATAGATGTGTCTTATGATCAATGCCGATTGTGCGCATTGTCGAGCCACGACACAATTATGGTCGATCTTCAAGCAAGAAGATTTACAAGTGCCGGGCAGATACTGGAGCCAGCCGAAATGCGTGTGCCACTCATTCCCAAACCGTCCAGTACCCTGCCGCTTCGCCCTGCACTCCCGCTAAACGGCAGGCCCACATTGCGGGAGAATGACCTTTGTCGGACATCGCACAGCGGGTGTCGTTCGACGGCGCTCCATGTATAATCGAAAAGATCCGCGAGCCCGTCACCCCAACCGGCCGCAGACAAATACCCCCGTCCCGGCCGCACGGTGCCGGAACCCGGTCAGCGAAAGGGGGGCCGCTATGTGATGAAGGTCACCGCCGAGAGCGGATCGCTCTTTGGTGACTCTGGGGGACTGGCTGGCAGGCTTTGCCGGTCAAGTGCCACCCCAAGAACCAAATTTAGCGAGTGCCCGTACACAGGCTTGCTAGAGTTTTCTTGGACGACCGACAAAAAGCTGTGCTGTCCGCCAACTTCTTGGCGCGGGCAACGATCTGGCGGTAAGTCGCACCGTCCGATAGGATGATGGCGGCTGGGTCGATCATCCAGCAGTGGAGGGAACTGATGGCAGTTGAGTCTACCGCTGTCAAAGCCCCCAGCCGTGGACTTCAGGCCGGCGGCGTGGGGATGGTCGTCGTATCCACTGTCGCCATCGCCATTGTGCCAACCTTTGCGAAAATAGCATTCGACGGCGGCAGCAACACGCTGACCATCATCACCGGCCGCAGCATTCTCTCGATTGTCATCACCTTTCTTCTATTACTTGCGTTGCGTAAGCCGCTCAATATCGCCAAAAAGCCCCTCCTAATCAGCATCGTCATGGGAGTGAATTACGCCGTCATGCTCTACGGCTATGTGGGCGCTGTTGAATATCTGCCCGTCAACATGGTGATCCTAATCTATTTCATACATCCGCTGCTTGTCGGTTTCGTCATGATGTATCTGGATCAGGAAGGATTGAAGCTAATATCGGTGATGGCATTGGTTGCGGCTCTCGTCGGTCTTGGACTCGCGGTCGGATTCTCCTTCGAGAAACTGAATTTAACGGGGCTCGCCCTAGCCGCAATGGCGACGGTGACAGCCGCAGTATACATTGTCGGCAATGCCCGGGCGGTTCGAGAGGCGCCGGCTCTCACGGTTGGCTTCTACATGATGCTTTCTGCAGCGATAGCGCTTGCGATCCTATTCCTTTTTTTTGGAAGGCTCGCCCTGCCCACCACGGAGCTCGCATGGATGGGATTCATCGGCGTTGCTGTCGCTTCGACCGCCGGAACTCTGACCTTTCTCTGCGGCATGGCCTATGTCGGCGCCGCCCGTGCTGCCATGATCAGCAATCTCGAACCGGTGCTCGGTGTCCTCTTTGCCGTGACGTTGCTAGGCGAGCGGGTGACGCAGCTGCAAGGCACTGGCATCGCCTTGGTTCTTGGATCCATAGTTGCGATGGAACTGCGGCACTGAGCCCGGCGGCTGACCGTTGGCGAAATCGACCAACGCCCCGGAAAAATTCTACAAGAAAGTCTCTGACTTGACCGCCAACCCGGGCTCGCCGGTTTATAGCTCATAATATTCGAGATTATGAGCTATAGCAATAAATTCCATAGCTCATTGGTACCGGTTTAGGTCTCGGTGAAATCGATAGCTTTTGAGCAACTATCGGTGAAGCAAATTTGCGCAAAGCTGATGATGATGGATAACGTTGGCGCAGGCCAACCTTCACGATGACGCAAATGGACGCCAGAATTGCCGAACTGGTGGCGCGGCTCACGGCATTGGAACACGAGTGGGCGGAGATCGTAGCCGAGATCGACGCTCTACGATCGACTCGGAGTGGCAAGACCGCGGCTATAAGAGTGGTCCCTTCGGCAAAAGCCGACGATCCCATCGACCGGAATTCGTCAATCGAAAGGAAGATTGCCCTGTTTCGCCGGCTTTTCCATGGCCGCTCAGATGTCTTCCCCGTTCGTCGGGAGAATTGTACGACGGACGCAGCGGCTACGCACCTGCCTACGCGAATGAATGGCAGCGTGGAATTTGTGAAAAGCCAAAAGTCAAATGTTCGGCATGTCCAAATCAGGCATTCCAGGCCGTCTATGACGTGTTGATCGAACGCCATCTCCGCGGAACCGACGCGAAAGGAGAGGTCAATGATATCGTCGGTAATTATGGTCATCTCATTGTCGATGAATGCCACCATTTGTCGGCGGTGAGCTTTGAACTCGTCGCGCGCCGCAGCAAGGCACGTTACATCCTGGGCCTGTCAGCAAGGGTGACCCGAAAAGACGGGCATCACCCGATCATCGTTATGCAATGTGGGCCCGTCCGCCATCGCGTAGATGCGCGATCTGAGGCCGCCAAGCGCCCATTCGATCACGTGGTGCGGATCAAGGATACAAGCTTCCAACTTCAAGCCACATTGCACACCCCTCCTCCTTCCATCCAGGATGTTTTCCAGGAAATGGTCGCCGATGAAGCGCGTAATGTTCTCATATTCGATGATATCTTGTGGGCGCTGGAAGCGGGCCGTTCGCCTGCCGTGATAACTGAGCGCACGCACCGCCCACTTGGAGATCATTGCAAAGCGTCTTGAGCGCTTCGCGAGGCATGTGATCGTATTGCGCGGTGGGCAGAGCAAGAAGCAGCGCCGCGATATCGCCGCGCGGCTCGCAGCAATTTCCCAAGCCGAGGAACGCGTCATAGTCGCGACCGGACGCTACCTCGGCGGGGTTTCGATGATTCTCGCCTCGATACCCTTTTTCCTTCTATGCCGATTGCGTGGAAAGGCACGCTTGCTCAGTATGCCGGCCGGTTGCATCGTCTCAACGACGCCAAGCGCGAGGTGATCATATATGATTATGTCGACATGAGAGTGCCGGTTCTGGCCCGCATGGCTGCGAAGCGCCGCATTGGTTATCGGGCAATTGGTTACAAGACATTGGGTGCGCGCGATTTGTTTTCCGGATGGCGCTCCCATCGAACTTGCCTGCGGAAACTACTCGAAGATCAAGCAGTCAACAATTTGATTGAAATCTCAAAGCATAGGAGTTCCGTTTCCCTATTTCCCTCGCAAACTCTCCAGCAATGGTCGCAGCTTGTACTTGCGGCGGTGCCGCTCGATCAGTTCGTCGAGGGTGGCCCGCCAGTCGTCCTCGCGCCCCATAACCTCGTGCGCTAGCACAGCCTTCTCCAGCCATTGGGCTGCAAGCGTGTAATGTCCGGCCCGGTTCGCGTCCATGATGCTGTTCGCCTGATGCATCGCGAGACGGATCACCCATTCGGGATGGCTCGCGTGCGCCGCGCTGGTGAGCTGCATGAGGGTTTCGTCGTGAGCGCCGTGCCCAAACCGATCGCCGACGGCGTGGACCGCTTCATCGATTAAGCCTTCGGAGAGGTAGATGCGAATCTTGTCATAGGCATGTAGGGCCCGGGCCAGGTGCGCCAGCAAGTCCTTGCGGATCGCATGCCAATTGGCGCCGGCCCACGTCTGGACGGCACGAAAAGCCTCCAGCGACAACGAATGTTCGATGTCACCCGCGCGACCTTCAGAGCGACCGCCGTCCTGCCGATGCCGCCTGGTTTTCCCCCGCCCGCCCGCCCGACGGCGTCGGACAGAGGCCGAACATTGGTCGGCGGTGAAGTAGGAGGCTGACCGATGGCAGTGCACCACTGAGGTGCGCAGGCCCCAGGAAGGCTTGGTGCGCCAACACCACAGCGTCGGCGCTCCTGAGGTGGCCTATTGGGCTGTCAGCGCTGCTGCCTGATTTTTCGTGACCGGCGGCGGGTTCCATTTGCCGGTGAGCGCTTCGGACCTCGGAGCGTAAAGACGCATGGTCAGGTTGAACGGACCCTTAGGTGCGGGCAGCCAGTTAGCCTCTTTGTCGGCGCCCGGATTTTCGTTCTGAAAATAAAGGTCGAGGGAGCCGTCTGGGTTGTACTTGAAAGGCATCCAGCTGCTAACGGCGAAACGGTTGAGAGGGTTGGCAACTTGGAAGCCCTTCTGATCGTAAAGCGTGATCGACCAGAAGGCGCTTGCTGGCGGTAACGTGTTCTTCTCAAAATGGATCGTATAGTTGCTCTCGCCGTCCAGGGGCTTGCCGGCATCGTCGGCGAGATTGAGAGGGTAGATTGCATCCTCGGGCAGGTTCGCACCAAGGCCGACCTGGGCGACAATCGCTCGCTTGAGATAGTAGTTTCCATACACTCCCATCGTGTCGGTGTTCATAGACCAGCCGTTTGCAATCCTTGCGAGCGTTGGAATTTTCCACGCCATCAGGTTCTGGGCATCCTCCGGTACAGTCGACAGGCCGTTGCGCACGGCCGGATCGAGCTTGTCGACGTCGAAGTCTTTGCCTGGCTCAATACCGATCCGTTTCATCTGCGCAATGATCGGTTGATCGGTGAGGTGGGGTGGCTGAAGCTTCAAGATTTCGGCGGCGTAAGTGAAGAACCGACCCGCCGGCATCGTGTCGATCTGTACCTTTGGCGGCGTTTTCATATCCACCGTCGGATCGATCTTCACATCGATTGGCTTCGGCGTCTTGCCCCAGTCCGACAGCGGCGTGATCCTAAATCCCGCCTGGACCTTGTGCACCGCATCGTAGTCTGATGGTCCGTCGGTTTTGGTTCGTCCGATGATCCAGACGTACGGCGTTGGTGCATCAATGCGCTGAATATCCTTGGGCAGCTTGAACTCATCGATGAACCGATCCCGAAGGTCCGGTCTCCACCCGAGCGGGGCGACCAGGAAATTTCCTGCCTGCGTCCCGGTCGTTCGCCATCCCGGTGAAGCAAAGACGTCCGTCCACATGTCGAGCATCGGCAAGAGATAATAGCGCCCGCCCGTGTCCGGCACAGAAACGATGACGGGCTCTTTCGTAAGATCAAGCCAGCCCGACGAGTACAGCGTGTCGAAATTGGGCCGCACGACGACTTTCAGATTTGCAGGAGGGAACTCTGGGAAGTTCGAAAAGGTGTTCATCGGACCGTGGCCCGCCTCCTTGCCTGCTTCGACGTTGGTGAGCTGCTTCCGGGTCAAATCCATCGTCACGAGCGGATAGAGGTAGAGGTAGGCATTGACGCCAATAGAATGTGCTTCCTGCTCGGTGATTGGCTGCGAAGCACCTTGGGCGACGGCGGCAGGCGCGGCCGCAACGCCCGTCAGAAGACCCAGGGCTAGCAAAGTCAACTTCGTATTCATCCGGTACTCCTCTGCGATGGCAGTTGCCTGCGTGACAGCATCCCATGACGCCCTTCGACAGATCAAGGTGTCCGCGGCGTCTCATGGGTGAGCACGACGGACCAGGACCTGACCACGCAGGTTGAGAAACTGAAGGCGGCCGGTCGCGCCGTCATACGTGAGGAGAAGGTTTCCGGCACGAGCCATGAGGGCCGGAAGGAGGTTGACACGCTTCTCACCTTCCTCCGCACAGGCGACACGCTGATGGTCACCAAGGTTGACCGGCTGGCCCGCTCCGTTGGCGACCTCCAGGATATCGTAAAGGCGTTGCGGGCCAAGGGCGTGGCGCTCAAGGCGACCGATCAGCCCATCGACACCTCCTTGGCGGCGGGCAAGGCGTTTCTGGACAGGCGTGTTTGCGGAGTTCGAGACGAGCCTGCGGCACGAGCGGCAGATTGAGGGCATCGCCAAGGCGAAGGCGGCTGGCGTCTACCGGGGCCGGAAGCCCGTCATCAATGCCGACCAGATCAAGCGGCTGAGGGGCGAGGGTCGCGGTGGTAGCGAGAATGCTAGGCGGTTGGGCATTGGTCGGGCCAGCGTCTACCGCTTGCTGGACGCTACCACGGCCGTCTAGCGGAAATGGTTCGTTGCCGACCTCCGGGCCGCCCTGCCCGCTACGCTAAAGCGCTGGGCGCCTGGACGTAGGGTAATCGGCCCCTCACGCAGGGCTGGCGTAAAAGGGGCTTTGATGAATTCTAGGCACTATTGAGAGCCTTGTGTTGCAAAAATACCACAAGTAAATCACAATCTGTTTCTGTGTTTTAGGGACGTGTCCAGATATGGCGAGAATTTGCAGCGTGAGAGGGTGCGGGGAGACCGCCAACGGGTTTGGGCGGCTGCGCCCGGCCCACAAATCTCGGGCTCGACGACACGGCGATCCCCGGCAGCACGGCGTGACTAAGGCCGAGCCTGTGCCCCCTTGTCGAGGCCCGCATCGCCAAGACACCCTGCCAGTAAGGCCTGGGCTTCGGCGGATGCCAGGTGGGTCGGCCTTGTGAGCGCTGCCAACGGCGTGCTCGCCAAGCATAGGACGTTGCCAGGCATCTGGTTCGAGAAAACAGCCGCCGAGGAGGTGGTCAAGCTGGCAAAGCACGTCGAGGCTAGGACCGTTGTCCTTACGGCGGCGGCGCTATACCTCATGCAGGACCTCGACCCCGGGAGCTTCAAGTCGGAGTGCACAACCCGCTGCAGATCGGAAGACCGAAGTGGCTCGTCATGGCTCCAGAAATGGGGGCAGGCAAGACCGTGGGGGCGTGCCTGTACTTGGCCATCATGGCCTGCAATCTTCGCACACTTCCGACGCCTCTCCGCATCGGCGGCATGCTGGCCTGCAGAACGATCAAGCAATGTGACGAGGCTGTCACCAGCACCAACAAGTATGCCGGATTTCAAGCGGCAATGTCACGCCACTCCGAAAACTCGGTGAGTGTCGAGGAGACGAGATCGGTCATCACTCACGCTGCTCTCACGGCGCCGAATGGTTCACCCGGAACGATCTCCTGAAAAGCGATCTGAAATAGGCCGGAGGACGGCGTTGCCTCACCGTTATCGACGAAGTGCTCTCGAAAACGACTTCAAGGACTGCAACAAGGCCGTTTTATTCGGCATCAGTTTTCGAGAGCCAACGTGGTCGTCAGCTCTGTACTTCGTCCTTCGAGGCATGGAGGGTCCGGTATTGGTTCAAGACGGCCCGAAGCGAGGGGCATTAAGCATAACCTCGAAGCAAAGCTCATGGCGTCGCAAATTCTGCAGGCTATTGGCCGTCCTCGCAGCCGTCGGGTCATAGACGAGGCGGGAAACTGCCTGCCCACCACGCCCGAAAGCAGCCTGGGCCGCATTGTCGAGAGGCCCATCCGCCAGACGCTGCAGGGCGTCGTCATCAAACCGTGGGACTACACCTACCAATAGCCCTTCCGGAAAACCGAACCTGACTGCCGCCATGGTCGCCTACATGCGCAATTCGCGATCGGGCAAGTTTGCAGTGACTGAGATCGCCGACGCATTGGCGCTGGATGTTTCACAGATCAAGGATGTGCTGAAAAAAGGTCGTAAGCTGGTGCGAGCTTGAAGCGATTGGAGTGGCCTATGTCGTTGAAGGCGAGCGCCGTGGAGCGAAAACGTATCGCGTAAAGTCGCAGTCGAGTTATGGGGGCATCGCCCTAAAAGCTTCTTAGAGCATTGCCCCCAAAAAGGTCATTCGAACTCGACCCAAGCGAACGTGCGTATCGGCAAATTGCAGAGCGCTCTTGATCGAGAAGGCAATACAAACAGTGATACAAATACCGTTGACTTTTTGGTTTGTATCGGTCTAAATTGCTTTGGTAAGCGCCTGTAATTGCACGCGAATCTGCCACGACGCCGATCGGAGTTTCGCCGTGCAAGGATTGTCGCGGGAGCCGTGGCGTACGGCCGAACCAATTCGACAAATTTTCCGAAAAGCCTTCGCGGCGGCGGGCCTCCCCTATGTCAATCCGCACTCATTTCGAAACACGTTGGTCCGCTTGGGTCAGCGCCTTTGCCGTACGCCCGAGGAATGGAAAGTTTGGAGCCAAAGCTTGGGCCATGAAAGCGAAGCGACAACCTTTGTCGGCTATGGCCACGTTCCAATGGACCGGCAAGCAGAAATCATGCGCGGGTTGACGGGGCCACGATTTGCAAGTCTTCCCGACGGGTTGGACATCGATGCGCTCGAAAAATTTCTGAAAAGCGCAAACGCGATAAATTACGGCTAGTCGGACGTTTCCAAGATTCAAATCACCAAAAAAGCTAATGGTTTTCTTTATGACCCCCCGCCATCTACACCGACTTGCGGCTTTGCGTGGGCGCAGACGCGGGTACTGTCGTGAGTGCAGAGTTTTTAGTTGCCGTCTGCGCCTTTTTTATTGGCATAGCGATAGGCTATTTCATTCGTGACCGCATATCTGTTCGGCGCCGTCGTGAGCGTGTATATCGCCACTATTTTGACGATTAGCCGGCCGCTGCACCTCTTGATCTTGGGGCGAAAGCTCTGGCTGTCGAAGATATATTTGAATATTTCGTTGGAACCGTCGGCATCTAACCGCTCGCAGCCAGTTGGCCCAAGGACGCGGCTCCCTTGATAGATAAGTAAGACCCTCACGATTCCGGACGGGGTTAAGACCCGATATCGAATATCTGAGCCAAATCCAATTCATCCCTGAATCCGGCGAATCGCTACGTCATTGTAAGTCCTGCCCTGAAGAGCTGCTTGCGCAAACATGCGCAAACACAAGCTACGGCTTACAAATGCTAGGAACTGCCTTCCGAAGGCAAAGGTCACACGTTCAAATCGTGCCGGTGCGTAGAATTGGCGGTGCGGTGGGTCGGTGCGGCCCACGCCAACCGTTGCAAACCGGATGGATGACAGGCTTGCATTTCGGGCGTTGAACTCTGTGTTTCGAGGCCGGTTGCGGCGAGCTGAGATCTGTCGAAAACAGAGTGTCCTGTCGAAAACAGAGCGTCCAGACGAACATGCGTCTCCGAACGTTTTTGCCATGCGAAACGCCTTGATGCCTTTGCGAAGGCATAACGCAAGCTGAGCAATCAGCCAATGCTCCGCAAAACCGCAATTTGACTTGACCCCGGGCTGCCAAGGGCGTGACCACGATTTTGCTGACAAGTGAGCGAACCCAATCCATCGCGTGGCACCTTGCACGCTCGTCTAACTTAAAACGCCCTGAAATTTGGAAACCTTTTAGGCCTCGACGGGTGCGCAATTTCGGTACTCATCTTATTTGCTTTTCACGTTCGATTTGAGATTTACCGCCGCGCACCGTTGAGGCGGATAGACCCTAGGTAACGCGAGGCGAATCGCTGATGGTCTTGGCCGGCTTTCGACGGCCGTTCTCCAAGATTCTCGAGAGTCTGCGAGGCCATGTTTGTCCGCAACCGCTCGGGCCGGCCCTTTAGGTCATGTATACTCATTCGACACGGCCTATAGGAGGTCCCGCAAGGAGGCGGCTTCAGCGGCTTCACACGCAAACCTATGATTTATCAAGTCGCTAACGCCCAATTTTGCAGACAATTGACAGGCAGAATATTATCAAAGCATAATTATCGTTTGCGCCGATTGCAGTTCGCAGGTCTTTGGTAGCCTATGACGGTTGTGCACGCGTCGCAGATCAATGACCTGAGGATTGGAAGGACATCCGTAGCGACATGCAAAAGGACATCAAAGTGGCCATCGCCGGCGTTGGTAATTGCGCCAGCGCGCTGGTTCAGGGCGTGGAATATTACCGTCATCGGCGGAGTGCTCCGCTTGACGGCGTCATGCGGCAGTCCATTGGCGGCTATGGCTGTGGCAATATCGAGTTCGTTGCGGCGTTTGACATTGACCGACGCAAGGTCGGTCATCCGTTGGAGGAAGCCATATTCGCTAAGCCAAATTGCACACGCATTTTCCAAAGCTCCTTACCCGTGTCGAACGTAATCGTACAGGCTGGCCCGGTGCTCGACGGGGTTGCGGCGCACATGTCCGAATATCCTGAGGAAGTCGCCTTTCGCTCGGCCGATGTTGAGCCGACTGACGTCGCCGCCTGGCTCCGCGCGTCGGGTGCCGAGGTTCTGGTTTGCTACTTGCCTGTCGGTTCGGATCAGGCGGTCAAGCATTACGCCCAGGCTTGTCTGAATGCCCGTGTCGCCATGATCAATTGCGTTCCCGTATTCCTTGCATCGGACAGCGAATGGGCGCAGAAATTTAAGGACGCCGGTGTCCCGATAATCGGGGACGATATCAAAAGCCAGGTCGGGGCGACTATTGTGCACCGGGCTTTGGCGCGACTGTTCGCCGACCGAGGAGTTGGCCTCAACCGGACTTATCAGCTCAACACTGGAGGCAACACCGACTTCCTCAACATGCTTGAGCGGAACCGCCTGAAGTTGAAGAAGATCTCCAAAACGGAATCCGTTCAATCGCAGCTAGACGAACGGCTCAACGCGCGCGACATACACATTGGACCATCCGACTACGTACCGTGGCAGCTCGACAACAAGGTGTGTTTTATCCGAATGGAAGGGCGCGGCTTCGGCGATGCGCCGATTGAATTGGAAATGCGGCTGTCGGTGGAGGATTCGCCAAACAGTGCCGGCGTCGTCATCGACGCTATCCGCTGCGCGAAACTAGCGTTGGAGCGCGGCGAGGCTGGTCCGTTGAAGGCGCCGTCGGCCTATTATATGAAAAGCCCACCGCAGCAAATGCGTGACAGCGTTGCGCGAGAGGCTTGCAACGCCTACATCGATGACCGCATTTTTGATCTTCCCGAGGAGGAGATCGGCTATGCGAAGGTTGCAGTGCATTCCGACCGTTCGTAATGGACTTCGAGGTTACGTTGCGCTCGCGGGATATTGGCGATGGGCTTTGTGAGCCGGGTCGGCGGGCGGACGAACGGCGGATAACGGAGCCAATTGAAACGTTGCTCTTCGACTTTGGCGGCACCCTCGATGCCGACGGCGTGGCATGGAAGGAACGCTTCTACGCTCTTTATCAGGCCGAAGGATTGGACATGAGTGCCGATGCCTTTGCGTCTGCCTTCTACCTCGCCGATCGGCCGCTCGTCGGAGGGCTGGCGCCTGCAACTGGTCTCTCCGGTACAGTCGACGCGTTGGTTGCCAACCTTGAAGTCGAACTGGCACGACGCGGGTTTGGAATTGACAGGGTGGGAACCGCCAAAGAATGGGCCAGTGGCAATCGCGGGCGGCGTGTAGCCTCGAGTTTCCTTCTGGACGCTATGACTACTTTCGCACGCAATCGCCCGGTCCTTGAGACGTTGCGGGACCGCTATCACCTTGGCGTTGTCTCGAATTTCTATGGCAATCTCGAAGCGGTGTGCCACAGCGCCGGATTGGCTTCCCTGTTCGCGGTCCTGGTGGATAGCTACTGCATCGGTGCCGAAAAACCCGATCCGGCGATTTTCCGCGCTGCCCTAAAGTCGCTCGGCGCGGTGCCCGAGACAACATTATTCATTGGCGATTCATTGCCGCGGGATCGGGAGGGGGCTCGACGCACGGGGCTGGGCTTCATCTGGATCGCGCCCCAAGACGCCCAGATCGCTGAAGCTCTGGCGTCGACGCAGCCGCCTGCTCTTGCCAACGTGACCGAGTTGCGTGATCTCTTGAAAATCTTGCTATGATAACCGCGTGTCCGGTCCTCCAGGGAGGCATAATCGCCGCCGGCGCCGGTAGTCGTTTGCGAGCCGATGGCTATCTGGAGAGTAAGCCAATGGTGCCAGTGGCTGGACGACCTCTTATCTACCACGCACTTGAACGTTTCCGTGCCGTCGGCATTCGACGATTGACGATCATCATCAACGAGACGAGCGACGATTGTCGCCGGTGGTTGCACGATTATAGTGGAGATTTCGATCTTGATTTGATCATCTACACAACTCCTTCCTCCTACGTCAGTTTCCAAATGGTAGTCGATCGACTGGTCTGCGCTCCTACGGTAATCACCACGATCGACTCGTTCATGCCGGTCAAGGATTTTAGCTTTTTTGTGGATTCGGCTACCGGCCTAGCGCAAGACAGCGTGGCGCTGGGCCTGACCGAAAATGTCGAGGACGAAAATCCGCTATGGGCGACGTTGGATGCCGTGGACGGCCGGATTCGGCAGCTGGGTGGCCGTGATGGCAGCCATGTGACGGCCGGCCTTTATTGGTTGCCAGGGCAAAGACTGGCACGAGCCGCGATCAACTTCGCCCGACTGCGTGACTATCTCATGTGGCTGGTTAGCGAGCACCAACCAGTCTATGGCATCGCGTTGCCCCGCGTTTTCGACATCGACCGGGCACGCGACATCGTGGCTGCCGAAGCAGCAGGGTTCGGCCGTGAGCGTGGGGTGAGCAGCCCATGAATACCGCCAAGAGCTGCTACGGCATCTACCGCGAGCAATCGCATTCGCCTGGACGTATCAGCGACGACGGCGCAATCATGAAAAGTGTCGGAAAGGCCTTGGCAGAGCGGGGCTTTAGCGTCGAACTAATCACTCCCGACGCGGACTTCGACATCGCTTGCCCCAACATATTTGTCATGTGCGAGCGAGGTGCTATCCTCGGTCGCCTCAAGACGGCAGAGAAACAGGGTTCGATCGTTGTCAATTCTCCAGATGCGATTTACAATACCTATCGTCATCGCATGGTAGAACTATTCGCCCGACACAATGTTCCGGCACCTGCCAGTCAGCTCGTCGCCACCGACGCAATCCATCCGCGGCTGGGGGCTGGAGTATGGGTGAAACGCTACGATTTCCACGCCACGCAATCTGACGATGTCATCTACACGGCATCGGAGACCGGTTGGCTCGAAGCATTGAAGCGTTTCACCAGGCGTAACATCCCGTTCGTTGTCGCCCAGGAGCATGTAGCGGGTGATCTCGTTAAATTTTACGGCGTGAGAAACGATGCGGCGCCAATCGATGCCAATTGGTTCGAATGGTTCTATCATCGTGACAAGGGAATGCTGGGATATGCCTTTGAGGTCCCGCGCCTGCGCAAAGCTGCGTTACGTGCTGCAGCCGCTCTGGGCCTCGAGATCTTTGGTGGCGACGCTATCATCCAGGCCAACGGCGAACCGGTGATCATCGATCTTAACGCTTTTCCCAGCTACGCGCTGTACCGCAACCAGGCCGCACAGGCGATTGCGAACCACCTGACCGAGCGCTTTCGGCGGCGCCCTCACATCGTATCCGCCGCGAGGATTTGATCCATGAACGACACCTATCCACGCAACACAACGTCGGTGGGCCAGGACGCTACTCAAATCCGTACTGTGCCTGGTCCCAGATCTAAAGCGATTTTCGATCGCGAGGCCGAGGCAATGGCGCCAGGGCTGCAATCGATTGCTCTTTATTCACAAATCGCGGTCGATTATGCACGGGGTTGCAGGGTTACCGACGTCGATGGAAACGAGTATCTGGATTTCATCGCTGGCATAGGTGTCGGCAGTCTTGGCCATTGCCATCCCCACTATGTGAAACGTCTTAGCGAACAACTCGAGCGCGTCACTTTCGGCAGCTTCACGACCGAAGCGCGTGCCCGTTTTCTCAATTTAGTTTCCGGGATACTACCCGAAGGCCTCACCCACATCCAATTGTTCTCGGGTGGCGCAGAGGCAGTAGAGGCAGCTTTCCGGCTCGCCAAATCGTTCACCAAAAAATTCGAGTTTGTCGGGTTTTGGGGCGGCTACCACGGCAAGACCGCAGGTGTTATTGGCCTCCTCGGCGGCAGCTATCGCAACCACCAGGGTCCCTTCCCGCCGGGGATGCACTTATCGCCTTATGCCAACTGCTATCGCTGTCCGTGGAAGCTTGAATATCCGCGCTGCGGGCTCGCTTGCGCGGAGCATCTGCGCAACGTCATAAAGAACGATACTCAGGGCGAGGTTGCCGCGATTATTCTCGAACCAATGCAGGCAACCTCTGGCAACGTCATACCGCCCGACGATTTCGTTCGTGCCGTGCAACAGATCGCAGACGAATTCGGCGCGCTGCTCATTGCAGATGAAATCCTGACCGGCTTCGGTCGAACGGGGACCATGTGGGCGTCCGAACAGTCCGGCCTCAAGCCCGACATCATGACAATCGGCAAGGGCATCGGCGGCGGCTTTCCCCTCAGCGCTGTTGCATCTTCTTACGAACGCATGTCCGCCACACCATTCGGGGAGCCAAGCGGGAGTTCGTCCAGCTACGGCGGAAATCCACTTGCCGCTGCCGCAGGTCTGGGCGCCGTCGAGGCTATCCTTGATGAAAAGCTGGTCGAAAATTCGGCGCGGGTCGGCGCGCTGATGCTCGAAGAGCTCAAGGCACTGCAGGACAAGTACCGCTTTATCGGCGACGTGCGTGGACGTGGACTGATGATAGGCATTGAAATGGTTGCCGATCGCACCACGAAAATACCGCTGGATAAGACCATCACCCGCGCATTATTCCACGAGGCACTGCAACGAGGCCTGATCACGATGTCGTATTCGCACGTTATCCGCGTCAATCCGCCTCTCGTCATTAGCGAGGCGGAAGCGACGCGCGGCATCGACATCCTGGATCAATGTTTCTCGGCGATCGCACGCCGATTCGGGCTCGATTGAGGCGGTCAACCATGCTGCGGGGCGCGTTCATTGGCTTCGGAAACATCGCCGCGAAAGGGCACTTGCCCAGCTGGCAGTCCCGCAATGATTTTAGGATCATCGCTGCGACCGACCCAATTGCGGCGCGCCGCCAGACGTTTCTCGAGGCATGTCCCGACGGGCAATGGTACGACAGCGTCGATCATCTATTATCCGGCGAAACGCTGGATTTCGTCGATATCTGCACACCACCAGGCAGCCATGCCATGGTCATCAAACAAGCGCTGGATGCTGGTCTTCATGTCCTGTGCGAGAAACCACTGGCCACCCGGCTGGCGGATGCGCAGATCGTCGCTGCGGTTGCGGAACGGGCTGGGCGTATAGTCTATACGGTTCACAATTGGCTCAAGGCGCCGATCTGCCTTAAGATTTCGGCGTTGATCGCCGAAGGCGCCATTGGCAGGGTCCGATCGGTGTCTTGGCGGACTTTGCGCATGCAGCCTGCGGTTGCTTTTGCTCCAGACGAGGGCAAGAACTGGCGCGTCGATCCGGCGATGGCTGGAGGCGGCATTCTAGTCGATCACGGCTGGCATGCACTCTATTGCATTGTGCGCTGGGCCGGTACTCCGCGCGGCATCGCCGCACGGCTCGAAACGCGTCGCTTCCACGAATGGCCGCTCGAAGACACGGCAAGTCTCACCCTAGATCTTAGCTCTGGAAGTGGCCACATCTATCTGACCTGGACCGCCAATGAGCGCGCCAATCATATTGAGATTGAAGGCGAGCAGGGCCACATTAATATCGTTGACGACAGTGTCATCGTCAGACGGAATTCAAGGGAGCACCGATGGTCCTGTCCGCCGTCATTATCCGAAGGATCGCATCATCCCGATTGGTTTGACGGGGTGGCCGAGGACTTCCGAAGCGCGCTAGAGGACGGCAACCAAGGTAACATAGACGAGGCTGTGCTGTGCGCCCGGCTGATAGACCTTGCCCAACGGTCATCTGCTGCGGGCGGTGCTCGGTTATCGTGCGACGACTAGCGCTTCCTGTTAGGGCATTTTTAAGCGCCTCGCAGGACTCGGCTCTTATTAAACGTCGGATGTGGTTGGCATCTTCTTCGGGGGCCGGTCGCGTATTTCAAGAAATATTATGAGGAACAAAAATATTGGCGCACCAAGCGACGCCAAAGATAGAAACCAGTTCGACTTGCCGAACAGTGCGAGGACTAGCACGAGATAGATGAAATCGCGGCGTGACGCGGCGTCGAGCAGCCTCCCTAGAGCGCGGTCGGGAACGGCGGAAACCGAAGTAAACAATGGACCACTGTCGTGATTGTCGCGCATCAGTCGCCAATATACGAAACCAGCCGATCCAAGAGTGCCGAGGATCGCCAGCGCGCCGAGCAACAAGGGCCACGCCGTGCCGATAGACCGACTCCAACCTACGGCCATACACGCAAAGATGGCGATGTGAACGACATTGTCCCCCCAGAAATCGAGCACTCCACCCCATCGCAATTCCTGAAATTTCAATCGGGCCAGTTCGCCGTCGCATCCATCGAGAATCGAATGAGCCAGGAAGAGCAGAGCTCCCGTGGTCTGCCAGGGCCAGAGAGCGGATAGAAAAAAGGGCGCCCCGGATAGGCCGACGGCAACCGAGACAAAAGTGATTTGATTTGGAGTTACGGCCTTGGGCGCCAACCAGCGGGAAATTTGCAGTGAAATGGGCCGCTCGACGTGGCGCGACATCAATCCGTCGGTGTCCTTGACCAACCCGCGCAGCAGGCGCTGTTCCGCTGCGCGGACGTCCGTCGATGTCACCACGAGCATCGGATCGATGCCGGCTGGAAGCTCCGCCGGCGAACCGAAGCGACGGGTCAACCGGTTCTCTATAGCTGTCAGGTCGTATGCCGTGCCTTCCGCATCCAGCACCGCAAGTGCGTCAGGCACTGCCGGCGCGGCTATCGTGACGATCCGCTGCGGTATCGCCGCCCAGTCAGCCGGTTGAATCTGGTAGTTGGAAAGCCGTTCGAGCCAATCGGTTTCGGCGAGAATCGTTGCGGGCGCAATGAGCAGGGGCGCGGTCTGAGAGGGTGCGAGGGCAGCTGCGAGGCTGCTCCAATCGGGAATAGTGACGATGCCACTCGACGCGGGATGATCTCGCGCCAGTATAAAAATCTGGCCGTAGCCAGCGCGCAGCGCAGCCATGCAATTTCGCCGCACGAGACCAAGTCCGAGGACCGTGAGGCCGCCGCCATATGCCGGCGCCCCGGAAGTAGGGTCGCGCGGGGCAGCGGCCGGCACCAGGATTAGGATCGGTACTGTCGGCATCGTTCTGTTCGCAAGCTGCGGGCCGTTGAGATGGCGCTCGAATAAATCAGTTTCTTATCTCCAATTTTGTGCAAACGACCAGTATTGTTAAAAGATCAAGGCTTGGTAGAAGCTCGATCGCATATTGCGTATTCCGCCGATGCGAACAAGGCAGAAAAAGGGGCCGATTCATACTTTATTCGCTCATCACGGCCACATTTTTCGGCTTTGCGCTTGTCGTGTACCTCATCGTCGACAATGGCGCGGGCGAGATCGCTCATGCTATGGTGACCATTGGTTGGGGACTCCTCCCGATAACCCTATTCCATGTTGTTCCCCTGTTTTTCAGCGCGCTCTCATGGCGCGAACTGCTGCCGTTTTCAAGTCGGCCTGGACTTGTCTGTGTCACCTGGATCCGCTGGATCCGGGAATCGATTAACTCGCTGTTGCCGGTTGCCAATGTCGGCGGCGATATCGCGAGCGCGCGGCTCGCGCATCTGCGCGGCGTGCCAGGCGCCCAAGCGGCGGCCAGTATGGTTGTCGACACCACGGTCGGAGTGGTGACCCAATTGGTTTTTGTTATGACCGGCGTGATGCTGCTGGTGAACCGTTCGAGCGAGCACGCCTCGCTAGTGGCGGCATTGAGGGTCTTGATCGGCACGGCCATAGCCTTCGTCGTAATCGCGGCATTCTTGCTGCTACAGCATCGAAGCATGTTTGTCTTATTTGCGAAGGTGGCTCGCGGTTTTCTGCCGAAGAAATGGCTATCCAACGTAGAGGGTAGCGCTTCGACCATTGACGATGCTGTTGCAGGAACATACCGTAGGCGTTTTGCTTTGTTACGCGCTAGCTTGTTGCGCCTTATTGGATGGGCTGCCGGTACGGGCGAGATTTGGTTGACGATGCAATTCCTGGGTCAGCCCCTCGGCATGATTGACGCCTTTATCCTTGAAAGTCTCGGCTCCGGCGTCCGAGCGGCAGCGTTCATGGTACCGGGAGGTTTGGGTGCCCTCGAGGGGGGCTTTGTCTTGTTCGGTTCCCTGTTCGGAATGCCGGCGGATGCGGCCCTGGCCGTGTCCCTAACAAAACGAGTTCGCGAGCTGATCCTGGGTCTGCCAGGCCTGTTGGTTTGGCACTGGGTCGAAGGGCATTACATATTGCGCCGAAGCGAGGATAAGGCGAGATAACGGCCAAAAATTGGAGCCCCAAATTGGGGCCTACGAGGGGTTACCAATGGTATTCATTGGGACTGGCCAGAACCCAAGCGTGACCCTTCCGAAAGCAGCCCATCTTATTTATGTGGAGGTTGATACTTTTTGAGAGATTTTTTCTGCGAATGTGACTTTGCCTTAATCTGATACTTATTGATCGTCGAGGCGCTGTGACTGTTGATCTGCTCAGACGGGGTGGCCGGCAATTCTACGACGCTTGGCAGGCCGATGGATTCGCGCAGCTCAGCCCGGCGCGTCTGATAGTAGCTAGAGCGCAGGAAGCTATAGAAGTCGATGGAAGCGTCTTCGGCTTCCTTCAATTCCTCAAGGCGTACCGTCGCATCCAGGCTTCCGCTGGCGATGGTTGCCGACATTCCGAATTCTGCGCTCAATATGTAGCCGGCTGGATTGGTCACAAGATCGACGCCAGAGCCGATCGAATCGCGCAGCGTAGATGGGCCCCAAAAGGGACGCACCACATAGGGCCCCTCGCTGACGCCCCACACGAAAAGGGTCTGACCAAAGTCGCCGCTCTGCTGCGGCAGGCCTGCCTGGCCTGCGATATCGAAAAGGCCACCAATGCCGATTGACGAATTGGCGATAAAACGGCCGGCCGTCTTAAAGGCGGCATCGAAGCGGAGCTGCAGAATATTATTGATAAAAATGCGCGGCTCCGCCAGGTTCGCGTTCAAATCGTGCAGCCGGTTATGAATCGGCCCCGGCGTCACCGCCTTGACAAATTGAGATGCCGGATGGAGCACCGCCTGATTCGCAGCAAAGATCTTCCGATTTGTCTCCTCGTTGGGATCGTTGATCGGGAGCGACGCGTCCCTGGGCACTCCAGCGCACGCGCCGACAAGTACCGGCAGCACCAACGCGATTGACCGTAGAATCCAAGCGCGATGCATTTGCTGTGAGCTCTCTGGAATTGCTAGACCGCACAAAAAATCCGCCCGGAAGGCACACATCCGAACGGTCAGGACCGGCCGACGACAGGAATCGTGGTTAAAATTAACAGAATCGCTCCACTGCGACTGTCACCTTTTTGCCGCAGTTCGCCTTTGTTTCTTCTACCCTTCACGAAGTACGGCTGGTCTTGCGCTGCGTTGCCAGGAGCGCAGGTTGGAAGAAGACGGCAGCCGATAGCGTCGTCAGGAGTGATATGGCCATGAGCTTGCCCATACTCGATGTGCCTGGATGATGCGACAACCACAGACTGCCAAAGGCGGTAGCTGTCGTACAGGCGCTGAAAAAAACTGCCCGCGTTAGGCTCGACTGCAGGAAGTTGGTTTCGCCCGATCGCCACGCCATGACATAGTAGATCTTGAAGGCGACGCCGACGCCAAGAAGAAGCGGCAGCGCAATGATGTTTGCAAAATTCAACTGCAACCCGATCGCCACACAGATTTCGAGCGTAACAACGATGGCGACGAGCAGAGGCACCATTGTCAGCGCGACATCGGCCCAGCGACGCAGAGTGACGAACAGGATGAGGGTGATCGATGCCACCGACCAGACGCCGGCCTGCAAGAAAGCCTTGACGATGGTTGCCGCGGCCTCAATAATGAAAATTGGCGCTCCGGCGGCTCCGGGCGAGACCGAGCGAACCGAATCGACAAATTTACGCAACGTGACGTTGTCATTGCCGTTTCCACTTGGCGCAACCTCGATCCTAACCAGGCCGTCGGCTGAGACCCAATTGCTCCTCAGGGATGTCGGAAGGGTGTCGAGGCTTACGTGCTCGGCGGCCAGGAGATCTCTCACCTGCCGGAGCGTGGTCAGAAGCGGCGCGATTAAAGCGTGCTGGGCGTCCTCCCTGGCCTGCGGTGGTGACTTTGCCAAAGCCGCCAGCAGGCTAGCGAGGCGGCGCGCCTGCACGGCAGCGGCACTGTCGAGGCCGCCCGCCGCACCCGACAGGCCTCGAGCCGTATTGTCGATTGCCTCCACCGTCTCGGCCGGAGTCGGTTCGTCATCTATCTGGCCGGTGTTGAGCGTATTTTGCAGAAAAAAACTTGCATCGTCGATAATCGCAAGCTTCTCGTCCTGATCGTCCGGAACGAAGCTTTGAAGCGTCAGTGCCCGAGCGACCTCCGGCATCCGCCGGAGCCTTTGAGCAACGGCCACGGCGCCTGCGAAATCGCCTTCCAGTATGTCGATGGTGTTCGGGCTGGTGTCGGGATCACCCATCAGGTCAAGAAGCGTCGAGACGGATTCCGTGTCCTGGGAACGCAGATCGAGCGGATTGAAGTCGAAATGCAAGTCCACGAGCAGCGGAAGACCAGAAAATCGTGACCGCCAAAGTCGTACCGACGATCCAATTGCGCCGCCTTTCGAGAAAGAGATCGACAGGCGCTAGCGCAGCATACCCGATCGGACCTTGCTCGCCGGCTGGCTTGAGCACGCTGAGCAGTGCCGGAAGAAGGGTTACGGTCGTGATGAGGGCGAGAATCATGCCGGTTCCGGCGATCAGCCCCAGCTCGGAAAGGCCCACATATGCTGTGGGCAGGAACGAGTAGAAGGCGGTTGCGATCGAGGCGGCTGCGAGCAGAAGTGGTCCTGCTACCCCGTTCGCCGTCGCTAAAAGAGCCACGTTGAGATCGAGCGCGGCATGCCGTTCGGCGCGGTAGCGGACGCTGAACTGGATACCGAAATCGACGCCGAGCCCGACAAAGAGTACGGCGAAGGCGACGGAGATTAGATTGAGCGCCCCCACCATCCATAGCCCAACAGTGGCTGTCAAAATCAGCCCAACGACCAGGCTGGCCAAGACGCACAGAACAATGCGAGCCTGCTTCAGCGCGAGCCACAACACAAAAATGACGACGAGCACCGTCACAAAACCGTTCAGTGCGGCACCATCGGCGACGGTGGCGAATTCCTCGTCCGAAAGGGCGACCGATCCGGTCAGGCGCACTTTGATGTTCCTTTGCGAGGTCAAGGCGAGCCTGGAAATCGCCTCTCGGATTGCCTCCGTCGCCCTTCTACCGGGTTGCAAATCGTCGAAGTTCAAGACCGGTTGGATGTTCACGAAGCGACGAAGATCCGACGGCTTCGGCGCGCGCCCCGTAATCAGCCTGCGCCAGGAGAAAGCAGGGACCTTTCCGTTCGCAAGCGTTTCCAGAGCATCGGCGATCGCTGCGAGCGCCGGCCTGAGATCTTCGAGTTTTGATTTTCCGAGGTGCACCGCCTCGATCGATTGCGACAAGGTGCGAAGGACGCCACGCAACGTCGGATCTGCCGCCAGAGTGCCGAGGAAGGGTTGGGCTGTGATCAACTCAGCCGTGTTTCGGCGCACTTCGTCGACGGAGAGGAACAATATGCCGTTACGGGCGAAAAACTCGCCGCCATCTGGCCGGCTGACGGTGCGGAAGACGTCCGAGCGAGCCGAAAGGTCGTTCAGAAGCAAATCCGCCGCCTCATCGGCGGCTTCCGGAGTTGCCGCATCGATGACCGCTGTGATTCGATCGATCCGCTCGGGGAAGGCCTGATCTAGCCTGATCTCTTGTTGGCGCCAGGGCAGCGAACTTGACAGGAGCTTGCTGCTATCGGTGGTAATAGCGAAATGGCGCGAAAGATAGCCACCGCACAGAATCGCCACGATCAAGAAACCGGGAATGACGAGCCATGCAAACCGGGTCGATAGGCGCACCGCCTGCGCGATTGCAGCGATCGCGACGAGATTGTCATTTTTGCTCGAGGATTGCATGGGAGCGCTAGTATTGTCTGGTTGGCAGCGGGGTCAACGCATTCTGATGGGTTGATACAGGTCGACGAGGACGGAATGAGTTCCGGTTCGTCTGTAACCTTGGCAACACCTAGCAGCTTTTTGGGGGGGTCCATGAACGGCATATTGAAATACGGCCGACAGCGGCACCGTCGCGACAGGGTTTCCACCATCGCATTGTTCGCGAGAACGAATTTTTGTCTATAATAAGGTAATGACGTCGGTAATTTTCTAATTTTGAAAGTACCGAGCAAGACAATACAGTAACCTTCAATTGAGAATTGTATACCCTACCCAATTAATCGCGTCTATACGTGTTTTTGTAGATTAGTTTTTATCACAATACGCCATATAACTAATTAAATAAGAGAGATTTACTGGTCTGATCAAATGCGGAGGTAATTGAGTTGGTCAAAACATCTTGCACTTTCCGCCAGCCCACCTCAATCTAATTGCCAAAAAGCCGTGAAACTGCAATCGTGCTTACCGTCGCATTCGCGCGACCTGTCCCGAGAATGTGAAGCCGGCTTGCCAAGCGTGACCGGTCGCGGATCGAAGCAAACGGAATCAAGGACGATGAACTGTTTGAAAGTCTTTCTCAGCCTGCCGATGACTTGGACAGCAACCGTTGCAGCACTTGTCCTGTTCGGTGCGACCTCATCCCCATTGCGAGCTCAAGCCCTCAATCCAGCGGCCCGGCACATCGAAAGCTATTATCAGCAGCTGCTGCCGACGATCAGGGAGGCTGGCAGACTCAGTGTGCGCGAGCGCGACCGACGCTTCACGCCCGCCATAACCTCTGCCTTTGATCTAGCGACGATGACGAGGTTGGCAGTGGGGCCGACTTGGGCAAGTTTCTCGAGCTCCCAGCAGGCCGCGGTTAGGGAGGCTTTCACCCATTTTCTAATCGCCGATTATGCACACCAGGTGAGCGACTATTCGGGTGAAAGCTTTGTCGTCGACCCACAGACGAGCCAGGAGTCGCGCGGTGGCGGCGAAATCGTCCGGACGAAGCTGTTGCAGCCTGGCGGCCGCACTGTGACGATCAATTATCTGGTCCGCGGCGGGCGGGTGATCGATGTCTATCTCAACGGAACCGTCAGCGACCTCGCGACGCGACGCGATGAATTCGCTTCGATCCTCGCCTCAGGCGGCGGCGCGGATGCTTTGGTCAAGAAATTGCGCGAACGGACCCAATCCTTGCTGGGCGGTTGAGGCTTAAGGCATCTTCAAGCACGAACGCCGGTTCGCGGCTGGGTCGGTTCAGCCGCAATCTGCAAATCCTTTGGGGCCTTGCAGTTTGAACCGATTGCAAGAAATGGAGCGGCAAAACGTGACTAGCAGGACCCTACTTGATCGGATTGATTCACCTCGAGACCTGCGCCAATTGGCGGAGAGCGACTTATCGCAGGTTGCCGACGAATTACGCCAGGAGACCATCAATGCGGTTTCGGTCACCGGAGGTCATCTCGGTGCCGGTCTCGGCGTCGTCGAGCTCACTATCGCCCTGCATTATATCTTCGACACGCCGGACGATCTGCTCATCTGGGATGTCGGCCATCAAGCCTATCCGCACAAGATTCTTACCGGCCGGCGCGGCGGGATGCGAACCTTGCGTCAGGGTGGCGGTCTGTCAGGCTTCACACGGCGTGCCGAAAGTAAGTATGATCCTTTTGGAGCGGCGCATTCCTCAACTTCGATCTCGGCCGCATTGGGAATGGCGGTGGCGAGCAACCTGTGCGGGATTGAGCGCAACGTCATCGCGGTCATCGGTGATGGAGCTATTTCCGCAGGCATGGCCTATGAGGCGATGAATAATGCGGGCGCGCGGCACGAGCGCCTGATCGTCGTGCTCAATGACAATGACATGTCGATTGCTCCGCCCACGGGAGCGATGTCGGCCTATCTCGCTCGACTGGTAACAAGCGGCGCCTATCAAGGCTTCAAGGAGATGGGCAAGCAGTTTGCCATCCGTCTGCCGAAATTCATCTATGACAAGGCGCATCGTGCCGAAGAGTTTGCTCGCAATTTCTGGACCGGCGGCACTCTCTTCGAAGAGCTCGGCTTTTTTTACGTCGGTCCGATTGACGGGCACAATTTTGAACACCTGCTTCCGGTCCTACGCAATGTGAGGATGGCGAAGAATGGGCCGATTCTTGTCCACATCGTAACGCAAAAGGGTAAAGGCTATGCACCGGCCGAGGCCTCTCCCGACAAATATCACGCAGTCGTCACTTTCGACGCGTTCTCGGGTGCGCAGTCGAAGCCAGAGCCGAACGCGCCGACTTATACCAAAATATTCGGTCAGAGCCTAATCTCGGCGGCTCGCGCCGATGACAAAATCATTGCCGTGACAGCGGCAATGCCATCGGGTACGGGCGTTGATCTCTTCGAGAAGGAATTCCCCGAGCGCAGTTTCGATGTGGGTATTGCCGAACAGCACGCCGTGACTTTCGCAGCCGGAGCCGCGACGCAAGGGATGAAACCGTTTTGCGCCATCTACTCGACCTTCTTGCAGCGTTGCTACGACCAGATAGTCCACGATGTTGCCATCCAGAACCTACCGGTGCGTTTCGCGATCGACCGGGCCGGATTGGTCGGGGCGGACGGACCAACACACGCGGGGTCGTTCGACATCGCCTATCTCTGTTGCCTGCCGAACTTCACGGTAATGGCGGCCGCAGATGAGGCCGAACTCATTCACATGGTGGCCACGGCCGTCTCGCATGACAGCGGTCCGATTGCTTTTCGGTTTCCTCGCGGCGAAGGTGTCGGCGTCGACCTGCCGGAAAAGGGTGTTTCGCTCGAAATTGGCCGTGGCCGAATCTTGCGCCAAGGCACGAAAATCGCGATCCTTTCCCTCGGCGCGCGACTCGCCGAGGCAATCAAGGCAGCTGATGATCTCGAGACCCGCGGCCTGTCGACGACGGTCGCCGACGCCCGCTTTGCCAAACCGCTCGACTTCGATCTTATTTCGCGGCTGGCGCGAGAGCATGAGGTCCTGATCACGATCGAGGAAGGTTCGGTCGGTGGCTTCGGTAGTCATGTTCTGCAAACACTCGGCAATTGCGGTTTGCTTGATTCCGGCCTAAAGGTCAGGGTCATGGTGCTGCCCGATGCCTTCCTCCTTCATGACACACAGGAGCGAATGTACTCGAAGGCCGGCCTCGATGCGAACGGCATCGTTGCAAGGGTATTCGAAGCACTTGGGAAGCCGATCGCGTCGCGCCGATTTCACCGCAGGGGCATCGGATCGGCCGATGCCGTCTCGGGCTGATGAATTGTGATGCAACCGAGGCTTGCGTCTCCATGAACCGCGAATATTCGGTCGACACGGCTGCGCCCGTTCTTGTTACCGGTGCGAGCGGCTTCGTCGGATCTGCAATCGCCGGCTTGCTGCGTGCCAACGGGCACCCCGTTCGTGTCCTCGTCCGCCCGACGAGTGCCCGAACCAACATCTCGAAAGCTGACCTCGTGTTTGAAGGGGATTTACGCGACCGTGCGTCGCTCGCCGCCGCCCTGAGTGGTGTATCCTATTTGTTTCATGCCGCTGCCGATTATCGCCTTTGGTCCCGCTCTCCCGACGAGATCTTTCGCACCAATGTCGAGGGCACAAGGCTGGTAATGGAAGAGGCCCTTCGTGCCGGCGTCGAGCGGATCGTCTATACGAGCAGCGTCGCGACCTTGAGACTCACCGACGGGTTGCTGGCGGATGAGAGCAGCCCTCTCGCCGAGCACGAGGCAATCGGCGCCTACAAACGCAGCAAAGTGGCGGCCGAGCGGCTCGTTGAGGCAATGGTGCGGCGAGACGGATTGCCCGCAATTATCGTTAACCCGTCGACGCCGATGGGACCCCGCGACGTCAGGCCGACGCCTACCGGTCGTATTATTCTGGAAGCAGCTTCCGGTCGCATGCCGGCCTTTGTCGACACCGGCGTCAATCTTGTACACGTTGATGACGTCGCCATGGGTCATCTGTTGGCGTTGCGTCGCGGCAGGATAGGCGAACGTTACATTCTCGGCGGCGACAACGTACCTCTCGCTGAGATGCTGCGCGAAATCGCTAACTTGGTTGGGCGTAAGCCACCACTTCTCAAAATCCCTCTTGAAATTGTCTATCCGGTCGCACTAAGCGCCGAATTGCTTGCCTGCTTTACAGGTCGCGAGCCATTTGTAACGCGCGACGGCTTGCGAATGGCGCGCCATCGCATGTTCTTCGACAATCGCAAGGCGAAGCGGGAACTCGGCTATAACGCAAGGCCGCATGCGGAAGGTATCATTGACGCCATCTCCTGGTTCCGCTCGAACGGGTACCTGCGATGATAGTCGCGGCCATATCTGTCCTTTCGCTTTGCATCTGGTGTTACCTTCTGTTCGCACGAGGAGGTTTCTGGCGATGCCATGAACACGATGATGCGCTGCTGCAACGATTACCCCACGAGAAGAAGGTAGAGACATCGGGCTTCTGGCCGAGCGTCACTGCTATAGTTCCGGCACGCGACGAGGCAGCAACAATCTGCCAAAGTGTCGAATCGTTGCTGCGTCAGGATTATGCTGGCCGCTTTTTGGTCGTGCTGGTCGACGACCAAAGTTCGGACGGTACAGCGGCTCATGCCAGCGCCGTCGGCGAGGCGCTTGGCGCTACGAACCGTCTGACGATCGTGGTCGGCGCGGATCTCCCGGTCGGCTGGTCGGGGAAACTTTGGGCCATGCAGCAAGGCCTCAAAGCCGTAGAGAACACACTCACGCCGCCCGAATTTGTGCTTTTCACCGATGCCGACATCGTTTACGCGCCGCGGGCGTTAAGCCGCCTTGTCGAAATAGCGAGGGTGCGAGAAAGCGTCCTCACCTCGCTCATGGTCAAGTTACGCTGCGAAAGCCGGGTTGAGGACGCCCTGGTGCCGGCTTTTATTTTCTTTTTCCAGATGCTGTATCCGTTTGCCTGGGTCAACGATCCACTCCGCGCCACGGCAGCGGCAGCCGGTGGCTGCATGCTGATGCGATGTGATGCGCTAAAATCGGCGGGCGGATTGGAAGCCGTGCGCGGTGCGCTGATTGACGATTGCGCGCTGGGAGAACTGATGAAGAGGCAGGGCCCGATTTGGCTCGGACTGACCAGTACCGTGCATAGCCTTCGCGCCTATCCGACCTTCAGGGATTTCCGCCAAATGGTGGTCCGCTTCGCCTTTGCTGAACTGGACTATTCGACGCTCCGTCTCGTCGGAGCTGTCATGGGGATGGCGCTCACTTATCTTGCCCCGCCGCTCGTTGCTCTGTTCGGGGATGGTGAAGTACGAGCTGCTGGTGCTGCCGCCTGGGCCATGATGGCGCTTTCATTCATGCCGACGCTTCGCTTTTATCGGCGCCCAGCGCTCCTTCTCGGCCTGGCTGTGCCAGTCATAGCCGCCGCCTATACAGGATTTACGATCGAATTCGGCTTGGCAGTATTGGCAAGGTCGCGGCGGGCATTGGAAGGGCCGCTTTCAGGCGAAGAGGATGGCATGACCAACGCGACCGAGACGCTTTCCGGAAAATCGCGGTACGACGAAAATTTCCCCGTGGCGTCGCGGCTGATCCGCAAAAGGCGTCGCGCCCCGATCCTCGCCTTCTATCGGTTTGCACGCGCTGCCGATGATGTGGCGGACCATTCGAGCCTTTCGGCGGAGCGAAAGCTTGCCCTGTTGGATGGCCTTGACGCAGCGCTCACCGGAATTGGACCAAGCGATCCTGAAGTGGAACCGCTGCGTCGCGCTTTGCAAGACCAGGCAATAACGCCGCGCCATGCGCACGAGCTCCTCGATGCTTTTCGGCTGGACGTGCGCGGGAATTGCTATGCCAGCTGGCAAGATTTGATGGACTATTGCCGGCTCTCGGCCATGCCCGTCGGCCGCTTTGTTCTGGACGTTCACGGGGAAGACCAAGCCACGTGGCAGAGTTCGGATCCGCTATGCGCTGCGCTTCAGGTGATCAACCACCTTCAGGACTGCGCGAAAGACTATCGGCTCCTCGACCGTATCTACCTGCCGCAGGAGACTCTTGCGGCGCATGGTGCATCGATCGAAATGCTTGGTCTAGAGCGCGCGCCGACCGCCTTGCTCGATAGCATTAGCGACCTTGCGCGTCGGACCTCGGCGCTTCTGCAGGATGCCGCACCGCTTGCTCGTCAAGTCGCCGATGCCAGGCTCGCCCTTGAAATTTGCACAATCCAGACCCTCGCCGAGCATTTGGTTCGCCGCCTCGAGACGCGTGATCCGTTGAGTGGCGGGGTGCATGTCGGCAAAGCGGGCTTCCTTGTCTTTGGCGGATTTCGGAATTCTGCGCGGGTTGGGGTCCATTCTATTGCGTCCCCTGTCGGCGAAGGGGAAATTCGGAAAATGAGCGACACTGTGGACCAGGCAGTCGCTGTCGTGAGAGGTAGTTCGTTTTATTTGGCGATGCGCATTTTGCCCCAGGATCAACGAAATGCGATGTACTCCGTTTACGGTTTCTGTCGAGCAGTCGACGATATTGCCGACGACGGCGGCCCTGCGGATCGACGCATGGCTCAGCTTGAGCGTTGGCGCGGTGACATTGCCAGGCTGTTTGCTGGGCATCCGCCTACGAAGCTGACAATTCTTGCCGAGGCCGTGCACCGCTACGGCTTGCGGCGAGCGGATTTCGATGCCGTCATTGACGGCATGGCTATGGATGTCGCGGGCGATTTTCGCGCCCCGAATTGGACGACGCTGGATGTCTATTGCGACCGAGTAGCGAGTGCGACCGGGCGGCTGTCGGTACGCATCTTCGGCATGGATGTCGAGGCTGGCGAAGCGCTTGCCCATCATCTCGGGCGTGCCTTGCAGCTCACCAACATTCTACGCGACATTGACGAGGACGCGGCAATCGGCCGGCTATATTTGCCCCGCGAGGCGCTCGCAGCCGTAGCAATTACAACGGACGACCCGCGGGACGTCTGCGCCGATCCGAGACTGGCGGGCGCTTGTCTTGAGGTCGCTGCGCGCGCGCGGCTGCATTTCGAAGAGGCCCGGCGCTTAATGGCAGCCGCTCCACGGCGCACCGTGCGAGCACCGCAACTCATGGCGGCGGCATATCTTTCGGTTCTGGATGCCATGGAGGCTCGCGGCTTCGCGCCGCCCCGCCAGCGAACGAAAGCGAACCGGCTACATGTCCTGCTCGCTCTCTTCCGGTATGGCATCGTATGATTGACGGTACCGTTCATGTGATTGGAGCTGGGATTGCGGGGTTGAGCGCGGCCGTCCGCCTGGTAGACGAGGGCCATCGGGTTGTGCTTCATGAGGCAGCGCGCGTTGCTGGCGGCCGCTGTCGTTCCTACCTGGATCAGACACTCGGCCTTGCTATCGACAATGGGAATCATCTGATTCTGTCGGGCAACGATGCGGCACGTGACTATCTTGCCCGGATCGGTTCGCTGGCGTTGCTGAATGGACCTGGCTCGGCTGTCTTCGACTTCGCCGATCTCCGCAGCGGCGAACGCTGGCAATTGCGACCGAATGACGGGTGCGTGCCATGGTGGTTGCTCGATTGCAAGCGTCGCGTTCCGAGCAGTCGCTTTCGCGATTATCTGGCGCCAATCGGCGTCCTGTGGGCAAATGCGGCAGCTTCGCTTGGCGATGTGATGGTCTGCTCGGGTCCTCTCTACGAGCGTCTGTGGCACCCGATCCTGCTGGCGGGACTCAACACGGATCCACCCGAGGGCTCGGCGTTGCTCGCTGGAGCGCTGCTGCGTCAAAGTTTTGGCGCAGGCGGCAAGGCCTGCCGACCGTTGATCGCGACTGGTGGGCTTTCGTCATGTTTCATCGAGCCGGCGCTCGCCTATCTTTCCGCCCGCAAGGCGTCGGTGCGCCTGGGCGAGCGCGTGCGCGGCATCGAGTTCGCAGAAGAGCGCGCCGTCAGTCTAGATCTTGGTACGGATTGCACGCTGCTCGCCGACGACGATTCGGTCGTAATGGCAGTGCCGTCAAAGGTAGCGCAGGAGCTTCTTCCCGGTCTAGTGGCTCCCGACGAATTCCGAGCCATCGTCAATGCTCATTTTCTTGTGACGCCGGGACCATACCAACCGATGATCCTCGGGGTAATCAATGGACTGACGGAATGGCTGTTCGCCTTTCCGGACCATGTTTCGGTGACAATCAGCGCTGCCGATCGCCTTCTCGAGAGGCCACGGGACCACCTGGCGGCCGAGATTTGGCGCGAAGTCGCGGCGCTGAGCGGCCTCGGCCCAGAAATGCCGCGCTGGCAGATCGTCAAGGAAAGACGCGCGACCTTCGCCGCAACCCCCATGCAAGACGCCAAGAGGCCCTCCGCACGAACCCGCTGGACGAATGTCGTGCTCGCGGGCGACTGGACGCAAACGGGTCTGCCGGCCACGATAGAAGGAGCGGTGCGCTCGGGCTATAGGGCTGCATTAACGATTGCGGAGAGGCGCCTCGAGACGACGTCGCGTCCACGCGTGGGAGCGAGAGGTTGACCATGAACGTCTCTCTTGAACATGCGCATGAACATGCGCCGTCGCTTGAAGCGCTCGGCCCCCGAATTCAGTCGGCGACCGAGGCTCTGCTCGCGTGCCAGCGACCGGACGGGCATTGGTGCTTCGAACTTGAAGCGGACGCAACTATCCCGGCCGAATATGTGCTGTTGTGCCACTTTCGTGGCGAGAGCCCAAATCTGGAATTGGAAAGCAAGATCGGTGTCTACTTGCGCCGCAACCAAGGCGCACACGGCGGCTGGCCGTTGTTCCACGGCGGTGACTTTGACATGAGTGCCAGTGTTAAAGCCTATTTCGCCCTGAAAATGATCGGCGACGACTCGAATGCGGACCATATGCGCCAGGCGCGGGAGGCGGTGCTGACGCATGGTGGGGCGAGCAGGAGCAATGTTTTCACGCGCTTTTTGCTGGCCCTATACGGGGCGATTCCCTGGCGCGGCGTGCCCAGCATGCCCGTCGAGATCATGTTGCTGCCCCATTGGTTCCCGTTCCACCTCAACAAGATCTCCTATTGGGCGCGCACCGTGCTCGTGCCTTTGCTCGTCTTGCAGGCGCTCAAGCCGCAGGCCAAGAACCCGCGCGGGGTTCGTATCGACGAACTGTTCGTTGTGCGGCCGGATTTCGTGCGAAGCTGGCCGAAAGGCGCGCACCAGGCGTGGGGCTGGGTGCAATTCTTCGGCGCCGTCGACGCCACGCTCAAACTGGCGGAGCCGCTCTTTCCGTCGGCGACCCGCCGCCGCGCTATCGAGGCCTGCGTCGCCTTTGTTACCGAGCGCCTCAACGGCGCTGACGGCCTCGGCGCCATATACCCGGCTATGGCCAATGCTGTGTTGATGTTCGACGCGCTGGGCTATGCGCCCGACCATCCGCATCTTGCCGTGGCGCGCGAATCGATCGATCGGCTGCTTGTCGTCGGACCGCAAGAGGCCTATTGCCAACCCTGCCTCTCGCCCGTCTGGGACACGGCACTTGCGACACACGCTCTGCTGGAGGTCGCAGGCGAGGCTGGCGACATAGCGGCGCGAGCCGGCCTTGCCTGGCTCAAGCCTTTGCAGGTGCTCCACGCCAAGGGCGATTGGGCCGTGCAGCGACCGCATGTGAGACCGGGCGGCTGGGCCTTTCAATATGCCAATCCGCACTATCCCGATCTCGACGATACTGCAGTCGTCGCGATGGCGATGGACAGGGCCGCGAGAGCCGCCGTTGGGGATCCGGCTAACACCCATGATGCAGCCATAGCGCGCGCTTGCGCGAATGGATCGAAGGGCTTCAGAGCCGTGACGGTGGCTGGGCCGCTTTCGACGCCGACAACACTCACCATTACTTGAACAACATAGCGTTCGCCGATCATGGCGCGTTACTCGATCCGCCGACTGCCGACGTCACCGCGCGCTGCGTGTCGATGCTGGCGCAGCTCGGCGAGACCCCCGAGACGAACGCGGTGCTGGCCCGTGGGATCGACGCCCTCCTCGCCGGTCAAGAGCGGGACGGAAGCTGGTTCGGCCGTTGGGGCATGAATTATATCTACGGCACCTGGTCGGCGCTATGCGCGCTGGGCGTCTCGGGGGTCGATCCACTTTCGGCTCCGGTCCGTCGCGCCGTCGATTGGCTCTCCGGCATTCAGAACCGAGATGGCGGCTGGGGCGAGAGCGGCGATAGCTACAAGCTCGATTATCGAGGTTTCGAGCCAGCGCCCAGCACCGCCTCTCAGACCGCCTGGGCGTTGCTCGGGCTGATGGCGGCAGGTGAGGTCGATCATCCGGCCGTCGCACGTGGCGTCGCCTATCTCGCGGCGACCCAGGGCGAGGACGGCTTCTGGCCAGAGAAAGCTCCACACCGCCACCGGATTTCCGCGGGTGTTTTATCTTGCGTTATCACGGCTACTCTAAATTCTTTCCGCTTTGGGCGCTCGCCCGCTATCGCAACTTGAAACGCGGAAACGACGCGCCGCCCTTCCTTCGGCATGTAGGCGGGCGATGCATTCACCGCCGGCAGCGAACCTTCTCATCGTCAGCGGATTGAAGCGTGAGGCAATCTTGGCCGGGCCGGCCTGCCTGTCGATCTGCGGCAATGCGGCGACACTGCAGGCCAAACTCGCTGAGCTGGCGGACGCTACCTTTGTGCCTAGTGGTGAGTTGGGGCTGTGCGGCGGGCTGGACCCGTTGCTTCGCCCTGGGGACCTCGTCATGGGCACAGAGGTCGTTTCGGAAGCCGGCAGCATCATCGTCGACAAGACCATCATGCTGGCGCTGCAACGGCACCTCGCCACTACAAGCCAAAGCGTCGTCATCGGACGCGTGGTCGGGGTCCATGCGCCGGTCATGACCGCCCGCGCCAAGGCGGACCTGAACAGCGCTACGGGAGCTCTGGCGGTTGACATGGAAAGCCAAATCGCCGGCAGATTCGCCCTGCAACGAGGCGTGCCGTTCGCAATCCTACGTGCGGTCAGCGACCCGGCAGAGCGTGACTTGCCGCCTCTCATCGCGAACGCAGTGAAGCCCAATGGCCAAGCAATATTGGCCGCCGTGATGGCGCGGGCTTATCCACTCGCCGGGGCAGCTCGCCCGACCTGATCGCCGCTGCGCGCGACAGTCATGCCGCGTTGCGCGCATTAGGTCGTTGTCGCGGTTTTCCCGGCCATTTCCTCGGCCTCGGACTGCCGCATTTCTGAGAGTTTGCGGGAGACGTTGCGCTCAAAGAAGTAGTCAGCCGGGCGCTGCCCCTCAAGCGGAATTTCCGGGGCCATTGGGCCCTCCGTCCGCACGCCCCGCAGCGTCACGCTCAGTGCCTTCCAGGGCCTCATTACGTATCCGTCACGGCCGTCGCCTCGAAGCCGCTATGGACCATGCAATCGGCGCATTTCTCGTAATTGCCGGTACCATAGGCGCCCCAATCCGTTTCTTCCATCAGTTCCTTGAAAGTTGCGGCGTAGCCTTCACCGAGGAGGTAGCAGGGGCGCTGCCATCCGAAAACCGTGCGCGTCGGATTGCCCCAAGGCGTGCAATGGTAGGTCTGGTTGCCGGCCAAGAAGTCGAGGAACATGGTCGACTGGTTGAAGGCCCATTTCCGGGCGCCCTTGCCTTGCCGGAATATTGCGCGGAACAGCTGTTTGGTGGCCGAGCGGTTCAGGAAGTGCGTCTGATCGGGAGCGCGCTCGTACGCATAGCCGGGCGACACGGTGATGCCGTCGACGCCGAGTTGTGTCACTGTATCGAAGAAGGCGGCGACCCGCTTGGCATCGGCGTCGTTGAAGAAAGTGCAGTTGATCGTGACGCGAAAACCTTTTGCCTTGGCGGTCTTCAATGCCGAAATGGCGCGCTCATACACGCCCGGCTGGCAAACCGATTTGTCGTGCATCTCCTGGTCGCCGTCGAGATGGATCGACCAGGTGAAATAAGGGCTCGGCCGGTACTGATCGATCTTCTTTTCAAGGAGCAATGCATTGGTGCACACAATCGCAAACTTCTTGCGCGCGACCACCCCCTCGACGATCTTCGGCAGCTCCTTGTGCAGCAACGGCTCGCCTCCAGCCATGACCACGACCGGAGCGCCGCATTCGTCAATCGAGGCCAAGCGCGTCCCTGACCGAAATCCGCTTATTTAAAATGGCCTCGGGGTAATCAATCTTACCGCAGCCCGCACAGGCCAAATTGCACCGAAACAGCGGTTCCAGCATCAAGACAAGTGGGTAGCGCTTGCGGCCGCCGAGATGCTGACGGATGACATAGCCACCAACACGCACAATCTGTCTGAATGGTATGCCCAGTTGAGATCCCTTCACACTAACGAATTGATGATTTCGGCTAATCGGCTCAGGACGTGAGTTCCGCTGGCAGTCGAAAGCTAATCGTCTCTTGCGGTCCGTCGAGAATTGACAATTCTGAAGGTGCGAGTTCGCATCAAGGTCTGAACCACGTCCTCGACAAGGATTTCGGGAGCGGATGCGCCGGCTGTCACACCAACAGCACCAGCATCGAGAATCCATTTCGGGTCGATTTCGCTGCCGTCGGCAACGAGATAGCTCGGCAATCCCGCCTCTTCGCCAATTTCCCGCAATCGATTGGAGTTGGAACTGTTGCGGGCTCCAACCACAATAATAACGTCTGCCACCCGTGACAATTTCCGCACGGCAGTCTGTCGATTTTGGGTCGCGTAACAAATGTCCCGGATTTCAGGTCCCAAAACATCGCTGAAACGCCGGTGCAAGGCAGCGATCACGCCGCGGGTGTCATCAACACTGAGCGTCGTCTGCGTCACGTAGGCGATGGGTACGTCCTTGGCGATCGGAAGCCTGTCCACATCCTTCTCGCTCTCAACGAGGTGCACTTCGCCATCGATTTGCCCGAGCGTCCCCTCGACCTCCGGGTGCCCCGCATGGCCGACAAAGACCACGATACGTCCCTGGGCGGCATAGCGGCGTCCCTGATTGTGCACCTTGGTGACCAGCGGGCATGTTGCATCGATGGTAGGGAGCGAACGGAGCTTGGCTTCGCGTTCGACCATTTGCGATACTCCATGGGCGCTGAAAATTGTTACCGCTCCGGCCGGCACTTCGTCCAGCTCATCGACGAAGCGCGCGCCCTTCGCTCTAAGAGAATCGACGACATGGCGGTTATGGACGATCTCGTGGCGCACATACACCGGTTCCCGATATTTTTCCAAAGCGCGCTCGACAATGTCGATTGCCCGGACGACTCCGGCGCAAAAACCACGCGGCTGGGCAAGAATAATCTTCATCCCCTTCCCTTCTTTTGCGTGGCCGATCGTTATGAGCGTTCTGCCGCGACGAGTGTCAAAGCGAGAAGCAAGAAGCACGATGTATATCTCGCAACAAATGCCCTGGCAAACCCAGCCCATTGCCCATTGCCCAGCCCATTGCCGAGAATATCGGAATCGCTCGTTTCTAAATTGCCGGTTAGCCGTTCCAGAAGCCAGGCCAGGGCTTTTTCATCGGCGGATTGCGGTGGCCGATCATCTATCATTTTGAAAAAAAGGGGAAATCAGGAGCCGGTGACCGTTATCACCCACGTAGCACCACTTTGGCGGTTTGGATTCGCCAGGTTCGACGCGGAGTTTCTCGCAGTGCGGGATTCCCTTAAGTTCGTCGTCGAGGCCTCGCGAAACGAGCCGGCCCAGGATGGGCTGGCCGACTTCTTCGGCATCAAGCGCAAATTCAGAGACCAAAGCTCGTCCCCACCCGGGCTTGGCGGGGCTCTGGCTCGGTCTTGTCTGGGCTGCTCGTCGATTTTCGCTACAACGTCGAGGCGTTGGGCTTGGTCTGGCCCTTGGAATTCGCCGTCGTATTTCGCGGCATTGACCCCATATCGCATGCTGATGACGTGGGTTTGCAGGAACACCGGGAGCGTGTTGCTGGCAGTTCTGATGCATGCCAGTTACACGGGATGGCTCCTCGTTCTCTTCCCTGCAATGTCTTTGACCCAGAGCCTATACTGGCAAACCGTATTTGCGATCATGCTTTGGTTGGCTGTCGCCTTCGCCTTTCGAAGATCTTCGGCGAGCGTCGAGGCCCTTGCCTTCGCGGGAGGCATGCGGTGTGGCCACCTGGCGAAGAGATGAATCGCATGGTCAGCACGGTGCTCGGCATACGAATTTCGTCAGCGTTCGTGCTGACCGCTATCAAGGCCGCGCATACGATTGTTTTGGGATTTTTTGCCGCCGGCATTGTCGCGATCTGGATTTTCGCTTGGCGTGCGACATTACTCTGCGTGCGCCGTAACGGGTCGTCATTCACGCTATCGAGTTACAGCAGGAGGAGCGATCATGATGTCTCCAAAGATCGACGTGCCCCGCCACTTGCTCTGCTTCCTCACTGCCGTAACATTCGCCACCGTGATCGTTACGGCTGCGCAGGCCGAAGCGCAGCAGCAGGCGCAGTTCCTGGTGGACCCAACTATAGCCTCTTCCTTAACCCGATGAGCTCGCCGGAACTTCGGGGTGCCGGCCGCTCGCAGGCCGCTTCCCGAGCTCCGATGCCCGCCGATCTCAGACGCAATTACATCGCCGCCTGCTGACGCTAACATGCCCGCAGGGGGGCGACTCGATTGAAGGCCTGTTGACGGCCCGCCTCGTCCCGCGCCTCACAGAGGACTTGACCCTATAGTCGCCAGATATGCCAAGGCATCATCGATGAGCCGTTGGGGGTTTCTCTCGCCCCCAGTTGCTGCTGCAGCGGTGATACGCTTGGCCAGCAATTCACGAATGAAAATCGCATCATCTGGCGAAATTTCCGATTTTTCTATGGCCTCCCACGCGCTATCGCACGCCGAGGTGAGAATTTTCACCGTTTCTGAATCAAATGAGCAACCCGAAAGGATGGAAGTCATAACCCTGCTCCCTGTATTCAAGTTCAGTGTCATTCGACGCGTTGTTGCTATGCCCCTACGAAACTCTGCCGGACGCGGTCATTCGAAAGTGGTGCGCACTTTATCGAGGAAATTTTCCGGGATGGTCGTTCAGGCCACCTCCCGACGCGCTTCATGACCGCAAACCTGTAATGACTCTCGATTCCAGCTCGAGTCGTTGATGTGTATCAACGAACCAATAATGCTTGCAGGAGCAAGCGGTGCAGATAACTGCAAATCTCACTCAATGTCGCACACTGCCTGACCAACAGCGCGCGAATTGCGCGTTGTGTCGGTTTAATATTTGCGCTGCCTTGTATCCTGAAGAGCTTGCACAACTGGATTTTCGGGCCAATGCGCTATCTTTGAAGCGTGGCGCAACACTATTCGCGCAGGATGATCCAGCGGAGTATGTCTATAGTCTAACTGCCGGTGCCGTCCGGCTTTACATACTGTTGCCAAATGGACGTCGCCAGATAGTCGGTTTTTCCCCCCCTGGCGATTTTCTTGGACTGGCGTTAGCTGATCATTACGGTTTTTGCGCCGACGCGGTTTATCCCGTTATCGCCTCTCGTTATTCGCGCCAGGCTCTTTCCGACTTTGTCGACATAAAACTGCATCTGTTGCGCCGTATACACGAATTTTCGACCCATGAATTAAGTCTGCCCATGACCAGATGGTCATCCTCGGGCGCCGCAATGCGAGAAAGTCGCACCATCGAAGGTCCAAAAACGGACAGCCCGGTCAAGTCAATGTTGATGCGGGTCTTTACACTTTGTCGGCTTGCGAACGGCGGCTGAGTGCCGGCACACCTCGATCAGCCCAAAGAAGCTATGATCTCACGATAAGCCGCCTCAGGAAATGCCTTCAAAGTCCGTGTCCGCACGTTTCCGAGCATCCCGAGCTGAAGAACGAACCGTGCGGCCACCGCATCGTCTGGTGCCTCACAGACGATGATCAAGTCGTAATCGCCCATGGTAAGAAAGACAGATTTGAAGTCGCCTCCCATGTCTCTGAGCGCCTTCTTTGCAGCGTCGAGGCGACGAGGCGACTCCTTTACCTGCTGGACACCCTTTTCGGTCCAATTTACGAGTAAGACGTAGGTGGTCATGGCATTGCTCCGAAATGTTAGAGCACCGAGGCGTTCCTCAGCCCCACAAATATAGTCCTATTGAAGCTGGTGAGAAAGAAAATCGATTCACAGCCGCATGGGCTACCGGCATGTCAGCAAGCATTTCCGGAAAACATTGCTTCCCACCTTAACTTAGGCCGGGGAATTTTCTCACGGCTCAAACAAAAGTCGAAAGTGGGCGCGTGCTCTACAGATAAATTGTTATTGTTTCGTTACCGAAACAATCGTGCTATCTTCTTACTGAGATGAAGGCCACAAAGGCAGCAGAATCGGCCCGGCTCGGCCCAAGGCACATCCCTCCTGGGGCGTGCCCTTCGATTGGCGAGAAAACCTAACGATGGCTGATAAGTCAGCGGGAAAGCAGCGGGGCAAGCCCTTTGAAAAAGGGCAATCCGGCAACCCTGTCGGGAAGCCCAAGGGCGCGCGCCATAAGGCGACGCTGGCCGCCGAGGCGCTCTTGGACGGAGAGGCCGAAAAGCTAACCCGGAAGGCCATAGAAAAGGCCCTAGAGGGCGACGGCGTTGCATTGGGTCTCTGTCTCGAGCGGCTTATCCCGCCCCGCAAGGACCGGCCAATTAGGATCGATTTGCCGCCGATACCGAACGCCAGTGGCATCGCTGCCGCCCAGCAGGCGATCGTAGAGGCAGCGTCGCAAGGAGGCCCTGCTGCTGGACGAGGCGACGGCGCTCAGCGGCCTTCGAGGGCCGCAGGAAGGCGTTGGAGACGGAAGAATTTGAGGCGCGCATTCAGCGCATTGAGGAACGACAGAAATGACGGCAACGGCCACGCTACGGCGTCGGCTGGATAAGATTGCAGGACCGGAAAAGGAGGAATTCCCTATACCTGACCTTTCCGTTCTTCCAGCATTTTACCAGGACCGGTTCCGAGAACTTTGCGACCGCCTTCTTGCCGGTCAGTCAACAGACCTCGAAAACTCCGAGTTATTCGCGTTGATTGAATATTGCCCTGTACTGGGACCGGAAGGGCCTCAAAACACGGCAATAGAGGTTCCGAGTTCTCTAGATCCGTTGTCGTCAAGCGTCTTTAGGCATCCAGGTTCGCTGGTCGCGGAGGAGTGCGTTTGCGAGGATTGCGAGCTTCCGCATGATAGCCGTGATGGCGACCTTGGGCGGCTTTCCGGCGCTGATGAAGGCCTGATATTTCGTCCTCATGTCTATGTTGAAGCGGATAGCAACCAGGGCTGGCATGTAGAGGGCTTGGCGGAGGTGAGCACGGCCTCCCCGGATGAAGCGCTTGCCGCTGTGCTGCCCTGAAGTCGCGGGCCATAGGCGCGAGGCCGGCGAGGCTTGCAACGCATTTATTTTCGATTGTGCCGAGTTCAGGCATTTCGACGAGCATGGTCAGCGCAGTTGCCTCGCCAATGGCAGGGATGCTGAGGAGGATGTCTAGGCGGGCTTGGAGCTCGGGATCGGCCTGGCACAGTTCGCGCAAGGCCGCGTCGATAGCGGCAATCTGGCGTTCGACCTGACGCAGCCTTTGATTGGCGAGACGCCTGAGCAAGGGCGCACGGTGGACATGGTTGCGGTTTGACGCGGCGACGCGGTCCTTCACCAGGCCGCGCCGTGCGACAAGCAGCTCCTTCATGTCGCAGAGCGTTTGGCTGACCATCGGCCTCACTTGCAGTTCGTTAAGCGCGCCGAACCGAGCGAGCATTGCAGCATCGACGGCATCAGTTTTGGCGCGACGCCCGATGGCCTCTGCGAAGCGTCTTGCCTGCAGCGGGTTGACTTTGATCATTGGCAGTCCGGCATTGCCGAGCCGTCGCTCGACGTTACGATGATACGCGCCAGTTGGCTCGAAGACGACGCGGTTGACGCGGCATTGTTCAAGCCATGCCAACAAAGCTGTTATGCCGGCTGCGGTGTTGGGGAAACACCGTGCGATGGCTTGGGGGTGGAGGTAGACGTCGAGGGTATCTTTGGAGATGTCGACGCCGACAGTCTGCGCTATGATGGGGGTCATCTTTTCCAGGTCCTTTGCTTGTCATCCGGGCCACGGCGCCCGGGTATCCGTTCAGGCCACGAGGAAAAGAGAGGGGCGGTCGCACTCTAGCTCGGCCCATCACGGCCAGCGTTTACTCGACCCGTCCCCTCCCGCTGCCGGCGAGTTCGCACCTCGCCGGCAGCACCCCTATCCTTGCGGGAAAAGGCGGGAACATCATCAGACAAGCGGTATTGGCGTTACGGGCACAGAAGACCCTCGCGCAGAACTATTCGTCGGTGGAATTACGACTTCGCCCTTCTGAGTTTTGTAGACCGCGAACGCCTGATGCAGTTATGCGTGAATTACGGCTGGTTGCCCGATAGCGACCGCGTTGATAGGCGAGGTCCTGACGTAGGCAACGGCTGGGTTCATGACAACAATCCTATCGTGCATAGCTCTGCTATGACGGTAGCGCGACCACGGCAGAGGAGCGTCATTCGGACCAGCGCTTGTCTTCGAGACGTCGGCCAACTCCGAAGTGTCGAGCCAAGCCGCAATCGTGACGCGGATTTCCGTTTCTGATCAATAATTTGGAAAATCGAAGTGTTGAAGGTCAGGTAAGTGATTGCCTTTTTGATCCGGTAGCCGCCATGACGGAAAAATTAGATTGCCAGCTCTATTGCGATCAAATTTGCGTTATATCAAAGCTTTCTTGTTGTTTTTTAAGTATTGTTCTAATTTTTATTTATAGTGACGCGACGCGTAGCTATGAGTGAGTAAGATGTCGACACGCGTTCCATTTACCGAAGGTGATCTAATCGATCATTCGGGCACGAACGACATTCTAACTGGCGTCGACAATAGCTACACAAGTCCCACCGGCAATTCGAGTTCAACCCAGAGGGTGTCACGGGTCCACTCGATGCTTAGGACAATCAATTCCGCAGTGAACAAGTCACTAGCGCCGATCGGGGTGAAAATCACCGGTATCGATCATCATGACTGGAGCGATGTCGGAAATTTCATTCCGTTCGAGCGGACCATAGTTGCGGCGCGCAGCGCAGGATTGTCGGTCGCTGACTACGTCGATAGCGTTATGAATGGGGTACCTGGATCGTCGCAGAACACTATCGACAAGATGGCCTCGTTGGGCGTGTTTTCCGAGTCCATTCGGACAGTGGTCGAGATCGGCCCCGGGACGGGGCGATATCTCGAGAAGATACTTAAGGCTGCGCGGCCCTCGCGCTACGAGATCTACGAGACTGCAGAGGCATGGTCCGCCTACCTTACGAAGGAGTACGACGTCGTAGCGCAACCGACGGATGGCTATTCACTATCATCGACCGCGGACGCTAGTGTCTGCATGGTGCATTCCCATAAAGTCCTCAGCGCAGTGCCGTTCATGGTGACCTGCTGCTATTGGCACGAGATGGCAAGGGTAATCCGACCAGGAGGCTGGGCGGTTTTCGATGTTGTTACCGAGCGATGCCTGGCTGGTGACGCCATGCAAATCTGGGCCAAGTCCGGTCTTCGCCTTGGCTCCTTTCCGGCGGTGTTGCCGCGCGAGGTCGCGGTTAGCTTTTTCACTGAAGAAGGCTTCAAGCTCGCTGGCAGTTTCATTGTGCCCATGCCGCCGAGCACCACAGAGCTACTGGTCTTCAAGAGATAGCTTTGTTCATCTGTTTCTCGGTTTATGCTTTGTCCGCGGCGAAGCTATTGAGCCCTCTCGTCGAGTGGAGCATTGCCGAGCCTCACGATGTAATGGGCTCGTCTACAGGAAAGAGCGGTGCGCAGGGCGGATCTGGAGCGGCACAGGCGGCTTAGGAGCCGAGATTGGCGGCGACGTCACCCTCACTGCGGGTGAAACCCTCACCATCCTGGTCGGCGGTCACGGCGGCAGCGGCGAACCTTGTGGATCTCCACAAGGTTAGAAAACTCGCGACGTGATCGGCGCCTTTGCCGACGTTTCTGGTGGTATCCAAAAGCAGCAACGCTATCGTTCCCTGGCCTTGGCAGGGCCAGGGTTGCCAATACACGCTAATCTGCGCAGAATTAACTAGAAACGTGACCCGATCTGGCGAATGTCGGCGAAGATAGGCAAACCTCGAAAAAAGCAACCAGCGTCAGTGTCGGATTGCTGACATGGGGTAGTTAGATGAGAACTATGATATGCGTGGCTACGGCCATTCTGGCTGTCGGCATTGTTGGCGCGAGGGCTCAAACCAATGCAGCAAACAATCGAAAGTTTGTAATCGGTAATGAGGGCGCTTTCGACGACAATACATGTAAATCAGAAGGCCTACCGGCAATCCGGATTGTACAAGGTCCAAATAACGGTTTTGTATCCGTTAAGGATGGCACTACGTTGGTTCCCGCAAGCGGCACTCATAAATGCGATTTTATGAGAGTGAAGACAAGGATGGTAGTGTATCAGGCACACAACGGCTTCATCGGAGATGACATTATCTCGTACGAGCTAAAATATCCGCCGAATAAGAAGTTTCCGGGAGGAATGAAAACCTCGGTGCATTTCAAAATAACTTGCACGGTTCAGAGCTGCGGTCGGTGATCGTATACTGCGCGATCGCCTGGCCATTGTGCCTCAAACACCGCGATATTGCGGCTGACGGATCTGGACGGGAACGCCGATACTATTGTGCCAACGCTGATGGCGGCAAGAGTTCGACCTGATCCTTATAGCCCACTACTTCGCGATTCCGACGCTCAATGTGTTCGCTCCCATTGCCTCGCTGGCGACGCTTTCGCTGGATGAGGCCTCACCTTCGCGTCGTGGGCAGCTCTCTTGGCCGGCAGCAAACTCTCGATCGCGGGCTTTGATCATCAAGCATCACAGATCATTGGCAAACCGTAGTTGCGATGGGTCAACCCACGCCGAGGCTCATGCAGCCGGGCCGGTCGGCGAGATCGCGAGGCCTTTATCTTTCTAAGGCCAGTAGGACGAAGGCCCGCATAGCATTGCAATGGGTCATGGATGATGGGTCCTATCGGGACACGAATGGAGGAATAACAATGAGCAAGGTTACCTGGCGGGACGCAGAGCCGGACGACCCGATGTTCAAAGAAGAGCCGCAGAGCTACTCGCCACATTGGGCCCGAACATTTCTGACACCGGCGAAGCCTTCGCCAAGCAAGAAGGATAAACCTCAGACCGAGAAACCTGTCTCTGAGGATTTTTCGACCTCGCCTACGAGCAGTTCTCGTAAGACCTGACCGACGCCGTGGGCACTCGATGCTGACGTGACCCTTGTCGAGATGGATGTAGCGGCGGGTCCGGCCTGGCATGGTCAGCGCTCCATCTTGCCTGCTACCCGGTATTGGCGCCAGTCCGGCCGGGCTTCCATGGGCCGCTGGCCGCATTTGGTGCAGCGCAGCCGATCCTTGATTGTCGGCACGGCTAAGTCGTCGGGCACCTGTCCGATCCGTATGACCTCGTTCACACTGCGCCCTCCACAAAAAGCGCAATGTATAGACTGAGGCATCGCTAGGCCAACCCTGACAGAAGAGGTTGAGTCGGTGATTACAGGAAGGACGATGGCAACGGGACCGAGCGATCGGGATGAGCCAAGAAAAAGGGAAGGACGACCCAATTGGCCGCCCTGTTCAAGCTCAGTTCAACGGCAGACAGCGGCTGCCAGGTGCCACGGCGCACCGGAGGCCTTCCCATGAGGGGCTAGGCTTCTCCCATCAAAGCGAGGGGAGGTACACATGTTCATCCGCAGTCAACTGACCAACATCCACCTCTACCCGGCAACCGCCGGACGTGGGAGAATGCCCTTCTCATTGGGCTCCACTCTATTCCTGGGCCTGATGTGCGCTGCAGTCGCATCCCCGGTGCGCGCCGAGCCCGTTGGCCATGCCGCTACCGTCAAGAATGACGTGACGGGCAAATTGGGCATCCAGGTGCGACCGATCAGCGTCGGGGACAGCTTGTCGGGCAACGAGCTCGTCAAAACCGGCAATGAAAGTGCGACGCAAGTCCATTTCATCGACGACACCAAGCTCAGCATAGGCCCAACCTCGTCCGTCATTCTTGATCGCTTCGTCATCAATCCGAACAAGTCGACCAAGGACGCAGTCATCAACATGACCACGGGCACGATGCGGTTTGTGACGGGCAATTCCGAGCCTAAGAGTTTCACCATAAAAACCAAGGTGATGACACTTGGCATTCGCGGCTAAGTGTCATGCCTCACCGCAGGCCGACGCCTGAAGGACTAAGCTTTCCGTGGTGAAACGCAATAGCAGCGATCTGAAACATCATGCCTCACCTCTCCATCTTGTCGGAGACGTGATACTGCCGGCCGAGTTTCCATCGGTCGCTCGCCGCATTTAGTGCAGCGCAGGCGGTTGCGGATCTCGGGGACGAATACATCATCCGGCAGGGCTGACACGTCAATCGATGCCTCATGCCCGCGTCGGCAATAGGCCATGACATGCGTGACGCCGAGGCTGCACATGTTGGCAACGTCCATCGGTGGGCCGGTGAAGGGGGCATGGCTTACTCCCCAAGACCTTTGGCTGCGTCGAACTGTGGGATTGAATGTGGTATTGGGTTTTTGCTGATCTTGTAAATTACTGCGAAATAAAATTTATTTGGCAACGCATGGTGCCCCTGGCCGGAGTCGAACCAGCACTCCTTGCGGAACTCGATTTTGAGTCGAGCGCGTCTACCAATTCCGCCACAGGGGCTCGGCCGCTCGCCACGACCAGTGCCGGGATATTAACGGCCGCGGCGGCTTTTTCAACCCTCGTCATCGATTGTCCTAACAAGCGCGAGGCTTCGCCGCCGCAGCGGCGGATAGTGCCACGGCCCATGGACAGCGGCTGGCGCATCGCCTATGCAGCGGCAATGTTTCAGCGCCTCTATCAATGGACTTTGACCCTGGCGGAAAGCCGCCATGCCCCCTTGGCCTTAGCGGCGATCGCCTTTGCAGAAAGTTCGTTTTTCCCGATCCCTCCCGACGTTATTCTCGTCCCGATGTCGCTTGCCCGCCCCAAACGGGCCTGGACCTATGCCGCCGTCTGCACACTCGCTTCCGTTGCCGGCGGCATCGCCGGCTATGCGATCGGCGCCCTGTTCTACGACACAATCGGCAAAGGCCTGATCGGTTTTTACGGCTACGGCGAGCGGGCAGAGGCGTTGCGCGAACTCTACGGGCAATGGGGTTGGCTGGTTATTCTGATCAAGGGGATGACGCCCATTCCCTTCAAGCTGGTGACAATCGTCAGTGGCTTTCTTGGCTATAATTTCCCGCTCTTTGTCCTGCTTGCCCTTTTGACACGCGGGGCGCGGTTCTTTCTTTTGGCCGGGCTGTTGAATCGGTTCGGCGAACCGATCAAGGCCTTGCTGGATCGGCATTTTGCCTTGTTCATGGCGCTGCTTTTGCTGATCATCATCTTCGGCTTCTGGATCGCTGCGAGAGTTCTGTGAAAGAGGACAGGGAGATTCCCGCTGTGGCAAGATGGCGCTGGTCGGCACGCAGCGCGGCGATGATCATCGGTGCGGTCTGCGCGCTTAGCCTCGTCGGCGCCTGGCTGTTCCAGGCCGCTGGCTTCCAGCCGTGCGAACTCTGCCTCAAGGAGCGCATTGCCTATTATTTCGGCCTTCCGCTTGCCGGGCTTGCCTTTTGGTGCATCCGCGCGGGGGCGGGGCGGGCCGCGGCTCTGGCTTTATTTGGCGCGCTCGGTTTGCTGTTCGTTTTCAGCGCCGGCCTCGGCTTCTATCACGCCGGCGTCGAATGGGGCCTTTTTCCTGGGCCCACCGAATGCACCGGCGCCTACAAGCCGGCAGCCGAAATCAGCGATTTCCTCAAGCAGCTCGAAATCACCCAGGTTGTGCGCTGCGACGAGGTTGCCGTGCGGATTTTAGGCCTGTCGCTGGCCGGCTGGAACGCCATCAATTCTACCGTACTGGCTGGGCTGTGCCTGGCCGTGCTGTTCCGGGCCTATGGTTCGAGCTCGGTATCCCAATAGAGATAATCGAGCCAGCTTTCGTGCAAATAATTGGGCGGGAAAAGCCGGCCGTTCTGATGCAAATCGTTGACGCTCGGCTGAAACGGCTTGGTCGCCGGCCACATTTTGGCTTCGGCCGGCAGCCGGTCGCCTTTGCGCAGATTGCAGTTTGAACAGGCCGCCACGACATTTTCCCAGATGGTGGTGCCGCCCTTCGAGCGAGGCACCACGTGATCGAAGGTCAATTCGTCCCGATTGCCGCAATATTGGCAGGAAAAGCGGTCGCGCAGAAAAACGTTGAACCGCGTGAAGGCGGGGTGGCGCGAGGGCCTGATGTAGGTTTTCAGGGAAACAACCGAGGGAAGCCGCATCTCAAAGCTCGGGCTGCGGACCGTGCGGTCGTATTCCGAGACAATGTTGACCCGGTCGAGGAAGACAGCCTTGATCGCATCCTGCCAAGACCAGAGCGACAGCGGATAATAGCTCAACGGCCGGAAGTCCGCGTTGAGAACCAACGCCGGGCAAGCCTCCGGCGAAACGACAGGTTGGAAGTGAACCGTCAACCCGGCACCTCTTCCGATTGGCGGCGAAAAGTGATTCGCCCCTTTCTGACTTTGCGCGGGGACACTCTACAAGCCCGATGACGGCCTTGTGAAGATCCCGGTCGCAGCGCCTGCCTTCACCGGGTCGGAACCGGGTGGTCGCCGCGATAATCGTAAAAACCGCGGTTGGTCTTGCGACCAAGCCAGCCGGCTTCCACATATTTGACCAACAGAGGGCAGGGCCGGTATTTGGAATCGGCGAGACCCTCATGCAGGACCTGCATGACCGAAAGACAGGTGTCGAGGCCGATGAAATCGGCGAGCTGCAGAGGGCCCATGGGGTGATTGGCCCCGAGCCGCATGGCAGTGTCGATGGATTCGACCGAGCCCACCCCCTCATAGAGGGTGTAAATCGCCTCATTGATCATCGGCAGCAGGATCCGGTTGACAATAAAGGCCGGAAAATCCTCGGCGACGGTCGCCGTCTTGCCGAGGCGGGCAATGAATTTTTTGGCGGCCTCGAAAGTCTCGTCCTCGGTAGCAATGCCACGGATCAGCTCGACGAGCTGCATTCTCGGCACCGGGTTCATGAAATGAATGCCGATGAAACGCTCCGGCCGATCGGTGATGGAGGCGAGCCTGGTGATCGAAATCGACGAGGTGTTGGAGGCGATCATTGCTGCCGGTTTCAGCGACGGACAGACGGCCGCAAAAATCTTGCGCTTGATCGCTTCGTTTTCGGAGGCGGCCTCGATGACTAGGTCGCAATCGGCAAAATCGGAAAAGTTTGCCGCCGGCCGAATTCGCTTCAGGGCAGCCTTGCGCTGGGCTTCGTCGATCTGGCCACGGGCGATTTGGCGGGCCATATTGCCGTTGATTGTCGCCAGGCCGGCATTGATCCGATCTTCCGACACGTCATTCAGGGCAACGTCGATCCCGGCCAAGCCGCAGACCTGGGCAATGCCATTGCCCATCTGGCCGGCTCCGATTACGCCCACTTTCTGGATATCGCCCGTCATGGCTCTCTGCTCAGCTGTCGCCTCGTTGGTCGCCGCGATCATAAGACATGTGAGGGACTCGTCCAGTCGGTTCGCTGCCTGCCGGGTGCGAATCTCGTTGATTCCCTAGTCCTTGCTCAATTCCTTGTTCAGTTCTGGCAGAGCGGTGAACAGATCGGCGACCAGCCCGTAATCGGCAACCTGGAAAATCGGCGCTTCCTCGTCCTTGTTGATGGCGACGATCACCTTGGAATCCTTCATCCCGGCCAGGTGCTGGATCGCCCCGGAAATGCCGACGGCTATGTAGAGATCGGGGGCAACCACCTTGCCGGTTTGACCGACCTGCCAATCGTTGGGAGCATAGCCCGCATCGACCGCGGCGCGCGAGGCGCCCATGGCGGCCCCGAGCCGATCGGCGACCGGCTCGATATAGGTCTTGAAATTGGCGGCATTCTGCATCGCTCGGCCGCCGGAAATGACGATTTTCGCCGAGGTCAGTTCTGGCCGCTCGGAACGCGCCAAGGCCTCGCTCTTGAAGCGCGAAATCCCGGGATCGGGCTGCGCCGAAAGCTTCTCGATCGGCGCGTTGCCGGTGGATTCGCTCGAGGCAAAGGACGCGGCCCGGATCGTCACGATCTTCTTGGCATCGGTGGCCTGGACCGTCTGAATGGCATTGCCGGCATAGATCGGTCGTTCGAACGTATCGGGCCCGACGACTTTCGTGATCTCCGAAACCTGCATGACGTCGAGCAGGGCGGCGAGCCGCGGCATGATGTTCTTGGCCGACGCGGTGGCCGCCGCCATGATGACATCGTAACCAGCGCTGAGATGGACCAGAAGGGCCGCAAGCGGCTCGGCAAGCCCATGCGCGTAAATTGCGTCATCAACGACCAGGACCTTGGCAAGGCCCTGTAATTTTGCTGCCTCGACGGCAACCGCATCGACCCCATGCCCGGCGATGAGAAGATCGACCGGCTGGCCGAGATCGCGCGCCGCGGTCAGCGCTTTGGCCGTGACGTCGTTGAGGTGGCCGTTGGCATGTTCGGCGAGCACTAAAGTGGTCATGATATTACCCCGGCTTCGTTCTTCAATTTGTCGACAAGTTCGGCAACCGAGCCGACTCTCACGCCGGCCTTGCGGCCGACCGGCTCGCTCGTCTTGAGGACCTTCAACCGCGGTGTGACGTCGATGCCGAAATCCGCTGGTGTCTTTTCGTCGATCGGCTTCTTTTTGGCCTTCATAATATTGGGCAATGAGGCGTAACGCGGTTCGTTGAGGCGCAGGTCGGTGGTCACGATGGCCGGCAGTTGCAATTCGATGGTCTGCAGCCCGCCGTCGACTTCGCGCGTCACTTCGAGGCGGCCCTCGCCGATGACGATTTTTGAGGCGAATGTCCCCTGCGGCCAGTTGAGTAGGGCCGCCAACATCTGTCCGGTCTGATTGGAATCGTCGTCAATCGCCTGTTTGCCAAGGATTATCAGCCCGGGCGCTTCGCTGGCCGCCACGGCCTTCAAAATCTTTGCAACCGACAAGGGTTCGACCGCAATATCGGTCTTGACGAGAATGCCCCGGTCGGCCCCCATCGCCAGACCGGTGCGGATCGTCTCGGCCGCCTGTTGCGGGCCAATCGAGACCAGCACAACTTCGCTCGCCTTGCCGGCTTCCTTCTGCCGGAGCGCTTCCTCGACGGCAATTTCGTCGAACGGGTTCATCGACATTTTGACATTGGCGAGTTCGACCCCGCTGCCATCCTGTCTAACCCGGATCTTGACGTTGTAATCGACGACCCGCTTGACGGGTACCAGGATTTTCATGCCAGCCGCTCCCAGGCTTTGACCGGGCCGGATCCGGCCCTTTCTCGTTTATGCCATTCCCGTAATTGCCGGCTTCGCGCGAGTCAACGCAGCCAATCGGCGCAAAGCGGCGCGATTTCAGTTCTCCCGGGCGCTGAACAGCCCGACCTGCGGCCGCTTCAACAAGGGTGTCAGAATCAGGCCAGCAAGGCCACCCCCAACATGCGCCCACCAGCCAACTTCTGGATCGCCGCCAAACAGCGCGTAGATCAGCTGAAAGGCAAGCCAAGCACCGAGGCAATAGACGGCACGGATGCGCAGCGGCAGCCAGGTGAAGACAAGACCGAACACATAGACCCTTGGGTAGAGCAGGAGATAGGCGGTGACGACGCCGGCGATCGGCCCCGAGGCACCAATCAAAGGCGCCTGTGAATAGGGTTGGGCGAGACAGAAGGCGAAGGCGGCGGCGAGGCCGCACAAGCCGTAGAAGACGAGGAACCGCCGCGAACCCATCGCGTCTTCAACATTGTCGCCGAAAACCATGAGAAACAGCATGTTGCCGACGAGGTGCCAAAACCCGCCATGGAGGAACATGGCGGTGATGACGGTCAACGGCGGCGCGATGGCGGAAAAGCCGAGCTCCTGGCCGAATATTTCGGCTGGGATGACACCAAAAGCAGCGTTGACGCCCTCGGCTGGGCCGAACGCGCCGCTCGCAACGCAAACAAAAACCAGAACATTGGCGGCAAATATTCCCCAGGTCGCCCAGGGCCGCTGCAGATGGCGAAGCACGATTCCGTCGTAAAGAGGGACGAACACGCCCGGCTCAATCGCCGCGATTTTGGCCGGGTACCCAGAGAACGTCGGCTTTGCCCTTGTCGTTCACATAGCGGGACGCGACAAACAGGAAATCTGAGAGCCGGTTAACGTATTTGAGCGCCGGCTCGCCGACTTTTTCATTCGGTTGGACGGCGAGATGTACGATCAGGCGCTCGGCCCGGCGACAGACGGTGCGGGCCTGGTGCAGCGCCACCGCCGCAGGCGAGCCGCCCGGCAGAACGAAGGAGCGCAGCGGCGCCAATTCACCGTTGAGTTGGTCGATCTCGGATTCCAGTCGATCAACCTGGGCCTGCACGATCCGCAGCGGCTCGTAATCCAGCTTGGCATGCGAGACCGGTGAGCACAGATCGGCGCCGAGGTCGAAAAGGTCGTTCTGGATGCGCGCGAGCATGGCGTCGATCGCGCGATGTTCGGGTTTTCCCACGGTGGCCAGGCGTGCGAGACCGATCGTCGCATTGGTCTCGTCGATCGTCCCATAGGCCTCGATCCGTAGGTCATATTTTGGCCGTCGTTGCCCATCGCCGAGCGCCGTCGTGCCTTGATCCCCCGTGCGCGTGTAAATCCGATTGAGGACGACCATTGCTTTCTCCGATTTGGGCGGGCGAGCGATCAGCGGTTTCGGTACCAGACCACCCCCATGATGACGAGTATGGCCAAAAATTGCAGCCCGACCCGCCATCGCATTAAACGCTGCGACGTATTGGGACTGCCGCCGCGCAGCATGTTGGCAAGGCCGAGCAGCAGGACAAAGGCAACCGCGGCGGTCGCCACGCCAACCAGCCCGTTCGCGCTCATCATCATGGCGGCGACCTGCCTGTCTGAGCAGACCGCGGGCGGCCGAGCCGATCAGTCACGGCGGATCAGGCGCTCGAGATAATCCAATTCCTCGCGCGGGCGCTCGCGCTCGCCGAGCCGCCGACGCAATTCCTCCAGCACCTTGCGGGCCCGCTGGGCCGGGCTTGCGGCGGCCTCGTGCCCGTCGTTCTGCTGGCCGTTGACGCCATTCCCGTTCGGTTCGCTTCGGCGGCCGAGCGGATCGTCGCGATAGCCGCGACCACGCGCCGATTGCTGGTTGCTTCCCTGGCTGCCATTCGGGTCGCCCTGGCCCATTGCCTCGCCCTGCTGCTGCAATTGATCGGCGAGACCTTGGCCGCCGCGGCGCAGCCCCTCGATGGCGCGGCCCTCCGCATCGACGGCTTTGCCTTCGCCCTCGCCATTGTCGGCCAATGCGCCCTCGGCCTCGTTCATCGCCTCTTCGGCATCGTCGAGTCCTTTTTCTGGGCTCATGCCGAGCTGTTTCATCCGGCGTTTCAGATCGTCGAGTCTTTGGCGCAAGTCCTGCTGACGCTGGCGTAAGCGGTCGGAGCCTTGCGGTGGGGTATTGGTATCCTCGTCCTCGGCGCTTTGGTCTTCGCCTTGGTTCGGTTTGCCGTTTTGGCCCTTTTGGCCGGATTGCTGTCGGCGCTTCTTGGCCTGGCCCTGGCGTTGTTGCTGGTTCTGCCGGAACGTGTCGTCGCGCAATTGCTGTTCGTCGCGGGTCATAGTGTCGAGCTCGTCGAGCGCCTGGTTCATTTCGCGCTCGGCCGGATCCATTCGGCCGCGCTTGGCGCTGCGTAGATTTTCCAGGATGCTTTGCAATTGATCGAGCATCCGCTGCGCGTCGGCGAGGCTGCCGGATTTGGCCATTTCCTGCAATTGATCAAGCATCGATTTGAGATCACGCTGGGTGATCGTGCGGCTGGCGCGGCGGTCCTGCGGGCTCGCCCGCGGATCGGCATTGTCTTCGCGCGCCATTTGGTCGGCGAGTTCGCTCAGATAGCGGTCAAGGGCGGCCTGCAATTGCTCGGTGAGCCGCTTGATCTCTTCCTCGTTGGCGCCGCGCTGCAAGGCCTCGCGCAACTGGTTCTCGGCGTTGCGAAGCTCGCGCTCGGCGGTGGAGGCATCGCCATCCTCAAGGCGCAGGGCGATTTCCCACAAAAGGCCGGCAACCTCGCGCAAGTCTTCGTCGGTCTTGGCCGCATCGAGTGCCTGCAGCGTGACGGAGAGACCCAGATAGACGCTGCCGGTGACGCCGAAACGGTCGGGTGCGATAAGCAGAGCCGACAGCGCTTTGGCAACCTTCTGCGGCTCATTGGGGTCGAGAACGAGATTGCGCCTTTGTTCGACCAGCGCCTTGGCGAGCGGGTTATTGAAAGGCCGTTGCGGCAGCCGCATTTCGGTTGGCTCGCTGGCGCCGACATTGCCGCCTTCGTCGCGGGCTGAGAGGGTCAAGATAACCCGCGAGCCGGCCCAGGGATGTTCCGATAGATCGGCAATGGTCTGTGCCTCGCCGATTCCGCCAGGGCCTGCCGGCAGGCTCAGAACGACCTTTGGCGGGTCAACCAGCGAGCGGCCCTGCGGTTCGGGTCTGGCGAAATTGGCCTCCGCTCCGGCGACCCCATAATCATCGTCGATCTTATAGGCGAGTGTCAGCGAGCCATGCAGATTTCCGGTGGGTTTTTCGCTCAGCGTGATGGTCGGAGGCCGGTCGGGAATGGAGATGATGTTGAACACCGCGATTGGAACACCGGCGCGGGCCAATCCGACTTCAGCATCACCGGTAAGGATAAAGCGCTGTTCGCTCTCCCGCTCGGCCCCGGTGGCCTTGGCGACCGGACTCAGGCCGCCCTTGGTCGTGATCTTGAGCTGATCGGCGGACGAGCGCACGATCACGGTCGAGCCGGCGGGCGCCTCGACATGGCGCAGTGTCTTGCCCTCGACCGCGGTCTTGGGATTGAGGAGAATCGGCGGTCGGCCGGTATAGAGCGGCGGATCGATCCAGGCGTCGAAGCGGAAGCCGGTTTCGGCCGCGGCGGCATGGCGCCAATCGAAGGCGGCGGCCAGCCGCGGCCCTCGTTCCGGGCCGGCAACAAAGGCCGCCGCGACGCAAGCAAGGAGTGCCGCAGCGCGCAAAGCGAAGGGGTCGCGCCGGGCAAGTCCGGGGCTCGGCGGGGCGATCGACAGGCGATCGGCAAGATCGCGCAGGCGAGCCTGATGCAGGCTCCACAGCGCATCGGTCGCCGCGTCGCCGGACGGGTTAACGAGCGCGTCGGCGAGCGCCGCGGCCGGGCGATGCGGCAGGCCAAAGTCCCGGTCGATACGGGCAAGCGCCGCGGCCCGGTTCGGCCGCAAGGCATGCCGGAGCGGCAGCAGGCTGACCAGGCCGGCAAGGCCGAACAGAGCGACGCCGGCAATGCGCCAGGGCCCGGGCAGCGGCAGCCAGAGGCCGAGCCAGGACACGGCGAGAAAAACGCACAGACAAGCCAGCAGACCGGCAAGGGCGGGCCATACCCGCTCCCAAGCCAGCGCCAGCTTGGCCCGCACAACAAGCCGATTTAGCGCGGGGGTTGATTCGATCCTGTCGGCAATTTCGTCGGCGATCGGCCCGGTCCTTCTCACACGCCGCCCCGTGCCACTTGCCGCGGTGGCGGCGCCTCCCAGCTAATCTAGCATGCTCAGCCCGACAATCCAGTGGCGGAAATCACGCAACATCAGGATCGCCCACTTCAAGCCAGGCCGGCATTCGATCGAGCCCGATCAGGTCGGCATAGGAAGGCCGCGGTCGGACCAGCGCGAAGGCCTCGCCGCGCACCAAGACCTCGGGCACCAGAAGCCGCGAATTATAGGTCCCAGCCTGCACGGCCGCATAGGCGCCGGCCGACATCACCGCCAGAAGGTCGCCCGATCGTAGCGGCGGCAGCGCGCGCCCGAGCGCCAGATAATCGCCGGTTTCGCAGACCGGGCCGACAACATCGGCAAGAGTAAGCAAGAAACCTTCCGACGGCAGGACGACCGGTTCGATCTCGTGATGGGCATCATAGAGCGTCGGACGGATCAGATCATTCATGGCGGCGTCAACAATGACGAAATTGCGGCCCTCGCCTTCCTTCAGATAGATGACCTGACAGACGAGAATGCCGGCGTTGCCGACCAGCAACCGACCGGGCTCGAAGACCAATGTGCAATCGAGGCCCTGGGTGTGTCGGCGGACGATTTCGGCGTAGCGCTCGGGATGGGGTGGCGGGTCAATGCCGGCCCGATAGGGAATGCCCAGTCCGCCGCCGAGATCGATATGGTCGATCCGGTGGCCGTCGGCGCGCAGGTCGCGGACGAAGCCGGCAAGCAGGGCAAAAGCCGCATCGAACGGTTCTAGATCGGTGATCTGCGAGCCGATGTGCATGTCGACGCCGGTCATTTGCAGGCCGGGCATGGCAGCCGCCTTGGCATAGACGGCACGGGCCCTGGCAATCGGGATGCCGAATTTGTTTTCCGCCTTGCCAGTCGAGATTTTCGCGTGCGTCCTCGCGTCGACGTCGGGATTGACCCGTAGAGCAACCCGCGCCGTTTTGCCCTTTTCAACGGCAAGCCGGGCGATCGCGGCGAGTTCGGGTTCGGATTCGGCATTAAAACAGAAAATGCTCTCGTCGAGACCATGGGCGATTTCGCCGGGCCTTTTGCCGACCCCAGAAAACGTGATCCGCGAGCCAGGCACGCCGGCGGCGCGGGCACGCCGCAATTCGCCTTCCGAGACGACATCCATGCCGGCGCCGAGCCGTGCCAGCGTCCGCAAGACGGCTTGGTTGGAATTGGCTTTCATGGCGTAGCAAATCATGGCCGGCAGATCGGCAAAGGCCTCGGCGAAGATCCGGTAATGGCGTTCGAGGGTTGCCGTCGAATAACAATAGAAGGGCGTGCCGACGCTCGCCGCTATCCGGCGAATGTCGACGTCTTCGGCATGCAAAACGCCGTCCCGGTAAGCGAAATGGTGCATGGCCGCTCCCCGCGCCGTCAAAGCAGCCAGTCGAAGGGCGTGTCGACTTTAGGCGGCACGATCTTCTTGCTGGCTCGGTGGGCAGGCTTGAGGACGGGCGCGCCGGTCGACGCAGGCGCGGCCTGCGGATCAGCAGCGGCCTCCGGGGGGCTGGCGCCGGGCGGCGGTTCGAGCGCGCCCCGCCGGCCACAGCCGGCGAACCCGAAGGCCACGATTGCCATCAGGCAAAAAAAAAGACCGGTACGCGCACGGCGAGGCAACGGAATTCTCCAACCAGGGGAGGGCGGCACACTATAGCCTGTGAGCATCCTGTGGCGAGTGTTTTCGCCGTTTGCCGGCGCGCTCACGATGTCGCGGATTCCTTGGCCAGCCGGGCGATCCAACGTCGCGCCTGCTGGCGGACGTTGCGCGGAGCAGTGCCGCCGTAGGAGGTGCGGCTATTGACCGATTTGGCGAGCGTGAGAACCTCGTAGACGGATTCGCCAATCCGCGGCTCGACCGCTTGGAAATCGGCGAGCGAAAGCCGGTGCAAGGCGACACCGCGGGTTTCCGCGAGCTTGACCAGGGTGCCGGTAATGTGGTGGGCCTCGCGAAACGGTAGAGCGAGCGTACGCACGAGCCAATCGGCGAGATCGGTGGCAGTTGCATAGCCGATGCCGGCGGCCTCCTTCATGCGGCGCAGATCAGGGCTGGCATCGCGAATCATGCCGGCCATGGCGGCCAGGCACAAAGACAGCGAATCGAGCGCGTCAAAGGTGCCCTCCTTGTCTTCCTGCATGTCCTTCGAATAGGCGAGTGGCAAACCCTTCATGACGACCAGCAAGCCGGCAAGAGCCCCGATGATGCGGCCGCTTTTGCCGCGCACCAGTTCGGCCGCATCCGGATTGCGCTTTTGCGGCATAATCGATGAACCGGTCGAAAAACGGTCGGACAGCCGCAAAAAAGCAAATTGGGCGCTCGACCACAGCACGATTTCTTCGGCAAGCCGCGACAGGTGGGTGGCGCAAATGGCGGCGGCCGACAGGGTCTCCAGGACAAAGTCGCGGTCGGAAACGCTGTCGAGGGAATTGGCTGTGGGCCGGTCGAAGCCGAGCGTGCGGGCGGTAGCGCCGCGATCAATGGCAAAGGACGTTCCAGCGAGCGCGGCCGCCCCGAGCGGGCACTCGTTGAGCCGGCTTCGGCTGTCGCGCAGGCGGCCGCGGTCGCGGCCAAACATTTCGACATAGGCGAGGAGGTGATGGCCAAAGGTTATCGGCTGGGCCGATTGCAAATGGGTAAAACCGGGCATTACGGCGCCGGCATGCTCGAAAGCCTTGCCGGCGAGGGCGCGCTGCAGGTCGAGCAATTGCCGATCGAGTCCCTCGATCGCATCGCGAACCCACAGCCGCATGTCGAGTGCGACCTGGTCGTTGCGGGAGCGGGCCGTGTGCAGCCGACCGGCGGTGGGACCAATCAATTCGCCAAGCCGGTGCTCGACGTTCATGTGAATGTCCTCGAGGGCGCGCGAGAATGTGAAGGCGCCGGTCTCGATTTCGCTAAGGATCTGGTCTAGACCCCTGGCGATGGCAGCGGCATCCGAAGCCGGAAGAATGCCTTGCTTGGCGAGCATGGCAGCGTGGGCTTTTGAGCCGCGGATGTCCTGGGAGGCGAGCCGCCGGTCGAAGCCGATGGACGCGTTGATCTCCTCCATGATCGAATCCGGGGCATCCTCGAAGCGTCCGCCCCACATTTTGTTGCCACTCATGCCTGCTCCCCCGGGATAGGTCGGATGGATAAAGCTCAGATAATCTCGGCCCTGCGGTCTCGTCCATTCGGCTTGTTGCTGGCCGCCGGCATCGCAACCCTGGGGTTTGCCCTATACCGGATGGACACCGGCAAGAGCAATGCGTCCGGTGAGTGCCTAGCTTCGCGGCCGCTTGCCCAGCGGCTTTCGCCGTTGGCCCGCGGCGAGGTGGCGGCGCTCGGTGTTCTGCCGACGCCGCAGCTGCCGCCCTCCCTCCGGTTTGAGGATTCGGACGGCAACAGGCGCGAACTTGCCGATTTCAAGGGCCAGGCCGTCCTGGTCAACCTGTGGGCGACCTGGTGCGTGCCCTGCCGCAAGGAAATGCCGGCGCTCGATCGGTTGCAAGGGGAATTGGGCGGCCGTGATTTTGCGGTGGTGGCCGTCAATATCGACACGACGCGCTTGGACAATCGGCGGCGCTTTCTCGAGGAGGCCGGCATCCATCGGCTGGCATTCTATGCCGATCCCAAGGCCGAGACCTTCCAAATCCTAAAGGCCGCCGGCACGACAATCGGCCTGCCGACGACGCTGCTGATCGACAAGGCGGGCTGCCAGGTGGCAAGCCTGGCCGGCCCGGCGGAATGGGCAAGCCCGGATGCCGTCCAACTGATTCGAGCCTTGATTGGTAGCTAGGCGGTTGCGTCGACCGTCACGCCGGCTTCTTTCAACTGGTTGGCCAATTCGCCGGACTGGTACAATTCGGTGACAATGTCGCAACCGCCGACGAATTCGCCCTTGACATAGAGCTGCGGGATGGTCGGCCAGTTGGCGTATTCCTTAATCCCTTGGCGCAAGGCTTCGTCCTCGAGGACGTTAACGCCCTTATAGGGCACGCCGAGCCTGGCGAGGATGGAGGCGACGCGCTGCGAAAAGCCGCACATTGGAAAATCCGGCGTGCCCTTCATGAAAAGAACGACGTCGGTGCTGTCGATTTCTTTTTTGATCTGGTCTGAGATGGCCATTTCCGACATTCCTGATCCGGGTTGGCGAAGGTCAAGGCTCCGCAACAGCCTTATATAGCGCCCGCTCCGCGGCCAGGCCAGCGGCTTATTCGAGTGGCCTAATCGGGGGCTGCCGTCTGCAGGGCAAGTGCATGCAGGACGCCTCCCATCTGATCCTTGAGCGCCGAATAGACCATTTGATGCTGCTGGACACGGCTCTTGCCGTGAAAGGCGGCCGATATCACCTTGGCGGCATAATGGTCCCCGTCACCGGCGAGATCGCGAATTTCGACTGTGGCGTCCGGCAAGGCCGCCTTGATCAGCCGTTCGATGTCTTTGGCTTCCATGGCCATGGCAAGCTCCTTTCGGTCAGTTCGTCGGCGGCGGCCGCGCTGTCGTTTTGAGCGCGTCCTCGATCCGGCCCGACACGTCCTTGGCTGGCTCGCTCGATTGCACGGTCACGCCGCCCTTCATGACGACGATCGCGCCGCCGGTTGGCGTCGTCTGTACGGCCATAACATCTTCCGCCCGGACATAATTGGTGCCGCCGAGCGCTTTGACCGCAACCATCACCATGTCTTTAGATCCTGATTTTAGTCCTGTCTTTTGCTCACCCGACCGGGGCCGCCATGAAAGCTGGCAGCCAGGATTCGTGGGCGCTGCGCAGCTCGCCGACCAATATGGGCGGCAGGCCTGCCAGGGTCAACGTGCCGCCGCCGGTTTGCCCGATGGTCGCAAGGGGAATGTCGCGACGGGCGGCCTCGCGGCCTATCGCCTCGGCGGCGGCCGGCGAGGCGGTGACAAGATAGCGAGCCTGGTCTTCGCCGAAGAAAAAGGCATGCGCCAGCGGGTCGCCAGCGAATGGCGCCGACACGCTGGCGCCGATATTGCCGGCAATTGCCATTTCGGCGAGCGCTACGGCAAGTCCGCCATCGGAAATGTCATGCGCGGCGCTGACCCGTCCTTCGACGATCAATTGCCGTATGAATTCGCCGTTTTTTCGTTCGGCGTCGAGATCGACAGGCGGCGGGGCGCCCTCTTCGCGCCCGCATATCTCGCGCAAGTAAAGACTTTGTCCGAGCCAGCCGTCGCTGCGGCCGATCAAAAGGATTGTCTGCCCGCTGGCCTTGAAGGCGAGGTTGGCGCTGCGGCCAACATCTCCGATAAGGCCAACGCCACCAATCGAGGGGGTCGGCAGAATACCCTGGCCGTTGGTTTCATTATAGAGCGAGACATTGCCCGATACGATCGGGAAGTCGAGGCGGCGTGCCGCTTCGCCAATGCCCTCCAGGCAGAGGACCAATTGGCCCATGGCGACCGGATTTTCCGGATTGCCGAAATTCAGATTGTCGGTAAGGGCGAGCGGTCGGGCGCCGACGGCGTTGAGATTGCGCCAGGCCTCAGCCACGGCCTGTTTGCCGCCCTCGCGGGGGTCGGCCTCGCAATAGCGCGGCGTCACATCGGTGCACAGCGCAAGGCCTTTCGGGCCGTCCGCGATCCGGACGACGGCGGCATCGCCGCCCGGGCTCTGCACCGTATTGCCGAGAATGTAATGGTCATATTGCTCGTAGACCCAACGTTTCGAACATAGGTCGGGCGAGGCGAGCAGGCGCAGCAGCGCCGTGCCGTTGTCGATTGGGGGTGGCACGGCTTGCGCCGCGATGATCGGCAGTTTCGGACCGGCGCGCCAGGGCCGATCGTAGACGGGTGCCGCATCGCCGAGTTCCTTGATCGGCAGGTCAGCGCAAATCCGGCCCTGGTGTTTGACGACAAAACGCGGGCTGGCCGTGGTCGTGCCGATGACCGCGAAGTCGAGACCCCATTTGTGGAAGATCGCCTGAGCCTCGATTCGTTTTTCCGGTTTGAGCACCATCAGCATCCGCTCCTGGCTCTCCGATAGCATCATTTCATAAGCCGACATGCCGGATTCCCGGCAGGGCACTCGGTCGAGGTCCAATTCGATGCCGAGATTGCCCTTGGCACCCATTTCGACCGCGGACGATGTCAGACCGGCGGCTCCCATGTCCTGAATGGCTAAAACGGCACCCGAGGCCATCAGTTCGAGACAGGCCTCGAGCAGCAGCTTTTCGGCGAAGGGATCACCGACCTGAACGGTTGGCCGCTTGCCCGCGGCATCATCGTCGAAGGCCGCGGAGGCCATGGTAGCGCCATGGATCCCGTCGCGTCCCGTTTTCGAGCCGAGGTAGACGATTGGATTTCCGACGCCGGTCGCCTTCGCATAGAAGATCTGGTCGGTTCTGGCGAGGCCGACCGCCATTGCGTTGACCAGAATATTGCCGTCGTAGCGGCGGTGAAAGCCGAGCGAGCCGCCGACGGTCGGCACGCCGAAGGCATTGCCATAGCCGCCGATGCCGGCGACGACACCGGCCAGTAGGTGACGGGTCTTGGGGTGATCGGGCGCCCCAAAGCGCAAGAGGTTGAGACAGGCGATCGGACGCGCGCCCATGGTGAAAACGTCGCGCAGAATGCCGCCGACACCGGTCGCTGCGCCTTGATAGGGCTCGATGAAGGAGGGGTGGTTATGACTTCTCCATCTTGAAGACGCAAGCCTCGCCGTCGCCAATGTCGATGACGCCGGCATTCTCGCCCGGGCCCTGGATGACCCAGGCCGCACGAGTCGGCAATTTGCGCAAATGCAGGCGGGAGGATTTGTAGGAGCAATGTTCGTTCCACATCGCGGAGACGATGCCGAGTTCCGTCAGGCTCGGCGCGCGGCCGATCAGGCGCAGCAGGCGCTGGTACTCGTCCGGCTTCAGCCCGTGCTGGGCGACCAGATCCTCGGTGATTGCGAATTCGTGCTCGTTGTTTAAGGCCATGATCGCTTGCCGCTTGCCGCTTGCATGGTCGAGCTAGCCGCCAGGTCCAGGTCGAAAGGCGGCAAGGCTTTCGAACAGGGCGAGGCCGTCGCTGCCTCCGGCGAGCGCATCGATGAAATTTTCGGGATGGGGCATCAGGCCCAGAACATTCAAGCGCTCCGAATAGATCCCGGCGATCGCGTGCGCCGAACCATTCGGATTGGCGTGCGGGGTGACTTGGCCAATCGCGTCGCAATAGCGAAAGGCGACGCGCCCGTCGCCCTCGAGGCGTTCGAGTGTCGCCACGTCAGCGGTAAAATTCCCCTCGCCATGGGCGATGCACACGTCGATCACCTGGCCGGGACGATAGTGACGGGTAAAGACAGCGTCATTGCGCTCGACGCGCAGATATTGCCGCCGACAGACGAAGGTGAGGCCAGCGTTGCGCATGAGAACGCCCGGCAGCAGGCCGGCTTCGACCAGGATCTGGAAGCCGTTGCAAATGCCCAACACGAAGCCGCCACGGCGCGCGTGCTCGCGGACCGCCGTCATAATATTGGCGTGCCCGGCGATCGCCCCGCATCTGAGATAATCACCGTAGGAAAAGCCGCCAGGCAAAACCACGAGGTCAGTGTTGGACGGCAGCGCTTGGTCGGCATGCCAGACTGCGTGCGGTTTTTGGCCGCTTGCTTTGTGCAGCGCGCGGGCGACGTCGCCGTCGCGGTTGGAGCCGGGAAAGGTGATGACGGCGGCTTGCATGGGGCCGCTTTCTATTGGATTTCCACGTGATAATTCTCAATCACAGTATTGGCCAGCAAAGTGTCACAGGCCGCTTTGAGAGTCCGCTCGGCTGCGGCCGGGTCGCCCCCCGTCAATTCGATGTCGAAGATCTTGCCCTGCCGCACGCTACCAATTCCCGCAAATCCGAGCGATGCCAAGGCCCCTTCGATCGCCTTGCCCTGCGGATCGAGCACACCGCTTTTCAGGGTGACCGTTATGCGGGCTCTCATGATCGCTCCGGCAATGCAAAGGGGGGCACCAATGGCCCCCCTTAAACGGCCTTAGTCGACAGGGCAATTGTTCGATTCGCTACTCAACAAGTTTGGGGCCGCCCGTGCGCGGGGTCTCGTTATCGTTCATGATGCCGAGACGGCGGGCAACTTCGGTATAGGCCTCAACGAGGCCGCCCATGTCGCGGCGGAAACGGTCCTTGTCGAGCTTGTCGTTGGACTTGATGTCCCAAAGCCGGCAGGAATCCGGGCTAATCTCGTCGGCGACGACGATCCGCATCAGGTCGCCTTCCCACAGGCGGCCACATTCCATTTTGAAATCGACGAGGCGGATTCCCACGCCGAGAAACAGGCCTGAGAGAAAGTCGTTGACCCGAATGGCGAGAGCCATCACATCGTCGATTTCCTGTGGGCTGGCCCAGCCGAAGGCGGTAATATGCTCCTCGGAAACCATCGGGTCGTTGAGCGCATCGTTCTTGTAATAAAATTCGATGATCGAACGCGGCAGCTGCGAGCCTTCCTCGATGCCAAGCCGGGTCGACAGCGAGCCTGCCGCGACATTGCGGACAACGATTTCGAGTGGAATGATTTCCACTTCGCGGATCAATTGCTCGCGCATGTTCATGCGCCGGATGAAATGGGTCGGCACACCAATATTATTCAATTGTTGAAATATGAATTCGGAAATGCGGTTGTTCAGCACCCCCTTGCCGTCGATGACTTCGTGCTTTTTGGCATTGAAGGCGGTGGCGTCGTCCTTGAAATGCTGGATGAGCGTTCCCGGCTCTGGACCTTCGTAAAGCACTTTGGCCTTGCCTTCGTAGATTCGGCGGCGGCGGTTCATTTTTGAGTACCGTGGTTTGAGGAAATCCATGGGAAGGGTTGGTCTCCGTTCGCGTAAATGGGGCACCTGGGCTGTGCGCGCCCGGCACAGGTTGTTTCGAGATGCCCGGCGTCTCGCCTGGTTCGCGGCCTGGCATGACCTTCGCACGGTAGCGGATCACGCCGCGCCGCACAATGATACTGTGGGCAATTCCAAGGCATGCTCCAAATCGTTTGCCATACGCGGTTGTTTTGGAACGGCATTCTTCTGTGCGCCGCGAGCGAGCCTGGCCAATGCCGGGCCACGCTCGCGGCGGTTGCGAGCGAGCCATTATCGAGGTGGGCGATACAACCTGGCCTTGTATTTCCTCCCAAGATTAAACCAATGATAGTGGCCGCGGCGGCCGGGGAGGGCGGGGAGGATGGCGCCCTAGGGCGCGGGTTGCTATAGCTGGGGTCGAACCGTTCAATCGCGATCGTCAGGAGATGCCATGACCACTTTCGACAAGCGTGAAAACGCCTTCGAGGGAAAATTCGCCCGTGACGCCGAATTGCAATTCAAGGCTGAGGCGCGCCGCAATCGGATGCTCGGCCTTTGGGCGGCCGGCAAACTCGGCAAAAGCGGCGCTGGCGCGGAAGCCTATGCCAAATCGCTCGTCGAGGCCGACATTGCCGAGGCCGATTCGGAGAATATTTACCGCAAGATCAAGGCCGATTTCGACGCCGCTGGGGTCCAGCAGACCGAGCACCAGATCCGCCGCAATATGGCCGAATTCATGGCGATAGCGCTCGAATCCGTCAAAACCGGTCGGTGAATGCGACCCGGCATGCCGGAACAATTCGAATCAAAAGGCTAACCCCGCATGCCGCACGCTGATCCGATTTTTGCGTTTGCCGAAAAGGTCCGCACCGGCCCTTGCCAATTTTGTGCTTGGATCGGCTTTGCCGAGCCGGCGATCGCCGAGCAAATGGCGGCTGACGGATTTGACGCCGTCATGCTCGATATGCAGCACGGGGCGCTCGACTTGAGCGCCGCCCTGCGCGGTATTGTTCATGCTGGCTTGGCTGGCAAACCCGCCATCGTACGGATCCCGGTCGGCGATTTTGCGACTGCCTCGCGGCTCCTCGACATGGGTGCCGCGGCCATTATCGCCCCGATGATCAATTCGCGGACGGACGCGCAAGTTTTCGCGGATTTTTCCAAATTCCCGCCGCTTGGCGCACGTAGCTGGGGACCAAGACGGGTCCTCGCGCTAACCGGTTTGGACACCGATACCTATTTGCGGGAAGCCAACCGCCAACATCTCAGCATAGCGATGATCGAGACAAAAGAGGCGATGGCGGCTCTCGACGACATTCTGGGGGTTGCGGGCATCGACGGCGTCTTTGTCGGACCGTCTGATCTTTCGATCGCACTCAGCCACGGCCGCAGCGTCAATCCGGGCCATCCGGAGGTCGATGCAGCCCTTGACGAGGTGTGCCGCAAGGCCAAGGCACATGGCAAGTTTGCCGCGGCCTTTTGCTTTGACGGTGCCCGCGCCAAGGCGTTGCGGCTGCGCGGTTACAGCCTTTGTTCCGTCTCGACCAATTCGCTGTTATTGCGGCAAGCCGGCAAGGCCGAACTCGCGGTAGCGCGCGGCTAGGTCACAACCGGGTTCGCCGCAGGTTTTGTTGGACGAACAACGCGCCATGCACCAGCCCAGCCTCGTCGATGCCGTGCCCTAAACCGAGCGACAAGTGCCATTCGCAGCCTATGCCGACCGCGGCCAGGGCCTCGGCCGAGGCGAATAGCGCTTCGACCGGAATAATCTCGTCCGCGTCGCCATGGACCAGCAGGATTGGCGCCGGCGAACGGGCCTCGGCGAGATGCTCGGGTCCGACCAGGAGGCCGGAATAGCCGACTATGGCGGCGATCGCGCGCGGCCGGCGCAAACCGACGTGCAGCGCCATCATCGTGCCCTGGCTGAACCCGACCAACACCAGGCGGTCCTGCGGCAGCTGAAGACGGGCGAGTTCGCTGTCGAGGAAGGCGTCGAGGGCGGGGCGGGCGGCGACCGCGCCGCGCCAACGTTCCGACGGGTCGCGCATGCTCAAGGCGAACCATTGCCGCCCGGGGCCGCCGGCCCCGCAGATTTCGGGCGCATGCGGGGCGACGAAAGCGACAGCGGGAAAGAGCTGTTGCCATTGCCGCCCAATCGCAATCAGGTCATGGCCGTCTGCCCCATAGCCGTGCAGGAACACGACGAGATGGCTGGCCTGGCCGGATTGCGCGGCAAGGCGTGGTCCATCGATCAGGGCCATCGTTGTTCTCTTCCTGGCATCAGCTTGTCCAAGACCAAGGCCCGATCAGTCGATCATGCCGGCTGCCAAGCCGCGCCGCGCCTTGACATGCCGGTAATAGGTCCAAAGCATCCGGGCGGCAACCGCCCGAAATGGCCGCCACCGCTCGCCGATCGATTCGAGCTCGGCTTTGCCTGGCCGCTGCCGCAGCCCGAGCGCCAGGCGTGCCGCCTCCTGCAGCGCCAGATCGCCGGCCGGCCAGGCGTCGGGATGGCCAAGACAGGAAAGCAGAAACAAGTCGGCGGTCCACGGACCTATGCCATATACGGCGATGAGCCTCGCATGGGCCTCGTCCGGTTCCAATTGCGTCAGCCCGGCGAGTTCGAGCCGGCCCGCGATAATCGCCTCGGCTGCCGCTCTCAGCGCTCGCATTTTTGGTCGCGACAGGCCGCAGGCCTTGAGCCTGTCTTCGCCCGCTGCCGCGAGGCCCGGCGCGTCGAGCGGTGCGATCTCGGCGGCGAGCCGTGCGTAGATTGCATCGGCGCTGGCAACGGAGACTTGCTGGGACACGATGATCGCGGCAAGGCCGGCAAAGCCCTGGCGCCCCTGTCGCAGCGGCGGCATGCCGCCGGTTTCGAGCAAATGACCGATGACAAGCGGGTCCTGGCGCTTTAGCGCGGCGACGGCATCGGCGAGATCGGCCTCGTCGCTGATTCGCGCCGGTCGATACAGGCGGCTGTTCGCTTTCCCCCGTGGGCGGGCGGGCCGAGGGGCCTTGGCGCGCTGCGGCGCCTTTGCCGGTCTTGCCACTTGTTCACGTCCCATCCAAATTAGCTGTCCCTCGAGTGAACAATGATGGCCAGGTCGGTGCAACCCGTCTATCGCTTTGCTCCTTCTCCGAACGGCTATCTTCACCTCGGTCATGCCTATTCGGCGGCGTTGAATTTCGACCTGGCGCAGGCTCAGGACGGCCGGTTTTTGCTGCGGATCGAGGATATCGACAGGGGGCGCAGCCGCGACGCCTACGAGACCGCGATCAACGAGGATCTGGCCTGGCTGGGCTTGCGCTGGGAGATGCCGGTGCGCCGACAATCCGAGCATTTCTCGCTCTATGCCGGGCAATTGGCGCGGCTTGCCGATCAGGCCCTGATTTACCCCTGCTTTTGCAGCCGCGCCGATTTGCAGCGCTGTGCCGCCGTCCGACCGGCTTGGCCGCGCGACCCGGACGGCTCGCCACTCTATTGGGGCAGCTGTCGGCATTTGCCGCCGGCCGAGCGCGCGCAGCGGTTGGCGGCGGGCGTGCCGCATTGCCTGCGGCTCGACAGCCAGGCGGCGCTCGCTCGGTTGGCGCGCCGGATTGCCTGGCGCGAGATCTCGGAGGCGGGTAGCGAACGGTTGGTCGAGGCAGAACCCGCGAACTGGGGCGACGTATCCTTGGCCCGCAAGGACGTTCCCGCGAGCTATCATCTCGCGGTCGTAACCGATGATGCGCTGCAGGGGGTGACGCATGTCGTGCGCGGCTACGATCTGTTTGCGGCGACCAGCTTGCAGCGATTGCTACAGGAATTGTTGGGCTTGCCGGCCCCCCTCTATCGCCATCATCGGCTGATCTTGGGCCCGGACCACCAGAAATTGTCGAAACGTCACAAGTCGCAGGCCTTGCGGGCCCTGCGGGATGCTGGCCTGAGCCCAGCCGCAGTCCGCCGGCTGATCGGCCTCTAGCCGGCCGAAAGGCCGAGCACCCTGAGCCAGAAAAGCGTCGTGAACAGCGCCACAAAGGTCGAGAGCGCAATGGCGCTCGACGTGATTGCCACGCCGGTGTGGTAGCGCTCGGCAAACACATAGGAATTTATCCCGCAGGGCATGGCGGCGAAAAGGACTGCCACGCCGGCCCAGACCGGCGGCATAACGAAGATTTTGAAGGCGAAGGCGTAGACGAGAGCTGGATGGACAACGAGTTTCAGTGTGCTCAATGTCGCTGCAAGCCTAAGCCCCCCGGTAAAGCCGTGCCGGCGCAGGGCTAAGCCGAGGGCGACGAGCGAGCAGGGTATGGCGGCCGCCGCAAGCCCATCGAGAATGGCGCGCGGTGCCCCTTCAATACCCCATCCCGTCAAGCGCCAGGCGATGCCGCAAAACAGCGCGAACAGGACTGGATGGATGAGGAGCCGCCCGGCGAGTTCGCCGAGCCGCAGGCCATTGGGACCCTCGATGAGCAGGGTTGCCGCTGTGACAACCAACGGCAAGTGGACGGCGATCAGGAGAAAGAGCGGGACCGCGCCTGCTTCGCCAAAAGCTTTCAAAATTAGTGGCACCCCGACCAGGATGGTGTTCGACTGGCCGGCGCAGAAACCGGCCATTACGCTTTCACTGTGGCTCGTCGCAAACCATTGCCTGGCGACCAGCATGGCGGTCGCCCAGACAATGCAGACAGCGATGAAATAGGCGAGCCAATAACCCCAGGGCTGCGCGCTTGGCAGGGCCGCCGTCGCCATGGTCCGGAAGACCAGCGCCGGGACGGCGAGAACGAAGACGAACTCCGACAGGCCGGTGCCGGCATTTGGGCCGATCAGCCGTGAAAAGGCGGCAAGATAGCCGAGCGCGATCAGGCCGAATACCGGTCCGACGATCTGAGTCAGATCGAAGCTTGTCGCGGTCAGCCTGGCGGCCTTTCCGCAACGCGCGAGGCCGTCGCATTCGGCGCCTTGGCGATCAGTCCGTCGATCCGGTCCTTTTCGCGTTTGAATTCGGCGAGCAGCCGGCCGTCAAATTCGCGGGTGCGGGGCAAGCGGATTTGCAATGGATCGACGAAGCGGCCATTGACCATGACTTCGTAGTGGAGATGCGGGCCGGTCACCAGTCCCGTTGCGCCGAGATAGCCGACGACCTGTCCCTGACGCACTTTGACGCCTTCGCTGATGCCGCGGCCGAAACCCGACATGTGGTTGTAGGTCGTGGTGTAACCGTTGCTGTGTTGGATCTCGACGCGCCGGCCATAACCGCTATCCCAGGCGGCCTTGATGACGGTGCCGTTGCCCGCCGCCAGTATCGGGGTGCCGACCGGGCTCGCCCAATCGACACCAGTGTGCATGCGCGAATAATGCAGGACGGGATGATAACGCATCCCAAAACCGGAGCGCAAATCGCCGGCGGCGATCGGCTTGCGCAGCAGGAATTTGCGGATCGAGCGGCCGTTCGGATCGTAAAAGTCGACCTGGCCGTCGTCGGGAGTCTGGAAGCGGTAATAGCGGAAGGTTTCGCCACGGGTGACGATCGAGGCAAAGAGCA
>CAVZAB010000013.1:0-163826 GCA_963773155.1 uncultured Alphaproteobacteria bacterium | reverse complement strand
GCCGGACCGGATTCCAGCGACGGTTTTGTTTCGCGAGATCAGGGTCGCGGCTGGTGCCACTACGGAGGCGAAACGCGCGTAAAGTCTCTCGTGCGTGGGCTCTCGGCTGCCGCTGTGCCGGAGCCCGTCGTACGGTTCGAGACCCAGCCTGGCCGCCAGATGCAGGCCGATTGGGCGACGGTTGGGAGCGGGGTTGGGAAGTTGTCGGTGTTCATCGCGACACTTGGGTGGAGCCGCGCGGCGTACGTCGAGTTCTGCGATGACGAACGGGTCGAGACACTGATCGACTGCCACACAAACGCTTTCCTCAGCTTTGGTGGGGTGCCGGTCGAGATATTGTACGACAATATGAAGACCGTCGTTATCGAGCGGAACGCTTATGGGCGCGGCGGAAACCGCTTCCACGCGGGTTTCCTCGATTGAGCTGCGGGGTAATGCTATGGTCGATGCTATGGCTCAAGCCATGCATGAGAGCGATGAGGGGGCTTATCGGCGGGTTGAGGTGATTACCGGAAAACGACGCCGGCGCGATTGGACCGATGAAGAGAAGGCCCGGATTGTCGCCGAAAGTTATGTGCCGGGTGTGAACATCACGGAGGTTGCTCGGCGCAATGGCGTGGTCCGCGGACTTCTGGGTGCTTGGCGGCGGCGGAGGCGCGAATTAGCGGCTCCCGGCACCTTCACCGCCGATGTTTGCAGCGGTTCGGGTGGAAAAGGATCCGGTTCGAACGGAGGGATCGGTCGTTTTCGCGCGCGAGGACAAATCTTTGGCGGCAGGCATGATCGAAATCGATATCAACGGAGCGCAGGTGCGTGTTCCCGCTGGCGTTGATCGGGAGACCTTGGAAACGGTAATCGCGGCATTGCGTCGGACACAATGATCTCGTTTGGCTCGGACGTCCGCGTGTTCGTTTCGACCCTGCCGGTCGATTTTAGAAAAGGTGTTCATGGCCTGGTTGGGCTGGTTGCCGATGGAGTGAAGGGCAATCCCTATTGCGGGGACATTTTTGTCTTTCGATCGAAACGCCGGGACCGGCTCAAGTTTTTGGTCTTTGATGGCACGGGAATGATCCTGGCGACAAAATGGTTGGAGGATGGAGTTTTCGCCTGGCCGCCGATTAAGGAAGGATCGATTCAATTAAGTGCGACGCAATTGGCGATGCTGATTGAGGGGCTTTCGGAATGGTCTCGCGTGGTTCCGCGAGCCGTAAAAAGACCGACGACAACTGCCTGAATTGCTTGAATTAACTAGCGAATTAGAGGCTATTGCGCTAGATTATTTTCCTGGCGCTTCGCCCAGAAAATCTGCCCTCGGATCCTGCGCAGCTGATCGAACTCGCCCTCGCTCAGGACGCCCGCATCGAGAGTATGCAGTCATCCTATAAGGGCGGATCGGGTTTCAATGCCTCTCGGCGGTCAAGTGCGCGATTTGCACATGGGATGCAAATCGCCTGGCCGACGCCAGCCGAACGGCGGTCAAAAAACGATTTTCATACCGCTGTGGGTATCCCTGGCGTTTTGGTTCGAGGCGAGGCGCGACCGGCTAAGCGCCGGCGAGGTAAACCTTAGGATGCTCTGGGACATGGTCACAGCCTATGAGCAGGTCCCGAGCATGCGAAGTCCCAGCATGGATGTCGGCTTGCTGCTGCATTTGTTCTACCAACTAGAGGAACGGGGGGCGGCGTTCGGCCCTTACGTCTATGAGATCCTCAATAAGCGCAAGCGACACCAAGCCCTGGCGGCACGACGCACGCTGTATCAATCGCGCCCTGGCGAGTGCATTGAACTCACGCTAAGCGGGGATCCGCCTTGCGGCTCCGAGAGGGAGAAGGGCCAAAAATGGTTCAGAGAGACGAACGTTATTCGTTGGATGAACATGGGCTGCTTGTTGAGAATGTTGGTCCCTGGGCCGTCAATAAGCTCAAGATTGAATTGACACCACCACGATACGCCGCCTCATCCCTTCACGCCGTCACCAACTTTCAATCATAGCTCCCCGACGCCTGAATATAGTCAATGACACAGCGAACGACCGCCCGAATGCAAGTCAACAAGCGTTTCGACACGGGGGAGCAGATGACTGCTGACAAAATAGGCAAGCGATTTCTGTCGCGCTTCCGTCCGGGCGTCCCGGAAATACGCGATTAAGATTTAAACGATCAAGCGGGGAATTCCGTCGACCCTCACCAAGCGCGGCCATGTTTAAAGCGGGAACTATGATTAGGCGCCCGTTCACACTGTCGGGGCTCAGTCGCCGCGCAAGTCTAGAGAGAACGATCGGCCCTTCATATTCGTCTCCATGCACGCCGCCAGTAAGGAGCACCGAGGGGCCATCTCCACGCACGATCACCGCAATAGACGTTGTGATAGCCCCGTAAGCTGACTCGTCTGTTGACGTTGGGACAAAGATTTGACCGTGCCGCTTCCCATCGCCGTCCAAATCAACGTTGGTCCAAACGCGGCCGTCGTTCATAGTATTCTCAGTGTCCGCGAGCCTTTAGCTGCATCTTGACGCCAACATAGCTCAACGTTAGGCTTAAACAAGCCTTGTCGGAGATCTTGTGGCCTCCTCTCGGGACATGAAGGTGTGGCTAGTTGGCGTCATTCTGCCGGATGATGGGCCGTTCGATTATGAATGGCTTCGTCTTGATAGTTGGCTGGAAGCCGGGCCTTTCAACGATGTGCGGTGTCTCATCGAGCGTTCTCCCGCCGATGGGCTTATGATCCCCCAAAACCTAAGGGCGATAGGGACAAAACGTGCGCTTACGCCGTGTTCAAAACGGCTGGCCGCCAATGGTGCTGCCGTAATCGCATGGGCATGCACAAGTGGCAGTTTTGTTGGTGGTCGTGATCGTGCATTGGTGCAAGTTGACGAGATCGCGCAAGCTACTGGGCTGCCGGCGACGAGTACTTCAATCGCTCTTGCTGAGGCCGCGCTATCAGTCGAAGCACAAAAAGTTGACCTCATAAGCGCTTACGACGAAGAAGTGACCGGACTCTTCGTTACATTCCTTATGGAATATGGAATTGAAGTCGTCGCAACGCTAAGTCTCGGATGCGTGCACACGGAGGAGTCTTTTGCAGTCGATGTTAGTCGTGAAGTAGCGAGCTTTGTATCTAACATTACTGGAAATCGCCTGCTTCTTATTCCTGACACTGCAATCAATAGTTTGGAGATCCTTCCGAATATCAGGCGGGCTGCCGGCCGGCCGTGCGTCACCGCCAACCAAGCGACGCTTTGGCACGCCCTCAAGTGCGCGGGTCATGCAATTGGCGATCCGCTCTCTGCTTTTGATTTCGAATAGGCATAGAGTGATGATTAACTGGGAGTATCTATCTAGCCTAAAATTCAGTGTAGCTTGGGAATACCGCGAAGCATTGGCAACGGGGCTAGGGTGAACTCTATACTATTCTTTTTAGCGGCGACCTTTGGTCTGGTAGGAGGGATAGGTCTGGCCATTCTGTCCCGGTCCACTATTCGACCCATTGCTTGGATCAGTTTCGGATTCGTCGAGCTGTTTCGCAACACGCCTCTCCTCGTTCAACTAATGTGGATATATTTCGCCCTGCCTGTCATTGCCGGGTTGGCTTTGACGGCCTTCCAAAGTGGTGTTTTGGCGCTCGCATTGAACGCCTCCGCTTACTTCAGCGAGATTGTCCGCGCGGGAATTGATTCAGTCCCCCGCGGACAGTGGGACGCCAGCGGAGCGCTGGGTCTCAGCCGATACGCACGTTGGCGATGTGTGGTCCTGCCGCAGGCAATTCGCGTCGTAATCCCTCCCATAGGGAATATGATGATCAGTCTACTTAAGGGTACGGCCGTTCTTTCAGTCATCTCTATCGCGGAGTTAATGCGCGCAACAACACGCATAAGCACTCACACAGCGCGCCCGGTAGAACTCTTCACGTCGGCCGCAGCGATTTACTTCGTCATCGGGTGCGGCTTGGTAGCGCTCTTTTCGTTGATCGAGCGGAAATTTAACTTGGAAACGAGAAGCGTATGACCTTCGACTGGTCTGTGGTCACAAACAACTATAGTGCCTTGCTTTTGGGGCTCCGAATGACGCTTGCGATTACGTTTGCAACTCTAGGCGTAGGCGCTGTTCTAGGGTTACTCCTTTGTGCTGCGCGGATTTCGCGAATCCGATCGTTGTCAACGGCGTCGAAGCTGTACATTGCCTTCTTTCGCATTACTCCTGAACTCGTGTTGGTCTTTTGGGCCTATTTCTGCCTTCCACCGATATTTGGACTAATGTTGACGGACTGGGTCGCCGGCACACTGGCGTTGATGTTTGTGGCAGGAGCCTATCTCGCTGAGATCTATCGGGCAGGTATCGAGGCGGTGCCTCAAGGGCAAGTGGAAGGCGCGAGAGCGCTTGGACTTGGAACACTTGCACTATGGGTCACAATACTACTGCCTCAGGCGATCAGGCAGATGGCCCCGGCGTTCCTAAACTATTTCACGGAGGCGCTAAAGAATTCGACCTTGTTGGCCGGTGTCGGGGTGGCCGAGCTTTCGTATCAAGCTTATACACTCGGGGCCATGAGCTATCGCTATCTTGAGCTGTTTACAGCTGTTGCCGGGCTGTTCTTCCTTGTTATCACCCCAATCAGCGTGGCGACCCGTGGTTGGGAAGCAAGGCTTGCCCAATCACGCTCCTGAATTTAAAGACCAGGCGACTTCGGGAGCGAATTATACCTGGCGATGCCGGTCATGTTGTTAGTAGGAGGATCAAGATGAACCCACTGATGAAGGCACTCGTCGTCGCGGTGTTTACTTTCGCTAGCTCGGTCGGCGCTTTTGCAGAATCTTCTCGACCCTCGCACGTATAAAACAGCAGGGTGTCATTCGCGTTGCGATGGCCGACTCTCCGCCATCTCAGAGCAAAAACCCTGCGACAAATGAGTGGGAGGGGTTCAACGTTGACATGGCGAACAACCTCGCGAAGGTATTGGGAGTGAAGCTTGAAATCGTCGATGCGCAATGGGCTACGTTGATTTCCTGGATTGTTGGCCGATAAGTACGATCTTTGCATGGTGGATATGTTCGCGACTCCAGAGCGCGCGGTGACTGTCGTCTTTACCCAGCCGTACAACAAGCTTGGCTACTCGTTTCTCGTGCGTGCCGATTTGCCGTATAAAACTTGGAACGATCTCAATGATCCAAACGTGACCATCGCAACTCTATCTGGAACGTCGGGGGAACCATTTATTCAACAGCATCTGCCTAAAGCCAAGATGAAGTCGATCGTTTCGGACAATAACTACGCACCACATATGGAAGTCATGAATGGACGGGCGGATGCCCACATAACAGATCATGTGAACAACCTGCTGTTTATGAAAAATAATCCGACGGCAAAATTGCGAACGGTTCCGGACGGCGAACCGCTCCTGAATGCAACCGGCCTAGCATACTCAATGAGGCCTGGTGATCCGCATTTTCAATCATTCCTTAACACCTGGATCGGTTATCTCAATGACTCTGGCCAAATTGCCGAGCTTCGTAAGAAATATTTTGGTTACTGATCCGAAGGCTGGTGGCTACGCGGCCGGTCGTCGGCCGCATCTTTTTCAGGGGAACAGTCCGAGATGGCAGAACGCCCGTGTTTTATAAGGATTGGTTTTCGTAAACGCGCTGCCGGCATCGTCTTGCGGCTCCGTTGGGATAGATCGCCGTTAACCTGCGCGGCGGTAGTGCAGCAATTACCGGTGGAGAATCAAGTGTGGCACGCGAAATATGCCAACAATGAAGTCTACACTCTCACGCCGCCGTTTGAGCAAATGCCTCCGATGGAGTGGGGCTGTGTATATCCGGCCCCGGGCGACCTGCTTTATATTCCGATTCCCCCTGGCGCATTCTTGCCGCCTGGGGCACCACCCATGGATACCGCGCGCGGCTTAGTGGACTATGGCTATTTTTATGAGCGGGGAAACACTCTCAATGCGGGTCCGGCTGGGCCTGTACCAGGAACAATCTTCGCGACGGCCAGGTCAGTTGAAGAAGTCGAGGCATTCGTACCAAGCTGCGTTGACCTGTGGTTTCGGGGTGCCGAGGGAGAGCGAATGTATGTCGAACTGGGGGACGAATTGCAATAAACTCACTGCTCTATGACGATAACGAAGTCGATGCTGTTGGCGCTCGATCTCTGGCGGCCTTTTGGGAACGCCGCTTGTCGCTGTTGCAATACAGATCCCCGGCAGCGTCAAAAATGATCACCGGTGAAAAATGGTAGCGAGAGCTTGAATTACGGCCGCTGCAAGGATGCCCCAAACAGACCACAAAATATAGCGTCCCGCACGCACCCGATGTCGCCGGGCAACGTCAACAAAGCGCACGCCAGGCCACCGCGTCTCGGCAACAATGGCTAGCTTTTCGGCAGCACTGAAACGCCGGCGTGGTCTAGCCGGTTCGATGACCTCAGGAGGCGCATTGGATATGTGTGCCTTGTGCCGTCGCTAGAGTACGCGCCCGGTGAGTCCGGTGAGTACCGCGGCCCGAGGCCTACCTTGGTGATTTCACCCTGAACGATGATCTCTTTACCAGCACGCATGGCATCCAGCGTCTGATCCACTGCATCCGCGGTGACGTCTATGCCGTCGATTTCGGACAGTCTTGAGGCCGGATTCTTCAAGATGGTGGACGTAGTTCTTTTCGTGGATCGAGCCACGTTCCCAAAGGGTTTCAAAGAGGGGGTCCCATACTTTGGTTTTTGACAGAGTGCCATCCGCGACGGCTCGGTCAAGCTGCGTCAGATGGCGGCAGTTCAGGTACCCCACCAAATCCGAGGCGCTTAGCTGGAAGGCCTTGTCAATCTTTTTCATCGGAAAAGGTTACCACGTCCCCCCGGGGACAAATTCAAGCCGATCGAAAAGGAAATCGATGCGCTGGGTGCAGATGACGGGCCGTTTTTCTTGGGTGAGGAGGCTCATTGCGGTCGAGGCAAAGTCATAGCCCCGCGCCCGAACCGAAAGATTTTGCCGGTCGCGTCGTGGAGATCACCCGAAGCTACCAGATCATCAATCGTCGGGCCCTGAAGATATCGAGGGTTGACAGACAGAAGAGCGCCCGGCCAGAAACGCCCGGCATTGTACTGGCTATTGATCTCGGACTTCAGGTCAGCTGATCGAATGGTGCTGAACGATCGCGAGAAACGGGCGTAAGTTTCGACAAGACGGTGGTCGAATTCAAAAGCCTTCATCGCTGGTCTCGCCCCCCAGTATGTCCTTGCCATAGCTTCCATTAGAGCTGACCTCATTAATCCTTAGCCATGAAGCCTCAAGGATTTCTTAGGTAGGAGGGCCATACTAGATCCGACCGGGGCTCGCCGTTCGAGTTGTGTCTGTCAAGTTCAGCAAAAACGGACGGTCATGATGGATGGTCATGCAGCTTTCCTCATGGAGAGCTTGTTGTGCTCTCGTAGGTCGTCCATGTTGATGTAGCGATTGGCCTCGATCCAATTTTCGTGCGTTTCTACGGCGAACGCGCGGACGAGGCGCAGGCAACTCTCGGTATTTGGAAAGATTTCGGACGACGTAGGTCCGTCGCTTGATTTCTTCGTTCAAGCGCTCGAGCATGTTGGTGCTTTTTAGGTGTTTATGGTGCTGGCGCGGGAGTCTGTAATAGGTAAAAGTCTCGTCGATGGTTTCTTCGACCCAATGCGTGAGCCTTGGGTACCGGCCCGACCATTTGGTGAGCCAGGCGGCAAGATCGGCTTTGGCCTCGGTAAGAGCTCGACGGTCGTACAGCCAGCGGAATTCCTGAAGGCAGTCATCGCGATGTTTTCGTGGCAGATGGTCAAGAGCGTTCCTAAGAAAGTGAACGTAACACCTCTGATAAGCCGCCTCCGGTAAGACCTCACGAATCGCGGCGCGCAGGCCAGCGTGGTCATCGGCGACGACGAACTCGACGCCATGAAGACCGCGCGCCTTCAGCTGCACCAGGAAGTCCTTCCACGACGAGCGGCTCTCGCGATTGGCCATTTCGACCGCCACGACCTGGCGCCGGCCATCCCAATCGATACCGATGGCGATCAGCACCGCTTGGCTCGCCACGATGCCGCCCTCCCGGACCTGTTCGTACCGGGCGTCGAGAATCAGGTAGGGAAACGGTTCGGGAAGAAGACGTCGGGCAAAAATAGCAAGACCTTCGTCGAGCCGCTTGTTGATGGCGCTGATCGACGACGCCGAGAACGAATGGCCGCAGAGTTCTTCGGTGATCGCCTTCACCTTGCGCGTCGAGACGCCCTGGACATACATCTCCGCAAGGTCGTAACCAACGCCCGTTCGGAGCGCTGGTAACGCTCAAACAGCTCGGTCGAAAATCGTCCGTCCCGATCTTGCGGGACCCGCAACTCGAGCTTGCCAACCCGGGTGATGAGCGTCCGGCCGTAATAGCCCGAGCGATAGCCGAGCCGTCCATCGACGCGCTCGCCTTTGCCGGCCCCGAGTGCCTCGGTCATCTCCGCCTCAAGCATCTCTTGCATTACCGCACGCACCAACTCCCGAAGCGCATCCGGGTTCTGTGCAAACAACTCTTTAACTGCAGCCATCGCGGGCTTAATTTCAGTCTTGGTCATGGCGGGCTCCTTGCAGGGAGTGGGTGACGTTCAACATCACCATCCTGCCATGACCGCCCGGCCTTTGCCGAATTTGCAGAACCCTCCGTACTCTACCGCCGTTCGTTTCGGGTTTTAGGCAACAGCCGCTCGCGTGGGCTGGGCGGCACCTGACCCCCGGAGGCGCCTATACATCTTTTTGTCGTCCGTCTTGACGAACTCATCGTTCCCTATAACATACAACCTATCATCAAGAGAGGGCTGACGCCCCACCAACCTGCCGCTCGAGCAAGGTGGTTTTCCCGAAGGGACGATGAGGCCGGAAGGCAATATCGAGCGTCAGCCCTTCGTGGTTCGATGGAGGGCAACATGTCCATAAGCCGCAGAACATTCGTCGCCAGCCTCGCAAGCCTGCTCGGCGCCCCTTCGCTTCCCGTTCTGAGGGAGCGGGTTCTCGACGCCGGCCGCCCCATTCTCGTAAAGCCAACCGGCGCCACCCAAAACCTGCATATTTACGAGCGCGGTGTCATCTCGCTTGGTGAGTACAACCACGATAAAGATGTCCCTCTTCACCAGCGCCCGTCATGGCGCGATCTATGGCGGCTCGAAGGGCATGACGTCGATGATCCGGATGTGCTTGCCGGCCTGGTGGAGTCATATGCGGCCGACGGACCGGATCACCCGATAGACGACTATGCCTGGTTCGACGCCGTCGACATCACGCTCGGGTCGTGCGCAAGGGCGTTTCGGCTGCTTAGGGAACTGAACATCGGCCCGGAAATTAGGACGTTGCGATCCCAAAGCGGGCGGTTGGATTTTCACTTCGGCGGCTGTCCCGGTTCAAACGATACCTGGGTGGAGGCCGGCGACGATCTGTCTGTGACGCTGTTGCAGGCGCGGCTGATCACGGAGGAACATTGACCCCTCCTTCTCGAATGCGTTTGTTTCCAAAAATACTGCTAGCTATGTGCTAGCTAACCACAATTTTCGACGAAAGGATAAACGACTAAGTCATTGATTTCTATGGCGCACCCGACACGATTCGAACGTGTGACCTTTGCCTTCGGAGGGCAACGCTCTATCCAGCTGAGCTACGGGTGCTTAAGAAGATAGATGATAACTGAGCCTCGTCTGACCGACAACCCCTGGATTTGGGCGAACCCTCCCCTTGCACCACGCTGGCAAATTCAGCCGGGTCTTACCATTAGGCAACCATCTTTCGCCAGCCGATCTTGGGTGATGGCAACGTTTCACGTAAAGCCTAGACCCACCCGGTTGTGTGACCTATCCATGAACCGATATGAATCTTCCGCATCTTTCAACCGAGCGGCTTCTCATTCGACCAAGGTCGGCCGAGGATCTCCATAATTTGCAGCGGCTTCATCGCAATCCTCTGGTCACGCGCTATACTCGCTCAGACGCGGATGCCCTCGAGCGAAAACTTCGTCGAAGTCTCGGGCGCCCCTTCCCGCCCGGTCACGGCCATTGGACCCTTTTCCGCAAGGACAGCATCGAAAAATTGATCGGGAGCGCGACGCTAATCGCTTTCGACGACGATTCCTCGGCACTTGAAGCTGGCTGGCACCTGGAGCCTGCGGCATGGGGTCATGGCTACGCGCAAGAGGCCCTAAACGCTATTCTTTCTCACGGATTGTCCGTTCCGGGCATTGCTGGATTTGTCGCTCTAATCCACAGGGATAATCATCGTTCGCAGAAGCTAGCGACCCGCCTCGGGTTTATGCCTACGACGGTACAAGCCGGATCACACGACCTCCACGAGAGATTCTCCGGTGCCCCGAACCGACGCCGCACTAGCTCGTTCTCTGGGTCTTGACGTAGCGGTCGAAGGCTACTGCGGCAATGATGATGAGGCCGATAATGATCTGCTGGATGTAGGAAGAGACATTATTCAAGACGAGGCCGTTGACGAGAACCCCGATCAAGATCGCACCGATCACGGTGCCCCATATCGACCCTGCCCCGCCAAACAAGCTAGTGCCACCGATCACAACTGAGGCGATGACGGTAAGTTCGTAGCCGATGCCGGCCACGGCCTCGGCCGAATTCAGCCGCGCCGACAGCACGAATCCGGCAAGGCCTGCCAGGAACCCAACTATCACGTAGACCGACAGGATGATCCGGTCGACGTTGAGGCCGGACAATCGCGCCGCCTCGGGGTTGCCGCCGACGGCATAGACATGGCGCCCGTACCGGGTATGGCGAAGGATGATGTGGCAGATGATCGCGGTCAAAAGAAATAGGAGAACAGGAACAGGTACCGGACCGATCAGACCCTGACCCCACCAGCGATAGTCCGCATCGAAGCCCGAGATCGGCCCGCCGCCGGAAAACCAGAGCGTCAAGCCGCGAAAGGCCGACAGTCCGCCCAAAGTGACGACGAAAGGCGGTACTTTGAGTTGCGTTATGCCGATACCTTGGAGGCAACCGCCAATCAATCCGATCCCGGCTGCTACTGCCATGGCTACATACCAGGGATGGCCAACCGCCGCCTCCGCATCGAGCGACAAAGTGTTGCCGGAGGAACCCTTCGATACCGCGGCCGCCACTATGGCAGAGAAGGCCAGCAGAGAGCCGACCGACAAATCAATGCCGGCGGTCAGAATCACGAAAGTCATGCCAAGCGCGATCAGACCGGTAATCGAGATCTGCCGCATGACATTAAACAGATTTGTGGCATTGAGAAAGCGCGGCTCGATAATAGCGAATATTGCCATCAGACAAATCAGAAAAATGAGTGGTGCAAATCGGCTCACAATCGACCAGATCGAGCGGCTCTGCCAGCCACCTGCCGCGGCTTCTTCGACCTGGCTCATTATTGCCTCTCCCCCTGGTGAACCGCGGTTTTCTGCTCAAGCGTCATCAGCGCCATCAGCCGTTCCTGGGTCGCCTCCTCGGCTGCCAGTTCTCCGGTAATCCGCCCCTCGCGCATCGTAACGATTCGGTCGGCAATCGCCATCACCTCCGGCAGTTCCGACGAAATGACCAGGACCGCAATGCCACGGCCGGCCAAGGCGTCGAGAAGTTCGTGGACTTCCGCTTTGGCCGCGACGTCGATGCCGCGCGTTGGCTCGTCGACGATGAGGATCTTCGGGTTCAAAACCAGCCACCGCGCCAGCACGATTTTCTGCTGGTTGCCGCCGGAGAGATTGGAAATCAATTGTTCCGGACCCGTCATCCGAACCTTCATCGAGGTCCGATAGGTGAGCAGCGCCTCGGCCTCGCGCTGTTCGTTGACGAACAGGCCGCCGCGTAGGAATTGGCCAAGCGCCGCAATCGAAAAATTGTTGCGGATCGCCAATTGCAGAAACAAGGCCTGGCGCTTGCGATCCTCGGGCACCAATCCCATGCCGACACCAATGGCATCTTGCGGCGACCGCACAACGACCTCGCGACCATCGACCGTTATCGTTCCCACGGCAAAGGGGTCAATGCCGAAAACGGCCCGTGCGAACTCGCTGCGACCTGCCCCGACCAGCCCCGCCAATCCAAGAATTTCACCGGCCCTGACATCGAGATCAATGGCGTGAAGTCGCGTACCGTGCACCTGACCACGCGGCAGCGACGACAGGCCGCGCACACGCAGGCGAACCTCACCGGCCTTGTGCCGACGGGCCGGCCGCCGATACAGATCGGAGGCGGCTCTGCCGACCATCATTTCGATAATCGTTGGAATGGTAATGGCCTCGCGCTCGCGGGTGCCGACCAGACGGCCGTCGCGCAGAATGGTCACCCGGTCGCATATGGCCAAAGCTTCCTCTAACCGATGCGTCACGAACATGACAGACACACCCTCGCTGCGCAGTGAGCGGATGATTTCGAACAGGCGGGAGACTTCCGATTTCGACAGCGCCGAGGTCGGCTCGTCCATAATGATGAGGCGCGAATTGATCGACAGTGCCCGCGCGATCTCGACCATCTGCTGCTCGGCGACCGATAGTTCCGCCACCAGCGTCTGTGGATCGATTGAAAGACCGATGCGGCGCGTCACGGCGCGCGCATCGGCGCGCATGCGGACCCAATCGATAAAGGGTCCGGCGCGCCGCGGTTCGCGACCAATACAGATGTTTTCGGCGACGCTAAGCGTCGGAACCAAATTGAATTCCTGGTAGATCGTGACTATGCCCATGGATTGGGCGATTTGCGGCCCGTCAATCGCCACCGGCGACCCCTGCCATTCGAGGGTCCCGCCATCGGGTGCGAGCGCCCCCGATATGATCTTCAACAATGTCGACTTGCCCGCGCCGTTCTCGCCGAGCAGGCCCAGGACCTCGCCGCGGCGAACGTCGAACGACACGTCGGCGAGCGCTTGAACCCCCGGGAACCGCTTCGTCAGGTCGCGCAATCTGAGAAGGGCCGCCTTGTCGGCCATGGCCGGCTCCGATCCGTCAAAAGGGCCGAGCGACGTCTGGTCGCCCGGCCGTCCCGCTTCCCTCAGCCCATCTCGCTCAGGCGCTCGGCCTTGTCCAGATTATCCTTGGTTATGGCAATCGGCGTGATCAGATCGATTGCTGCTTCCGGCTTCTTGCCGTCGCGGGCAAAAGCAACGGCAACACGCATCGCCCGCCGGCTCTGCTCGCCGGGGAATTGCTCGATTGTCGCGCGCAGGGAGCCCGCCTTGACCATTTTCAAAGCTTCCGGCAGAGCGTCAAAGCCGTAGATCGCGACATCCGTCATGCCGCGCGCTCTGACCGCCTCCATGGCACCCAACGCCATGTCATCGTTGGCGCAAACGATAACGTCCGGCTTGCCCTTGGCGGTCAATCCAGCCTCGGTCACCGGCAGCGCCTCGGCGCGCGAGAAATTGGCGGTCTGCTCGAAGATGATAGGATAGAGATCCTTCGACTTGTCGAGGATGGCATGGACGCCCTTGTTGCGATCTATCGCCGGGCCGGCGCCGGGCTGACCTTGCAAATGAAAGATTTTAGCGCCTTTCGGGAAATCCTTCAAAATGGCGGCACCCTGTGCCTCGCCGCCTTTCACGTTGTCAGCCCCGACATGATGCAGGATGCCGGTCACGCCATCGACACGACGATCGATGGTCACTACGGTTACCCCGGCCTTGACCGCCTGTTCGAGCGCCGGGGCCATGGCCTTGACATCGGCTGGAGAAATGACGATGGCATCGACTTTCTGGGTAATCGCTGCTTCGACATCCGCGGTCTGCTTGGGAACCTGGTTCTGGCCGTCCATTTCGATCAGCTTAATGTCGCCAAGCGTCTTGGCCTCGGCGGCAAGCTGCTTTTGCATGTGCACGAAGAAGGGAAAGGACAGGCTCGGCAGCGACGTCGCGATGGTGAGAGGCTTGCCGGCCGCAAATAATGGGCGGGCCCCCGCAAGGGTGAGAAGCGTAATCGTGCTCGACCCGCAAATGAGCGAGCGTCGTGTGATGAAAAGCGACATTTTTTTCCTCCCTTAGTTTCGAACCGACCGATTCCGATCCCGAAACCTCCAACAGGCTGACATTCTAGGACAACCAGTGTCAATGTCGAAGCCCGCTCTTGTGGGGAACAACCCATGCAAAAGCCCCTGCGCGTCGGCCTAATCGGTTGCGGCTTCTTCGCCGCCAACCATCTGCATGCCTGGGCCGAAATGCCGGACGTCGAAATCGCCGCGGTCTGCGATCTCGATGCAGACAAGGCCGCCGCCGCCGCTCGCCGCTTCGGCGTCGCCGCGGCCTATACCGATGCCGCCGAAATGCTGGCGCGACAAAAGCTCGACTTCGTCGACATCGTTACGACGATGGGCTCGCACCGCAGCCTCGTCGAATTGGCCGCCGGCAAGGGGCTACCAATCATCGTGCAAAAGCCGTTCGGCCCGACCTATGTCGAGTGCCTAGCCATGGTCACCGCCTGCGACAGGGCCGGCGTCCCGCTGATGGTGCACGAGAATTTCCGTTTCCAGGTTCCGATGCGCACGATCAAGGCCGTGCTCGATTCCGGCGCAATCGGCGCGCCATTATGGGCCAGAATTTCCTTTCGGACCGGCTATGATGTTAAGGCGGGCCAGCCCTACCTTTTCGACGAGGAGCGATTCATCGTTCTCGATCTCGGCATTCACGTTCTCGACCTTGCCCGCTTCTTTCTCGGCGAGGTCGAGACCCTCTATGCCCGCCACCAGCAGGTCGATCGCAGGGTGCGCGGCGAAGACATGGCGACAATGCTGCTTGGCCATCGCGACGGCGCTACCAGCATTGTCGATTGCACCTATGAAAGCCGACGGCTTCCCGACAATTTCCCACAAACGCTTGTCATGATCGAGGGGGAAAAGGGCGCGGTCGAACTCGGAGCCGGGGGCATTTTGGCCGTTTCAAGTGAGGGACAGCTGAGTAAGACCAATGTCGCAACGCCGCTGCGCGCCTGGACCTCCGAGCCGTGGCACACTGCCCAGGATAGCGTCTACTGGACCCAGTCGCATTTTGTCGAATGCCTCAGAAGCGGCCGCTTGCCGGAGACGAGCGGTTTCGACAATCTGAAGACTTATGCGCTTGTCGATGCCGCCTATGAGTTGGCCTGCACGCAAAGCGTTGTCCGGCCCTAGACCGGCAGACGCGTCGTAGTTAGTCCGTCACCTTGTGTCACTTTGTCGCGAGGCGCCGTAAAATTCCTGTCCCCGCCGGCGGTCCCGCGTATAAGTCGGCATTGTGCCTTATGCTGCCGGCCGACATCTGAGTGTAGAGGATGGAGTTCCCCTATCCGCCGCCCCCCGAATGCCCCGCCAAATTTCTACTCCGATTTGCCGGCCCTGACCGGCGCGCAGGAAACGTTCGAGGCGACTTATTACCGACCGGCGCCTGACGATTGGCTGCTTGCCGTGACCGATGTGCACAATTCAACCGGCGCGATCGAGCGCGGCCTCTATAAGACCGTTAATTATGTCGCTGCCGCCGCGATTGCAGCGCTCAAGAACCTGGCCGCGCCGCAAACCATACCGTTTTTGTTTGGCGGCGATGGGTCGGTCGTGATGGTTCCACCGGAGAAAGCTGACGAGGCGCGCCGTGTCCTGGCACGATTTCGCGGTTTCACGGCGCGCGAGTTCGAACTCGACCTCAGGGTCGGCGCCGTCCGGGTCGGCGAACTCCGTCGCTACGGCGCCGATGTTCTGGTTGGGCGCTATGAACCGACGCCGGACAATAATTTCGCCGTGTTTCTCGGCGGCGGCGTGGCCCTGCTGGAGGCCGCCTTGAAAGGGAGCGGCGCACCCGCACTGGCCGCTCAGGCCGCCATTGCCGATTTGCTCGACGACCGCGGCGAACTGAATTTCACGGGGCTCTCGTGCCGCTGGAGCGAGCTTCGCTCCGAGCGCGGCAAGATGATCTCGCTGATCATCAACGGCAGCGGCAATCTTCGCCCCGTCTATACTGCCATTCTCGCCATTGCCTCAGAAAATGGCAATCCCAATCCGGTCCGGCTGGATACGCTTGCCACCCGTTGGCCGCCAAAGGGCTTCATGCTCGAGGCCCGCACGAGACGCGGCAAATGGCCGGTCAAGCTATTTGCCTGCCGCGTCCTCTTGGAGACGCTGATCGCCTATCTCGCGCTCGCAGCCAACCGCAAGCATCGGGCAATTCGATCCCAAGCGCTACCGTCAGGAGATCACCGCCAACACGGATTTCAGCAAGCACGACCAGACGCTGAGCTTTGTCGTGGATTGTCCCGCCAACCGCATCGCCGCGGTCCAGGCCTTTCTCGACCGCGGCGTCGAGGCGGGCCAATTGAATTACGGCATGCACCTGTCGGACACTGCCCTGATGACCTGCCTGGTCACCGATCTCGCGGTAAGCCGGCATGTCCATTTCATCGATGGCGGCAACGGCGGCTATACGAGTGCAGCCCGCCAAATGAAGGCGCGCCGCGCAGTCGTGCCGGCCTAGAGGCCGCCTCCAGCTCTTTACGGCACCAATCAGCGAGGCCGGCCCAACCAAGAGATCCGCGCCATCTTGCCCGCTTGCCTGGGTCCCTATAATTTCCTGCCAACACAGGAATGGCAAATGCGCTATTATGCAAACCCAACCCCGATCGCGATCGCCTGTCTGCTGCTCAGCGGTTCGCTGGCCGGCGCCGTTTCCCCCCGTCCGGTCAGTGCCGAGCATGGCATAGTTGTCACCCAGCAGCGGCTGGCCTCGCAGATCGGCGAAGCAATCCTTCGGCAGGGAGGCAATGCGATCGATGCCGCGGTGGCAGTCGGCTACGCGCTCGCCGTGACCGATCCGTGTTGCGGCAATCTCGGCGGCGGCGGCTTTGCGGTAATCCGCCTGGCCGACGGGACCGACACGTTTCTGAATTTCCGGGAGATGGCGCCCGCCGCCGCGACCCCCGACATGTATTTGGACGCGCATGGCGAGGTCATCCCGCACCTTAGCCTGACGGGTTATCTCGCCGTCGGCGTTCCGGGGACGGTCGCCGGCCTTGAAGCGATGCGTGAGAGATACGGGACGTTGCCGCGCGAAACGCTGATCGCACCATCGATCGAACTCGCTGAAAATGGCTTCGTCCTCGACCAGGGCGATGTCGATATGCTCAACTATGCCACTGGCTATTTTGAGACGCAGCCCAATGTTGCCGGCGTATTCCTAACCAACGGCGCCGCAAAGCGGCCAGGCGAAGCTCTCCGTCAAAAGGATCTCGGTGCAACCTTGCGCCGCATTGCCGAAGGCGGCGCGGATGCCTTCTACCGAGGTGCCGTGGCCGAGGCGATTGTTGCCGCAAGCTCAGCCAGCGGCGGCATTCTCTCGCGCGACGATTTCGCCAATTACCGGGTCGATTGGTCAAGACCTGTTCGCTGTACCTATCGCGGCTATGAGATCGTCTCGTCACCGCCGCCCAGCTCGGGCGGGACCGCTTTGTGCGAATTGCTCAACATTCTCGAAGGCTACCCGATGCGCGAACTGGGCTTCCATTCCGCCCATGCCGTGCATTTCATGGTCGAAGCGATGCGGCACACTTTCGTCGACCGCAATTTTCTGCTCGGCGACCCGGCATTCGTCGCCAATCCGTTGGAGCGGCTTCTATCAAAGGATTATGCGGCACGCATACGCGCCACAATACCCCCCGAGCAGGCCACGGAATCAACGAAAGTCGGGATAGGCGTCGAACCGCATGAAGGCGGCGAGACCACCCATTATTCGGTCGTCGACGCGGCCGGCAACGCGGTTGCCATTACCTATACAATCAACGGACTGTTCGGCGCGAAGGTCATGGCCGGAGATACCGGGTTCTTTCTCAACGACGAGATGGACGATTTCACGACGAAGCCTGGCGAGCCCAATATGTTCGGTCTCGTGCAAGGCCAGAACAACGTTATAGCGCCAGGCAAAAGGCCGTTGAGTTCCATGAGCCCCACTGTGGTCGCGCGGAATGGCAAGCCGTTCCTGGTTACCGGCAGCCCCGGCGGCCCGCGCATTATCACCGTCACCTTGGAGACGATTCTGAACGTGATTGATTACGACATGTCGATTCAGGCTGCCGTCGACGCCCCGCGCGTCCACCACCAATGGCTGCCTGACCAGGTCGATGTGGAACCTTTCGCTCTCTCCCCCGATACACAAGCCCTTCTTCATTCTTGGGGCTATAGTGTGCGTGAAAAGGGCCCATGGGGCTCTGCTGAATCGATTCTGGTATCGCCGGAAGGACAGCTCTCCACTGGCACTGGTGCGACACGCGAACACCCCTTGCTGTTCGGTGCCAACGACAATCGCAGTTCGGCCGGCGCTGCCGTCGGCTACTAAGCGATCCAATCCGAGTGGTTTCGTGAAGTACCAGGTTGATGGCCCCGTCGATGTCGGGTTTCTCGGAATTGCCGATGACTTTCAGGCTGACCTTAGCGCTTATGGCGGCCGAGACAAATCGGTCTACGGCTATGGCGCCGCCGGTTATCCGGCCTGGCGAGCGGATTTTCCAACGCTTGCAGGACTCTTTCATTCCGGACGGCGTCGGCGAAAACCTCGCGATCGACGGGCTCGACGATTCCGACCTTCGCGTTGGCGACGTCCGTGCGATTGGTATGACGCTGCTCCAGGTCTGTCAGCCGCGTCAGCTTGTTTCAAATTGGCGCTGCGGTTCAACGACAGCAGATGCCGAATGCGATGGTCAGCAACGGCCAGGCAGGCTGGTAATAGCGTGTCTTGCAGCTCGGCACGATAAGAAGGGGCGACGCGGTGGGTCTGCGCGGGCGGCGGCCCAACCCGGATTTTTCGCTCGACCGCCTGGCCGAATTGGTCAATCGCGGCGGTGCCACGACTGAGGAATTGCGGCAGCTGAGCCAAATGCCGGGCCCTGCCGTCAAATTGGCAGAGGCGTACGCAGGACGCCCTCGCCCAAATCGGCTAAGTCTGGCAACCGGCAGGGCCGGTGGCCCAAAGGTAGTCGGCTGTCGCAACGCCTTCATCGAGGGCCTAATGGCCTGCTAGGCTGGACTTTGCCCGGCCAGTTGACTTGTCCATTCTCAGGAAAGCTTGCGTCACATGAATCTCGATCCCGTCATCCTTTCTCGTCTGCAATTCGTCTGGGTGGTGGCGCTGCATATTCTTTTGCCCGCCTTTACCGTTGGGCTTGCCAGCTTCATCGCCTTGCTGGAAGCGATGCACTATTGGACGGGCCGGCCGCTCTATCTGCGGCTGTCGCAGTTCTGGTTGCGGATTTTCTCGATCTCATTCGGCCTCGGCGTTGTGTCGGGCATCGTCATGCCCTTTCAATTCGGCACGAATTGGAGCCGATTTTCCGACGCGACATCGAATGTCGTAGCCCCGCTTCTCGCCTACGAAGGCTTGACCGCCTTCTTCCTCGAAGCCGCTTTCCTGGGCGTCCTCTTGTTTGGCCGCAAGCTTGTGCCTGCCGGCGTCCATCTCGTTTCCGCGATTCTGGTTGCCGCCGGCACATTCTTCTCAACCTTCTGGATTCTTGCGGTCAACAGCTGGATGCAGACGCCGGCGGGATTCGAGACCGTAGACGGCCGCTATTTCCCGCTCGACTGGGTCGCCGTCATTTTCAACCCTTCCTTTCCCTACCGGCTGAGCCACACAGTCACCGCCTTTTACTTGACGACGGCCTTCGTCGTCGCAGCCGTTGCCGCCTATCACTTGCGCAGAAAGCAATTCCTGCCGGAAAGCCGCAAGATGCTGTCGATGAGCCTCTGGCTGGCCACGTTTCTCGTGCCCATTCAACTGATGCTCGGCGACCTACACGGCCTCAACACGCTCCACCATCAGCCTGTCAAGGTTGCTGCGATGGAGGGCAATTGGACCACGCGAGCGGCGGCTCCGCTCCTCCTCTTCGCGCTGCCCGATCAGGACGCCCAGGCTAACCGGTTCGAGATCGGCATCCCGGCACTGAGCAGTTTGATTCTGCGGCATGACTTGCAGGGGGTAGTGCCGGGTATCGCCGATGTGCCGGTCGACCGGCAACCGCCGGTGGCCATCGTCTTCTGGTCCTTCCGGGTGATGGTAGGGATAGGTTTTGCCATGCTGGGGGTGGTGGCTCTCAGTCTATGGCTGCGCTGGCAAGGCCGGCTCCACACAACCGCCTGGTTCCTGACGCTTTGCCAGCTCGCTGCTCCGCTTGGCTTCCTCGCCGTTCTGGCCGGCTGGACGGTCACGGAGACCGGCCGCCAGCCGTGGGTCGTCTACGGTGTCCTGCGAACGCGCGATGCTGTCTCTCCCTCCCTTACCGGCCTCGATGTGTTGATCTCACTTGCCGTCTACGTCTGTCTCTATGTCTTGGTCTTCGGTGTCGGCCTGGTGCTCCTGCTTCGGCTGATGCGCACCATGCCCTCTGTCGACCAAAAAATCGCCACCGAACCTGTGGTCGGCGGCAATCGGCCGATGGCTGCGGCCGCCGCGGATGGAGGCTCGTGATGCCCGACTTCACCCTGATCTGGATCGCGATCATCGCCATCGGCATCTTTCTCTACGTCGTTCTTGACGGTTTCGACCTCGGGGTCGGGATATTGTCGCGTGTCGCGCCGAGCGCCAGCGATAAGGAGACCATGATCAATTCAGTCGCCCCGTTCTGGGACGGCAACGAGACCTGGCTCATACTCGGCGCAGTCGGGCTACTCGCGGCCTTTCCACTCGCCTTCGCCATCATCGTCCCGGCGCTTTATTTTCCGGTCCTTCTGATGTTGGCGGGGCTGATGCTGCGGGGCGTCGCCTTCGAATATCGGCACGGCAAGGACACCCCGTCCGGCCTGTGGGACGCTGCCTTCTTCTGGGGCTCGGCGCTCGCCGCCTTCTCCCAAGGCATCATGCTCGGCATGTTCATCGAGGGGTTTCCGGTCGAAGGTCGCAACTATGCGGGTGGCAGCTTTGACTGGGACCATGCCTTTCCACTGATCTCCGGCGTTGCTTTGATCTTCGGCTACGGCCTCCTTGGCGCCGCCTGGCTGGTGATGAAGACGGATGGCCCCTTGCAGGTCTGGGCCCGTCGGCAGGGCCGCCTCATGCTGATCGCGGTGCTGGCCTTCATTGGCCTTGTCACGCTTATTATGCTGTTCGCCCATCCGGTGGTGGTCGAGCGCTGGCTGGGATGGCCCAATATCGCATTTCTCTGGCCGGTACCATTGACCACGGCACTTGCCGCGCTCTGGCTATGGCGCGCCTTTGCGGGCAAGCGGGACGCCGATCCCTTTATCGCGACCGTTCTCCTCTTCGGCGTCTCCTTCCTTGGCCTTTCTATTAGCCTCTGGCCGATGGTCGTGCCCTACAAGATCGATCTGTGGACGGCGGCGGCCTCGCCCAAATCGCAAAGCTTCCTGCTGATCGGAACCTTGCTTCTGCTTCCGGTCATTCTGATCTATACGGGTTGGTCCTATTGGGTCTTTCGCGGCAAGGTGCAAGCCCATATCGGTTATGGCGGGGGCCATTGAGGCCAAAGTTAGCGGTCAGGCCGAAACCGTCGCAACTGCGACGATCACAGCTTTGTCGACGCGCCAAACTCAGGTTCGGTTGCCGGTAAAGACCCTAGCCTGTCTGCCAGACTGCGATCACCGGCCACATCCGCCGTCGCACGGAAAATTGTCGATGCGGCCAACACACCAAGGCCGAGCTTACCCATCACGGACCTCCGTCTTCATGGCACTGCCGAGCTTTGGCACCGGTGCATGCCGGGAGGATGGCGCACTGAGCGGGGCGTCGATGTGGTTTGGTCGGGTGCCGAGTGGCGCGCGGGCCAAAGCCGCCCTATTGTGCCAGCCCTCATAGGAAAGTTCCCGAGGCGATGACCCCTGCACCCAAACCCATCAAGGCCGGTGACCATCTCTTTCTGGTCGACGGGTCTTCCTACATCTTTCGCGCCTTTCACGCGCTGCCGCCCTTGACGCGCAAGTCGGATGGTCTGCCGGTCGGTGCTGTCGCCGGTTTTTGCAACATGCTATGGAAGCTCCTACGCGACAATTTGGCCGGCGAAAAACCGACCCATTTGGCCGTTATATTCGATCATTCCGCCAAGACTTTCCGCAATGATCTCTATGCCGCCTACAAGGCGCAGCGGCCCGAGCCGCCCGAAGATCTTCGCCCGCAATTCGGCCTCATCCGGGAAGCGGTTCGCGCCTTCGATATTCCAGCCATCGACCAACGGGATTATGAGGCCGATGACCTGATCGCCACATATGCCCGGCAGGCGCGCGAGGCCGGTGCCACCGTGCTAATCGTCGCCTCCGACAAAGATCTCATGCAATTGGTCGGCGATGGCGTCGCCATGCTCGACCCGGTCAAGGAGAAGCGAATCGGCGACGCCGAAGTCATGGAGAAATTCGGCGTCAGTCCCGACAAGGTCGTCGAAGTGCAGGCGCTTGCCGGGGATTTTGTCGATAATGTTCCGGGCATCCCCGGCATCGGAATCAAGACCGCGGCGCAATTGATCACCCAATTCGGCTCGCTCGAGGCGCTGCTCGAGCGAGCCGGCGAAATTCCTCAGCCCAAACGCCGTGAATCGCTTATCGCGCACGCCGAAAAGGCGCGGATATCGCGGCGCTTGGTCAAGCTCGACGACCACGTGCCGCTCGCCATACCGCTGCAGGATCTCGGCCTGCGCGATCCCAACCCCAATAAGCTCATCGCCTTTTTCAAGGCCTTGGAATTCACGACGATAACGAGACGCGTTGCCGATGCCTTCAAAATCGACCCGGCCCGCATTGCCGCAACCGATGCCATTGCCGTGAGGGGAGCGGGAACGCAATGGGGTGCGGCGGCGAGCGAGGGCGGCGACCAGCGGCAGCCTTCGGCAGCGCGGCCGGCAATGCCGTCGATCGATTCAGGCGAGGAACCCGGCTTCCACCCCCCTGATCGGGCGAGGCAAAGGCTCGCTTCTGCCAAAACCTGTCCGTTCGATTTTGCCGCCTACGAAATCGTCACCGATTTTGCCCGGCTTGATGCCTGGATCGCGCAGGCTTTCGAGGCTGGCATTTTCGCCGTCGACACCGAAACATCCTCGCTGGACGCGATGCAGGCGGATCTGATCGGCGTTTCGCTGGCGCTGGTTCCGGGGCAGGCCTGCTACATCCCGCTCGGCCATGTCAGCGAAGGGTCGGGCGATCTGTTTGGTGGCCAGGCGCGGCTTGCCGGTCAGCTCGAAGCCGAGGCGGTCGTTGCCAGGCTGAAGCCAGTGCTCGAATCTTCCTCGGTGTTGAAGATCGGGCAGAACATGAAATTCGACTGGCTGGTGTTTTCACGTTTCGGCGTCGAGGTCGCGCCGATCGACGATACCATGCTGATGTCCTATGTCCTCGATGCCGGCGTGATGGGCCATGGCATGGACGAATTGTCGGAAACCTTGCTCGGCCACAAGACGATCGCCTTTGGCGAAGTCGCCGGCAGCGGCAAAAGTTTCATTGGCTTTGCCCGAGTCCCGATCGAGCAGGCCGCCCGTTATGCCGCCGAGGATGCTGACGTTACCTTGCGGCTCTGGCAAGTGCTCAAGGCAAGACTTTGCGCCGAGCGCATGATGAGTGTCTACGAAACGCTCGAGCGACCGATGCCTGCGACGCTCGCGCGAATGGAACGCCGCGGGATTTCGGTCGACCGCGCGATTTTGCAGCGTCTCTCGCTCGAATTCGCGCAGGGCATGGCCGGTCTCGAACGCGAGATCCAGGACCTTGCCGGCGAACCCTTCAATCTCGGATCGCCGAAGCAATTGGGCGACATATTGTTCGGAAAAATGGGTCTTGGCGGCGCCAAGAAGACGGCGAGTGGCGCCTGGTCGACATCGGCCAGCGTGCTCGAGGATCTCGCCGAACAGGGGCATCCGCTGCCGGCCCGCATCCTCGACTGGCGGCAATTGGCCAAGCTCAAATCGACCTACAGCGACGCCCTGCCGAATTTCGTCCATCCCGCCACACAGCGCGTCCATACGTCCTATGCGCTGGCGGCGACGACCACTGGGCGCTTGTCCTCCTCGGACCCCAACCTGCAGAATATTCCGGTCCGCAACGAGGCCGGCCGCAAGATTTCGCACCGCTTTCGTCGCAACCCCGGAGCATCTGCTCCTGTCGGCCGACTACAGCCAGATTGAATTGCGTCTCCTCGCCCATATCGCCGACATACCGCAATTGAAAAACGCCTTTGCCGAGGGCCTCGACATTCATGCCATGACCGCCTCCGAAATGTTCTCAGTGCCAATCGCCGGCATGCCGGCCGACGTCCGGCGACGAGCCAAGGCGATCAATTTCGGGATCATCTACGGGATTTCGGCCTTCGGCCTCGCCAACCAGCTCGGCATTTCGCGCGAGGAGGCAGGCGCCTATATTCGCAAGTATTTCGAGCGGTTTCCCGGCATTCGCGCCTATATGGAAGCGACCAAGACGTTCGCGCGGCAATCCGGCTATGTGACGACGATCTTCGGCCGCAAATGCCATTATCCCCGGATTGGCGCCAGCAATCCATCCGAGCGGGCCTTCAACGAGCGAGCCGCTATCAACGCGCCGATCCAGGGCAGCGCGGCCGACATCATCCGGCGGGCGATGATACGGATGGACGGGGCGCTGGCTGCGGCCGGCCTATCGGCCCGTATGCTGCTGCAGGTCCACGACGAACTCGTGTTCGAACTCCCCTTCAGCGAAGTGGAGGCAACCATACCCATCGTTCGCCAAGTGATGGTCGAAGCCCCTCATCCGGCAGTGCAGCTTGCCGTTCCCCTCCAGGTCGATGCCAAGGCTGCCCGCAATTGGGATGAGGCGCACTAGCGGACAATTCGGCGCCGGGTGCTCCCTGCCGGCCCAGCGCCCTGCCGGATCGTCCGCCAAGGTCTGAGCGGCGTGCGCCGCGAAGTCGTGAGCGGCCAGCCGGATTGGGCCGTTTCACTTGGCTCTATTGGGCGGCAATCTGCACCTGCGGCGCCGCGGCCCGCACCTTGGCATCGACGTGCGCTTCAAACTTGACGAAATTGTCACGGAACATCGCAACGAGTTCCGCGTGCGGTCTCGGCAAATTCCGACTTCGACGCCCAGGTCTTGGCCGGATACAAGAGATGCGGCTCAACGCCCGGGACCGATGACGGCACGGCCAAGCCGAAATAGGGGTCGGTGCGGAAACTTGCCCGGCTTAATGAACCATCGAGGGCTGCTGCAAGGAGCCGCCGCGTCACACGGATCGGCATCCGGCGCCCGATCCCATATTTACCGCCGGTCCAGCCGGTGTTAACCAGCCAGCAATCGACGTGATGCTTGGCAATGAGCTCGCGCAGAAGATTGCCGTATTCGGAGGGGTGGCGCGGCATGAATGGCGCCCCGAAACAGGTCGAAAACGTCGCCTGCGGCTCGATCACACCACGTTCGGTTCCGGCGACCTTTGCGGTATACCCGGACAGGAAATGGTACATGGCTTGCGAGCCGTCCAATTTGGCGATCGGCGGCAGCACACCGAAGGCGTCGCAGGTCAGCATGACAATGTTCTTGGGATGGCCGGCCTGCCCAGATTCCCGGGCATTTGGGATGAAGGAAAGTGGATAGGCGACGCGGGTGTTTTCGGTTTTCGAACCATCGTCGAAATCGGGCACGCGGGTATGCGGATCTAGGACGACATTCTCGAGCACCGACCCAAATCGCTCGGTCGTCGCATGAATTTCTGGCTCGGCCTCACGCGACAGTCGGATCACCTTGGCATAACAGCCGCCCTCGAAATTGAAGACCCCGTCGCGGCTCCAGCCATGTTCGTCATCGCCAAGCAGCACGCGGCTTGGATCAGCTGACAGCGTCGTTTTACCGGTACCCGAGAGCCCGAAGAATATCGCCGTGTCGCCCTGTGGCCCGACATTGGCTGAGCAATGCATCGGCATGATCATCGCCGCGGGCAGGACGAAATTCAGATAGGTAAACACCGCCTTCTTCATTTCGCCGGCATAGCTGGTGCCGCCGATCAGAATGATTTTGCGGCTGAAATCGCAGGCGATCACGGTCTCGCTGCGGGTACCGTGGCGCTCTGGATCGGCCTTGAAGGAGGGAACGTCGACGATCGTCAGATCTGGCTGAAACGCGCCAATTTCCTCGAGACCCGGCCGGATCAGCATGTTGCGAATGAAGAGCGCGTGCCAGGCATATTCAGTGATAACCCGGATTCTGATCCGGCTCGCCGGATCGGCCCCGCCGTAGAGGTCCTCAACGAATAGGTCCTTGCCGCGGGCATGATCGACGAGATCGGCATGGATCGTGTCAAAATGTTCGCGCGAAAGGGCGCCACTATTGTCCCACCAGACCGCGTTCTCGGTCAGCGCGTCGCGCACGATAAATTTGTCCTTGGGACTGCGGCCGGTATGGGTCCCGGTATCGGCGGCGAGCGCGCCGCCGAAGGCGAGTTGCGCCTCGCCGCGCCGTAACGCCTCCTCGTAGAGCGCCGGCGCCTGCAAATTATAATGGACCTTGCGCATGGCTCGAAAGCCGAGTTTCTCGATGGTGCACGCCGGGTTGAACAAACCGTCTTGCTTCATTGTCACGCTCCAGGCCCAGGCACTTTAAAATTGGGCGGACGCTAGGACCCGGCGTCGGCAAAGGCAAGATCGGGCGAGCGAGAAAACCGGCACGGCGTTAATGCCACCACCCTTGGCATTTCAGGCCGCCCTGCAACGGCGACAAAAATCCGCTCAATTTTCGCCCGAAAAGGCAAGCGGCTCAGATGGGGCGGCTCGGTGCCCGGATCTCCGCCTCGGATCGCGTACAAGGGCCGGATCCGGCTCTGGCTAAGAGCGGCCGCCGTTGAGGCTGGCAACTCTGGCCCGCCGCAGCGGTCCATCCCGGGGCTGCCAAATCGTCCGATACGCCCAAATCCTCACGGTCGAGCATGGTCGCATCGACCGCTTCCCGGCCGGAAAGGACGCCAGTCTGGCACCGGTAGCTCGCCGGAGGTGACCAGGGTAGCTAGCTTGTCTTTGCATGATGCGCATGTAATCCGTTTATTCGTGTCCAAGCATTAGAGGCGCTAGAGATTATGGTCCCGGCTGCCGGAAATCCTGATCACGGCATTGTCTATCTGCCGTCAATCGACGGAACCCTGCCAAACTTTGACCAACGGCTTGTGGCGATTCCCCACGTCTTGCCAGCGGCGAGCCTGGCGGGTCTCAAGGCTGACGTTGCGGGTTTGATCGGGCCAGACCGCAGCTACATTCCAACCCATAAGAAGGGCGGTACTATTGGCTACGCGACGCTAGCGGCTGTCGCGCCGCGCATTGTGGGCCTCTATCGCTCGCCGGAATTCCAACACTTCATTGCAAAACTCGTCGGCGTTCATGTGCAACAAACGCCGCTCCACGATCAAAGCTCCTTATCTGTGCTGTTCTATGACAAGCCGGGCGATCATATCGGCTGGCACTACGATCACAATTTCTACAAAGGCCGGCACTTCACCGTATTGCTCGCGGTGATCAACGAGGGAAGGGCTGCCGGCGGATTGTCGCACGCGCAGCTCAGGGCCAGGGTTAACCGGCAGGAAGTCGAGGTGGTCACCGCTCCCAATACGCTGATCGTCTTCGAGGGCGCCAAAGTGCGTCACCGGATAGTTCCCATACTGGCCGGCGAACGGCGCCTAGTGATCAGCATGACCTATTGCACAAATCCGGCAGCAAGCAGGTGGCAAGCTATGGCGCGCCGCTTCAAAGACACCGCCTTTTTCGGAGTCAGAGCGCTATGGACCTAGACAAGCGGCGGCTGATCGGAACAAAGAGCCCATTGTTGCGAGCTCTGGCGCAAACCCGCGCATCTACGAGCGAAGATGTTCGGGGATCTGGGGATTGTTCGCGGGATTCGTATCGTGCTTCGATAAGCGCGAAATCGCCCCACTGCCAACCAGAGGTTGCAGATCCGATTCGAGCGCTTCTGCCACCCGCTGTGGGTAGACTTCATGATCGCCGACATGGATCGTAAATATCTTGAGGTGCTTGGCTTTTTTTTCCGGATCCTCAATCGTCACCTTGGTCCACCGGTAAAGCGGGAATTTGTCGACGCCCTGTTTTTCAGCCTCGGCGACATATTCGGCGAACGCGTCGAAGTGGCATTTCATTGTCGCATTATGTTTGGCCAGAATTTCCCTGAGCGGGGCGAGTGCTGGGTTGCTCGGCTCGGCTCGCGCCAACTGTGCAATTTTGTCACTGAGGTAAATTCTGATCTGATACTGCCATTGATCACTCATGATTTATCTCCTTTGGTCGGCAGGGGGCATCTCAACCCCGTCCTCCGATTGTCCGAATGACCGACCAGTGCCCCCGCCGCTCGCTTGGCTCTCTATTTCTCGCCAATTGCCGATCGTGCCAAGCTGGTTTTCGCAGCCGCTAGGCAATAAAGATCACCCGCGGTCAGATATTTGGCCGGAATCAGGCGAATTTATCGGAGGGACGGACGAGTTTGTTCCTCTTCTGTCCATGGCGGGGCGCATGCGGCAAGATTGTGTGGCCACAATTCGGCCTCTATATGTTCTAATGTGGCCTCCCAGGAACCGATCCGAGAGAAACATGCCGACTATTGCTCTTGTGGACGATGACCGCAACATTCTGACTTCCGTGTCATTGTCCCTGGAGGCGGAAGGTTACCGCGTCCAAACCTATACGGACGGCGCGGCGGCGCTCGATGGGTTGCGCACGAGTCCACCGGACCTCGCCATTTTCGATATTAAGATGCCGCGGATGGACGGCATGGAACTGTTGCGCCGGTTGCGCCAGAAATCCGACTTGCCGGTGATCTTCTTGACGTCGAAAGACGAGGAAATCGACGAATTATTCGGCCTGAAAATGGGCGCCGACGATTTCATACGCAAGCCGTTTTCGCAGCGTCTTTTGGTCGAGCGGGTCAAGGCGATCCTGCGCCGGGCAAATCCCAAGGAGGCTGCGGCGCAAAAGGAATCGGAAGCCAAGATCCTCGAGCGCGGCCACCTGAAAATGGATCCTGAGCGGCATACCTGCACCTGGAAGGACGACCCGGTCACTCTGACGGTGACCGAGTTCCTGATCTTGCAGGCGCTCGCCACCCGGCCCGGCGTTGTCAAGAGCCGCAACGCGCTGATGGACGCTGCTTATGACGACCAGGTCTATGTCGATGACCGGACAATCGACAGCCATATCAAACGACTGCGCAAGAAATTCAAAGCGGTCGACGACGATTTCGAAATGATCGAGACCTTGTACGGGGTTGGGTACCGCTTCAAAGAAGCATGAAGTGGACGACAATTTTTGCTAGAATGCTGCAATGAGCCTCGAGGTGCAGAGAGGCGGTGGCGAAGTGTCGGCTACCGCGGAAAGCGAACCGGTCAGCCGTCCCGCCCGCCGCCCCAAGCGCAGCTGGTCGACCAGGCTGCGCCGCCTGATGCGCAGTCTCTCGGCCCGTTTCTCCTCCTCGCTGACCCGCCGTATCGTTGTCCTCAATCTTGGCGGCCTCGTCGCGCTGCTGATCGGATTCCTCTATCTCAACCAGTTCCGTCAGGGCTTGATCGATGCCCGGATTTAGAGCCTGGTGACGCAGGGCGAAATCATAGCCGCAGCAATCGCTGCCTCGGCCAGTGTCGAGACGGATTCGATCACCATGGACCCCGAGAAGTTGATCCAGCAATCGACCAACGACACGATCGGCGAGAATTCGACTGAATTCTCGATCAACCCGGAAATTATCGGCCCGGTGTTGAGCAAATTGGTCCCGCTGACCCGAACCCGCGCCAGGCTTTATGATCCCTATGGCGCGGCCCTCATCGATACTGGTTCGCTGCCGCTGCGCAGCAATATTCTTGGCCCTGATCTGCCGCAGCCGCCAGCCGACCCCCCGACGATCATCCAGCGCAGCTGGAACGAAGTATTGCACCGCTTTTCACGCACCGACCTGCCGCGCTACGAGGAGAACCCGAACGGCAATGGCAGGGCCTATCCGGAGGTGGTTAGTGCCCTGAACGGGCTCAAGGATCAGCTGGTGCGGGTCAACGCACGTGGCGAGACGATTGTCTCGGTCGCTGTCCCCGTCAAACGGACCGGCACGGTGCGCGGCGCCCTGCTCCTATCGACCCAGGGCGGCGACATCGACAAGATAATCGCCTCCGAGCGGCTGGCGATCATGCGGGTCTTCTTGTTCTGCGCTGTCGTCATGTTTCTGGTATCGCTGTTTCTCGCCGGCACGATCGCCGAGCCCGTCCGCAAGCTCGCCGAGGCCGCCGAGCGGGTCCGCCGTGGCATCAAGTCTCGGCTCGAAATTCCGGATTTCACCAGCCGGTCCGACGAAATCGGTCATTTGTCCGGTGCCCTGCGCGACATGACCAGCGCACTCTATAACCGGATCGAGGCGATCGAGAGCTTCGCCGCCGACGTCGCCCATGAGCTGAAGAATCCGTTGACCTCGCTGCGCAGTGCCGTCGAAACGCTGCCGCGGATCCGCTCGGAGGAATTGCGCGAGCGGCTGTTTGCCATTATCCAGCACGACATCCGCCGACTCGATCGGCTGATCAGCGACATATCGGATGCCTCCAGGTTGGATGCGGAGCTCGCACGCGCCGATATGGCGCCGGTTAATGTCGTTAACCTGCTGCATGCGGTTGTCTCCATTGCCAATGAAGTCAACCGCCAGGACGGCGTGCGGATCCGACTGAAGATCGTCCCGCCGAAGCCCGATCAACTCGATCCCGGCAAAGTGCCCTTCGTTGTCGCCGGCAACGAATCACGGCTCGGTCAGGTCATCAACAACCTCATCGACAATGCTCGCTCGTTCTCGGCGCTAGGCGGCGAAGTTCGCGTGCTACTGCGCAGCAAGGCGCGCAATGAGCGCGAGGGGCTCGAGATTCTTGTCGACGATGACGGGCCGGGCATTCCGGCACATGCCTTCGAGCGCATTTTCGAGCGCTTTTACACCGATCGGCCGGCCCAGGGTTTTGGCCAGAATTCCGGGCTCGGCCTGTCGATCTCGCGGCAAATCGTTGAGGCCCAGGGTGGGCGCATTTGGGCCGAAAACCGCCGCGGGCAGCGGCCTGGCCACGCTCTGCCGGTTGAAAATGCGGTGCCGGACGTGCTCGGCGCCCGCTTCACTGTCTGGCTGCCGCGCCCGCACGCGCTTTGGCCAGCATGAGCTGCCGGCATGTACACGCTACGGTTGTGCTGATTGGCGAGGCCGGCGTGCTGGTGCGTGGCGCCTCCGGCGCCGGCAAATCCAGCCTGTCGCTAGCGCTGATCGAGGAGGCCGGTCGCAGCGGCCTTTTCGCCCGCCTGGTCGGCGACGACCGGGTGGAAATCGTCAGCAAAGACAACCGCCTGATCGCCAAGGCCCACCCGGCGATTGCCGGCCGCGCCGAGCGCCGCGGGCAGGGGATTGTCAGCGTCGAACACGAAAAGGCAGCCGTCGTCCGGCTGGTCATCGACATGGTCGGTCGCGATAAAACGCCGCGGCTGCCCGATGCTGACGACCTGACAATCGCAATAAACGGCCTCAATTGCCCGCATTTGAGTCTGTCCCAGGACAAGTCTCCGGTGGAAAATGCCCAGGCCGTCCTGGCCTTTATGCGGCGGATGGGTTGAGGTGCGGCCCGACCAAGCCGATTGCGAGGCTAGCTTTTGCGCATTTCACTTGCCAATTTCGCCGCATCGCACAAAATGGCGCCCCCAACAATAGAGGCCGCGTGGTGTTTGGCTGCCACCGGCAACACTTGCATGAACGGTAAGGTCCGATGATCGGCATGGTCCTGGTGACCCATGGGCACCTGGCACGGGAATTTCGTGCGGCCTTGGAACATGTCGTCGGCCCGCAGCAACAAGTCGCGACGGTGTCGATTGGTGCCGACGACGATATCGAGCAGCGGCGCAAAGACATTCTGACTGCGATCAATATTGTCGACAGTGGCAATGGCGTCGTCGTCCTGACCGACATGTTCGGCGGCACCCCATCCAATCTCGCCATATCCGTCATGAATGGCGGCAATGTCGAAGTCGTCGCCGGGATCAACCTGCCGATGCTGATCAAGCTCGCCTCCGAACGCGAGACCGCCAGCCTCCAGCATGCCGTCACCTCGGCCCAGGAGGCCGGCCGTAAATATATTATCGTGCCGAGCCGGGTCTTGATCGGGAAATGACCATGACCGTCGAGCCATCAAACGAGGCCGAAGACGATTGCGCCCCACCGCCAGAATTTCCCGGCGCCGTGGTCCGCAACTTGACCATTGTCAATCGCAAAGGCCTGCACGCCCGCGCCACCGCCAAGCTGGTCAATTGCGTCGAGACATTCGACGCCGACGTCAAGGTCACCCGCTGCGGGGAAACGGTCGGCGGAGCTTCGATCATGGGCATATTGACGCTCGGTGCCGGCATGGGAAGCACGATCACCGTTTCGGCCAGCGGTCCCGAGGCGGATGCGGCGCTCGACGCGATCGAGGCGCTGCTGGCGAGCAAATTCGGCGAGGACGAATAGGGATTATGGATCAGTGAATTTCCGGCTCGGGGAGCCGTTCGCCCGATTCGAGAAAATCGAAATCGCAGCCGAGGTCGGCTTGGCGGATGTGATCGGCAAACATGGCACCATAGCCGCGGGAAAGCCGCCGTTTCGGTCGCACCCAGCCCTGCCGACGGGCGGCGAATTCCGCGTCACTCACCTCAGCCTCGAGTATGCGATTGGCGACGTCGACCCGGACCATGTCGCCGCTGCGCAGAAAGGCGAGCGGGCCGCCGATATAGGCTTCCGGCGCGACATGCAGGATGCAGGCGCCATAGCTGGTGCCGCTCATCCGTGCATCGGAAATCCGCAACATGTCGCGCACCCCCTTTTTGAGAAGCGCCTTCGGGATCGGCAGCATGCCCCATTCCGGCATGCCGGGCCCACCTTGCGGGCCGGCATTGCGCAGGACCAGAACGTGATCGGGACTGATGGCCGGATCGTCGCTGGTGCAGGCCTTGGCCATCTCGTCGTAGCTGTCGAATACCAGCGCCGGGCCGCGATGCACCAAGAGCCTGGGGTCGGCCGCCGAAGGCTTGATCAAGGCACCGTCCGGCGCCAGATTGCCCTTGAGAACGGCAAGACCATTGGCCTTGGCGACCGGCTGGTCGAGCGAATGAATGACGGCGTCGTCGTAGACTGCAGCGCCGGCGATCGTCTCGCCGAGGCTCCGGCCTTCAACCGTTGCCTGGTCGAGATCGAGCAGCGGTTTGAGCCTCCCCAATAGGGCGCGCAAGCCGCCGGCATAGAAGAAATCTTCCATCAGAAAGGCTCCGGCCGGACGGATATTGGCGATCACCGGAACCTGTCTTGCCAGCGCATCGAAACGTTCGAGCGTCAAGCCGATGCCGGCCCGTCGGGCAAGCGCGATTAGGTGAATGACGGCGTTGGTGGAACCGCCCATGGCGAGCAGGACGACGATGGCATTGTCGAAGGCGGCCGCCGTCAGAATGTCGGCCGGGCGCAGGTCCTCCCAGACCATCCCGGTGATCCGCCGGCCGGTTGCCGCCGCCATGCGCGGGTGGCCGGCATCGGCGGCAGGAATCGAGGAAGCTCCGGTCAGCGCCAGGCCGAGCACGTCGACGAGCGCTGTCATCGTCGCCGCCGTTCCCATCGTCATGCAAACGCCATAGCTGCGAGCGATGCCGGATTCAATTTCGGCCCATTCGGCCTCGCTGATCGTCCCGGCCCGTTTCTCGTCCCAATATTTCCAGCTGTCGCTTCCCGACCCCAGAACCTTGCCCTTCCAATTGCCGCGCAGCATCGGCCCAGCAGGCATGAAGATGGCCGGCACATTGGCGCTGATGGCGCCGAGCAGCAGGGCAGGCGTGGTTTTGTCGCAACCGCCCATCAGGACGATTCCGTCGAGCGGATTGGCGCGGATCAATTCCTCCGTCTCCATTGCCAGGAGATTGCGATAGAGCATCGTCGTCGGCTTGAGAAACGGTTCGGCCAGCGCCATGGCCGGGAATTCGAGCGGCAGGCCGCCTGCTTGCAGCACGCCGCGCTTGACGTCCTCGACCCGCGCCTTGAAATGGGCGTGGCAGGGGTTGAGATCGCTCCACGTCGAGATGATGCCGATGATTGGCTTGCCGGCAAAATCGGCACGGTCATAGCCCATCTGCTTGATTCGCGAGCGATGGCCGAAGGCGCGCAGATCGTCGACCCCGAACCAGCGGTGCGAGCGCAGATCCTGCGGGCCCTGTGGTGGTTTGCGTTCACCCATGGCTGAACCTCGTCCTGTAGGCCAAAGCCGGCACCGGCCTTTCCCGCCATATGGACATTGGAACGCATTTCGGCATCTAATCAAGCGCAAGGGCCGCCGCATCAATCAGGTCCAGGGAGGAATTCATGCGCGTGACACGGCGGCAGTTTTCCGTGGGCCTGGCGGCCGGCATGGCGGGCAGCCGATGGGCCCGCGCCGAAGGTGCGACGACCAAAATCGGCATGACCATTCCGGTCACTGGTCCTGCCGCCGAATTGGGAAAATACGCGCTGAACGGCGCAAAGCTGGCTCTCGAGGCCATCAATGCCGCGGGCGGGGTGCTCGGCAAGCCCGTCGAACTCGTCATCGAAGACGATCAGACAACCAATCCCGGGATTGTCCTCGCATTCTCGAAACTCGCCTCCCAGCCCGACATAGTCGCCTTCCTCGGCTCGATCCGCTCGACCCAGGTCCATGCCATGGCGCCCGACATCCTCAAGACAGGCAAGCCGGTGATGTTCGGCGGGACCGACCCGCAATTGACCAAGCTCGGCAATCCCTTCTTGTTCCGCTTCCGACCCAACGACAGCTATTCCGGCCGGGTCATCGCCGATTATGGCGTCAAGACGCTCGGCAAGAAGCAATGGGCGATCGTCCATTCCACCGACGCCTTCGGGACCGGCGGTTCGAAGGCTCTGACCCAGGCACTTGCCGGCCTCGGCGTTTCCCCGGTCCTCGATCAGGGCTATCCCAATCAGAGCCAGGATTTCACCCCGGTCGTCCTCGCCATCAAACAATCCGGTGCCGATGTGATCGGCTCTTATTTCACCTTTGAGAACGATCTGGCGATCTTTGCCCGGCAATTGCGCCAGCTCGGCGTCACCATTCCCTGGATCGGTTCGCCCTCGGTCGTTGCCGCGACCGCTGTGAAGCTTGCCGGACCTGCCCTCTATGGGACCTATGGCGTCGCCGATTTTGCCGAGGATTCGTCACCTGAAGCCAAAGCCTTCGGCACCGCCTATCGCAACGCCTACAAGACGCCGCCGGACAATTTCGGTTCCTGGACCTTCGACGCGTTGAACATTCTGAGCGCCGCGACCAACAAGGCCGGTTCGACTGATCCGGAAAAAATCCGCCAGGCCCTGATCGCCACCAAAGGCTACAAGGGCGCCGAGGGCGAGTATAATTTCGACGACAAGGGCGATGGCCTGCACGGCTATAATATCGTCCGGAACAACAATGGCGCGATCAGCTTCGACAAGCACATCGAATTCAAGGACGAATGAGGACGCCTGAACCGATCGCGCTTGCGCCTTCTCATCCGTCCTTGCGAACGAGCCCGCGCCATGGGTCTGGTACTCCAGCTGCTTTTTACCGGGATCGGCATCGGCGCGATCTATGCCCTGGTGGCGCTCGGCTTTGTCCTGATCTTCCGTGCCGCCAATGTCGTCAATTTCGCCCAGGGCGAATTCTCAATGGTTGCCGCCTATCTTATGGTCGTGTTTGCGGTCGATCTGGAATGGCCCTATTGGCTATCCGTCATTGTCGCCCTTGCCGGCATGGCTTTGCTCGGCTTGCTCTTCAATTTCGGCGTCTATTATCCGCTCCGCCACCGCTCCTATCTTCCGGTCATCATTTCGACAATCGGCGCCTCGATTTTCCTCGCCAACTGCACGCTGGCCCTTTATGGGCCGCAGCCGCAGGTTCTGCCGGGCTGGTTCACGACGCCCGGATTCCAGCTAGGGTCGGTCTATCTCGACAGCCAATATCTGCTGATCATCGCCGTCACACTGCTGCTCGTCTTTCTGCAATATTGGTTTTTCGAACATACGCTCACCGGCAAGAAGCTGCAGGCGACGAGCCAGGACAAGGAAATGGCGGCCCTGCTTGGCATTCCCGTTTCGCGCATGATTGTTTTCACCTTCGTCTACAGCGCGCTCCTTGGCGGGATCGCCGGCATCCTGGTTGCCCCCATTCTCTTTGTCTCGATCCAGATGGGCGCCACCATTGCGCTGAAGGCCTTCGCCGCGACGATCATTGGCGGCTTCGGCGACGTGGCCGGCGCCGTTCTCGGCGGTTTTGCGCTTGGCGTTATCGAAACCTTCGGCGCCGCCTATGTTTCGGTGCCCTACAAGGACGGCTTTGCCTTCCTGGTTCTGGTGCTGTTTCTGGTCTTCAGACCGCAGGGCCTGTTCGGCGAACGCGTGGCGGAAAAAGCATGATGGCCGGCCGGGCGCGGGGCCTTCTCGGTTCTGCCGTTTACTTCGCCGGCGCGGCCATCGCCGTTGCGCTCGCCGCCAATCTGACGCTCGACGGCTATTTCCTGAATATTCTGATGCAGGCGGTCACCTATGCGATCGCCGTGTTCGGCCTGTCGGTCGTGCTCGGCACCTGCGGCCAGATCAATCTCGCCCAGGCCGCCTTTTTCGGAATTGGCGCTTATGCGGTTGGGCTTGGCACTGCCGACCTGAACCTATCGTTTTGGCTGTGTCTCACCGCCGGCGCGGCAATGACCTTGGTGGCCGGCGCCGTCCTCGGCGCCTCAACGCTGCGTCTCGGCGGCCATTACCTGGCCATGGTCACCATTTCATTTCAACAGATTGTCTCGCTGGTTCTGGTCAATTGGACCGGGCTTACCCACGGACCGGACGGAGTTTCGCACATCGGCCGGCCGGACCTGTTTTCATCGCAGCAAGCCTATCTTTCTTTCTGCGTCGCGGCGATGGCCGGCATCGGTTACCTGGTGTTTAGGCTGCCGGCTACACGGCTCGGCCGGGCGATGCGGGCGGTGCGCGACAATGAACTCGCTGCTGGCGTGGCCGGCATCGACGTCTTCGCCACGAAAGTGGCGGCCTTCGCATTGTCGGCCGTGCTCGGCGGCATTGCCGGCGGCCTATTTGCCGGTGGCTTTGCCTACATTAGTCCGGATCAGTTCAGCTTCGCGGAATTGATCGTGTTTCTGACCATGGCGCTGCTCGGTGGTGTCGCCTCGCCTCTCGGCGCGGCAATCGGCACCGGTCTCCTCATTCTCATTCCGGAATGGTTGCGGTTCCTGAAAAGCATTCCAGGCCTCTATCTGGCGCTCTATGGCCTCGCCGTAATCCTGATCGTGGCCTTCATGCCTGATGGCATCTGGGGTTTTATCGCTGGCCATCTGAAGCGCTTTGGGCCGAATGGGTCGGCCGACCGCCCGGGCGCCCTGCAGCTTTCCCCGGCCAACGACGGCACCCCGATCGTGCTCGAGGCAGAAGCGGTCGCCAAATTTTTTGGCGGCCTCAAAGCCGTCGATAAGGTGGATCTCAGGGTTGCCCGCAGCAGCGTGCATGCGTTGATCGGTCCGAACGGCAGCGGCAAGACAACTCTTCTGAACGTCCTGTCCGGCATTTATGCGGCGACCGGCGGCCGAATACGTCTCGATGGCCGCGACATTACGGACCTACCCGTCCATGCCCGTAGCGCGGCAGGGCTCGGCCGAACCTTCCAGAACATCCGGCTTTTCCGCTCGATGAGCGCACTCGAGAATGTCGTGATTGGGGCTGGACGACCCGGCAATACGCAAGTCGCTTCGCCGCTTGAACTCGAGCAAAGGGCCCGTGCGGCGCTCTATTTCGTCGGCCTCGGCGAGCGCGCCGACGAATTGATCGCGAGCTTCAGCTATGGCCATCAGCGGCTGATCGAAATTGCGCGCGCGCTCGCCGGCAATCCGACCCTGTTGCTGCTCGATGAACCGGCCGCCGGTCTCAATTCGACCGAAAAGCTGAGGCTGACTGAATTGCTGCGGGCGATCGCGGCAACCGGCCTGACGATTCTGATCATCGACCACGACATGACGCTGGTCAGTCAGGCGGCAAACCATATAACGGTGCTGAATTTCGGCAAAAGGATCGCCGACGGCACACCCGGCGAGGTGCTGCGCCATCCCGACGTGATTGCGGCCTACCTTGGAGCGGCGTGATGGCGCTTCTTGAAATCCGCGATCTGAGCGTATTCTACGGCGAGATCGAAGCCCTGCGTGGGATTGCGCTCGAGGTCGCCGCCGGCGAAGTGGTGGCGTTGCTCGGTGCCAATGGCGCCGGCAAGTCAACGACATTGCGTGCAATTTCCGGTCTCGCGCGTCCGGCAACCGGCGAAATCATCTTCGACGGCCATTCGATCGCGGGCCTCGGTCCGGAGGCAATCGTACGGCGGGGAATTTCGCACGTTCCCGAGGGAAGACGGATTTTTCCAGGGCTGACGGCCATGGAGAACATCATGCTCGGTGCCTCGAACCGGGGCGGCAATGCCCGGCAATTGCGCCGTCAGGCCGACGCCATGTTTGATTTCTTTCCAGCCATCAGGCCTTTCGCCGGGGCACTGGGCTGGATGCTTTCGGGCGGACAGCAGCAAATGGTCGCCGTCGCACGCGGCTTGATGGCCCAACCGCGGCTGCTGCTCCTCGACGAACCGTCGCTCGGCTTGGCGCCGGTAATCGTGCAGACCGTCTTCCAAATCATCGGCGAGATCGCCCAGCGCGGTACTACCGTGCTGCTGGTCGAGCAGAATGCCCGGATGGGCCTGTCGGTCGCCAATCGTGGCTATGTTCTCGAGACCGGCCGCCTCGTGCTGTCCGGCAAGCCCGGCGATCTGTGGAACGACGAAGCGGTGCGTGCCGCCTATCTCGGCGGTGCGCCACAACACGGGGCCCAGCCAGCATGATCAGGATCGACCCGAATCGGCTTCGTCGGTTCTCCAGCGATATTTTCACCGCCCATGGCCTTGCGCCCGAGGAAGCGCAGCGCATCGCCCATTACCTCGTCGAAGCCAATCTCACCGGGCATGATAGCCACGGCGTCATCCGTATCCCGCTCTATATGCGCTGGAAAAAGGAAGGCGTCGTTCTGGCCGGGCAAAGTCTGCGGATTCTGGTCGAGCTGCCGGCGCTCGCCCTTGTCGACGGCGGCTTCGGTTTCGGCCAGACAATCGCCCCGCAGGCGGTACGGCTCGGCATCAACAAGGCCCGCGAAGGCGGAGTCGCGCTGGTCGGCCTACGCAATTGCGGCCATGTCGGCCGGGTCGGCGATTGGGCCGAGATGGCGGCGGCAGAGAACCTCGTCTCGGTGCATTTCGTCAACGCGGCCGGCAGTGTGCTCGTGGCGCCGTTTGGCGGCACCGAGCGGCGGCTTTCAACGGCACCCATTTGCGTTGGCATCCCACGCGGGACCGAGCCACCGGTCATACTTGATTTTGCAACCTCGCTGGTTGCTGAAGGCAAGGTGTTGGTCGCAAGTCGCGGCGGCAAGGCCCTGCCACGCGGCGCGCTGATCAGCCGCGACGGCCGCACGAGCGAGGATCCCGCCCTGCTCTACGGTCCCCACACGCCGGACGGTCCGCGCGACCATGCAATTGGGCAAGGTGCGATTCGCGCCTTCGGCGACCACAAGGGCTCCGGTCTTGCCCTGATATGCGAATTGCTCGCGGGCGCCCTCACCGGCAATGGTGCAACCAAGCCCAATCGCCGCTTTTCGAACGGCATGCTGTCGCTCTACCTCGACCCCGAACGGTTCGATTGCGACCATGTCTTTGCGCCCGAACTCGCCCGCTACATCGCCTATTTCAAGAGCGCGCAGCCGGCCGAGGTCGGGGGCAAAGTGCTGATTCCCGGTGAGCCTGAGGCGCTGAGCAGGCGCGAGCGTCAACAAAAGGGCGTACCCTTGCCGCCCGAAGTATGGCGGGCGATCTGCCAGACGGCTAGAGACGCCGATATCGAGACCGTGCCGGAGACGTCATGAGGATTCGCGGCTCTCGATACAAGCCGGCTGATCGAAACCGCCGTGACCGATGTTTGACCAGTCGGCCTGCAAGTCGTTGATCTTGCCAGACCGGCAAAATTACGTTGTCCTTAACGAGCGGTTTGGACCAATTCGAAAACAGCCAACCAAGTCAGGTGGTTGGTGGAAAGATCGATGTGTGCCGATTCTTGGTTGCCCCAATCCTTATTGCGCCAGACCGACAGTCTACTATGCCACCGCCAATGACAATTGTGTCAATCTCAGCTCGGATTGGAGGCACCGCGGTCATGTCTGGTCGGGACTAGCGCCTCAATCGCATAGCCGCTTAGCGTATCCGGAACGACGTTAACGCCATTCCGTATCGCGAACACCAATGGGCATCGGAAGAGGCGAGTAAGAAACCATGCAAAAAAAATCGCGCAATTGTGTTTAGGGACCTAGCCTTGGCGGTTTCGACCTATTGTTCCCTCAGCCATCAACCCGATAGCCATATTCGCCGGCCGAACTCGTGATGAATTCCCAGAAGGAATCGGCGAAACTGCGAAAGACGGCGATCTCGTAGCAGGGTTCATCGCTGACTTGCCACAGGGCGGCGCCCATGTGCGCCATGATGGTCATCGCCGCATCCCCGGTCGCAAAGGCGCCCGGACTGAGATCGATGGCGACGCTTTTCATGAGGGTGTCGCGCGCCTTGGGTCCGGTAATCCGCACGAGGGTCCGGGCGTCGCTCTGATCGACGATCGCTGCCGCACCCTTCAGGCTTGCAAGCCGGCTCTCGATAGCCCCAGCCCCGACACCCACTGCTGTCACCAGCCATTGACCGGGACCCGTGGCAACGAAGGCGACGCCGTCCTTGGCCACCCGGCGCGGTGCAAACGGTAGATCGACGCCGAAGGACTGCTGGACCGCGGCCACGAGCGCCGCGCGGGCACCCTTGCGCAGCAGCATATTGGCAAGCCCGATATCGCGGATTTCGCTGAAGACCACGCCGGGGGCAGGCAAGGTTTTGCCGAACATGCCCGGCTTCATCAAAAGCTGCAGTGGTGCGTGCGCGGCAAGGACAAAGTCAGACACGCAGGCGGCTCCCTTCGGAATCAAAGAAAATCGGCGAACAGATTTCAACGGCGGTATCCCGGCCGCGGATCGGGTCATAGGCCCTGACGACCTCGCCGAATTGGGCCGGGCCGCGGGCGATGAGGCCGAGACCGATCCAATGTCCCAGCATCGGCGAGAAGCCGGCCGACGTCATGTAGCCCTCATCGCTGCCGGGCGCCGCCGCCACGCCGACCGGCAGGAAATGCGCGCCGGCGCCGAGAACGGCCGTGCGTTCGACCGGCTTGAAACCGACAAAGGCGGGTCGATCCGCGGCAACAAGGCCGGGCCGGGCAGCCATGACACGACCAATATAATCCTTCTTCGTCGACATCATCCGACCAAGACCGAGATCGCGCGCGGTCGTCTGACCATTGATCTCGCCGCCGCCGATATGGCCTTTCTCGATCCGCATAACCGCCAACGCCTCGAGCCCATAGGGGGTGACGCCGAATTCCTCGCCCTGCGCCATGATCGTTCGAAATCAGCGCGTCGCCATAGCGGGCAGGTACGCCGATCTCATAGGCCAATTCGCCGGAAAAAGAGATCCGGTAGAGACGGCCGGCAAGGCCGTTGCGCAACCCCACCTCGGCCGCGGCCATGAACGGAAAGCTTTCGTTCGACAGGTCGTGGGAAGCTGCAACCAGTCGACTGACAAGGGCGCGGGCGAGCGGGCCGGCAATCGAGAATTGCGCCCATTGTTCGGTAACCGACACAAATTGCACGTCAAGTTCAGGCCACAGCGCCTGATGGCAAAAATCCATATGCTGTAGGACGCGCGCCGCATTGGCGGTCGTCGTCGTCATGACATACCGATCCTCGGCCAGGCGCGAGGTCGTCCCGTCATCAAAGACAAACCCGTCCTCGCGCAGCATCAGACCGTAGCGCGAGCGTCCAACTGGCAGACTTGCGAAGGCATTGCAGTAGAGACGGTCGAGGAATGTACCGGCGTCCGGCCCTTGAACGTCGATTTTGCCGAGGGTCGAAACGTCGCACACGCCGACCTTGTTGCGGGTTGCCAGGACCTCGCGATTGCAGGCAACGAGCCAATCCGCGTCGCCGGCCTGCGGAAAATATTGTGCCCTCAGCCAGAGTCCGCTCTCGATGAACACGCTGCCCCGCTCTTGCGCCCAGCGGTGCGACGGCGCCAGTCGTGTCGGCTTCAGATCGCGACCGCGGTGATGGCCAGCCAATGCCCCGATAGCCACCGGGGTGAACGGCGGCCGGAACCGTGTCGTGCCGACCTCGCTCATCGGCTTGCCGGTTTGCTCAGCCATTAAAGCAAGGCCGTTTAGATTGGCGGTCTTGCCCTGGTCGGTCGCCATGCCGAGCGTCGTGTAGCGCTTGAGATGTTCGACCGATCGAAAACCTTCGCGTTCGGCCAATTCGACATCCTTGTCGGTAACGTCGTTTTGGAAATCGACAAACGCCTTGCCCCGCGATCCGGCGATCCGCCAGAGCGGCACCGAACCGGTGCGCTCGGACTCGGCGGCGGGCAGCACGATCGCGGGTGGGTGAAACCCCAGCGAAGTTGCAGCCTCGCTGCCGGCTCGCAGTCCGTCGGCCAAACAATCGGCGAGCGAGAATACCCCGCCAGCGGCACCGGCTACGGCCATGCCGGCCGGCAGCGGCCCGGGCTTGAATGCCGCCAAGGCCTCGTCCCATACTGGTCGGCTGTCAAGATGCGAGGTCAGATGCAGGGTCGGCGTCCAGCCGCCCGACATGGCGACGAGATCGCAGGCAATGCTGGCCGTGCCGCCGCCCTCGAGAGCGACTTCCACCCCCTGCACCCGCCGACGCCCCTCGATTGCGCGGATGGTACCGTGAACGCGTCGCACGCCATCTGTCTCGATCTCGGCGGTTTGGCCGGGGGGAAGATTGGGACGGGGATCGACGAGCGCGGCAATCTCGATGCCGGCAGCGCGCAAATCCCTCAAGCAGCGCAGCGTCGAATTATTGTTCGACAGGACGATCGCGCGCCGACCCGGCTGCACGGCGTGGCGGTTGACGTAGCTGCGGACGGCACCAGCCAGCATGACGCCCGGCTTGTCGTTATTGCCGAAGACCAAAGGCCGCTCGATGGCGCCGGCTGCGACAATCGAACGTCGTGCGACAATCCGCCAGAATCGTTGGCGCGGTTCATGCGCCGGCGGAACGGCGACGTGATCATTGACTCTTTCGACTGCTGCATAGGTGCCATGGTCATAGACGCCGAACACCGAAGTTCGGCGCAGGATACGAAGATTGTCGAGCCCGGCAAGCTCGACCTCGAGAGCTTCGACCCAGTCCGCGCCGGATTGCGAATCGAGAGTAAGGCTTTCCGAAAGAAGCCTGCCACCGAGGCGGAAATCCTCTTCACAGAGCACGACCCGCGCGCCGGATCGTGCTGATGCCAGCGCCGCCATCAGCCCGGCCGGCCCGCAACCCACGACCAAAATGTCGCAGAATATGTTGCCTTTCTCGTAATGGTCGGGATCGGCTGCCTCGGCCGCCCGGCCAAGCCCCGCGGCGCGCCGGATCAGCGGCTCGTAAACGCGTTCCCAGAACGAGGCCGGCCACATGAAGGTCTTATAGTAGAAGCCCGCGGCAAATACCGGGGCAAACAGCGCATTGACCGCCGCGACGTCAAACTCGAGCGAGGGCCAGCGGTTCTGGCTCGCCGCAACTAGGCCTTCGAACAATTCGACCGTCGTCGCCCGCGTATTGGGCTCGCGACGGGCTCCCTCGCGCAATTCGACGAGGGCATTGGGTTCCTCGGGCCCGGCCGATAGCAGGCCGCGCGGCCGGTGGTACTTGAACGAACGACCGAACAGGCTGACGCCGTGAGCGAGCAACGCAGAGGCCAAAGTATCGCCGGAAAATCCGTCATAGGGTCGGCCGTCGAACGAAAAGCTCAGGGGCGCCGCACGGTCGATCCGGCCACCAGACGCTAGTCGAAAGGGCTGGGTCATGACGGGGTCCCCGCCGTCGTGTCGGCGGCCGCAACGATAGCCTCGATTGCATGGGTCGTGACATTGCGGGTGACGATCAAGACGCCCCGGCAGCCGCCGCCATGATACCAATATTCGCGATGGCGGTCGGCGCCGTTGCGGCGCAGGTAAACATAGTCCATCCAGGCCGCGAATTCGGCGTCTTCGGGTAGCACGACCGAGGCCGGCGTAGCCGGCCTGACGAGCTCGGCATCGCCCTGATAAGCGAATTCATGGATCGTCCGTTCACCGCAAAAGGGGCATTTAAGTCGCATCGGTTACTTCTATTGCAAATAGGGAAAGGCGCCAGCGCCGCGCTCGTCGATGAGCTCGCCCGTCGCAAAGCGGTCGAGCCGATAGGCGGCGTTGAACGGATGCGGCTCATCGCGGGCGATTGTGTGGGCAAAACACCAGCCGGACGCCGGCGTCGCCTTGAAGCCGCCGATGCACCAGCCGCAATTGAGATAAAGCCCGTCGATCGGCGATTTGTCGATGATTGGCGACCCGTCCATCGACATGTCCATAATGCCGCCCCAGGACCGCAGAATGCGGACCCGCGAGATTGCCGGGATCATCGCAACGCCCTCTTCCATCACGTCCTCGACGATCGGCAAATTGCCGCGCTGCGCGTAGGAATTGTAACCGTCGATGTCACCGCCAAACACCAGACCGCCCTTGTCCGATTGCGAAATATAGAAATGACCGGCCCCAAAAGTGAGGACATTGGGAATCATTGGCTTGAGACCCTCGGTGACGAAGGCCTGCAGGACGTGGCTCTCAATCGGCAGTCGCAGACCTGCCATGGCGGCAACCCGTCCGGAATTGCCGGCACAGGCAAGGCCGACTTTCTTGGCGCCGATGAAGCCGCGGACCGTCTCGACGCCGACGATTTGGCCCTGCTCGACCCGCAGACCCGTCACTTCGCAATTCTGCAGAATGTCGACGCCGCGCTGGTCGGCGGCGCGCCCAAAGCCCCACGCAACCGCATCATGGCGCGCGGTGCCGCCGCGTCGCTGCAGCAGGCCACCCTGGATCGGAAAACGGGCGTTGTCGAATTCGAGAAACGGCAGCATGGCGCGCAGTTCATCGCGGTTCAGATATTCGCCGTCGACGCCGTGAATGCGCATCGCATTGCCGCGCCGGATTGCCGCATCGCGCTGGGCGTCCGAATGGGTGAGATTGATGACGCCGCGCTGACTCATCATCACATTGTAATTGAGATCGCTCTCGAGCCCCTCCCAGAGTTTCAAGGACCATTCATAGAACGGCAGATTGCCAGGCAGCCCATAGTTGGAGCGGACGATTGTGGTGTTGCGTCCGATATTGCCGGAGCCGAGCCAGCCCTTTTCGACAACCGCGACATTGGTTAGCCCATGCTCCTTGGCCAGGTAATAGGCTGTAGCAAGCCCATGGCCGCCGCCGCCGACGATAATGACATCATACGCCTGTTTGGGCTCGGGTTCGCGCCAGACCGCAGTCCAGCCCTTCTGGCCGCTCAAGGCTTGGCCGAGGAGCGAAAAAATCGAATACCGCAATGTCTGCCTCAGCTCCGATTCTGCCGCCCGTGGCAGCCGCCTTGGTCAATCCGGCGGCCCGCCGGATCCTGAAGCCGCGGCCCGGCGTTGGTTTCCCGGACCGGCGGTCGTTGATCCCTGCAACCATCATAGGACGCAATGAAGCCGCGGCTCAAGCGGGCGGACCGCGAAAGCCGTTCCATTTTCGCCAGCTGGGCCGTCAGGTCGCAACCCCAGTTGCACGCCCGCCAGGCTGGAGCCTTCGTTCGATCGCCTCTAGTATCGCCGGCAACCGGAGCCCGCATGCCCGGCCGGGGAGCGAAACATGGCAGCCAACCGAAAAGTCATCATTACCTGCGCGGTGACCGGCTCGATTCACACGCCGTCCATGTCGCCGCATCTGCCCGTCACGCCCGACGAGATTGCAGAGGCAGCAATTGGTGCCGCCGAGGCCGGCGCCGCGATCCTGCATCTCCATGCGCGCGACCCCTCGACCGGCAAGCCGGACCAGAGTCCGGAGGCCTTCGCACGCTTTCTGCCGCGCATCAAGCAGGCGACCGGCGCCGTCGTCAATCTGACGACCGGCGGCGCTGCCTGGATGAGCGTTGCTGAGCGGGTCAGGCCGGCGGCGCAATTCCAGCCCGAGATCGCCTCCCTCAATATGGGGTCGATGAACTTCGGCCTGTTCCCGATGCTGAAGAGATTCGCGCATTTCCGGCACGAATGGGAGCCGCAGGCGCTTGAGAATTCCCGCGATCTGGTTTTCAGGAATACCTTCAAGGATATTGAATTCGTGCTTGAAACGCTAGGCGGGAGCGGCACGCGCTTTGAATTCGAATGTTATGATACGGCGCATCTCTACAATCTCGCGCATTTTCTCGAACGGGGCCTGGTCCGCCCGCCCCTCTTCGTTCAGTCGGTGTTTGGTATTCTCGGCGGCATAGGCCCGCATCCCGAGGACGTGCTGCACATGAGGCGAACCGCCGACCGGTTGTTCAGCGGCGATTACCGCTGGTCGGTACTCGGTGCCGGCCGTCATCAAATGCCGATCGCCGCCCAGGCCGCGGCAATGGGCGGCCATATCCGGGTTGGTCTCGAGGATTCGCTGTGGCTCGGGCCGGGCCGGCTGGCCAAGAGCAATGCCGAGCAAGTGCGCAAGGCGAGGCAAATCATCGAGGGCCTCGGGATGGCTGTCGCAAGCCCCGATGAGGCGCGCGACCTGCTCGCTTTGAAGGGCGGCGATCGGGTGAGTTTCTGAGCGCTTTCAGACCTCTATCCGCTTGCCACTCGACTTCCGACCGCTCGCCCATTATGCCTGGCAGCGGCGCACTCGTCGCGCCGTCCTTTGAGCTTGGGAGCGTCAGCGATGCGATCGCCCTATCGGTTGCTTGACAAGACGGCCCTTATCACCGGCGCTTCGCGCGGGATCGGTCGGGCGGTCGCGATCCGCTTTGCCGAAGAGGGCGCAAGCGTCGCCGTCAATCATTATCGTGACGCTTCGGCAGCGGCCGAAACCGTGGCCGCGCTCGAGGACGCCAGCCGGAGCGAAGGCCATGGCGCACGGCAGCATTGTGCCATCGATGCCGATGTCGGCGATCCCGGCGCGGTCGCCCGCCTGTTCGCCGAACTGTTCGCCCGCCGGCCACGGCTCGATATTCTCGTTAACAATGCCGGCATCCAGGCGCCGACGCCCGGCAATGATTTCGACGAGGCGCAATTCCTGCGCATCCTCGCGGTCAACCTGACCGGGGCTGCACTGTGCGCCCGCCACGCGATTGCGCATTTTCTCGCGCGGGGCGGCGGCGGCGCGATCATCAACACGACAAGCGTCCACGAAAAGGTGCCGAAGCCCGGCTATCTCGCCTATTCGATCGCCAAGGGCGGCCTCGGCAACCTCACCCGAACACTCGCCCTCGAATTTGCCGACCATCGCATCCGCGTCAATGCCGTGGGCCCGGGCGCGGTTGCAACCGCTATGAATGCCGCCTGGACCCACGATAGCGGCGCCCGCGCCGCGGTGGAAAGACATATCCCCCTTGGCCGGGCCGCCGAGGCCGAGGAGCTGGCACCGGTTTTTGCCTTCCTCGCTTCCGAGGATGCAAGCTACATTACCGGCCAGACGCTGTTTGCCTGCGGCGGCCTGACGCTATTCGCCGATTTCAAGGCCAATTGGGCCTCCTGAGACACCGGCGTGAGGAGAACCGTGCCATGAAAGTCGCCCTGATCCAGATGAACTCGGTCAATGACAAACCAGCCAATCTCGCCAAGGCCAGGGCCTTGATTGAATCCGCCGTGGCGGAGGAAGCGCCCGACTGGATCTGTCTGCCGGAAGTGTTCGACTTCCTCGGTGGGACCGCCGACGAGAAACGCGCCGCGGCCGAAACCATCCCCGACGGGCCGGCCTATCGGATGCTGCAGGACCTGGCCCGAACTCATCGCGTCCACATCCATGCTGGCTCTATTCTCGAGCGGATCCCGTCGGAACACCGGCTCGCCAACACCACTCTGGTCTTCGACCGGCGGGGCGATGAGGTCGCGCGTTATCGCAAGATCCACATGTTCGACATCACCACGCCGGACGGCCAGGAATACCGGGAAAGTGCCGCCATCATGCCCGGTGAAGCGGTGGTCACTTATCGCTGCGATGAGGTGACGGTTGGCTGCTCGATCTGCTATGATCTGCGCTTTCCCGACCTGTTCCAGGCGCTCGCCGAAAAGGGTGCCCAGATGATCGCGCTGCCGGCGGCTTTCACGCTGCAGACCGGCAAGGATCATTGGGAAGTCCTTTGCCGGGCCCGCGCCATCGAGACCGAAACCTACTTCTGCGCCGCCGCCCAGACCGGCAGCTTTTCCCAAGGCAACGAAACCCGCACCACCTACGGCCATTCGCTTGTCGTCGATCCCTGGGGTCTCGTGGTCGCCTGCGCGTCGGACGGTGAAGGTGTCGTCGCCGCCCGCCTCGACATGGACCGGGTAAACAAGGTGCGTCAACAGATTCCGGTTGCCCGCCATCGGGTCAAATTTGGCGCCACGAGCCCCTGAGCCTCACAAGGCTTGGTCGAAGCGGCGCACCGTTTCGAGCAGAACCCGCACCGCCAGCTCAGCATCCTCGCGGCTGATCATTTCGAGCGGATTGTGGCTAATGCCGCCCCGACAGCGCAGGAAGACCATGGCGGTCGGACACAAACTCGCCAAAACCATGGCGTCATGACCGGCGCCCGAATTCAGCCGCTGCGGGCTCTGGCCGAGGCCAAGCAGAACCTCTTCGAGTTCGCCGATCAGCCGGCGATCCAAGGCGGTCGCGCGGCTTTCAGAGAACACATATATTGTCTGGCGAACTCGGCGCCGCTCGGCGATCGACGACAGCGCGGTCTCGATCCGGCGCATCGAGGCCTTGCGAACGGCGTCGTCGGGATGACGGATGTCGATGGTGAAGCGGACATGCCCCGAAATCACATTGACCGCGCCGGAATTGTTGTCGAGCACGCCGACGGTCGCGACCAGGTCCGACTCCGACCTCGCTTCGCGCTCGACGGCGAGAACCATTTCAGCAGCCGCGGCAAGCGCGTCCTGGCGCAACCGCATCGGGACGGTGCCGGAATGACCGGCAACACCGGTGACGTCGACATGCAGTCTGGCAGCGCCGTTGATGGCAGTGACGATGCCGAGCGCCCGCCCCTCCGCCTCGAGAACCGGCCCCTGCTCGATATGCAGTTCGACATAGGCGGCAATATCGCCATGCTTGCGAGCGACCAAGCCGAAGGCATCGGCATCACCGCCGAATTGGGCAAGCGCCTGGCGAACACTAATTCCATTCTCGTCACGGAGCTCGAATTCGTCGGCCTGGGCGCGGCCGGCGAGCGAGCGCGATGTCAAAAGATGGGTCGGAAAGCGCACCCCCTCCTCTTCGCCGAAGGCGACGACCTCGATCGGATGCTGCAAGCGCTCCTTGGCTGTGGCTAGTTCGCGAACGGCGGCGATGGCCGCCAGGACGCCAAGCGATCCATCGAACTTGCCGGCGTCTCGGACCGTGTCGATATGCGAGCCCAGCATCAGACAAGGCAGATCGCGGCTGCCGGAATAGCGGCCAACGACATTGCCGACCGCATCGATTTGGGCCTGCAGGCCGGCCGCCTGCATCAGGGCCTTGACGTGGTGGGCGGCACGCAGATGGGCCGGCGACAAATAGAGCCGGGTCAGGCAGCCGGGCTCGTCGCTGATCTGCGCCAGCGCGTCTATCGCCTCCATCAAGGCATCGCCGCGAGAATTCAGGCACGCGATCATCCCAAAATCCCTCGCAGCCGAAGCAGCGCTATTTTCTCGATTTCACTTAATGCAGTCTGAATTTCCACGGCGCGCTTGTGGGTAAGCCTGCTGTGAAAGGCGGCCAGGATCTCGGCCTTGGTCCGGCCCTTGACCGCCATAATGAAGGGAAAGCCGAAACGCGCGCGGTAGCGCGCGTTAAGATCGCGGAATTGCGCCCGTTCCGGCTCGCTCAAGGCGTCAAGCCCGGCCGAGGCCTGCTCGGCGGTCGAACCGGCCGTCAGCTTGCCGGCCTCGGCAAGTCTTCCGGCGAGATCGGGATGGGCTTCAATCAGGGCCAGCTGGCGCTCAGTCGAGGCGCGCCGAACCACCTCGACCATGGCACGATGCAGCCCGGCTGCCTCACCGCAATCGGCCGCAAGGCCGGCATCAAACACCAATTCGGCGACCCAGGCGGCATGTTCGAAGATCCCGCCGAAACGATCGACAAATTGGGGCCGGGACAGGTCGAAAACGCGCATCCTAGCTCGGGCCCGTGGCAAAAACCGGCGGATCAGGCCGCGGTTCGGGGGGCGTGATGGATGCGCCAGTGCCGGGCAATGTCTTGGCGGGTCGCAACCCAGACGTCAGGATGGGAAACCACATAGTCGACAAACCTTGCCAGGCTCGCGGAACGGCCTGGCCGGCCGACCAGCCGGCAATGCAGCCCGACCGACATCATTTTCGGCGATCCGGCCCGACCCTCCGCATAAAGGACGTCGAAAGTATCCTTGAGATATGTGAAGAATTGGTCGCCGGCATTGAAGCCCTGCGCGGTGGCAAAGCGCATGTCATTGGCGTCGAGCGTGTAGGGCACGATCAGATGGGGACCTTGCTTGCCGCTCACCCAATAGGGCAGGTCGTCGGCATAGGAATCGGCCGAATAGAGAAACCCACCCTCCTCCATGACCAGGCCCAGGGTATGCGCCGAGGCTCTTCCAGTGTACCATCCGGCCGGCCGCTCGCCGACGACGCTTTCGTGCAGCCGAATCGCTTCGGCCAGGTGCCGGCGCTCCTCTTCCCAGGTGAAATCCTTGTAATCAATCCACTTCAGTCCATGCGAGGCAATCTCCCAGCCCGACCGCTGCATCGCTGCGACAATTTCCGGGGCCCGCAGCAGAGCGGTTGCCACCGCAAAAGCTGTCACCGGAAGACGTCGACCGGAAAACAGGCGGTGGAGCCGCCAGAAGCCGGCCCTCGAACCATATTCGTAGACGCTCTCCATATTGACGTGGCGCTGGCCAGGCCAGGCCGTGGCGCCGATGATTTCCGACAGGAAAGCCTCGGAGGCCGCATCCCCATGCAGGATATTGTTCTCGCCACCCTCCTCGTAATTGACCACGAATTGAACGGCGAGCTTGGCCCCGCCGGGCCACTTGGGATCGGGCGGCGTCTCGCCGTAGCCCCGAAGGTCTCTCGGATAGTCGGCGGCAATCATGCGGGCATTCCAGAAATCTGATCGTTTGGAGGCGGGGAGAACCGCGGCGAGGCAGCGAAAGACGGTTGCGCCAGCCGCGGCCGGACGCTTAGCATGGAATTGACGAAGCGTTAAGTATGGGGCGGCAATGGGTGGAACAGACGGACGGCTGACGACCCATGTGCTGGATACCGCGAGCGGCCGACCGGCTGGCGGGCTTGCCATTCGGCTGCTTGTTGTCGAGGCCGACCGCAGCCGGCAATTGGTTGCCACGATGACCAACCGGGATGGTCGCTGCGAGCGGCCGCTGCTCGAGGGGAGCGGCTTTCGCGTCGGCGTCTATGAATTGCATTTTCATGTCGCCGCCTATTTTGCCGCGACTGGCGTCGCCTTGCCGACACCGCCTTTTCTCGATGTCGTTCCGGTGCGTTTTGGCATCGCCGACACCGGCGCCCATTATCACGTGCCGCTGTTGATTTCTCCCTATGGCTACTCGACCTATCGTGGCAGCTGAATCCGGCCCGCGATCGGCGCGAAGGAGTGCTGCAAGTGCCGCCTTTCGAATCCGCCCCGCCGCCGGCCTGAACGCATGATTTGGCAAACCCTGCTGCTCGAATGGGCCAATTTTTTGATCCGCTGGGTGCATGTAATCACCGGGATCGCCTGGATTGGGTCGTCCTTCTATTTCGTCCATCTCGACTTGAGCCTGAAGAAACATGCCGGTCTGCCGCAGGGGGCCGGCGGTGATGCCTGGCAAGTGCATGGCGGCGGTTTCTATCACATGATCAAATATGGCGTCGCACCGGCGCATCTGCCGGCCGAACTCACCTGGTTCAAATGGGAAGCCTATTCGACCTTTCTGTCGGGCTTCTTTATGCTTGGCGTGCTCTACTATACCCATGCCGACCTCTATCTGATCGACCGCGGCGTCCTCGATCTTGCGCCCTGGCAGGCGGTTGCCATCAGTCTGGCAACCCTGGTCGCAGGCTGGCTGATCTACGATGCTCTCTACAGAACGCCCCTTGCGGAAAACGACGTCGTACTCGGCGCGACGGTCTTCGTCTTTCTGGTAGCGGTCGCCTTCGGTCTCACCAAGCTGTTTGGTGGACGCGGCGCCTTTATCCAGCTTGGCGCCATAATCGGCACGGTGATGGTCGGCAATGTCGCGATGAACATCATCCCGAACCAGCGCAAGGTCGTCGCCGCACTGATCGCCGGGCAGACACCGGATCCGGCCTATGGCAAGTCAGCCAAACAGCGCTCGCTGCATAACAATTATCTGACCCTGCCGGTCATTTTCCTGATGGTGTCGAATCATTATCCGCTCGCTTTCGCTAGTCGGTGGAACTGGGTCATCGCCGCGATCGTCATAGTCATCGGCGCGCTGATCCGACACTTCTACAATTCCCGCCACGCCGGTAACGGCTCGCCCTGGTGGACCTGGGCGGCGGCCGCGCTTGGCGGCCTGTGCATAATTTATCTTTCGACCGCCGGCCCGGTGGGCGGACAGGCGAGCGCCGGCTCGCCCGTCCGCTTTGCAGCGGTCGAAGAAATCGTCACTTCGCGCTGTTCGATGTGCCATGCCGGCGAACCAGTCTGGGAAGGGCTCGCCACCGCGCCAAAGGGCGTCAGGCTCGAACTCACCCGAGGCGATCGCTCTCCACGCCCGCGAAATCGGGCTACAGGCAGTCGCCACCCACGCGATGCCGCCCGGCGGCAACATTACCGAAATCAGCGATGCCGACCGGCAAGTCCTCGCCGATTGGATCAGGGCCGGCGCTCCTTATCCCTGACGAGCACAAGGGACCCGGCACGGATCTGGTCGCAACCGCCACGCCAAAGGTCTGGCCGAACCCCAGTCCGGCATGCCAGATTGCCAGCGGATGCAATTCACCGGAGGTTGACATGTTGACCCGACGCCGCCACATCCTGGTCATTGCGCCGCTCCTAGTGTTTGCCAATCTCGCGCTCGCTTCGGCGGAAATGGTCTATCATCGCGGCAATCCCGGCGATCCAGAGACCCTCGACCCGCACAAGACTTCAACGGTCGCCGAGAGCGACATTCTACTCGACATGTTCGAAGGGCTCGTCACCTATGACGCCGAGGCTCGTATTGTTCCCGGCGTGGCCGATAGCTGGCGCCAGAATGCGGACGGCACGACCTACACGTTCACCCTGCGGCCCGAGGCACGCTGGTCGAATGGCGACCCGGTTAAGGCCGCGGATTTCGTCTATTCCTTCCGTCGTCTGATGGATCCGCAGACTGGCGCCAAATATGCGAATATTTTGTACACTGTGAAAAACGGCGAGGCGGTCAATAAGGGTCAGGCAAAGGTCGAGGAACTCGGCATCAAGGCGCTCGACGATCGCACCCTCGAGATTTCACTCGAGGCCCCGACCCCTTATTTCATTGCCCAACTTGCGCACCAGACGGCCTTGCCGGTGCATCCCGCCTCGGTGGAAAAATTCGGCAAGGATTTCGTCAAGCCCGGCAATCTCATCTCGAACGGAGCCTTTGTCGTTACCGAATTCGTGCCGAACGATCATCTGACCCTGATTAAGAACCAGAAGTATCGCGATGCCGCCAACGTCAAGCTCGACCGGGAAATCTTCTACCCGCTCGAGGACCGCTCGGCGGCGCTGCGTCGCTTCCAGGCCGGCGAAATTCACAGCTACAACGACGTACCGACTGACCAGATCAAGTTCATCCGGCAAACGCTGAAGGACCAATTCAAGGTCGCGCCTTACCTCGGGACCTATTATTTCGTCTTCAATACGAAAAAACCGCCTTTCGATGATGTTCGAGTGCGCCAGGCCCTGTCGATGGTTGTCGACCGCGAATTCCTGGCCGAACAGATCTGGGGCGGAACCATGGTCGCGGCCGACAGCTTCGTGCCACCGGGCATCGGCAATTACGAGGCGCCGCCAACATTGCCTGCCAAGGATTTATCGCCCCTGGAACGCGAGGACAAGGCGAAGGAACTATTGAAGAAGGCGGGCTTCGGCGAGGGCGGCAAGACGCTCGTCGTCGAAATTCGGTACAACACCTCCGAGAACCACAAGAACACGGCGGTCGCGCTGGCCGACATGTGGAAGGTCCTGGGCGTCGAGACAAAATTCATCAACACCGATCTCAAGACCCACTATGCGTTTTTGCGCGATAAGGGCGATTTCGATATCGCCCGGGCCGGATGGATCGCCGATTATTCTGACCCGCAGAACTTTCTCTTTCTCCTGCAAAGCGACAATCCCGGTCTGAACTATGCCAATTACGCCAACCCCGAATTCGATGCCTTGATGCAAAAAGCGGCCCGCGAAACCAATCTCGACGCCAGGGCGAAAATTCTGCATGACGCCGAAGTCATCATCCTAAGGGACGAACCCTATCTGACGCTGATGTTCTATGGATCCAAGAACCTCGTCTCACCGAAAGTGACGGGCTGGCAATCGAACCTGCTCGATCGTCACCTCGCGCGCTTCATCGCGATCAGCCCCTGAGTGACAACGGCCCCGCTGCGGTCAGCCGCAGCGGGCCGGTTTAGGACCGCCAAATGGCAGCCTATAGTCTCAAACGGCTCCTCTCGGCGCTGCCGACCCTTCTTCTGGTCATCACCATCGCGTTCTTTCTGATGCGCGTCGCGCCGGGCGGACCCTTCGATCTCGAGCGGCCGCTCGAGGCCCAGGTGATGGAGAATTTGCGCCGAATCTATCATCTCGATGAGCCGCTCTACCGACAATATCTGTCCTACCTCAACCATCTTTTCCAGGGTGATCTCGGCCCGAGCTTCTACTGGCGCGACTTCACTGTCCGTGAATTGTTCGCCGCGGCGTTGCCGATCTCGATGCGGCTCGGCGCCACGGCCCTGGCGATCGCGGTCGTGCTCGGCGTCAGCCTCGGCACCGGTGCCGCCCTGCGGCAGAATAGCGCCGCCGATTATGCCATCATGGCGATGGCCGCGGTCGGCTTGACAATACCAAATTTCGTTGTGGCGCCGGTCTTTCAGCTGCTGTTCGGCCTGACGCTTGCCTGGCTGCCGGTCGGCGGCTACGGCAACGGCGCCTGGCGCAATCTCGTGCTGCCGATTGCCACGCTTGCCCTGCCGCAGATCGCCGTGATCGCTCGGCTGACGCGCGCCGCGATGGTCGAGGCGCTGCGTTCGCATCCTGTGCGAACCCTGCGCGCCAATGGCATGCCGCTGCCGATTCTGCTGAAACATACCTTGCGCGCCGCCGCCCTGCCAGTCGTATCCTATCTTGGACCGGCCAGCGCCGCGGTCATGACTGGGTCAATCGTCGTCGAAAATATCTTCGGCATACCCGGCGTCGGCCGCTATTTCGTCGATGGCGCCCTGAATCGCGACTACACCCTGGTCATGGGCACCGTCATCCTCGTCGCCGTTCTCGTCATCATCTTCAACCTTCTTGTCGACCTGCTCTACGGCTGGCTCGATCCGCGGGTGCGCTATGAGTGACGCCTCGCTTCGCCAGCCAGCCACAGAGGCTTTGCTCCAGGCTCCACGCGGGCGCTCGCTCTGGGCCGAAGCATGGGCTCGTCTCATGGCCAACCGGGCGGCGGTCGCAAGCCTCGTTTTCTCAGCCTGATGACGCTCGCCTGTCTCTTCGGACCGCTGGTCTCTCCGCACCCCTACGACCGCGTCTATCCCGACTATGTCAAGCTCCCGGCAAGCCTGCAGGCGCACCCGCAGGAAAGCGAAATAGCCGGGCCGGCCGCAAAGGCCGCGGCCCACATGCACGCCAAGATCACCTCGATGCGCAACGATACCAACGGGGTAAGGATTGAACTTGAGAGCACGCGGAGCATCGACGAGCGTCTCCTCGTCTATTTCGAGCGTTCCGATTTGTTCCAGGCCGCCCGGGTCGTCGAACGCGCCGACGATGGCAGACGGCTTGTCGTTGATGTCCCGCTGAAGCGTTTGAGTTTCCCCTTCGGCACCGATGCCAACGGCCGCGACCTTCTGACCCGCACCCTGATCGCCGGCCGGGTCTCGCTGGCGATCGGGCTGCTCGCCACCTGCGTCGCCTTGGTCATCGGTGTAGTCTAGGGCGCGATCGCCGGCTATGTCGGCGGACGTTTGGACTTGGTGATGATGCGCATCGTCGACATTCTCTATGCGCTACCCTTCATCTTTTTCGTCATCCTGCTCGTCGTTTTTTTCGGCCGCAATTTCGTCCTGATGTTTGTTGCGGTCGGCGCCGTCGAATGGCTCGACATGGCCCGCATCGTGCGCGGCCAGACCCTGTCGATCAAGCGGCAAGAATATGTCCAGGCTGCCGAGGCTCTCGGCCTGTCGATGACGGCTATCCTGCGCCGGCACGTCATTCCCAATACGATCGGGCCGGTCGTCGTCTATCTGACGCTGCTGGTGCCGCAGGTCATCCTGCTCGAAAGCTTCCTGTCCTTCTTCGGGCTCGGCGTGCAGGAGCCGATGACGAGCTGGGGCGTGCTGGTCGCCGAGGGCGCACGCAATATCCAGGGCGCAAGCGGCACGCTGATCCTGCCGGCGCTGCTTCTCACTTCGACGCTGTTTGCGCTGAACTTCCTCGGCGACGGACTGCGAGACGCGCTCGACCCCAAGGATCGGTAATGCAACAGGCCGTTCTCGAGATTGCCAAACTCAATGTAAGGTTCGCAACGTCCGACGGGCCGGTCGAAGCGGTCAAAGGGATGAACGTCCGCGTCGGACGCGGCGAAACCGTGGCGATCGTCGGCGAATCGGGCTCCGGCAAGAGCCAGGCCATGATGGCCGTGTTGGGCCTGCTCGCCGCTAACGGCACAGCGAACGGCTCGGTGCGGCTCGACGGCGAGGAGATTCTGGGGATCTCCGAACGGCAGCTGAACCGCTTTCGCGGCCGCAAGATCACCATGATCTTTCAGGAGCCGATGACCTCGCTCGATCCGCTATTTCCGGTTGGCGCACAGCTCGTCGAGGTGCTGCGCGCCCATGCCGGCCTCAATCGCAAGGCGGCTCGGCGGCGGGCCATCGACTTGCTGCGGCTGGTCGAGATCCAGGAGCCGGAGAGGCGGATCCGGTCCTATCCGCACGAACTATCCGGCGGACAGCGCCAGCGCGTCATGATCGCCATGGCGATCTGCAACCAACCCGACGTGCTCATTGCCGACGAGCCGACGACCGCGCTCGACGTCACCATCCAGGCGCAAATCCTCGACCTGCTTGCCGCTCTCCAGTCCCGTTTCGGCATGGCGATCGTCTTCATCACCCACGATCTCGGCATCGTGCGCCGCTTCGCCGATCGGGTCTATGTCATGCGGGCCGGCGAGATCGTCGAATCCGGACCGACCATTGTCGTGATGGAAAATCCCAGCCAGCCCTATACACGGATGCTGATCGAGTCAGAGCCGGCTGGCCACAAGCCACCGGTTGCCGCCGACGCGCCACTCGAACTCGCGGCGCGCGGCCTCAGCGTCACCTTTCGAACGGGCGGCGGCTTGTTCAAGCGATCCCATAAGCTGCGCGCCGTCGATGGCGTCGACTTCGATTTGCGACGCGGCGAGACGCTCGGCATAGTCGGAGAATCCGGATCCGGCAAATCGACGCTCGGCCGGGCGATCTTGCGGCTTGTGCCGGCCGCTGGCACCGTCCTCTTCGAGAACCTCGCCCTCAATGGGCTGAGCCCCGTCGCTCTTCGCCCGCTGCGCCAATCGTTGCAGATCGTGTTCCAGGATCCGTTCGGGTCGCTGTCGCCGCGCATGACGGTCGGCGACATTGTCAGCGAGGGCCTGCTGGTGCACGACCGCGGCTGACCAGACGCGAACGCGAACAGGGCGCGGCGGATGCGCTGCGCGAGGTGGGCATCGACGCTGCCGCGCGCAACCGCTTTCCGCATGAGTTTTCCGGCGGCCAGCGACAGCGCATCGCGATAGCCCGCGCGATGATCCTGCGGCCGCGGCTTGTCGTGCTCGACGAGCCGACCTCGGCGCTCGACCGCTCGATTCAGGCCGATATTTTGGCGCTGCTGCGCCGCCTGCAGATTGAGCATGGGCTGACCTACATCTTCATCAGCCACGATCTGGCCGTGGTGCGCGCCATGGCCGACAGGATCCTGGTCATGCGCGAGGGCCGCATAGTGGAGACGGGCGATACGACCAGTATTTTCCAGGCACCACAGCAGGCCTATACGCAGCAATTGATCGCTTCGGCGCTGCTTGGCAACAATGCCACCGGCCGCGGCAGAAAGCCCTCGAAGTGCGATTGATGGAGCGCGCCGAGGGCGGCAATTTGAGCCTGACCGCGGCGTGTCAAAGCGGTCGATGCCGCCTCGATTGACCTGATTGGCGGGCCTGTATGGGAGGCGCAGAAGGCGTCGCTGCTTGGCCGCTCGATGCGGCGGGTATTCGCGGCTCGCTGAAGGTAGCGCTTACGGCAAGTTCGCCGGGCGCCATCCGACAGCATAGACGACAAACCCGCCCGGGATAGCAGCGATCGACCCGCGGCGAAGCGCTTGGCCCGTTTGCGTGCTAAAGCGACTTGACCTTCGGCCATTTCGCTTTGACGATTTTGAGCTTGTTGCGCAACGGCAGGCCGAACGGTTCGGCTTCGATTTCGAAAATGTCGCCTTGCTCCGGCTTTATCCCGTCCGAAAAGGACAAGGTCGCGGTGCCAAAGAAATGCACGTGGACGTCGCCCGGCCTTCGGAACTGTCGGTATTTGAAATGGTGCGCTTCCAGATTGGCGATCGAATGCGACATGTTCTGCTCACCCGAAATGAATGGCTTTTCGAAAATGACCTCTTTGCCACGGCGAATACGCGAGACGCCGCGAATATCGAGCGGCAAGTCGCCGGCGAGAAGCTCGGGCCCGATCGCGCAGCCGCGCAATTTCGAATGGGCAAGGTAGAGGTAGTTTTGCCGCTCAAGAACATGATCGGAAAATTCGTTGCCGAGCGCAAAGCCGAGCCGCACCGGCATGCCATCCGGATCGACTAAATAAATACCGGCGATTTCCGGCTCTTCGCCCCCGTCCAACGCAAAATCCGGACTAGCCAGACTGGCGCCCGGCGCGGCCAGGATCGAGCCGTCACCCTTGTAGAACCATTCCGGCTGCTGGCCGCGTTGGCCAGCCACGGGCTTGCCGCCCTCTAGCCCGAGCCGGAACATCTTCATCGAATCCGTCAACTTGGTCGGATCGGCGAGATCCTTGTGCATCTTGTCGCGGCCCTCGGCCGAGCCGAGATGGGTCAGGCCCGTTCCGGTGACGAGGAGATGGGCGGGATCGGCATGATCGATCGGTGTCAGCACCCGACCCTGTTTGAGCGCCGCCGTCAGGTCGACGATCGCGCCAACCCCGCGCGCGGCGATCCGCTTGCGCAGCGGCTCGCCCTCGGCGATCGCCTCGCTGGCGAGCGCGTAAGTCGTTCTTACTCCCCTGACGATCCGTGATTCGCCGCGTGCGCTGACGACGAGCGCGCGCTTATCCTTTTCGTCGATGATTTGCGTGAGCCGCATTTCTCGCCCCCTTCTTGCCGATGCCGCTAATGCAAGGCGCCAATCGCGCCTTCGACCGCGTCGAGAATTGTCCCGTCCCTAACCATTTCGAGCGCTGCAGCCATGTCGGCGTGCCACCAGCGATCCCCCTCGAGCGCCGGGGCGATCCTGCCGCGCAGCGCGGCGAATGCGGCCCTGGTGGCCGTCGCCAGCGGAAAGTCGCGGGTCAATGGCTCGACCAGCGAGAGTGCCTGGGCGGCAAGCAGCATTTCGCCGGCAACAATCTGCTCGGTGTTCTCGAGGATGGTGCGAGCCTTGCGGGCACACCAGGTCGAATTCGACACATGATCCTCGCTATTGCCCTTGCCGGGAACCGAATCGACCGACCCCGGGGTCGCCAGGGTCCGGTTTTCCATCACCAGTGCCGACATCGCGCATTGCACGGTGGGAAAACCGGTGTTGAGGCCGCGCTTGCCGGCATTGAGGTTGCGCGGCAGGCCGAAGCTCATGCCTGGGTCGATCAGCCGGGCGAGGCGACGCTCGCAGATCGAGCCGAGATCGGCAAGCGAGATGCTCAGAAGATCGGTCGCCTGGGCAAGATACTGGCCATGGAAATTGCCGCCAGAAATGATTTCATAGCCGCCCTCAGTCGTGGCGAATATCAGCGGATTGTCGGTCGCCGAATTGATCTCGACGGCCAGAATGCGGTCGATATAGTCAAGCCCGTCGAGTACCGGACCGTGGACCTGCGGCGCGCAGCGCAGCGAATAGACGTCCTGGATACGCGGTGGCAGCGCGATCCGCGGGTCGCGGCTTTCTTCGGGAAAAAGGATCTGACGGGCGGCCTGGGTCGTGCGGCGCGAGCCGGATAAAAGCCGGCGCAAATTCTCGGCTACTCGGATCTGGCCGGGATGCGGCCGCGCAGCGTGAATGCGGCTGTCGAACGCGGTGGTTTCGGCCCGCATTGCCTCGCAAGTTAGCGCCAAGGCAATGTCGGCGTTCTTGCGCAACCGCCGGGCATCATGGGCAGCCAGAACGGCAAGCGCCAGCGAAACGGTCGAGCCATTGATCAGCGCCGAGGCATCCTTGACGCCGAGCGAAAACTCGCTCGAAAGGCCGGCCCGGCGGATTGCCTCGGGCGCCGGCATGGTCTTGCCCTTAAATTCGATTTCCGCCTTGGCATAGCCGCATAGTCCGGCTGCGATATAGGCAAGCGGCGCCAGATCGCCGGAGGCGCCGACCGAACCCTTTTTGGGTACGACCGGATGCAGGCCAGCATTGAGAAAGGCCAGAAGCCGGTCGACGACGGCGATCTGGGGGCCGGAATAATTGGAGGCGAAGGCATTAGCCCGCAGCAGCATCGTCGCGCGCACGACCTCGCGTTCGAATGGTTCGCCGACGCCGGTCGCATGCGCGAAAATCATCGACTGCTGGTATTGCGCCATGTCGGCAATTGTGACGCGGGTATCCTTGAAGAGGCCGAGCCCGGTGTTGAAGCCGTACATCATCGGCGCATCGTCGTGCAGCCATTGCTGTTCGATATAGGCCCGCGTCGCCTCGATCTGGCCGCGGGCGAGCGCGTTGAGGGCGGTCTTTTCGAACCGGCCGGACGCCGCAGGCCGCGCCGCGCGAATGACGTCGCGACCCTTCAGCCTCCGTCCGTCTATCGTGACCGTCATCGCAAGCCTCCGCAGAATAGGCCTTTCTACATTGTCGCGCCGATCTGCCAAGGCACGAATTCAGCGTCGCCATAGCCGAGCGCCTCGGATTTCGACTTCTCGCCGGAGGCAACCCGCAAAATGGTCTCGAAAATTTGCTGGCCCTTTGTCTCGATCGCAACGCCATCGAGAATGTCGCCGCAATTGATGTCCATGTCGTCGATCATGCGCTCGTAGATTTCGCTGTTGGTGGCGAGTTTGATCGAAGGCGTGGGCTTGCAGCCATAGGCGGAGCCGCGCCCGGTCGTGAAGCACAGAATATTGGCGCCGCCGGCAACCTGGCCGGTGGCCGAGACCGGATCGTAGCCCGGCGTATCCATGTAGACGAAGCCGCGCGCCTTGACCTGCTCGGCATAGGCGTAGACGCCCTGCAGGGTCGTCGTGCCGCCCTTGGCCGCCGCGCCGAGCGATTTTTCCAATATGGTCGTGAGGCCGCCGGCTTTGTTGCCAGGTGAGGGATTGTTGTTCATCTCGCCGCCATTGCGCTCGCAATAATCCTCCCACCAGCGAATCATCGAGACAAGCTTCTGACCGATTTCCGGTGTTGCCGCGCGACGCGTCAGCAGATGTTCGGCGCCGTAGATTTCCGGCGTTTCCGACAGGATTGCGGTGCCGCCGTGTCGGACCAGAATATCGGCGGCAGCCCCGAGCGCCGGATTGGCAGTAATGCCGGAATAGCCGTCCGAGCCACCGCATTGCAGCGCCAGAACCAATTCGGAAGCCGGCAGGGTTTCGCGCTTCGCCTGATTGGCGATCGGCAGCATTGTCGCGGAGCCGGGCAAGGCCGGCCTCGACCGTGCGCCGGGTGCCGCCTTTTTCCTGGATCGTCATTGTCTGAAAACTCTCGCCCTCGACAATAGTCGAACTCGCGCTTCATCCGGCTGATCTGAAAAACCTCGCAGCCGAGCCCGACCAGCAGGACGCCGGCGATGTTGGGATTGCTGGCATAGCCCCATTGGGTGCGCTTGAGGGCCTCGAAACCCTCGCCCTTGGCAGCAATGCCGCAGCCGGTCCCATGGACCAGGGCGATGACGCCGTCGACATTGGGATAGTCGGCGAGAATGCCTGAACGTTCGACGGCCTGGGCCATGAAACGGGCGACCGAGGCCGAACAATTCACCGAGGTTAGAATGGCGAGATAATTGCGCGTGCCAACCTTGCCATTGGCACGCCGGAACGCCTGAACGCTGGCCCGCGCTTCGAGCGGCAGAACCGGCTCATCGCGCGCATCTTCGCCGAAGCAATAGTCGCGGGCGAAGGCCTGCATTTCGACATTGTGCTCGTGCACCCAGTCGCCCGGCGCAATGTTGGACGAAGCAAAGCCGATGATCTGGCCGAATTTGAGGATCGGCGCGCCCTTGGCAATTGGCCGCGGCCGCCATCTTGTGGCCCTTGGGCACGCGCTTGACCAGTACTATCCCGTCCCTTTCGAGGCCGGGCTCAAGCGTGTCGACCGCGACAAGCACATTATCGGATCGGTGAAGACGGATGGTGCGGCTGGCGTTCATCATATCCATCGGGGTTTCAGACCAGGAATAGCCCCGGTCTCTGTCGAACGAAAGCTTCAAACAATTCTGTCGTCTGCTCGAGATGGCCGTGCATGGCTGCCCGCGCGGCCCCGGCGTCGCCCTGCTCGAGCGCCTCGGCGATCGAACGGTGCTCGGCGAGGGTTTTCGGAAGCCGACCCGGCGGCGTCAGCAAAATCCGCCGAACCCGCTCGAGATGAGCGCGCAGCCCGTCCAGGATCTCGCCGGCATGGACAAGCTCAAGGCCGACCACCAGCAGCCGATGAAACTCGAGGTCGAGCGTGTAGAACCCGGCGTAATCCTTAGCCTCGACGCAAGCCTGCTGGTAGCGCAGATTGCGCTCCAATTCGCCGCGCGCGGTTCGCGACAGGCGCTGCGCCGCCTCGGCCGCAATCTCCGATTCCAAGGCGCGGCGGATCAGCATCCACTCGCGCACGTCGTCAGCGGAAATCTTGGCGACGAACGACCCGTGCTGCGGTTCGACGAGAACCAGCCGCTCGAAGGCCAGTCGGTTGATCGCGGTAGTGACCGGAAAGCGCGATATGCCGAGACGATGGCACAATCCGACCTTGTCGATCGCCGCCCCAGGCTCGAGCGCACCCGACAAGATCGCCTCTTTGACCTCTCGGTAGACGAAATCGGCCTTCGAGGCCCGGCGCTGCTCTGCCGGGACGGCTGCGTAGCCTGCGGCGCCAGGAACCATAGCCTGCCTTGCCATGCAATCGGGCCCTTCGAGGGCTAGCTTTGAACAACTAGCATGTTAGACGCTAGACAGAGCCGCTCGAGGCGTCAATACTCCGCCCCAAGTCGGCCCACCCACAGAATTGATGACGATGACCCTGCCCTTCCGTCTCGATCCGAGCCGCAGCCTGCCCGAGGATGCTGCTGGAGCCTGTCTTGTCGGGCGGGCCTGGCGCCCCGATCTCGGCGGCCCGTCGGTGATCGCGCTGCGCGGCGATAGTGTGTTCGACATCAGCGCGACCTTCCCCACCAGCCGCGATCTGTGCGAGGCGGCCCAGCCGGCGGCCGAGGTCGGCAAGGCGAAGGGCGAACGGATCGGCGCGCTGGCGCGGCTGCTCGCCAATACGCCGGCCGACCATCGCGATCCGACGCAGCCATGGCTGCTTGCGCCGATCGACCTGCAGGCGATCAAGGCCGCCGGAGTCACCTTCGCGGTATCGATGCTCGAGCGGGTGATCGAGGAAAAAGCGCGCGGCGATATAAAGGCCTCCCAGAAGCTGCGCCTCGAAATTCGACAAAGGGTCGGTGACGACCTGTCGAAACTGCGTCCGGGTTCGGCCGAGGCGATGGCGCTGAAACAGGTTCTCATCGGCCAGGGCGCCTGGTCGCAATATCTCGAGGTCGGGATCGGGCCGGATGCCGAGATTTTTACCAAGAGCCAGCCGATGTCGGCGGTTGGCAGCGGTGCCGATGCTGGCCTGCATCCCGGCTCGAGCTGGAACAATCCCGAGCCGGAAATCGTGCTGGCGGTCGCATCGAGTGGCCGGATCGTCGGTGCGGCGCTTGGCAATGACGTCAATCTGCGTGATTTCGAGGGCCGATCCGCCCTGCTGCTTGGCAAAGCCAAGGACAATAACGCCTCCTGCGCGATCGGGCCCTTTCTGCGCTTGTTCGACGAATCCTTCGGGCTCGACGACGTCCGCGCCGCCGAGGTTCGGCTCGAGGTCCAGGGCGAGGATGGTTTCCGGCTGACCGGCGGCAGTTCGATGAGCAAGATCTCGCGTGATCCGGCCGATCTCGTCGCTCAGATGATCGGACGCGACCATCAATATGCCGATGGCGCCGTCCTGTTTCTCGGCACAATGTATGCGCCAGTCGAGGACCGCGATGCGCCGGGCCAGGGCTTCACCCATAAGATTGGCGATCTCGTGAGCGTGTCGAGCGGCAAGCTCGGCACTCTGGTCAACCGCATGCGGCGCTCGCCGGATTGTCCGCCTTGGTCGTATGGAGCGGCGCATTTGATGCGCCATCTTGCCAGGCGCGGTCTGATTTGACCGGCATCGGCCCGGATTTCCTTACCGGATAGCAGGAGTAGCAAATGTCGAATGTGGCCAGGAATTTCATCGGGGGCGAATGGCTTGGCGCCGACCAGGTGACCCGCAACATCAACCCCTCCAATACGGGCGACCTGGTCGGCGAATATGCTCAAGCCAACGCGGCCCAAGCCAAGGCCGCAATTGCTGCTGGCAAGGCGGCGTTTGCGGCCTATGCCCGCACGACACCGCAGGAGCGGGCCGATTGGCTCGGCCGGGCGGCCGCCGCAATTATGGCACGCAAGGATGAGATCGGCCACCTGCTCGCTCGCGAGGAGGGCAAGACGCTGGCCGAGGGGATCGGCGAGGTGACGCGGGCTGCACAGATTTTCAGCTTTTTCGCTGGCGAGGCCCTGCGCCTCCAGGGCGAGCGGCTGGCGAGCACCCGGCCGGGAATCGACGTCGAGATCAGTCGCGAGCCGCTGGGTGTCGTCGGCATCATCACCCCATGGAATTTTCCGGCGGCGATCCCGGCATGGAAGATCGCGCCGGCGCTCTGCTACGGCAATTGCGTGGTGTTCAAGCCGGCTGACCTGGTTCCAGGAACCGCCCATGCGCTTGCCGAAATCCTCGCCGGCTGCGGCCTTCCCAAGGGCGTCTTCAATCTGGTCATGGGCCGCGGCTCGGTGGTCGGCGAAACTTTCCTGAACCATCCCGACGTCGCCGCCATCTCTTTCACCGGGTCGGTTTCGACCGGCCGCAAGGTCGCTCACGCCTGCATCGCCCGCATGGCCAAGTTCCAACTGGAAATGGGCGGCAAGAATCCGCTGGTCGTGCTCGACGACGCCGATCTCAAGACCGCAGTCGAATGCGCTGTCAACGGCGCATTCTTCTCGACCGGGCAGCGCTGCACCGCGTCCTCGCGTCTGATCGTGACCGCCGGTATTCACGATAATTTCGTTCGCGCCCTCGGCGAACGGATCAACGGCCTGGTCGTCGACGACGCGCTAAAGCCTGGCACCCATATCGGGCCGGTGGTCGACCAGAACCAGCTCGATCAAGATCTCGCCTATATCAAGATCGGGCGCACGGAAGGCGCCAAGCTCGCCCTCGGCGGCGAACTGCTCAATCGCCAGCATCCCGGCTTCTATCTGTCGCCGGCCCTGTTCACCGACGTCGACCCGAAAATGCGGATCGCCCGCGAGGAAATCTTCGGACCCGTCGCAGCGATTGTCCGCGCCAAGGACTACGACAATGCGCTGGCGATCGCCAATGACACCGAATTCGGCCTGTCAGCCGGCATTTGCACGACCAGCCTCAAGCATGCCAGCCATTTCAAGCGCAACATCGAAGCCGGCATGTGCATGGTCAATTTGCCGACTGCCGGCGTCGACTATCACGTGCCGTTCGGCGGCCGCAAAGGCTCCTCCTACGGGCCACGCGAACAGGGCCGCTATGCCGTGGAATTCTACACCACTGTCAAGACGTCCTACCTTCTGGCCTGACGATGGCCGTAGAAGCCCGGCATGGCAGCGGTCGCATTCTGGTTGCCGGCGAGGCGCTGATCGATCTGGTGCCGAAACGGCGCAGCGAAGATCTCTATCAGGCAGTGCTCGGCGGCTCGCCCTTCAATGTCGCCATTGGTCTCGGCCGGCTCGGCGCGTCGGTTGCCTTCGCTGGCCGGCTGTCGCGCGATGCCAATGGCGAGCGCTTCCTGGCGGCGCTGGAGCGCGAAACGGTCGATCTGTCCTATGTCGCGCGTAGCAAGCGGCCGAGCCCGCTTGCCTTCGTCACGGCGGCAGAATCCGGTCCGCGCTACGCGTTCTATTTGCAATCGACCGCCTATGACGGCAAGACGCCGCTGCCGTCCGACTGGCCGGCCGGGCTCATGCATCTCCATGTCGGCTCGTTTTCCGCGCTTGCCGACAGGCAGGGTGCGGCGGCGCTCGCATCGCTCAAGCGGGCGCGCAAACATATCTCCACGAGCTTCGATCCGAATATCCGGCCGCTGGTCCTGCCTGCACGGGACAAAGTCGCCAAATCGGTCGAGGAGCGGGTTGCGCTCAGCACGATCGTCAAGGCAAGCGAGGAGGACATGAGCTGGCTCTACCCCGGCCGCGATCCTCAGGCGGCGATGGCCGATTGGGCGCAACGCGGACCAAAACTCACGGTACTGACCCGCGGCGCGCAAGGCGCCAGGGGCTTTTTCGGACAAAGCTCGGTGGTGCTACCGGCGCCGCCGGTCAAGGTCGTCGACACGATTGGCGCCGGCGACAGCTTTACCGCGGCGCTGCTCGCGATCATGGCGGAAGACCGGGCGCTCGGCGCGATCGCCGAACCGGTCAGCCGCGATCACGTCTATCGCTGGCTCGATTTTGCGATCCGCGCCGCTGCGATTACCTGCACCCGCAAGGGCGCCGATCCGCCGCGGCGCGTCGAACTCGACCCGCCGCCGGAGAGCGTGCCGGCGCCGAACTAGCCTCAGATGACGTTGGTTTCGAGCAGCCGCCGCCCCTCGGAAACGCGTTCGACCGCAAAGTCGGCCAGATCGAGACTCGTGAACCTGCCGTGCACGATCAATTCGCTGAGCCCACGTCCGATCGCCGGGGATTGCTGCAGGCCATGTCCGGAAAAGCCGGCGGCAACATAGCAATTCTCCCGACCCGGCAGACGGCCGGCAATCGCATTATGATCGAAAACGTTCAGATCATAATGGCAGGCCCAGGCGCGACCGGGCTTGATCGCCGCAAATGCCGGCACCCGCGCGGCAAGAGCCGGCCACAGGGTGTCCTCGAATATCGGCCAGTCCACGTCGAAATTGTTGGTTTCCGGATCGCTGGCCGCCGGGGGCGAAATGCCGGTCAAGAAGCCATTGCCCTCGGTGCGGAACCAGACGCCGGTCGTGTCGATCACGAGCGGAAATTTCGCCAGATGGTCTGGTTCAATGCCGCCCTGGTTGGTGAAGGCAAATACGCACCGTTTGCGCGAGGAAATCGGCAGCTCGCAGCCGGCGATCGCGGCAAGTTCACGGGCGCCCGAAACGCCGCAAGTATTGACCAAAGCCCCGCAGCCGATCGTCCGGCCATCGGCAAGGCGAACCGCCGAGACCCGCCCGCCCGCCCATTCCAGCCCTGCGACAACGGCCTCGCTGTAGGTGACGCCGAGCGCGATGGCCTTGCGCCGTAGCGCCTGCATCAGACCATAGCCGTCGAACCAGCCTTCGCCGCTGGCACCCCAGGAGCCAAGCGCGACATCGTCGAGCTGGAGCCAAGGAAACTGGCGCGTCAGTTCGGCGGCGGCGAGCAGGCGAATATCGGCGCCCTCGGCCTGCTGCAGCGCATGATTGGCGACCAGCACATTGGCATTGGCGGCCGTCGCAAGGTAGAGATAGCCGCGCTCCTTGAAGCCGAGTGCCGGCCGGTCGCCATCGACCTCGAGCAAATCGCCGGCGTGGCGGACGAACCACAGGCCGAACAAGGAAGCCTGAATGTTGATCCTGGTCGAGTATTGCTGGCGGATTGAACTCGCCGACAGCGCGCTCGCGCATTTCTGGAAGCTGAGGTCCTTATCGATGACAAGGATCCGGCCGCGAAAATCCTTGTTCGCGGCCAGATGATAGGCGGTCGAACTGCCCATCACCGCACCGCCAGCAATGATCACGTCGTATGTTTCCCGCATTGGTGTTCAGCACTCCCCGCATTGGCCCAGAGGATAGGATTTGCCGGCAGCACGCTAACGTGAGAAGAGGAGGCCGACCAGAGGCTTCCGGGTTGCACTGACAGGGGGGATTGGGATGGCGCTACGTTTTTCCGGCAAGACCGCAATCGTCACCGGCGGGGCGAATGGGATCGGGCTGGCCAGCGCGCGACGCTTTGCCGCGGAAGGGGCCAAGGTGGTGATCGCTGACGTCGACATAACAGACGGTGAGGCGGCTGCCAAAAGCCTGCACGCGGCGGGCAGCGAGGCCCTGTTTGTGGCAACCGACGTGACCAAGCGCGCCGACATCGATCGGTTGATCGCCGAGACCGTCACGGCCTTTGCGAGCGTCGACATCATGATGAATAATGCCGGCATTGCGATTTCCACGCCGTTTCTCGAAACGAGCGACGAACTCTTCGACAAGGTGATGCGTACCAATCTCACATCGGCCTTCATGGGCGGTCAAGCGGCGGCCCGGCAAATGGTCAGGCAGAAGACCGGCGGCGTCATCATCAATATGTCGTCGGTCAATGCCGTCCTTGCGATCCAGGGACTGGTTGGCTATGTCTGTTCGAAGGGTGCGATGAACCAGCTGACCCGGGTGATGGCTCTGGAACTGGCGCCGCACAAGATCCGGGTCGTGGCAATCGGACCGGGAACCATTCTGACCGAAATGGCCAAAGGGGCGGTGCTGGGCGACGAGGCGGCGCGCCGCCGCATTCTGTCGCGCACGCCGATCGGGCGGCTGGGCGCGCCCGAGGAAATCGCTTCGGTCGCGGCCTTTCTGGCTTCCGATGATGCGTCCTATATGACCGGCCAGACCATCTATCCGGACGGGGGAAGACTGGCGCTGAACTATACGGTGCCGGTCGTCGATTAAGGGAAAAGGCATGAATAGACCGGCCCATATGCGCCCGTCGAAAAGGGCGCCCGCCGAAATGCGGGCTATTTCGCTCGAACGCGCGGTGGCGCGCTTTGCCGAGGGATCCTGTCTGGTGAAGTTCGGCGAAACGCATGTTCTGTGTACCGCCACCCTCGAGGATAAGCCGCCGCCCTGGCTGCGCGGCCAGGGTCGCGGCTGGGTGACGGCGGAATATGCCATGCTTCCGCGCGCCACTTCGACCAGGACCAGGCGCAAATCGACGGGGCTGAAGCCGTCCGGCCGAACCCAGGAGATCCAGCGCCTGATCGGCCGCAGCCTACGCGCCGTCGTCGATCTCGCCGCGCTCGGCGAGCGGCAGATCACCATCGATTGCGACGTCATCCAGGCCGACGGCGGCACGCGAACCGCGGCGATCACCGGCGGCTTCATCGCCCTCCACGATTGTCTCGCCTGGATGCGCCAGCGCAGCATCATCAAGCATAGTCCGATCCGCGATCACGTCGCCGCCGTCTCCTGTGGCATCGCCAAGGGGACCCCGGTTCTCGATCTCGATTATGCCGAGGAATTCGACTGCCGAGACCGACGCCAATTTCGTCATGACCGGCACCGGCAGCTTGGTCGAAGTGCAGAGCACCGCCGAAGGCGCGCTGTTCAGCGAAACCGAGCTCCTCGCCATGCTCGCTCTCGCGCGCGACGGGATTGGTCGGCTGATCGAATTGCAGAAGACGGCGATCGGCGAGCGCTAGCCCGACTTTCTCTACTGGGGCGAAGTATTGGCATTTTTACCAGCCAAGAAGGCAGAAATACGAGTCTTTACAAGAGTGGACGATCTCAAACTCGTTGTAGTGTAGACCAAGTACCTTTTCAGATCTTGGATTTTGCGTCAGATTCGCTTTCATGTACTTGCGATGCAACAAGCGATTCAAGGACGGCAAAGAGCATTGCTATTGGAATATAGTTGAGAGCAAACGCTGCGCTGGCGGCAAAGTTGTTCAGCGACAAGTACTGTATCTGGGCGAGATCAACGATAGCCAGCGTGAAGCTTGGTGCGAGGTTATCGAAGCCTTCGATGAAGGGACCCAGCGACCGACGCAATTAGCCTTGTTTCCCGCAGAGCGCGCGGTGCCGGAGCACGCCAGAGATTACGGCGTTCAGGTTCGGCTGAGTGGAATGCAGCTGCATCGTCCGCGGCAATGGGGCGCTTGCTGGTTGGCGTGCACGCTGTACGAACAGCTTGGATTAGATCAGTTTTGGGCGAGCTATTTGCCCGATTCTCGCGAAGGCACCTGTTGGCGCCATATCCTTCAGACGCTTGTGTGCTACCGGCTGATCGATCCCGGAAGCGAGTGGCGGCTGCATCGGTTATGGTTCGAGCAGAGCGCGATGGCTGATCTGTTGGGTCAGGATTACGCGCTGGCGGAGAAGAATGCGCTCTACCGCTGCCTCGACAAGGTGCTGCCCCATAAAGCCGAGTTTTTTAGCCATCTGCAGCGTCGATGGCAGGATCTGTTTGGCGCCCGGTTTGATGTTCTGTTGTATGACTTGACAAGTACCTATTTCGAATCGCCTCCGCCAACCGATGAGGCAGACAAGCGGCGTTACGGCTATAGCCGCGACAAGCGTGGCGATTGTGTGCAGGTGGTGATCGCATTGATCGTGACGCCGGAAGGCTTTCCACTGGCCTACGAGGTTCTGCCGGGAAACACCGCTGACAATACGACGTTGCGCGCCTTCCTGCGCAGGATCGAGGCGCAGTACGGCAAGGCGGAACGCATCTGGGTGATGGACCGTGGCGTGCCCACCGAGGGCGTCCTTGCTGAGATGCGGCAAGCCGATCCGCCCGTTTCCTATCTGGTCGGGACGCCTAAGGGGCGGCTCGGCAAACTGGAGCAGCAATTATTCGGCTTGCCGTGGCATCGGGTGCGCGAAGGCGTTGAGGTGAAGCTCTTGCCGCAGGAGCAGGAGCTCTATGTGTTGGCACAGAGCCGGTCGCGCATCAATAAAGAACGCGCCATGCGCCGGCGACAGTTGAAGAGGCTATGGGCGCGGCTCAAACAGCTTTCCGCGATGGATCTCAAGCGCGAGGAGTTGCTGATGAAGCTTGGTGCCGCGCGGGCCAAATCGCCGGCGGCGTGGCGCCTGATCGATATCAAGCTGGCCACGCGGGAGGCGGTGTTCAGTTTTGAACTCAATCGTCAGAAGCTGCGCCGCATACGTCGTCGTGAAGGCCGCTATCTGTTGCGCACCAATTTGCGCGGGCAACACCCCGTGCTGGCAGGTCCCGCAATAAAATGTTGCCCGGCCGGCCTGGACTATGCGCTTGACGCTGCCGCCGCAGCCCGGCGTCGGGCAAGCAAGGCCGGCGCGGTCATAGACCTTGAAGGCATGCTGAAAGAGGCCGGGCGATCCGTCGGTCAGCCGATGGTCGCGCAGCGACGCGCCGCCGGCCCGAAGCGCCTCGGTGAGGACCGAGCGGATCGCTTCAGCGAGCCGTTCGGTGCGCGGGCTTGAACCGGCATTTGGCCGGACGATCGAACCGGCGGCGCGGCGCGGCGACAAATGGGCCCGGTGGAGCACTTCCGATGCGTAGATATTGCCAAGACCAGCGATCAGGGTCTGGTCGAGCAGGACGACCTTCAGGGGTGCCTGCCGGCCCGCCAAAAGCGCCGCAAGCGAGGCCCCGTTGAGCGCATCGCCAAGCGGCTCGATCCCGAGGTCCTTGAAGAACTTGTGGGCGTCGAGTTCGGCGCGGGCGCACGAAGTCATGAAGCCGAACCGGCGCGGGTCGTTGTAGGTGACAATCGTGCCGGAGGCGCAGTGAAATACCACGTGGTCATGCGCCGCAAGCTTTGGCTTGGCATGGTGGAGGACACCCGGCGTAAGAGTCTTGCCCCGGCTTCCTAGCCGGAACGAGCCGCTCATGCCGAGATGCATGATCAGCACTTCGCCGGAATCGAGATCGGCAAGCAAATATTTCGCCCGCCGCGTCAGCCCGATGATTTGGCGCCCGACGAGCCGGGCCTCGAAATCGGGTGGAAAGGGAAAGCGCAAGTCGGCTCGCCGGCGCTCGACGGCGACGAGCTTTGCACCGACCAAAGCCGGGGCAAGGCCGAGCCGGACTGTTTCAACCTCGGGCAGTTCGGGCATGATCAGCCAATTGGACGACGTCTATGGCAGGTTTGCCATAGATCGAGAGCGGTTTCGAGATACATAGCCAGCCGGGCGCCGGCGCGCTATGGTTTGACCCGTCGAAGGTGCACAATGACCCGCGTTCCGCCCGCTCAGGGCAAGGCCCCGGCCGAGGCTGACTTCGGCTTCACCAAGGTCCCCCTTGCCGGCAAGCAGCGGCGGGTCGACGCCGTCTTCGACCGCGTCGCGCAGCGCTACGACCTGATGAACGACCTGATGTCCGGTGGCCTGCACCGGATCTGGAAGGACGTGCTCGTCAGCATGGTCAAGCCGTCGCGACGCCAGGGCTTTGCCCATCTCGATGTCGCTGGCGGGACCGGCGACGTCGCGCTGCGGGTGGCCGCCGCGGGCGGGCCGGCCACCCGGGTGACGGTACTTGACATCAATGGAGAAATGCTCGGCGTCGGCCGCCGGCGGGCGGTCGAGGCACCCGCCGGCGGCAAACTCGCCTTTGTCGAGGCCAATGCCGAAGCGCTGCCGTTTGCCGCGGGCGCCTTCGACGCCTACACGGTCGCCTTTGGGATCCGCAACGTGCCACGCCTCGATGTGGCGTTGGGCGAGGCGCATCGGGTCCTCAAACGCGGCGGCCGCTTCCTCTGCCTGGAATTCTCCGACGTCGACGTGCCCGGGCTCGACCGGCTGTATGAGGCCTATTCGTTTGCCGGCATTCCGGCGATCGGGCGGCTCGTCGTCGGCGACGGCGAGCCCTATCGCTATCTCGTCGAATCGATCCGCAAGTTTCCGCGGGCGGCACAGTTCCGCCAGCGGATCGAAGCGGCCGGCTTCCGACGAGCCAGCTTCACCCGGCTGACCGGCGGCATTGTCGCCATCCATTCCGGCTGGAAACTCTAGGTGGTTCTCGCAGCCTGGGTCATTGCTTCCGCCTCGCCCGGGCCGGCTGGGTGCTGGCCCGCGAAGGCGTATTCACGACGATCGACCCGACGAGCGTTGCGGCCGAGGCGCGGCTGCCTTTGGCGCTGGCGCGGCTCGTCGGGCGCCGCAAGGCCGATGCGCGGCTGCCGGCGGCAATCGCCAGGCTCGGCCCCTCCTACGTCAAGCTCGGCCAATTTCTGGCAACCCGCCAAGACATCGTCGGCGCACGCGTCGTGCGCGAGCTCGAGGCCTTGCAGGACCGCATGGCTCCGTTTGCCCGCAGCGCCGCCGTCGCTACGATCGAGGCGGCCTTCGGCCAGCCGCTCGAAGTCCTGTTTGAAAGCTTCGGGGAACCGGTCGCGGCCGCCTCGATCGCCCAGGTGCACCAGGCCCGGGTCGGCGCCGGCGCGGACCAGCGCCCGGTCGCCGTCAAGATTCTGCGGCCGGGGGTCGAGCGCCGCTTTCGCCGCGACCTCTCGGACATGTATTTTGCCGCCCGCCTCGCCGATTGGCTGCTGCCCGAGGCCAAGCGCCTGCAGCCGGTCGAAGTGGTCGACATGCTGGCCCGCTCGGTCAAGATCGAAATGGACTTTCGCCTCGAGGCGGCGGCGGCCTCGGAATTTGCCGAGAATACCAAGGATGACCCCGATTTTCGGGTGCCGCGCGTCGACTGGGACCGGACCGCCAAGGAGGTTCTGACGCTCGAATGGGTCGACGGCATTCCGCTCTCCGACATCGCCCAGCTGCGCAGCCACGATTATGATCTGCCGGCGCTCGGTCGTCGGCTGATCCAGTCCTTCCTGCGCCATGCCCTGCGCGACGGCTTCTTCCATGCCGACATGCACCAGGGCAATCTCTTCGTCGACCGGGCCGGCTGCCTGGTCGCGGTCGATTTCGGCATCATGGGCCGGCTCGGCCCCAAGGAGCGGCGCTTTCTCGCGGAAATCCTTTATGGTTTCATCACACGGGATTACCAACGGGTGGCGGAAGTGCATTTCGAGGCGGGCTATGTACCGCTCGATCCATCGCATCGAGGATTTTGCGCAGGCGATCGCGCGCCATCGGCGAGCCGATCCACTCGCGCACCGCCGACCAGATTTCGATGGCGAAGCTGCTGACGCTGCTCTTCGAGATCACCGCTTTGTTCGACATGCGCACCGGACCGAGTTGATCATGCTGCAGAAAACCATGGTGGTCGTCGAGGGCGTCGCCCGCACGCTCGATCCGCAGCTGAACATGTGGCAGACATCGGAGCCGGTGGTGCGCGGCTGGATCGAGGAGAATCTCGGGCCGCTCGGCCGGCTGGCCGATGTTTCGCAGGGTGCAGCTACACTGGGTCGGCTTGCCTTCGGTCTGTCCGACATTCTGGTGAGGGCCGAGCGTCTGGCCGGCCATGTTGAGGCGGCGGCCCGCTCGGGGGTGAGGATCGCCGACAATTCGATCGTCAATTTCGAACGGCGCCAGGGGCGGCGCCGGCTGTGGCCGACGGTGGCGCTCTGGGTCATTGCGGCAGCCTTGATCCTGATGCTATGGCGCGGCATCGTCTGATCGCCGGGGAGCCGGCAGTACTGGACCGAGACATGTTTCGCGGTAAACGCATTCTCCTCGTCATCGGCGGCGGAATTTCCGCCTACAAATCGCTCGAGCTGATCCGCCGCCTGCGCGAGAGGGGCGCCGAGGTGACGGTCGTGATGAGTGAGGCAAGCAAGCAATTCGTGACGCCCTTGGCGGTCGCAAGCCTCGCCGGCAATCGAACCTACGACGACCTGTTCTCGCTGACTGACGAGGCGGCAATGGGCCATATCGAATTGTCGCGCAGCGCCGATCTGGTCGTCGTCGCCCCGGCCACCGCCGACCTCCTCGCCAAAATGGCGCAAGGCATTGCCAACGATCTCGCCTCGACCCTGATCCTTGCAACCGACACGAAAGTGCTGGCGGCGCCGTCGATGAACGTGCGGATGTGGCAGCACCCGGCGACCCGCCGCAATCTCGCCCGTCTCGCCGAGGACGGCGTCCTCATGGTCGGACCCAATAGCGGTGACATGGCCTGCGGCGAATTCGGCCCGGGCCGGATGGCCGAGCCACTCGAGATTGTGGCGGCAATTGCCGGCGCGCTCGCCGGGCAGACCAAACTTGCGCTTGCCTCTGCCGGGCCGGCGACCGGCCCGCTCGCGGGACGGCGCGTGCTCGTCACTTCGGGGCCGACCCACGAAGCGATCGACCCCGTTCGCTTCATCGCCAACCGGTCGTCCGGCAAACAGGGCCATGCAATCGCGCGGGCGGCGCGCCAAGCCGGCGCCCAGGTCGTTCTGGTCAGCGGGCCGGTTGCGATCGGCGATCCCGAAGGGGTCGAGGTGCGGCATGTCGAAAGCGCCGGCGAAATGCTGGCCGCGGTGCGCGCGGCGCTGCCGGCTGATATTTTCATCGCTGCCGCCGCCGTCGCTGATTGGCGCGTCGCCGCAGCCGCCGCCGGGAAAATCAAGAAGGGCAGCGGCAGTCCGCAATTAACACTCGTCGAAAATCCGGATATTCTGGCCGAGGTGGCGCGACTCCAGCACGGCCGTCCGCCGCTTGTGGTCGGTTTTGCCGCCGAAACCGAGAATGTGGTTGACCAGGCCCAGGCCAAACTGATCCGCAAGGGATGCGACCTGATCCTCGCCAATGACGTTGGGCCGGCGGGCGGTGTCTTCGGCGGGACGCGCAACACCGTGCATCTCGTCACCCGCGAGGGGGTCGAATCCTGGCCGACCCTCGACAAGGACGAAGTGGCGCGGCGGCTGGTGCGCCTGCTTGCGGGACTGATCGGCGGAGGCGTGCCATGAACTTGCGCGTATTTGTCCGCCGGCTGCCGCACGGTGAGGAATTGCCGCTGCCGGCCTATCACAGCGCGGCGGCGGCCGGTCTCGATCTGATGGCCGCCATTGCAACGCATGCCAAAATCGTTGTCGAGCCCGGTGCGCGCGAATTGGTGCCAACCGGCCTGTGTCTGCAGATCCCGCCCGGCTTTGAAGCCCAAGTGCGGCCGCGTTCGGGTCTTGCGCTGACTTTCGGGGTCACCGTTCTGAACGCGCCGGGGACGATCGATGCCGATTACCGCGGCGAAATTGCCGTGCTGCTGGTCAACCATGGCAAGACGCCGTTCGAAATCCGCCGCGGCGACCGGGTCGCGCAATTGGTGGTGGCACCGGTCGCAAGGGCCGAACTCGTGACCGCCGCCGCGCTCGAGCCGAGTTCGCGCGGTAGTGCCGGCTTCGGTTCGACCGGCGCTGCCGACGAGGATGCCTCGCGATGATGCTGCTGTCGCGCCGCTCCAGCCTGGCGATCGCCGCGGTCGTCGATGTCGCCCTGCATGCCCGGCCGATGCCGGTTTCGGCAAAGGCATTGGCGCTGCGGCTCGATCTGCCGCCGCGCCATCTCGAGACCCTGCTGCAAGCGTTGGTCAGGGCCAATGTGCTGAAGGGGGTCCGCGGTCCGCGCGGCGGCTACGAACTGGCGCGTGAGCGACGGCGGATCACTGCCGGCGAAATCGTCCGCGCCGCGATGCAGGAGGCGGAGGAAGAGGCGAGCGAGCCAGCGCCCCACTCGGCCCTGATCGACGCGGTGGTCGGCCCGGCCATTGGCAAAGCGAGCGTGGCCTTTCTGGCCGAACTCGATGCGATCAGCGTCGATGACCTGTGCCGCCGCGCGGACGACCTGCGGGTCGAGGGCGGCGGCGGCGGCACCAGCGATTTCACGATATGATTGCCTGAAACGAGAAAATCTATAGAATCTATAGACTAAGACTAGCCGAACAGCAGCGGAGGGTAGGATGAGCCAGACCAATGCCAAGGCGACCGACAGCGGCGGGGCGCCGGTTGCCGCTCACAAGCCCGGCCGCGGCCGCCTGTATAATTCGATCACCGAGACGATCGGCGACACCCCGATCGTGCGCCTGCGCCGGCTCGCCAAGACCCGTGGCGTCGAAGCCAATCTCCTCGCCAAGCTGGAATTTTTCAACCCGATCGCAAGCGTCAAAGACCGGATCGGCGTCAGCATGATCGACGCCCTCGAGGCGGCCGGTCGGATCGAGCCGAGCCGCACCGTTCTGATCGAACCGACCTCCGGCAATACCGGCATTGCGCTCGCCTTCGTTGCCGCGGCGCGCGGCTATCGGCTGGTCCTAGTCATGCCGGAAATCGATGTCGATCGAGCGACGCAAAATGTTGGCGCTGCTTGGTGCCGAGCTGGTTCTCACCCCGGCGGCCCAGGGGATGAAGGGCGCGATTGCCAAGGCCAATGACATTGTTGCAACGACGCCGGGTGCGATCATTCCGCAGCAATTCGAAAACCCGGCCAATCCCGACATTCACCGGCGGACGACGGCTGAGGAAATCTGGAACGATACCGACGGAAACATCGACATTTTCGTGTCCGGCGTCGGCACTGGCGGCACCATTACCGGCGTCGGTCGGGTCCTCAAAGCGCGCCGCCCCGGGATCAAGATCATCGCCGTCGAGCCGGAGGATTCGCCGGTCCTGTCCGGCGGCCAGCCCGGTCCGCACAAGATCCAGGGCATCGGCGCCGGCTTCGTGCCGGCCGTTCTCGATCGCTCCGTCATCGACGAAATCATTACGGTTGGCAACCAGACCGCCTTCGACACGGCCCGTCAGCTGGCTCGCCTCGAGGGCATTCCTGGCGGCATCTCGTCGGGTGCCGCGGTTGCCGCAGCGCTCGAGGTCGCCGGGCGTCCCGGCATGGCCGGCCAGAATATCGTTATCATCATTCCCTCCTTTGCCGAGCGCTATCTGTCGACCGCGCTGTTCGAGGGGCTTTAGCGCCGACTTGTGCGCTGGCGCACAGGTCGGCGCGCAATTTTGTCGCACAAGCCTCTAGGTTTGCGGTTTCGGATCTGGAGGCGGCAATGAGCGGCAGGGCGGCAGGACGGCTGGGGCTAGCGGCGTTGGTTTTGTGCCTTGCCACGGCGACCGGCGACGCGCGCAGCGCGGTCCGGGCAATTTGTCCGATCCGCCACATCTGCAGCGCGCTGGCGCCGGCCGGCGCCTGCGCGTCCTATATCGTTCATATCAGCTGCCGCGACCCGAACGCCCATTTGGCTGGCGTCCCTTCGGGCGAGCGGCGGTCATTCGAGTAGCATCCGCTTCAGCAGCTCGATTTCGTCGCACAGCGCCTTGTCGCTGCCGGTCAGACCCTCGATTTTGCGCACTGCATGCAGGACAGTCGTATGGTCGCGGCCGCCGAAACGGCGGCCGATTTCCGGCAGCGAGCGCAGGGTCAGCACCTTTGACAGGAACATGGCGATCTGGCGCGGCCGCACGACAGTTGCGGTGCGGCGCGAGGACAGAATGTCGGCCCGCGACACATTGTAGTGCACCGCGACCAACTTCTGGATCTCCTCGATCTTGACGCGTTTGGGCTCGCGGGTGCGCACCAGGTCGCGGATCGCGATTTCGGCGGTCTCGACACTGAGCGGCGCACCGGTCAAGGTCGCATGGGCGAGCAGACGGTTGACCGCGCCGTCGAGGTCGCGGCCGTTGGTCTGGACGGCGCCGGCGACATAGGCGACGACCGGCTGTGGCACGTCGAAGGCCGGCTGCGCGAGCTTGGCAGCGGCGATCCGGGCTTCGAGAATCTGCACCCGCAGGGCCTCGTCGAGCGGGCCCATTTCGACGCATAGCCCACCGGCGAGCCGCGAGCGCACCCGCTCCTCGAGGCTCTCCAAATCGGAAGGCGGCCGGTCCGAGGCGATGACAATCTGCCGTCCGGCATCGATCAGCGCGTTCAGCGTGTGGCAGAATTCCTGCTGAATCGTCTTGCCCTGCAGGAATTGCACGTCATCAATAATCAAAACGTCGATGCAGCGCAGCTTTTCCTTGAAGGCGATTGCCGTTTGCGCCTTCAGCGCCGCGACAAATCCATACATGAATTTTTCGGCGGTCAGATAGATGACGCGCCGGCCGGCCTCGCCAGCGGCATTGGCAATCGCCTGGAGAATATGCGTCTTGCCGAGTCCGACCGCCGCGTGAATGTAGAGTGGATTATAGATCAGCGGATCGCCGGCGCGCGCCCGTGCGACATTCTGCGCCGCGGCATGAGCGAGCTGGTTCGAGCGGCCGACGAGAAAACTGGCAAAGGTCAACCGACGATCGAGCGGCGAGCCCGACAGGCCATCGATCTCGATGGGTGCCTGGGCGAAATTGCCGGGATCGCGGCCAAACCCCTGCGGGCGCGGGGCGGGCGCCGCCGGCGCGCCGCCGGGCGCCGGCGACGGCACCGCCGCTGCCGCTTCGCCCGGCCGCAGTGGACGCGGGGCATGGGCTGGGCGAGTCGAGGAGCGCACGCAGACCGACACGCCCTTGACGACCGGCGTCTCGGCCGACAGGACCGCCAGCACCCGATCGGCATAATGCGATTCAATCCAGCTCTTGAGGAAGCGCGTCGGCACCGACAGAAAGGCTATGCCCTCGGTGATCGCATCGAGTTCGAGCCGGCCGAACCAGGAGGTGAAAACGTCCTCGCCCAATTCGCTGCGCAGACGCCGGCAGGCCCTTGCCCAGGCCTCGCAGGCCGGCCGCGTCGTCTCTTCAACACGCGGATCAAGCTCGGGAACGCGATGGGACGTTTCATTCGAGATTTTGAACATGGCGGATATGTTTCTTTGCTGAGAGCGCTGCCAAAGGAATATGTTCAGACAATCAAGATTGCACCCAGGGCAAACCAGCGGCCTTCCAGCCGTGGCGCCGACCGCGGTGCTGCTCCTCATCGGGCGGACCTTCGAATCCGTCCGCAACATTCAGGCAATGGCGGAACCCCGCCGCGCTCAAGGCCTTGGCCGCAGACCGGCTGCGCTGACCCGAACGACAGATAAAAAGAACAGGCGTATCTTTGGCGAGGCCTATGGCCTGCAGGTCGGCCGCCAAAGTCGCGGCAAAATCAGGTCGCACCGCCTGACTCGGATATAGCTGCCATTCGACAAGCAGGGGTTCCTTGGCCAAGCCGGAAAGATCAGGCACGCCGACATAGGCCCATTCCGCCCGCGTCCGCACATCAACCAGCACGGATGCGGTGTCGGTGCGGAGTATTTCATACGCTTCGCTTGCGGATACGTCGCCAGCGTATCCGTCCGCCTCTGTCATGCCCATAGAGCCCCCTTCTGCGGAATGACGGTCCGCAGTCTCCTAATTTTTAAAATATGTTGCTGACCAGAAGACCTCGCGCACCCGAGGCGCGCTTGCGCTTGTCGACGCAGACATTAACTTCACTCGAGGGTAATCTTGTTGCCCACCGCCCGAGTTCAAATCCCGCCCTCCCCCAGAAATGAGGTTAGATTTACGCAATCACTATCAGGAAACCTTCAGGCAAGTCCCCTCAGGCACAAAGACCTTACACAGGGGTTAACCTCTCTGCAACATTGCTCGTCACTGTTCCGTCATCATGACGCTTTCAATTCGCCGCAGATGATCTTTGATTTCTACACTTGACGACGATAATTTCCTGGAATCAAAGCGGATTCAGCGTGGCTTTGCGGGCCACCTCCGGTTCGTTTCGGCAGCGGAATTCCTGACCGATGATGACCGGCCGAAGGGCAATTGGCAGGGCGCCCGAGCCCGGCGTCGGCCCTTGTCCAACAAGCTCTTGAAATCTTATTGGATTTGATTGTGCGGCAGGCGCTCACAATGAGGCCGGCGGCGAGCCGGATGCGGCGGCGTGTCGGACAGAACAGTTGCAAATAAGTCGCAGGTCCAAATGAAAAGGCCCGGCACTTGCCGGGCCACATGATCGCTATTCATTCGCCGCCAAACCAAACCCGTTTATTTAGACAGCGCCTTTACTCGCACGGCAAGACGCGAGACTTTACGCGCCGCAGTATTCTTATGAACGATCCCCTTTTGCGCCGCCCGCATGATGATCGGCGCGGCCGTCGTGAATGCTGCCGTCGCCGCGGCGACGTCGCCGGCTGAGAGCGCTTCTTCGACCTTGCGGACATAGGTGCGCATTTCGCTGCGCCGCGAGCGATTGACCGAGGTCCGCTTTGCAATTTTTCTGACGGCCTTCTTAGCCGATGTCGTATTCGCCATTGCGATAGTGCCCTTAACAAAATTGGCGGCGGGAGTTGAGCTTGGCGCAATGCGCGCGGCGCCCGATTGGCGCGGGTTATAGACACGCCAGAGGCCCGGCGTCAACGCCGGCCGTCGGCCGGCACCGCTTTTAGCCTTGTCAGATCGGCTTTGAGCCGGGCCTGGTCAACCTCGTGCCAGGCCTCGAGCGGCGGCAGCGGGCGGGCAAGCTCGGCATCGCCATGGAGTGCCGCAAGCCCGGCTTTCACCCCGGCTACCAGCGGCCGGCCGTCGAAAAGCCTTCGGATCGCGGTCGCCGTCTCGAGCGCCGCAGCATCGCCACGATGCCAGGCTCGCGCACAGAAATCGGCATTGAGATTGCAGGTTGCCGAAATGCAGCCGGCAAAAAGCCCCTCTCTGGCGCCCGGCAAAGTCGCCTCGTTCGACGGAAAGACCGCGAAGCCCCGATGCGCTGTGGCGATCGACGAGGCATAGGCAAGATCGCCCGAAGAATCCTTAAGGCCGCAGATGCGGCGCGGAAAGGCGGCGCACAGACGCGCCACCAGCGCTGCAGTGAACGGCACGCCCGACAAGGCCGGGAAATGATAGAGATAAAGCGGCAGAGGTTCGGCCTCGCTCGCAGCGACGACCGCCTCGATATAAGCGAAGAGACCCGCCTCGCTGACGCCCTTGTAATAGAAGGGCGGCAGCAGCAATGCGCCGGCAAAGCCAAGCAAGCCGGCGGTGCGGGTCAGATGAATGGCATCGGCGAGCGATGCCGCCCCCGTTCCGACCATCAGGCGGCGGCGATCCAGGTTGGCGGCCGCCGCCTGCATGACCGCGACACGTTGGTCGCGCGACAAACTCGTCGCCTCGCCGGTCGTGCCAAGTATATTGAGCCCGTCGCAGCCATGCGACAGTAGGAATTGCGCGAGCCGCACGAAGCGCTCGAGGTCCGGTTCGAAAGCCGCGCTCACCGGTGTCGCGACCGCCGCAATGACGCCGGCCAGTCCCTGTCGCGTCTGCGGCATGGACCTCATCACCGGTTGCGAAAACGGGCCGGCCGCTTTTCAACGAAGGCTCTCATACCCTCCTTCTGATCTTCCGTTGCGAACAGGGAGTGGAAGATGCGGCGTTCGAAGCGAATGCCCTCGGCAAGGCTCGTCTCATCGGCGCGGTTGACGCTCTCCTTGGTCAGCATGGCGGCCGGCAGCGACATCGAAGCGATCGCGTCGGCGACAGCAAGGCTAGTCTCGATCAGCGTATCGGCGGCAACGATGCGGGCGACCAGACCGGCACGTTCGGCCTCCGCGGCATCCATCATCCGGCCAGTCAGACACAGATCCATGGCCTTGGCCTTGCCGATGAGACGGGTCAGGCGTTGGGTGCCGCCGGCGCCTGGCATGATCCCCAGCTTGATTTCCGGCTGACCGAATTTAGCCGTGTCGGCGGCGATGATAAAATCGCACATCATTGCCAGTTCGCAACCGCCGCCGAGCGCAAAGCCGGCAACGGCCGCAATGGCCGGCTTGCGGAAACGCGCCAGCCTTTCCCAGCTCGTGATGAAATCGGCGAGATAGGCTTCGACATAGGTCTTGCTTTGCATTTCCTTGATGTCGGCGCCAGCTGCAAAGGCCTTGGCCGACCCGGTGACGACGACGCAGCCAATGCCGGCATCCGCCTCAAAAATATCGAGCGCCTGATTCAATTCCTCGATCAAGGCCGCATTGATTGCATTGAGCGCCTGCGGCCGGTTGAGCCGGATCAGGCCGACCCCGGCACCACTGGCCATGGCAGGCGTTTCGACCAGAATGTTTTGGTAAGCCATCACCGGCCCCGACTGCAAGATCGATGCACCCAAGCATCGCAAATATTGGCCTCAATTGTCCATCTTTAAAGCGGCGATGAACGCCTCCTGCGGGATCTCGACCTTGCCGAATTGTCGCATTTTCTTCTTGCCCGCCTTCTGCTTTTCCAGAAGCTTGCGCTTGCGCGTCACGTCGCCGCCATAGCACTTGGCCGTCACGTCCTTGCGCAGGGCTCGAATGGTCTCGCGGGCGATAATCTTGCCGCCAATCGCCGCCTGGACGGGGATTTGGAACATGTGCTGCGGGATCAGATCCTTGAGCTTTTCGACCATCGCCCGGCCGCGCATTTCCGCGCGGTCGCGGTGGACCAGCATCGACAGGGCATCGACCGGCTCGGCATTGACCAAAATCGACATTTTGACGAGATCGCCTTCGCGATAATCGGTGATCTGATAGTCGAAACTGGCATAACCCTTCGAGATCGATTTCAGCCGGTCATAGAAATCGAACACCACTTCGTTGAGCGGGAGGTCATAGGTGACCATCGCGCGCGAGCCGATATAGTTGAGATCGGCCTGGATGCCGCGGCGGTCCTGACACAGTTTCAAAATAGAGCCGAGATATTCGTCGGGCGAGAGAATCGTTGCCCGTATCCAGGGTTCCTTGATCTCCTGAATCTTCATAATATCGGGCATGTCGGCGGGATTGTGCAATTCGATCTCGCCGCCGTCGCGCAGCGCAATGCGGTAGATGACCGAAGGCGCGGTCGCAATCAGGTCGAGATTGAATTCGCGCTCAAGTCGCTCCTGGATGATTTCCAGATGCAGAAGGCCGAGAAACCCGCAGCGAAAGCCAAACCCCAGCGCCGCGGAACTTTCCATTTCGTAGCTGAAGCTCGCATCATTCAAACGCAACCTTCCCATCGCCGCGCGCAGCTCCTCGAAATTGGCCGCGTCGACCGGAAACAGGCCGCAGAAGACGACCGGCTGGGCCGGCTTGAACCCTGGCAGCGCTTCGCCGCAACTGCGCTTTTCGTCGGTGATCGTGTCGCCGACGCGGGTGTCGGCGACCTGCTTGATTTGCGCCGTTATAAAGCCGACCTCGCCCGGGCCGAGGCTAGCGACTTCCTTCATTTTTGGCGTGAAAACGCCGATCCGGTCGACCTCGTAATGGGCGTCGGTCGCCATCATTTTGATGCGCTGGGCCTTCTTCAGGACGCCGTCGATAATGCGAACCAAAACGACGACGCCGAGATAGGCATCGTACCAACTGTCGACGAGCAGCGCCTTAAGCGGCGCCGTCTCGTCGCCGCGTGGCGGTGGCAGCCGCTTGACGATTGCCTCAAGGACCGCCTCTATGTTCAGACCGGTTTTGGCCGATATGGCAATGGCGTTGCTCGCGTCAAGTCCGATCACATCCTCAATCTGGGTCTTGATGCGCTCGGGTTCGGCGGCCGGCAAGTCGATTTTGTTGAGAACCGGGACGATCTCGTGGCCAGCATCGAGAGCGTGATAGACATTGGCGAGCGTCTGGGCTTCGACTCCCTGCGAGGCGTCGACGACGAGCAGCGAACCCTCGCAGGCCGCAAGCGAGCGCGACACTTCATAGGCAAAGTCGACGTGGCCCGGCGTATCCATCAGGTTGAGGATGTAAGTCTTGCCGTCATCGGCCTTGTAATCGAGCCGCACCGTCTGGGCCTTGATCGTAATGCCGCGCTCGCGCTCGATATCCATCGAATCCAGCACCTGCTCGACCATGTCGCGCTCGGCGAGGCCGCCGGTAATCTGGATCAGCCGGTCGGCCAGGGTCGATTTGCCGTGGTCAATATGGGCAACAATCGAGAAATTGCGGATATTGTCGATGCTATGGGTTGTCATGGGGCCGGAGATAGCAGCGGGTGGCCGATAAGCCAAGCTACGATTGCCGGCGCTGCGGCCGCCCGGCGAGCGCCGCCCCTATTGGCGCCCCAATCGGCAGCCTTGCGGCCGCAACCGGTGTATTGGCGTTGCCGCGGATCAGGGCGGCATAGCCTTGAGCGACGAACTTGCCGTCTTTGCGAACAGGAAAGCCAATACGGCATCGACCAAAGCGCCATCGGGGCCTAGCCGCCGCCGACCAGATTCGACACGACTTTGGCCGTATAATCGACCATCGGGACGATCCGCGCATAATTGAGGCGGGTGGGGCCGATGACGCCGAGAACGCCGACGATCTTTTGGGCGCTGTTACGGAAGGGGGCGGCGATCATCGAGGAACCGGACAATGAAAACAGCTTGTTTTCGGAGCCGATAAATATCCGCACCCCTTCGCCGCTCTCGGCCCGGTGCAGCAGATCGATGACGTCGGTCTTCATTTCGAGATCGACAAACAGGAGCCGAATCCGCTCGAGATCCTCGATCGCGGTCAGATCCTCGAGAAGATTGGCCTGGCCGCGCACGATCAGGCGCTGCGAATCGCCCTCCATGCCGGCCCAGCTTGCCAGGCCCGCATCGACGAGGCGCTGGGTCAATTGGTCGAGCTCGGATTTGGCCGCCTGGTGTGCCACTTCAATGTCGCGGCGCACATCGTGCAGGGTCCTGCCGCGGATCCGGGCATTGAGATAATTGCCAGCCTCGACCAGCGCCGAGGGTGGCAGGCCGGGCGGCGTCGAGAATCACCCGGTTCTCGACCGTGCCGTCCTCGCCCACCAGCACGGCGAGCGCCCGTTCCGCGTCGAGCCGCACGAATTCAATGTGCTTCAGCCGCGCGTCGATCTTCGAGGTAACGACCACGCCGGCGCCGCGGGTCAGGCCGGACAAGAGGCTCGAGGCCTCGGCAAGAACGCCGTCGAGGGTCTTGCCCTGGGAGGCGGCGCGAACCTGGGCATCGATGCGTTCGCGCTCCTCGCCCGGCAAATCGCCGATTTCCAACAGGGCGTCGACGAAGAAGCGCAGCCCCAATTCGGTCGGAATCCGGCCTGCGCTCGTGTGCGGCGCGTAGATTAGCCCGGATTCTTCGAGATCCTGCATGACATTGCGCACCGAGGCCGGCGACAAGGTCATCGGCAAAAGTCGCGACAGGTTGCGCGAGCCGACCGGCTCGCCACTCGCCAAATAGGTGTCGACGATCCGCCTGAAGATCTCGCGCGAGCGCTCATTCAGATTGGCGAGCACCCCTTGATCGGGGCTGCCGGTTGGCGGCCGGATAACCATCATCCTAAAATGCTCATCCAGGGGCCCGGAGGCAAGCGCCATCTGGGCGGGCGCCGACGCGCGGCGCGCTCTCGGCCGCTTGCCGGCGGGGTGCCGGCGGGGCATAGATGGCGGATATTCGATCCCGCCGCTGGTGTCCCTAGCCAGACAACGACAAGAAGCCCAGACGTGCCGATGTCCAAACCGCCGCTTACCGGCATCAAAGTCCTCGAACTCGCCCGCATCCTGGCCGGCCCCTTTGCCGGCCAATTGCTGGCCGACCTTGGTGCCGATGTCGTCAAGATCGAGCGCAGCGGCCTTGGCGACGATACCCGCCAATGGGGCCCGCCCTTTGTCGAAGGCGCCACCGGCGATTCGCTCGGGGCCGCCTATTACCATTCCTGCAACCGCGGCAAACGGTGCGTCAGCGCCGATTTCGACAGTGTCGAGGGGGTCGCGCTGGTCCGCCGACTGGCCACCCATGCCGATGTCTTGATCGAGAATTTCAAGGTCGGCGGCCTAAAGAAATACGGCCTCGATTATGCCGGTCTCAAGGCCCTGAATCCGCGCCTGATCTATTGCTCGATCACCGGTTTCGGTCAGGATGGGCCCTATGCGCGACGCGCCGGCTATGATTTTCTGGTCCAGGGCATGGGCGGCATGATGGCGATCACCGGCGCAGCCGACGGGCCGCCGACCAAGGCCGGGGTCGCGATCGCCGATATTGTCACTGGGCTTTACGCCGCCAACGGCATTCAAGCGGCGCTGATCCGCCGCGCGCAATCGGGCGAGGGTGCCTTCATCGATTGCGCGCTGCTCGATGCCCAGGTTGCGGTCCTCGGCTACCAGGCGATCAATTACATGGTCAGCGGCAAGGAGCCGCAGCGGCTGGGCAATGGCCACCCGAATCTCGTGCCCTATGACGTATTTGCGGTCGCCGACGGCGATATCATCATCGCGACCGGTAATGACGGCCAATTCCGCAAATTATGCCAGATCATTGGCGAACCGGCATTGGCCGATGCGCCGGCCTTTGCGAGCGGCAAGGGACGCGTTGTCAATCGCCAGGCGCTGACCCAGGCGCTGCAGCGGGCGACCCGGCGCTTTCGCCGTGCGGAACTGCTCGACCAGCTCGAGGCGGCCGCAGTGCCGGCCGGCCCCATCAACCGGATCTCCGACGTCATCGAGGACCCGCAGGTGCAGGCGCGGCAATTGGTGCTCGATCTCGACAATCCGCACGCCAAGGCGGGACGAACACCAGGGCTTCGTTCGGCCATTCTCATCGACGGGGTCGCGGCGGCGAGCCGTCGCCCGGCGCCGCTTCTCGGCGAACACCAAAATGAAGTTCTGGCCGATCCGCATTGGGGCGGCACGAGCGCCTCATGACGAAGAAAGTCAAATTCGCCGCATCGCCCTGTCCGTGGCCGGCCTTCCCGTGACCGGCATTCCCGCAACCCGAGCCCCGCGAACCCCGCCATGAATGATCTCTCCTCTCCGCCGCCGCGCACGGGTGGTGCGATCCTCGTCGACGGACTTGTCGCCCAGGGGGTCGACCAGATCTTCTGCGTGCCTGGCGAAAGCTATTTGGCAGTCCTCGATGCCCTATACGACGCCAAAATCACGGTCACCGTCTGTCGCCAGGAGGGCGGCGCCGGGATGATGGCCGATGCCTGCGCCAGGCTCACCGGCCGACCCGGCATTGCCTTTGTCACCCGCGGTCCAGGGGCGACCAATGCCGCGCCCGCCGTTCACATTGCCGAGCATGATTCGGTGCCGTTGATTTTGTTCATCGGCCAAGTCGAACGCGGCATGCGCGGGCGCGGCGCCTTCCAGGAAATGGATTACGCGGCCTTGTTCGGATCGACCGCCAAATGGGTCTGCGAAATCGACCGGGCCGAGCGCATTCCCGAAATCCTTGCCCGTGCTTTCCGCACAGCCCTCCAGGGCCGGCCCGGCCCGGTGGTCCTGGCGCTGCCCGAAGACATGCTGACCGAGACCGCCGTGGTCGCCGATGCGCCGCGGGTGGCGCCGGTCCAGACCTGGCCGGGGCTGACCCAGATCGCGGCATTGCAAAAGCAACTCTGGGCGGCGCGCCGGCCGATTGCCATCCTCGGCGGCAGCGGCTGGAGCGAGGCGGCGACCCAATCCTTCGCCCGGTTCGCCGAGCGCTTCGTTTTGCCGGTCGCGACCTCGTTTCGCCGCGCCATGCTGTTCGACGCTCACCACAGCCAATATGTCGGCGAGATCGGCATTGGCCCCAACCCGGCGCTCAAGCGGCGTATCGAGATGGCGGATCTCGTCCTTCTGTGCGGCGGTAGGATGGCCGAAATGCCGTCGCAGGCCTATAGTCTGTTTGCGATTCCGGTCCCGCGGCAAGGGCTCGTGCATGTCCACGCCGGGGCCGAGGAACTCGGCCGCGTCTATCAGCCGAGCCTTGCTATTCATGCCTCGCCGCAGGCTTTTGCCGCGTCGCTCGAGAGCCTGCAGCCGCCGCAGACGATCGTCTGGGCAGCCGAGACTGCCGCTGCCCGCGCCGCCTATGAGGCCTGGACCGAAAGGCCACCGGCGGCGCCGGCGCGGATCGATCTTGCCGCAATTGTCTGCTGGCTGCGCGATAGCCTGCCGAAGGAGACGATTTTCACCAATGGCGCCGGCAATTACGCGGCCTGGCCCGGCCGTTTCCTGCGCTATCGCGGTTGGGGCACCCAGATCGCACCGACATCCGGCTCGATGGGCTACGGCGTGCCCGCCGCGGTCGGTGCCAAGCGCCTGTTTCCCGAGCGTCCGGTGATAGCCTTTGCCGGCGATGGCTGTTTTCTGATGAACGGCCAGGAATTCGCGACGGCAGTCCAATACGGGCTGGCGATTATTGTCATCCTTATTGACAATGGCATGTATGGGACGATCCGCATGCATCAGGAGCGGCACTATCCCGGCCGGGTCTCGGCGACGCGGCTTCAGAACCCGGATTTTGCCGCCTACGCCCAGGCCTTCGGCGGCCATGGCGAAACCGTCGAACGGACTGAAGATTTTGCGTCGGCCTTCCGGCGCGCCGAGGCCAGTGGCAAGCCTTCGATCCTCCATCTCAAGATCGATCCCGAGACGATAACGCCGACGACGACGCTGTCGGAGATTCGCCGCCAGGCCGAGGCAACGCGATCGGTTTGACGGGCCCGTGCCCATGAATAGACTGGAGCTCCAGGGGGCGCTTGGCCCCTGTCTCGTGCTGCCCGAGGCCCCATGCCCTCCCCGCGGATAAAACGGCGGCAATTGACGACCCGCAACGATGCCCTCTTGAGCTTCAGCGAACTCGGCGTCGGGACGGCGCCGCTCGGCAATCTCTACGCGCCCTCGACGAAAGCGAAGCGCGTGCAGACGCTCGACGCGGCCTGGGACGTCGGCTGCCGCTTGTTCGACACGGCGCCGCTCTACGGGCTCTGGCCTCGCCGAGACGCGGCTCAATGGCTTCCTGCGCGAGCAAGCCGCGACGACACCTTCGTGCTGTCCACCAAGGTCGGGCGCCTGATGCGGCGTCTGTCCGCCCGACGCAGCGCGACCGGCCAGGGCAAGTTCTTCGACACGCCGTCGCGGCGCGAAGTCTATGACTATTCCTATGACGGCGTCATGCGTTCGCTCGAGTTCTCCTTCGAGCGGCTCGGCGTCGACCGGATCGACATCGTGTTCTGCCACGACGTCGACGTCTTTACGCATCGGCTCGCAAGGAGGCGATCAGACCGGCGCATCGGCGAGTTCATGGAGAGCGGCTACCGCGCGCTCGAGCGAATTGCGCGCCAGCCGGCGTGATCAAGGCGATCGGCGCCGGCGTCAACGAATGGCAGGTCGGCCGAGACGATCTGGCCCGGCACGGCGATTTCGACCTGTTCCTGCTGGCCGGCCGCTACACGCTGCTCGAGCAGGAATCGCTGACGAGCTTCCTGCCGCTCTGCGTCGAGCGCGGCATCGGCATCGTGCTCGGCGGCCCCTACAATTCCGGCATCCTCGCCACGCGGGCCGCGGCCCGGCGCCTTCTACAACTACGATCCGGCGCCGCCGGCGATCCTCGGCGCGTCGAGCGGATCGAGCGCGTCTGCAAGGCCCACGGCGCGACGCTGGCCGAGGCGGCGCTTCGCTTCCCGCTGGCCACCCGTCAGGTGGTCTGCGTCGATCCCGGGCGGTCCGCAGCCGCGAAGAGGTGCGGCGGAACGCCGCCATGCTCGGCCGTCCATCCCGGCCGCGCCTGTGGCGCGATCTCAAAGAGGAGGGCCTGATGCGCGCCGATGCGCCCGTACCGCGCTAGGCCCGGCAATCCGTCAGACCACCAAGCAAGAAAGGAAACCGACATGCTCAAGGACATCGACCCGCTGCTCGTCGCCGGAACTGCTGATGGTGCTGCGAGCGATGGGCCATGGCGACGACATCGTCACTCGTCGACGCCAATTATCCCGCCGAAAGTGCCGGACCGCAGGTGGTGCGCCTCGAGGGTATCGCCAGCCCGCGGTCCTCGACGCGGTGCTGTCCGTGATGCCGCTCGACGAGTTCGTGCCGGAGGCTGCCTGGCGCATGGAAGTGGTCGGCGATCCCCGGCGAGAGCCGATCTTCGGCCTGTTCCGGGAAATCATCGCGAGTCGCGAGGGACCGACAGTTCAAGCTGGCCTCGCTCGAGCGTTTCACCTTCTACGAGCGGGCAAGCCAGGCTTACGCCGTGGTTGCATCGGGCGAAAGACGCCTGTACGGCAACATCATCCTCAAGAAGGGCATCGTGCGGCCCGATTAGCGCCGGGCGGCGACGCTCGTGGGTGGAGGAATGAATGGTCAGGGAACTCACACATTTCATCGGCGGCAAGCATGTGCGCGGCACATCGGGCCGCTTTGCCGATGGTTTCCAGCCGATGACCGGCGAGATCATTTCGAAGGTGCCGCTCGCCTGCGCCGCCGAGATCCGCGCGGCGGTCGAAAATGCCGGCGCCGCGCAGCCGGCCTGGGCGGCCGACAATCCGCAGCGGCGCGCCCGGGTCTGATGAATTTCGTCGGCCTCGTCGGCGAATACGGCGAGGAACTCGCCGAACTGCTGGCCCGCGAGCATGGCAAGACCATCGCCGACGCCAAGGGCGACATCCAGCGCGGCGTCGAGGTGGTCGAATTCGCATCGGCATCGCCCATCTCATGAAGGGTGAATATACCGACGGGCGCCGGCCCCGGCATCGACATCTATTCGATGCGCCAGCCGCTCGGCGTCGTCGCCGGCATCACGCCGTTCAATTTTCCCGCGATGATTTCGATGTGGAAATTCGCGCCAGCCATTGCCTGCGGCAATGCCTTCATCCTGAAGCCGTCCGAGCGCGATCCCGGCGTGCCGCTGCGGCTCGCCGAAATCATGATCGAAGCCGGTCTGCCGGCCGGCATTCTGAATGTCGTGAACGGCGACAAAGAGGCTGTCGACGCCATACTCGATGATCCCGACATTCAGGCGATCGGCTTTGTCGGCTCGACCCCGATCGCCGCCTATATCTACGGGCGCGGCTGTGCCACCGGCAAACGGGTGCAATGTTTCGGCGGTGCCAAGAACCACATGATCATCATGCCGGATGCCGACATGGGCCAGGCCGTCGACGCCTTGATCGGGGCCGGCTACGGGTCGGCCGGCGAGCGCTGCATGGCGATCTCGGTTGCCGTGCCGGTCGGTGAGGGCGCCGCCGACGAACTCGTCAAGCGGCTCATTCCCAGAGTCGAAAGCCTGAAGATTGGCCCCTCCACCGATTCCTCCGCCGATTTCGGACCGCTCGTCACCAAGGCCCATCTCGACAAGGTCAAGGCCTATGTCGAAACCGGCCGCGCCGAAGGCGCAAAACTTCTCGTCGATGGTCGCGACTTCACACTGCAGGGCTACGAGAAGGGCTTCTATATGGGCGGCTGCCTGTTCGACCACGTCGGCCGCCACATGCGCATCTACAAGGAGGAAATTTTCGGTCCGGTGCTCAGCGTGCTGAGAGCCAAGACTTATGAAGAGGGCCTGCAGCTTGCCAACGACCATGAATACGGCAATGGCGTCGCCATTTTCACCCGCGACGGCGACACCGCCCGCGATTTCGCCGCCCGCGTTCAGACCGGCATGGTCGGCGTCAACGTGCCGATTCCAGTGCCGCTCGCCTATTACACATTCGGCGGCTGGAAGCGCTCGGCGTTCGGTGACCTCAACCAGCACGGCCCGGATTCGATCCGCTTCTACACCAAGACCAAGACGGTAACCTCGCGTTGGCCATCCGGGGTCAAGGACGGCGCCAGCTTCGTCATTCCGACGATGGCTTGAGCCTTGGCCTTCGGTCCCAGCGACGAGCAGCTGGCGATGGCCGGCATGGCGCGGAATTTTGCCGACCGCGAACTCGCGCCGCATGCCCTGGCCTGGGACGCCGCCCGGGAATTCCCGGTTGCCACGTTGCGCCGGGCGGCCGAGCTCGGCATGGCCGGCCTTTATGTCGGCGCCGATGTCGAGGGCGCCGCGCTGACGAGGCTCGACGGCGTCATGGTCTTCGAAGCGCTGGCGACTGGCTGTCCCTGCATTGCGGCCTATCTTTCGATTCACAACATGGTCGGCTGGATCATCGACCAGTTCGGCTCAAGCGAGCAGCGCTTCAAATTCCTGCCCGGGCTGAACGCGATGAGCCTTCTGTCCTCCTATTGCCTGACCGAGGCGGCGAGCGGTTCGGACGCCGCCGGACTGGCGACGCAGGCGGTGCCCGACGGCGAGGTCTATCGGCTCAATGGCGCCAAGCAATTCATCTCGGGGGCCGGCGCTGCCGACCTCTACATTGTCATGGCGCGCAGCGGCGGTCCCGGCCCCGGCGGCATTTCCGCCTTCATCGTCGAAAAGGGGACCCCCGGCCTATCGTTCGGCGCCGAGGAGAGAAAAATGGGCTGGAACGCCCAGCCGACCCGGGCCGTTCATTTCGACGATTGCCGGGTTCCCCGCGCCAATCTGATCGGCAGCGAAGGCTCAGGCTTCAAGATCGCCATGGCGGGTCTCGACGGCGGCCGCCTGAACATTGCCGCCTGTTCACTCGGCGGCGCCCGGGCCGCGCTCGACAAGGCGCTGGCCTTCGTCGGCGAAAGGCGCGCCTTTGGCAAATCCTTGCGCCAGTTCCAGGCGCTGCAGTTCAGGCTCGCCGACATGGCAACCGAACTCGAGGCGGCGCGCGCGCTGCTCTTCCAGGCGGCGGCCGCGCTCGATGCCAAGGCCGAGAATGCCACCCGTCTATGCGCCATGGCCAAGTGCTTTGCGACCGATGCCGGTTTTGCGATCGCCAATGACGCGCTGCAATTGCATGGCGGCTATGGCTATCTCAACGCCTATGGAATCGAAAAGATCGTCCGCGACCTCAGGGTTCATCAGATCCTCGAGGGTACCAATGAAATCATGCGCGTGATCATTGCGCGCAGCCTTCTCGGCAAGATTGCCTGAGCCCGCAAGAGGGAGCGCATGGCCAGAATAGCCTTCATCGGTCTTGGCAATATGGGCGGGCCGATGGCCGCCAATTTGGTGCGCGCCGGCCATGCGGTGATCGGCTATGATCTTGCGGCGGCCCTCGTCGCGGCGGCGCAAGAAAGCGGCGTAAGCGTCGCCGCGAGCGCCCGCGCCTGCTGCGACAATGTCGACGTCCTCATCACCATGCTGCCGTCCGGCCAGGACGTGCTGGCGGTCTGGCGCGAGGTTCTGCCGGTCGCTCGACCCGGCCGGCTGATGATCGATTGCTCGACCATCGATGTCGAGAGCGCGCGCGCGGCGCATCGGCTGGCCGATCAAGCGAATGCGCTTGGTCTCGACGCGCCGGTCTCCGGGGGAACCGGCGGTGCTAAGGCGGCCAGTCTGACCTTCATGTGCGGCGGCAGCCTTGCGGCCTTTGATGGCGCCAAGCCCATCCTCGCCGCCATGGGCAAGAAGCTCGTACATTGCGGCGGCGCCGGCAGTGGCCAGGCCGCCAAGATCTGCAACAACATGATTCTCGGCGCGACTATGATCGCCACTTGCGAAGCCTTCGTGCTGGCCGAAAGGCTCGGCCTGTCGCATCAGGCCCTCTTCGACGTCGCCTCGACCTCCTCGGGCCAGTCCTGGTCGCTGACCAGCTATTGCCCGGTTCCCGGTCCCGTTCCCGCCTCGCCCGCCAATCAGGCCTACCGGCCGGGCTTTGCCGCGGCTCTGATGCGCAAGGACCTGAAGCTCGCCCAACAGGCCGCCTCCCAATCGGGCGCGGCGATTCCACTCGGAGCGGCGGCACTCCAGCTCTACGAATTGTTTCACGCGCAAGGTCATGGCGAGCGCGATTTTTCGGCGATAATCGGGATGATCCGGGGCGGCCTGCCTTCGCCTGAGTGAGGCTCAGGGCCGGCCGAGACCACCGCGCTGTTCGACGAAATCGGCGACAACCGCAAGACCCGCGGCGATCTTCATATTGGTGAATACAAAGGGCTTGCCACGTCGCATTCGTTCGGCGTCCTGCGCCATCACGTCGAGCGAAGCACCGACAAGCGGCGCCAAATCGATTTTATTGATGACCAGGAGATCGGAACGGGTAATGCCGGGTCCGCCCTTGCGCGGAATCTTTTCGCCGCCGGACACGTCGATGACATAGATCGTGAGATCGGCAAGCTCCGGCGAAAACGTCGCGGCGAGATTGTCCCCCCCCGATTCGATCAGGATCAGATCGAGCCCGGGAAAGCGGCGGTTCATTTCGGCAATCGCCGCCAGATTGATCGAGGCGTCCTCGCGGATCGCCGTATGCGGACAGCCGCCGGTCTCGACGCCAAGAATGCGCTCGGCCTCGAGCGCACCGGCATCGGTCAGAATGCGCGCATCCTCCTTGGTGTAGATGTCGTTGGTGATTGCCGCAATCGCGTAGGTCTGACGGAAGCGCTTGCACAAATGCTCCATCAGGGCCGTCTTGCCGGATCCGACCGGACCACCGATGCCGACCCGCAAAGGGCCTCTCGCCAATGTCATGATCGAAACAGCCTGGTATATTGGGTTTCATGGTTGAGCGACGCCAGTTCCGAGCGAAAGGCGGCGCTGCCGAGAGTGTCGAGAGTGCTTGCGGCCGCCTCGATCGCCAAAGCTTCGCAGCCCGGCAACAGCGTGGCAATGGTTTTCTGGCCGTCGGTCTGGCCGATCGGGCCAAGCCGCACCGCCGCCGAAACAAGATTGGCGACAAAGGCCGCCCCATAGGCGGCGAGTGTGCGCGGCAATGCTAGGCCGTGCGCACTTGCTGCGATTCCGACCGCGACCGGATAGGCGGGCTCGCCGAGGCTTGCCAGCGCGGCAAGGCCCGCACTCGGCCAGGCCGCTTGCAGGGCCGCAGCAAAGGCCTGCCCCTGCTGCAAGGTTTCGAGCCGGCGCTCGCGCGAGGCGGCGAGCGCCAGCGCCAGCTCATTGACGTCCTCGAGGGCGCCGGCCCGCGGCCCGTCCGCCGCCGCGCGAAAGGCCGCGGCCAGCAATATTGCGTCGCTGCGCGGGCTGCCGTGCCGCAGCAGATCGGCAAGCCATTCGGCGAGGCTCGCCGCATCGTGAATGTCGCCAGCCTCGACCGCCCATTCGAGACCATGGCTATAGGCGAAGGCGCCGACCGGAAAGGCGGGCGAGAGCCAAAGGAAAAGCTTCAGTTCCGGAAAATCCACGCCGCGGTCACCGTTTGTGCTGGTGATTGTGCGGGTATGGATGATCCGGCGCATCGCCCACCGCGCCCAGGGCACGCCGATGCGGATGGGCGTCGACGTGAACGCGCTCGGCTCGCGACTCGGCGGGATCGTGGCCATGCGCATGATCGTGGCTGTGACCATGCGGATGGTCGTGGCGATGGCCGCGATCCGCCGCGCCGGCCTCGCCAGAACCGGCATAGGCACCGCCCTCCGGATCGAAGGGCGCTTCGATCGCCTGAACGTCGAGATCAAGCCCGCGCAGCATCGCCTCGATGACGTGGTCGCGGCGCAGCCGCAGGCGATTGGTCAGAATCTGGACGGGAAGATGTCGATTGCCGAGATGCCAGGCGGCGCGGGCGAGCCTGGTCGCATCGGCGCAGCGGACCTCGGCCAAGGGTTCGGGCGCCGCCACCACTTCGACGAGACTGCCCGAAATCGAGGACCAGCGCGTCGCCGTGCCGTAGCATGACGGCTTGCGGCAAATCGAGCAAGAAGACGAGACCCCGCACTCCCGTCATCGTCATGCGGCGCCGGTGACGGTCGTCGAAATCGAGAACGACCGTGTCGACCATTTCGCCGGACCAATCGCCGGCTGGCTTGACGCTCAATGCCCGCAACATGTCTGTCTCCCTAGCAAGCCCGCAAGGCCAGACCTCGTCCTAGAAGAAGCGGGCCGGCGCAGCAACCGCAATTGCCTCGGCGACCTTAGGCGGGTCGCCCGCGGCGGCGTTCCAACCGCTCGAAAATATAGGCGGCCAGAAAGCCAAAGAGGATGTGGCCGACCCAGCTCATGAAGGAGAGGTCGCCGCCCCATTCCATCAGCAGGAACGGCAGGCCAGCGATCGGCGCGAAGATACCCAGCGCGTTGAACCAAGTGAAGGAACCCCAGCTGAGACAATTGGCAATGAGCCGGTTCGGGTTGACGAAGCGGGTCGCCGTGATCAGGCTCACCATCAGCCAGAATAGCCCCATCCGGGTAAAATAGGTGCCATTGATCAGGCTGACCAGCACAAATCCGCTGAAGGCAACCAAGACAAAGGCATCGAGGATAGCGGCCCAGTTCTTGACCCCGCGCGAAACCAGATAATAGAGGATGGGATAGAAGACGACGCCCAGCACGTAATGCGCCAGCGTTGCATTCGCGCCGGGTATCGGCATTGTCAAATCATAGGCGGTTCCAAGAAACCGGTTAACCAGCGACAGCACCAGGCCGGGCGGTTCGAGCGGATTGCCAACCACCCAGACCGTGATGACGCGCGCCCAGATTTCCCAGGCCATCAGGGCGCAATAGCCGCCAATGAACAGATTTCGCAAAGTGGAGCGCGTGGGAATCGGAGGGATTCGGATCCAGGGCTCTTCGCCCGCGTCTGATTTCGGCATGGCCATGTCTCGTTGCCCGTTCGCTTGTCGCAATTGCTCAATCATGACGAGACGCTGCCATCGGCCAGGCCCGCCTGGCCCAGCCGGGGGACCGAACGCCGGCGCCGGTCTCCTGCCGGCCGCTCAGCCATGCGCCTGCGCCGGCCTCACAGACAATGCAAATGTCTGTGAGACGGAGATGAACGGGTTAAGGCCGGCACGCCGCCGCTAGGTCTCTAGAACAGGAAATAGCGCTGGGCCATGGGCAGCACCGAGGCCGGCTCGCAGGCGAGAAGGACGCCATCGGCGGTGACCGCATAGGTTTCCGGATCGACGGTAATTTTCGGCGTCGCCCCATTGTGGATCATGTCGGCTTTGCCGATCGACTTGCGGGTGTTGTTCACCGCGACCAGCGTCTTGCCGACTTTCAGCTTGCGCGCCAGCCCATTTGCCAACGCGCTCTGCGAGACAAAGGTCAGCGAAGTCGCCAGGCGCGCCCGGCCATGGGCGCCGAACATCGGCCGGTAATGGACCGGCTGCGGCGTTGGAATCGAGGCATTGGGATCGCCCATGGGGGCAGCTGCGACCGCCCCGCCTTTGACGATCAGATCCGGTTTGACGCCGAAGAAGGCTGGCGACCACAGCACCAGATCGGCGAGCTTGCCTATGGCAATCGAGCCAATGTGCTGTGACACGCCATGCGCAATCGCCGGATTGATTGTGTATTTGGCAATATAGCGTTTCACCCTGGCATTGTCGTTGTCGCCGGTTTCCTCGGGCAACCGGCCGCGCTGGCGCCGCATCTTGTCGGCCGTCTGCCAGGTTCTGATGATGACTTCGCCGACCCGGCCCATGGCCTGGCTGTCCGACGACATCATCGAGAGTGCGCCGAGATCGTGCAAAATGTCTTCTGCTGCGATCGTCTCCTTGCGAATCCGGCTTTCCGCAAAAGCGAGATCCTCGGGGATGGCGCTGTCGAGATGATGGCAGACCATCAGCATGTCGAGATGTTCGTCGATTGTGTTGCAGGTGAACGGCCGCGTCGGATTGGTCGAGGAGGGCAGAACATTGGAAAGCCCGGCGACCGAGATAATATCGGGCGCATGGCCGCCGCCCGCGCCCTCGGTGTGAAAGGCATGGATCGTGCGGCCCTTGAAGGCTTTGATCGTATCCTCGACAAACCCCGATTCATTGAGCGTATCGGTATGGATCATCACCTGAATGTCGTGGTCGTCGGCAACCGAAAGACAGCAATCGATGGCGGCCGGCGTTGTTCCCCAATCCTCGTGGAGCTTCAGGGCGCAGGCCCCGGCCTCGATCTGCTCGACCAGGCCGTTCGGGCGCGCCGCATTGCCCTTGCCGGCAAAGCCGAGATTCATCGGAAAATCGTCAGCGGCCTCAATCATCCGCGCAATATGCCACGGCCCCGGCGTGCAGGTCGTAGCGAAGGTGCCGGCGACCGGACCGGTGCCGCCGCCGAGCATGGCGGTGATCCCCGACATGAGTGCTTCCTCGATCTGCTGCGGGCAGATGAAGTGAATATGGGTGTCGAAACCGCCGGCGGTCAAAATCTTGCCTTCCCCGGCAATCACTTCAGTGCCTGGACCGATGACAATGTCGACGCCCGGCTGAATGTCGGGATTGCCGGCTTTGCCAATCGCGTGGATCTTGCCGTCGCGTAGGCCGACATCGGCCTTCACGATCCCCCAATGATCGAGGATCACGGCATTGGTGATCACCGTGTCGACCGCGCCCTCGGCGCGCGACGTCTGGGATTGACCCATGCCGTCGCGGATGACCTTGCCGCCGCCGAACTTGACCTCCTCGCCATAGCGGGTGCAGTCCCTTTCGACTTCGATCATCAGGCACGTATCGGCCAGGCGCAGGCGGTCGCCCGTGGTTGGGCCGAACATGCCGGCGTAGGCGGCGCGCGGAATTCGTGTGCTCATGGCTTTCTTCCCGTTACCGACGCGCCCTTCTTGGCCGCCGAGGCCGGTGTCCGGGCGGTCATTTTCCGGGCCGGCCGTTTCAGGGCCTTAGCCGCAGCGGCCGTTGCCGCGGTTGGCTTGCCCTTGTCGAGCCTCCCCATGATTGCTTGGCGAAAGCCGTAGACTTCGCGCTTGCCGGCGAGGGCAACGAGCGTCACGGTGCGGGTCTGGCCGGGCTCGAAGCGCACCGCGGTTCCCGCGGGAATATCCAGCCGCATGCCGCGCGCCTTGGCACGGTCGAAGTCGAGGCCGGGATTGGTCTCGAAAAAATGGTAATGCGAACCGACCTGAACCGGGCGGTCGCCGGTGTTGGCGACGTTGAGGGTCATTGTCTCGCGGCCTTCGTTGATGACGATGTCGGCGCCCTCGGCGAGGACTTCGCCGGGCACCAGGTCCGAAGCGCTGCCGCGAATCGGCTGGTGGATCGTGACGAGCTTGCTGCCGTCGGGAAAGGTCGCCTCGACCTGTATGTCGGCTATCATCTCGGCAATGCCTTCCATCAGCTGGTCGGCGCTCAGCACATGCGCGCCGGCAGCCATCAGGTCGGCGACGCTGCGTCCGTCGCGGGCGCCCTCGACCACGAAATCGGTGATCAAGGCGACCGCCTCCGGGTGGTTCAGCTTGACACCCCGCTCAAGCCGCCTTCGCGCGACCTGGGCGGCCATGGCAATCAAGAGCTTGTCCTTTTCGCGCGGCGTCAGAATTCATCAAATTCTCCGATGGCTTGTTGCGGTGAGGCTCGATTCCCTATTGCCAGACCCGTGGCGCCGCGCCGCAGCCGAGGCCGGCAAGGACAGCAACGATAGCGTTGCGCACCCGTTCTGGCGAGACAGACAAGATTCGCCCGACCAGCATGCCGTCATATGCGCTGAACCCCGATTCCGCTTCGGCGCCGGCCAGCGCCGCGCGGGCCAGCGCTAGCTCGGCTTCGGCATCGCCACCAATCGAAAGCAGGGTCGCGATCATCCGCGCGCCGCCGCCGAGCGCAGGCCGATCGAGCCGCCCCGCAATATTGTCGCTTAGGCGGACGTCTTCGGCAAAGACCAACTTGCCGGCGCGGCGAACCCGCCAGCGATCGCCGAAGGTGCCGCGGGTCAGCGTTTCGCCCATAGCAAGCCGGCCGAAGGTCGTGCTTTCGATCACCAGCGCCCGAGCATCGGCGGCCATATTGAGGGCGAGCCTGCGGTTCAAACGCGCGCCGTTGAACAGAATCGTCTCCTGGGGCAGCCAGTTGAGCTGCGCCTCGGCCGCAAGGTCGAGGCCGATTTCGACCTCAGCGGGCAGGCCTTGGGCCCGGTAGACTTTCTCGGCCGATTGGGTCGTAATGGTTACTGCGGCGCCGGGGCCCAGTTCGAAGGCGAGCTCGGCCCGGTCGCCGCCGGCCATGCCGCCGCCGGTATTGATGATAACCCCCTCGCAGGCCTGTCCGACGCGCGGGCGGCGCAGCCTGAGGCCGCCGGATTCGAACAGCCGTGCGACATCGGTGCGGCCGGGATATTTCTCGAACCGGGCCTTGATGGCGCCGCTTGCCCGGATTGAGTCGGGGACGAGCGGATCGCCATCGGGTTCAGACGGACAAGCGGCGTCGGACATCTTCCTCGACCATTGCGGCACGGTCGCCCGACATCACGACGACGCCCCGGTCCATGACCGCAAAATCGTCGGCGAGATCGCGGGCAAACTCGAAATATTGCTCGACCAGCACAATCGCCAATTCGCCCTTGTTGCGCAAATAGAGGATGGCGCGGCCGATATCCTTGATGATCGAAGGCTGGATCCCCTCGGTCGGTTCGTCAAGGAGCAGCAGTTTGGGGCGGGCGACGAGCGCCCGCGCTATGGCGAGCTGCTGCTGCTGGCCGCCGGACAGGTCGCCGCCGCGCCGGCCGAGCATATCGGATAGCACCGGGAACAGATCGAAAATTTCGTCCGGCAGGTAATGGTCGCGCCGGTTGATCGCGGCAAAACCGGTCTGCAGATTTTCCCGCACCGTCAACAGTGGGAAGACCTCACGGCCCTGCGGCACATAGGCGATCGCTCGGCGCGCCCGCTCATGCGGCGCCAGCGCAGTAATGTTTTCGCCCTGCCACGCTATAGTTCCGCTGGCGACGTGATGTTGACCGGCAATGGCGCGCAGCAGGGACGATTTGCCGACACCGTTGCGGCCCATGATGCAGGTGACCTTGCCGGGTTCGGCAGTGACCGAGACTCGGCGCAGCGCCTGCGCTGCGCCGTAGAAGAGATCGATGGCGTCCACGTTCAGCATCTCAGCGACCCAGATAGACCTCGATGACGCGGGGATCGGCGCTGACCTGATCGAGCGGTCCTTCCGCCAGCACGCTGCCCTCATGCAAAACGGTGACCTTGACCCCGAGCTCGCGCACGAATTCCATGTCGTGCTCAACCACGACGACTGAATGGTCACGGGCGATTTCGCGCAGGAGATGGGCGGTTTGGGCGGTCTCGGCATCGGTCATGCCCGCGACGGGCTCGTCGACAAGCAGCAACCGCGGATCCTGGGCGAGCAGCATCCCGATCTCCAGCCATTGTTTTTGACCATGCGATAGGTCGGCCGCCTGCCGGTGCCGGTGCTCGGCCAGCCTGATGGTCTCCAATATGGCCTCGATGCGGTTTCGCTGATCGGCCGCCGGTCTGCCGAACAGGGTGGCAAAGGCGCCGCGCGGCGCTTTCAGCGCCAGCTGGACATTGTCCTCGACCGTCTGGCTTTCGAACACCGTCGGCTTTTGAAATTTGCGGCCGATGCCGAGCTGAGCGATCGCCGCTTCGTCGAGTTCGGTCAGATCGGCCGCCCCGGCAAAATAGACATCGCCGCGGTCCGGCCTGGTCTTGCCGGTGATCACGTCCATCATCGTGGTCTTGCCGGCCCCGTTCGGGCCGATGATCGCCCGCATCTCGCCCGGCGCCAGCGTCAGCGACAGATCCCGCAGCGCCCGGTAGCCGTCGAACGAGACGCTGACCCCGTCGAGATAGAGAAGCGACGACGTCAAGACGATTTCATCCATGTGAGGAGGCTTCCTTAGCCGGACGCGCGGCTGGAGCCGCGCGCTTGAGCCGAGCGAGGCTGCCGATAACGCCCTTCGGCAGCAACAAGGTCACCAGAACGAACAAGAGTCCCAGCGCAAACAGCCAATATTCCGGCAGAGCGCCGGTGAAATAGGTCTTGCCGAAATTGACCAGGATAGCGCCGAGCGCGGCGCCAACCAGCGTGCCGCGGCCGCCGACCGCCACCCAGATCACCGCCTCGATCGAATTGGCGGGGGCGAATTCCGAGGGATTGATGATGCCGACCTGCGGCACGTAAAGCGCCCCGGCAATCCCCGCCATGATCGCCGACAGGACAAACACGCACAGCTTGTAGTGCTCGACCCGGTAGCCGAGAAAGCGGGTCCGCGATTCGGCGTCGCGGATGGCCAGGAGGACCTTGCCGAATTTCGACTGCACGACGGCGCGGGAGACGACCAGAGCGAGGACGAGAACGGCGGCGGTGATCAGGAACAGGGCGACCCGCGTGGCTTCCGCCTGGACGTTGAAGCCCAGAATATCCTTGAAATCGGTGAGACCGTTATTGCCGCCAAACCCCATGTCATTGCGGAAAAAGGCGAGCATCAGGGCATAGGTCATCGCCTGGGTAATGATCGACAGATAGACGCCGGTGACGCGCGAGCGAAAGGCAAACCAGCCGAAGGCCGCCGCGAGGCCGCCCGGCACCACAACGACCATGAGCAGCGCATAGGCGATCGACGAAAAGCCCCACCAGGTGAACGGCAGATGGTCCCAGTTCAAGAACACCATGAAATCCGGCAGGACGGGATTGGCATAGACGCCGCGCGCCCCGATCTGGCGCATCAGATACATGCCCATGGCATAGCCGCCGAGAGCGAAGAAGGCGCCATGGCCAAGCGACAGAATCCCGCAATAGCCCCAGACGAGGTCAAGAGCGAGCGCAAGCAGGGCAAAGCACAGATATTTGCCGAGCAGCGCGACCAGATAGGCGGGAACATGCAAAGCGGAACTGGGGGCGACCAGGAGATAGGAGAGAACAACAAGCGCGCCGATCAGCGCGATGCCGACGATGAAGATCCAGTCGCGCGTCTCGAGGCGCGGGCCGCGCCAGGGCGCTCATGCCTCGACCGCCCGTCCCTTGAGCGCGAACAGGCCGCGCGGCCGCTTCTGGATGAACAGGATGATGAAGACCAGCAGAAGAATCTTGCCGAGAACCGCGCCGACTGTCGGCTCGAGCAATTTATTGGCGACGCCGAGCGTGAGTGCGGCAACCAACGTGCCCCAGAGATTGCCGACGCCGCCAAAGACGACGACCATGAAACTGTCGATAATGTAGGTCTGCCCCAGGTTCGGCGAGACATTGTCGATTTGCGAGAGGGCGACGCCGGCCATGCCGGCGATGCCGGAGCCGAGCGCAAAGGCCAGCGCGTCGATTCGATTGGTGTCAATGCCCATCGATGCCGCCATCCGCCGGTTCTGGGTGACCGCGCGGATGCGCAGACCGAAGGGCGTCGCCCGCAGCACCAGCTGCAGGGCAAGAAACACCCCGATCGTGAATACAATGATCCACATCCGGCCCGAGGTGATGGAAAGGCCGCCGATTTCAAACGACCCGGCCATCCAGGCGGGAGCGCCGACTTCCCGGTTGTTGGCGCCGAATATGGTGCGTACCGTCTGCTGCAGGATCAGCGAAACGCCCCAGGTCGCCAAAAGTGTCTCGAGCGGGCGGCCATAAAGAAAACGAATGACCAGCCGCTCGATCGCCAGGCCCGCCGCGCCGGCGACAAGAAAGGCCAACGGAATAGCGATCACGAGCGACCAATCGAACAGGCCGGGATCGTGGGCGCGAATCCATTCCTGGACGACGAAAGTGGTGTAGGCGCCAAGCATAACCATCTCGCCATGCGCCATGTTGATGATGCCCATGACGCCGAAGGTCAGGGCGAGCCCGATCGCCGCCAGCAGCAGCACCGAGCCGAGCGACAGGCCGTACCAGACATTCTGGACATTGCGCCACAGGGCGAGCCGCGATTGAATGGCGCCAAGCGCCGCCTCGGCGGCGGCCCTGACCGGCCCCTGCGCGGTCGATGCGGCATTGCTGAGCAGCGCCACCGCATCCTGATCGCCACGCTGGCGCAGCGTGTCGATCGCCTGCAGCCGCTCCATATCCTCGCCCTCGGGACGGCTGATGAGAATAGCGGCGCGCGCCTCCTCGAGCAGACGCTTGATCGCCGGGTCGCTTTCGCGTTCGAGCGCCTGGCTCACCGCATTCAAGGCGGAGGGATCGCGCGATTTGAAGACCGCCTCGGCTGCCGAACGGCGCGTGGCGGGATCGGACGACAGCAGAGTCAGCGAGCCGATCGCGGCTTCGAGCGCCCGGCGCAGCGCATTGTTGACCCGAACCTTCTTGAGACCGGCGGCGTCGACGCCGTCGGCCTTGCCGCCGTTGCGCGCGTCAATCAGCTCGCCCGACGGGGTCTTGACGAAGAGACGCTTGTTGCTGGGATCGGCAAGCAGCCGATTGTCACCCAGCGCCTCCAGAATGGCGGCCGCCGTCTGGTGGCCGCTTGCCGCCAATTCGCCGATGGCACGTTCGGTTTCCGGAAATTTGTCGAGGCTGAAACGGGCCAGCGTATCGTCGAGCGGATCGGCCACGGCCGGCCGCGCCAAGCCGGCGCAAAGCACAAAAGCCATGAGCAGGCCGCCGACGAGAGGCAGGGCAAACAGGCGACGGGACATCGAGCGACCTGGGCTGGGATGGAAAAGGGAGGCGGGAGAGCCCGCCTCCCCAATCGCTAGTTGGAGGCGGTCGCGCCACCGCACTTGCCAGTCTTGACGTTGAAATTGCCGCAAGACATCGGCCGGCGCCAATCGGCGATTAGGTCACGCGAGCCTTCGAGGTAAGGCGACCATTCCTGCGCAACCACGGTGCCGGCCGTCTGCCAGACAGTGTTGAACTGGCCATCGGCCTGCACTTCGCCGATCAACACCGGCTTGGTGATGTGATGGTTCGGCATCATCGCCGAGAAGCCGCCGGTCAGATTCGGAACGGCGACGCCAATCAGCGCATCGATGACCTTGTCGGGATCGGTGGTGCCGGCCTTTTCGACCGCCTTGACCCACATTGCAAAGCCGATCACATGCGCTTCCATCGGATCATTGGTGGTGCGCTTCGGGTTCTTGGTGAATTCCTTCCACTTGACGATGAAGTCCTTGTTCGCCGGCGTGTCGACCGATTCGAAATAATTCCAAGCGGCGAGATGGCCGACCAGCGGCTTGGTGTCGATGCCGGCCAATTCCTCTTCGCCGACCGAAAAGGCGACGACGGGAATGTCGGTTGCCTTGATGCCCTGGTTGCCGAGTTCCTTGTAGAAGGGGACGTTGGCGTCGCCGTTGATCGTCGAAACAACCGCCGTCTTCTTGCCGGCCGAGCCAAACTTCTTGATTTCCGAAACGATCGTCTGCCAGTCGGAATGGCCGAACGGCGTATAATTGATCATGATATCCTCGGGCTTGACGCCCTTGTTCTTGAGATAGGCCTCGAGGATCTTGTTAGTGGTGCGGGGATAGACGTAGTCCGTCCCGGCCAGGACCCAGCGCTGGACCTTCTCGTTTTCCATCAGATAGTCGACCGCAGGAATTGCCTGCTGGTTCGGCGCTGCACCGGTGTAGAAGACGTTGCGCGACGATTCCTCACCCTCATATTGGACCGGATAGAATAGAATCGAGTTCAATTCCTCGAATACCGGCAGAACCGACTTGCGCGAGACCGAAGTCCAGCAGCCGAAGGTCGCCGCCACCTTGTCCTTCGAAATCAATTCGCGCGCCTTCTCGGCAAACAGCGGCCAGTTCGAGGCGGGATCGACGACCACTGCCTCGAGCTTCTTGCCGAGGACGCCGCCCTTCTTGTTCTGCTCGTCGATGAGCATCAACATGACGTCTTTCAAGGTCGTTTCGCTGATCGCCATCGTGCCCGAAAGCGAATGCAAAATTCCAACCTTTATGGTGTCTGCGGCCTGTGCGGAAAACCCAGACAGCGTCATGGCCGAGCCGAGCGCGGCTCCCGTGAAACGCAAGAGACTTCGCCGAGAGAAGGACATACGTATCCCCGTGAGTTGTGACGCCTGACGCGGTGCGCCGGCATTCGTTGACATGGTCCGAAAGGACAAGCCCCTGATTGCAACGCGCGTGCCAGCCGCACTGACGGAATTAACCCGCTGAAATAGCTAGGTTTCCAGGCCGAAGAGCGGGGCGACCCGCCGCCTGATTACTGAGCAGGCGCTGCCTATATACTAGGCGGGTCCAGCGCTTGCACCCGGCCGGGCAAACCGGCTAGAGGCTTGGCGGGGCGACACGGGAAGCAGGGCCAGCGTCGTGATTCGAATCACCAACAGCATCAGCCTCGACCCGCGCGAGATCGAAGAGACGTTCATCCGCGCCTCCGGGCCCGGTGGCCAGAACGTCAACAAGCTCGAGACCGCGGTGCAATTGCGTTTCGATCTCGGCCGCTCGCCGAGCCTGCCGCTGCCGGTCAAGGCGCGGCTGGCGGGGCTTGCCGGGCGGCGGCTGACCCAGGCCGGTATCCTGATCATCACCGCCGAGCGGTTTCGCACCCAGGAACGCAACCGCCGGGACGCGCTTGCCCGACTGACCGATCTGATTCGGGCGGCGGCTGTTCCGCCGAAGCCGCGCCGACCGACAAAGCCAACCCTCGCCTCAAGACGCCGTCGGCTTGACGACAAGGCAAAACACAGTTCGTTGAAGGCCCTGCGCACCAGCAAGCCCGGCGCCGACGGCTGAAATATTCCGAATTGGGTGTTGCCAAAGGCCCACAGTAGCCCGGGCGATCCGGATGTAGACTGGAACTCGAGCAAGACTGGAATCAGAGCAAGTATTGAATCAGAGCAAGCGCTGCTTGCCACCCGCTGGAACCGATGTCCATCCCGTCGAAGACCACGGCCCTCGCCCCGCGTCAGGACGATCCCGCCGCCGACGCGGCCAATCTCTTGTTGCGCATCGCGCTTGGCGTTCTGACGATCGGCCTACCAATCGCGGCCATTGTCTCGCGCCGCGCCGTTTTTTCGCTAATGCCGGTCGGCTGCATCCTGGTTCTTGCCGCGGCCCTCGTCGCGCCAACGCCCGGCAGCATCGCACGACTGCGCACAGCACTGCGCTCTCCGACCGCCTTTTCGCTCGCCTTCCTGCTCGGCTGGGCGGCCCTGTCCTTCGCCTGGACGCCGTTTCCGGGCCTGGCCGTGTCGCGGCTCATCAAGGTCACTGGGATCTTGCTGCTGGCGACGCTGACGGCCGCCTTCCTGCCGGAGCGGACCCGGGTCGCCAATCTCTATCTGGTTCCGATCGGCCTCAGCGCCGCGGCAGCCGCCGCCATTGTGGTCGTCTTACGCTGGCAATTCTTCACCGGCGGCGCTGGTGCGGATCCGCTTGTCACCGAGCGGGCAGCGATGACCATGGTCATGTATCTGTGGCCAGCGCTGGCGGCGCTGGCGGCGCGCCAGCGCTTCTCCTGGGGCGGGGCGCTGGCGATCGTCATTGCCCTGGCGCTCATCGGCCTTTGGGTGTCGGTGGCGCTGGCGGCGCTGGCGACCGGCGCGCTCGCCGTGGTCCTTTCGATGTCGCAGCCAAGGCGCGCCGGCGAGGTTTTGGCCATTGTTTTCGGCTTGGTCATTCTTGCCGCACCCATTTTCGCCCTCGTCATCGCCCAAGCGATCGGCGCCGCGCCCGGCCTGTTCGAACCGGCCGCGACCTGGGGCACCATCATCAAGGGTGAATGGCCGCGGTTGATCACCGGCCATGGGCTGGAGACTGCGATCAGCGGGATCACGCGCGGCTATCTGCCGCCGCAGACGCCGCGCGGGCTCCTGTTCGAATGCTGGTACGAGCTCGGCGTAATCGGCGCGAGCGCCACGGCACTGACGGTCGCTACGGCCTTTGTCGCGGCCGGCCGGGTCAATCCGGCCCTCGCCCCCTTCGTTCTCGCAAGCCTCGTATCGGGCCTGACCATCGCCATCTGGAGCGAGGGCTCGTCGCAAATTTGGTGGGTCAGTCTGCTCGGCGCGATGGCGGTGATGTTCGTCTGCGTCCTCAGGGGACAATACCGGACGAACCGTCCTGCCGCGCAGGTGACGAACGAGCCGATGCTGCCTCGGCCTTCGTGACCATGCGGACGTTGTCGCCAAATTGGGCGGCGAAAAACGCATAATAGGAGCCGCGTTTCGCGATTAATTCATCATGCGTGCCAGCCTCGACCGCGTGCCCCTTTTCGATCACGCAGATGCGATCGGCATTGACGATTGTCTGCAGACGATGGGCGACAACCAACGTGGTTCGCCCGATCCGCAAATCGTCGAGCGCCTTCTGGACCTCGCGTTCGGATTCCGAATTGAGCGCGGCGGTCGGCTCGTCGAGCAAAATGATCGGCGCATCCTTGAGAATCGCCCGAGCAATTGCGATCCGCTGGCGCTGGCCGCCAGAAAGCTGGGCCCCCTGCTCGCCGACGCCGGTATCGTAACCGCCGGTGAATCCCATGATGAACTCGTGCGCATTGGCCTGGCGGGCCGCTCCGATAATATCGGCTTCGCTGGCGCCCGGCCGGCCTAGAGCAATATTCTCGCGGATCGTGCCGCGAAACAGGAACACGTCCTGCGACACGAAGGCTATCGACTGACGCAACGAGACCAAGTCGACACGGCTGATGTCCTGATCGTCGATCGAGATAGTACCGCTGTCGGGCGCATAGAACCGCTGGATCAGGCTGATGATCGTCGACTTGCCGCCACCCGACGGTCCGACCAGCGCCGTTGTGGTATTGGGCTCAGCCGAAAGCCGCAAGCCATCGAGCACCGTTTCGCTGGCACGATAAGCAAAACTCACATCGTCGAAGAGAATGTGGCCGGCCCCAACGACGAGCCGCGGCAAATGCGGTTGGTTCGGTTCGCCGGCCGGCCGATCGAGGATCTCGTAGATCAGCCGTGCACCGACCAGGCCATTCTGCACGTCGATATTGAAGCGGCCGAGTCGTTTGGCCGGCTCATAGGCCATCAGCAGGGCGGCAATAAAGGCAAAGAACGAGCCGGGATCGGAATGGGCCACCGTCACCCGCCAGCCCCCATAGAAAATGATGAAGGCGACGGCAAGCCCGCCCAAAGTATCGGCGACCGGACTCGACATCGCCATACCGGTCGCCATGCGATTGGCCGCGCTCTCGACCTGGCGGATCGAAGCCGCCATGCGCGCGCGCATTGTTGCCTCGAGATTGAACGATTTGACGATGCGGATCCCTTGCACGGTTTCCTGCATCGTCTCCATGATCCGGGCCGATCCGTCGTAGGAACGGTGCGCCGCCTTGCGGACCCGCTTGATCACCCGGCCGAGAATCAATGCCGCAATCGGCAGAAAGGACAAAGCGATTACCGCCATCATGCCGTCCTGGTAGACCATTACGATGACCAGGGACACCAGGGTCAGGAGGTCGCGGCCGGCCGACGAAATGATCACCTGCAGCGTATCGCGCACCCCGCTTGCGGCAAAGGCGAGGCGGGACATGAAATCGCTGGAATGGCGGTCCTGGAAGAAGCCGACCGGCTGGCGCAGCAGCCGCTCATAGACCTGGGCCTGGACGCTGGCGACAATATTGTTGCCGGCCCGCGACATGATCACCAATTGGCCGAAGGTGGCAAGGCCTCTGAGTACGTAGAGGCCGGCCACCGAAAAGGCGAGATAGCGCAATTCGCGGAAGGACCCGCCCTCGCCGGCCGCGCTGAACACCATCATGCCGTTGACCACGGGCCGCAGCAGCCCGACCGATATGCCGGTCGCCGCCGCGCTGATCGCCATCAATACCAGCGCAAAACCATAGGCAAGCGCGTGCCGGCGGCCATGGTCGACGAACAGGCGCCGGATCATCGGCAGCGTGCCCAGGAATTGCTCGGCCGTCACACGGGTCTTCGACATGTCTTCGTGTACGCACAGCGGCTGGCCGGTTCAAGCGGCAAATTCCCGCAAGGCGCGCCAAGCAGCCTAAAGCCAGCCGGCCGCCCGGGCATGGCAGGCAACGCCGTCGATGAGGCCTGGGACCTCGTGCCGGCAGCGATCCCTGGCATAGGGGCAGCGCGGGTGGAAATGGCAGCCGGGCGGCGGCCGGATCGGGTCGGGAATCTCGCCTTCGATCGAAGCAATGGCCGGCGCTGCTGGCCCAGCCTCGGCGGCGAGATCGGGGACCGCGGCCAGCAGCATCTGGGTATAGGGATGCCGAGGCGCTGCAAACAATTGCGGCGCCGGCGCGATCTCGACCAGCCGGCCCAGATAGAGAACACCGACCTGGCTCGCCATATGGCGGATGACGGCGAGGTTGTGGCTGATGAACAAATAGGTCAGACCAAATTGCCGCTGCAGATCGCGCATCAGATTGAGGATCTGCGCCTGGACCGAGACGTCGAGCGCCGAGGTCGGCTCGTCGCAAACGATGAAATCCGGGCTTGCCGCCAACGCCCGGGCGATGGCTATCCGCTGGCGTTGGCCGCCAGAAAATTCATGCGGATATTGACCGGCAGCGCCGGGCGACAATGCGACCAGGCGCAAAAGCTCGTCGACCCGCGCCGCAAGCTGCCGCGGCCGCACCGCTGGCTCGAGGGCCCGGATCGGCTCGCCGATAATGTGCTTGACCCGCCAGCGCGGGTTGAGGCTCGCATAGGGATTTTGAAAGATCATCTGCCGGTGCCGGCGCGCCTCGCCGGCACCGGCAACGCCAAACAGGACTCGCCCCGCGCTCGGCGCCAAGAGGCCCACCACAATTCGCGCCAGCGTCGACTTGCCGGATCCCGATTCGCCGACGAGGCCGAAGGTCTCGCCGCGGCCGATTTCGAAAGACACCCCGTCGAGGGCCTGAACGAAACGGCGCGGTGATCCACTCAGCCGCCGCTCGATCCATGGCGGCGAGACTTCGAAGCGATGGTGAACATCGAGAACCTGGAGCAGGGCCGGGCGCTGGTTCATGCCCGGCGCTCCGTCGTTTCGCTCGCGACCCAGCAGGCGACTTGCGATCCGTCCTCGCCCTGCAACAGCGGCCGCTCGAGGCGGCAGCGAGCGAGGACATCGGGGCAGCGCGGGTGAAAGGCGCAGCCGGCCGCTAGATCGGCAAGGCCTGGCATCGCGCCCGGGATTTGCACGAGACGCTCGCGCGGGCGCGCCAGGCTCGGGATCGAGCCCATCAAACCGCGCGAATAAGGGTGGCGCGGCGAAGCCATGAGGGCCCGAGCGCTATTTGTTTCGATCAATCTGCCGGCATACATGACCGCGACCCGGTCGGCAGCCGCGGCGATCACGCCCATGTCGTGGGTGATCAGCAGAATCGCGGTCCCCGACTGGCGGCACAGCCGTTTCAAGAGGGCGATAATTTGCGCCTGGACTGAGACGTCGAGCGCGGTCGTCGGTTCGTCAGCTATGATCAGTTCGGGCCCCGGCGCAAGGGCAAGTGCGATCACGACGCGCTGGCGCATGCCGCCGGAAAATTCGTGCGGATAGGCCGAAAGGCGCTCGGCAGCGGCGGCGATACCGACGGCCTGCAGAAGACGAATGGCACGCGCCCGCGCCTCGCTGGACGAAAGCGGCAAGTGGGTACGGATCGTCTCGATCAGCTGCGCCCCGATGCTTTGCAAAGGATCGAGGCTGGTCAGCGGATCCTGAAACACGACGCCGATCCGCCGGCCCCGAATTCGGCGCATGGCGGAGCCGGCCAAATGGTCGATCCTTTGGCCGGCCAGCCAAATTTCACCGCCGCTCAACCGGCCGGGCGATTCGATCAGGCCGATGACGGCCGAACCGGTCAGCGACTTGCCGGCACCGGACTCGCCGACCAGCCCGAGGATTTCGCCGGCGGCGATCGACAACGAGACATTGTCAAGCGCCGGGAGACGGCCATGCCGCGATACGAACTCGACCGAAAGTCCGCGCACCGACAGAATTGGCATTGGTGCGCCGTCCGGCGCGGGCGCGGCGGTCATCGAAGCTTGGGATTGAGCGCGTCGCGCAACCAATCCCCGACGAGATTGACGGCCAGCGCCAAACCACCCAGCGCCAGGCCGGGGAAGAAGACAATCCACCATTCGCCGGACAGGAGAAAGTCGCTGCCAAGCCGCACCAATGTGCCGAGCGAAGGCTGGCTCGGCGGTAGGCCGACGCCGAGGAAGGACAGGGTGGCCTCGGTGATGATGGCGAGCGCCAGATTGATCGTCGCAATCACCAGCACCGGGCCCAGCACATTCGGCAAAATGTGGCGCGCCAGAATCGCAGCCGAACCAATGCCGACAAGCCGGGCTGCCTCGACATAATCCTTGCTCTTCTCGACCAGCGTAAGGGCCCGCACGATGCGGGCATATTGAACCCAGAAGGACAGGCCAATTGCGGCGATGAGCACCCAATATTCGCCACCGGCAAGATGCGACTGACCGAAAAATGCGCGGGCGGCGCCGTCGATCAGCAGGGCCGTCAGAATGGCGGGAAAGGTCAATTGAATGTCGGCTGCCCGCATGATCAGCGCCTCGACAAGGCCGCCAAAATAGCCCGCCAACAGACCGAGCACTATGCCGAGGAGCATGGCGAGCGACACCGCCGCCAGGCTGATGAGAACTCGATAGTCGGGTCCCATAGAGAACCGCCGAAAGAATGTCGCGGCCCTGATTGTCGGTGCCGAGCGGGTATTTCCAATCGCCGCCGGCGAGCCAGGCGGGCGGATTGCGCGCGTCCATCAGGTCGAGACTCGCCAAGTCGAAGGGATTATGCGGGGCAATCCAGGGCGCGAGCAAGGCTGCTGAGACGAACGCCAACGTTGCCGCGGCGGCTGTGACGACCAATCGCGAGCTGGTGAAGGAATGCCACAGGTCGGAACGGCGCAACCGCCGCATGGCACCCGGGGCATCGATCTGTCGCGGCAGGGCCATCAGGCGGGACCCCGCACGGCTTGGCGGATCCGCGGGTCGATCGCCGCATAGAGAAGATCGACGATCAGATTGATCGAAACGAATATCAACGCGACCAGCAGCAGATAGGCCGCCATGACAGGAATGTCGGCGTTCTGCACCGAGGTAATGAACAATAGACCCATGCCCGGCCATTGAAAGACGGTTTCCGTAATGATCGAAAAGGCAATGATCGAGCCGAGCTGCAGGCCAATGATTGTCATGACTGGGACCAGGGTGTTCTTCAATGCATGGCCGAAATAGACCGCCCGATCGGACAGGCCGCGGGCTCGGGCAAAGCGGATGAAATCGGCGCGCAGGACTTCCAGCATTTCCGACCGGACCAGCCGTGCAATCAACGTCAATTGAAATAGCCCAAGGGTAACGGCGGGCAACACCAGAGCCCGCAGGCCGGTGCCGGTTAGCAGGCCGGTGCGCCAGAAGCCCAAGGCCACGGTCTCGCCGCGGCCGTAGGAGGGCAGCCAATGCAGGGTCACGGCAAACACATAGATCAGCAGGATGCCGATCAGAAAGGGCGGCAGCGAAATACCGACCAGCGTCACGCCTAGAAGAAAGCGTGACAAAAGGGTGCGCCGGTGAATGCCGGTATAGATGCCAACCGGAATGCCGATTGCAACGGCAAACAGAGCGGCGGCGGCAGCAAGTTCGAACGTCGCGGGAAAGCGCGTCGCGATTAGACCGGCGACCGGCTGCTTGAATTGGTAGGAAACACCGAAGTCGAAGTGCAGCGCGTTGCCCAGAAAGCGAGCGAGCTGCACAGGCAGGGAATCGTTGAGACCGAGCGACTGGCGCAGCCGGTCGCGCTCGACTATGCCGACGTCCTGGCCCACCATCTGGTTGATCGGGTCGCCGACGAAGCGAAACAGGACGAAGGCGATAAGAGCAACGACCACCAGAACCAGCAAGGTCTCGGCAAGACGCCTGACCAGAAAAACCAGCATTCTGACCTCTTCACCGCACTCTAGCCGGATTTCCGGATCCAATGGTAGAGGAGAACATCGTCGGCGCGCTGCACCAGCTCTATCCTGTTTGACACGCCCCACGAGAGAACCTGCTGGTGCAGGGGAATGAAGCCGGCGTCGTCGTGGACCATCTTGAAATAGGTGTAGATCAGCGCGTTACGCTTCACAGGATCCGTCTCGCCCTGGATCTTGGCGATCAATTCGTCGGCATTCGGGTTGCAATAGCCGCCGTAATTGAACAGGCCGCCGAGCCCCTTGTCGTCGCGGCAACCGGTAATGTTCAATAGGACGTTCAGACTGTCGAAGCCCGAGGGGGTCCAGCCAAGCATGCCGAATGAGGTGTCATAGCCGCCAGACGGTCCCGCCCGGTCGAAAAAGATCGCCTTCGGCATCGCCTGCAAGGTCACTTTGACACCGACCTTGGCGAGCATGCTGGTGACGGCAAGACAGATCGACTCGTCGTTGACATAGCGGTCGTTGGGGCAATGCATGGTCAATTCGAACCCATCGGGATATCCGGCCTCGGCGAGGAGTCGGCGCGCCGCCTCGGGGTCGTAGGGATAGCGCTTGAATTCGCCGGCCCGCGCGAAAAGGAGGGGTGTGATCAGCAGGGCGGCGGGAACCGCCATGCCGCGCATCACTTTGGTCTTAATCGCCTCGATGTCGATCGCCTGGTAAAACGCCTGGCGAACCCTTTGGTCCTTGAAGGGATTGCGGCCCTTGACGGAGGCATATTTCAATTCGTCCCGTTGCTGGTCGAAATACAGGTGGATGGTTCGCAATTCGGGACCGGTCAGCATTTTTGTCGTGCCGGAATCGGCGACGCGCTGCATATCCTGGACTGGCACCGGCTCGATCATGTCGACCTCGCCGGAGAGCAGGGCCGCAACCCGCGTCGCATCCTGTTTGATCGTCGTGAAGACTACCTCATCGATATTGCCGGGCGCCTCAGGCCAACCCCACCAGCCCGGGTTCTTGTGGTACGTTGTCGTGACGCCGGGTTCGTGCGAGACGATTGCATAAGGTCCGGTGCCATTGGCCTTGAGGGCGAAAGCGTTCAGGCCGCCACTGGTCGGCGGCTGAACTTGCAAGGCGCCGTTTGCCTCGGCCCAGCGGCGCGACATGATGTACCATGTGTCCCATTCGCCGATCAAATTGGGATAGGGCCGGGACAGCACGAAATCGACCGTGTAATCGTCTATTTTTTCGATTTTCGCATCGGCTGGAACGCGAGTTCTGATCTGCGATCCCGGTTGGCGAACGCGGTCGAGGGAAAACAAAACGTCGTCGGCGGTGAAATCCTCGCCGCCGGCAAATTTCACGCCGCGTCGCAGGTGGAAACGCCAGCGGGTCGGCTCCAGCATTTCCCATGCCGTGGCAAGGCCAGGCACAATTTTAAGATCGGCGTCGCGTCGGATCAGCCCCTCATATACATTGCCGAGCATGGCCAGCGCAAAAAACTCATTCAGCGTGTAGGGATCGAGCGATTTCAGATCGCCTTGAAAGGCATGCCGGAAAGTTGCGGCATGCGCCGGCGCGAGCGCCGAAGCCAAGACCAAGAGAACGGCAAAGAACGTCGATCGAACCGGCATGGCGGCACCCCAAGGAACTGGCCAAACCCCATTCAATTGCCGATCCCAAGAATCGGCTTGGCGCAGCCGTTGAGACTAGACACCGGGCTGGCACCGGTCCAGTACCTCGGCGGCGGTGCTCGGTGCGGTTGACGAAGCCTGCGGTTTTCGGATTTGTTAGCGCCCTGACGAGAGCTGGAGCCGCTAGCATGCCGGTCAACAATAGGATTGCCGATCTTGCCGACGAGGTGACAGGCTGGCGGCGGGAGATCCACCGACATCCGGAGCTCCTCTACGAGGTGCATCGGACCGCCGCTTTCGTTGCCGACAAATTGCGCCGCTTTGGTTGCGACGAGGTCGTCACCGGAATTGGCCGCACCGGGGTCGTCGGCCTGATTCACGGGCGGGTCCATCCGGGCCGCAAAATCATCGGATTGCGCGCGGACATGGACGCGCTGCCGATCCACGAGGCGAACGACCTGCCGCACCGCTCGCAGATTGACGGGCGCATGCACGCCTGCGGTCACGATGGGCACACGGCGATGCTGCTCGGCGCTGCTCGCTATCTCGCCGAGACTCGCAATTTCGCCGGGACTGTCGCTTTGATCTTTCAGCCGGCTGAAGAGGGCGGCGGCGGTGGCAAGGCGATGGTCGACGACGGGCTGATGGAACGGTTTTCGATCAGCGAAGTTTTCGGCCTGCACAATATGCCCGGTCTGCCGGTCGGCAGTTTCGCGACCCGGCCGGGCCCATTAATGGCAGCCGCCGACCGGTTCACGATCGAGATCGAGGGCCGCGGCGGCCATGCCGCCAAGCCGCATGATTGCATCGACCCGGTTCTGGTCGGTGCCCAGATCGTGGTCGCTCTGCAAGCGATTGTCGCGCGCGGTACCGACCCGCTCGATTCCAGCGTCGTGTCGGTGACCCGTTTTCAGGCTGGTCATGCCGACAATGTCATCCCGCAGAACGCGCGCTTGTCGGGCACGGTTCGTACGCTTCGCGCCGAAACCCGTGATTTCGCCGAGGCGCGCCTGCGCGAGATTGTCCACGGACTCGCCCAGGCTCATCGCGCCGGTGCCGAAATCCGCTTCGAGCGCGGCTATCCGATCACCGAGAACCATGCCGATCAGACGAGGATGGCCATTGATGTCGCCAGCCGGCTCTTTGGCCGGGACAAGGTTGACGAATCCGTCGCCCCGACCATGGGCGCCGAAGACTTTTCTTACATGCTGTTGGCCCGGCCGGGCGCCTTTATTTTTGCCGGCAATGGCGATACTGCGGGGCTGCATCACCCCAGATATGATTTCAACGACGCCTTGATTCCGATCGGCATATCCTTTTGGGCCAAACTGGTCGAGACCGCGCTGCCGGCCTGAACGGATCTTGCGTTCAGGCGGCGCGCGCCGCCAGCGCCCGCATCACGCCACGCAGCTCCGCCAGCCCCTTGAGGCGGCCGATCGCCGAATAGCCGGGGTTGGTCGCCTTGCCGAGATCATCGAGCATCTTGTGGCCGTGATCCGGGCGGAACGGGATTGGATCGCGCGCCGGCCCGCCGGCGCTCTTCGCCAAGAAGTGCGGCGACGACGGCGACCATATCGACGTCGCCGTCGAGATGGTCGGCCTCGTAGAAGGAGCCGTCGGCTTCACGCCGGGTCGCGCGCAAATGGGCAAAATAAATGCGTGGCGCGAATTGCCGCGCCATCGCCGGCAGATCATTCGATGGCGAAACGCCGAGCGAGCCGCTGCACAGACACATCCCGTTGGCCGGCGAGCGCACCGCCGAAAACAGCGCCTGATAATCGGCTGCAGACGATGCGATCCGCGGCAGGCCGAACAGCGGCCGCGGCGGATCGTCGGGATGGAGCGTCAGCCGCACGCCAAGCCGCTCGGCGACCGGCGCGACCATAGAAAGAAATTCGATCAGATGCTGGCGGAGCGTCGCGGCATCAATCGATCGGTATTGCGCTAGCCTCTCGCGAAATTCCTCAAGCGACAGGGAATCGGTGGTGCCGCCCGGAAGGCCGGCCGCTATGTAGCGTGTCAGTGTCTCGCGGTCGTTTTCCGACATCGCCTCGAAGGCGGCCCTGGCCCGGCGTTTCAAGGCCGGATCATAGGCAAGTTCGGCTGCCGGTCGCGCAAGAATACAGAGGTCGAATGCCGCAAACCGTGCCATGTCGAAACGCAGTGCCTGCGCCCCGCTCGGCAGCGGCCAGTCGAGATCGGTACGCGTCCAATCGAGGACCGGCATGAAATTGTAGCAAACGGTCCGCAGACCGCAGGCGGCGACCGCCTCGAGGCTCGCAATCCAGGCCGCGATTGAGCGCTCGGCCCTCTTGCCAAACCGCTTGACGTCGTCGGGGATGGGGATGCTTTCGACAATGCTCCAACGCAAGGGCGTGCGACCGGCGGGTGTCGTCTCGATCAAATCCCTGCGGGCCGCGACCGCAGCGACCGGCCAGACTTGCCCCGGCGCGTAATCGTGAAGAGCGCTGACGATGTCGCTCGCGCCGGCCTGTCTGACATCATCGAGGCTGACGGCATCGTCGGGTCCAAACCAGCGCCAGGCTTCGATCATCGCGGGCCTCCTACGGCCAGGGGGTGAGGTAGGGCGGCCACGCAATGCCGCAGGCTGGCGCTTGCGCCAAGCCGGATCAAGCGGTCGAGGGCCTGAGTCACCGGCTCGGTGAAGCGCGGATCGCGCGGCAGATCTTGCCCAAATATCGCTTCGACGCCGAGCAGGGCCTTGACCAGCCGATCGGCGACCAGGCCAGCGCCATCGGCGCGTGCCCGCAGGTCCTCGGCGAGCGGATCGCGCACGTCGATCGCCCGGCCTTGCTCGTCGCGGCCGGTGACATAGCGCATCCAGGCCGCCACGCCGAGTGCCAGGCAAGGCAGCGGCTGGCCGGCGGCCAGCCTCGCGCGCATGGTCCCAAGCCACCGCTGCGGCAATTTCTGCGACCCGTCCATGGCAATCTGCGCGGTCCGGTGCTTGAGCGCGCGATTGGCGAAGCGGGCGATAAGCGCGCGCTTGTAGGCCGCGATATCGCTGCCCCGCGGCGGACTGAGCGTGGGCGTCACTTCGCCATCCATCAAGGCGCGCACGAAGCTCAGCATGGCGGGATCGGCCAGGCTTTCGGCAATTGTCTCGTAGCCGCAGAGATAGCCGAGATAGGCGATGCAGGAATGGGCGCCGTTGAGCAGGCGCAGCTTCATCAATTCGAAGGCCGCGACATCGTCGGTGAATTGCGCCCCGTGGGCACCCCAGTCCGGCCGCCCCTGCGGAAAATAGTCCTCGATCACCCATTGGCTGAATGGCTCGGTGACGATCGGCCAGGCATCGTGCAGACCGAGCTTGGCATCGATACGGGCGCGATCCTCGTCGGTCGTCGCCGGTACGATCCGGTCGACCATAGTCGAGGGACAGGCAAGCTCGTCGCGCACAAAACGGCCGAGGTCGGGATCGCGCAGGTGGGCGAAGCGCTCGAGGACCCGCTTTACGGTCTGCCCGTTGCTCGGCAGATTGTCACAGCAAAGAACGGTGAAGGGGGCGACCCGCATCCGGCGCCGCTCGGCAAGCGCGGCGACAAGATAGCCAAGGGCGGTGCGCGGGACACGAGGCTCGGCCAAGTCATGCCTGATATCGGGATGATCCTCGCGCAGCGCGCCGGTAGCGGGATCGTGGCAATAGCCCTTTTCGGTCACGGTAAGCGAAACGATCTTGACTGCCGGACGACCAAGAGCCGCGAGCACCCGGCCGGGATCGTCGGGAGCCACCGCGACATCGCGGACCGCGCCGATGATTTTGAGCCGCTCCGTCTCGGCCTCGCGCACCGACAGCGTGTAGAGTCCGGCCTGCGGATGCAAGGCGTCATGCGTGTCGGGCGAACGCAAGCTGACCCCAAGGATACCCCAGCGCGCGTCGCCGGTAGCCAGAACCTCGTCGGTATATACGGCCTGATGAGCCCGGTGGAAGGCACCGATTCCCAGATGCACGATCCCTGTCGCCAGGTGATCGCGGTCGTAGCCCGGGCGCGCGAATGGCGCGCGGCAAGGCGCCAAGGGTCGCGGGGGACAGGCGCAGCAGGCTCATCGCTGGTACTCACAATTTGTAGGTGCGCTTGACGAGGTGATAAGTGAGTTCATGGGCCAGGTCAGCGGCCTCGTCCTCAGCGAGGCGATGATCAGCGACCATTCGGGCGAGATACGCGCAATCGACGCGCCGCGCCATGTCGTGGCGAGCCGGAATCGACAAAAAGGCACGGGTATCGTCATTGAATCCCACACAATTGTAGAAGCCGGCGGTCTCAGTGGTCAATTCGCGGAAGCGCCGCATGCCTTCCGCCGAATCATAAAACCACCAGGCCGGGCCGAGCCGCAAGGCCGGGTAATGACCGGCAAGCGGCGCCAATTCGCGCGAATAGGTGGTTTCGTCGAGCGTGAAGACGACCAGCGTCAGGTCGGATCGATTGCCGAACCGGTCGAGCAGCGGCTTCAGCGCGCGGACGTAATCCGTTGGCGTCGGCATGTCGCCCCCGACGTCGCGGCCAAATCGGGCGAACAGCTGCGGGTTGTGGTTGCGCATGGAGCCCGGATGGATCTGCATCACGAGTTCGTCGTCGAGGCTCATTGCCGCCATTTCCGTTAGCATCTGGCCGCGGAAGGTTTCGGCCTCCTGCGGCCTGCAATCGCCAAGCACGGCCTTGGCGAACAGGGCCTCTGCAGCCGTCGGCGCCAGGTCGCAAGTGAGGGCGGACGGATGGCCGTGATCGGTGGCGGTGGCGCCAAGGCTCTTGAAAAAGGCGCGGCGCTTGCGATGCGCGTCGAGATAGCCGCGCCAGGTGAACGTGTCGCAGCCCGTCACCTCGCCGAAACGCACGAGGTTCTCGCGGAACCCCTCGAAATCCGGGTCGACGACCGGATCGGGTCGATAGGCGGTGATCACGCGCCCCGACCAGCCCGATCCACGTAGGGCGCGATGCGAGTTCGAGCGGGTCCAGCGGACTTTCGGTCGTGGCGATCACTTCGATGTTGAACCGCTCGAAGAGGGCGCGCGGGCGATATTCAGGTTGAGCGAGCCGCTCGGCAATGCGTTCGTAGTAGAAGGCGGCATTGGCCGGGCCAAGCCGCTCATCCAGATCGAACAGAGTGGCAAAGGCATGATCGAGCCAGACCCGGGTGGGCGTCCCCCGGAACAGATGATAATGTTCGGCAAACAAGGTCCAGATCCGGCGCGAATTGGTCTCGCTGGGCACGGCGTCGCGGCGGCGCACGCCAAGCGTCTCCAGCGCGATGCCCTGGCTGTAGAGCATCCGGAAAATATAATGGTCGGGGATGACAAAAAGATTGGCTGGATCAGCAAAAGGTCGATCCTCGGCATACCAGCGGGGATCGGTGTGACCATGCGGCGAGACGATCGGCAGATCCCTGATATGGTAATAGAGCCGGCGCGCGATGGCGCGCGCCGCGGGCTCGATGGGAAACAAGAGATCGGGCGGCGCCAGCGGATTGTCGCTCAAGAAACCACTCGGAGCACGGGGTTTACGCGGGCTCATCGCTCGACCTCCTCGCGCAGAATCTCGAGGCGCAGCCATTCGTTCTCGGCCTCGGCGAACGCCGACTGTGCCGCCGCAAGGGCCTGACCGAGCTCGGCAAATGCTTGTGGATCGCGCCGATAGAGCAAGGGATCGGCGAGCCTCAGCTGCAGGCTCTCGATTCGAGTCCTCAGCTCTTCGATCGTCTGCGGCAAACTTGTCAGGGCGTGCTTGTCCTTGAACGATAGGCGGCGTCGAACGCGCGGACGTGGCGCCAGCGTCTGGCTCCGCGGAGCAACCGCTTTTTGCTTCGTGGCGGTCGGCAGGCGGGACATGCGCTGGGCGATCATATCGCTGTAGCCGCCCGCATATTCGCTCCAACGGCCGAATCCTTCGGCGCACAAGATCGAGGTCGCAATCCGATCGAGAAAATCGCGATCGTGGCTGACAACAATTAATGTGCCGGGATAGTCGCCCAGAAAATCCTGCAGGAGATCGAGCGTCTCGAGATCGAGATCATTGGTCGGTTCGTCGAGAACCAATAGGTTGGACGGCCGGGCCAGCGCAATCGCCAGAGCGAGGCGGCCGCGTTCGCCGCCCGACAGGCGGGCAAGCGGCGCGCGCGCCTGTTCGGGCCGAAACAGGAAGTCGCCCATGTAGCCGATGACATGCCGCGGCTGGCCGTTGATCGTGACATAATCGCTGCCGCCGCCGGTGAGCGCATCGCTCAGCGTGGTCTGCGGGTCAAGCCGGGCCCGCCGCTGGTCAAGGGTGGCGATTTGCAGATTGGCGCCGAGCCGCAGCTGACCGTGATCCGGCGCAAGCTCGCCGGTCATCAGCGCCAGCAAGGTGGACTTACCGGCACCGTTCGGACCGACAATGCCAAGTCTTTCACCGCGCATGACCCGGATCGAAAAACCCTCGACGACCGGCCGGCCATCGAATTGCTTGGCCAGCCTGTCAGCCTCGAGCACCAGATTGCCGGAGGTCTTGCCGGCGCTCGCCTCGAACTTGAGATCGGCGGTGCGGAGACGCTCCGTGCGGCGTCGGTGGCGCAGCGCCTGCAACCTTTCGATCCGACCCTGGTTGCGGCGTCGGCGTGCGGTTACGCCGTAGCGCAGCCAATCCTCTTCCATGGCGATCTTGCGGTCGAGCTTGTGGCGCTCGAGTTCTTCATCCTCGAGAATCTTGTCGCGCCAGGCTTCGAAATCCGCAAAGCCTACCTCGAGGCGCCGCGTCCGGCCGTGGTCGAGCCAGACGGTCGCGCGCGAGAGATTGGTCAGGAAGCGACGGTCATGGGAGATCAAGACCAAAGCGGCGCGCAGCTGGCCCAGCTCCTGCTCCAGCCATTCGATCGCCGGGAGATCGAGATGATTGGTCGGCTCGTCGAGAAGCAGAATGTCCGGCTCCGGCGCCAAAACCTGGACCAAAGCCGCCCGGCGCGCCTCGCCGCCGGATAGTCGGGTCGGATCCTCGCGGCCAGACAGGCCGAGCTGCTCGAGCAGAAACTGAACGCGGTGCCGATCGTCGGTCGGCCCCAAGCCGGCCAGGGCGAAATCGAGGACGCTGGCGTAGCCACCCAGCTCCGGTTCCTGCGGAAGATAACGAATGTTGACGTTGGGCTGCAGATAGCGCGTGCCATCGTCGGCCTCGATTTCGCCCGCGGCAATCTTCAGCAGTGTCGACTTGCCGGAACCATTGCGCCCGACCAGACACAGGCGCTCGCCGACGGCAAGCGACAATTCCGCCGCGTGCAGAAGTGGTTCGCCACTGTCGAAGGCAAGGCGAATTTCCTGGAGTACGAGCAGGGGCGGCGGCATTGGCTAGGCCGTCTCGGAGCTGCGGCGGCGCGGCGGCGGCCGGTCGAAGCGTCGCGCTTTGCGTCGATTGGCGACGTGCATGGGTTGACCTTGCCAATGGCATTGCCGGGCGAGACGAAGGGGGCGATCGGGCGTGTCGCTTACCTGCAACAGGCCGGACACGAAAGCAATGGCAGGTCCGGATCGGGCCGATTGGCGGGATGCCCCGCCCCTATTATATCGGCTGGAAACCTCGCCCATCCCATCGCCGCCCCAATATTGGTCAAGCCATCTTGCCACTTGATTGTCTGAATCTCAATGATAGACTGCGCCTCAATCAAGGTCTCGCCGATGCCGTTTCAGACGGTCGCCAACCAAAGATTGTTCCAGCAGGTTGCCAAACAGATCGCCGGTCTCATCCGCAGCGGCGAACTCGGCATCGGCACGCGCCTTCCAGCCGAGCGTGACCTTTCGAAACTCCTTGGCGTCAGCCGCCCAACCGTGCGCGAGGCCATGATCGCCCTCGAAATAGCCGGGCTGGTCGAAGTTCGCAGCGGCGCCGGCGCCTATGTCCGCGCTTTGGTAGCGCGCGCCGACGCGCCCGACGCCGGCCCGAGTGCCTTCGAATTGCTGGCAGCGCGGCGGGTAGTCGAAGGCGAGATTGCCGCGCTCGCGGCCGAAAGCGCCAGTCCGCCGGGCATCGAGACCTTGAACCGGGCGATCGATCTCTACCGGGTCGAATTGCTGCGCGGCGCTGATTGCTTCGAAGCCGACCAGGCGTTCCATGTCGGTCTTGCCGCAATGACCGGCAATACGGTTTTCCAGCGAATCGTCAGCCAATTCTGGGGCGACATGCGCGGCGCGATCTTCCAAAGGCTCGGCGAATTGACCAATTTTGCCGGCAAGACCAGCAACAACATCGTTGATCACAGGCGGATCCGCGATGCCGTGGCGCGCGGCCAGCCGGCCGAAGCGCGCCAGGCCATGCATGACCATCTCGCCAATGTCGAAGCCTATTTCCTGGACGAAGGCCGCCTGATCGCAAGGTCAATGAACCGCTAAGCAACAAAGCGACCGGCAACAGGTCGGCGCCGTCAAGGGAGGAACCGATGCACGATTATCCGACTCGCCGGCATCTCATCGGCGCGACACTGGGGCTGGCCTTCTGTCCATGGGCCGCGCGCGCTCAGGGGCTCGCTCTGCCGAATTCGCCCGTAACCCTCAACATCGTCGACGTCGCCGGCAATCTCGCGCTGACGCAGAAGGCGATCGAGGCCTACCGCAAGGCCAAGCCCAATCTCGTCTCGAAGATCACCTTCACCAAGGCGCCGGCGCCCGAACTGCCCGGCAAGATCAAGGCGCAGCAGGATGCCGGTCGCGTCGACATCGATCTCGTGCTGACCGGCACCGACGCGCTCTCGGCCGGCTTGCGAGCAGCAATCTGTGGGCGCGAACTGCTGCCGGCCCATGCCGACGCCTTGCCCAAGCTCGACGACATCTATCTGCCGGCCGCGCCGAGATGCAGGGTCTGGCCCAGGGCCAGGCGTTGTCATCGCCTATTATCCGTCGGGGCCGCTGCTCGAATACGTGCCCGACCGGGTCAAGACGCCGCCAGACTACGGCCGAGGAACTGCTCGCCTGGGCCAAGGCCAATCCGAACCGCTTCATGTATGCCCGCCCGCCAATTCCGGTCCCGGCCGCACCTTCATGATGGGCCTGCCCTATCTCCTCGGCGACAAGGATCCGAAGGATCCGGTCAACGGCTGGGACAAGACCTGGGCCTATCTGAAGGAGCTCGGCGAGTACATCGAATACTACCCGACCGGCACCGGCGCGACGATGAAGGAACTCGGCGAAGGCTCGCGCGACATGATCGCCTCGACGACCGGCTGGGACATCAACCCGCGCGTGCTCGGCGTCGTGCCGAAAGCGGCGGCCATCGCAGCGCTCGAAGGGCTTCCACTGGGTCGTCGACGCGCACTACATGTGCGTGCCGAAGGGCCTGGCGAACGACAAGATGGCCGTGCTGCTCGACCTGCATCGGCCTATCATGCTGCAAGCCGGCCCAGCAGGCCTACACCTGACGAGGGCTATTTCTATCCCGGCCCGGCGGTCAAGGGTGTGACCCTCAACATGGCGCCGCCGAGAGCCAGGACGCGATCAAGGAATTCGGCCGACCCGAATATGACAAGCTGATCGCCGACAATCCGAACGAACTGCCGCTCGAGCCGGACAAGCATGGTTCAGGCCTTCCGGCATCTGGGACGAGCAGGTCGGCGCCAAAAAAACCAAATAGGTTGAGACGGACCCTCCAGGACCCGCCATGACGCCGCAATCCTCCTCGTTCAAGACGCTGCGGCTCGATCGGGTCGGCCGGGCCTTCGGAACGCTTGCCGCCTTGCGCGATCTCAGCCTTTCGGTCGAACGGGGCGAGTTCATCGCCCTGCTCGGCCCCTCCGGCTGCGGCAAGTCGACCGCCCTCAACTGCATCGCCGGCCTGCTCCCGACGAGCGAAGGCTCGATCTGGCTCGACGAGCGCCGAATCGACACGCTGCGGCCGGAAGAGCGCGGCTTCGGAATGGTGTTCCAGAATTACGCCTTGTTCCCGCACATGAGTGTTCGCGACAATATTGGCTTCGGTTTGCGGATGCGGGGTCTTGCCAGGCGAGGGCTGCCGAACGCATCGACGCCGCGTTGGCGACTGTCCGCCTCGAGACCCAGGCCGGCAAATTGCCGGGCCAGCTCTCCGGCGGACAGCAGCAGCGCGTCGCCATTGCGCGCGCCATCGTCATCGAGCCGCCGCTTGTTCTGATGGACGAGCCGCTCTCAGCAATCTCGACGCCAAGCTGCGACTGGAAATGCGCCATGAGATCCGCCGCATCCACACCGGCCTCGGTTCGATCACGATCTATGTCACCCATGACCAGGACGAGGCGCTGTCGCTCGCCGATCGCATCGTCGTCCTGCGCGACGGCGCGATCCGCCAGATCGGCACGCCGGAAGACCTGTACCAGCGGCCGGCCCGGCTCGATGTCGCCGAGTTCATGGGTTTCCGCAACCGTATCGCCGGCCAGCTGATCGCCACCCGCGGCGATCAGGCGCGGCTTGGGCTCGGCGGGACGAGCCTCACCGGAACCATGCGTGAGCCGCTCAATGGATCGGCCGTCATCGCCGCGATCCGGCCGGATGATTTCGTCGCGGTCGAGGCCCCAAGCGAAGCGGCTTGCGGCGATCGTCGAGGCCTGCGAATACCGTGGCCGCCATTTCTTTGGCGCTGCGCGCGGTCCTGGCGCGTCCGAATTGTTCTTCCGCGCCGATCGGCGCTATGCGCCGGGCGCCGAAATCCGGCTTTGGCGCGGAGCCGGCGCGCGTGCTCGTCTTCGACGCAACCAGCCGGGATGAGCGCGGCCCGGACCAGGGAACCGCCCTTGCGGCTCAGGCTTGCCGCCGCTGGCCTCGATGGCGACGACGTTGCTGATCGTGCCGGCCGTCTGCCTCATTATGGCGCTGTTCGTCTATCCGTTCCTCTATGGGCTTTATCTTTCGCTGCGCCCGAAGGACGGCTCGATCCTCGGCAATTATCTGAATTTCTTTTCCGATCCCTTCCTCTACGGCACCATTGCCAAAACCCTGTGGCTGGCGCTGCCAGTCACGATCGTCAACCTTATGCTGTCAGTGCCGGTTGCCTTTCGGGTCCGGCTCATGCGCCGGCAGCGAATGCTGACCACCATTCTCGTCCTGCCGATCACGCTCGGAACGGTTCTGGTCGCCCAGGGCCTCCTGAACTATCTTGGCCCGCAAGGCTGGCTCAATCGCGTCCTGCTCGCCTTCGGCCTCATCGCAACGCCAGTGCGGCTCGTGCACAATTATTGGGGCGTGTTTCTATCGCTGGTGATCACCGGGTTTCCCTTCACCTTTCTCCTCACCCTGTCCTACGTGACCGGCATCGACCCCGCTCTCGAGCAGGCCGCGGCAACACTCGGCGCCAGCGCTTCGGCGCGATTCCGGACGATCTTCCTGCCGCTCCTGATGCCGGGCCTTGCGGTGACCTTTTGCCTGTCCTTCGTCCAGGCTTTTTCGGTCTTTCCCTCGGCGGTCCTACTCGGCGCCCCGGCCGGCCCGACCCGGGTCATTTCGATCGCCGCATATGAGGCGGCCTTCGAACAATATGATTATTCGCTGGCCTCGGCGATCGCGATGATCATGGCGCTTACCCAATTGCTGATCGTGGCAGCGTTGCTCGCCTCGCGGTCCCTTTTCTACCGCGGCCCCGCCGCCGGCGCGAAAGGCTAGGCGAATGACGAGGCAAAGGCCATCGGAACGCCTGTGGGCCGCGGCAGTCTGGACTCTGACCGGCTTTTTCGTCCTCAACCTGTTCGCCATGATCGCGACGGTCGTGACCTCTTCCTTCGCGACCCGCTGGCTCGGCACCTGGTTGCCGGCCGGCTTTACCAGCAAATGGTATTTCGCGGCCTGGGACGAGTTCCAACTCGACGACCTGCTGATCACGACCTTCGAAGTCGTTTTTGCGGTTGTCCTCTTGTCGGGACTGATCGGCATACCGGCCGCCTATGCAATGGCACGGCGCGACTTCCCGGGCAAACGATTGGTCACCCTCTTGTTCCTGCTGCCGCTTCTTGTTCCACCGGTGACATTCGGCATACCGCTCGCCACCGTTCTCTATCGGGCCGGAATCGGCGGGACGCTTTCTGGCGTCATCGCCGCCAATCTGGTACCGACGGTACCCTTCGTCATTCTGGTGATGATCCCCTTCATCGAACAGATCGACCCGAGGATCGAGGCCGCCGCCAGAGTCTTCGGCGCCAGCACCTTCGGCTTATTCCGGTACGTCCTGGCGCCGCTGCTGCTGCCCGGCGCCCTCGCCGCGCTGCTGCTGGTCCTGGTGCGAACGATCGCGATGTTTGAACTGACCTTTCTTACCGCCGGGCCATCGAGCCAGACACTGGTTGTCGCCCTCTATTACGCGGTATTTGCGGCCGGGGTCCGGGCGGTCCAGTCGATCGATGCCATGGCCGTCGTCTATATGCTGACCACCTTATTCTGGCTGATCCTGGCGCTGCGCTTCGTGAACCCAACGCAAATCGTCACCCGGGCAAAGCAGGCCAGGGCCTGAGTGACACCTGTGGGGAAAGGCCTGCACGAGCCGTAGGGCCGTTGGCGGATGCCCGCATTCGGCGATTTCAAGACCGCTGGCCTTGATTGCCTTTGAATCGGCACCCATTCGCCGCGACCTGCAGCCAGTTCGCGCTGGTGCGGGGCCATTCGGCTGGCGCTCGGCCATGAAGACTATAGATCCTGCCGAGCCGGCGAATCTCGGGGGCGCTTTGCGATGGTTCGGCCTTGCGGATCGCGCTCGGAGCAGGAAGGTTAATCGATGGGTCAGGTCGGGTGCCGGTCGCCTTCTGCTCGCCACCCTTGGCCGGGTCGCCGCAGGCCGCCGTCGATTTTCTTGATGCCGGCTGGCGCAACGCTATCGACGGCCTCGATGCGATCCACTTCATCGCCATTGCGCATCGCACGCTCGGCCGCGGTCATTGGCGGCCAAGCTCCAATCTGCCGCCGCCAATCAAGCCCTGGATGCCGCCGGAGGGCATCCTGCCCCTCACAAATTCAACTGCAAAGGTTAAAGACTTCTGCGGATTTGAACGATTTTCCGAAGCGTTACGAAAAGCTCACTTAACCACCCAGGCAGATCGCCGGCTCCGAACCCCCGCCGGTGCCGCGGCGGCGGCCAAAAGCAACACATCGTTCAAGTGCTTATGGTTGGCTCGGAACATTCTTCGAAAACGAGGGTTGTTCCGTGACGAAACTCCACAAAAGCCTGCCCTGTGCCGCCCTGCTCTTGGGCCTGACGCTAACCGTTGCCCGCGCCGGCGATCTGCCGATCACCGGTACCGGCGACGGCATTGATATTTTGCGATCGCTGGCGACCGCCTTTTCGGCCCAGGCGCCCGACACCAAGGTGTTGATACCGCCCAGTATTGGTTCGGGCGGCGGCATTGCCGCCGTCGGCGCCGACCGAGCCGTGCTCGGCCGGATTGCCCGCCCACTGACGGATGCCGAAAAGGCGCAAGGCATCAAGTTCGTGCCGCTCGTGCGCATTCCCTCGGCGATCTATACGCATCCCTCGACCGGCGTCGCCGCGCTGACTTCCGACCAATTGGTGCAGATTTATTCCGGATCCATCACCAATTGGAAAGACGTCGGCGGGGCGGATCTGAAGATCAGGGTGGTCCGGCGCGAGGACGAGGACAGCACGCTCAATGTCCTACGGGCGACCATGCCTGGTTGGAAGTCCCTGCAATTCACGCCGAAGGCGAAGACTGCCGTGACCACCCAGGATGCCGTCGAGACCGTGAAATCGGTCGAGGGGGCCGTCGGATTCGGGCCGCGCACTAAGGCGCTTGAGCAAGACACCACGATCCTCACGATCGACGGCAAGGCGCCCGAGGACCCCAGCTATCCTTCGGCTGTCACCGTTGGTCTGATCTACAAGGACGCGACCGTTACGCCGGAGGCGCAAGCGTTCCTGGCCTTCGTCGCCACGCCGGCGGCGCGCCAGCTGGTGCAGGGCCAGGGTGGAGTGCCCGTCAGCGGGCAGTGACCCATGTTCAGATTCCGTTCGCTCGCAACACGGTTCTCAATCTCGATCCTGATCACAGGCGTAATCGTGTTCTCGTCGTTGACGGGCGTGACGGTCATGAAACTGCGCGAGGGTGTCGCCGAGCAATCGGAGCAATTGGGCCGGTTGTCGAAGGCAAAGCTGGCCGAGAGCCTTGACGCGAATGCGCGGCTCGCCCGGGCGAGAACTTCGATCGGCTGCTTTCGCTGACCGAGACGAGGCTCGCCGATATTGCCCAGCGCCAGGACATTAATTCGGCGATCATGACCGGCAATATCGTCGCAATCTCCGAAGCTCTCAATCCGGCGGCGCAGCTCGCCCAACTCGACAGCATCATCGTCGTCGATGCGCAAATGCGGGTAATCGGCGCCGCTACCGGCGCGATCGATCTCCTGGCGACCAATGAGGCACTTCGCCGCAGCGCCTATGCGGCAGAGATCCGCGCGCTGCTGACGACCAATGAACGCGCCGCGCCGCGCCCTATGCGGCGGGTCGTGCGCGTCGATTTGTCGACCGAGCTGGCCTTCGGAGTGCCGATCGGCGCCGTCGCCGACATTATGGCGGTGCCGCTGTTCGACGATTTCGGCGATGTCACCGGCGCGCTGATCGCGACGCGGGTCATCAAGGATCGCGAGGACGAATTGGTCGAATTTGCTGGCCTCACCCGGGCCGGCGTTCTCGTCATCGCCGATGGCCGCCGCATTTCGATGGCCGGGCTGTCCGAACCGGATGTCGATGTGAACCCGGGGCCGCCCAATCCTTTCACTGTCACCCGGGACGGCAAATATGTCGCGCGTTGCGAGCCTTTTCAGGGCGTCGCCGATGTTTGCGCACTGGCGCCCATGTCTGACCTCTATGCCGCGCGTGATGAGATGGTTCGCATCGGCGAGGAGCAGAATTCGTCCCTGGTACAATGGCTGACTGCCTTTGCGACGCTGGCGATTCTGTCGTTTGCCGCCATCTCGATCATCGTCGGACGGGAAGTGACGCGGCCGCTCAGGGCGATCACCCGGGCGGTGACGGCTGTCGCCAAGGGCGAGCAGCAAGTCACGGTGCTTGGCGAACGGCGCCGCGATGAAATCGGCGACATCGCCAAGGCCGTTGGCATCCTCCAGCTTTCCGTTGCCGAGCGCGATCAATTGCGCCTGAGTGTCATGGAGCAGAATCGGACCCTGATCAGTCAAGAACAACAATTGCTGACCCAGAACCTTCGCTTCGACGCGGCGCTGAGCAACATGTCGCACGGCCTTTGCATGTTCGACGCGGCGCAGCGACTGATCGTGTCCAACCGGCGCTTCATCGAGATTTTCGGTTTCGGCGCCGACGAGATTCGCCCCGGCATGCAATTCGACGAGATCCTCGAGATGAGCTGTCAGCACGGCCTCTTCACCCATGCCGACAAGTGGCGCCGCCTGCAACGCGATCTGGCGCGGCGCAATGAGGCGAAATCGATCACCCAGGACCTCGTCGACGGGCGGGTCATTGCTCTTTCACACCAGCCAATGCCGGGTGGTGGCTGGGTTGCAACCTATGCCGACATTACCGAGCGGCGGCGCGGCGAGGCGCGGATCGCCCATATGGCGCGACACGACGTGCTCACCGACCTGCCGAACCGCCTGATGCTTCGTGAGCGATTGGAGCAGGAACTGGATTTCGTCAAAAATGAGGCCGACGGCTTTGCTGTTCTGTGTCTCGATCTCGACGCCTTCAAGTCAGTCAATGACACGCTTGGCCATCCGATCGGAGACGCCCTATTGGTCCAGGTCGCCAATCGGCTGCGCGCCAGCGTTCGACCGCACGACATGGTAGCCCGTCTCGGCGCTGACGAATTTGCCGTCGTTCTCGCCGGATCGGTGACCCAAGCGAGTGCAGAAACCGTCGCCGCGACCATCGTCGCCACGATCATCCAGCCCTACCGAATCGAGGGCAACGAAATTGTGATCGGGGTCAGCATCGGCATCGCCTACTCGCGCAAGGACGGCGACGAGGCGGATCATTTGCTGAAGAACGCCGACCTCGCTCTTTATGCCGCCAAGGCCGACGGCCGCAACACTTGGCGCAGCTTCGAGCTCGAAATGGACGCCAAGGTTCGCGCCCGTCGCGTTCTCGAAGTGGAATTCCGCGCCGCGCTGAGCCAGGGCGAATTCGAATTGCACTATCAGCCGATCGTCAATCTGGCCCAGCACCGCGTCGTCGGCTTCGAGGCGCTGGTGCGCTGGCGCCACCCGGTCCGCGGTATGGTTTCGCCCGGCGAGTTCATCCCCTTTGCCGAAGAAACCGGTCTCATCGTGCCGCTTGGGGAATGGGTCGTTCGCCAGGCCTGCCGTGAGGCCGCGACCTGGCCGGCCGACCTCAAGGTCGCGGTCAATGTCTCGCCGATCCAGATCAAGAACCCCAATCTGGCGAGCGTTGTCATGAATGCCGTCGCCGCGGCCGGCATGCCAGCCGACCGACTCGAACTTGAAGTCACCGAATCGGCTCTGTTGCAGGAAGATCCCACGACACTGGCGACCCTGCTCAGCCTGAAGGAATTCGGGGTTCGCTTTTCGATGGACGATTTCGGCACCGGCTATTCGTCCCTGAAATGCCTGCACAGCTTCCCCTTTGACAAAATCAAGCTCGATCAATCGTTCATCCGCGACTTGCCGGGACGCGCCGATGGTCTTGCCATCGTGCGGGCGGTGATCGGACTTGGCCGAAGTCTCAAAATGACGATTACCGCCGAAGGCGTCGAGACCATCGCCCAGCTCGATCTGCTGCGCGCCGAAGGCTGCGGTGAGGTGCAGGGCTATTTCCTGGGGCGGCCAAAGCCTGCCGCCGAAATCGGCGAATTCTTAACCGGTCCACTGCGCAAGAAGGTCGCCTGAAACTCAGCGCAGTTCCAGATGGATTGGTCGCTGGTGGCGGGTGTGGCGGGTCTGGGTATGGTCATAGACCGCGACAAAGAGATTGAGGCCCGTATCGGTGCGAAAATCCACGTCATATTTGCCCATTTTGCGCAGCGACCGTGAAGCGATCAAGGTCCAATGACCATCAGCCCATTGTGTCGTGGCTTGAACTGCGCCGCGCTCGCCGCTGTAGCGCCCGCGGTCCTTGAGCACGACACCGGGAATGATCGTTCCCACCGGAATCTGCGCATCGGCTTCCGGCGAATAGGGTACCGTGTCCTCCGCGAACATCCAATATTGCTGGTCCTGATCCATGCTATCGTCGGTCCCGTTGACCGGCCGGCCCATCGCCTTCTGCGTCTGAGCAAGGTCCTTCGGCAGATATTTGATGGCGATCGGTCCCCGGTAGCCACCGGGCGGCTCGCTGACGTAATTGTACACGTAAGGCGCGGCCCCATCGTAGTTCCAATAGCCGGCCTGGTAGCGGTCACGACCAGCCGCCTCGCCTGGGGTCGGCTCGCGCGGTGGGCCGATATATTGGTGGTCCATGCCGCCAAGGAGGCCGCCACGAGTCGATTTCCATTGCCACATTTCGTTGACGCTGCCATCGGTCGTGTAATGGTAACCGCGCCCGTTCATTGGCACCGGCTTGTCCGCGAGAGGCTTGGCGCCGAGATGGGCAATCCCGCCGTCGCCAAACGCCGTTGACTGGGTAAAGACCACCGCGAATTTGTCTTCGTAGTGGCCGACCACGTCCATTACGTCGGCCCTGTCATCGATCATGTGCCAGCCATCCTCCCGCTTGATCAATGGCAGGCGGGCGATCGAGCGGGTCGGGTCTTCCCAGCGGAAAGCAAAATACATGGTATCGGCGTCATGCAGGGAGCGGACTTCGACCAGCGACTGGCCGGTACCGCCGAGATTGGCGCCCTGGGCGGTGTGGACGAAGACGGGGCGCGCCAAGGCCCAGGCGGGATCGTCGAGCAGCAGGGCCGGATCGGGGCCACGCGAGACCGACGCGGAAATCAAAACCGGCGTGCTCACCCAATCAAGGCCTGCGACGGCCGCGGTAAAGGGCAGCGCCAGAGCCAGGGCAAGCCAGGCTGGTCGCACCGTCGTCTTGCCCGCCACTTTGAGCGATTGCGGCAGGAAGACACGCAGCAATTGCTGCCAGCCGCCGTAAAGAAAATGAGCGACGACATGGGCAAGAATATAGCCGATCGAGGCAATGGCCACGGCCCGGTGCAGTACCGTAACCCAGCCGCCGTGGCCAAGATACAAGGCGATGCCGGTTGCCATCATCACCGGCAGCAGCCCGTAGAACAGCCAGTGAAGCGCCACATTCACGGCACTCCATTTCATCTTCCTCGATGCATTGAGAAGCAGAATGCGCAGCTTGTTCAGGGAATTTCGCGCAGTCAGGTCGGCACTGTTCAGATAAACAACATAGGCAATGGTGGTGAAGAAGAACACAAAACTCGCATAGAGATGCACGTCCCACATATCGCCTTGCGGCAAGATTGGCGCCAGCCAACGTGCGACCGGCACAACTGCGTCGAGTTCGTCAGCCGCAATCCGCAAACCGGTTGCAAGGCTCAGCAGAAAGGCGATCGCGCAGGCCCAGTGGAGAAGCACCGAGAACCAATCGGTTCGTGGCAACGAAACCGACTGAGTGAGTGAAACGGCTCGCGTATAGGCTTTGTCGTCAACCAAATCTGACATGGTGGAACTCCCAGGTGCTCAACCGGCCACGGCGGGCAACGCGACCATTGCGGGCATTGAAACCGGCCATTGGCATTACAGCGCTTTCTTGCCTAGCGTGATGGCGGCTGGCTGGCTCGTCGCCGATTGCAGCAACTGCGACAGCCGCTGAACCAGTGAGGCCTTTTGCGTGCCAGCGAAAAACGGGTCGGCATAGCAGGTGACGCCGGCTTCCCGGCACAAAACCTTGATTGCGGCAACCATTTCGGGCGCTCCGGCCGTATAGACCGTGTCATCGGCATGCAATCGCGGCAGAAAGGCGGTCGGTCTCCCCCTTCGAACACCAGGCGCCTCGCCGGTATCCGCACAGAGGACGATATCCGAGACGCCATGCTCGGCGAGCCATTGCAGGGCGGGTCGCATGTAGAGATTGGCAACGTCGCCGACGCCGATGACCAGCGAAATCGGCCGGTTTGGCGCCGACAGGCGGGAGGCGAGCGCGATCGACCAGATCGGCGCAAATCCGGCTCCGCCCGCCACCAGAACCAGCCGGCCGGTGGCTTGACGCAAATAGGCATGGCCATAGGGGCCGCGAATCGCGACCTTGCCGCCGGGTCGGATTTTTCGGCCAAGCGCCGAGGAGACGAAGCCGCCCGGAAAGCACCTGATATGAAAGGTGAGCTCGTCTTCCTCGGCCGAGGCGTCGAGCGGTAAAGACAAACTGTAGGACCGTTGGGGAAAGCCAACGAATTTCACATTGACATATTGGCCGGGAAGGTAGGTAAGCCGGGTGTTCAGCCTGACCCGGACCTCGACAATTGCACCGGTGAGAGTCTTGAGACTGACAACCTCGCCGGACCGCTTGACGACCGCGGGAATCGCCTCGTAAGCAATTTCGGCATCGCCGAGCAGGATGGCTTTGCAGGCGAGCACCGAATCCCCGTCGGCGGTTCCCTCTGGCCCAACCGATCCGGATATGACGCGCACCCGGCAGGTTTCGCATTGGCCGGAGGAGCAATCATGCGGGATAATGATCCCCGCCATCATTCCTGCATTGACCAGCGTTTGGTTCGTTGCCGCTTGAATTGTCGACCCATTCACCTTGAGATTGACACGAGTACCCACAGCCATCCTCGACAGGCGTGCACGATCGTTCGCCCAATGGGGCGTTCGGCCGTACGGTTTCACTATGGCTGGTCCCCTCAGAACCCCGCCGCACGCTGCTAGTCTTACGAACTTGGCCGCCCAATCAATTCAATTTTAACCGCAGCAGCGCGCTGGCACCGTTTGTTGCAAACATGGTAAACACCAGGCCGAAATCCGGTCGGCGCCATATTTTCGACAAATTGAAGAAAGCCGTGATTTAGGATGCGTAAGAGGGGTCTTCGCGGTCGAGCAGCAGCTTCATTTCCTCGAAATGCACTTTGGCGCTATCGGCATAATTCTCCCAGTCGCGAGCGGTTCGCTCAGCAAGGGCTGCCGGCATCACGTTGAGCGGTTGGCCGGTTGAATAGGCAAGCACCAGGGTCTGGCAGGCCCGTTCCAAATAATAGAGATCGTCGAAAGCCTCAGCGACGCCGTCGGCGACCACGAGAACCCCGTGATTGCCCATCATCAGTCGCCGCTTGTTGCCGAGCGCGCGGACGATCCGGGCCCCCTCCTCGCTTTCATCGGCAATGCCGCCATATTGCAGATCAATAGCTACCCGATTGAAAAATCTAGCCGAATTCTGGTCGACCGGTTTGATGTCGGGATCCCTGAGCGAAGCAATTGCGGTGGCATAGGGCGGGTGGACGTGCAGAACGCAGCGCGCCTGCGACAATTCGGCATGCAGAGCGCCATGGATGCACCAGGCGGAGGGATCGGGCGCATCGGCGCGCTTCATGGTCTCGCTGTCGGTCGAGTCGAGCAGCAGCAAGTCGCTCGCCTTGACCCGCGAAAAATGCCGCCATTTCGGGTTCATCAGGAAATGCCGGCCGTCGGCAGACACTGCAAGAGAAAAATGATTGGCGACCGCCTCGTGCCAGTTCATGCGCGCGGCAAGGCGGAAGGCTGCAGCAAGATCGACCCGCAATTGCCGTTCGGTATTGTCGGTCAAGCCGGACGTTCGTAGGGGTGTTGCAGCGGGCATCAGGGCGTCCTCGAGGTTCGGTTCAGTCAGAGCAAGCCTAGTCCGCCCACCGGACTTTGTGAATATGTGGTCGCTTAACGCGCGCAGGCCTGGAGATCCTGCGCTGGCTAGTTGCGGCCGGCCGGATCCTTAAGCCAGCTCCGCAAACCACGGTAGCGGCCGGCATAGGCCGCATAGGCATAGGCCTGCTGATGGCGCGGACGGCGCTCCGCATAATAGTACCGCATCGCCGGCGGCGACCCTTCAATCGAAATTCCGCCGCCTTCCTCTTGAACCATGGCATAAAGCATCGCCGCATTTTGCGGCGCCAGTCGAATGCAGCCATGCGAGGCCGGCCGGCCGAGTTCGGCGGTCGAATAGGTGCCGTGGATCGCGTAGCCGCCTCGAAAAAAGATGGAATAGGGCATCGGCGACATGTGGTATTTGTGCGAATAATGCATCCGTTCGAGATGCTGGGGCCGGTAGAAGCCGCGCGGCGTCGAATAGCCCGAACGCGCACTTGAAATTGGCCAGAGAAAATCCGCGTCGTTGGACGTGACATGCATGGTTTGTGTCGAAAGATTGATTTGAATTTTGACCCTGGCCAAGGCGGCCTGCGGAACACCGACCAATGCAATCAGTAGTGGAAATGAAAGACGGCAATGACCCATGACACTACTCCTCAAATACAGGCTGGTTGATCATCGGGCCTTTGGGCCCTGCGGTAAATGGGTCTTGGCATTCGTTGCCACCTCGTTGCACGGCTGCAACAACGTTGCGAAGGGTCAGGCAGAGGCATGAGGAGAAGGCAATGACGGCAAATGCTCGCCTTTGTGCGGCCCATTCCTTCGTCACGACGATCCTTTTGCTTTCCACATTGGCATCCAGTGCCCAGGAACGGGGATCACTTGCACCAAACCTAGCCCCGACAAAAATATCTACGGACAATCCGGGGGTGCCCGCCAAACAATTATTTGGCGGCATTGCCGCGCCCGCGCCGCTCCAGGCGCGCGCCATAGGCTTTTATTCGCGCGGCTGTCTTGCCGGCGCCCAAGCCCTGCCGGTCGACGGCGAGACCTGGCAGGTGATGCGGCTGTCGCGCAACCGCAACTGGGGCCATCCGAAACTGGTGCACTTTCTCGAAGATTTTTCTCGCCATGTTCCTGCCATCAATGGTTGGCCCGGTATCCTAGTCGGCGATATTGCCCAGCCGCGCGGTGGTCCGATGCTTACCGGACATGCCTCCCATCAGATCGGACTTGACGCGGATGTCTGGCTGACACCCATGCCGCCGCGCCAACTTTCGCGACCGGAGCGCGAAGAGATGATGGCAACCGATGTGGTCGCCGAAAACCAGCTCGATATTGATCGCAGCAGGTGGACGCCAGCACACATGGCGCTGATCCGCGCCGCCGCCAAGTCGCCGGAAGTGGAGCGGATCTTTGTCAATCCGGCCATCAAGAAGGCGATCTGCCGCGATGCAAAAGGCGACCGGTCATGGCTGAACAAGGTGCGCCCCATGTATGGGCACAATTATCATTTCCATATCCGGATTTCCTGTCCCGACGGACAGGACGGATGCCGCGAACAAGACCCCACCCCACCCGGCGACGGCTGCGACGCTTCGCTGGCCTGGTGGTTCACGGACGAAGTTCTTCACCCGAAGAAGCCGGCCCGTCCGGCGGCGCCCCTGACCATGGCACAATTACCGTCGGAGTGCCGCACCATCCTATTGTCGAAATAGGCGTCAGGGCTGCTCGGTCGCCACGCCGACACCAATCCGCCAGCAGACGCCATTGCCGCCCAGGCTGCAATAGCCGGTCGCCAGATATTGTTGGTGATTTTCCTCCGCGAAATAAAACGGGCCTTGGTCGACGAACTCGATCGTGATGGTATCCAATCCTCGTAACGCCAACGCCTTTCCATAGGTTTGCCTCGACGTCTCGGCAATCGGCTTTTGATCCGGTGTCGCGCAGATGCCGGAGCGATATTGCGTCCCTGCATCATTGCCCTGCCGCAGTGGGATCATGCCCTTCCCAAAACACCTTCAGCAGAGCCTCGTAAGATAAAAGACTGGGATCATAGGCGACGAGCACTGCTTCGGTATCCCGTCCGACCGGAGCAAGTTTGCTCGTAAGTCGGGTTCGGCGTTTTGCCGCCGGTGTAGCCGACAGCTGTCACATGGATACTTTGGGAAGTTGCCAGAACTCGGCACCCCAAAAGCAGCCCATGCCGAAAACTGCGACGTCGCTGCCGGCAGGATAGGGTCTCTTTTGCGATTGCCCGTTGACGAAGTGCCGCGTCTCCGTCGCTATCGCGGTCGGACGGCCTGCCAAGGCCTCGGCCGCAGAGGGCATGGCAGGGCGTTTCTTGAAGAGGAGCATTGGCAACTCCCGTTGGTGCAAGCTTTCCAGAAGTCAATGCAGGGGGTAATGCGGCGCCAGCGAGCTCACAGCGGGTCACAGGATGTTTACGGACGGCTTGAAAAACCGATCGGCTGCGGCTTTCTGCGCGCTATTTCCAGGCAAGCGGCACCGGCCAAACCCAGACAGAGCCAGGTCGGAAGGCGCAAGATGAAGAGCAGAATGGGATTCCAGAGCAGCGGATGAATGTTCTTTTCTATCATCGGCTGAAGCAGAGGAAACTTATTTGGAAACAACCACATACCCGTCTGCCCCAGTGGCGTCAGCAGTAGCGAGCTCGCCGCTATTGACCGCGTTCCATCAATAATGAGCGCCGCAAAAGCGGCCGCCAAAAGCATCAAGCCAAGAAAACGGACCAGGAAACGAATCATCGTATTTTCTCAATTTGTTCTGTTATTTGCCGCACTCCATTGGGCGCCGCAAGCGTCGATAAGCCTCTAAGTTCCCTAGCGAGCCATCTTGTGTTGGAGAATCTGCCGACTATATTGCGCGCGCAGCAAGTTGTCCCAGCAACCGCGATTGTTCGGTAGCGGGCTGACAGTCGGAGGGGTGGCCGAGCGGTTGAAGGCGCACGCCTGGAAAGTGTGTATACGGGGAACCGTATCGCGGGTTCGAATCCCGCTCCCTCCGCCAGGTAGCGTAACTAGCTGTTATATTTGACACTTTCTGCCGATGTACGGTATACGATATGTCAGCCCACCTTACAGGTAAATACCGGACTGAAGGGCTGACGGACTTGCGCTACCTGTTCCTACGGGGCCGCTCTTGGTACGTGCGGGTCGTCGTGCCGCCGAGGCTGAGGCCGATCCTTGGGAAACCGGAGATCGTCAGAGCGCTCGGGACCCGTGATCGCGCTGAAGCGCAGGAACTGCGTTGGGCGATCGTGGCGGACATCCACACGAGCTTAGAGCGGCTGCGGAACGGCCGGGGCGACACTGGGCAGCTGGTGGCCCAGGCGCTCAAGGACAGGCGTGAAGCGGCAGCGGCGGCTGCCAGAGACGACGACACATCCTACGACGCCATCCGAGACACTTGGGACGCTCACAGGGACGAACTCCTGGAGGATGACGGCCATGGTGACTTCCGGCTGCGGAACAGAACGGATGCGAAGGAGTACAGAAAGCGAGACAGCCTTTATGCACTGGCCACCGGAGGGAACCCGTCCGTCGAGATGATGTTCCACCTCTTCCAGCTCGACGCCCAATTCCTCGGGCTGAAGCCAAAGACGAGGCTCGACTATAAGACGGCCACGAACTTCCTCGTTCAGCATGTAGGTGACGTGACGGCAAAAAATGTCACCGCTCAAGATGCCGCTGATTTGGCCGACGAGCTGCTCAAGAATAGGGCACCGAAGACGACAGCGAAATACGTGTCGGCGCTGTCCGGCCTATGGAAGTGGGCGCGGCGCAAAGGGTTTGTCGGGGAGGCCAATCCCTGGGTTGGCGCAATGAACGTAAAGCGCCTGACCGTCAAAGGACAGCGGGCTTATACGGACAGTGAGGCACGCCTTCTGCTGGAGCAACGAGGGCCCCAGGAGGCCAGGGATTTGACGGTAGTAGGGTGGACGCCTTGGCGAGGGATTTCGACGGCACCGGCCTAACGCTCTCCTGCCAAAATCGCTGGCCACACTAGACACAACCCGTAAATTGACCATTCAAGCGCAGCGCCGCTGCGTTACCCATATGGCCGCTGGTTCGTTAACCACGGTGCGGAAGGTCCCTGGCTGCCAAGTCGTGGATCACTCAAGCCCGGTTGGTTTCAGCGACAGCCTGCATACGCTGCCTAGCAGGCCTCGCCTCACCGCTGACAGAGGTTCTGCCTTTTCCGACGCCGTCGGGCGGCCCCGGCGGGGGGAACAAATCGACGGCCGGTATCAGCGGTGGAATTTCAGAAATTTGCAATCAACCATAGCGGGCGCCGGACGTTAAACTGCGGATTCCGACGATCTCGCCCGGCTACCGATATTATCTCGCCCGGGATTCCGAGATGATGTCGCCCACTGTTACGATTTGATTTCGCCCGGGGCGCGACCTTTCCAGCACGTAGATTTTCTGACATCGGCGATGTAGGTTGGTCAAGCCTTTTGAGACTGCCTGACGGGTAGGTCGCATGAGTTCGATTCGGTGAGCATTGTGAACGAGCCGATCGAGGATGGCGTCGGCGTAAGTTGGGTCACTCTAGAAGCCCCGCTCCCCTGCACCAGTAGCAAACCCAGCGCGGTGATGTCGATGATGATATTGCCGGCCAAGGGAGGCCAGTATGAACCAATGCTTAAGCCACTTCGATGAGGCACCGTGGCCTAAGCGACCTTCGGCATAAGGGTCAAGCCGATGGGGGCGATTGCCGCGCCCCATTGGGTTCCTCCCGAGCCCCTCCGGCGCTCATGTGGCGTAGAGGGTTCGGTGACAATGGATATCCCGATAGGGCAGCGGGCCGAACATCCCTGGGGCAGCAACCGAACTCCTGTTTGAAGGCCCGACTAAATCCCGACGGATCAGCGAAGCCGACGGCTTCAGCTATCTCTCGTATTGGTCGGATGTTGTTGACATCGGAAAGCGCCGCATACGCCTTACGCAATCGCCGACTTTGGATGTAGCCGCTCACACCCCCGTAGGGCTCGAACAAGCGATAGAGGTGTGAGCGAGAGACGTGCAGCAGGCGGCAGAGTTTAGCCGGCCCAAATTCGGTCGAACCTAAATTATTTTCGACAAGCTGCCGTGCCCGTTCTAGTCGAGTTGTTGCGATCGGGTTTTGCGCCTTAGGTATCCGGTCATCGGTCGTCGTAAGACATGCGACGATTATGGCTCCTGCCGCCTCAACGACAGTTGCCAACTCAGCTTCGGCGAGCGTTGGTAATATTCATTCCAGGAGGACCATGTAGTCTGCCAACAATCCGCTAAGACCCGTGTCTCGGATCGCATTGGGGGCGGCATCGAGCGAACCAGCCACTTCTCGAAGGAAACCACGGCGATCGTCCAATTTCGGGCCCCACTACCTGAATCGAAGATATGAGCCGTTTGGCTCAACCGATCAAGGGCAACGTGCCTCGAAAAGCCGTCCGCTGCTGTCCCTGTAGACGCACCTGTTTGGTGTGGTCGCGCGACCAACGAGGGCACCCGCTGCTCCGCCGACCAGTCCGCCAACCACGGCGCCACCTGCCGAGTTCGAAGCTAAGCCGCCGATCAGGGCGCCTGTTCCAGCACCGATAACGGCACCGCCGGCGGTCCTCTGCGACTGAGAGTTGGCGTCGCATGCGGCGAGGGCCGCGACGCCGACAAATGCGATAAGGAATCGTCTCACTAGCGCCTCACATTGCGTCTGCGACCATCGTATGTTCCTGCAAGCCGTCGGCGTCATTGATATAAATCATTGCCGCCGTTCTGTTGTTGATTATCTGTGGCTTGCAGTGGGTAAAGGCCATTATTGCGTTGACGTTGACCCGGGAGCGCCGAAAGATTGACTGTCAACGATGGACGATCGGAGAACGACATTGCTTTTTGATGGCGGCTTCACATTCACTAATTTCATAGCTGACGCCTTTGCGGTCTTCATGTTCGTCCTGTGGTTCTGGTTGCTCATCACCATAACGAGCGACTTATTTCGCCGCCGTGACGTCTCTGGGTTCGGTAAAGTAGTCTGGTTGATCCTGCTAGTCGTACTGCCTTATGTTGGCATTTTTGCCTACCTCCTCACGCAAGGTCGGGGCATGGCTGAGCGGAATGAGGTGCGGGCCCAGCAGGCTCGGGACGAATTGAGGCAAGTCGTGGGTTTTAGCGCCGCTGATGAGATCGAGAAGCTTGAACGGCTCAAGTCGACAGGGTCAATTTCGGATCAAGAATACGGACGACTAAGGGCCCGGCTGGTGCAGTAAGGCCAATGTGTTTCGGGAGCGAGGTCAAACTGAGTTTAGCCTCGACCTGCGTCGTCGGATATTATTTGGTGGTGCCGGGGCTCTACGCATGCTCGACCTCAGTTTGCCGGGTAGGAAGAAGTGGCGGCATTGGTCGTCGATGGCGTAACAGCCCGTAGGCAACTCAAGGAAGCCCCTACACCCCGAAGGCCGCCAGTGGCTCGTCCTAAGTCAGCAACAGCCCATCGGTCCTGCATCGCCTACTACCTACTACTGAGCGCGTTCCGGTGCCGTCATGCGTCCGGGGCGGGGGACATTTGACTGCGGCCTGGTCGGGACTGGGGCTTCAGATTTTTGTAACGAAACCACGTGAGGCGCCGGACACTGCTCAACAGTTAAACGAGATCCGATCCTAGGCCTATGTCGTGTGAGGCTGTGCCCAAAATAGGCCCGGCTCACGACACGAGTTGCTATTCCGCAATGGTTTGACGCGGAACGGCCTCGTAGGGGTCGACATAATGAAGGTCAGAAATTGCCACGTCGCTTCCCCTGGCCTTAGTGCCGGGCATGATCTCGAAGCGTGGGTCGAATTCGACCATGGTCGATGCGAGCTGCTTCAAGATGCCGGCGTCACCCACTACCTTTGCGGTTCCCTTGGCAATCTGGGCTTCGAGCGTTTTCACCCCCATCATCGTCTGCTCCAGATCAGAGCGACTGATCGTGAGTGTCAGGTTCGGATTCGGTGCCTGGAAACCCTTGATGTTCGTGAGCGTCGCGTTCTCCATCTCGACGATGAACTTCTCGCCATTGTCGGGCGTAATCAGGTTAATTGTGAAGCGCATTCCTTCGGCTTTGCGGCTGTCCATACGAATGCCCAGGAAGTTCAGGAACAATTCGGTCGACATCGCCCGGATCACGTCTGGGCTGCTTCAGTCCACCGTCTCGCCTTGCGGAATTCCAGTCCTGAGTTCGTAAGCGGCAGCAAGGAAACTATTCCGGAGGCCAGGGTTCTCCTGCTGATAACCGATCTGCTCGAAGACGTCCGCCAGCAAATCCTTGGCCGCCTCGTTATGAGGTTCGGCCTGCACAAGTTTATTAACGATCTCCGATGCGAGCAGGTACTTGCCTTCGTCATGCAGTTCTCGACCCCGAGCGAGGATCCTCCTTGCGCCGCCCATCATCTCGACGTAGAGAGGCGCTGAATCGCCCGGCGAGAGCGGAATGAGCGTCGTTGGGTTACAGTCCCAGAAACCGAGGTAGCGCTGGATGACGCCACGGCTATTGTGCTCAGGCGAGCCGTGATAGCCACGGCAGAACCACTTGGCCTGAAGGCCCTTCGGAACCTCATAGACGTTGTGAATTTCGTTGATGGTCACGCCCTGGTTGGCAAGGTGCAACACCTGATTGTTCATATGAGCATAGAGATCGCGCTGGCCGCGCAGGACTTCCTGAACCCGATCGTTGCCCCAACGCGGCCAATGGTGCGAGGCGAACATGACCTCAGCTTCGAGACCGAAGCGATAGAGGGCATCGCTGATGTACTTCGACCAGCGCAACGGATCACGAACTGGAGCACCTCGCAACGTGTAAATATTGTGTAGCGATGCGATGACGTTCTCGGCCATCCAGAGCGCCTTCATTTCAGGAATGTACGTATTCATCTCCCGAGGCGCTTCGGTGTTGGGCGTGTTCTGAAAGATCATCTTGACGCCATCGACATCAAATTCTTCGATGTCCTTCTCGACGTAGCGGTTGGGTGCAATCAGACCCATCGCGCCAGCCGATACGCCCTGACCAAGGCCCTGCCCAACATATCCATGCGGACTAGCAGGGAGCAGGAGACCATATTGGTAGAACAGCCGCCGGTTCATTGCGTTGCCGGCATAGACGTTTTCGGAGACCGTGAACTCCATGAAGTCGATGGGAGCGATTACGGGGATCTTTCCAGACCTCACGTCCGCTTCATCGACGATGCCACGCACCCCGCCCCAGTGGTCGCCATGCGTGTGAGAATAGACCACGGCCGAGACAGGCAAACCGCCGCCAACGTGCTCTTGGAAGAGCTTCCATGCAGCGCGGACCACTTCCTTGGTCACCAAGGGATCAAAAACGATCCAGCCGGTCTTGCCCCGGACAAAGGAGATGTCGGAGAGGTCGAAGCCGCGCACTTGATAGATGCCCGGCTTCACCTCGTAGAGCCCATAGTTGTTGTTCAATACGGACTGGCGGTGTAGCGAGGGATGAATGCTGTCAAACTCATCCTGGGTCTCCAGAAATTGGAATCGCTCCATGTCCCACGCCACGTGACCGGCGTCAGCCATGATCTTCAGATCTTTCATGGGAGCAATGAGGCCCCTCTTCTGCTCCTCGAAATCTCTCTTGTCAGCGAAAGGTAGCGTAGCCTTTGCCTGTTTGAGCACGTCCAACGTGTATTTGGATGGCGCCTTGCCCTTCGGATGGAAATGTCCCTTCAGGGGAGCCGCCTCTTGAGCCAATGCCGGGGTCTCGTTGAGGACAAGATTGCTGCCGGCCACGGCAAAAGCGGCTCCGGCTGCGGGGAGGGTTTGGATGAACTCTCGTCTCGTTGACATCAATACTCTCCTCACCGTCCACGGATCGGCCAATTGTTGAATAATTGTTAGGCATTCGCCGGAGCCTCCACATTGTTCCATGTCAAACCACGCCTCCGCCCAGTGCGGAACCACCCGCAATCGGATCTCGTCAGCTCCTAATGTCCGACATCAGTTCGGCCATGCCTCGTCGGGCCTCGGGTGTCGGGCTCGATCCACACTCGGCCCGTGGCGGGCTTCGGTCGGTGGTGGCGTGATGGCCCCTAGGCGGATTTAGGAAGCCCGCTTGACTGCCCCCGCCCGCTTGGGCCACGTCCCCCCGGAACTCTCAGTGCCCCGAAGGCCGCCAGTGGCTCGCTCTGAGTCAGCAATAACCCAACGGTCACCCTTGACCGAGTTCCTGCACCGTCGTGCGGTTGGGCGGCGGTACTCACCGCGGTTGGGCTGGTGGGGCAACTTTCAAATCTTTGCCCCAAGTCTTCCTGGATGACCTATCGAAACCACTGCCCCTGATCTAAAGTGCGTGATTGGCTGCGGGTCAAGGGGGCGGTCATGAGAGTTCGAGTGACAACGGTCTTCGCAGCGGTGGTGCTTTCGGCGTGCGTGCGGTTTTTGCGGCGTGCTTCCCGTTTTCGTTGTTGAAATTTCTCAAATGCCGTTCCCACCGTTAGTTCAGCTCCGTTTTCCAAACACTGGGGGCATCATGGATGAGACGCAAATCTATCAAATTGGCCGACATAGGATAATGCTGGGTCTTCACGAGGGCGTCGCACCGGTATCACCTTACTCGCTGCTGCTTGCCGAAAACATCCCGGACTTAACAGGCCAATCTGTTGTTGACGTTGGGAGCGGCTCGGGGTTCCTTGCCATCCTCGCAAGGCTCCAAGGCGCCAAACACGTCTATTTGCTCGACACCTATGACAGCGCCATCGCATCGGCGATGGAGAATGCAAAGCGCAACGGCGTTCAAAAGGGTCTCATTCACTTGCCAATTGGCACATCCATTATTCCGCTTCCAGAAGGGGAGCAAGTCAACGTCATTCTTAGCAATCCGGCGCAGCTGCCCTTGCCCCAACCGGAGAGAGCGAACAGCCCATTCTATGCAGGCCCGGAGGGTCGATCTATGATCGACGAGATCATCAAAGAGGCTCCACACAAGCTGGCGCCATTAGGTCATCTACTGATGACACATAGTTCAATGGCAAACCTGCCAAAGAGCCTTCGCCTACTCGAATCGCTTGGGATGCACCACCGCATCGTTGCCGAGAGGCAGCTCGAATTTCGATCGTTTATTGACCGAGATTGGCTTGATACACTCGGTGGAGTGGCGGAAGGGCTTTATTCCGTGAAGGAAGGCGTCGCATACGAGAGGCTTTTTGTTCTGGATGCACGTCGGCGCGAGTAAACGGAAATGCCGCGTCAACCTCCCGAGAGCGAGCCACAGACGCCCTTGCCGACAACACGTTTGAACGGCTCGTGCGCTCTTCGCCTGTCAAAAGCCACGGTGGCACCGGCACGGGGGGAATTTTCGCAATCAGCTCTTGTCGGCGGAGCTCGCACATTTTTTAAATGACCGATGCCGGACACCGCACCAATATCCAACAGATGTCCGGCTTCTGCCCACCACGTCGGGCCTCGTTTGGCGGTGTCGGGCGGGAGTGGCGCCGAGCTGTAACGAGACAACCCTTCCAAAACTCAGGGACGGCTCAGGAAGGCCGCTCGCTCACTTGCGCTACCCAAACCGGCCCCTGATCCAAAATGCCCGTCAGACACTTTCCTGGTGTCACCAAGGGCGATCTGTCGTCAGCTCCCCGGTGGCCGATAGTTCACGGCCTTCTTGCTCGCCTTGTCCATATCCTCTGGCGAGATCAGCACAACGGTTTTCATGGCTACAGCGCCGCTCTTGTTGACTGCGAGCGCAATGGCCGTCGCAGTTATGCTGTCGGGCAGATCGACAATTGTGTACACGTCGACGTCGCCGAATGCGAAGTAGAAGGTCTCTAGCTTGCCGCCCAGCCCCTCGATCAACTTCGCTATCGTCGCACGACGTCCAGAGCCGCCTTCGCTGGCAATGCCTTTGGCACCCTCGGCGTTGAAACGTGCTTCGAAGAGATATTTGGCCATGTTGCCCTCCCGTTTTTTAACTCATTGGGCAAGGTCGTTTCGACCGTGCAGCACCCGGCCTTGAATGCATTGACCATCATACGCACGTTTTTGGCGCATGTCTCGGAACGGGTTGGTTCGGGGTGTCACGGAAGGTGGCGTCAGGGAGTGACGGTACGAATTCAACTGTATCCGCCGACAATCCCCGGCGTCCTTGTAACGTAGATTTCGGTCATTTACACCGTACAGTCAACACATTGTAATTGGTAACAGGGGCAAAAGCCCGGGCAAATAGTTAAGCTCCAGATTCCCAAAAGGACCGGGTTCTGATTCATTCTGGGGATGCCGCCCCACGATATTGATTCGCTTTCATTTTTTGAACTGAAGATGCTGGTTGTGCAGCTTCTTGGCGAGGTTTCGTCATTGAAGCAGACTGTTGCAGCGCTTCGCGAAGAGAACGCCCGATTGAAAGGTCAGAAGGGCCGGCCAGATATCAAGCCACCGACCAAGCCAAGCGGTATGGACAAAGCAAGCCAACCTGAGGGCCCGAAAGGTCCGCGGCCTGGCGGCGGCAATAAGACCGCCAAACGAGTGGTTCACGAAGAACGGATCCTCAAGGCGGACGTGCCGCCTGGTTCCCGGTTCAAAGGTTATCAAAGCTTCGTCGTCCAGGATCTCGTCTTACGGCCCCATGTCCTGCGCTTTCGCCGTGAGCGCTGGCTGACGCCGGCGGGAGCCACAGTCATCGCGCCATTGCCGGCCAGCGTACGCGGGCATTTCGGCGCCGAGCTGCGCCGTTTCGTTCTCGTTCAGCACCATCAAGGGCAAGTAACTGTTGCCCGCTTGGTTACCCAACTGCGGGCCATCGGTATCGATGTCTCGAAGCGTCAAGTTATGCGCCTGTTGATTGGCGACCAAGAGCCGTTCGTGGCTGAAGCGCGGGATGTCTTGCGGGCCGGGCTCGGGACCGCCGCCTGGATCACGGTCGACGACACCGGCGCTCGGCACCAGGGCAAAAATGGTTTCTGTACGCAGATCGGCAATGATCATTTCGCCTGGTTTGGAACGACGGGCTCGAAAAGCCGGCTCAATTTTCTTGAGCTCCTGCGTGCCGGCTATGCCGATTACGTGGTCAATGACGAGGCCCTCGCTTACATGCGTGAGCGGGCGCTATCGGGATCTGTAATAGCGAAGCTTGCCGGGCACGCTGATCGACACTTTGCCGACGCAACCGCCTGGATCCGCCATCTGGAGAGCCTCGGCCTCACCGACCTCAAGGTCACGCCCGATCCCGTCTGCATCGCCACCGAGGGCGCGCTGTGGGGCAGTGTCATGGCGCATGGCTTCGTGCGCAAGAGTGTCATCGTCAGCGATGACGCCGGCCAATTCGATGTCGGCGTACACGCTCTGTGTTGGGTCCATGCCGAGCGTCTCGTCCATAAGCTTGAGGCATTCACCGAACACAATCGGCTGGCGCAGAAAAAGCTGCGCGGCTTGATCTGGTCGTTCTACCGGGACCTCCTCGCCTACCGCACCGACCCCTCGCCGCAGCGCCGGGTGGCGTTGCGGGCCCGCTTCGATCGCATCTTCAAGCGCACAACAGGCTTCGTTTCGCTCGACCGCCTGCTCAAGCGGCTGCAAGCCAACAAACCCGAACTCCTCAGGGTTCTCGAGCGACCCGAGATCCCACTCCATACCAACGGTTCGGAGAACGACATTCGCTGCCACGTCACCAAACGCAAAATCAGTGGCGGGACACGCAGCGATCAAGGTCGCGATTGCCGCGACGCCTTCCTCGGCCTCGCCAAGACCTGCGCCAAACTGGGCGTCGTTTTCTGGGACTATCTCGGCGCAAGGCTCGAGGTCGAAGACAAACCGGCCATTCCATACCTTCCCGAGCTCGTCAGGCAGCGTACGTTGGCGCTCAATAGCAGCTGACTGCCCAGGCTTTTGCCCCTGTTGCTGAATTTTGATAACTTATTGTTATATTGGATAGTTTATGTATATTATTTTTATTTCCCTACCCCTCTCCCCACCCAACGACGTTGACGGGCCTTGGGCCAACTTGAAAACAAGAAACCGATTATTCCTTGATCACCCTTGGAACCTCCATCACGACGCGAATAGGCTGACCCAGCTCGATCAGCCGTGCCTGCAATAGCGTCACAGACAGATCATCACCGGCCTCGACCCAGGTATTGTTCGAACCTGGTACCCCGTCGCCGTAATAAAAGTCCAGACGCCCGCTTTGGGATCGCAGCGTCCTTATTTCCGGGCCGATGTTGAGTTCCCTAAGCAGCCGAGACGCCCTTGCACACGACCCGAGCGTGACATCGACCGCTTCGGACCATGCACAGTCGTAAATCGGGTGATCCGGCCCTTCGGCTGAAAAGTCCTCTACAAGTTCTGCAAGTGCCTTCGGATCGTCTACGTTGTACCCTTCTGAGCGCCATAAATCGCGCCATGGCGGGCGTTTATGAAGCGGCAGATCCAAATCGTGGCTGTACTCACCAAGCGAGATTACCCCGCGCTCGTAAATATGCAGATTCTGGATGGCGCCGGTTGGCTTGACGAGGATGGACGGCCGGCGTCGAGCACCCGATCACGCAGCACGGGAAGAGATGGGGCGCTGACCAGGCTTGCGAGACCAGCGACGACGCACATCCAATCCGCTAGCCAACGACGCTTCGCCAGGTTTCACAGGACTATACGACCGATCTGGTGGAACGTACTCGTCGAATTCAACAGCTCGAAGCTGGTGCAGGTTTCGATCGCTCAACGGCGCAGGCGGAATAGTCGTTCGACGTGCTTCGATGTTTGATGAGGATCAAAGAACGCGGATGCCATCGGCATATCCTGTCTCCTAATGTCGACATCGAAGGAGTATCTGTTATGGCAGAAGCTGCAACAAAGTTACCCGTCAAGACCTAAGCAACTCCAGCGACGCAGTTCACTAAGGCTGTCGATTGGCAACCCTTGGAAGTCCTGCGCAATCAAGTCGATCGTTTGTTTCACGATTTCCAGACCGGATTTTGGCAGGCTCCCTTCTTTCGTCCACTACCGACATAGAGGCGTTCTGGCGCCGTGACCTTGGCTTCAACGCCACACCGGCGCTGGACGTCGTCGAGAAGGACAAGGCGTTCGAGGTCATGGCCGAACTGCCGGGGCTCGATGCCAAGAACATCGATGTCCAGCTTGCCAACGGTATGCTGACGATCAAGGGCGAAAAACACGAAGAGAAGGAAGAAAAGACCAAGGACCGCTACGTCTCCGAGCGGCGCTATGGTTCTTTCCGCCGCACGCTGCAGGTGCCCGGCAGCGTCGATGCGGAGAAGATCGAAGCGAGCTACAAGAGCGGCGTTCTGACGGTTACCCTGCCGAAGTCTTCGGAAGCGCAGAAGAAAGAAAAGGCGATTCCCGTAAGCGTGAAATAAGCAGGCTCTCGGCCTCGCCGCTTAAATATTCTGAGCGGCGAGACCGTACCGACGAGGCATGCGGCGAGACTTTGAAGGAGAAGCGGCAAAATGGCGCACAAGCAAATCCTGTTTCATTCTGCTGCGCGGGAGAAGGTCTTGCGCGGTGCGACGCTCCTTGCCGATGCAGTGCGCGTCACGCTTGGTCCGAAGTCGAAATCGGTTCTGATTCAAAAGAGTTGGGGCGCGCCGATCGTCTGCAATGACGGTGTCACGATCGCCAAGGAAATCGATTTAAAGGACCCAGAGGAAAATCTCGGCGCCCAAGTGCTCCGCCAGGCCGCCGAAAGAACGGGCGATGTCGTCGGCGACGGAACCAGCACCTCTACCATCCTCGCCCATGCGATCCTAGCCGACGGTGTACGTAACGTCGTCGCGGGCGCCAGTGCCATCGATCTCAAGCGGGGGCTAGACCGCGCGGCACGTGTTGCGATCGAGGCGCTGCACGCCATGTCTCGCCCGGTGAAGACCAAAGCCGAGAAGGCGCAGGTTGCAACCTTATCGGCTCACAATGATCCAAAGATCGGCGACCTGGTCGCCGACGCCATTGAAAAGGTCGGCGGCGATGGCGTTATCTCAGTCGAGGAATCCAAAACAACGGAAACCACGTTGGACGTCGTAGAAGGCATGAAATTCGACCGTGGCTTCATATCCCCCTACTTCGTTACCGACGCGGAGCGCATGGAAGCCGTGCTGGAGGATCCACTCGTATTGCTTTGCGATCACAAAATCGGGGCGCTGCGCGATCTCATTCCGATGCTCGAGCAGGTCGCCAAGTCGGGCCGGCCGTTGCTGATCGTGGCCGAGGATGTCGAAGGCGAAGCGCTGGCCACCCTGATCGTCAACCAGCTTCGCGGGGTTCTCAAGGGCTGCGCGGTCAAGGCGCCCGGCTTCGGCGACCGCCGCAAGGCGATGCTCGAAGACATCGCGATCTTGACGGGCGCGCAAGTGATATCCCAAGAATTGGGACTAAAGCTGGAGAGCGTGACGCTGCAACAGCTTGGACGTGCTGCGCGAGTGGTCGCGGACAAGGAGAACACCACGTTGATCGGCAGCGGCGGCGACCGGGCGCGGATTGACGGTCGGATTGCGCAAATTCGGCGCGAGATCGAAAAGACCACCAGTGATTACGACCGGGAGAAGCTGGAAGAGCGTCTGGCCAAATTGTCTGGCGGCGTTGCCGTGATCCGCGTCGGCGCCCCGACCGAAGCCGAGATGAAGGCGAAGAAGGAAGCGCTCGACGACGCCATCAGCTCCACAAAGGCCGCGGTGGCCGAGGGAATTGTGCCGGGCGGCGGCCTTGCGCTGCTAAAATGCATCGAAGCCGTAACCAAGGAAGAAGCCGCCTGCGAAGGCGACGAGCGGACCGGCATTCAGATCTTGAAGCGGGCGCTCGAAGCGCCAGCGCGCCAGATCGCGGAGAACTCGGCCGTCGACGGCGGCGTGGTCGTGGCGCGGATGATCGCCGGCCAGGGCAGCTTCGGCTTCGATGCCGCGCGCAAGGAATATGTCGATCTGGTCGAGGCCGGCATCGTCGATCCGGCGAAGGTGGTTCGCACCGCACTGGAAAACGCGGTCTCGGTTGCCAGCGTGCTGCTGCTCACCGAAGCAACCATGACGGAAATTCCGGAGACGAAGAGGGAGCGGCCGGCCGAACCGGATATGGCCATGTGACCTGAGCGTTATCCGCGATTTCAATAGGAAGGAAACGCCGAGCGTGGCAATTCGACGCGGAAGTCGGAACTTAGCCCAACCCGAAGCGGCACGATTAGCGGCCGCACGCGGCAAAGCTCGCTGCTCGATACGAACCAATGTTGCGCGCCGCACATCGCCGTCGAAGATTTAGCAGTAAGATATTGATAGCGTGCGATCAATATCTCGAGCCAAGGCCAACAACGGCAACGCTTCGTTGACCTAAATCAATCGGTCGGACCGGCAGCGCGCTATTTACCACCTGCGACCGGGAGAGCGACGGCTACAACTCCACAGCGATGGCCAATCATGGATATGAGAGTTTCCCCCATCGATGCCGCGGAAGCTGCGGCCACGCAGGCGGCGACCGGCCGGCGTCCATCCCGGTCCATGCTGGTCATCGCAGCCCTTTTCATCGCGGTGGCCGCGGCGATGGTTTGGTGGCTGTGGCGCGCACCTGCCATTTCGGTCGTACGGATCACCCGCGGCAGTGCCGCGGAAATCGTCTATGCGACCGGGGCGGTCGAACCGGAGACGTGGTCGCGCTCGACGCCGCTGGATCGCGGCCGCATCATCGAACGTTGCCGCTGCGAAGGAAAAATCGTCAAGGCCGGTGATATTCTCGCTCGCCTCGACGATAAGGAAGCGCTGGCCACACTCAACGATTTGCGTGCGCTGGAGGAATTCCAGCGGCTGGAATTTGACCGCCAAGCGCAGTTGCTGGCACGCGGGATCGCGACTTCACAAGCCTATCAGAAGGCGGAGAGCGATCTAGCGCGAAATCCGGGCGCAGATCGCGGCCCAGACCCAGCGGTTGGAATACTACAAGCTGGTGGCGCCGATGGACGGCACCGTACTCAAGAAAGACGGCGAGGTCGGCGACATGGTCGATCGCGGCACCATTCTCCACCGTATCGGCCTTGAAAGACCGCTGTGGGTCATCGCCGATGTCAATGAGGAGGATATCCCTCGCGTCAAGGTCGGTCAGAAAGCGCTGTTGCGCACCGACGCGTTCGTCAGCCAGGTTCTGCCGGGTTTTGTCAAGGAGATCACGCCCGCCGGAGATCCCGTCTCCAAGACATTCCGTGTCAGGATCGGCCTGCCCAGCGACACGCCGCTGCGGGTGGGAATGAGCGTTGAGGCAAATATCGGCAGCCGGGAGAATTCCGACCTGCTTCTGGTCCCCGCCAATGTGGTGCGACAGCAGCCTGCTCGCATTCGAAACCGATCGTGTCCGCCTACGCAAGGTCGAGATCGGCATCCGCGGAACCGGTTTCGTCGAAATTGTCGGTGGCGCCAGCGAGGGCGAGCTGGTCATCTCGCCTACGACCACCAACATCAAGAATAGGTCGCGGGTCCGCCCAGTCCTGCGGGAGCCAGACGGATCATGAACCTGATCCTGACCATCGCGTGGACTCATGTCCGTCACCGCGCCCGGCAAACGCTGGTGGCGATCGCCGGCGTCATGACCGGCGTCCCATTGATGGCGGCAATGATGGAGGGATCACAGGAAGATTTCATCAAGACTCTGGTGGACGCGTTGCCGCATATTTCGGTGACCGACGAGTTGCGTCAGCCTACGCGACAACCGGCTGATACGGTTTATGCAGCCGCCGAATTTCACGGCCTGACGCCGGAGGTGCGGCGTCCCGGCACCAAAGCTGGGTGCCCGGGGCGCTGACGCCCTCGGTGCAGTCGAAGGCCGTGCTGCGCTTCGCCGGTCGCAACTTGACCACCTCGATCGCCGGCAACGACCCCCGCACCGAAGGTGATGTTTCAAAACTTGCGGCCCCCATTCGGCAGGGAACGCTGAAATCGCTCTACCGCGCCTCCAACGCGCTACTGGTCGACCTGGTCGGCGCGGTGCTCGGCTGGGCGCTTGGCTATCTGCTCACCCGTGGGCTGGCGTCGCTGGAATTCAAGACCACGTTCTCCGACTTCAACCATTTGCCGGTTCTCTATTCGCCAAAGCACTATTTGCTGGCCACCGGCGTTGCGCTGATCTCAAGCTTGGTGGCCGGCTATTTTCCGGCACGCGCTGCGGCGCGGCTAAATCCTGTCGACATCATCAGGGGTGCGACATGAGCGCAGCGCTGATCGAGGGCCCGGCAGGTGACCAAGGTGCGCCGGCATCGTGCCGGTTACACTGGTGCATGACATCAGTCTCTCCATCATGCCGCGCGAATTCATCGCCATCACCGGCCCTTCCGGCTCGGGAAAATCGTCGCCGCTGTATCTGTTGGGGCTGCTCGACCTTCCGACCAGCGGCGACGTGCTGATCGACGGACGATCCACGACCGCGATGTCGGAGGAGGAACGCGCCGAGGTGCGGCTTAGCCGGCTCGGCTTTGTGTTTCAGTTTCATTTTCTGCTGCCCGAATTCTCGATCACCGAAAATGTCCCGTTGCCGATGCGCGCGCTTGGCAAACTGTCGCCCCGCGCCATCACCGCGCATGCCGACGAATTGTTGGCATCGCTCGGGCTCGGCGACCATCGCCGCAAGACACCGGACCAGTTGTCCGGTGGCCAGAGGCAGCGGGTGGCTGTCGCCCGCGCGCTCGCCATCGATCCGCCGGTCATCCTGGCGGACGAGCCGACCGGCAGCCTGGACTCGGCTTCAACGGCACAGGTGTCAGAATTCTTCGCGATCTGGTGGCGTTGCGCGGCAATACCGTGGTCGCGGTCACCCATGACCTCAATCTCGCCTCGCAAATGCACCGCCGGATCGGCATGTCGATGGCCGCCTGGCGTAGGACGAGCAGACCGCCGTCTCGCATGCCCCTTGATGAATTTGGCAGATTTCGGCCCCGCGCCGGTCGCCGGTCGCCGGTCGCCGATCAACGCGTTAGGGAGGCGATCCAGAAGACGACCCCGCCAAGCCGAATTGATCTAGCTCAAGGACGGTTTCGTTCGCTGCGCTGATTTTAATGTTTTAGTGGTACACATGATCCTCCCCAAGATTCATCCGGCCCTACCCCTAGATGCTCCTGACCCCCCATCAGGAGCATCTACCCCTTCCAGGTAAGAATTACTTTTCCGCAATCGACATCACTCGCCGAGCACCGACCCCAGGCTCCCTGCCGGATTCTCTGGGAGCAGCATCTTCAGTCCTCGGACAGCGGTGCTTCCGATCTCTCGCGCGGTTCACTTTGCTCGATCGGCCAGTTTTCATCTGAAGGAATTTCGCGCCGATCTCGACTTGGTCCTTTTCGATCAAGCCGTGCGCCTCGTTGGTTTGCTCCGAGGGAGGGGTCTGCCGTTTCCGGAGAGGTATTGCGGCGTCGGACGCAGTAGCTGAATTGACATATTGCATGCGGCTCTCCCGGTTCGACCTTAATGAGACATCAGACAGCAGATTGGACTCGACGTCAGCACATCGCGGGTTGTTCCGCCAAAAATCCATTCATTAAGGCTGTTATGACCATATGCCCCGGTCACGAGCAGGTCTCCCCTCGTCTTCGGCAAACGCAAGGATCTGATCGGCGCCGGATCCATGTAAATTTCGACCCGCGGCTTCGCCTCTATCCGGTGCCGTGCCAGATATTGAACGACGGCTTCGACATGTTTTCGCCCCGCATCCATTTCGTCCTCGTTGCAGATTTCAAGAACAGTCACGCGCTTGGCTTCGTGCAAAAACGGCAGCGCATCACAAACGGCGCGCCGTGCTCCCGCTTATCCTTCCATCCGATCACGACGTGGTCGGCGACAAGGGATTTTACCGCGGCCGGCACCACGAGGACGGGACGCCCCACCCCCAGAATGGCCGCGCCGATATCGAGGACCCTGTGGACATCCCCGGACAATTTGCCCTTTTCTATTAGGATTAGATCGGTAGATCGCGCCTCGCTGATCAGCATCTGCGTCGGAAATGCGATATCGATCGCCACTCGGTTTGACGACCGGTTCCCGCGGCCGCCTGAAACGTATTTCCGGACTCCGCAAGTTTCGCTTTCATCAACCCGATATCAAGTTGCGAAGCATTGTCGACGATCACGACGCCTTCGGCGACCATCGGCGGCATGATCTCAAGCGCCGATAGCCCGACCAGCATGGCCGAGAATTTATCAGCAATATCTGCCGCGGCTCCGGCGCCGCGAGGATCCCGGGTAGCCGGATCAGAGCGATCAGCGTGCTTCGCTCAAGAGGCGCTTCTCGATTTCCCAGACCGGATGTTTGGTCAGATCCTTGCCTTCGCTGGCCTACACGCCGAACGGATAGGTATCAGGAAGGCCCTTGATTTCCGCCGTATCCAGCGGGGTTACCGCTCGGGTGTCGTCGAACCAGATATATTCGTCGAATTGCTGCGGCAGGTTCGCCCGGAAGTAATGGCTCGCCATCTCGCTCTCCGGTCGATAGATGACGCCGATCGCCCGCTCCAGGCGCTCCTTGCCGAGGCTCGAGGGACCGCACAGATCGCCCCGGCCGCGCAACCCCAGCATGAAGCGCGCAAGCCTGGTCGCATGACACAAGCGCTCGTAGCTATTGGGAAGCGATGGCCGAACGGCTTTCACTTCCATCGGGCCATTCCAATCGGACGCTGCAGCCACCGTACCGCTGTGAGTACCGAAACCGATCAGGTAGGCGGCCTCGCCAAACTCCTGGCGGCATAGCTGACCTAGGTTGTGCTCCCCGCGCCCAGCCATCTCGGTCGCCCCCGCGTTACCCACATGTGAGTTGTGCGCCCAGACGATGGCCTTGCTGTCCGGGCCGTGAAATGACAGCAGGTTCTTCAATGTTTCGAACATGTGACCGTCGCGCAGATTCCACGACGCGCGCGAGCCATAATACATGATGCGGTAATAGCGCTCCGCATTCGCTATCAGGCGGGCGTTCTGTTCGGCGTCAAGAAACCGTTCCCCATCATGCTCGGCGTAGCTCCGGCGCTTGGCCAGAAGATCTGTAAGCGCACGAACCACATGGCGCCTCGCACGTCGGATAGGAACCGGTCAACGCGGCATGACCATAGGTCGCGGGATCGCACTGCCACGGTGTCAAGCAACCATAGCGCTCGCGGGCGACCTTTGCCGACTCCGGGTCCACCTCGTCGAGATAGTTCAGGACCGAGCGGATCGAATCGTAGAGGCTGTAGAGATCGAGGCCGTGAAATGCGACGCGCTTGCCCTTCTCCACCGTGCCATTATGTTTGCGCAGCCAGCTAACGAAATCCCGCACCTCGGTGTTTCGCCACATCCAGGTCGGAAACCGCGCGAACGCTGTCCATTCGGACGGCGGATACTGGAAATGCCGCACGTAGTGATCGACCCGTGCGGCATCCGGCCAATCCGCCTCGGCCGCAACAAATCGAAATCCCTTCTTCACAATGAGGTCCCGGGTGATACGGTCGCGCATCCTGTAGAATTCGGATGTGCCGTGGGTCGCTTCACCAAGCAGCACGATGCGTGCCGAGCCAATCCGATCCATCAACGGATTGAGATCGGCAGTCTCGATCGATGGAAACGATTCTGCAGCCTCCGCAACATCACGGACCACTCTTTCCTCGTCCGACGGTGTCGGACGCGGCGCGCGGCGCGCATGGGTGTGGCTATCTCCTTTGGTGGTCGACCACCCTTCCTCTCCGATCAATGGAACGAAGCGAACATCGGCAATATCTTCGCTACGATACTCGTTGGCCGAAACGCGGGTAACCCGCACCAGTTCCTGACTGCGTTGGTCCGCACCCACCGGGATCACCAACCTGCCGCCGATCTTCAACTGGTTCTTAAGAGATTCCGGAACCAGCGGCCCGCCGGCGGCTACCACAATGGCGTCATATGGAGCGTGCTCCGGCCACCCTTTCGTGCCGTCGCCATGCAGGACATGGACGTTGTCATAACCGAGCTCGGGGAGTAGCGCCGCGGCCTTTTCAGCCAGCGGGTCAAGCCGTTCGACCGTGTAAACGTTAGCTGCGATTTCTGACAGCACCGCGGCGGCGTAGCCAGAGCCGGTGCCGATCTCAAGGACCTTTTCGCCACCCTTGAGCATCAATGCTTCGGCCATAAAGGCAACGATGTAGGGCTGGGAAATGGTCTGCTCCCCGGCGATCGGGAGCGGCGAGTCCTCGTAGGCAAATTCACGAAGAGTTTCTGGCAAGAATAGCTCACGCGGCACTCTGCGCATCGCATCGAGCACTAATTCGTCGCACACACCACGTGCGGCTACATTTCTCTCGACCATCTCCTTACGAAGCGCCGGAAACGATATTGCTTCGCTGGGAGGAACTTGCTTCGACGCCGCAATTCCCATGACAACGACTCCCCGTAATCTGCGCCTCCGCTCCAAAAGCCTAAGGCTAACGCGGGCCTGTCGATTTGATCGACATCAACTTTCGACAGGCAGTGTCACGATTATATAAATTGGGCAACGGAGAGGGTAATGGATCTAACAGAGGCCATATATAGGCGGCGCGCCGTACGCGAATTCACCTCGCAGCCTGTGAACGAGGAAGTGTTGCGGCAACTTATTGATGCCGCCATCCAGGCACCAAGCGCCGTCAATCAGCAGCCATGGCTGTTTACGGTCGTGCGGGACAAAGCGCTGCTAGCGCGCATTTCCCGCGAGGCGAAAGCCCATATAGTGAAAACATCGGCGGCTGCGCTGGCAGCTCATCATTTCCAGAGCGTCCTCGAAAATCCCGAGTTTGATATCTTCTATCATGCGCCCGCGCTGATCGTGATCTCGGCACCCGCGAGCCCATGGATTGTTGAGGATTGCGCCCTGGCGGCCCAGAACTTGATGTTGGCGGCTTGCGCCGCCGGATTGGGAACGTGCTGGATCGGAATTGCGCAGGGGTGGCTTGGAACACCGGAAGGGAAGTCGGCACTCAAGCTTTCCAGCACGACCGTGCCGGTCGCGCCGATTATCGTAGGGCATCCCAGAACAGCGGTGGCGCCAATTCCCAGAAACACTCCGAAGATTGATTGGATTACGTAGGCCTTCGACTGCTCTCCAAGCGACCGCCGCGGAGGCGTCCGTGCCATCGCCGAGGATATCGAAATACGGTACCCCAACTAGAACAGGCAGGACCGCGGAAGATCACGCGGCCTAGACCATCATGAGCGTCATCTGGCCGTCTTCAACGGTTTCCGTCGCAAGCGCATCTCGAGCCATTCTTTCGATGGTTGGCCAATTCGCGAGAAGGTACTTCTGCGCCTGCAGCTTCGTTGGCAACGTAGTTTGAAGAACAAAAAGCAACCGCGCATTTCCGTTGGCAATCTGAAAAGATACTGTTTGGGGTCCCTCGCCGATCTCTTGCTCGTTGGGTTCAAGGTTCTTGCGGACCAGGGAAGCTTGGTAGACTTAGGCCGCTACAGCCGCGATCTTTTTTGACCTTCGGCGAACGCTTCGGCCTGTCGTCCGCGCTGGGCTGCGTGTTGCGGACGGCCTCCGTCAGCATCTCGCGGAGTTCCGCTTTCGTCTTCGACGGTTCCCTGGTGAATGATTTTTGCCAGTAAGCAGTCTATATGGGGATGATCGAGGCAAATGCCAGCAAGAATTTGGAGTATCAGCCGTTTGATGACCTTCCCAGACGCCAATGCCTGCGCAATTTCGAACTTGCCGTCGTCCATACGGTGGAAACGACCAACAGCTTCAGGCGACCGCCTGCCCGGCCCCGTCGGCGCCTGAGCAACGCAGCGGAGCGAATTGCTCTGCCGTTACGGTTTCATGCGCGATCAGAAGCTCCACGCCTGCGTCGAGATCGCCCCTGCGCTTTGCGAGAATGGCTCGGGCGCGAGCGTCGCCCACCTCAACCAAATCCCGGACCGCAAGATCGATCTCCCGCCCCGTCGCCTGCGCGGCACTAACGACCGTGTCCTGCATCGTCGACAAGAAGGTCTGAGGCCGGGGCGCATAGGTCCGTTGCCCGACTTTTGCATCCATTCCGTACTTGGTGACCATCTCGATAGCGATCTCCGTCGCACGTTGAAGGTCGTCGGCGGCACCCGTCGAGACGTCGCCATCGAAGATCAGCCGTTCGGAGGCGCGGCCTCCCATCAGCACGGCGATCCGATTCTTCAGCTTCGCTTGCCGAAAGCAGAAAGCGATCCTCCGTCGGCCGCTGCATGGTGTAGCCAAGCGCGCCGACGCCGCGCGGGATGATAGACACTTTTTGTACGGGATCGACGCCCGGCAGACTTGCCGCGACCAAGTGCATGACCCATTTCGTGATAGGCGACCCTGCGGCGTTCGTCCTTGCCAAGCACCCTGCTCTTCTTTTCGATCCCGGCGACGATCCGCTCAATCGCGAGCGTAAAATCGTCAAAGGCACATCAACGGCATTGCGTCTGCGTCGCAGCGATGGCAGCCTCATTGATCAGGTTCGCGATGATCGGCACCGGTGAAACCCGTGGTGAGACCCGCGATCTTGTCCAGATCGACATCCTTGCCGACGTGTGATCTTGCGGACGTGCACCTTGAGGATGGCGACACGGCCGCTCTTGTCGGGACGATCCACCAGCACCTGCCGATCGAACCGCCCTGCCCGCAGCAGCGCGGGATCGAGGATTTCGGGCCGGTTGGTGGCCGCCAGTAGAATCACGCCGGCGCTGGGGTCGAAACCGTCAAGCTCGGCGAGCAGCTGGTTCAGCGTCTGCTCCTTTTCATCGTGGCCGCTGAAAGCGCCGGGGAAGCGGCTGCGTCCGAGCGCGTCGAGCTCATCAATGAAGATGATGCAGGGTGCTGCCTTGCGCGCCTGTTCGAAGAGATCGCGAACCCGGGCGGCGCCTACTCCGACAAACATTTCAACGAATTCGGAGCCGGAAATGGAAAAGAATGCAACCCCGGCTTCACCGGCTACCGCGCGAGCCAGCAAGGTCTTGCCGGTGCCGGGTGGTCCCACCAGCAATATCCCCTTGGGAACGTGAGCTCCAAGCCTCCCGTAGCTTTTGGGATCCTTGAGAAAGGACACCACCTCCTGCAGTTCGAACTTTGCTTCGTCGACGCCAGCAACGTCGGCGAAGGTCACCTTGGTGTCCTTTTCGACATAGACCTTGGCCCGCGACTTGCCGATCGACATCAGTCCGCCAAAGCCCTGGCGATCCGCCACGCGGCGTCCAAGAAAGATCCAGATCAGGTAAAACACGAAGATTGGCACGATCCACGACAGAATGGTCTGGAACAGCCCGCCAGATGGCACGCCGGTCACCACAACGCCTTTCGCCTCCAGCTTCTCGGCCAACGCTGGATCGACTCGTGCCGTAACAAAGGCCGACTTCCCGCTCGCCAGCTTGTCCTTCAACTTGCCCTCGATGGTGTCCTGACCGACGGCGACCTCGGTGACACTGCCCTGCGCGACGAGTTGCTCGAACTGGCTAAACGGAATGGTGTCGACCAAATTGTAAGCGGTCACGAGCCACTGCAGCAGCAGCATGGCGACCCCAGCCATAAAGACGAATCCCATGATAACGGCTTGTTTGCGTGTGGGCGGGTCGGGTTCCATCTCATTCCCCGGTCAAATCGAAACTACCAAACCATGAAATGACCACCCGAACGGGACAGTCACCGAATACGTCTAACGAGGTCGCATTGCGGACGCTTGTGCTAGATGGCGTAACGGGCCGGCCAGCTGGGATGCTGGCGCAGACGGTGGTCGTCCCTCAGTATGATGGTGTCTGTAACAACGGAGTCGGGCTTTCGCCTGCTCCATACATCATCGAGGGACGACCTATGGAACACTATGCCGAAATCGACGGTGCGCCGCGAAGGCGCGGGAGGTTATTATGAAATCATCGTGACCTCCCAAGCTTGCTGATTTTCGACTGGCGGCTGCAATGCCGCCCCACTGCCTGGAGGAGCGCCGGGCGGAAGGGGGCCGAAAAGCTCGATCGGGCGTCGCCGATAGAGTGTCATAAGCAGATCGGCCTTAAATGTACCGGATGCGGACCATCGACCGCAGGCCGGGCTACCGCAGTATTTATGGCGAGGTAACAAAGTAGGCGGCTGAAGCCTCGGACTTTACCGATGCATCGTCTCCGTCAAACGCGATGGCGCCGGAGGCTACGCGAACTGATGTGGTGAGGCTCGTCTCTCCTCACTGCTGGACGCGTGCAGCGTGCCCGGGGCGGCCATACTCCCCTCGGCCGTCTCCAGCGTCGCCACGGGTAAAGCCCACCGTCTAACGGTACGAAAGTTGAAAATCGGAACACGGGAACTCGGATCGTCCGCCCAGCGGGAAACTGGGCTAGCCGCGGCGGCCGGAGAAGGGCGACACCGAGGGCGGAGCTTCCGTAGTAGTCAGAGCGTGGGAAAGCCACGCGCAAGGCGAAGGGAAGCAGGAAGACGATAGAATAGCGAGACGGAGGAACGATCTATGGACACGAATCGCCGAGCCGATGAGGCTTGGATACTCGACGTTCAGCGCAAACTCTATCAGTGGAGTCAGGCACATCCCAACGATGTCTGGCGGGATTTGTGGGGTTGGCTAACCGACCCTCGCATTCTTCGCCATGCCTGGCGGCGCGTCGCCTCGAATAGAGGTGCACGGTCCGCCGGGGTCGACGGGGTGACCGCGGAAAGCATCCGGAAGAAAGATGGTGAGCAACGCTTCCTCGACAGACTGCGGTCAGAATTGCGCTCCGGCGCATATCTGCCCAGCCCATCGCGGCGCAAGCTCATCCCGAAAGCCGGTAAACCGGGGCAATTCCGGCCCCTGGGCATTCCGACGGTGAAGGATCGCGTTGTTCAAGGCGCGATCAAAATTCTCTTGGAGCCAATCTTCGAGGCGCAGTTTTGGCATGTCTCTTACGGGTTTCGGCCCGGACGGAGCACGCACGGGGCCCTGGAGCATATTCGGCGTGCCGCCCTGCCGCATAAGTGGGCAACAGGACGGTCGACGGAGCCGAATGCCATACACCTGGGTAATCGAGGGGACATCAAGGGCTGCTT
>CAVZAB010000012.1:0-310793 GCA_963773155.1 uncultured Alphaproteobacteria bacterium | reverse complement strand
CTGATCTTCTACAGTTCCGACGGGGTTATGTGGCGTAACCCTTTGTAATGCTTGATATCGAACGGCAGATTTCTCAAAAGTGTAGTGCCACGTCAAGTCTTATTATGATTGACATTAAGATAGTAATTCACGATTCTGTGCGCACCACTTTTGAGTCGCGCCATGTATTTCCGCAAAAAGACCTCCGGCGGCCGCGCCTATTTGCAGATCGTTGAAAGCCGTCGGGAGGGCACTCAGGTCCGCCAGCAGGTGATCGCCACGCTTGGACGCTATGACGAGCTGCGCGAGAGCGGACAACTGGAACGTTTGCTGCGTTCGGGGGCACGTTTTGCCGCACAGGCAATGGTGCTCGATGCTGTCCACGATGGCAGCGCGACGACGACAGACGTTCGCCGCATCGGACCCGCGCTCGTCTTCGAACGATTGTGGGAGGAGACCGGCTGCCGGGCGACGATCGAAGAGTTGTCGGGCAACCGAAAGCACGGGTTCGCGCTGGAACGCGCCGTATTCCTGAGCGTCCTGCATCGTCTCTTTGCCGGTGGGTCCGATCGGGCGGCGGATCGATGGCGCGAGGATTATCGGATCGAAGGAGTCGAGGATCTCGATCTGCATCATCTGTATCGCGCCATGACGTGGCTGGGCGAGGAACTGCCGGACGCCGAGCAAGATGGCCGGACACCCTTTGCGCCGCGCTGCATCAAGGATCTGGTGGAGGAGCGACTATTCGTGGCGCGGCGCGATCTGTTGACGCGCCTCGACCTCGTGTTTCTCGACACGACAAGTCTTTATTTCGAAGGGGCGGGCGGTCAGACGCTTGGCCGGTACGGGTACAGCAAGGAACATCGGCCGGATCTGCGTCAGATGATCCTCGCCGTTCTGATCGATGGTGACGGGCGGCCGGTATGCTCGGAGATGTGGCCGGGCAACACCGCGGACGTCAACAGCCTCGTCCCGGTGGTCGAACGGCTGCGGCGGCGCTTTGCCATCGAGCGGATCTGCATCGTTGCCGACCGCGGCATGATCAGCGCGGAGACGATCGCCGAACTCGAGGCACGCCGGCTCCTCTACATCCTTGGGGTGCGTGAACGCTCCGACAAGCTGGTGCACGATCTTGTTCTCGAAGATCCATCGCCATTTGTTCCGCTGACGCTCACCAAGCGCCGGAAGAACGTCGACTACGAAGCCAAGGCGGTGGAGCTCGCTGGGCGTCGCTATATCGTCTGCCGCAACCATCTCGAGGCGGAGAAAGACGCCGCCAACCGCAGCGCGATCCTGGCCGCCCTCGAACGGCAATTGAAGAAGGGCGACAAGTCGCTCGTCGGCAACACCGGATATCGCCGCTTTCTGACCATGAAGGGTGACGACCACTTCGCCATCGACCGCACCAAAGCGGAGGAGGACGCCAAGTTCGACGGCATCTTCGTGCTCCGCACCAACACCGAACTCGCACCCCTCGATGCGATGCTCTGCTACAAACAATTGTGGACCGTCGAACGGATTTTCCGCACGACGAAGGACCTCTTTGTCACACGCCCGATCTTTCACAAGCTCGACGAGACGATCCGAGGTCACGTGTTCTGCAGTTTTCTCGCACTCGTCTTGAAGCAAGCCTTGGAACAACGCATCGCCACGCTCAGCCTTTCCGGCTCGTGGCCGGAAATCGTCGCCGATCTCGACTCGTTGACCGAAACCGCGGTCGAGCAGGACGGCAAACGTTTCCTCCTCCGCGCGCCGCCGCGTTCTGCCGCCAGCCTCGCCCTGCGTGCCGTCGGCGTGGCCCTTCCGCCAACGTTCCGCCCAGCCGCCGAGGCCTGAGCGCTCAAAGACCATCCCTGAAATGTCGTGCCACGCCGCAATTGCGGCGTGGATTTCTCTTGTGGATCAATAATTTGAAAAATCGAACTGTCGAAGATCAGCTTGACATCCCAATCACGAGTGACCGCCAGCGGACGCACGTGAACACCGAAGTCCACCTACGCTTATTGGGTAAAAGTTGGGCACGACTTCTTCAAGGCTGCCCTAATAACCGGTAAATAATTGAAATGATTGGCGCTCCCTAGGGGAATCGAACCCCTGTTTTCGCCGTGAGAGGGCGACGTCCTGGACCGCTAGACGAAGGGAGCCATCCAGATTGGACGTCTATAGCCGGGGAACCGGCAGGCTGCAATCGGATTTGACCAAGAGGGCACGGCAAGTTGGGTCGCCCTCCAACCTCGACCGTCACCGGCACCTCTCTAAGAACTCCCCGTCGAGTTCGAGGGTTCTGCCCGTTTGAAGCTGCACATTGGCCACGATGCAGTCCCGGTCGTTTTCGACAACCATCTTGAATTTGTATCGACCGGGAACGAGGTCGCGCAGCGTTACCGAATCGCCTGGCGCTAGCGCATCCTCTTCATCCTCGCCAAGCGCATCGTCACTCCAACGCGTAGCGCCTTCCGGCGCAATATAAAGATGATAGATCGTTGTCCTGGTTTGATTGAGGACGTCGAATTCCTCGGCGAAGGCCGGATAGACCGACAATGACCATAGCGTCGTCACCGCAACAATGCTCCTGCGCCGCCCATCATGCCCACAAATGCGCTTTTTTTCACCATGCCCGCTACCACTCAACATCGCCATTATTTGGCCGATTGCGGTTGGCGCTTCTTTGCCGGAAAGGCGAGCGGGCCCGCAATATTGCTTTGCCGAGCATCGCTAGGTGTCCCACCGTCGATCGAGGAGGCCAGGCGCAGAACGTCGGTCGCCATATCGGATATCGCCGAACGTAAGATCGCCAGATCGGCGTCCTGTGCCAGGCCATTGAACTTTTGTCCGCCCCCAGCCAATTCCGCTCGCAATCTGTCGCATTCGACGCTGGCTGCCTGCAGCGCCGCATCGGCCATAGCCGCCCGCTCTACGAATTCGCGGCTGCTCAGTGCCTGGGACTGCGCCAGATCCTGCAACTTTGTTTCGAGCGTGGCAATTTGCTCGTTCGCATGATCATATTGGCGCCGAAGGTTTTCGGCCTTTATTTGCGCCGTACCAAGTTCGGCCTTGGTGAGGTCGCGTTCGTCCGCCAGGCCCCGCAATTCCCGGGCCCTTTGCTCCAAAGTCGCCCGTGCTTCGGCGAGCTCGCGCTCCAAATCGTCGACACGCAGTTGCCGGGCCGAGAGATCCGCCTCGAGAGTGGCAACCATCGCCCGCCTTTCCTCGGCGACCTGGCCAAGCGACCGATGGGCGAGATCGAGCTCCCGGTGACGTGCACCAAGATTATCGAGAAGGCCATGAGCGTCATACAAAGCCTTCGACGTCGCCACCGCCTCGCCGCGCGTTTCATGGTTGGCGCGGTCGGCCTCGAGCAGCTGCTGCGACAGGTCGGCTATGTTCTCCCGAGCGGTTTGAAGACCGGCTGCAAGCACCGACAATCGGGCGGCCCGTCGACCCAGTTCGCTCTTGGCCTTTCCTAAGGCCTCCGCCGCTGCCTCAGCCCTTTGTTCGAACTCCCGTTCCTTGACCGCGAATTGCGCCCGCAGTTGATCCTGCTGGGCGAGGATTTCCGTCATCGAAAGCGGCATCTGCATTTCCAGGCGGCGTGCCGAGAGCCGCAGGGCGCGCCGCCAAACCGCCGGCAATATTGCAAGCGTCAGCAATCCTGCGACCAGGAAGCCGAGCGCAAATATCATAGCCTCTTCAATCACGTCACAACCATGCACCGCCCGAGCGCAGCCGCCGTCACCATGCCACGCCAAGGGCAAGATTCATAGGCCTGGGCCAATCCGGCGCAAGTCGTAATAGCGGCCGATTAGAAGGGATTCCAGGTCGATCGAGCCGTGAATTTCAAATAGTTGACGCTTACGCCGAGCCTCGCACCAACTCCGGAGCGGATCGGAACGATAATCACGTCGTCGGCCATCAAGGCGGTCAATCCAAAACCACCCACCAAATAGGCGGATCCGTCCAGGCCACCGAACCGCTTGAAGATGCCCTCGGTCGCCGGCAAATTGTAGACGAGCATCATAGTCCGGTCACCATCGCCGCCAGCGTCGAAGCCAACCGAAGGACCTTGCCAGTAGACCCGCTGATCGCCGGCATTGCGAGTGTACATCACGCCCTCGCCATAGCGTAGTCCGCCGACAAAGGCGGCTGAGGCCTCTTGGCCGAGAATATAGGCGTTCGGCTGGCCCCAACGAGAGGTCGCTGTCTCGACCGCCTCAGCCAGACCCCGCGTTATAGAGCCGAAAAATCGATGGCCATCGTCGACCAGCTCGCCGGTCGAGAATTGCTGCGGACGCTCCTGGGCACCTGCTGCTGCCCGGCAAAAGGCTAGCATGGCCGCCGACGCCAGGCTGCCGGCGCATAATTGTCGACGGGTCAAACGCGCACCGCGTACGAATTCGGACATTGCATTTTCCCTTTTTGTCAGGCCCTGCGCCAAGACAGGCTGGAGTTCTCAATCCGAAAAATGACCCGGAAATGGCGGAAAGCGACCAGCGGCACGCTTTTGCCCCAGGATCATTAGAGTCCAACGGGATGGTTAAGAAACCGTTTCCGTGCGGTCAAAAATCGCGCAATGGGGATCGCCCCACGCGATAAAGCCGCCATTGCGAAAGCCTTGATCGACTTTGCCGTAGGTGAACGGCCCACCATCGCAAGCTCGCATAATTCCGCCGGCGGCCTGCAAAACAGCCCCCCCTGCCGCAGTATCCCATTCCATCGTCGTCGAAAAGCGCGGGTAGACGTCGGCACGTCCCTCGGCGATAAGGCAGAATTTGAGCGATGATCCGATGACCGATCGCCGACGCGGTTGCAGCCTCTTGAGAAAGGCCTCGGTATGCGGATCGCTATGCGACCGGCTTTCAACCGCAATCAGTTCGCTCGCGGCGGCTGGCCTCGTCGCGACCGCGCGCCATTTCGAGCTGTGGGGCAAAGGAAATGCGGGCGCGGCTTCGCACTTGAAGGCCTTGGCGCCGGCCGCCCATAAATGGCCCAGCGCCGGCGCGTAGATCGCTCCGGCGATCGGGCTGCCGCTCAGGACCAGCGCTATATTGACCGTGAATTCGCCATTCCTCTTGAAGAATTCCCGTGTCCCATCCAAGGGATCGACCAAGAAAAAACGATCCGTCACAGCGGGAATGTGACCGCGGGCGACCGCTTCCTCGGCAATGACCGGAATGCCGGGAAATTGCCGGTCGAGCCTGTCGAGAATAATCGATTCAGCACGTTGGTCGGCTTCCGATACCGGACTCTGGTCGGATTTCGACCACCGTTCACAGCCCTTCTCATAAAGGTCGATCACGACCCGCCCCGCATCGAAGACGAGATGCGCCAGGCTTTCCGCCAACGAATCGCGTTCGCGCGGACCAAGCTCGCAATCCAGGGCCTGAGGGATCATCGTCTTGCGCTCACTTTAAGTGACCAAGCATGGGTCGCAAAGGGGATTGCCTGGCGGCCCAGCCAGATTATTTGACCACCGGCCCGGATCCGCCAGCTTTTCAAGCCGGAACCCGCAGGCTATCACATTGGCGCTCGATTGGCGCAGGTTTGATTCGGACCGTTTGGCGATGGCCATAACGTGGTCTTGGTCCCAGCCGGCGCGCTGTCTACCCCTCTCACCCCGCGAGAGCTGTCCATGGAAAATCCTAAGTCGCCGCTAGCGCTGGATCCACTCGATCTCGCCGCCCTATTGTGCTCGAAAGTTTGCCACGACATCATCAATCCCGTCGGGGCCATCACGATCGGACTCGAAATGATCGAGGATCAGACCGATGAAGAGACCCGCGTCTCGGCGCTTGAACTGGTAACCAAGAGCGCGAAAGCTGCCTCGGCCAAACTCGAATTTCACCGCCTCGCCTTTGGCGCGGCCGGATCGGCGGGCGCCTCGATCGATACGGGTACCGCCGAAGCCGTCGCCCGCGGCCTGTTTGCCGACGACAAGACATCCCTGCATTGGGCCGGCGAGCGCACGCTGATGGCCAAGAACAAGGTCAAACTCTTGTTAAATCTCTGCCTTATCGCCGCGGCGGCGATCCCACGCGGTGGCAATTTGGTTGTGACCATTACCGGCACCGAAGAATCCACGGCCTTCCGGGTCGACTGTCGCGGAACCTATTGCCGCCTCCCCGTCACAATCCCGGCGTTGTTGGCGGGGCGGCCGGAAACCGGGGTCGATGCTCACGGGATCCAGGCCTTCTATGCCGGACTGGTCGCCCGCTCAGTCGGTATGGACGTGTCGGCGCGTACCGAAGGCGAGGCCGTCATCATCGAGGCCCGGCCGCTGCAATAGGCTCTGTATCCTCGCCGAAGCTTGGCATCTTGTTAACCCGATCGCGGCAGGATCACCCCAACACCATGCGCGGCATGGCCAGCGGGTGGATGGCTGGATTTGGACGAACTTCTCGGCGATTTCCTCGACGAAACTGGCGAGCATATTGAAGCCGTCGAAGCTCGGCTCGCGGCGCTCGAAACCGATTCCGATGCCGAGAAGGCCATCGCCGATATCTTTCGCCTTTTTCACACGATCAAGGGTTCGTGCGGTTTTCTCGGGCTTCGGCGCCTGGCAGCTCTCGCCCACGCTGCCGAGACCCTGCTTGCCAAATGGCGCGATGGTCGCGAGTTGCCACCGCCGGCGGTGGCGCTGATCCGGCAAGTCATCGATCAGATCGAAACCATCCTGGCCGAACTGGCTGCCTCGGCCAGCGAGCCCGAGGGCAACGATCAGCCGCTCATCGTCGCGCTCGAGGAAGCGGCCAACCGAACCACACCGCTACAGGCTTCCGCCGCGCCGCCGAAAGGTGCCGGCAAGCCCGAGCGAGCGAACCGAACGGCCAGCATTCGCATTACCGCCTCGTCGCTCGAGCAGATCTCTGCCCTGACCTCCGAATTGATCCTTGCTCGCAATTGTTTGGCTGAGGCGGCCAGGGCTTCCGGCCGCACGGATCTGGAAGGGCCGTTGCAGCACCTCGGCGCCCTCACCTTTGAAATCCAGGACCGGGTGATGATGGCGCAAATGCAGCCTTTGGCCCGGATATTTTCGACTTTGCCGCGGCTTATTCGCGAGCTTTCCGATGTTCTCGACAAGCCCATCGGGCTGTCGCTCCACGGCGCCGAAATCGAAATCGATCGCCATCTGCTCGAGCGGGTCCGCGAGCCGCTCGTTCATCTTCTGCGCAACGCAGCCGATCACGGCCTCGAGTTCTCGCGCGGCGCGCCAGGCTGTCGACAAACCTGCCGTTGGCTCAATTCGGGTCAGCGCCACCCAGGAAGCGGGCTATGTTCTAATTGCGATTGCCGATGACGGTCGCGGGATCGACGGAGACCGGATCCGCGACGTTGCCCTTGCTCGCGGTCTAATCGGCAAAGCGGAGGCCGCGGCGCTTAGCGAGGACGATATTCACCGGCTCATATTTGCCCCGGGTCTTACCACAGCCGGGACGCTGTCCAATGTCTCGGGGCGTGGCATCGGGCTCGATGCGGTGCGGGCCTCACTTCACGCGATGGGCGGCGCGCTAAACGTCAGCAGCAAACCGGGCATTGGTACCCGCTTCACGATGAAAATCCCGCTCACGCTCGCTATGGCCTCGGTGCTGGTCGTCGGCATCGGCACCGAAAAATATGCTCTACCCCAGCAGGCGATTGTCGAAGTGCTGGGCGGCCGGTTTTCCAGCGCCGCCAGCAGCCTCGCCTGGCGCGGCGAGGAACTGCCTATGGCATACTTGGCCGAACTGCTCGATACAGACAGGGCTTGGCCAAACCGGATCAATGAACGAGCCATCGTTATGGCTTTTGGCGGGCAAAAATTCGCCCTGAGCGTCGAATCTGTCGAGGAAGTCCACGAGATCGTCGTCAAGCCATTGTCGGCCGCATTGGCAAAACCCTCGCTATTCTGGGCCAATGCCGTCATTGGCGACGGTTCCATCATTCTTGTTCTAGACCCGAACGCCTTAGCCGACCGTCTAGGTTTCTCGGCCGATCAGACCTCGGCGCAATGGGCGCCGGCCGAACCGCCCCGTATGCCCGGCAACCCCAGCCATTGCCTGATGTTCAGGGCAAGCGGCAGGACCTTCAGCCTGCCGATCGAGGCGGTAGCCCGCATTGTTGCCATCCATTCAGGCGACCTCGAGACAGGGCGAGATGGTGCCTGTATTTTGAGGCAGGGCGACGCGATTGCCGAGCTCTGGGGCGATTGGCACACCTCTTCGCAGCGTCGGCCGGCAATTCTTGCCACAATGAATGGCCGGCCCTTGGCCATTCTCTTCGATGAAATTCTGCAAAAAGAGGATGGCGTGATCTTCAGCAATGCCGAGGCACGGGCGTTTGGTGCGTTGGAAACCTTCGATGACGGCGGCGGCCGTGGAAGCCAGGGCCGGCCATCATCCGGCGCAGGTGCTGCACCGTGATCTTCGCCACACCAGATCCCGCGCATGGCGCGGCCGCCACGATCATTTCTGCCCGCGGCCCAGCCTCTTTCTGCCGCCGTGCTCCGCGCTCGCTGGCGCCGCATGCGCCGGGTGGCAGCGGTGCGACCAACCCGATTGAACCTGCCCAGGCAGGGACAAGACGCTGCGAGGCGGCATGAGGGAAGCCGTTCGACCCGAGACATTGACGGCCACGTTGCGGCGCCGGAACGTTATTACGGTCGCCGTTTATGACCAGCTCTTCGGGTTTCTGGCGAGCGATCTGCACGCCGTCTTTCAAATCGACAGGATCACCCGGGTTCCGATGGCGCCGCCAGGAATTGTCGGTCTCGTCAATCTGCGCGGCAGAATTGCGGTGGCACTAAGCTTGAGCAGCCGTCTCGGTCTGGTTTGCCCACGGGGCCGCGGGCCGGCAACCCCGCGCTTCGGGATCGCCGTGGAGCGGGGTTCCGAGATTTTCGCCATAATGGTTGAATCGATCGGCGAGGTGGTCGAGATCAAGGATTTGCAGCCCCAACCGCAACCAGGCGATCTTTCGATGCCGCTTAGGCTCCACGTCGCCGAGGTCTTCCGGCGGGGCAGTCAAGTCCTTTACCTGCTCGATACGGCCAAACTTCTCATTCCCCTCATCGAGCCCGCCGGTGCAACCTTCTCGCAAGGTTTTGCGCGCATGCTGTCTTTTCGCCAGCCGCCGGAGCAGGGCCATGAAGCAGGTACTGATCGTCGATGATTCCAATGTCATGCGCAAAGTTGCCAAGCGCATCCTTGAGGCCATGCATTTTCAGACCGCGGAAGCCGAAGATGGGCAAAAGGCTCTGGCCGCCTGTTCCTTCTTAATGCCGGACGCGATATTGCTCGATTGGAATATGCCGGTAATGGACGGTTACGAATTTCTACGCAACTTGCGAAAAATGCCCGGTGGTACGATGCCGAAAGTGGTGTTCTGCACCACCGAAAACGACGTGGCGCATATAGCCCGAGCGATGCATGCCGGCGCCGACGAATATATTATGAAGCCATTCGACCGGCAAATCGTGCAATCCAAATTCGAGGAAATCGGTCTCGCCTGATCGGGCGTTGCCGCGGCACCGCGGCAGTCCGGTTGCAACGCCTTTGCCTAGCGAGGCCAAGCTGTCGCCGGCCCAAGCCCAATTGCACCGTTTCGTCCTCGGCAAATCCGGCCTTTGCCTCGAGGCGGCGCGGCCGCGATTCGTCGAGGACCGCCTCGCGCCCATTCTCCGTCAAGCCGGGATAGGCAGTCTTGAACGATTGATGGACCAGCTGAAAGAACGGCCGGGATGCGCCCTCGAACAGACGGTACTTGACGCACTCGCCACACACGAGACCTCGTTTTTTCGCGATCGCCAGCCATTCGAAACCTTTGCCGCCGTCATGCTGACCCGCCTAGTGAGCGCGCGTGGTGACGGGAAAAAGATCCGCATCTGGAGCGCCGGCTGCGCGAGCGGTCAGGAGCCTTATTCCCTCGCTATGAGTCTAGCCGATCGGCTTCCCGTCTTGCCGCACGGGCAGATCGAAATCATCGCCACCGATATTTCCGGCCCGATGTTGACCAAGGCCGGTCAAGGCCGCTACAGCCAATTCGAGGTCCAGCGCGGGCTGCCGATCGACCATCTGCTCAGACATTTCCGGCGCGAGCGTGACTGTTGGTTCATTGAAGAACGCCTGCGCGCAGGCATTCACTTCAAGCATTTCAACCTATTGCACGATTTTCAGCCGCTCGGACGTTTCGATATCGTCTTTTGTCGCAATGTGCTGTTGTATTTGGCCCCGGACATTCGGCACGCCATCCTGTCACGGCTCGCCGCCGTCATCGCCGAGGATGGCTATCTAGTCCTCGGCGCCAGCGAAACGGTACTTGGCCTCACCGACGCATTCCGCCCCGACCCGGAGCACCCTTTCGTCTTCCGTCCGCTTAACGGCGCGCCAACAAAAAGCCCCGCCATGGCGGGGCTTTCAATCGGCTGATGCAAGCCGATTACGCGGGTATCCGTTCCTCATCCTCGGCCGGTTCGCGCAGGACATAACCGCGCCCCCACACCGTTTCGATGTAATTGCGGCCTTGGCTCGCGTTGGCGAGCTTCTTGCGGAGCTTGCAGATAAAGACGTCGATGATCTTGAGTTCCGGCTCGTCCATGCCGCCGTAGAGATGATTGAGAAACATCTCCTTGGTCAGCGTCGTGCCCTTGCGCAAAGACAATAGCTCAAGCATCTGATATTCTTTACCAGTCAGATGCACCCGAGCGCCGCTCACCTCGACGGTTTTCTGGTCGAGATTGACGATCAGATCGCCGGTCGTAATGACGGATTGGGCGTGGCCCTTCGAGCGGCGAACAATGGCGTGGATACGGGCGACCAGCTCGTCTTTGTGGAACGGCTTGGTCAGATAATCATCGGCGCCAAACCCAAGCCCCTTCACCTTGTCCTCGATCCCGGCCAAGCCGGAAAGAATCAGGATTGGGGTCTTCACCTTGGCAACGCGCAACGTGCGTAGGACCTCATAGCCCGACATGTCCGGGAGATTGAGATCCAGCAAGATGATATCATAGTCGTAGAGCTTGCCGAGATCGATGCCTTCTTCGCCGAGATCCGTCGTATAGACGTTGAAATTCTCGGATTTGAGCATCAGCTCGATGCTTTGCGCTGTCGCGCTGTCGTCCTCAATTAAAAGTACGCGCATGTCAGGTCCCCACCCTTGCCCCCGTGGCTGGCAAACCCGCGGATCATTCGCGTGGCGGCCGGCCCGGCAGCGTGGCGCATGACCCGGGCGGGCGCCCGGCTCACTCAACTCGTAACGTTAATCACCAATGGTTAACAAACTGTGATTCCCCAAAGCAAGCTCTTTTACCAACTTGAGCCGAACACTATCTAAATTATTGCATCAAAAAGATTATCTTTCTATTTCCATACTAAGGTAAAACTTTAATAAACACTGCTAATTGATTTATAGGACAGGCGGTCTGAGGTCGCCCCAAAAACCCGGCAAGCCTGACTACCGCTGGGGTCCAGTGTTAACGAGCCGGGTAAACGAAGTCTTAGCGGCCCCAGCCGGTCGGCCCGATTTTTTACCGCCGGCCGACCTCTTTGCCCCTCCGATTCGCTCCTTTTGTTTTTCCCCCGATAGTAAGGAAGATGCAACTTCCATCCCCGATAATTCGAATCGTCTCGCGAAATTGCGCCGGATCCGTACGAAATGCCGTGCGGTAGATTTTTCACCTGCGTCTTGGAGTCAATAGTATGAAGTCGCGGGACACCCTCATCCGACTGAAACGCTTCCAGGCCGACGAGCGCCAGCGTCGCGTCATGCAAATCGAGACGATGATTGCGGATTTTGCCCGGATGGCCGGCGAACTCGATCGCGAAATAGCCGCCGAGGAGAAGCGGGCCGGCATCATCGATCCGAGCCATTTTGCCTATCCAACCTATGCGCGCGCGGCGATGACCCGTCGTGACAATCTCAAACGTTCCGCCGATGATTTGAAAACCCAGCTGGATGAGGCCAAGGCCCGGCACCAAGAGGCCCTCGAGGAACTTGCTAAAGCCGAGGCCCTTGACGGTCGTGAAAAAGCCGTCGACCGGGTCGTCGATCTGGCGACCGGCGCCGGCGACGCGGCGGCGGTGCGGTTTTAGAACCCCCGCCACGCGCCCTAACCTCGGCCTAGCCCGCCGAGCCTGACAGAATTGGCACGTGTCGGCCGGCCGTGCGCTCCAATAGCCCGGACAATCTCGGATCCTCCGCGATTTCGACCGCGATCTTGTAGGCGACAAAACCCGCCGACCGGTAGAATTGAAGCGCGGCCGGATGGTCAAGCGTGCAGGTATGGACGAACAGCCGATCGAGCGGCCGTGCCCAGGCGCGGGCGAGCGTCGCCTGCATCAGCGCTTGCCCAAGTCCCCTGCCCCTCGCCCGTTCGACAAGGCCAAAAAACGCGATCTCCGCCTCGCTTTGGCGACGAAAATCGAGTTCGAGTAAACCAATGGTCTCCCCGGATTGCTGCACCGCGTAGGCCTCGACCCGCTCGTCAGCAAGCACGGCTGCGGCCGCGCCAGCGCCGGCTTGCAATCGGGAATACCAAAGCCATGGGGCCCCGATCAGCCTGAATAAGGCAAGGTAGCGCGCGGTGTCCGTGCTCGAGAGCCGGATCAAGGAAAGCGCCGTATTGGCGGCCTGCGTGCCCCCCGGACGCTGTCGCATTTCGAGATAGGTGACGATTGCGGCAATCTTGCCTGGCGGCAAATCGGTTGTGCCATCGAGCGCCACGCCAATCGTTGTCATCGCGAGTCCCTTGATCTCGTCAGCGCGGTCCGGCGCCCCAACAAAGCCCATTTTGCCGGCCCAAGCCAGCGCCGATTTTGCCCTGCCGGACCTTGAAAGTCTGCCCGGCATCGTGCACGGATGTGCGCCCCGCTCGCTGCTCGTTGTTCCGGGGTCTGCACGCTGACCCGGAGACGAATCTGAAGCCGCAACGCAGCGTCATCAAGCGAACCCTCGATTATCTGTGGCCTGTTGTGGGGCTGATCGCGGTCTTTGCTTCCGGCTGGCTGCTTTATCGAAGTTTTGAAGGCGAGGCGGTCGGCCCGCAGGTCTGGGCGGATCTGAAGGCGATCACACCGCGTCAATATGGGCTGGCCGCAATTTCGACGATCATCGCCTATGCGGCGCTCGCCTGGTACGACCGTATCGCTCTTTTGCATCTCGGCATCCGCAATATTTCGTGGGTGTTCATCTCCCTGTGTTCTTTCACCACCTACGCCCTGTCGCACAACATCGGCGCCTCGGTCTTCTCGGGCGCAATGGTGCGCTACCGAGCCTATTCGACCAAGGGGCTGACCACCGCACAAGTGGCCATTCTTGTTGCTTTGTGCTCTTTCACTTTCGTGCTCGGAACCCTGCTCTTGAGCGGGCTCGTGCTTATTTTCGAACCCGAACAATTGAAGCGGTTGCGCGGAATCCTGCCGGAGGTTCTGACCCATCGGTCGACCGCCCGAAATCGTCGGCTTTTGTTGCCTGGCCTTCGTCGCAGTCTATATTATTGGCTCGATCCTGCGACTAAGGCCGCTCAGCATCGGCAATTTTCGGCTAGAATATCCACGCCCGGAAATCACCGCTCGGCAATTGGTGGCAGCCCCCATGGAATTGCTGGGCGCCGCCGGAATCATCTATTTTGCCTTGCCAGAGATCGGCAATCCCGGTTTTTTCGTGGTCCTCGGCGTATTTTTGGCTTCATTCTCGGCAGCCCTCGTTTCCAACGCGCCGGGAGGGCTTGGTGTATTCGAACTCATATTTATCCACGGCATGCCCGGCGTTCCGAAGCTCCAAGTCTTGACGGCTCTCTTGGTCTTCCGGATCTTCTACCTGTTGGTCCCCTTGGCTTTTGCGGTCGTGGTCGTTTTGATCTTCGAAAAGCGCCGATTGGCTCAGGTGCTGCGGGACAGACAGCAAGGCGAGCCTGTCTAGTCGGGCCCGGACGGGCCATAGCCGCTAGCCTATTGGCGATATTGCTGGATGCGCGTGGTCCGAAGCCCAGCAAGCCCATGCTGGTCGATTGACATCTGCCAGCTAAGAAATTCGTCGACCGTCAAAGTGTAGCGACTGCAGGCCTCCTCGAGCGACAACAGGCCACCGCGCACCGCAGCGACGACTTCGGCCTTTCGGCGGATCACCCAGCGCTTCGTGGAAGTCGGCGGCAAGTCGGCGATCGTCAAGGGACTGCCATCGGGCCCGATGACATATTTTACCCTCGGCCGCTGGGGTTCGCTCATGCTGTTTACTCGCGTACTCGACTGACCAACTTGAATAGCGCAAGACTAACGGCCTAGTTTTAAAATTTGGCTAAGCACGCGCCGCGGTTTCGACCATAAATGAGGTGCAAAAGGGCTATTTTCTTTCCGATTTATTACCTGTCTGGTCTCGCTGTACGAGTTCGGCACAAGGATAGTGAAGTAATTAACCATATTCATCGCCGAGACTAGCGCCCGGATCGGGCCGCTGCTGACCCGGCCCGAGATTCGCATGCAATTTCGCGCGCGGCTTGCTATGAAGGACCCCTGCAGAGCGCCTAGGCGCGGTCGAGGGGCGGTTTGGCGACAGGGATGATGGCAGGCAACGCGTTAGGAATTTCCAAACCGCCAGGTCAGACCCGGGTGGTGGTGGCCATGTCCGGCGGGGTCGATTCCTCGGTCGTTGCCGCCCTTTTGTGCCGGCAAGGCTTCGACGTCATCGGTATGACCCTGCAGCTCTATGACCATGGTGCGGCAACCCACCGCAAAGGTGCCTGCTGTGCCGGCCAGGACATCCATGACGCAAGAAGGGTCGCAGCCCGCCTCGGGATCCCCCATTACGTCTTGGATTATGAGGAGCGCTTTCGCAGCAAAGTGATTGATCGTTTTGCCGACAGCTATATCAGCGGCGAAACTCCGGTCCCCTGCATCGCCTGCAACCAGACCATCAAATTTGCCGATCTGTTCGAAACCGCCAGGGATCTCGGCGCCGACATTCTGGCAACCGGACATTATATTGCCTCGCGGCCGACCGAAGGCGGCAAATGGGCGCTGTACCGCGCCCTCGACGCCGATCGCGACCAGAGCTATTTCCTCTTTGCTACAACCGAGGCGCAGCTTCAAATGCTGCGGTTTCCGCTTGGCGACATGCCAAAGGCAACAGTCCGACAATTCGCCCATGAATTCGGCCTTGCCGTCGCCGACAAGCCCGATTCTCAAGATATTTGCTTCGTCCCGTCGGGCAAATACACCGATATCATCGAGCGCCTGCGTCCGAATGCCGCCCAGCCCGGCGAAATCCGCCATATCGATGGGCGCCTACTCGGCCGGCACCGGGGAATCATCCATTTCACCATCGGCCAGCGAAAGGGGCTCGGCATCGCAGCTGGCGAGCCCCTTTATGTGATTTATCTCGATGCTGGGCGCGGGCAAGTCATCGTCGGTCCGCGCCAGGCGCTTGAAATCCGGAAGATCAAGCTTACGCGACCTCAATTGGATCGGCGATTGCCCCTGGGCCGAGATGCCGCAGCAGGGCTTGCGGCTTGCCGTGCGCGTACGCTCGACGAGAGCCCCCGTTCCGGCACTCCTAAAACGGGTGGAGAACGCGGCCCTTGTCGAATTTGATATGCCCGAGGAAGGCATTTCTCCGGGACAGGCCTGCGTCTTCTACCAATCAGCCGAATCGCGCGCGAGGGTGCTGGGTGGCGGCTATATCGAACAATTCGCACTTCCCGCACCCGCCCCATTGCCGAAGGGACGGGCACTGGCTTCGACCGGCTGACTTCGGTTTTTTGGCGTGGGTGATCTTGATCACAGGACGATTGCCAACGCCTACGCCAGATGGGCGCCGTTCTACGATCTGGTATTCAACAAAGTCATGGCGCCCGGCCGCCGCGCCCTTGCCGTGGCGGCCAACCGGCACGACGGTCAAGTTCTGATTGTCGGGATCGGCACCGGACTCGAATTGCCATATCTAGCGCCAACCCGGCAACTCATAGGCGTCGACCTCTCTGAGGCCATGCTGCGACAGGCCCAGGATCGAATAAGGAACCTCGGCCTTCGCAATGTGACCGCATTGCTCGTCATGGACGTCATGCGGCTTGGCTTTCCCGACAACCTCTTTGACGTCGTTGCCGCCCCCTATGTTCTCACTGTCGTTCCCAATCCGACACGAACACTGGACGAAATGATGCGAGTGACAAAACCCGGCGGCGAACTCGTCCTTGTCAATCATTTCGGGGGCGAAACAGCGGCCCTGGCGCTGGTCGAAAGTTGGCTTGCCCGCCATAGTTCCAAACTCGGCTGGCGCCCGGAATTCTCCTGGCGAGTCATCCAGACCTGGCTCAAGGTGCACCCGCAAGCCCGCCTCACTGAACGCCGCCTCCTCCCGCCCCTCAGTCTCTTCACCCTCACGCGAATAGAAAAGACCATCCTATAGACGCCGCTCTCATTCGAATAGTCCAACCATCATCGCCGGAACGGCGTTGGCGGCACTGATGAAACGATGCCTTGACTTGACCATTTGCCAAAGACTATATGCCGGACCGAAAGCTTTAGGCGGAGTAGCTCAGCTGGTTAGAGCAGAGGAATCATAATCCTCGTGTCGGGGGTTCGAGTCCCTCCTCCGCTACCAGAGATTGCACTGTACGGACCGGACACATCGGTAACAGAACGTACCTAAGACATAGGTAACAACCTCGGGCCGAACGGGTTGTCTAGGGGCTGCAAGGTCCTCTGTTCCAAATCGATGAAGCCGAGATCGTAGCTGATAAAGCTGACGAGCCAAATCCCCTCGTCGACTTCCCTGATTCCAAGTCTTTGGCCGGCGAGTACGGTCGAAATATTGATCTTTTTCCGATAGATGCAGATGCGACCGCAAGTGGTCACCACCACGTCTCGGTCGTGCAGGGGATAGGTGAGGTGCGGTATTCCCTCGTAGGGCCTGGGCGAGGCCGAATAGACCTCGGCGGGACACTTCATATCCAAGGCTTCGTGGGGCCTTTCGTTATTGTATTCGCCCATGAAGGCATCGAAGCGAGCCTGCTGTTGCAGGCTGTTCATCCCCGGCGGTCGGGTCGCCTCTTTTTTCAAGGTCAGGTGCATGCGCTCGTGGCGGCCGTTTTGCTGCGGGCGTCCGGGTTTGATGCGTTCTATGGAAATGCCAAGCCTCAGCCACCAGACGGAGAGCTTGGAGAGATTGAACAGGCTATTTGGACTGGCGAAAGGAACGCCGTTGTCGGATCGGATGGCCTGCGGCAGGCCGCGTTCCCGGAACAGCCGTTCGAAGGCCGTAACCGCCAGGTCTTCCCGTGTTGATTTAAGAGCTTCGCACTGAAGCAGATAGCGCGATGCGTGATCGGTGACGGTCAGGGGATAGCAATATTGCCCGTTACCGAGCTTGAACTCGCCCTTGTAATCGGCGCACCAGAGCTCATTCGGGGCCATCCCAGGCGAAAGCAGGGTTCCAGTTGCCCGATGACGGGCTCGTCGCATGGCCTTGACCAAGCTGTGTCGGTGCAAAACAGCGTGGATCGTACTCTTTGCGGGGACGCGGATGTCTCCGGGAAGCCGCCGGACCAGGAGCTCGCGGATCTTGCGCGCCCCCCAATGTGGCTTCTCGCGCTTGAGCGTCAGGATCAGGTTCTCGATCTGGGGAGGCAGCTGATTGGCATAACGGATCGGCCGTCGGCAGCGATCGGTCAGCGCCTCGAGCCCATGTGCCTTATACCGATCGAAGATCTTGTACCCGGTCTTCCTCGAGATGCCGAACTCGCGACAGACGTCTGTCATCGCTTCCCCATCCAGCACTCGCGCCACAAACCGCAGGCGCTCGTCCATCACCGAACACTCCTTCCACGGCATCGACACCTCCCGCCCTGAAGCGGAAAGTGTTACCCATGTGTCCGGTACGTTCTGTCACCCATGTCTTCTGTAACGGGCCTCGATCTGTCAACACTGTCCTCGATCTTAGGGTCGTCCTCTCGCGCCATGCTGGATATCCTGTCGCCGAGGTCATGCTTCTGTACGGGGTCGGCGGTGGCCGCCACTTGATGGGGTCTGAGGAGCAGGTCGACCGATCTCGAGCGCGTGGTTACTCGAATGAATGCCACTGACATAGGTGCTGTCTGGCCTGGTCCGTCGTCCCGGCGACGGGACATCGCTTCAGGGGGTTGGTGTCTTGACCCGCCCGAAAACTCTTTGTGTATTCTCCTCTTAAGCGGCCGCACGAATGGTGAAACTTGCCTTTTCGGCGACGAAGGCCGTGCCGTCGGTCCACATTCTGTGGAGGACGACGGCAAGTTTCCTTGCTAGGGCGACTTTTGCCTTCTTCATCCCGGCTCGCTTGGCGAGCTTTGCCGCCCAGCTCTTCATCGCCGAGCCTTTCACAGGCCGCGTTAGAATGGTGTGGGCAGCTTCAAAAAGGACAGTACGCACGGTAGGATCGCCGATCTTGGAGATCCTCCCTGTCACATCCGTCTCGCCGGATTGGTACTTCTTTGGAGTGAGGCCGAAATGGGCCCCGACCGTGCGTGACGACGTGAATTGCGATGGGTCATCAATGGCAGAGACGTAAGTGAGAGCGACAATGGGTCCAACGCCGGGTGCTGTCATCAAAAGGCGCGCTCGGGTGTCGGAGCGAGCCATCGCGCGAACGCGCTTCTCAAAAGCTTGAAACTCGCGCACGAGAACCGCGTGCACCGAAAGAAGCGCCTTGGCCACGACCTGAAGCGTTGAATGCCCAGCAACGAGTTCCTTGATCCGGCCCTCGAAAGTTCGCGGCGTCGTCGGTCCGACCTTCAATCCGAAGCCTCGTAACATGCCCCGGAGGCTCCCCTCGATATCGTACAGCTTCGATTGGATCAGTTTACGAGCCGTCAATACGGCTCGCACTTCCTGCGCCGGAACCGACTTGCAATGCACCGGCCTGAACCATCCTAACCGCATCAGCTGAGCGATGCCGCGCGCGTCCTTGCGATCGGTCTTGACCGACATCGCCTTGAAGGCATCGCGCACATGCCGCGTCTCCAGCAATTCAACCGAGAGACCCGCCTTATTCATGCCGGCATAGAGCCATTGCGACAATGGACCAGCCTCGAGGCCAATCCGATCGATGGTAAATCCGAGCGACCCAAACCAAACGACCAAGTCCATCGGCTCGCTCGCGACCTTGGATTCCCGGATGATCCGGCCGGTCCCATCAACAACGCAAATGTGGGAGCTTTCCAAAGACACATCAATTCCTGCATAATGTTCCATAGGTCGTCCTTCGATGATGCTTGGAGCAGGCACAAGCCCGACTCCGTTGGTTTTTGACACCATCATTCTGAGGGACGACCACCCGACCCACCAGCCTATCCACCGGACGGCCCGTTACCCCATCTCGAGCCGCTCACTCCACAACTTCAAAAAGTTAAGGCTAGGCACAACAAATGGGCGGTGAAGGTGAATCGTGCCGTTGATACCGGGTTGCTACCGCAGTGGTGAAGCTGGTCGTTCGGCGCCTGCCGATGCAGATGATTGCGCTATGGAAATGCATACAGCGGTGCCCAAGCGCCAGTTATTTGCGCTGCCAATACTCTCCGCCGGTGACATGAACCACGACGCACGTGGGCTTAGGCTTCCAGCCCGTCAAGAATGCCAGGTCGTGCCCGGCGGATTTTTCCAAACGCCGGCGCACCCGCAGCGCCCGTGCGTCCCGCACACCGATTGAATTATCAAACAACAGGCGGAATCGAAGGCTCTGGCATGGCCTCAGCGATTGCTCGCCGGGTCTCGTCGACAGGCTGCGCCGCCCAACGTACATCCCAACGGGCTACAGGCCGGCAGCCTCCGGGCACTCGCCCAGCGTTCGAGGGCGATTTCTTCCGCTGCTTCACGTGGTTCAACTGACCACACGTTTGCGCGGGCCTAGGCTCCAAGCCCGTCACGATGCCACGTCGCGCTCGACGGATTTTTCCAAATGTCAGCGCACCCGCAGCGCCCGTGCGTCCCGCACTCGTATCTCGATGACAAACAGCAGGCGGATCCGTCAGCGATCGCTAGCCTCGTCGACAGGCAGCGCCGTCAACTTACTTATCGGGCAAGAGGCAGCGAGGATCGCCGTGGAGGGGCCCCCACCCCACCGGGGGTATTGGACAGGGGGTGGTCTCCAGGCGCGCGCAAGGCTGAAGACTCACTGATTATGGAACCCCATGCCAGCCGGCCCGTGCCGTTCCATAAGTGGTTGGAGACGAATTAGAACCCGTCGGGCCAAGAAGAAGCGTATGAATGAAACTGACCGACGTTGATCAATGTGAAAAGTATGGATAGCAAAACCAGTTCATCGAAACTCGGCGTCGTCGTCTCAGTACGCGGCAGTGTCGTTGACATCCGGTTCGATGATCATTTGCCGCCGATCTACTCGGTTCTGCTCACCGGACCGGAGAACAAGATCGTCATTGAAGTGCTGGCGCAGCAGGATGCGCATCACGTGCGCGGGATTGCGCTGACGCCCACGCAAGGTCTGGCGCGCGGCATGACGGTGGAGGACACGGGTGGTCCGTTGAAAGCGCCGGTTGGCAAGGCAGTTCTCTCGCGGATGTTCGACGTATTTGGCAATACGATAGACCGCGGAGCGGCCTTGTCCGATGTCGAATGGCGTTCTGTGCATCGGGCTCCGCCGTCTCTGTCCCGACGTTCCACCAAGTCGGAGTCTTTGAGACGGGCATCAAGGTCATTGATGTCCTCGTGCCGCTGGAGCGTGGTGGCAAGGCGGGACTCTTCGGCGGCGCCGGCGTCGGTAAGACGGTGCTGCTGACAGAAATGATCCATAACATGATCGGCCACCATGAGGGTATCAGCATCTTCTGCGGCATCGGCGAACGCTGTCGCGAGGGGGAGGAGCTTTACGATGCGATGAAGGAAGCCGGTGTATTGCCGCACATGGTGATGCTCTTCGGACAGATGAACGAACCACCCGGTGCCCGGTTCCGCGTCGGGCATGCGGCGCTGACGATGGCCGAGTATTTCCGCGACGACGAGCACCGCGATGTGCTGCTGCTGGTCGATAATATTTTCCGCTTCATACAGGCGGGCATGGAAGTCTCCGGCCTGATGGGCCAGATGCCATCCCGGCTGGGCTACCAGCCGACCATGGGCACGGAGCTATCGGGGCTGGAAGAGCGGATCGCCAACACGGATACCGGCGCCATCACCTCCATTCAGGCCGTGTATGTGCCGGCGGACGATTTTACCGATCCCGCGGCAGTCCATACCTTCTCGCATCTCTCCGCTTCAATCGTGCTCTCGCGCAAGCGGGCTAGCGAAGGCCTTTTCCCAGCGATCGACCCACTGCAATCCAGCTCCAAGATGGCCACGCCGGGTATCGTCGGCGAACGGCACTATGCCCTGGCGCAGGAAATCCGGCGCACACTCGCGCAATACGCCGAACTCAAGGACATCATCGCCATGCTGGGCCTTGAGCAGCTCTCGCCGGAAGACCGCAATGTGGTCGTACGCGCCCGCCGGTTAGAGCGCTTTCTCACGCAGCCTTTTTTTACAACCGAACAGTTCACCGGCATAAAAGGAAAGCTCGTCAGCCTCAAGGACGCGCTGGATGGGTGTGAGCGCATCCTCCATGACGAATTCAAGGACTATCCGGAAAGCGCGCTCTACATGATCGGCACGATTGACGAAGCGAAGGCAAAAGCGAAATCCGTCCCGCCCACAGCTCCCGACAAACCGGAGACAAAGCCCGCCATTAAGACAGGGTCGAATGATGCCGCCGGCTCGCAGGCCAAAGCCGCATCCGAGGCGCAGCCGAATACGGGCGCAAAACCTCAATCGCATCTCGAACATGCCGGCGGCGCCCATGAATTCTTAAAGTGCTCCTGCCATTCCAGATTTTTGCGGATAAGACCAACGTATCGCGCATCGTCGCCGAAACGCGCGAGGGTTCGTTTGGGCTCCTGCCTCACCGACTCGACTGCGTGGCGGCGCTGGCGCCCGGCATTCTGACCTATGAAACAGAATCCGACGGCGAGATTTTCGTGGCTGTGGATCAAGGGGTGCTGGTCAAGACCGGTCCCGACGTTCTCGTTTCCGTGCGCCGGGCGCTGGGCGGAACGGACCTCGGCCAGTTGCGCGCAGCAGTGGAGCGAGAGTTTCTGACTTTGGACGAACAGGAGCAAAGCGTACGCTCGGTTGTGGCAAAAATGGAAGGCGATCTCATCCGGCGATTGGCGAGCCTTCACAATGGATGAGGAATCACAAAACAAACTCGCGATTCCGTCCTTCAGTGAAGAGATAGGGACCAAGGCGGCTCGCAAACTCAAGGCCCAGCGTAACGGTTCTCAGGGCGTCTGGTCTGGCTTGGGGATGATGGGACTAATAGGCTGGTCGGTGGTGGTTCCGACGCTGCTCGGCGCAGCGCTCGGGAGCTGGCTGGACACACACTATCCCGGCAAGCATGCCTGGACATTGGCGCTGCTTGTGGCCGGGCTCGCCGTCGGTTGTTTCAACGCGTGGCATTGGGTGGCCAAGGAAGACAAGGAGATGCGTGACGAACACGAGGACAAAGAATGAATGAATTTCTGCATTTGGCGCCGGCGCTGGCGGCGGGCCTATTGCTCGGCGCGATTTTCTTCGGCGGCCTCTGGTGGACGGTCATCAAGGGCGTTTCCTCTTCACAGCCCGCGCTTTGGTTCTTTGGCAGCATGCTGTTGCGCATGAGCGTTATTCTTACGGGATTTTATTTTGTCGGGCGCGTGGATTGGCAGCGGTGGCTGGCCTGTCTGCTTGGCTTTGTTGTCGCCCGCATGGTTGTGAAGTGGCTGACCCGCCCACCGGTCGAACTTAACAACGCCGGGGCATCGGAGTCCAGCTATGCGCCTTAGCCCTGATGAGATGATCTTCTGGCAGCACGGGTTTCTCAAGCTCAACGGCACGATTGTGTTCACGTGGACGCTGATGTTCGTGCTGGCTGTCGGCTCAATGTTCATCACCCGCAATCTCTCCATGGAACTAAAACGTTCGCGCTGGCAGAACCTCCTGGAAATCATTGTTACCGGTATCGAGAAGCAAATCGAAGATGTCGGTCTGCGCCATCCGCATAAGTATATTGGTTTTCTCGGCACGCTGTTCCTTTTCGTCGCATCAGCCAGCCTGTGCACCGTCATTCCCGGCTATGAACCGCCGACAGGGTCGCTCTCGACCACTGCGGCGCTGGCGTTATGTGTGCTGGTGGCCGTGCCGTTATTTGGCATCGAGGAGCAGGGCCTGAGTGGCTACCTCAAATCCTACGCCGAACCAACGATCATCATGTTGCCGTTTAACATCATCAGCGAATTGTCGCGCACACTGGCGCTGGCGGTTCGCCTGTTCGGCAACATGATGAGCGGGACGATGATCCTCGCCATTCTGCTGACCATCACGCCCTTTATCTTCCCGATCGCCATGAGCGCGCTCGGCCTGCTCACCGGCATGGTGCAGGCCTACATCTTCAGCATTCTGGCAGCGGTTTATATCGCGGCCGCCACGCGCAGCCGCAAGTCCAAACCTGAACCCACACAAGCCATTAAAGCATGAACAAAGACAGCAAAAGGAGACACTATGGATAGTATGACACTGATCGCCATCGCTTCAATCGTCACGGCCGGCCTGACGATTGCGCTGGGCGGTATCGGCCCAGCGCTCGGCGAAGGCCGCGCGGTCGCCACCGCCTTGAGTTCTTTGGCGCAGCAGCCCGATGCCGCAACGACCATTACACGCACCCTGTTTGTCGGGCTGGCGATGATCGAGTCGATTGCGATTTATTGCTTTGTGGTTTCAATGATTTTGATTTTCGCCAATCCATTCTGGAATCACGTCATCGCGCAAGCCGCGGGGAAGTAATTCATGCTCATCGATTGGTTCACCGTGGGTGCGCAGGCGCTCAACTTCATCATCCTGGTGTGGTTGCTGAAGCGCTTTCTTTACAAGCCGATTCTCAACGCCGTCGATGCGCGCGAAAGGCGGATCGCGGCGGAACTCGCGGACGCTGACGCGAAAAAGGCTGAAGCGCTCAAGGAGCGCGATGAGTTTCAGCACAAGAACGAAGTATTCGACCAGCAACGCGCCGCTCTCTTGAGCAAAGCAACAGTCGAAGCAACGGCCGAACGCCAACGCCTCATCGACGATGCACGCAAGGCAGCCGATGCCTTAAGTGCCAAGCGGGGAGAGGCGTTGCGAAGCGACGCCAGTAACCTCAATCAAGCCATCCGTCGCCGGACCGAGCAGGAGGTCTTCGCCATCGCGCGCAAGGCTTTGACCGATCTTGCCACCGCAAGTCTCGAAGAGCGCATGTGCGACGTGTTCACCGACCGCCTGCGCACGATGGACGGCAAGGCAAAGGAGGGACTCGGCGCGGCTCTCAAGACAGCGTCTGAGCCCGCACTCGTGCGCACCGCGTTCGACCTACCTGCGGCGCAACGTGCGACAATACAGAAAGCACTCAACGAGGCCTTCTCAACCGAAGTCCACCTCCGTTTCGAGACTGCGCCGGACCTGGTCAGCGGGATCGAACTCACCACGAATGGCAAAAAAATAGCCTGGAGTATTGCGGAGTACCTCGCCTCTCTGGAGAAGGGTGTCGGTGAGATTCTGAAGGAAAAGGAAACCAAACGCCGCGCCGAAGGCCGTAGCCCAAACCGCCACCAAGCCGGAAGAACCCAAGTCCGAAGCAAAGCGCCCATGAGCACCGAGCCTGAAAACTTGCAGAGTGTTTTCGACCGCACCTTTGCTGGAATAGGCCAGGCACGGGAAGCCTTTACGCCGCAACTGACGCCGCGCGAAGTCGGCACAATCAGCAGCATCGCCACGGGTATCGCCAAGGTGTCCGGGCTTCCGAGCGTCGGCTTTGAGGAGTTGGTCAAATTTCCCGGCGATTTGCTTGGCATGGCTTTCAACGTGGACGAGGCGGAAATCGGCGTCGTGCTGCTTGGCGAATACTGGCACCTCAACGCCGGCGATGAAGTCGAGCGCACAGGCCGGGTCATGGATGTGGTTGTCGGCGACGGCTTGCTGGGGCGCGTCATCGACCCGCTGGGCCGGCCACTCGACGGCAAGGGGCCGGTGGCGGGTAGCGAACGCCGTCCCATCGAGCGGGCGGCGCCGCACATCATGGATCGCGCGCCGGTCACCGTGCCTCTTCAGACGGGTCTGAAAGTCATCGATGCGCTCATTCCGGTCGGGCGCGGCCAGCGCGAGTTGATTCTCGGCGACCGCCAGACGGGCAAGACCGCTATTGCGATCGATACCATCCTCAACCAGCGCGACAAGAATGTGTTGTGCGTTTATTGCGCCATCGGTCAGCGCGCGTCAGCCGTCGCGAAGGCTGTGGCAACTTTGCGCGAAAAAGGCGCGATGGATCACACCGTGCTCGTCGTGACCGAGGGCAACGACCCGCCGGGGCTCGCGTTCATCGCCCCCTACGCTGCAACCAGCATCGCGGAATATTTCATGGAGCAGGGTCGCGACGTGCTGGTTGTCTATGACGACCTCACCCATCATGCTCGCGCCTATCGCGAGCTCTCCTTGCTGTTGCGCCGCCCGCCGGGCCGTGAAGCTTTTCCTGGTGACATCTTTTACATTCACGCGCGGTTGTTAGAGCGTGCCACTCACCTGTGCAAGGAACTTGGCGGCGGCTCCCTCACGGCGCTGCCCATCATCGAAACCGAAGCGCAGAATATTTCCGCTTACATTCCCACCAACCTGATTTCCATCACCGACGGCCAAATCTATCTCTCTCCGTCACTATTTGAATTGGGCGTGCTGCCTGCTGTCGATGTCGGCAAATCTGTCTCGCGCGTCGGCGGCAAAGCACAGCGCGCGGCCTACCGCGCCGTGGCGGGTGACCTAAAACTCGCCTATGCGCAGTTCGAGGAACTTGAGACTTTTGCCCGCTTTGGCGCGCGGCTGGATGAAAACACGCGCAGGATCATCGAGCATGGACGGCGCATTCGCGCCTGCCTTAAACAGGGGGAAGGCGCACCGGTGTCCGTGCCCGCACAAATAGCCGTCTTGCTGGCGTTGACTGCGGGGCTCTTCGATCCCGTGGTGCTCGACCGGATGCTCGACGCGGAGCGCGCCGTCCAAGAAGCGGCGGCGAACATCTCGGCGGAGGTGAGCGCGCGGTTTGAAAGTGCGGACAAGCTGAGCGATGAGGATCGTAAAACGATCATTGAAATCGCCCGCCGAGCGCTCGCTCCTTTCCAACCCAAGCCGGAAGCAAAAGCCGTCGCCCAGCCTGATGGCGAGGCAAAGCCGAACACTCCGACCGAGCCGGCGGCGGCAGCCAAGGATCATTCATGAGCGACACCACGGAGAGCCTGCGGCGAAAGATCAGCAGTGCCGGCGATCTCCAATCCGTTGTCCGCACAATGAAGGCACTGGCCGCGTCGAGCATCGGGCAATACGAGAAATCGGTGCGCGCGTTGGCCGACTATTATCGGACCGTGGAGCTGGGGTTGGGCGCGTGCTTTCGGGATTATCGGGCCAGCGCCCACTTTTGTAGAACGGAAATCATCAACTCATGCGCCTGCAATCAGCGCAATCGTATTCGGCTCCGATCAGGGACTGGTCGGGCAGTTTAACGATATTGTAGCCGATTATGCGATCAAGACCCTCGCCGCGCTGCCCGGCAAAGCTGCAAGTCTGGACCGTTGGCGAGCGCGTTCATGCGCGTCTGGCCGATGCAGGCCTGCCGCTGGTGGGGCTTTTCACGGTGCCGAACTCCGTCCAGGCCATCACCCCGCTCGTCGGGCAAATTCAGATTGAAAGCGAAGCGCATCGGGGCAAAGGCGAAGATGCGCCTCTATGGGTGTTCCATAACCGGCCGCAGTCAGGAGCGCTCTACGAACCGGTCAGCCAGCGGCTGTCTGCCGCTCGATGCGCAATGGCAACAAGGTCTGACCAAAATCCACTGGCCGACCGCCAACTTGCCCGAGGTCATGGGCAGCGGCACCGCGACTCTGCGCGCGCTCATACGAGAATATCTTTTCATCTCGCTCTTCCGGGCCTGCGCCGAATCCCTGGCCAGCGAGAACGCGAGCCGCCTCGCGGCGATGGAGCGCGCCGATAAAAACATCAACGACCTGCTGGAGCAGCTCCACGGCAGCTTCCACCAGTTGCGCCAGAGTGGCATCGACGAAGAGCTCTTCGATGTGATCTCCGGATTCGAGGCGCTGAGTGGATCGCGCTAGCAACATGTCGAAAGGATGAATAATGAAAATCAATTCAAAGGACTTTCGCGTGAAGGAGGGAGACGAGGTCAACCTCAAAAAATGGCCGACGATCGTGAAGCCCGTGTACAAGTCGAAGAAACAGTACGAAGAGCTTCTGAGGAACACGTGGTGCAACTCAGTTCGCAACAGCAGCTTCTCTACGCATCCAACCGCTATGCGGTGCTGCTGATCTTTCAGGCCATGGATGCCGCAGGAAAAGACGGCGCGATCAGGCACGTGATGTCCGGGGTCAATCCTCAAGGCTGCCAGGTCTTCAGCTTCAAGCATCCCAGCGCCGCCGAATTGGAGCACGATTTTCTCTGGCGCACCACGCGCGATCTGCCGGAACGCGGGCGGATCGGCATCTTCAACCGATCCTACTACGAGGAAGTGCTGATTGTCCGCGTGCATCCCGAGATTCTCCGCAGCGAAGGGATTCCGGACGCGCCGCAAGACGACAAGACGGTCTGGCACGACCGCTATCGCTCGATCACGAATCTGGAGAGACACCTCCATCGATAACGGAACCCGCATCGTGAAGTTCTTCCTCCATCTCTCGAAGGATGAGCAGCGCAAGCGCTTCCTCGAACGCATCGACGAGCCGGACAAGAACTGGAAATTCAGCCTTGCCGACATCGAGGAGCGGAAATTCTGGAAGCACTACATGAAGGCATATGAGCAATGCCTCGGTGCGACGAGCACAAGCGACTCACCCTGGTATGTCGTTCCCGCCGATGACAAGGAGAACGCCCGGCTGATTGTTTCGCAGATTGTCCTCGATACCTTCGACGGCCTCAAAATGAGCTACCCGAAAACAGATGCAAAGCGCCGTCGAGAATTACAATTGATCCGTAAACAGCTTGTGAAATGAGACTACACGCACGTGAGTGGAACCTATCATGACGATGTTACGAGAAGAAAACGTTTCTGTTGCTAAACGGCGATTTTCACCTGATCTTTGTCAAGAGGGCCATAGCTGCTTTTTGCTTTAATTGTTCTGCATCTGTAAGACCGAAAGGAGAAATTATGAATTCAAATAATGCGATTGAGATAACTGAAACCGGCGTGTTCGCCAACACGCACAAACTGATTCGTCCCGTTCTCCGGCTGGCTTACGGCACCAGAGGCAGCTTGCCACAGAATGACAACCAGTCCGGATTGAATCGTAAGGAGAACGAATGCTGCAACCGGGCGACGGATTGAGGTATTCCCATCACCTCGTTTCGGGGCGGCCTGGTGACCAGATTGGAAGAGAAAGAAGAGGACGGCCATGTTCAAATATATAGACGGCCTGCCACAAGACGTGCTGGCGATCGAAGCACGGTGTGGGTCAAGGCCGGCACGATCGTCGTGCCGATCTTGGCCGGAGGCAGGGGCCCCGCTTTTCAGCAGCCGGATTGATGAGCGCGGTTTTAGATAGGTAGGCAGCGGCGCCGTCTCTATGTCGAAGCCAAATATCGGTAGCTCAGACGTAGAATTCTGCCTGGTCCCTAGCATCTGCCAGAAGTCGATCAATTGCTTCCGCTGCTGAGTCGGCTGTTTCGACGAGAAATGGTCGCACATTGAGCTGTTGTAGGAGACCGATTGCAGGAGCATCAAGACCAGGACCTCCAAGCAAGTTCCAAAGATCGGAGCGGCGAGCCTTCAGGGCCCGAAGAAGTGCTTCGGGCGGTTGCCGACCGGTTACTGCAACATCGGCGCCGCTGAGGCGCAGCCCCACGCCCAGAGCCTTTGCTTCCACAAGGAGTTGCCGCAGTTCGGGCTCGACTGCCTTCTGGAGGTTCACAGCAGGGGCTCCCCGTATGGCGTGTGCTGCACCGTCAGATTTTGGGTGCCCTGTTCCGTTTCACCGTTTCCCTCAATAGTGTTACCTATATGAGCCGCGACAACCGCCCCATCCGCCACTGTGTGTGGCAAGTTACTGTTATTCTTTGATTTTGCCGTGTGGCGGTTTGATCGCTTGGTCGGCTCTATTTATAAGTGCCACAATCCCTATTGCAGTTGATGATGCTGCATCACCTCCATTCGGCACCGCCGATGTGGCGGTTGTTTCCTCGGTATCCGCCACAGGTAACCCCTTGTTTTCGCTGGGCTGTGGCGCGTGTGGCGGATGTGGCGCGCCTTCCTGGGGGTTCATCCGAAAGGGTACTATTAGCCGATCCGGACTGCTGAGCGTTCTGTGAGGCTTCTTCCGAAGTACCGATACAATCCGAGCCTGCCAGCCCATACCTAATGAACACGTCGGCAAACTGACTCAGAATATATCCGCGTTCGGTTTTCTTGCCCTTACGCCACTTTTGCGGGCCTCGCGGCTCAAGAACCTCTGCGAGTTGCCGCGCCAGCCATTTTGGCGTAATCGGACGGCCCCGATTCTCGGTCCCGTACTCTTCATCCGTGTCAGCGATGAGTGCTTCGATTAGCTCGTCACTTGTCATCTTTTTGCGAGCGCCGAAGGCGCGTTGGATGGTCGCCAGCAACCCGAAGAACGAGTCGTCGGATTGATCGTCGACAGAGGTCATCGCAGCCCGACGGACGCGTTCCGGCCAGTCTCCCCCAGCTAGCTCCGCGATAGCAATAAGGGGCCGCCAATTGTCGCCGCGCCGGTTGAATAGCCCGTTAGGCATATAGGGATCCGGTAGGCCGTCGAGTGCCTCGCCCCAGGTCCGCAATTGTGAGCGGATGGCATCCAGCTCTGGCGACATGCCGTCGCGGAGGTGCGTGAGCTCTCTTGCCTCCATCAGCGTCACTTTCTTCATCTGGACAACAATTGACCTGTCTTGCAATGTCGCTGGCAACTTGTTGATGCCTGCGAGGGCAATCGCGGTGAACGCACTGAAGCGAACCGTTTCGAATCTACCGTCGGGTGTCTTCTCCACGCGCATAACGTACCCGGTTGACCGTCGGTGCGAGGCGTTGAGCACAGCATTCAACTCGGACTTGTTGTCATCCAACACATTGTCGGCTTCATCGAGCATCAACGAGTTCTGGCCGGCGTCGACCGTGCGAAACACCGCTGACGCGCTGATTGAGGATGCTATGATCGCTCGATACGACACCGCGCCGACCAACTCCAGCAAAGTCGATTTTCCTGAACCACGGCTCGGCGCCTGAATCGCAAGCTTAGGGGAGACAGCCAGACAGACACGATAGTTGTGCACCAGGTGTGTATGGGCGGCCCAAAGGGCAATCGCGTCCCTTTCTATTGGGGAAACCCGGGCATGCCTGTCAATCTCAGTATAGAGATCATCGAGCACGTTGCCAACGTAAATTTCGCCGATCCACCCCTGCGCATCGAATTCGTCCCGCACACGACCAGTGGCAGCCTCTTCCGTCTCTCGGTGCCGCTTGCGTGCTTCATTCCCAGAAAGCCGCTCGACCTCGCCGCAAATTGTCAACTCCGATGGTGGCCCGGCGACAGTGGTTACTTGAATACCCCGTAGTGAAAGCGATTTCGGAGATCGAAAGCGCACTCTTCCGTAGAAGGCGGTCCGCGTGTTCCAGCCGTAAGCGATGATAGTCGTCGAGGAAGCTTGCGCCTCGATGTTCTGCGAACATGGTCGAGATGTCGTGACGATACTCCTGCGAAACGCGCCATTGCGCTTCGCGAGAGAGGGGCCTCATTCGTCGCCTCCATTTTTTCCAGTACAGTGAGGAGGATCGGATGATGTACCGAGAAACGCTCGGCGAGTGAGGCGCGCTGCGGTCGCGCGCCTGACTCAACCTGGGTGTGAAGGAACCAGTCAGCCGCGCGAAATCGCCCCCATTCGCTCGGCGATCAGGGCGTGCATCAGATCGAGCGGCGCCACGCCTCCGCCGCAGGTCACGCAGGACCGGGTTGGCCGCGCGCTGCGGTTCCGTCGCCGCGGCGAAGGACATGAGCGTGAAACCGGGGAGCAGGATAAAGCCGAAGCTCTGAACTTGCAGGCCGGTCTCTAGTCGGTTGAGTGATGGAATAGGGCGGCAAGCGTCGCCGTATTGAACTCGATGCGCATGATGGCTTTCTTGGCTTTGGCCAACGGTCGCGACAACAACGGCATCGCGCTCTCCCAACGGCGTGATGCGGCGATAGGCACGCTGGCGTCAAGCCATGAGTCCGCGACGCAAAATCGTCATAACGGCGTTGGCCGTAGTGGGGCCGTTGGCACTTACGGCGTTGTCTGCAAGCGCGCCGATCGGCCTCTACCGAGTGCGCCCGGTCGTTGAGCATGACCTCATCGAGACCATGCCGGACGCGCGCTCCCAGCTCGGCAAGGCCTGCGACCTGCTCAGAGACGGCGAGGTTTCCTCGTGAACCGAGATGAATCGCTCGGCGGGCGGTATTCCGGACCGCTAACGGCCTTCTCGATCGTCGGCTGGTCGGAGCCACTTTGGATCGTTGAGGAGCGGCGATAACACCACTCAACCGCCGAACTACGGTGGCTACCGGTCTGGCCATAGCGCTCCTGGGTACAATCGGTCTCAAGCAAGTGATGCCCGAGACCTAGTCTGAGCTGAGACAACGCTACGGATTGGGCCCGGATCCTTTCAATCCCCGTGACAATGTTTTGGTGGGAACCGCGTATATGCGTGAGATGCGGGATCTCTTCGACACGCCGACAACCTGTTTGCTCGTTGATCAGCACTCTAGTGCGAAGATGACGTCCATCTTCTGGACCGCCTCAAACCGGGGATATGACAGCGGGCTTTTTGCTCTTGCTGGCTTTCGAGGCAATATCGGTGAGGACAAAGAACTTGCGACGCGCACGCGACCAACACGCCGCTTCAATTGTCGGCACCAGCTTTCGTTCGGCCCTATACAGGCCGGAATAGCCTGCAAATGCATCGGCCTGGAGGATCCCACCGAAATGGGTCAGATGCTTTTTCGGATGAGAACCGAGGCGATCGGGAGAGATCCCAAGCGCCCGATCGAAGCGACGCTTTTGTCGACGATGAGCACGCCTCACCTCGGCGATTCTCCGCATCCGCTCGTGGCTTCGGCGGCGCGCGAGCTCCTTAACAAGAGCGAGAACGAGCGCACGGAGTTGGCCTAGAACCAACCGGCAAGAATGCCGACGCCGGCGATTGCGGCAGCTCCGCCAACAACTTGTTGAATCCGCTTCCCGATCTGACCATGCAGCTGAGCTATCAACACTCCTGCTCCAATGCCCGCGGCATGAAGCAGTGCTGTGGCGAAAATGAACCCTGCGGCATAGCCGAAACCGGAGGCGGTTTCGGGCATTTCCGCGCCGTGAGCATGGCCGTGGAATAGAGCGAAGAAGCCGACCAGACCCATTGCGGCCGCGAGGGGAAGCGATAGACCGAGAGCGACAGCTAAACCGAGAACAACAACCGAGAGGCCGATGCCGATTTCGACGATGGGAAACAGGATGCCGGCCATTCCCAGCGCTCCGCCCACCGCCATCATAGTCACGAATGACAAGGGCACCAGCCAAACAGCACGGCCGCCCAGATGGGCCGCAAACATGCCCACTGCAACCATCGCGAGAACATGGTCGAACCCGCTCAGCGGATGCAAGAAGCCGTGCGAGATCCCTTCGGCGTCGCCAACCCCGGTATGGGCAGCAGCAATCGACGGCAGCAGCGCGGTCATTCCAAGCAAAAAAAAGCGGTTCATCGATTTCCTCCAACCCAGATTGAACGGTGGCACCTTACATCTTGCCCTTTGCCCTGTAATTCGTCCAGTCCCGCCGGGTTTACGGTATTTTCCCGATAGAAAGGGCAATGACGACCGCTGAGCTAAGCCTTTCGGCGGCATTTCTGTCGAGTCAGACGTTCGGCTTTTCCCGAGTAAGAGGGACCCCTCCTCGAGCCCAACCCTTTGCCTTTATCGGCCCAGCGGTCGGTGGACAGTTCGCTACCCATGTCAAAAGCCTTGCCCGGCAACATACGAAGAGCATACGCTGTAAACTGTCATCATCGATACCGCGACTGGCGGAACGATCCAGCTCCTTGTCGCCGACAAGAGCTTTTGCGGCCGTAAGCGCAGCGTTACCGATGCCATGAGGCATCGGTAACGCTGTTCAGGTCGAGCCAGTCATCGGCAGATGATTAATTGCGTGGCCAGCGAGACCGGGGATGCGATCAGACCTAATCGGATTTCTTCCCGACCGGCCGTTGCAATGGCGTCGAAGAATTCAAATGGGAAACCTGCGAAGCGTTCGAACCAAACCGTGGGCAAGCTTTCCGGTGTTTTCCTGATGCTGCGAGCATAGGCCCAGTTGGCCCCAGGTCTCCCGGCTACAACCGGTGACGTCAGACGCTCCTCGTTCGATTATTATCGCGCGCGACCTGGAAATGGGGTGACCCCAGTAAAGCCTGGGCCAATATCTAAGTTGGAGGGGCTGCGGTCTGTTTCACTCTGGGATGCCGCACCACGATATTGATTTGCTTTCGCTTTTTTGAAACTATTGGTCTGCAGATGCTGGTTGTGCAGCTTCTGGGCGAGATTCCGCATTGAAGCAGACTGTTGTGTACTAGCCGCCAAGAGATCGCGTGGCTGAGGTGTCAGGAGGGCTGGTATCAAGTTGAGCGGTGTAAAGAAGCAAGTCAACCGGAGGCCCCGAAAGGGCCTGGCGACAGCAATAAGACCGCCAAACGATTGAAGAACGGAGCTCAAGGCGGACGCGTCGCCAAATTCCCGGTTCAAAGATCATCGAAACTTTGTGGTCCAGGATCTCGTGTTCCGTCCTTCGCTTTCGCCATGAGGGATGGCCGACGCCAGCTCGAGCAACAGTCACCGCGATCGCATCTTGGCCCCCTAAACAGCTCCATCCCAGCAATGTGGTGCTAAGAGCTTGCCACGCGACCGTAACACATTGAAAGTGCATAGCTTTGAATTTCATACTGTTAAAATTGGGTCTTGGTCAATCACAGGCTAGTAGGCGGCCAGGGCGAACGGCAAGTGCTGGTCGGCAAACATAGTTGGCGGCATTCACGGGCGGATCGAGCGCTCATCCCTATTTGCGTCTTTCCGGCGGAACCGAACCCTTTAGCCGCAGCCGCATGACGCACCAATTGAGATGCATCGCCCGCCTGAGCGTGGCCCCATCAACAGCAAGAATACGAACAATCACGCCCGCCACATTAGGAAGCAGCGAGAACCCGATCGCGGCTTCGCCATAGTTGAAGTTGATACCTCGAAGTTCCGTGATCACGTCTCGCGCCAGCTCCTGTTGGCCGGCGATGACAAGCGTGCCTTGGGCTGCAAATGCACCGGTGACGCCTGGATGGCGGTCCAGGAGCGACCGACCGGTTAATCTGAGGCGATCGATGGCAAGTGTCCTGCTGGTCTCGTCCCTGATCACGATCTCGCTGAAGTAGGTCGCGAAAACGCCATCGGCACCGTTCGGGTCATGCAGGAGGAAGGCGTCGGAGAGCACCACTGTTGCCCCGCGGCAGACGTCCGCGCTAATTGTGGAACTGCACCGAGAATTCGGGAAGAGAATCTGGGGATCGGGTAGATATTCCAGATACGCCCCCGCGAAGGCTTCGATGCGTACGCTCTGCACGGCCGATCCCGCTGGCATGCTGTGAACGATTGTCGACGCTTGGCTTGTCACGTGCGCCTCGGCACCGGGGTGCGCGACGATGCGAGTGTCCAGCCGATCATCTTCGTAGAGTCCGCCCGAGCAGGATTGCGTGTAAAGCGTCGCAAGCCCAGGCAGGTCAGGGTCATGATAGTGTGGGCGGCAAATGTGGAACGGATGTGTGGCGTACTGGCGATCGACGTAGGTGCGCGCATCGGCATCGGCGCGGAATTCCACATCGAGCCGCCCGTGCGCCAAGCGGCCCCCGGGCGCGCGCGCACCCGTCGCTCCTGCAACAAGCAGCGACCCCCGTTCAACTTGCGAATACAACGTCATCGATAAGCTGATCCACGATGGCCTCTACGCCTTCGCCCGTCTTGCAGTTGGTTAGCATGACTGGCCGACCGCGGCGTACCTCGTTGGCCTCCCTGATCATCAATGAGATGTCGGCACCGACATACGGCGCAAGGTCCGTCTTATTGATGACCAGGAGATCGCATCGGACGATACTGAGGCCCCTCTTGCGCGGAATATCGTCTCCGCCCGCTGTATCGATAACGAACAACCAATAGTCGACAAGCTCCAGCGAGAAAGTCGATGCCAGGTTGTCGCCCCCCGAACTCGACAAGCACGACGTCCACTTCCGGAAACGCCCCCACCAGGCGGTCGACCGCCTGCATATTGAGGGTCGGATCCTCGCGGATAGCCGTGTGCGGACAGGCTCCCGTTTCAACGGCCAGCACGCGGTTGGGATCAATCAGGCCCGAGCGTCGGATCCGCTCGGCATCCTCCTGCGTGACGATATCGTTGGCGACGACTCCGACCTCGATGCCGCGCCCCCTGAAGGCCGGGATGAGGCGTTCGACCAGGGCCGTCTTGCCGGAGCCGACCGGGCCGCCGATGCCAATGCGGGCGGCACCCGGCAGGTTCTTCTTCCCCTTAAACCTCATCTCAGCATATACCTCTGGGCCAACGGCACCTGCTGTGCGGGGTCGCAAGTCGCAATCTTGCCATCGACGAACACGTCGAACGTCTGCGGGTCTACCGTGATTTTCGGGCACGCATCGTTGTGCAGCATGTGCTGCTTGTTGAGCTTGCGCGTTCCCCTGGTCGGCAAAAGGCTCTTCCTTATGTCGAGCTTGCCGGCGACGTCGGCCTCGATCGCCAATGGATTGACGAAACAGGCACTGAGCGACTGCCTCGCCCGTCCGAAGGCTCCCCATTGCGGCCGCATCAGCAGGGGTTCGCAGGTCATCAGGCTGGCAGCACTGTCGCCCATGACACCCCAGCAAATGAAACCGCCCTTCACAACAATCTCCGGCTTGATGCCGAAGAACCCGGGGCGCCACATCACCAGGTCGGCCATCTTGCCAGGCTCGAGAGAGCCGATGTAGGCGTCGATCCCGAATGTGCGTGCGGCATTAATGGTATACTTGGCGATGTAGCGTTTGATGCGCTCGTTGTCGCCTAGTCTGCTCTTCTCCTCCGGCAACCGCCCGCGCTGGTCCTTCATCTTCGATGCCAGCTGCCAGGTGCGACAGATAACCTCTCCGACCCTGCCCATGCCCTGACTGTCCGAGCCCAGCATCGAGATCGCGCCCAGGTCGTGCAGAATGTCCTCGGCCGCGATCGTCTGTGCCCGGATGCGACTCTCCGCAAAGGCGACGTCCTCCGGGATGGCCGGATTAAGGTGATGGCACACCATCGTCATGTCAAGGTGTTCATCGAAGGTATTGACCGTGTATGGATTAGTCGGATTGGTCGATGACGGAAGACAATTGATCTCGCCGGCGACGCGGATGATGTCGGGCGCATGCCCACCGCCGGCGCCTTCGGTATGGTACATGTGGATGGTCCGCCCTCGTATGGCGGCAAGCGTCTCCTCCAGAAAGCCACTCTCATTGAGAGTGTCGGTATGCAGTTGGACCTGGAAATCCAGTTCGTCGGCAACCGACAGGCAGGTGTCGATTACGGCTGGCATCGAGCCCCAGTCCTCGTGGATCTTGAGCCCGATGCAGCCGCTCCGCATCTGGTCGTAGATCGAGCGTGGTCGCGAGGTATTGCCACGGCCAAGGAAGCCAAAGTTGATGGACCACTGCTCGGCGGCCTGCAGCATTTTGCCGACGTTGAAAGCACCGCCGCAGTCGATGCCCACGGTGATGGGGCCAAGCGAGCCTCCGATCATCGTGGTCAACCCCGAACTGATCGCATGCTCGCACAGCTGAGCTGAATCGAAATGGACATGAACGTCGATGCCGCCGGGCGTAACAATCATACCCTCCGCATCGCGAACCGTGGTCGCTGCACCAACGATCAGTTTAGGATGCACGCCGTCCATCGTTGCAGGGTTGCCGGCCTTGCCGATCGCAACGATCTTACCGTCCTTGATTCCGATGTCGCCCTTCACGATGCCGAGCACGGGATCGATGACCACGGCGTTGCACAACAGCATGTCGAGGGCCCCCATGGCGCTGTCGTAGCCGGGCGTCATCCCAAGGCCATCGCGCAGAGTCTTGCCGCCGCCGTGCAGGCATTCCTCGCCAGGAACGGCGAAATCGTGCTCCACCTCGGCCAGCAGCGAGGTATCTCCAAGTCGGACCGCATCGCCCTTGGTCGGTCCATACATGAGTGCGTAGTCTTTGCGGCTCATCATTGCCATGGCTCAGGCCCCTTTGAAGCCGCGTTGCCGGGCCCTGCGCAAGGCTTGCGCCTTGTTGGCATCGCTGCGCCAACTGCCGTCGGTTAGACTGTTGAGGCCAAGCAACTCGCCGGTCCCTCCAAACTCAGTCAAGGTCACCTCCTTCGAATCTCCGGGCGCGAAACGCACCGCTGTCCCCGCTGGAATATCGAGGTGCATTCCGAAGCTCTGCTCGCGGTCAAAATCGAGGGCCTTGTTCGTCTCGAAGAAGTGATAATGGCTACCAATCTGGACGGGCCTATCTCCGGTGTTGACGACCTTGAGCGTCACCTTGCGACGCCCCGCATTGATTTCGATGTTTCCCTCCTCGGTGATTATCTCGCCGGGGATCGTCTCGCCCTTGGGGCGCTTGCGCTTGCCTGGCCGAATCGGATCATGGATCGTCACCAGCTTGGTGCCATCGGGGAACGTGCCCTCGACCTGAATCATCGGCATCAAATGGGTGACACCGGGCATGACGTCGTCGGTGGTGAGAAGTGTCGAGCCCCACGAAATGAGATCGGCGACCGAGCGCCCCTCGCGAGCGCCTTCAAGGATTTCGTCAACGATATAGGCGACTGCTTCGGGATGGCTGAGCAGCAGCCCCTTCGCCCTGTGCTTGCGCGCAAGCTCTGCCGCTGTGTAAACCGTCAAACGTTCCATTTCCGTTGGGGTAAGAAGCATCCGGCACCTCCTGCGTCGTCGGGCATTCAGTTCGCAAACATGCGCGTGGCGTGATGGGCATGCCGCATGACGGCGATCTCAGCCTCGACACCGAACGAACTTATTTCACCGATCGGTGGCGGGGGCATGCTTGCGATGCTTATCGCCTCTTCACGCGCCGCGAACAGGATTCGCTGTGCATCGATGTGCGTCAGGCAGCCGAGGCGGATGCCGGCCCCCAGCAGACCGACACAAAACGTGTGCGCCGACAGTGCAATAGAGTCGGCCTCACCCAGCCCGACCCGTGCCCACAGGAACCCCTGCACGACGGCGAGATGACCACATGCCGCCCCGCACGTGATCCGATCACGATAGGACGGCACATCATCGATCCCGAATCGGGCGAACACCGACAGCATGGCCTCGCCCATACGCCTTGAGCCAGAGCGCAGCTCTGACGATGCGGTGAGAATCTCGACCAGGTTATCGATCGCCGCCAGCAATTCCAGATCGCGGCTGGCACGATGGGCAGCGACAATAATGGCGCGGTCGAAGTGGGCCCAGCGGCAGTGCAGTTGGCCAATCACGAATGCCTGCACACTTCCTGCACCCGTTACTGCTCCAGTCTCGGCGAGTGCCTCGAGGCCCCAGGAAAAAGATACGGATCCGGATGGAAAGAAACTGTCTCCGAACTGGAGCAATGCCATCGTCGAGCTTATGTCATGCATCGCAGGCAACCTCGATCCGGTTGGCCATCAACAGATGCTCAAGGCGGTTGATGTAGTGCTCCGCTGGACCATCCAATGCGACCAACAGCGCACCTGGCTCGAACCGGACGCGCCAATGATGATTGCCGGCGCAGTAACCGGCCTCAAGGGCCGCATCGGGGCTTGCCGGTTTGATGCGCAGCCATCGCTGCTCCGACATGCGCACGACGATGGCACGCGAGGCGTTCAGCAGCAGAACTGCGCCATCAGACAGCTGGTCGCTGCGATCGAGCGCGATGGCGATATCCGTGCCCTTGTCCGTCCTGCCGCGCAGGCGGCGCCGCAACGTATCGTTGCGCTCAACGAACAGTATCTCAACCAGATCCTCGTGTTCCAGGTCGTGCAGCCGACGTGCGATCGCCGGTTCACTAGCGGTGCCCAATATCCCGGTGACGGTAATCATGCGTTCAGTTCCCCATAGGGATGCATGTCCCCCCTCACCCTTTCCGACTTTTGCCGGCTGGCGTGCTCGCGGTAAGGTCCGAACGGCGCAGCTTCGGATCGACCAACTCGCCGCGGGCCCTGGCCATCGCCGCCATCAGACGCAGCACAGTACATACCGCAAGACGCGATGTCGTGCCGCTGACGTCATAGACCGGCGCCAATTCCGTCACGTCGATGATGCTCACGGTCTTCTTCTGGCCGATGACGTCGGCGATCTGCACCATCTCGCGGGATTCGAGTCCTCCGGGCTCTGTCGCCGTCACTCCTGGGGCGGCAGATGCATCCATTACATTAAAGTTGAAGCTCAAATACTGGGCGTCCGTGCCGTCCCAAACTTTGTTCGCCGCCTCCTTGATGACGGCATCGACACCGCGCTCGTAGATTTCGAACATCGGGTAGAACCGCAGTTCACGCGCCTTGGCCAGATCGATGTAATCCTTCGGATTCATGGAGTTGCGCGCGCCGACATGGGCAACATTGGCAGCCGCCAAATTCGGCAATTCCGTGATGCGGGCCAGTGCACAGGTGCTCAGCAGTGTCTCCCCGGACCAGCTTTCCGCAAGATCCAGATGGGCTCCGAAGTGGAGACATCCCATCTTCTTGCGCGTGCCGATGTGGTCTGAGAGGGCACGGGCCGCCTGAATGGAGATCGACCGGTCGCCGCCCACGATGATGGGGGTGACGCCCGCCTCCAGCACGGTCTTGACGGCGCGATAGATTCTCTCCCGGGCGGTGTCCGGGTTGACCTTGGGCATCGGCACGTCACCGCAGTCGACCGCCAAGCCATTGAGGTCGACGCCGAACTCGAACCAATAAGACAGGTACTCCTGCGAGGCGATGCGGAACTCACGCGGTCCGTCCTCGCTCCCGGGTTTGCCTATATTGCCTTCATCGAACGGAATGCCGACGAAGGCATAGCGCGCGCCGTTGGCCTTCAGCGCCGCCGTCTCGAGCGCCACATGTGGCGCTCGCAGGAAGGTCAGCTGGCCGGGAGCTCGGTAATTTTCGGCTCCCTCGCCGCCGAGGGGGGAAAATAGGTGTGCGTAGCTTTTTGCAGGGTTCATGGCCGTTTTGCTCTTCCGAAGTCGTGGCTGTTCAGGGTGTTTGGCCGCGGTCGCGCAGGGTCTTCGCCCGGCTGCCGAGGAAGTGGTAGATCATGAGGCAAGCGGTCTTGATGCTGATGTGGCTCACGTCGAACTGCGGACACAGCTCGGAGACCTCCATGATGTCGGCGCCGAAGGTCCCGGCGGTGCGTGCCAGCTGGATGATCTCGCGGCCCTTGAGGCCGAAGCACTCTGGCGCCGTCGTCCCCGGCATACAGCTGGAATCGATCGAATTGGTGTCCCAAGAAAAGTAGACGCCGTCGGTGCCATCCCAGGCTCGCGCAAAAATCTCCTTGGTGCATTCCACGACGCCGCGCTTGACCACCTCCTGCATCGGCATTACGCGGACGTCGTTGTCGACGAAGAAATCGAACCAGTCCTTCGGATTGAGACCGTTGCGCGATCCCATATGGACCAGATTCTTGGCGTTGCAATTGGGCAGGTCAAGCGCGCGCGACGGGCCCGAGCAGTTGGTGTACGCATTGCCAGCCCAATCGGGCGCCGCGTCGAGATGGCAATCGACATGGAGGTATCCTATGCGGCCCTCCTTGTGATAGTCCGAGAGGGCCCGCGCTCCCGGGATCGGAACCGAGTGGTCGCCGCCGCACAGGACGACCTTTGCCCCGCCTTGCAGACACTCCGTCAGATATTGATAAATGTAGTCGTGCGACTTGAGGTTGTTGCCCGGAACAATCGGCACGTCGCCGCAATCGACAACCTTGAAGAAGGTCAGGAGATCGACGTCGTATTCGAACATGTAGGGAAAGTATTGTGTCGACGCCTCGCGGATGCCTGCAGCACCCTGTGACGTTCCAGTTCGAACCACTTGGCCCTGATCCCAGGGCACGCCGATAAAGCACACTTTGGCACCCATCTGGCGAATTGCGTGGCGGTCCGGCGGACAATACGGTGCCCCCATGAACGTGGAGATGCCCTGCGACTTGAACGTGCCATTGTGGAGCTTCGGAGAATAGATGTGATCGTCAGTGCCCTTCTGCTGCTGGGGTCCTCGGTGCTGGTGCGGAACATGGTGCCAGATCTCTCGAGATTGCTTGCCCATATCAATTCAGTGCTCCCCGCTTCTTTGCATCCCTGCGCTCAGGCTTGGACACTGCAGCTGGATGTCGGGGGGCGGTTTCGGCGTCAGGCAGAACGAACCCAATGGAGACGAGCTGCATTTCGCGACCGGTCAGCACCTTCGGGGTAGGTCGCCCGCAATCAGGGCAGCGGAAATTATAGAGTGCAGCCGGCGTCTTGACCGCGTCGCATTGGGTGCACATGACGGTGAGTGGAACCTCTTCGATGCGAAGCCTCGCGGTTGCACATAAGGTGCCTCGGCTCGCGCAAGGGAAGCAGAAATACAGTGAGCGCGCAATGCCGCTGAGGACACCCATCCGGATGTTGACCTCCGCGACATGCGCCGCCCCTACACTCACGGCGTGGTCGCAGACCTGTTCAACTAGGGCGCTGGCGATGGTCAACTCATGCATGTTGAACTGCCTCCCTGCTCCTTGTGGCAACGACCTCCGTCAAGCGAGTGATCCAGTCGAGCCAGTCCGTCAGCCCCTCGCCGCTGCGCGCCGACACTTTCAACACGGAAATCCCAGGGTTGATGACACGTGCGTGGCCGACACAGCTGACGACGTCGAAGTCGACATGGGGCAGCAAATCGATCTTGGACAGCACCATCATCTGGGAGACCGCAAAGACATCGGGATACTTGAGTGGCTTGTCGTCACCCTCGGTGACCGACAGGATGGCGACTTTGCGAGCTTCGCCGAGATCGAAGGCGGCCGGGCAGACGAGATTGCCGACATTTTCGATGAAAAGGACCGATCCGCGCTCGAGCGGAAGAACGTCCATCGCGTGCCCGACCATATGCGCATCGAGGTGGCAGCCGCGGCCGGTGTTGATTTGAATGGCGGGCACCCCCGTGGCACGGATCCTCTCGGTGTCGATCGAAGTCTCCTGATCGCCCTCGATGACGGCGACGGGCAACCTCTTGCGCAACATCTCAATCGTCTCCACGAGCAAAGTGGTCTTGCCCGAGCCAGGACTCGACACGAGGTTCAACGCAAGTACACCGGCAGAAGCCAGCCGCCTTCTGTTGCCCTTCGCAAAGCGATCATTCTTGGCCAGGATATCCTGCTCGACGCGCAGGAACTCACTCGAGTGATGATGGTCTGATCGCCCCGAATGCTCGTGATGGCCGGCGGGATGATTACAACCGCAAACGCCACACATGTGTGCTTCTCCTGCTAACTGGCGGCTTCGATGGCTCGAGAAATACCTTCGTGGCGGCATCCCCCGGCGCCGCGATGCGATACAGAAGCGGGATAACGACAAATGGAACCCGATGCGAACCTACCGAGAGGGGCATGACTAGGGCTGCCCCCACTTCAGCATGCTTTTGTACATGGCAAGGCCGATCATGGGCTCGACCGATGCCAAGTCCTTGCGGCTGTAGCAGTGCTCGCGCAGGAACAGAGCAAGTTGATCATGGGTCTTGCATATAACCTCGATCAGGAGGTCGTAGCGACCGGCTGCGAACACTACGTAGGTCACCTCATTGCGGTCGCGGAAGTAGACCGCAGCCTCCTGCGGATCGTATCCAGGCGCGACCTTGAGGCCGATCATGGCAAAGGCGTCATAGCCGAGGGCCATCGGATCGGCGACGCCGATCACACGCAGCACCTTGGACTCGATGAGCTGCCCGACGCGGTTCCGCACCGCTCCTTCCGAAATCTCGAGCTGCCTGGCGATCGTTGTGAAAGCCGCGCGGCCGTCCTCCTGCAAGATCTGGATAATGGCGAGGTCGATGTCGTCGAGGACGGCGGTTGTCGTGCCGCCTGGCGCATCTCCCCGATAGCTGCCGCCAGTGGAGGCCGCTGCTACGAGAGAACGCCTTGCTAGAGCCTGGGGCCTCTTGAATTCTGTCAAATCCAACCGCGCCTTTGCTCAAATCGAAGAATGATGAGCCTGCAGTTACGAAATCCTCATAGCACTGGACGAATTGCAGTGCAATACGCAATCAGGAGCCAACACGCCTGCGAATTACGCTTAGTCGCCGTGCGGTTCGGATCAATGGTACTCTCATCTGAGCTTGACCCGGGACCTTCGGCGACCGTGCGATCCTCGATTGGGAACGCGACAATCGAATTGCACTAGGCAAAGAGGCTATTAGTCGAAATGGCCCGTCGGCCTTGTGGGCCTGTCGAAGTGATGGAGCGACCGATACGAGAGGTATCGTTCGGGCCGGCATAGTAACCCAATAGTGGCAGAAGATGAATATCGCCGCTTCGGATCAGGTGTGCCGACCATCGTCAAGACGTCCACCCGCCGAGCCTGGCGACAATCTCTCCGGCCTTGTGTCTATTCCCCGGCTTTGCAGTCCACCTCGAGGCTCAAAAGTCATACTTTGAGTTGGAGCAATTCAAAGGGGGAAGATCAATCGTTCGCAGGTGACCGTTCTCGCATCTCAGAGCCTTGGATATGTCGCGCGGTCGAAGAAGTTCTCTCCGGTCTTGTATTCGTGTCCTGGGGTCACCGGACCATGCGGCGCACCTTCGTTGGCCTCGTCAAAGGTCAGCTCAAGCTGCACGCCACTCGGATCATAGACAAAGAGTTGCCAATAGGAGGTCTGCTGGATGATATTCTCGCGCCAATCGAGCCCGTATCTTTTGAAGCGCTCGCGGTAGGCATTGTGACCCAAGGCTGTCAATGAAATATGGTCGACAGTCGCCGTCCCATAGGGTGAGATTCCTGTCGGGCCCATGCCGGGCCCCTCCGACCATATATGGATGATTTGCTCGCCTACGGGGTTAGGGCAGGCAAGCCATACACCTGGAAATCCGAAATCTGGACGGGGCGCCTCACGCAGGCCGAGCATGCCCTTATAGAACCTCAAGGTCTGCTGCAAATCATTAGTTTTGATCAGCACGTGGAGCAGGCCGGTTATCCCACAGACATCATGCATCGGCATCTACCCCAAAATTTTCGTGCTAATTTTATCGAGCTGGTTCATCCTCCGAGCACGTCAGCAATTATGTGGGCCTCGTCGCCCTCCAATGGGCGCTCGTATCTGCCGACAATGCGGTTGGACAAAACCGTGTAAACGACGTCGCTAATCGCGATCGTTTCGCGAAGGTCGCTCGATACGAGTAGGATTGCAAGGCCTGAGGCTGCTCTCTCGCGAATAAGGTCATGAATATCCTTCTTCGAGGCGATATCCACGCCGGCAGTAGGGTCTTCCAGCACGATGAGCTTGCTCGCCCGCCCAAGGCTTCGGGCAATCATGACTTTCTGCTGATTGCCGCCGCTGAGGCTTGTAATAGGATCCTCGAAATCCGCATAGCGTGTCCGATAGCGGGCGAGAAGCGATTGCGTCAACATTCGCTCGGCACCCCGGTCAATGACTCCGAGGACCTCGAGTTGCTTCAGTTGGGTGATCGTCAGATTCTCCCGTATGCTGCGGCTTGGTAATACGCAATTTGCGGCGCGTCCGGACGGAAGATAGGATACCCCCTCCCGCGCTGCACCGGCAGGACTGTCGGGACGAAACTTCTTTTCCGAGAGCGTCATGATTTGTGGGCGAATTTCGGCCAACCCGACGACGGCGCGGCCGAGCCTTTCGCAACCCGAGCCCACGACTCCATAAAGGCCGACGACCTCGCCGGCCGAAACGGTAATCGTGGCTGACTCATTGCCCATTCCCGAAAGATTGGAGATGGAAAGAACTGCGCTGCCCGGAGCAAGTGCCTTTCTGCCTTGCTGCGAGGTCCGTAACTTCCCCGCGAGCTTTGCGACAATGATTTCGGTATCGATGTCCTTAGTCATCGCGAAGGTGTCGACGAGCGCCCCGTCCTTCATGAGGCTGACACGGTCGGCGACTTCCACCACCTCCTCGACATGGTGGGTGATGAAGATAACAACCAGGCCCTCCGTTCGAGCGCGCCGAATTATCCCCAAGAGCCTCTCGTTCTCTCGAACGCCTAGCATTGCGGTCGGCTCGTCGAGAATTAGAACGCGTGGTCTCCGGGCCAAGGCCTTAACCACCTCCACCAGCTGCTGATTGGCAACGGAAAGCCTCCGCACCCGCGCGTTTAGGTCGAAGTCAAAGCTGTTTTGTGCGAACAGCTCACGGCAGCGCTCCTCCTCTTCAGTTCTCTTTAGAAGGCTGAACGGGTTTCCGGCGGCCTCCGTACCGAGATGGATATTCTCTCTAACTGTGAGGTCAGGAACTAGTGAAAGCTCCTGGAACACCATGGCAAAACCGTGCGCACGGGCCTCCCCAACGCTGCGCTGTCGCACTGCTCTGCCGTCAACCAGGATCCGGCCTTCATCGGGCTCAATGAGGCCGCCCATAATCTTGCCAACCGTCGACTTGCCAGCGCCATTCTCGCCGAGCAATGCATGTACCTCGCCGGCGGCGAATCTCAAAGACACGCCGTTCACCGCTTGCGTCGAACCGAAGCGTTTCGAAATTTGCTCGAGATCGACGGTGCTCAAAGTTGGGGTCACATGATCAAGACCCGTTTGCGCGTTGCCAACATCGGCGCCCTGATACCGCGTCGCGCTACTGGAAGGCCTCAATCGACCAGTCCTTTGGCGGAACGTCTGTCTGTTCCCAAGGATAGGTCTTGTAGTTGTCCTTGGTCAGGAACTCGGTCGGCATAAGAATCAGCGGATACTGGAACTCCGAGGTCTGCTTGATGAGCGGCGTCGGCAGCCCGAGCTTCTGGCGGATGGCATACTGAACGATCAGCCGGCCGACGAGGATCGAAGGCTCGGCGTTTACTGCGAGGAGAGTACCGCTCTCAATTGGATCGAACACGCCGCGCATGATCGTGCTACCGACCACCTTCATTTTGCTGTTGCGTTGCTTGATGGCCTGCACAGCGCCCATGCCGAGGCCCATGGTCGGGGTCCACACGAAGCTGGCGTCGGGGAACTTGGTAATCATGTCGGAGGTCTGCGACAGGGCATAGCCAATGCTGATCTCACCTCCGACCGGTGCCAACTCAAGGGTTGCGCCGGGGCAATTCTCGACGGCCTTCTTCAACCCATCCACGCGCAATTTCGACCATTCCGCGCCCGCCGGTCCCGGCAGTCCGATGATTGTGAACTTGTCTGCTGGCCGCTTCTCGCACAACAGCATGCCCATCTTGTTGCCAATGTCGAAATCGCTGAACAACACGCCCCAATCCGGTACTTTGCTATTGACCGGCGTCCCCACGGCGATGACCTTGATCCCTTTCTCTTTAGCTTTCCGGAGAATGGGGTCGAAACCGTCATAGGACGAGGCACCGAGAATGAGGACGTCAATTCCCTTGGTCATCATCGCTTCGATTTGGGCGAACTGCTCGGCTACGTTGCCATATTTGCCGGCGATGGAGACTTGCACGACCTTACCGCCGGACCTCTGTGCTTCGTCAACGATGCCATAGGCCATACCCTTCCAGTAGTCATCCTGGAGATGCACTAACGTGACGCCGTATCTTATCGGCGTGCCAGTGTCCTGGACAATCCTATCGATGTTGCCGAGGAAGCGATCTTGCTCTGCGGCCCTGGCGAAGGGGCCAGCCAAGCCTAATCCCAAGATAACCGCGATGGCCGCGATATAAATCGAGCTGGCGAGGCGCTTTTGCAAAATATTCAACATCATTGCTTCTCCTCCGTTTGACAACAACTGGCAGTTACGACTCAGAATAGGTGAAGTTCACATAAGTTTATGAGACGATGACCCTATGTTTCGCGTCTGCGAACGCGATCAAGCATTACCGCCAGAATGATGACGATGCCGACGACTAGAATCTGATAAAATGACGATACACCAACTAAGGTGAGCGAGTTGGAAAGCGAGCCGAGCACGATGCAACCGTAGAGCACATGCAGCATTCCACCGCTGCCACCATTGAGTGCGATGCCGCCAAGCACCGAAGCCGCGATCGAGCGGAGTGTCATGTCAGTCTCAGCGACGGGCTGCGCCGCACCCACCCACGAGGTCAGGATAATGCTGGCGATGCCCGTCGAGAACCCGGCGAAGGCATAGACCAGCATGGTATAGAATGGCACGTTTACACCTGAGCGTATGGCGGCCGACTTGTTGGAACCTATGGCATACACATAGCGGCCGAACACTGTTCGTTTCAGCAGAAACGAGCCAGCAAGGAGCATTGCGATGGCGATCTCAAAACTAACGGGAAGTCCGAGAAAATGCCCGAACCCAATTATTGCCGTCAACTCTGGCGGCACCGCGTAGATCGGCACGCCATGCGCGAGGATGAGCGCCACAGCGCTCGCCACCGATGCCATCCCGAGAGTGACGATGAAAGGTGACGTCCGCTGGTAGCCGATGATGTAGCCGGTGATGAGACCGGTGATGAGGCCACAGCCCGCCATCACCGGTACGGAAGGCCATACGCCAATCGTCGGAACCATGAGGATTGCAATGACCCCGGAGACAGACATCACCGAAGCCATTGACAGGTCCAATCCTCCGCTGATGATCGCAAAGGCTTGCCCCACCGACATAGCAATCAACGGCGCGATTTGACTTGCGAGATTGTCGAGATTGCCGCGGGAAAGGTAGCGAGGCTCGACCAGAAAGATGAGTGCGGAGTAACCGACGATGAACGCCGGCATGATGAATTCACTAACATTCAGGCTCGACAGGTGGCGCCGAAATTCACCTTCAACCGCGCTTTGCGCGACGGCGGGCATGCGCTCCTCGTCACTCATATTGACGGGCTGACCGCCGGAAATACCGAGGGACAAGGCGTTACCACCGCGAGATCCGCCAGGTTCGACCTGGCTCTGTGATAATGTCAAGTTCTTGGCCTCGTGATCGACCAAATGTTTGCTCCTGAAACTACTATCACTGCTCGCCGTGCCTGCCCCTGTATTTGGCTATTTCACCGGCGGCGCTCCAAACCAAGGCCCGTCGATAGTCACCGGCCTGTCGTACAGCGGCATTTTGTCAACACGAGCATCATAGCTACCGTTCTTGCGGCAGGCGTTCACGTGGTTCGCAATCTCCTCCATCGTTGCGAACCAGACATCGCCGGACTTCATCATGTCCTCGATCATGCGCTCGACGCGCAGCCAGCGCGCCGCGCGGCCGCTGATAAAGGGGTGCCAGAGTGTAACCCAGAGGCCGCCGCCATAATGCCGCATGGCCTCGAATTCGGACATGAAGATTTCCATCGCCCGGTCGGGGGACATGATTTGCATAAGGTGATTGTAATCCCCGATATAGGCATAGGGTGGCCAATCATCCATGGCCATGTGGGTCGGTAGCTCGACAATGTTGCCCTTTGGCGTTTCGAGGATGTAGGGAACATCGTCGCCTTGGAGTGTCGAGTCGTAGGTAAAGCCTTCCTCGGCAAGCAATTCGGGCGTATGGATTGAAATGCAGTGCCCGGGCGATCGGTTACCGCGCGGCCGCTTGCCTGTAAACTTCTCGATGATCTCGATGCTGCGACTGAGCCAATAATGCTCGGCGTCCCGCGACATCGTATTTGGGCCCTCGTGAATATAGCCGTGGTAGCCAATCTCGTGCCCGCCAGCGAGCATTGCCTCGACTGCTTTCGGGTAATTCTCGATACACCAGGCCGGCACCATAAAAGTCTGTTTCAATCCAAACCGCCTATAAGTCTCGAGGATTCTTGGGACCGACACCTCGGGACCATAGCGAAACATCGAAAGGGTAGAAACGCGGTTGATGGCGTTTTGCGGAAAGGCAAGGTGCAACGAGCTGTCAGCATCAACGTCGAAGGTAATTGCAACTGCAACCTTTGCGCCGTTTGGCCAAGGAACAGGCCTGCGGATCATGTTGTTCTCCTGATTTGGCTTAGAGATATATTTGGGCCGCTTTCATCCTGGGAGTTCCATTTCGGTCGGTCGCTGAGAGGCTATGGTGATCCCAGCCATTGTGGTGAGATTTTGCCAGCCCGCGTCTCGATGCCCGACTTGCTCAACTTGCCGATGTCGGGCCTCGGGCGGACCAGGATTGGGTCTTTGGCGAGGGCATCTTCCAAAGCCGAGGCAATGGCGAGGGTTCCGATGTCGTCGAGATGGCGTCCGACGAGCTGGATGCCGAAGGGCATGCCTGTCGGCCCGAGACCAGCGGGTATGACAGTGGTCGGGTGGGTGGTTAGGGTGATTGCGTAGTTTAGGGCGATCCACCGGATGTAGCTCGCCATCGGCACGCCTCCCACTTCTGTCACATACACATCGTCAACTGAAAAGGGTGTGACTGGTGAGGCTGGACAAATCAGAACATCGATATGCTCGAAGAAAGCCTGGAACCGTCGATAGAGGTCGGTCTGCGCCACATGTGCTCGTCCAATGTCGGACACCGAGAGCCTGCCAACCAGTTCGACATTGGCAATGATATTGGGGGAGGCGATGTTGCGATGTTGTCTAACATATTCTCCATATGAGTTGGCATACCCCACCGCTCGAAGCGCCTCGAATGTGGCATCGATATCGCCCAGGTCTGGGTCGTTCCAAACAGTCTTTGCAAAAAGCGGCGCCATGCGCCCGGCGATTTGGCGGAAATGTGTGGCAACGTTTTCGGCCACGGGAATGGATCCGAGGTCGACACTGAAGGCTACGCGCAGCTTGTCGAGCCGTATCGCAGGCAAGGAAAGGAACGGCTCCGGCGAAAGATCACGGGCAATAGGGTCGAGCGGTGTTTGCCCGACAAGCGCCGCGATGAGGAGCGAGGTGTCGCCAACATCGCGGGCCATCGCTCCTTCCACGGCAAGCGGCGACCAGCCGTCGGAAGCACGGTGCGTCGGGCATGTGCCGGGAGAGGGCCGGTGGCCGACGACGCCGCAGAAGGCTGCCGGAGTCCGAAGGCTGCCGCCCAGGTCTCCGCCTGTGGACAAGGGGATCATGTCCGTCGCCAGTGCCGCAGCGGATCCGCCAGAGGAACCGGAGGCAGAAAGGCGGGTGTCGAAAGGGTTGACAGTCGCGCCGAAAACCCTGTTAACCGTGTTGGCGCCGGCGCCAAACTCTGGCGTATTGGTTTTTCCGATCACGATCCCGCCAGCCTTGCGGATTCGAGAGACATTGAGATCGTCGGAAACGGGCACGTCATCCTTGTACAGCAGCGACCCGAGCGTCGTGCGGAGTCCCGCCGTGCTGTGCACGTCGTTGACGCCAACCGGCAGGCCATGGAGAATGCCGAGCGGCATTCCGCTCATGACAGCTTTTTCGGCCAACTTGGCCTCGTCTCTACCGCGCTCCGCGTTGATTGTGACGACCGCATTGATCGCTGGATTGACCTGATCGATCCGCAAAAGGAATGCATCGAAAACCTCGACGGGCGAGACGGTTTTCGACCCGATCATGGCGCGAAGCCTGCGTGCTGGCAAGGATACTAAGTCATTCATACCCCCAACCCCCATCTCTCCGCCGCTTCTCGAGCGGCTTGAGGCCCCACCTCTTTGTTTGCGGGCGACCCGGGACTGCCCTCCTCTCTGCTTGCTCGTAGATTACGGCGCTGCACGCTCTTTCCGGCCGCCTTCTGCTACCGGTTAGTTCGAGGCCAAATAGTCGAGTGCTGCTTGCACACCTCCCTTGTGGTGCGGGACCGATGTAAGTGCCAAGGCCATGTCGACACCAGCAAGGGTGCCGGCGAGGGAGAGATCGTTGAAATCCCCGAGGTGGCCGATTCTGAAGACTCGGTCAGTGAGCGCTGACAAGCCACTTCCGAGCGACATGTCGTAAGTCTCAAGTACACATCGGCGAAATTCGTCCGCGCTGTGCCCTTCGGGCATTAGGACGGCCGTAAGCGCATCCGAGAATTGGCGGGGATTGCGGCAATAGACTTCGAGGCCCCATGCGTCGACAGCACGCCGTGTCGCTGTCGCATGACGGCGGTGACGTGCGAAAACAGCTTTCAGCCCCTCCTCGCGCAGCATGTCAACGGCCTCAGCGAGACCATACAATAGATTGGTCGAAGGCGTGAAGGGAAAGAAGCCCTTCTCGTTCACCTTCAACATCTCGGCCCAGTCCCAATAAGACCGAGGCAGACGCGCGGAGGTCGACGCCGCAAGCGCCTTCTCGCTCATCGCATTGAACGAAAGGCCTGGGGGCAGCATCAGCCCCTTCTGCGAGCAGCCGATACTGACATCGACAGCCCATTCGTCATGGCGATAGTCGATCGAACCTAGTGACGAGATCGTATCGACCATGAAAAGCGCCGGGTGACGTGCGTCGTCTATTGCCCGACGCACATCGCCAATCGGCGCAGCGCAGCCGGTCGAGGTTTCGTTGTGCACAACGCAAACCGCCCTAATCGAATGCGACTTATCCTGCCGCAGCCGCTCGGCAATTCGTGCCGGATCGACCCCCATACGCCAATCGCCGCTTAGTGTCTCCGGCTTCAGCCCCAAGCGAGCAGCCAGAGCCCGCCAGAGGTTGGCGAAATGGCCGGTCTCGGACATTAAAACCGCGTCGCCCGGCGAAAGCGTGTTGACAAGGGCGGCCTCCCATGCGCCGGTGCCAGAGGCAGGATAGATCACCACTGGTCCCGAGCATCGAAACACCCACCTCAACCCATCAATGGCGCGACGGCAGAGGTCGGCGAAACGAGGGCCGCGATGATCGATAGTTGGAAGGCTAATGGCCCGCAAGATTTCGGTCGGGAACGTTCGTTGGTCCAGGTATTTGCAAAAAGTGGCGACCCGCCATACGCGTCCGCCTATCGTGAGCAACCGTCAACGAGCGCACTGATTGGGTCGTAGCCATGCGTTGCATTTTGCATTATAAATTCTAGGAGTCAAGGAACGGAATGATTGCGCTGGCCGATGAAAACAGGCCTGGTTTTCACGCGGAGCCGCGGGGATGGTAGGTTTGTCTTCTTGATACTAAGGCGGATTAGTTTGTGATCCGACGAGCACCGCTTTTTTTGTACTTCGGGTGGGTCATCACACCTGAGCGACGACGCACATCTCGCGGCAACGACTTGTGACAGTAAAGAGGAAGAAATCGAATGACGGATGGCGAAACAGCGGAATGTGGGCCGCGCATCACAACCATCGCGAGACGCTCGCTCCATGACGAACTCGTGGAGCACCTGCGAGAGATGATCCGTTCAGGAATGCTTGTCCCTGGCGAAAAGATTCAGGAAATGCCACTTTGCAAACAGTATGGTGTCTCACGCACGCCGCTTCGCGAGGCGCTGAAGGTCCTTGCCTCTGAGGGTATCATCTCTTTGCAACCTCGTCGCGGCGCGGTGGTTGCCTCGCTGAGCGTCGCAGATCTCGAAGATGTCTTCCCGGTCATGGGCGCACTCGAGTCTCTCGCGGGCGAGATTGCTTGCCGCCGCATCACCGATGTTGAGATCGCCAAAATCGAAGCGCTCCACACCGAGATGATTCAGCACTGGCGCCGCCGAGAATTGCAACCGTATTTTAGGCTCAATCAGGCGATTCACCAGGCGATTCTCTCTTCGACGCGCAACGAGACGTTGAAGACCGTTTATCAGGGTCTGGCAGGACGGCTGCTTACCGCGCGCTACCTCGCCAATATGTCGGAAGAACGCTGGTGTGAGGCCGTCGCGGAACATGAGGCAATGCTCGCCGCCCTTAAGGCACGCGACGGGCGTGCTCTCTCCTCCATCCTCAACATGCATCTTGCCAACAAGCTGACAGCAATCAAGTTGAGACTCAACCGGTCATAGTCGGAAGCATTGCAATGGATCAGCCTGCGATCGAGAGAGCGGCGAATCTTCTCTGGCAAGCACAGCTTTCCGGGTCCCGCCTTGACAGCTTACCTCCCGACTGCCGGCCGCACGGGCTCTACGACGGCTACGCTATTCAGGATGCAATCGCAGCGTACACCCAAAGAGCTGTGCTCGGCTGGAAGCTCGCCATCACCTCTGAGGCGGGTCAACGCCGCCTTGGCATCTCCGAGCCCTTGGCCGGGCGGCTATTTGCTGGTGCCGTGTATTCCGACGGCGCGAGACTGGCAGCAGGTCCAATGCACATGCGTGTGGCGGAAGGCGAGTTCGCATTTCGGCTCAGCCACGATTTACCGCCGCGCGCAACCGCTTACGATCTAGACGAAGTTATGGAAGCAGTTGCCGATGTACATCTTGCGATTGAGGTCCCGGACTCACGCTTCGAGCGGTACGCCGAAATGGCGGCTCCCGAGGTTGTCGCGGACAATGGCTACGCGGCCTCGTTCGTCCTTGGGCCGACGATTACAGACTGGCGGGAGAGAGATTTGCCCCGTATTAGGCCGCGCGGTTCGAGGAATGGCCAGACGGTGGAGGATAGTCCCGGCGTGTCGATGGGTGACCCGTGGACTGGGCTCGTCTGGCTGGCCGGACATCGGGCGAGGCGAGGCGAGGGCCTCAAATCCGGCGACATCATCACCACTGGAACGCGTCTAACACCGATGCCCTTCGCTCCGGGGGACCAGGTTTTGATCGAGTTCGAGGACCTAGGCGCGGTGGCCGTTATCTTCGACTGATCTTTGGTTCGGGCCAGGGTTGAATCGCGACCTCCACACTAGGGCGGGCTCTGGGCTCTGAAGCGTGCCCACCGATTGGTCCAGGTTCATGGGTGGCAGCTTTGCGGGCGAGGACACTTCGGGTGCAAGTGGCCGACGGCAGGGTGAGGCGTGGGGCCGGACTGCATTGTAGAATCCATGGCTAACAGGACGGTCGATCGTGCGCTTCAATACCCATGGCGTCCTTGGTCGGTATTGACGGTCGTATACACGAGGCCATCCACAGGGCCACCGGTGACATTGCGCGCTGCAACCGTGATAGTCGGACAGCTCGCTGGAACCGCCTGTCTGGATGTTCGATCAGTTTGCCAGCATGGGGATGCGGCAGGACGTGCATTCACGAGTTGATCTGGCTGCGCTGATTGCATTGTCGCCATTGCTGGCACAGTCATCCCGCAAGGATGATAACGCTGCATTCTTGCCGCCGCATGGCAAGGGCCCCAGGAGTAGAATCGGAGAGAGGTCTATGCAACGACAGACCCATCCTCGTCGACATTGTCTGGACAGCGGCCGAGCACGAGCGCATAATTATCTTGGTCAACTGAAGGAAGAGGTTGTATGGCAGGAGGCAAGAAAAGTAAGGGGCGCCCGCACAGTGACAGTGGCGAGCACGCCCACCACCATCACCATCACAATCATGGCGTGATGCGGGGCGAGACGCACGGCGCCAAGATGATGGAGACGTTGTCGCGGATCTCCCAAGCCAAGCAGTCAGAGGAAGTAAGCCAGTCCCTCAAATTCGGGCTGGAGGCGGCCGATTCGATCGTGGACCGCAATATCTCGCTGTTCTCCCGTGGCCATCAACCGGCTTTCGCCGGCATCAACACCTTCATGAAGGCGCCCTATTGCGAGGACATACGCAAGATCCGCAAGTACGAAGCGGCTTTTGTCGGCGCGCCCTTCGACTCAGCCACCACCTATCGGCCGGGAACGCGCTTTGGGCCCCAGGCGGTGCGACGGATCTCGGCACTCTATGACGGCTACTGGTTCGATGGCGGCGTCGATATCTACGAGGAGTTAGATCTGTGCGACGCCGGCGACATCTTCGTCATTCCCGGCAACATCGAGAAGACTTTCGATCAGGTGACAAAGGCCGTGTCACATATTTACACGTCCGGCGTGTTCCCGATTATCTGCGGCGGCGATCACAGCCTGGGCTTCCCGAATGTACGTGGCATTGCTCCACATATCGACGGTAATGTTGGCATCATCCATATTGATCGGCACATCGATATCCAGGAAAAAGACATGGACGAGCGGATGCATACCACGCCCTGGTTCTGGACGACGCATGAGGGCACCCATAACACGCACCGGGACCACAGCCACATGCATGATGTCGGCCTGCCGAACTGCCATCCCAAGAACCTAGTGCAGGTCGGCATCGGCGGCTGGTACGGGAACCGTCCGGGAACGGAGGTTGCCAAGCGACGCGGTACCAGCGTGATGACCATGAACGACGTCCAGACCCATGGTGCGAAAAAGGCGGCTGAGATCGCTCTCGAATTGGCCTGGGAGGGTTGTAAGGCCGTCTATCTCTCGTTCGATATCGACTCCATCGATCCAGGCTTTGCGCCGGGGACCGGCTCGCCTGAACCTGGTGGGCTCTTGCCTCGCGAGGCCTTCGAGATGATCCACACCATCGCCAAGGAAGGGCTGTGTGGCATGGAGGTGGTGGAAGTTTCGCCACCCTATGACGTCAACGACAACACCGCACAGCTGGCTTGCCGAGTGGTGCTTGATACTTTAGGCACACTAATTGCTGAGGGACATATCGGGCATCGCAAGAAGATCATGAAACGCACCGAGTGAGCAACTCCACCGGGCCCCGACTTGGCCGAAGCCGTGAACCCTATATGTCAATTTGTGCAATGCAAAGTCGAGTTCAGCTGCTATCCTGGAAGTGCACCTGCGGTCGAATTTGTCCAGCAAATCGGTCGAAAAATACAATCGGCGATTGACGGTACTCGGAGCTGGAAAACCGAGTGCTTTGTTTTTGATCCAACGTTCCGAAGTTCGGCGGCAAATACCATATCGTGCGCAAGAAGACCATGATCATCCAAAGCGGGCAGTCGAGAATCCGTTCTATGATCTTCTCTACCCCACCCTGTCTGAGACCACCGGGGCGACTACCGGGTGGATTTCAAACAAGACCGTTTGAAAAACCATTTTGATTTCGTCTTCTCAAACGATGATTTTCTCTAAGTGATCGGCCTGACCTTAACGCTTCGAGCGTCCGAACCTCAGATTCGCTGTTTTCTTGCTTACGCGCATGACCGAAGTCGATGGCGCAGATTTGTGTGTTGTGGGGAAAGGCGGTAGCGCCCCTCCGCTACCAAACTCACCGCTGATATTCTTCCAAAAATTTCTCTATCTTTCCTCTGGCTATCCCTAGGTTTGACACTTTTCGTCGGTGCCACCGGCATCCTGGGCGTTACATCGCACGACGTTGCTGTCACGCCCATGACTGTTCGGGGTCGCATTCTCGAAAGTTAACATAGCCACTTGGTGATTTCCCAATTCCGGAAGTTAGTGTTGCTCCCGGCGGCGCGAACGGGTTGGGCGAGGTGCACTTGGACGCCGATCAGGCGGAAGTCCTTGCCGCCGACATTGAGCGTTTGGGCGTTGCGACGGGAGTTGCCGCAAGACTGTCTTAGCTATAAGTTTGAAAGTGTCATTCGTCGGCACAAATGGTCTGGAATGCCGGAACCGCGATACTACATAGTGCGCCGCGATCAGGTCTAGCTTGCGCCGCCGATTGAACGAGTTACATGTGTTACTGGCGATCTGTGCCGAGCAGAGGTTTGATCTTTATCTAACAGGTTCCTTCTAGCAGTCATTACCCATCAGTTAGACGGGCGCTGGCGGATGGATATTCGGCCATGTGAAAGGACTTATTATGAGCGAGGGACTCTTTGAAAACATCGGATACGTGAAGTCAGAGGAGACAACCGTAGGCCCGATTACACCGGGTCAAAACCGCCGCAAAGCGTTTGAGGCAGGGAACCTTTGTATGGGTGAATGCCATGTCACCGCGCTGGACGCTCCGAGCCAGTGGCACCATCATGCAGAGTATGACAGCGTGATGTATATGATTTCAGGTCGAATTCGCGTCGATTATGGTGCCAACGGCGAAAAGTCGTTTGAAATCGGAAAGGGCGATTACGCTTTCTTCCCGCGCCGAGCAATCCATCGCTGCCAGATCATCGAGGGCGGTGACGATGTCAACTACATATTCGTGCGCGTCGGCGAGGGCGAGACGGTCGTCAACGTAGACGGGCCGGGAGCATTTGCCGCCATCCAGCGTGAGAAACAAAAAGTCTAAGCCGGCCAACTGCCGCTTTTGAGCTGTGCCGGCGCGGACATAACGGTCAACTCCATGCGTCGCGCTATCGTAGTTGGAGGATCCCTCGGCGGTTTATTCGCGGCTTGCTTGCTGCTGCGCTCCGGGTGGGACGTTGTCATCATCGAGCGGGCGGATGGAAAGCTTGCCGGCCGCGGCGCCGGGCTCGGCGTTCATCCGTCGATGTTGGAGGGGCTTCTCCAAGCCGGCGTCCATGTCGATGCGACCGTCGGGGTGGCGATCGATGGTCGTGCGGTTCTGGCACGTGATGGCAGCATCGCGGCCGAAATAGATATGCCTCAGTTCTGCACCTCTTGGGCTCGTCTCTATTCGATGTTGAGCGACGTATTCCCGGAGGAGCGCGTACGCCGAGGCGTTGCGCTTGTCGCATTCGTACAGGACGCAGACGGCGTCACCGTCCACCTCTCCAATGGGGCAAACCTTCGCGGAGAGTTGCTTGTTGGAGCCGATGGTGTTCGTTCCACGGTGCGCCGGCAGCTGCTGCCTGATGTCGAGCTCGTCTATGCCGGCTATGTTGGTTGGCGCGGTATGGTCGAGGAGCGGGCGCTATCCCCCGCCACACACGCGGCGCTCTTTCACCGTTTCGCTTGGGGACTGATCCCTGGCGAGCACATCCTCGGCTATCCCGTGCCGGGCGCAGGCGACGATCTGACGCCTGGTCGGCGGCGCTATAGTTTCGTCTGGTACCGGGCGGTCGACGCCGAGCCGACCCTGCGCGAAATGCAGACCGACGCTGGTGGCCATTTCCATTGGGACGGCATTCCGCCTCAGGCGATCCGGCCGCAATTTATTGCCGCACTGCGCCGCGACGCCGACGCGTTTCTTTGCACGGCTTGGGCGGAGGTGGTGCGGGTTGCCGATCAGCCGCTTTTTCAGACTGTTGGTGACTTAGAGTCACCACGAATGGCGTTCGGACGCGTCGCCCTACTAGGCGACTCAGCCTATGTCGCCCGGCCGCATGTGGCACGCGGCGCGATAAAGGCCGGCCACGATGCGATGGCGCTCGCAGCAGCACTCTCCGCAACACCGGTGGCGGATGGCCTGCAGTGGTACGACGCGGTCCGGCGCCCAGCCAGTCTTGCGCTCGTAGCCGAATCCCGCCGCCTCGGTGCCTACCTCGAGCAAAGGGGGGAGCGGACCGGCGATCCTGAGGCATTTATGCGCGAGAACGGCGGCGTGGATCCTTCCATAGTCGACGGGGGCCTGTTTTTTCGGCTCCTGTCGGAAGCTGGTCACTGAGGCTCGCTCGATAGGTCAAGATTTTTTCGAAACCTGCCAAATCGGTCAAAAATCATAAGATTCATAAAAGTGAATGATATAGCGCTTAACGACCATTGTTATGAACATAAACATGACGCGCCATCCGATGTCAGCGATCAGCCCAACGGGATCGAAGGGAGCGCCGTGGCCGACGTCGCGCACCGTGAAGTCCATGCAGATAAGCGCGCAAATCGTCGATGCTGTCGAACTCCCCGAAGTCGACTCGATCCAAGGCACCGAAGCCGACACCAGCCGCCCGCAGGAATACCAGACTTGCAGCGTCCTCAGCCTTGGGGCCAATAGCGAAGAGGACGTCGTTGCGAAATCAGCTTCGTCTACCTCACCTCCAGCCGATGCTCGCCCGATGGCATAGGCTCGAAAACGCATTGCCGGCCGAGGAACCGCGTGATGATTTTAGCCGCCGTCAGGTTGTGCTGGCCACGATGGTCGACTTCCGTCGGCGTACATTGTTGCACTTGACGCGATCGTTAAACCAACTGGTCAGCGTCGAATGCGGCTGATGTCGGACCCACAGCCAAGCAAGTTGGATCATTGTAACCCGCAGTCGCGGGTTGCCAGCTTTCGACACGCCTTGTTCGTGCGCGACCGACCTACTTTGCCAGGGCGTTGGACTAGGCCGGCGTAGGCCCGATGTGCTTTCGGTTGGCGAAGCTTCGATAGAGCCCCTCGGACCAGAGCACTGCGACAAACTCCGGACCTATCCCTCTAATATTCACTAACATCGCCGGTGGCCGCCGCAAACGCTCGCTCTTGTGCGCCGGAGCAAGCAATACGTCCCGCTCGACCTCAACGGTTTTGATCTGGGCAATCAGTAGCTCAAGTCGATCGAGCTCGCGGCTAATTTGAGCCATCAAATGCGGCGGCAACGGACGGCCATCGCCGGTCTTCAATTCACGAAGCCGTTGACGCCAATTACGATGGAGTGGCTCGTAGCCGAGCGCGCCCTGAGAGAACAGCAGACCTTTAATCCGATTAACGTGCTGGACGCGCTCGGCGGCCAGCGTTTTGCGTTCACGGCAAAGCCTACGACTATCTTCGTCCTCAGGCGTCGGCGCCATGACCATTGCGCAGACGCGTGGCCCACCCCGTTTGTACGCCAGCAACGACCGTACCAATGTCTCGCCGTCGATCCTGTCAGTCTTAGCCCGCCGTCTCTGACGCGAGGTCGCAATCGAAGTTGCATCGACGACGTAACTCTCGATCTGTTCACGTTCAAGAACACGATGAATTCAGAAGCCATCCAGACCCGCCTCCTGAATGACAACAATAGGTACATATTCCCTGGCTCGCTCAAAGACCTTCAGCCGAGCCGCGACAGGCGCGCCAGTAGTGCAGGGATATCTCCGGCCGATACAACGCGCTTCGACATCTTTTCACCACCCCCTGGGGATATCGAAGTGATCAGCCACGTTGATCGACTTAGTTCCAACGAAGCGAAAACTGCGCCAAGCTTGGTTCGGATAGCGATCGGCTCGTCGCGACCGTGATCGAGTAACATAGGTCACCTCTAGATTGAGTGGATTGGCAACCTCAGTCTCGCTGATCTGGTCGCTATCTTCACCCTCGTAGGATCTCCTGATAGGGAGTGGGTGACGTTGAACATCACCATCCTGCCGTGACCGCCCGACCTTTGCAGGATTTGCAGAACCTTCAGCACTCTACTTCAGCGAATACATCCTTGAGGGCTTGCGCTAGACCCATTAGGTGGCTGCAGCGGGCCACCTAATGAATTCCGACAATGGTAGCTCACGCCGCGCGAGCGTCTGTCGACAGTTGATTCATCTAACCTCGGCGCCCGCAGCCCGACTATTCTGTGCCGTGGCCCTGCAGATAACCACTGCGGCGAGCGTCGGGCATGGCGAGGGTGACCAGGAAGCCGATCACCATCATGGCCGTCACATACCAGTAGAAATAGCTCTCGACGCCAGCCTGTTTGAACCACAATGCGACATATTCTGCCGTTCCGCCGAACAGGGCATTCGCGATCGCATAGGCAAGGCCCACGCCCAAGGCACGAATTTCGGCCGGGAAGAGCTCCGCTTTCACAAGACCGCTGATAGAGGTGTAGAGGCTCACAACGGCGAGTGCGACCGTGATGAGGAGAAAGGCCACGACGGGCGAATGCGCGCTCGCGATCATCGTGAGCAGCGGCACGGTCAGCAGCGTCGACAAGACCGTGAAGAGCCGCATCGCTGTGCGGCGGCCGATCCGGTCTGACAGCGCTCCGAACGCCGGCTGCATCAGCATGAAGACGAAGAGCACCGCTGTCATTGTATTCGTTGCGGCGGCCGCGCTGAAGCCGGCGGTGTTGACCAGGTACTTCTGCATGTAAGTTGTGAACGTGTAGAAGATCAGCGAGCCGCCCGCCGTGAAGCCGAGAACAATGCAAAAAGCCTTCCGGTTGGCGGGGTGGCGGAAGACGGCGCCCAGCGTGCCAGCGCCAGTCTTGCCGCGGGTTTCCGCGGACGATGTCTCGTGAAGGGAGCGGCGAAGATTAAACGCAACGACCGCGGCGGCTGCACCAATTGCGAACGGCACGCGCCAGCCCCATGCCCGCATTTCCGGTTCGGTCAGGAAAAGCTGCAGGACGACCAAGACCAGGGTGGCGAGAAGCTGACCCCCTATCAGGGTAACATACTGAAACGAACTGAAGAACCCTCGGTGGCCGCCAATCGCGACCTCGCTCATATAGGTGGCACTTGTGCCGTATTCCCCGCCCACCGATAGGCCCTGGAAAAGCCGGATAATGAGCAGCATTACCGGGGCCATCACCCCGAGCGTGGCATAGGTCGGCAGGATGGCGATCGCCAGCGAACCGGCGCACATCAACGAGACGGAGATCAGCATGGAAATCCGCCGTCCGTAGCGGTCTGCGATCGTGCCGAACACCCAGCTCCCGACAGGCCGCATCAGGAATCCGGCCGCAAAAATGCCAGCTGCATTCAGCAATTGTGACGTCTGGTCGCCTTTGGGGAAGAATTCGGGGGCGAAGTAGAGGGCGCAGAAGGAATAGACGTAGAAATCGTACCACTCGACGAGATTGCCGGACGCGGCGCCCATGATTGCCTTGATTCGGCTTCGGGTCTCAGGTTCGCTATTGATCAGCGACGCTGCGGTTCTCTGGTCCATGTTGCCACCTGCTTTGTCTAAGAAGGAATCCGATGGATGGTCGCAAACTCACCTTGCCGTACCTCGACCGTGCAAGATCAATCGTGCTCTGTCGGGAGCCATGCCGTCGTCGGGGGGAGCGCGCAATGGCCATGCGTATCATTACGCAGGGCGACCAGCAGGCCTGCCGCCAGCAATCCCGGCCATGACCCTGGTCTTGGCTCGACGAACCACGGGCACAAGGAACAGGGAAATCCATCGAATTGATTGTCATTGGATCAGGACGGCAGCCGGACATTGTCAGCCGTTTCACGTCCAGTCAGGCCAATCGCCTGCAAGAACAAAAGCAACTCGTTGCTGTTCGTGACGGATAGCTTGTCGAAGACCCTCCCGCGATGGGTTTCGACGGTCCGGTGGGTGATGGGCGCCGCCGGTTTCCTTGCGCTGAGGACCCGCGCGACCTGCTTACTGGACTTTCCTTCCGCCACCAGCAGCGCGACCTCTTGTTCCCGTTCGGTCAGCGTGCTCCAGAGGGCCCGGCTCTGTGCGCTTCCGCGCTGGACTTCAGCCCGGCGACCGGCTTCGGCGAGGGCGCTTTGAAGGTGGCGCATGAGTTGGTCCTCGTTGCACGGTTTTTCCAGCCATCCGAACGCCCCTGTCTGCACGGCCTGGACGGCCGTGGGAATATCGCCGTGCCCGGACAAGAACAGGACCACCAGCGGGCTTGCGCGCCTGCGAAGTTCCTGGAATACCTCGAGTCCGCTCATCCCCGCCATGCGCAAGTCAAGGATCACACAGCCATAGGATTGAGGGCTGACCGAGGCCAAGAAGTTTTCGCCGGAATCGAAGAGCCGTACGGGGTGGCCGCGCGCCAGCAGCAGCATGCCGTAGGAGCGTCTCACGACTTCGTCGTCGTCTACGACATAGATGAGGAGGCTATTTTGGGTCATGGAGCTCGCGGGAGGTGAATGGTGAATTCGGCGCCACCGTCGAGACGGTTGTTGAAACCGATCCGGCCGCCGTGCCTTTCGATGATGGTGCGGCAAATGCTCAGGCCTAGCCCGAGGCCGCGTTTCTTCGTGGTGAAGAACGGTTCGAACAGCCTCGGGGCCGCGTCGAGGTCGACGCCGGTACCCCGGTCCGCCACGCGGATCGCCACCCCTTCACCTTCGACGTCGGTCGCCACCTCCAGGGTCCGCTGCCGGGGAGCGACGGTGCGCATGGCCTGAATGGCGTTGACGAGGAGATTGAGCAACACCTGCTCGAGCAGGACGCGGTCACCACGTATGCTGGGCAGGCCCGCTCGCAGAGTGGCATGGACCTGCACCCGTTGGATCCTAATTTCCGGCTCTAGGAAAGCCAGCGCCCGGGCCACGATCTCGTTGGGCGGAATCACCGTGAAGCCTTCGGGTCCCCGGCTCATCAGTCCGCGCACTTGGCGCACGATGTCGGCCGCGCGTTGCGCCTCGGCGCTGATATCGTCGAGCGTCGCTTTCAAGGACGCCTGTTGGCCGTGGTCGACGAATGCTTTAGCGGTCGCCGCGAAATTTACCAATGCCGCCAAGGGTTGGTTCAGTTCGTGTGCAAGGGTCGACGTGATTTCGCCGACCGTCACGACGCGGGCGATGCGTTGTAGCTGCTCGTCCTGTTGCCGCTGGCGAGCCTCTGCACGCTTTTGTTCGGTGATGTCCACCACCGAACTCATCCAGCCACCATGCTGACCGCGGGAGTCGATCAGCGGCGCGGTGTAGACCATCGTATATACGTCGTGACCGTCTCGATGTCGGATCCGCGACTCGAACCCGGTCAAGGCAGCGCGCCCGCTCATGGCCGCATCATTGTCGCGCCAATGTCTCTCCAGGTCGTCGGGATGCCAGTAGGGGTAGGGAGGCAGGCGGCCGAGCAGCTCGTTCTGGCCGAATCCGGTCATTTCGCACAGGGCTGGATTTACGTAGATGATGCGGCCGGCGAGGTCTCTTGCCCGCATACCGACCAGCAGCGAATCTTCCATGGCCTTCCGGAAGGCGTGCGCTTCCATAAGTTCCTTGGTCCTGTCCTGGACACGCTCCTCAAGCTCGCGTCTGGCGGCGCGCTGCTCGCGATATGAGCGTTCGCGCTGCTGCCAATAGAGCCCGCCCATGACCACCAACGCGAAGCCCAGACCTGATACGATCCCCGCGCGGGTGCGGGCCTGCGTGACGGTCGTGCGATCGGCCATGACCGTCAGGGTCCAGCCCAGGTCCGTGAGCGCCTCGTCTTTGGCCAGGAAGTGGCGCGTTTCCCCGCGCAGATCGGTTTCGATTTCGTACCCCGCCGCACCCTGGTTCTGGCTCACTTGCCACGGTAGGCCTTGCGGGATCCAGCCATGGCCATATTGCTCATCGCGTTGCACCTGCGCGATTTCGGCCGCGGTCAGATCGTGAGTTGTCCGATAGGTCCAGCTTTCGACAGAACTCAGAAAGACGATTCCCTTGTCGTCCGACATGAAGACGGGATCTCGTACGTTGGCCCAGGTCTCCTGGATCGGTCGCAAGCTGACCTTCACGGCGATGACCCCGATGATTGTGTCGCGCTCTTTCACGGGCGTAGAAATGAATAGGCCTGGTTCACCCGTCGTTTTGCCAACGCCGTAGAAACGGCCGTTTCGTCCATCCCTCGCGTCGAGGTAATAGGGCCGGTTGCCATAGGCCTCGCCGACGAAACTGGGCGTCTGGTTCCAGTTGCTTGCGGCGAGCGTGATTCCATCCATATCCATAACGTAAAGTGCGTCTGATCCCGCTCGGCGGTTCACCTCCTCCAGGAAGCGGTTGGCCGCGATGATCCGGTCGCGCATCGTGGGCTCCTTCAGCACCGCGACGACGTCCGGATGTCTGGCGGCGGCGAACGGAAGATAGTCGTAGCGTGCCGCGACGCCTCGAAGGGCGAGCGCGTGAACTTCGGTTGCGCGCCTAACCGCATCAGCAAGAGCCAGCTTCTCGCTTTGCGCCGCGACGGTGCCGGCCGCTGCCACAAGAAGCGCGCCGAGGGCAAGCAGGGAGAGTACGAGAAGAGCTCGCGGTAGGCGGGTCGCCGCCAGAGGTCTCAAAAATTGGATCGAGAACTCAGACATGAGGGCTGACCTCAAGCGTTTCCAAGGGTTAACCCGGTCATCTATCTTGCATCGGCTTGGTCTCGGGATCAATTCGATGAAGCGCCCGCGGTCACCTTGACGCTGAACGGTTTGACGCCGTAGGTCGCGGCCAGGTCCTTGATTTCCTTCCAGGCGGCCTGGTAGCGGCCCTCCTTAAGCTCGTCGAGATGCTCGCGCAGGCACGTCTGCAAGGCGCTCACGCGGTTCCCCATGGAGCCCCCGGCCTTAAATGCACGGGAGACCAGCAGGTTGGGGACGCCCAAAAAGCTCAAGTTGAAGGCATCCAGATTCTGGTAGTTGCGCTTGACCTTGAAGTACGGCGACGGCGGCGCCAGATCATATTCCGCCAGCATTAGCCCGCTGTTTGGCGGTAAACGCGTGATTGCCGGTAGCGGCCACCCGCCGAGCGTGAAGACTGCTTGGACGTCACCGCCCCGTAACAGGTCAAGAGCTTGTTCATCGCTCTCGGCCACGACCACAGTCATCCCATGGCCCAGTTGTCGCTCGAGTGACTGGGCCATCAGCTGTGCGGAACCGACTGCGGCGACGGTCAGGCCTTTCAGCTCAGAGAACCTGCGGACAATCTGCTTGTGCCCCGTAAATGGGACGGCGGTTCCTGCAATGGTCGTGACGCCGACTAGGGATCCTCCGGAGAGGGTGATGACATGCAAAAGGTTGGCATGCAGCGGCAGCACGGCTTGCAAAGCAGCGATGCTCTCGTCGCTCGTCATCTCTCTCAACGTGTCGATCTGCACGATCCCGAGGTCTCCCTCATTTGCCGCGAGCAGGGAAAGGTTCTGCAGCCCGCCTGAGCTGTGAACCGCGCAGAGGTCGACGACCGCACCGCAAACGGCCTGCATGTCGCGAACCATAAGGGCGTAAATCTTGCCCACCGGACCGCTTGCGATGCGCAGGCCGCAGTCAGACTGAGGGGTTTGCGCCGACGCAACGGATGCCGCACCGAAGCACAGCGCCACCGCTGCCGCGGCCCCTATTGAGATTTTTGAACGCTTCGTCATTACTTCCTCCTGCGGGGTCACTGGTGAAAATTTGGGGCCATCCGGGGGAGGCGATCGCTACCCGCTCCCGAAGGACCGGCTCGTTCCGTCCCCAACCAGCTCAGTGCGACCAGTACGACGAATGCGAGTGTGGCGTACCAGCGCAATCGTTGCCAAAACCTCATCAGAGCCTCCCTTTCCTGGAAAGCTGCAGCGTCCCACTTGCGCTGTTTCGTTCAAGGTCAGCATCGAAGAGGTTGCGGGTCGGTGCGTCGATCGCACTCATCTCGAGGTCAAGTTCGGCGAAGGCCTGGTCGAAGCGCTTCTGGATCGATTGCAGGGCGGTGTCCGCAAGCAGGCCCTGCATAAGCTCCTCGACTTCGCAGGGATTGAGCGCAGCTATAACGACCTCACTACTCTGCGCAAACTCCCATTCGAAAATTTTCTGGCGGACCTGGTGATGGAAGGCCGCCAAGGCCTCCCTAGCCTCGTCGAGGCGCCTAACATTACTGGCGTGGAACCGGCTCATTTTCTGCAGGGCTCGCGTCTGGCGTTCCAGCACGTGGCCCGGATCGACATGGCGCCTCTCCTCAATCATCTGAGCCATCGATTCGATCTGCCCACCGATCGTCGCGAGAGCGTTGCGGAATTGGATGAGGCGTTGTTCCCGGCGCAGGCAATCGTTCTGCAATTGCTCGATCGGGTTGGCAGCCGCGGCGGCCTTTCGCAAGTTCAGGAGATGATTCTCGAGAACTTGCATAGCCAGGGGTAGGGTTTGAAAAACCAGGGTTCCGGCCGAAGCGAGCGCGGCGAGGGCTGCCAATCCAACCCCCGCCGAGACGGCCGACCAGACCAGTGGCGCCGACAAGGCGAGCAAAGCGACGGTCGAGCAGACCGCCGCAAGGCGAACCAGAAGCACAGGCTCTTTTACGACCGGTATCCTTTGGCGAAACATCGACAGAAACATAATGGCCGGCCCTCCCGGATCCTTGGATGGGGAGAGAGTGCTCGCACTGGGGCGCGGCGTCGTCGGTGAGGCTACGCGAAGGGCCGTACGTGATACTACGCACTTATTGCGGGGAGAGAGCTATGGAACAGACCAAACTGACCTGAGCTCCCACTACAGCTGCGCGCTACAAGTGCAGGCCTAGCGCGTCTTAGAGGCCCGCCGCCATTTTTTATTTTCCATTCTTGCGGGTTCGGATCGAAGACAAATGAGACCTTTGCCGCTTTTGCGCCGCTCGCTTAGCCCCTCTCAACGCAATGTTCAAAGTGGGGGTTGTCGGCTTTCTGCGACCAGTCTGCGACCGCTGATCATGCTGCTCAGCGAATGGCAGATGAGCGACTACACAGGCGCGGCGCTGATGATTGATGCTTTCCCGAACGCCGCAGCCCTGCTCGGTGACAAAGGCTACGACGCCGACTGGTTTCGCACTGTCTTGGCCGATCGCGGCATCGCCGCCTGCATCCCGTGCAAAGCCAACCGCAACGTATCGATCCCGCACGACACCGTCCTCCACCGCCGTCGCCACAAGATCGAGAACCTGTTCGGCAGGCTCAAGGACTGGCGCCGCATCCACACCCGCTATGACCGCCCACACCTTCATGTCCGCGATCTGTATCGCCGCCGCCGTAATCTTCTGGCTCTGATCAGTCCTGAGGCTAGCTTCACATCGGCGGCATCTTCTCGAATTTCGGCACGGCCGGATCGAGCCGGTCCCAGGCATGACCGCGCACCGTGTACGTCACCATCTGCGGCTCGTATCGGCCTGGATCGTCGAGGCTCGCGGCGTGAATGGTGAAGAGGCCCGGCATGGCCGAGAAGGTCAGATAGACAGGCGACCCGCAGGCGGGGCAGAAGCCGCGCGTCTTCACGTTCCCGCTGTCGCCGACCATGTCCCAATGCGTCGCTTCGCCCTCGAGCTTCACCGCCTCCCTGCTCGGGAAGGTCAGATAGGATCCGTGCCCGGTGCCGCTCGTACTCTGGCAATCGCGGCACTGGCAGTCGTTCATCGCAATCGGCTCGGCCGAGATTTCATAGCGGATCGCGCCGCAGGCGCATCCGCCGGTGTAAGGCTTGCTCATGTCTCTCTCCCAATAATGCGCTACATTGGGCCACGGCGATTTGCGTCGCGTCAGTCCTTCCCGTCGACGATAGCGCCAATGTTTTGGACTACCTTCTTCCAGCCTTTGCTCATGTTCTTGAAGGCAGTATCATTCTTCGGCAGGACGAAGCCGGAATGGACAAGGCGGAGGCGCGTGCCGTTTTCGACCTTGGTAAGGATGAACGTGACCACGGTGTCGAGTCGTGAGCCGTATCCGACGTTTCCCTCTTGCCCGCCTTTCCAGGCATAGGCAAAACGTTCGTTCGGCTTCACCTCCAGCACTTGGCAGTGAATGGTGCCGTCCCACGCGCCAGCCGGCGTCGTCTGGTAGGTGAAGTGTTTGCCTTCCACGGGCTCGAAGCCGACCGGCATCATCAGCCAGCGGCCCATCAAATTGGCCGTGGTCAGCGTTTTCCAGATCGTCTCTGGCGTATGCGGGAAAACCTCGTCGACCACTATGTCTTGCGTGTCGGGCTTCAATGCGGCGTCGTTCATGGATCAATTTCCTTCAGCAGTGTTCTGAGATTTGCAAAGCGCTCACGCCAGAAGACGCCGTAATGGCTCATCCAGTCGACCAGCGGCTCGAGGCCTTCCGGCTGGGCGCGGTAGTAGACTTTCCGGCCTTCGGGGCGCTCGGCGACCAGACCGGCCTGTTTCAGGGCCTTGAGGTGTTGAGAAATGGCGCCCTGCGTCACGCCGCTTCCTCGCGTCAGTTCGACGACGGTGATCTCGTCGGAGCTGACGACCTGCTCAAACACGGCCCGCCGCGTGGGATCGGCAAGCGCGCGCATGACGGCGTTGATGGGAGCGGCGTCGGGCATGGGAAACCAATAGCGTACGCTAATTGATGAGTCAAGACTAATTGGTTCGATTGATGGTCCGTCAAAACGCCACTCTGTTGGTGGCGCGTTCGCGCGGCTCAGCGAGAAAAAAATCAAGCCAGTGGCGCGTGATCGCTGCGCGCTGCCGTGCTCGACGCGAGACTACGCTTCGTATCGCTAGGCTCAGGACGGATCAGAGCCAGAAGACTACGGCGGCGGCGATACAGATCGCGGACATGAAGGCGTGGGCGCGGTCATTGCGGGTGTGGATGCGGAACCAATCCGCAACCGGTTTGATAGGTCCTGAGCCTAGATCGACACAGCAAGATTGACGGGTCGATCAAGAACCCATGAGCGAACTGCAATATGCCGAGACCTTGGTCTGCCGTCGCTGCGGCTATTGGTTGGCTCACGCTCACGGCCGCAGTCATAATTGCGGCAGCGCAGCAAACTGCACCGGAGGAAGCCCGCCCATTCGGGCGCCGAAACCGCCTTGGGCCGTTGCAAGCTTGACCATAGGAGTGGTCGATGAAGCCGCATCATGCTAGTCTCACGTGCCATCTGCGACCGATCGATCCAAGATTCGCCCCGACGCAGCGGCCCTGGACTCGTTTCCATTTTCGGCCGAAGTCAGCCATCCCATCGATGTTGTCTCATAATTCTAGGAGCGTGAAATGGCCCGCGACTGGGTGATCGAAGGCAAATATATCGAATATTGCAGCTGCGACCTCGGCTGTCCTTGCGAGGCGATGGCCGACCCGACCTACGGTTACTGCACCGGCCTGGTCGGCTTCAACATCGACAGGGGGCACTGCGACGATGTGAAACTCGACGGTCTATCGGTCGTCGCCACGTTTTACTTCCCGCGCGCCATTCATCATGGTCAGGGGGTCATGCATCCGATCATCGACGAGCGCGCCAGCGCCGCGCAGAGGGATTCGCTATTTTACATCCTTTCCGGCGCTGACCAGCGGGTTGGCACTATGTTTCAGATTTTTTCGGTGATAATCGAGACCATCAAGGAACCGCTGTTTGCGCCAATTGTCTTTAATTGGGATTTGGATAAGCGGCGCGCCAGTATCGAAGTGCCTGCGGCATTGCGCGCGCACAGCGAATCAATCCGCAACCCCGTGACCGACGCCGAGCATCAGATTATCACTGTAGTGCCAGACGGCTGGGTGTTTCACGAGGCTGAGAATGTCGCTGGCTTTGCCAAGGCGACCGGCCCGATCAAATTCGACTTGAACCGCCGACATAGTTCGATGGCGCATATCGCCTGGGATCCGAACGGCCTCGTGCACAGCTACACGGAGTACAAGCAAAAGTTCGGCCGTCCGTAGCCGAAGTGTGAGAACCGGAGGCTGCATTGGGGAATACGGCAATTCAGCGCGGAATTCACGTTCTGCTCGGCGCCGGTCTTGTTCTTGTCGCTGTCGTCGAAATCTGTGCCGCCGACCCTAAGGACTATCGGATCGAGTTGGTGGACAAGATTGTTAAGGCGGAAATTGGTGCAATCATCCGCATTCGCGTAGTCAACATCTCGTCGAAGAAATCCATCCCCAATGCTGATGTCCAGGTGAATTCACTCGACATGTCCCCCGACGGCATGGCTGAAATGAACGCGAAGGCGCTGCCAATGCCGAGCAACGATGCGGAAGTCCATAGCTTCTCGGCTGACCTCTCGATGCCAGGTCGCTGGGCCCTCTCCCTCGAGGCGCAGATACCAGGCGAATCCGGCCCGCTGCGGGACAAACTGCTTCTGAGAACCCGGCGCTAAAGGGGTTGCAGTTCAGGGTCCGGGTGACAGAAGGACAAGGCCCAGTCCGATCAGCCCAAAGGCTGTGACACGGGCAAAATATATCCCCCATTTGGTCAGCTTTTCCACAGCGACATAGGCCGTCAGGCCCGCGATCCAGACCATGTTCATTACGCCTCCGACGAACAACAGGAGCATGAGGAAGAGACAACAGCCAAGGCAGAAGCCGCCGTGCTTGATCCCCATGCGGAACGCTCCCATCGCTCCATTCCGCCAATTCGCGGCAAAGAACTGCACCGGACTGCGGCATCGGGATAAACAGGCAGTCTTAAGTGGCGTGAGTTGATAGACACCCGCGGCGATCAGAATACCGCCTGACAAGCGCGCATTTGTGCTCCACATCATCATCTCAGACACGAAGCTCGCATAAACGAGGACCCATTGGAGCAGGCTCACGGCAATGCTGAAGGCCAACCAGATTGCTAGGTAGCCCAACACGAACAGCGGAATGGCGGCAGCTGAACTACCGGTGAGGTCTCGACCGGGACGCTGTCTTAGGATTCTCGCAAACAGAAGCACCATTGGTGCGGCGCTTGGCGTCATCATGGCGATCATCATGATCCACCACATCAACACGACCAGGGTCCAAGTCACTAGGGACCAGGTGGGAGAGAAATCGGATTCCGTCGGAATCTCAATGGAAAATAGTGCCGGGATTCGCCACGTAGTCATATCGAATGGATCCATGTCCAGCCCCGAACCGGACAGGACATAGAGCCAAGCCATTAGAATCAAGCCTAGCAACGCTAGGACAACAATCGTGCGCTCGTGTCGCAGGATTGTTTCGCTCCAGGTCCGCACCAAAGGACTTCAATCGACGTCGCGTGCTTGCGCACGCGAGGGATGTCTGGGCAATTCCAACTTCGCGCCGTCGAACTCTCCTCCGATTACTGACATGCGATGCCCCCCGTACGAACATTTCACGCGCCGTAAAAACTATCAAGCTGGGCCAATACGGTTGATCCGCCCAAACCCGGCGCCTACAACAGCCTCGAACCGAGAACCAGATTCACAAAATCGGCCACAGCGACCCTCCTTCTCCATCGGCCGCCAAGGAACGCTGGGACCGAGCCTCGGGCAACTACGGCTTGCAAAACAGGGCATCGACTTGCCCAAAGCCCATTCCGCTCTTTGCACCGCCGGCACCGCCGTTAGCTCCCGGCATAGAGCCGTGCACAAAATTATTCCAATTGTGTGCACGGCAGTTTGCCAACCAATTCTGGCATTTCTCGCCCACAGAACCAGTCAAGGGTTGGTCATAGGCGTCCAGACACTTCTTGTGCTGTTCGTCGGTTTGGATCGCCCCATGAGTGTTACCTGCAAGAGCTGCCTGGCTGGCCAGTAGTAGAGTGGTGGAAATTAAGAGAGCTTTCATGGTGTCACCCTTTGTCAGCATTGTTGTCAACCATCGACCAATGCAACCGGTTCTGCTGGAACCTTGGATGGGGAGAATGTGCTCGCACCGTCGAGGCGTCGTCGGCGCGGCTACGCGAAAATCCATGTGTAAAGTTACGCATCCCGATCGCGAGACGGCGCTCGTCGCGACCAGGGCCCGTCGAGGCAGAAAAGAGCAGAGCACCGCAGCCAGCCAAATGGCGAGGCTACACCACGGATTGATGACTGGGGCTCAGTGTGATTCGGCGGCTGTCGCTTTTCAGACAACGACAATCGAGCGACTGGAGACCGAACAGGGGCTGCTATTCTAGATGCTTAGGCCGAGCGAGGTCTTATCGGACGAATGTTTGATGTAAGGCTGCCGTTGATTGAACTTGTATTGGGTCCGCGCCAAATTCGCGCCCGATTGTTCGCCGCTTGGTCGCCCGTCGATCGATCCAGCTCAGTGCTCCAGATGTCGTATTTCGCGCCACCGACCAAATGGATTCGAACGTCGAGGTGGCGCTAAACCCGCCAATACAGAGAAAGCCGGGATCTCCGTCAAAACGGCGATGCAGATCTCAGCCGTAGATATTGACCAAATCACGATTCAAAACCGTATAAACATATAGTCTATCTTTTTTGTTGATTTATGTCGATAATGTCGCGTGACCGCGCCCATGATATGGCGCCTGCAGATTGTGGAGCGTAACGAATGAGATTGACACGACGTCATGCGCTGGCCGCCATTGCCGGCAGTGTTCTCGGGAGCCCGTATGTCCGCTGCGCCGCTGCTGGCGAGGCGGTCACCCTGCTCAATGTCTCGTACGATCCGACGCGAGAACTATATCGCGACATCAATCGCGCCTTCATTACCTATTGGCAGGGCAACACAGGGCAGGCTGTAATTGTAAACCAGTCGCATGGTGGCTCAGGCGCCCAGACGCGCGCCGTGCTCGATGGATTGCAGGCCGATGTGGTGACGCTAGCGCTTGCCGCCGATATTGACGCATTGGCCAAGCGCGGGCTGGTGGCAGCCGACTGGCAGACCCGGCTGCCGAACGGTGCGGCGCCCACCACAAGCACTATCGTCTTCCTAGTTCGCAAGGGAAATCCGAAGGGGATTAATGACTGGGCGGATATTCTCAAGCCCGGCGTCTCAGTGATCACGCCGAACCCGAAAACCTCCGGCGGGGCCAGGTGGAACGTTCTGGCCGGCCTCGCCTGGGCGCGCACACAGGGAACCAAAGAGGAGGATTTCCTGCGCACCCTGTTCGGTCAGGTCCCGGTGCTCGACACCGGCGCACGTGGAGCCACCATCAGCTTCGCCCAGCGCGAGTTGGGTGATGTGCTGCTCGCCTGGGAGAACGAAGCGTGGCTGGCTCGCGAGGAGTTCGCCCGGGACGGTCTAGAGATCGTGCTTCCCTCCGTCAGCGTGCTAGCCGAGCCGCCGGTGGCGGTGGTCGATGCGGTGGTGGACCGGCGCGGCACGCGGGCGTTGGCGCAGGCCTATCTGGAATTTCTCTACACACCGCAGGCCCAGGAGATCGCCGCCAAACGCTATTTCCGTCCACGCGATACAGCGGTGGCGGCGCGCTTTGCCAACCAATTTCCGGTATTGACGTTGGCCACCATAGCCGATTTCGGCGGTTGGTCGGCAGCGCAGGCGAACTACTTCGCCGATGGCGGATTGTTCGACCGCGTCTACACGTCGAAAAAATGAAACGGCGGCGTTCCGCCCTGCCGGGGTTTCGCCTCACCAATACGGTGACGCTGCTCTGGGTGTCGCTCGTGGTGCTGCTGCCGATGACGGCACTGGCGCTGCGTCCGTGGGAACTCGGGGTGATGGGCGTCTGGCGTTCGGTCACCGACCCGCGCGTACTTGCCGCCCTGCGTTTGAGCTTCGGCGCGGCTTCGGTGGCAGCGATCGTCAACGTGCCGCTCGGCCTGCTCACGGCGTGGGTGATGGTCCGGCTGCGATTCCCCGGTCGCCAGTTGGCTGACAGCCTGATCGATTTGCCGCTCGCGCTGCCGACTGCCGTCGCGGGTATTGCGCTGACCAGCCTGTTCGCACCGAAAGGCTGGCTCGGCGCCCTGCTGTCGCCACTCGGCATCAAAGTGGCCTACACCCAGCTCGGCATTGTGGTAGCATTGATTTTTGTCGGATTTCCCTTCGTGGTGCGCACTTTGCAGCCCGTGATCATCGATCTGCCGCGCGACGCAGAGGAGGCCGCGGCCACGCTGGGTGCTACGCGATGGCAGACCCTGCGCCGTGTCGTTATGCCGGCGCTGTTTCCCGCATTGTTGGCCGGCTTCGGCGCTGCACTGGCACGCGGAGTGGGTGAATATGGCTCGGTGATCTTCATTGCCGGCAACATGCCGCTGCGCACAGAAATCGCGCCGCTGCTGATCGTTGTCCGGCTGGAACAGCTTGACTATGCCGGCGCGGCGGCACTCGGGCTGGTGATGTTGCTCGCCTCCTTCGTCATTCTGCTGCTGTTGAACTTGCTGCAACGCCGCATCGGAAGCTTCGCATGAAGCACGGCCCGACCGAAGAGCCGGGCGCCGTCAATATCGCCCTGATTGGCATTACCGTACTGCTGTTCACGGCCTTTTTGCTGCTGCCACTGGTCGTGGTTTTCAGCCAGGCGCTGGAGCACGGCGCGCGGGCAGCTTGGGAGTCACTGCAAGATCCCGACGCGATTGCCGCTATCCAACTTACCGGCATAGTTGCCGCGGTGACGGTGCCGCTAAACTCGGTATGCGGCCTGGCAGCGGCGTGGTGCATCGCCCGGTTCGAGTTCGCCGGTCGCAGCCTGCTGATCACGCTAATCGAGTTGCCTTTCTCGGTCTCGCCGGTGATTTCCGGGCTCGTCTGGGTGCTGCTGTTTGGGGCGAATGGCTGGTTCGGCCCTTGGCTGGACCATCACGGCATCCGCATCATCTTTGCCGTCCCTGGCCTGATCCTGGCGACCACCTTCGTCACGCTGCCCTTTGTCGCCCGCACGCTGCTGCCGTTGATGCAGAGCCAGGGGTTGGATGAGGAGGAGGCGGCGCTCACCCTCGGCGCCAACGGCTGGCAGCTGTTCCATCGCGTCACGCTGCCCAATATTCGCTGGGGGCTGATCTACGGGGTGCTCTTGTGCAATGCGCGCGCGATGGGCGAATTCGGCGCAGCTGCCGTGGTCTCTGGCCATGTCCGCGGCCTGACTACCACGATGCCGTTGTTCATCGAGGCCCTGTTCAATGACTACGACTGGGTCGGTGCCTTCACCATGGCGGCCCTGCTCTCCTTGCTGGCGCTGGTGACGTTGGCGGTCAAACTACTGCTAGAATGGCGGATGGGATTGCGTGGTGGGGCCCTGATGTGACGTTGGAACTTCGCAAGCTGCACAAGCGCTTTCATAGCGTGCCCGCGCTTGATGGCGTCAGCCTTAGCATGCGACGCGGCGAGTTCCTCGCGCTACTCGGCCCGTCAGGTTCGGGCAAAACGACATTGCTGCGCGCTATCGCCGGGCTGGAATTCCTCGATTCCGGCGAAATCCTGATCGGCGGGCGCAACATGGAAAAGGTGCCGGCACAGGCCCGCAGGATCGGCTTCGTCTTTCAGAACTATGCCCTTTTCCGCCACATGACGGTCAATGAGAACATCGCCTTCGGCCTGGCTGTCCGCCCCCGCGCGTTGCGACCCAAGCAGGCCGAGATCCGTCGCCGTGTGCGGCAGCTTCTCGAATTGATGGGTATCGTCGAACTTGGTAAGCGGTTTCCGGCGCAGATCTCCGGCGGCCAACGCCAGCGCGTAGCGCTTGCCCGCGCGCTGGCGATTGAACCGCAATTGCTGTTGCTCGACGAACCGTTTGGTGCACTCGACGCCCAGGTGCGCAAGGAGCTACGGGTCTGGCTGCGTGGGCTTCACAACCGACTCGAGCTTACCAGCATCTTCGTCACGCACGATCAGACCGAGGCTTTGGAGATGGCTGATCGCGTGGCAGTGTTGCGCGCCGGCCGCATTGAGCAGATCGACGTCCCCGCTGCACTTTACGCGGACCCTTCCAATGCCTTCGTGCACGAATTCCTCGGCGAGGCCCAGCATTTCGCCTGTGTCGTGGTGGACGGCACGGCAGTGTTTGACGAGCTGGGACTACCGCCTCTGCCCACTTCATTGCCTGCGGGGCCGGCAGTTGCGGTGATCCGTCCGCACGAGATGGCCCTGTTCCCCGGCCTCGGCCCAGCCCTTGTGGAGAGCGTACATCGGACCGGCCCGCTCAGCCGAATCGCGGTGCGGTTGCATGGGCGGGTGATCGAGGTGTTGCAGCCAGTGGCCGATCCCGTGCCGTCCGTGGGCAGCCAATGCGGCCTCGATCTCCGCAGCGCCCGTCTTTACGCCACTTGACCGCCCAGGCTGGGGCATCCGACGGATTGCACGGGAGTTGGGGTGCAGCCACTTGACGGTGCGCCGCTGCATCCGAGCCGGTGGCTGGATTGGCTATCGGGGTTGTGGTCGTCCGAAGACTCCAAACTCAACAGCAGAAGGTCGATCAGCGTTCGCTGGTGCCCCCCCACAGCTTCACGCCAAGCGCGGCGAGCGTTGCCTAGCGTGCCAAGGTGACCAGGACGAGGCCCCGGACGAAGCCGGTCCGTCCTGACCCTGGCAAGGTGAAGGCACCGCAATAGGCAACCGCATTGGCACCACGCGTTTCAACTCAACGCGCTCCGGCGACGCAATGCGGCAGCGAATAGGTGATGCGCGCCGGAGGTCGCTACTCAAAGGAAGTCCAACAGGCGCGGCCCTTCCAGAGCTCATGGCGACAATGCAATGACCCAGGGCCAGCCCGCTGGCTGCTAGTAGCAAGGAGGGTACGGATAGTAGCCGCATGCCGGTGGGTAATAGGGGCGTGCAGCCATCGCTGCAGCGCCGGCTGCACCGACCATTGCACCGGCCGCGACTGCGCCTGCTCCATAGACCGGGGCAGGGTGAGCGTACCAGGCACCGTGATAGACAGGTGCGTGCCAGTAGGCCCCACCGCCGCGCCAGGCCGTGGCGCCGCCCCAGCCCCCGGCGTGCGCAAAGCCACCGCCGTAAGGGCCCCGCACCGCAAAGGCGTCGATGAATACGGCCACAGGACCACCCGCCGCCAGAGTCCCTTCGAGGACAGTCACATCGAAGGTCAGAGTGTTCCCCTCGAGCTTCGGCGCCCGCAATTCCATCACCGCGTCGGAGACCTCACCGGGATTGCCACCCAACACGGACACGGTAGCGTTCGGCGGGTCGGCGGCGAAACTGTCTTTGCCCTCGTCCCATTGCATCAGGAATTGCTTGATGGTTTCGTGGCCGGCCGCTCGCACTGGCCGGTCAGCAAAGACGATGGTGTTGGACGCAACCCCGTTGAGAACCAGCTTGGTGCCCTCGAGCTTGACTGCAGCGGCATTTATGACAGCCAGAGAAGGGATGGGCCTGTCCGCGTGGGGAACGCCAATGGTCTTTTCCAACGGAACATGCGGCTTCACTGCGGCATCCTGGCCCTGAGCCGCAACCACACCCAAAAAGACTAAGCCTGCGGCGATCACCCCGCTACATTCAATCAGATTGCGCATTGGTCTTCCTCCATTGGAAAGCGACAGTAGAAGTCCAGCGGATCAATAGCCCGATGGCGCTCGAAGAAAACTTCAGTGGCGGGTCATCGGGCAGGACAAAGCCCCTCCGCTTTCGGTTGCCGGGGAAAGCGGGGGCACGACCGCTGGACTCCACGCGCCCCCATCAGCCACACTCGATTTGGAATCGTCTCACTTTGCAGCCATCAGTTCAATAGCGCCGGCGAACGACACGTCGCCTATGTCCGGCGACGCTGTGCGGTGTCGCCGGGCGACCAACCACCGCTTCGGCCTGCGAGACGACACTGCCTTTTGTCTGCCAGGTCACTGGCCCGGTATCTGCCACGAAGCTTGCCACCAAAATAGCGCCAGCAAGGGCGGCGCAGCGGATCAGTCGAATACCCAACGCCACCGCCTCACGTCGGCTCGCTGCCGGTCAGTGGCTGTCGCGATCTTGTTTGAACACGGCATCCAAACCGTGAATGATCTTTTGGTCGCGGTGCTCTTTGCAATAGACGATAAGCTGATGCTCAACGCCCGCCACGCGGGTAAGATGATAATAGTGTTTATGCGCCAATCCATTGTACCAGCCAGAATACCAATTCGCGAGCGCATTAGCGTCTTCCTGGTACGTGTCGGCAAGCTGAGCGCACGTGAGTTCCTGCACGTCAATGAAACCATTGGCATCGACGTAGGTATCCAGCCCGATCGCCGACAAAGCCAATCCCGCGGTCGTAGCAACAGCAGTTGCCGCGACAATTAAAGCTGTGCGCATTTTGTTTCTCCATTCGAGACTTGCGGCCACGATGACCGCAACTAGTGTCGGTGCAAATGAGTTTCGACCTCAAACAAGTCAATTTTCGATACCGCCGGCTTCAATGCCCAGAGCAATGCTACCGGCAGGACGAAGTGTCAATACATCAACGTTTGGACAATCCACAGAGAGCTGCCATTTTCGTACTGAAGCAGCCATTGCGATCACACTTTGCCCGCGCGTAAGTGCACTGATCGACACAGCGAGCGCTCGACACGCCGCCGCCAGGAAACTGGCTTGTGCAAAAGTCGAAGCATTTCCCGTACGCTTGGGAACAGCTTGCAGCGCCTTGAAGCATGGATTGTGCGGAGGCTGGTAAGCTCACCCCACAAATGAAGACACCCAGGATAACAGCAAATGCCTTAAGCCCATTTCTCATGATCTTCCCCGTCATAATCCCAAATAATCGCCGCGATCGCGAGTCCATCATAGTCAGGGTGCGGGGCCGTCACAATCGATGTACCATCTTCGAGTGAAACCGACCCCGCAATCGTTCGCCGCCACAATTTTGCCATCGGCTAATCCCGAACCGCCACTTTGACTTCCTGTCAATTCCGACAATCGCCATCGATGCCTGACCATTCCACGGATCCCCCGACGTGAACAATGTGTCATCAAGCTTGCCTATGTCTTCAACCGTCTCGATCATGCGACCGATTCCGTGATCGGTATATAGGCAAGAAAAGCATAGACGTCGGCCTGACGGATAGAGTGCTTCTTCTCCTCGTCGGTTGTCTTGTCCCATGTCCTCAGCAACCCATCCGGCCAGGGCGTCAGTTTGGAGTCTCGCGGAATGACGCCGAGCTTCTCTGATTGGCGAAGATCCGATCGCGAAGCGCATTCCAGCCCTTCCCGAAGAGGTGCATGTCGCCGATCTTTTTGACCCATTCCTCCGTTGGAGAATGCGGCAAGTGGGTGCCACGGGGGGACTTAATACAAAATGAATGGCGCGGTACCACGGTCTCCCATCCCATCTACGAACTTATCCGCGCCGCTGGCTGCACCTTGATGCATGAACTGACAGACGTGCCTAATTTTGTTTGAGCTAACCTCAAGCTTACCTCGGTCTCATCCGCGGCCGCTTCGACGCCAACGGCAAAGCTAGTGGACGACTTTCGAGGCTGAAATCCGCTACACCGTGGCCCGCCAATTGTTCGCCCTGACGCGACTTCCGGCTGCAGAAATCGCGATGTCGCTTGCCTAAAGCACACCGAGGTTATTTATCGACGCCCAGAGATGGAGTGGAATTTCGCCAACGCAATGGCGGCGACAACGGCGTTCTGTCGTCGACCCGGATTAACCCGACGTTGACCCGCCCAGATAGTCTTCGAGAACCCTAGCGGGACCCTCGGACCAAAGGGCGTTGAGTGCCGAAGTGAAAGCCCTCTGCATGATCGGCACCCGGCCGAGGTCACCATAAATATCGGTCATTTCGAGCCAGGCCGAAGGGTTTGCACGGGCTTCATTGGCCTTCGCCTTGAGCCGATCCCAAGCGGGATCGCTTGCCTGAATCGCCTTTCCACTAGCTGTAATGCCCGCACAATGACGGCACCAAAGGGCCAATTCGAGCGCGAGGCCCGCAATCCCTTGCCCCAACTTCAGCCGGTCGACGATAATGGGTACGATGAACTTCGGCTGTCGATTTGAGCCATCGAAGGCAAGTCTTGCTATCGTGTCACCAATTTTGGGGTTAGAAAACCGGCGCTGGATGAGCTTGTAATAGTCTTTGAGGTTGGTATGCGGTACCGGCGGCACCGTCGGGACAATCTCGTCCTGCTCTATCTTCGCAAAGAAGCCGCCGATTAGCGGATGGTTCATCGCGTCGTGAACGTATTGTATATCCAGTAAGCTGCCGGGATAGGCGATCGAGGCATGGCCCCCGTTGAGGATACGGATTTTCATGAATTCATAAGGCGTGACATCCGCAACGAAGGTCGCCCCAACCTCCTCCAGCGCCGGCCTGCCATTGCAGAACTGGTCCTCTAGCACCCATTGGATATACGTTTCGCAAAACACAGGCCATTGGTCATCGATGCCGTAGGCCTCGGCCAATAAGGTGCGTTCACGGTCGGTGGTGGCAGGCGTGATGCGGTCCACCATCGCATTGGGAAAGGCGGTCTCGGCCTCGATCCAGTTGGCGAGATCGGGACTGCTGAGGCGCGCGAGGCCAACGATCGCATTTCGTGTTACTATGCCGTTATGCGGAATATTGTCACAGCACAGTACCGTGAACGGTTTCAGGCCGGATTTTCGTCTGTGGGCGAGTCCCAAGGCAAGCAAGCCGAACACGGTGGACGGGTTATCGAATTGCGCCGCGTCACGTCGGATTTCGGGAGCGTCCGCGTTGAAGCGTCCAGTCGCCGGATCGATGAAATAGCCCCCCTCCGTTATGGTCAAGGAGACGAGGCGTGTCGTCGGGGCGCCCAATCGCTCAAGTAAGGCAGCTCTGTCACCAGGCCTGACCATGTCGATCATCGAACCAGTGACGCGGGCGCTACTCGCCGAGGCCTCCTGCTCGACCACCGTTGTCAAATAGTCCTGAGCTGTCAACGCATCATACATGCGGATGTCGGCAGGCAGAACACCTGCCCCGATGATCGCCCAATCCTTGCTTTTGCCGATATTGAAAAGCGAATCGAGGTACAGCGCTTGATGGGCGCGGTGAAAATTTCCCAGGCCAATATGCAGGATGCCGGGCGACAATTCGTCGCGTCGGTATTTGGGAACAGCCACCTTCGGCCCAAACTTACCGAGATTCGCCAATGATAGTGGTATTGCCATGGTTTCAGCCTATCCGGAGGTCGAGTCGACAAGGTGAAGCCGGCCCCTCGATAGATCTATAAATATCTCGGCACAGGTCGCCAATCGCATCACCCACGGAAAATCAAGACTAGCCCGCCGGCGATGCAACCAAGGGATTCTTTACCATCCAACCTGGTGGCGTTCGACCCCGCCAGGCCGCGCACGGCTCGTCTTGTCGACGTAGGGCCGCCCAGGGATTATCCGGGATCCGGAGAAAATCGACAACCGCCTTCAATACCCTGGCCGAGCCGATGCCTGGCGATTCTCACACCGACTATGCATCCAAACGCGGCGAGCCATGATGCTGGGCAATGCGCCAATGGCCGCCTCGCCTAACGAGCATCCAAGTCACGCGATAGGGCATAAGCGTGTCGCCGTCGGCAAAATCGACATGCGCGGCGGTTGCTGCAATATCGGCTGACACTTGTACGATATGAGGTTGCGGGTAACGCCGTACGTGCACGCCAGGACCGCGTTTGGAAAAATAGGTGCGGATCGCTTGCCGCCCGATGACCAGTTCAGGAATTGAGCCAAACAGGAAGGCATCCTCCGTATAAAGCTCCATATGTGTGTCGAGATCGTGCCTATTAAATGCCTCGATCCAGGCGGCCAGCAAAGCTTCAATTGTTGGAGTCGGGGTCATGCTCAATTCCTTGTCGAGCCGTTCAACGGGCAATCCACGCTCGTCGCCAACCGGCATTGCAATACACCAACCCAGTATAGCATGCTCCAGACGGCCATTGCCTATTCCGGACGAAAAGGGCGGACCGAGCGCTTCTGTCAATTTCGATTTCTCGATCTTTCCCGGCCCGACTGGAAATCTTGGATCTCCTGCCTGTATCATGAATTTGACATGAATTTTACCGTCGGGAGTGGTGGCGCCATGAAAGCTTCCATGGACGTGGTCACGGGGAAAATCGATTCTGCGCTGTTCTCCGACGCTGCGATCGCGGAGGAGACCCGGACTCTGAATGCGGCATTGATCGAGATGCTTACCGGAACGCCGAATTGGTGGGAAATCGGCGCCGAGGAGATGCGAGCTGCCCGCCGCCGCGGCGAAGGCCCGTTTCCACTGACGCCTACCTCGCCGCGTGCTGAAGTGTTCGAGATAGATGGCAAAAACGGCCACAAGATCGCGCTGCGGGTCATTGCACCGCAGGCGCCGCGTGGCGTCTATCTGCATATCCATGGCGGCGGCTGGGTACTCGGTGCTGCCGACCAGCAGGATCCGATGCTGGAGCGCATCGCCGACAATGTCGGATTGGCTTGTGTCAGCGTGGAATATCGGCTCGCGCCAGAATTTCCTTATCCTGCCGGCCCGGACGATTGCGAATCGGCGGCAGTCTGGTTGGTGCAAAATGCGCGCAGGAGATTTGGTACCGACACTCTGACGATTGGTGGCGAGTCAGCCGGCGCCCATCTCTCGACCGTCACTCTGCTGCGCATGCGGGACCGGCATGCCTATGCCGGCTTTCGTGCTGCCAATCTTGTGTTTGGAGTGTTCGACATGACGATGACGCCAAGCCAAAGGGCGTTTGGCGACGAGCGATTGATCCTGCGGACGGTCGATATCGAACGCTTCTCCGAGGCCTTCATACCAAAGGGCGTTGATCGGCGATCGCCAGATGTCTCCCCGCTATATGCGGACCTGCGTGGCCTGTGCCCAGCGTTGTTCACAATTGGAACGCGCGATGCGCTGCTCGACGATTCCATCTTCATGCACGGACGCTGGGCCGTCGCCGGCAATCCCGCGGAGCTTGCCGTTTTCCCCGGCGGCGCACATGGATTCACATCTTTTCCCATAGCGTTGGCGGCGTCCGCCAATGCCCGGATCGAACTCGTTCCTGACTTCAAGCCTGGGCTCGGCCTTCGATAGCGGCCAATGAGTGCACGGCCCCTTCAAGGATTCGTAAGGATTCGTTTTTGTTTGCAGCCTTTGCATGCTTCATGACAAGCAATCGGCGCTTCCTCAACCCAGTCACGGCATCGTCTTGCGACTCTGGCTTTGGCGATCAGCGTACCGCCGCCAGTCGGCGAGCTGCATGACGCTCCTGCAGCCGGATGATCGCCTGGCAACCTGACAACCCGCAATACAAACGTTTACTCTGCCCGCTCGATTTGACCGGGGACCACGGCACCCGACCGATAGCCACGTGCCCTGACGATTGCTGCGCGCGCTCGTGCAATAGCACCAACCGAATGCCGCAGAACTTGGCCCCGCAGGCCTGTTCTGCGCTCCTGACTGCCGTATAGCTCTATCTCCGTCGGCTGCCAGCGAAGCTTGGAAAGATCGTTGCCAGTGGAAAGGTTCACCGTCGTCAGCTTTTCCTTTATCGCCCACTGGAAAATCTCAGCCATAAGCAGTGTCATAATGGCATATTTGCGCCATTTCGGATCGTAACCGGAATAGTAAAGATATAATTCTCCCTGGTGAAGAAAGGCCAATCGGCTGGCGATCGTCTCGCCCGCGACCTCAAGTTCGAAAATGCGCAGATTGCCTGTCTTAGCCATTTCCACGGAAAATTCGGATAAGAAGCCACGGTTGCGAGCGTCAGCGAATCGATCGGGATGCTTGTATTGCATGTCTTCGACTGCGGCTCTTGCTGAATGAAGCCGATAGAAGGTGTCCATAGGCCCGTCCTTGCCACCGGTTGATTCGGCGAACTGGAACTTGAAACCGTGTCCATGCCGCTCCAGAGACTGGTAGGATTTGCGGACGCTCTTGCGCATGTTGGCGGAGACGCCACCGAGTAAGTCCTTCCACGTTTTGGGCAAAGCAACCAGGTAGTCTGATGGCTCGGCCAATACCGCGGCCTTGTCATTGCTCGACTTGATTGTATGCAGGCTCTCCGCGCGCATCCCGTGCCATGTGAGTAGATCCCAGCTGCAATCGCCAGCTCGAAGAAATTCCCTTAGCCTGAGCAGCGCGGCTGCCTGGTCAGACGGCAGACTAACCAGGCCACGGATCTCTGTTATTGTCTGGTCGGCGCCGAAAAAATCAATAGTATGTAGGCTTGTGGATCCGAATCCCGGGATCCGCCGGCGCAGGAGTGGTGCCACTGCAACAAGGCGATTGTCTCTGTCGCGCAGAGTGTGCACAAAGAATTCGTCGGTCATTACCAGCATGCGCTTGCGATAATGCTTCCACCATAACCTGTTCCAAGCAGGCGTCGTAAATGGAGTCCACGGCCGGATTTGCGAGGCTAACGCCTCCCAGTCAGCCAAGACAGCCGCCATAGCATCGAAGCTGCGGAATCTCTCGATTTGCCAGTTCATTTAACTCTCATTTTTCGCAAATTCACAGGAGGGACCTAACCGATCGCGACACGAGCTTCAACGCCAAGAATTCGCCGTAGCCCCATTGGTCGATATATTTGGCATTGGTAGTCTCGCGCGCCTCGCGCAAGAATTTGTCCCGTGAGGCCAGTTCGGCAGGCGCGAGAGCTGCCGTATGCATGAGTGAGGCGTCGCTGCTGATGCGATAGTGAAGGGTCGTTTCGTCGACAAATTCCACGCCAAAACGGCGCATGATTGAAACATAGAAATCGACATCTTCGCGAACCTTGATCGTGCCGTCGAACCCGCCTCGCGCCAAGGCGCATTCGCGTCGCACGACGCCTGCACTGCAGACCAATAACGCGTGCACAAAGAGCATAGAGCCAACGAAGGGATAAACAGTGCCAAGACTGCGGCACCGCGCGGCCAAGCGCCGGGATTTCTCGAAGTAGCTTTTCTCGTCAGCGAGTTGCTCGGCCGGACCATTACCGAAAGGTTCGATGGCGCCAAACACAAGACCGACATCTGGCCTTTTGGCAAAGACAGACTTAACGCGAGCATAATGGCCCGCTGGTACCAGGTCGTCATCATCAAGAAAATGGATTAGCGGTGCCCGGGCTTCGGGCAAAGCAAAATTGCGTACTATACTTGGATAGCCCCCCGTGGGAACCGGATGCTTTCGGTAGTTGACACGATCGTCCTTGAGCCCAGCAACAACGTCACGCGCAGATCCCTCTGGACTATCGTCGACGACGAATATCTCCAGGTCGACACCCGACTGTCCCAGCGCGCTCTCGAGCGCCTCGGCAAGCGGTAGTTCCCGTCGGAACGTCGGAATTATAACCGAGATATCAGGTATAGCCTCGCTAATGGTCTGCTCCCTGGCTGGCAATCCTTTTGGTCGTCAAGATTTTGCGCTCTTGCTGAGTGCCACAACGCATCTGTGCCCCGGCACGGAAGGGGCCCGTTTCCTCATCGCGTCCCCATCGTCGCTTACTTGCAGAGCTGGCGAGCTTGTCGCCCAATCTCCGCACTGCCTTGCCAGCGCAAGACTGGTGCCGACCGAAGGAATTGAACCCCCACCTCCGGCATACAAAGCCGTTGCTCTACCATTGAGCTAAGCCGGCACTCGCTATCACGCCCACCAACGAGCGGTGACATGACCATGAGACAATCAAGATCTTCTCTCGCGCGATTCGGATGGATTCTGGCCTCGCGACCGTGGCCCCGTTCCGGCTCCACGAGCAAAAAGACCAAACCCAAAAGCCGCTCCCACGAGGGCCTCGTTTGTACAGCCTCGATAAGAAGGGCTAATGCTTAACATCATATTGCTGGCTCACCCGATTGACGGATATGGCTAACAACTGTCAATCAGGCTCCGCGCGATGATCTTAAACTGGAAGACGTCTTGACCCCAATAACCCACGTCCGCATTCGACGGTGTGCCTACGCGGGCCAAAGACTTTTAGCCGAGGCGCCGCGCGATCTTTCGGCTAGAGCGCCGGCTAAATAATTTGCGCAAAATAATCGGAGTCGCAATCGACAGGATGAGCAGGAAACCGAGCAAAACATTGATGACAATGCCGGGAACATTGAGCAGCGACAGGCCAAAGGTCGTTAAGCCGAGAACGAAGACCGCGATAAGCAAACCCACAATCGTGCCGCTGCCGCCGCTGATCGAGATGCCGCCAAGGACGACCACGGTGACAATCTCGAGTTCCCAGCCGAGCGCAATATTGGGCCGCGTCGAGCCGATCCGCCCAGTCAGCAGGACCGCCGCAAGGCCGCTGGCGAGGCCGGAAGTAACGAATAGAGCAAAACGGATGCGGTTGACGCGAATGCCGGAGAATCGGGCAGCGATCGGATTGTTGCCGATCGCATAGAGCCGCCGACCGATCACGGTGAAATGCAAGACGAATGCGGCGATCAGGGCAAGCGTCAAGAAGATCGCGAAGGAGATACCGATCGGCGGCGATTGGAACAGATAGCCCTGGCCCAGATCCTGCAACCCCTGCGGATATTTGGTAATTGCCTGATCGCCAAGTGCGACCTGAGTCAGGCCGCGAAACAGAGACATGGTGCCGATCGTGACTACGATCGAAGGCAGATTGAGCCGCGTGATCAGAAAGCCGTTGCAGGCGCCGGCAAGCCCGCCGACCAGGAGACCGGCGAGAACCAGGCTGGCCGTGCCCAATCCCGCGCCGGCCGCAAGGCCCATGACCAGCGAGGCCAACGCAATGATCGCGGCAACCGACAGATCGATTTCACGAACGAGAACGAGAAGGGTCATAGCGAGGGCGACTATCGCCTTTTCCGAGAAATTGAAAGTCGCGTCGGAGAGGTTGTCGACATCAAGAAAATACGGCGAGATTGCCGCATTGACGGCAACGACAGCGATCAGAAGGACGACAAGTATGACCTCCCAACGCAACAGGCCATCGGCCAGCCGAAATTTCCTGCGCTCGGCGATCTCGTCGCTCCGTGGAGGGTCGTCTAGGCTCACGGCCCGCCCCCGCTTGCGGCGCGCCGCGCCTCCGGCAAGATGAGTTTGAGCGTCCCCTTTTCCGATCGCGCATTGGCGATCACGGCCATCAGTATGACGGCGCCCGAAATGGCCATCTGCCAGAAGGGCGACACTTTGATCACCGGCAAGGCATTGGCGATGATTCCTAGGAATAGCGCGCCCAGAAGCGTGCCGAGAACATTGCCGATGCCACCGCCGATCGACACCCCGCCAATGACGCAGGCGGCAATGATCGTCAATTCGTAGCCGATCGCAATATCCGAATAGGCAATACCAAAACGCGCCACCCAGAGATAGCCGGACAATCCGGCAACGGCGCCGGATAGGGTATAGACCAGAAGTCTGTAGCGCGGCAGCGAAAGGCCGCAATAGATGGCGGCCTGAGGATTGCCCCCAATGGCATAAAGGCTTCGCCCGGCACTCGTCCGATTGAGGAAAAGGACAAACAGCAGGATTACCGCGGCAGCGATCCAGACCAGACTGGGCAGACCAAAGAGGTTGCTCCGCGGAAAACTGAGAAAGGCCTCGTTCATGTCCTTGGTCGTCAGCCAGGCGCCGCCAGCCAAGACGAAAATCAGGCCGCGGTAAATGGCAAGCGTGCCGAGCGTGACCACGATCGGCGGGATTTCGGCAAAGGCGACCAGAATTCCGTTGATCAGCCCAAGACAAAGGCCGATGACAAGGGCAAGCATGACGATCGCCGGTATCGGCAGGAAAGGCGCGGCGCGCGAGACGAGCGCGACGATCATCCCGGTGAGGGCCAGATTCGCCGCAACCGAGAGATCGATGCCACGGGTCAAAATGACGGCCATCTGGGCAAGCGCCAGCATGGCGAGGATCGTCGTATCGGTGAGAACCGACAAAAGGCTTTGCGGCGTCACGAAGACCGGCGCCCGCAAGCCGATCGCAAGCAACATCACCAGGATAATGGTGCCTAGAATTCCTTCGCGTCTCGACAAAAGCGATGTCACTGTGCACGCCCCGAGGCCAGCGACACGATTGCTTCGGCACTGGCCTCTTCCCGGCGGAATGTGCCGGCAATTCGGCCCTCGTGCATGACGACAATCCGGTCAGACATCCCGAGGATTTCCGGCAATTCCGACGAGACCAGGACAATCGCCAGTCCATCGGCCGCCAGTTCACCCATGAAAGCGTGGACCGCCGCCTTCGACCCGATGTCGATGCCTTTGGTTGGCTCGTCGAGTATCAGGATCTTGGGCTCTGTCGCCAACCATTTGGCAATGACGACCTTTTGCTGGTTGCCCCCGGATAATTCGGCGAGTCGCTGGTGCCAATAGGCGGCCCTGATCGAAAGGCGCTTGCCGAAATAGCGGGTGGCCTGCAATTCGGCCCGCCGCGAAAGCACACCGGCGCTTGCATAGGCCGGCAGATTGGCGAGCGTGACATTTTCCGCAATAGATAGCGCGCCGATTGCGCCCTGCACTTGACGGTCCTCCGGGACATAGGCGATGCCGCTGGCAATGGCGTCGGCCGGGTCGCGGATATTGACCGTCCGCCCGGCAACCCGGATTTGGCCGCGCGCTGGGCGCGAGATCCCGAATATTGCCTGCATGGTCTCGGATCGCCCCGCGCCGACTAGTCCGTAAAAGCCGAGGATCTCACCCTGGCGCAAGTGAAAATCGATGTCGCTGAATTCGGTCGCGTTGGCGAGACCCTCGATTTCGAGGACAATGTCGCCGATCGGCACTGGCCGCTTGGGGAACACCTGTTCGATCGAACGGCCGACCATGAGACGGACGAGTTCCGCCTCGCTGACCTCGCTAACCCGACCGGCGCCGACAAGCGCGCCGTCGCGCAGACAAGTCCAGCGATCGGCGATGCGAAAGACCTCGTCGAACTTATGCGAGATGAACAAAATGGCGCGATCTTCCCGCTTGAGCGCGGCGATGATCCGGAACAGATCGTCGATTTCATGCGCGGAGAGCGCCGCCGTTGGCTCGTCCATAATGACAATGCGGGCATCATGCGAGAGGGCTCGCGCGATTTCGACCAGATGTTTTTGGGCAATTCCCAGCCGTTTGAGGGCAACGTCCGGATCGAGATCGACGCCGATGCGCGCCAGCAACGCCCGCGTGCGTGCGCGCATGGCGCCCCAATCGACCAGGCCCGTTGCGTTGCCGGGCATGTGGCCGATAAAAATATTTTCGGCGATCGACAATTCGTCGAACATGGCGGTTTCCTGGTGGATGGCGGTGATCCCCGCCTCCCAGGCAGCCCGCGGCGAGGAGAATTGCTTTTCTTCGCCCGCCATTCTGATCACGCCTTGATCGGGCGCGTAAATCCCGGTCAAAATCTTGACCAGCGTCGACTTGCCCGCGCCATTCTCGCCGATCAGAGCCATCACCTCGCCCGCCCGCAACGACAGGTCGACCGCCCTAAGGGCGTTGACGCCTGGAAAGCGTTTGCTGATGCCACGCAGCGTCAGGATTTCGTCACGCGGCGGCTGGCTGTCTTCGCTAACCACACTTGTCGCCCATGTTCGCCCCGCCGGGCTATCCGCCAAATCCGTCAAAGGCCGGCAGCGCGCGCCCCAGGAGAGAGCGCGCCACCAGCCGATCGACCTTGCCGGGCCGATCAGAATATTTTCGAAAATTGCTCGATATTGGACTTGTCGAAGGTGAAGGGATCCGCCATCGCCGCCTCATTATTTTCGCCGATCTTGATTTCGCCCATGCGACCGACCTTGACCGTGGTTCCCGCTTTGCCGCTCGCTTCGCCCTTCACCAATTGCGCGGCAATGTAAGTCGCCGAATAGCCAAGGTCGATCGGGTTCCAGATGGCGAAAGTGTCGGTCGCCCCGGCGAGGACCGCGCCCTTCATCTCCGAGGGCAAGCCCAAGCCGGAGACGTAGACCTTGCCGACCATGCCGGCATCGACAACCGCCTTGGCCGCCGCGACAATGCCAACCGAGGTCGGGGCGACAATGCCTTTTAGATTCGGATAGGCTTTGAGGAGCGCTTGCGTTTCGCGGTAGCTCTTATCGGCGAGATCGTCGCCATAGACGATGGTGACGAGCTTAAGCTTGGCATATTCGGGCTTTGCCCATTCCTTCTTGGCCTCTTCAATCCAAATATTCTGATTGGTCGCTTGCGCCGTTGCCGAGAGTATTGCGACCTCGCCTTCGCCTTTCAGGGTCTTGGCAATCATTTGGACGAGTTTGGTGCCGATCAGCGCGTTATTCGAGGGATTAAGGTGCATGATGCGGCCCTCCGGCGCTATCCCAGAATCGAAGGATATGACCTTGATGCCACGCTGCAGCGCCTTCTTGCCAACCGGGACGAGGGCATTTGGGTCGTTGGCAGAAATGGCGATCGCGTCGACCTTCTGGGCGATCAGCGCATCGATCACCTGAATTTGTGCTTCGGCCGTGGTTGTGGTCGGTCCGGTATAAATGAGTTCGACATCGCCCAATGCCTTGGCCGCCTCCTGGCCGCCATCGCGACAGGCATCGAAAAAGCCGATACCGAGCGCCTTTACCACCATCGCAATCCGAATCTTGCCCTCGGCAAGTGCCGGATTGATCAGGCTCAAGGGCGCCATCCCTACGCCGAGGGTCGCGCTGGCCAACAACTTCATCGTGTCACGGCGATTGGCTGTCATTCGGTATTCCTCCCAGTTTAGTGTGGCGGTTTCTATTATGGCGGGTCTTATCCACTAACGCTCCGGGTGGCGTCTCGCGCCGCCCCGCCACCTGAACCAAGCTTAGCCTCTGGGCCGGCCGCCGCTTTGTCAAGCCGAGCGACAGCGCCGATCTGGCCAAAATTGACCAACCGCGTCACAGTGAGGACTGCACCAATGGACCGCGATAAGATCGCATCGAAAGGCATGCCTCTGAGCAAATCGATTAATCGGCGCTGGCTACTCGCCGCCTTTCCCAAGGGCATGCCGGCGCTTGACACCTGGCGATTGGAGGGCGTCCCGATTGCGCAACCGGGCCCGGGTCAAATTCTCGTGCAGGCCAGTTTCCTGTCGGTTGATCCCTATATGCGCGGGAGGATCAGCCCTTCCGCCGGCTATACCGCTGGCGTCAAGCCGGGCGACGTCATGCAAGGCGGTGGCGTCGGCATCGTCGCTGCCTCCAACCATCCCTATTGGAGACCGGGGGATATTGCCGAATCGATGCAGTTCGGCTGGCAGGAATATTCGGTTTTGACGCCCGGCCTGCCCGGTGCCAATGCCATCAATAAGATCGATCCGAAGCTTGCGCCGATCGAGAGCGCGCTGTTCCTTCTGGGCATGCCAGGCATGACCGCCTATTTCGGACTGCTCGACGTCGGCCGACCGCGGCCAGGTGACACTTTGGTCGTCTCGGCGGCGTCGGGCGCTGTCGGACAGATTGTCGGGCAGATTGGCAAGCTTGCCGGCTGCCGAGTACTCGGCATAGCGGGCAGCGACGAAAAGGTTCAGTTCTGCCGCGACCTCGGTTTCGATCAGGCGCTCAATTATAAGAGCGAAAAAGATTTGGCTGGCGCCCTTGCGGCCCTATGCCCACGCGGCGTCGACATATTCTTCGACAACACCGCCGGTCCGATCCACGATGCCGTCATGAAGATCCTGGCCCGCGGCGCCCGGGTCATCATGTGCGGGCGGGTCGCTCTCGCTGACCGGTTCGGCGAGCCCGATATTGGCGAACGCATGCTCGGACAATTCATCGTCACGCGGGCGAGCCTGCACGGCTTCCTGGTCTTCGACTGGTGGCATCGGCGCGAGGAGGCGCTGGAGCGCCTCGCCGCTTGGCACAGCTGCGGCCGCCTGAAAGTGCGGCAAGATGTTATCGAGGGATTCGAGCGCATGCCGGAAGCTTTCTTGCGCTTGATGAGCGGCAAGAATTTCGGCAAGCAGATCGTCCGGATCGCCTAGAGCGCGGCCGACGGCCTAATGCCTATGGTTCGACCAGCGCCATTTGCAGCGATAGACGAGACAATGCGGCTCATCGGCAGTCGGGATGAAATCCGGCTGTGTCGTCTGGCTCGGCAGACAGGCACTTTGGTCACGGATATATTGGTCGTAGAGGTGGGGGCCAGAAGAGATACTGACCGCGCCGCGGGCGGCGATCAGCGCTTGGACCGCCGCGCAAGTCATGGCCGGCGCATAGGCGCGCTGCGCGGCACAGGCGCCGGCCGTGCCAAGCCAGAGTGCGATCGTGCTAAGCCCGGCACGCTGCAGCATGGTTTGGCCGCTACCGGGCATGGCGAGGCTAGTCCGGCTCGAAATTCATCGCCACGCCATTCATGCAATAGCGCAAATGGGTAGGCGGCGGTCCATCGTCGAACACGTGTCCGAGGTGGCCGCCGCAGCGGCTGCAATGGACTTCGGTGCGCGTCATGCCATGATCGCGATCGACCTGGGTCGCCACCGATCCGTCTATCGGCTGGGTGAAACTCGGCCAGCCGGTTCGACTGTCAAATTTCTGTCGGGAGACAAAAAGCTTCTGGCCACAGCCGGCGCACGCAAACAATCCCGGCCGGGTTTCGTGATTAAGTGCGCAGCTACCGGGCCGCTCGGTGGCATGCCCGCGCAAGACTGCATATTGTTCCGGGCTCAGCCGCTGTCGCCATTCCGCGTCCGTATAGGTCACCGCAAAAGGCGCACCACGGGATCCGGCAGACGATTTCTCATCCTTCATATGTGCTCTCCCGATCGGCCACGCGGACCGCGATCAATCGAAACCTGTGAGAAGGCTAGCCATCCTCACTCGGCTTGCCAAGGCATTCACGGGTCGCGCTTCTCGACCATCCGCAAGCAGCGCGAATCGAAGTCGGCAATCTGGATATCCATGTCCTCGTTTTGCCAGGTGCACGTAATCGTGTTGCCCTTGATCTTGATCACCGTCATCGAATATTCGCGGCTGCTCGCAAGCCGGACGACATCACCGACATCGATATCCTTGCTTGCGGCAATAATTTCCGTAATTGGCTGAACGTTACTCATGACTTTCCCCTTGCAAGGCGGGAATGGAAACTGCAAGAACCAAAAGGCTATCGGCTTTCGCGACCTCCGCCCATCCCATTGCTTTCAATGGTAAATGGCCGGGGGTGCACGCGTCACCCAAGAGTTCTGGAAGGTCGTCGTCGACTTGTAAAGTCTGAACTCAGACCGACGATCGCGACCGTCAAGGCGGATCCGACCGAGTTCGAATTGAAAATCTAGCGAAGTAGAAATAAAAATCAATCGGCGTTTTGAGCAAAATTCAACGGTTTGTACAAATATTCCTATCAATGGAAAATGAATAAATCGAGCTGTTCTTTTCATCCTCTGCTGCAAAGACGATAGCTATATCAGATAATAACTTCGTGGTTGCATAGGATTGGCAGGCGTCAGACGCGAGGTTGCTCAGGAAATTGGCTTTATTTTGTTCGTTTTTCAGCAGGCGGGCTAGAGCGCTGGCCTCGCCTTCGCTGTTAAGCAAAATGCAGTCCAGTTCGGCCCGACCGGTGTCGTGCCGGCAGGCTGCCGAAATCCAGATTGCAGGCGTCGATTACCGCATACTTATAGGTGTAACTGGGCGTCGGTCGCCCGGGACGCTTGGCCCGCCAGCCCCGGGGCGTGGCATTGGCTCCGTCGGCAAAGCTGCCGGCCAGGCTTTTCGGCGACGACCTGTCCGACCAGGAATCGAGCCACCCAGCCGGGCCATGACGAAGAAAACGCCGAGGAACCACAGGGCAGGCTTGGGCGACATGACGTCTCCCGGCAAATCCCACCATTACAACTCGAGATCTTCATCGAGCAATTCCAGGGGTATCAAGCGTAGAAACTCGATCGCAAAACCGCCATCGAAGGTTCGCACGACCCGCCCACGGGTATGTTCGCCTATGCGGACCAGCGAGCCGATTCCAAGCGCGGCCTTGGCGAGGAGCGCGACGCCCGAGGCCGACAGATCGCAGATTCTGGCCGGATAGCTGCGGCCATCCTCGAGGCAGATCTTGGTTTCGACCCGGCGCGGAATCATGCGTTCGTGGCGTCGCCCGTCTTCGAGTTCGCTGGCGTCGCGGTGGGCAAGCCAGGTCAGCCGCGTCGCCAGCTTCTCGCGCTTGTCGCGGGTCGCAAACAGCGAGACGGCAAAGCCATTCTCGAAATGCCGCACGACTGTGCCTTCGAGCCGACCCAGATATTCAAGATGCAGCACCAGCCTTTCGCCGATCGGCGGGCGCGACGCGCCGAACAGGGCCAGGCCACCCGGCGAAATATCGGCGGTCCGACAATCATATTCACTTTTGTCTTCGCGCATATAACGGCCGCGAAGGCTGAGTTTGACGCGATGATGGAGCCGGCTATCGAAGAATCTTGCCTGGTCGAGATTGGAGGCGTGCCTGCCGGCTGCCATGGCGATCCTCATCATCCAAAATTCGCTTCCGCCATCGCCGGTGTCTTCTCAACCGCCCCCGCCGATCCAGTGGTCATGCGAAGTTTACCCTCATCGCTGGCGGCCTCAAATCACCAGATCGCACGGCGAGACAAATGACGTGATGAGCGTTTGCGAGGCGACCGAGCGCACATAGGTGGCGACACGCTCGGCCGGCATCGCCGGGGAAAACAAGTAGCCCTGCGCTGCCTCGCAACCGTTGGCCATCAAAAAGCGCACCTGTTCTTCGCTCTCAACGCCCTCGGCGACCGTCGACTTGTTGAGGCTCTGCGCCAAATTGAGAATGGCCAACACGATCGAACGGCAGTCCTTGTCGAATTCGATATCTCTGACGAAGGAGCGATCGATCTTGAGGCAATCGACGGGGAATTGCCGCAGATGCATCAACGACGCATAGCCGGTCCCGAAGTCGTCGAGCGAGATCCGCACGCCCCGCTCGTGCAGCTTGTGCAATTCGCGGGCGATCTGCTGCGAATTGTCATCGAGAAAGACCTTCTCGGTGACCTCGATTTCGATATATTCCGGGCTGATGCCTTCGGCATCGATGACGTTGAGAACATTGGCGGCGAGCTCTGGGCGCGAGAAGGCCGCCGCCGAAACATTGATCGCGACCCGGCCAATCGGCGCGCCTTCGCGCCGCCAGCGCTTGATGTCGCCTGCCACATATTGCAGGATCCGGTCGCCGAGATCGGTCGACAATTGAGCGTCGTCGAACGCATCCGAAAAGGTCTCGGCAAGCTGGATGTCATCGTCGCTGCGGACCCAGCGTAGCAGGGCTTCAAAGCCAGTCGTCAGGCCCGAGATGAGCGAAACTTTCGGCTGGTAATAGGGCACGATGCCATCGCTCGCCAGCGCCCGCCGCGCACTCTCTATCGCCGTCGAGCGCAAGCGCAGGTTCGGCGAATAGCAGACGACGCCAGCGCCGCCGGCGGTCTTGGCAGACCCAAGCGCGACGTCGGCGTCCTTGAGAAGATTGACGGGATCCCGGTCGTCGTCGGGGTAGACGGCGACCCCGATATTGGCCCGGCACTGGACCGAATATTTGCCAATGTCGATCGGCTTCAACGCCTCGCGGCAAAGGTCGAACACCTGGGCTTCGGCCGCGCCGTCCCCGCCAAGCGGGATGATCAGCGCAAATTCGTCGCCCGCCGATCGCGCGAGATAACCGCCCTCGCCAAGTCCGCTGCGCAGCCGCGCCGAAATCACCCGAATGACTTCGTCGCCGGCGGCATAGCCGAACAATTCATTGGTTCGCCGCAATTTGTCGAGATCAAGCAGCGCTACTGCAAACCGCGACTGCCGGGCCGATGCGCGGGCGATTTCGGCCGTCAGCACCGCAAAAAATGAACGACGGTCCGGCAGCCCGCTCAAATGATCAGTCATGCTCCGAGGATCCCCATTCGCCAAAAGTGTCATGAGTTCCATTTGATCGCAACGCCCTGATCGATTATGTTATTTCTAGCATTCCCCCCTTAAAGGTATGTTAAATTTGAATGAACGGAAATTTATCATAAGAAATAATCAAAATTGTTCACTGTATAGTCGCGACCCTACCAAGAACAAATTTTGCTTTTTCTTGATTTGACGGACAGGAGATGATCGATAGCCTGCAAGACGTCGCCAAAAAGTCGAATTCCGACGAAGAATCGGAGATCGAGGCGCGACGTCTGCGAAAAATATTGGAATTGTCTCATATAGCGGTCGCCGAAACTCTACTTCCGTCCAATCAGAAAATTTGGCTGCGTGATTTGAACCTTGTATTTTATCGAAGAGTGCCTGGGGATAAGCAGGCTCGCCCCCCTTGCTTTGTCCACCCAGACGATTGTGCGGCCCTCGAGGCCAGCTTGCGCAACGCATCGCAAAGCCCGAATGGGAAATTCGAAATGGTTTTTCGCGTCGTCGGTTCTGCCGCTGACGTCCGGCTGGTGCGCTCAGTCGGCCGTCTGACGGCCGACCCAACCGGGCAGACGACGCTGATTGCCGCGCTTCTCGATGTCGCCGACACTCAGGCAAAATCGAAAGCCGCAACAATAGAAGTGCCGCCAAGCCATATTGTCGGCGCCCGCTTGCGGGCGGCGCGCGGCCTTCTGAACTGGTCGGTGCGGGAATTGGCGCAAGCCGCCAATGTGTCGGAATCGACCATCCGCCGCATGGAAGATTTGCAGGCCGCCGATTCGGTTGGCCCCGCGACCCGTCGGGCCGTCCGACAAAGCCTGGAGCGGGCCGGTTTGCGTTTCGTGGCCCTCGGCCAGCAGCTTGCCCTCAGCGCCGTTCCAAACAGCCCCAAACTTTGAACCGGCCAAGTCGAACCGGCCAAGTCGAACCGGCCAAGTCGCCGGGCCATTGCAGGCCGTTCGTTCGACTGGCGCAAGCGATCGACCGCCGAGAGGAGCACCTCCGGCTTAGGAAGTTGGCGACAATCGGATGGGTGCGATGGCGCCCCGTCTACGGCACTCCGCTAATTCACGAGCAAACCGATCAAAGTTCGCCCGAGCCAAAGCCAAAATACGATACCAAAAAACAAAGCGACCGAATAAACGGCGACAACGTTCCAGCGCGGTCGCCGGGCCGCCAAGCCAAAGGACAGCAATTGGCTAGTCCGCATAGTCCATCCTCCCATTAATCCGCTCAACCCGTTGCTAGACGCAATCTCGTCGGACGTTCCGATGATGCCATGCTCCGTGGCCAAACTATGTTGCGGATCAGTTATTCCTGTGAATCCGAAAGGCACGCTGTTGCCGACAAGCAACGGCGGTCAAGTTTTAACGGGCTCCGCGCCTATTTGCCCAGATCGCCGTTTCCCGCCACGGCCATTGCGCGCTATGGTGCTTGCCTGGGGTCCTTTCGGAGCGTCACTCTCCGTGCATGGCAACGAATTGACCTCGCGCACCGTCCATGCGCAGGGGGCTCGCGTGGACGGTGCTCGCAATTATTCGGCTGCGCGGATGGGCGAATAAAGCCATTCAACACCGCGCGTCGGTGCCGGCTTTGCGGCGCGATTGGCTTGCCGATGAAGGTGGTTGGCCAGTCGCAGCAATGGAATCGGGACCGCCCATTGCGGCAACAATGGACGGCCCCTAACACCGTCTCTGCGCAGGGGGCGCGCCTTCACGGTGCTGGCGACTAACTAGTCGACAAATCGTGTTTTTTTTGTAGACGAACGATCACAAAACTGTCGCCCTTAAGAAATTTGCGGGGCCTCTGCCGACGCTAGACGAAGGCGTGCTTTGTCCGCCGCGAGCTTGGCCGATTCCGTGACGCTGAACATTTCCAGCGCGTCGAGATCCCCGTCAACGACCGGGCTCAACGCCGTGTCCATATAGGCTCTGGCGTTTGGGTCGGACTTGATCATCCGTCGCACCTTGGCCATCCGCCAGACAATGCGGCCGATCCGCAGATGTTTCCAGACGAGATCGACAAGGTATTTGGGGTAGAAAAAACAAGGGTTTTCCAGCCCAAGTCCTGGCCGCCGATCTGTGCGAACCTTGCGCCTGAGGTAGCCGCCCTCAAGCGGGTGGATCTTCTCTATGGTGACGCAACCGTAGAACCAAATCAGCAGGAACATCACCTTGCCAGGACTGACACCACAGGCGGCCGAGCGGCGCATCACCGTTTCCATATGTTCTGGCGTGTAATAGGTCTGCCAGGCAAGCCGATAGGCGCGCTCCCAATCGTCCTTTGACATCCGCGGATGGGCCGTCGTCACATGCTCGAGGTCGTATTTGTTCATGTCCGGATCCATCGCAACGCCAGCCAGAAACAGCCGCTTGTGATCCTCCGAACCCGGCAGCGGCGTCAGGCAAAAAAACTCCAGCAAATCGAGCGGCAGTTCCCTTTGAATGATCTTGATATCCCGCACAATGGATTCCGGCGTATCGGCAGGAAAACCGAGGATATAGCCGGCATAGGTGAAACAGCCGTAGCGCTTCCATTCCAGCAGCATCTGGCGGTATTCGGCGATCCGATTCTGCTTCTTTTTGGCGCCGACCAAGCTCTCGGGATTGATGTTCTCGAGCCCGATGAAGACCCGCCGCACGCCGGCACGGGCCGCCTTTTCGATGAACCGGGGAATTCGATGGCACAGCGTGTCAACCTGGATGACAAAAGAAAAATGCAGCTTTTCATCCTCACGCATGGCGATCAGCCGATCAAAAATCGGCTCCCAATTGCGGTTCCTCGCAAGATTATCATCGGTAATAAAGAAGCTGCTCACTCCCTGCGCCAAATTGGCCCTGATGATTCGCTCGACATCGTCCGGGCTTCGATAGCGTGACTTGCGGCCCTGAACATTGATGATTGTGCAAAACGAGCACTGAAACGGACAGCCTCGCCCGGCATCAAAACTGGTCACACTGCCGCCGGTGCGCCCGACCCGTACTGCCGGCAGTACGGGAACCGGCGCCCCTTCGAGCGCCGGCAGATCCGCCATGAAATTATAGACCGGCTGCAAAGTGCCGGCGAGCGCATCGCACAGCACCCGATCGAACCGCCCTTCGGCCTCGCCGGCGAACAGGGTAATGCCGAGATCGAGCGCCTCCTGCAAATCGGCTGGCCGCTCCGGCAGCATGGCAAGACAGCCCGACACGTGAAAGCCGCCGATGCAGACATTGACGCCCTCGCGGCGCAGGGCGCGGGCAATATCCATCGCGCGCGGAAACTGATTTGATTGCACGCCGACCAGGCCAACGAGACCGAGACCGCCCGCCTCGGCGATGCTGCGTGCGATCTGCTTTGGTCGGATCCGCGTATTCGTCTCGTCGATCGCGACTATGTCGAGTTCGACCCCCTCGCCGAGCACCTTTCGCTCGCGGCAATCGGCGGCGAGGCCGTACAATACGGCAAGCGAATTCGACGGAATCGCCGAACGCAGCCATTGAATGACATAGCCGTCATCGTCGTAATGCGACGGTTTAATCAGATAGAGCTGCAGCCGTTTCTTGCCACTATCGAGCCCGGGCATGTTGCACTCCGAAGTCCGCTCCCTCCCGAATTATGGCCCAAAGGCGATGGGCGCGGGAGCCGCTGAAGCGCGCTCTACTGCCAAGCGGCAAAGGCCTCGCCAATCGCTTTTTCTCCGGGGACGCCTTTTTCAAACGTCAATTTCGCCAATTTGCCATTGGCCAATTGCAGCGGCACATCGAACCAGGCGTTCTTCTTGATCAGTTCGACGTTTTTCTGCGTTTCGTTTTGCGACAAACCAACCAAGAACCAGTTCTGGGCGATCTTGACTGGAACGCCGGCCAGGGGCTGCCCGCTCGGCTCGCCGTTATTGCGCATGCCCGGCGTCGTGATCTCGGTAACATTGCTGACGTCACTGCCGGGCTGGGGCGCAAAACGAAGCTCCATCGTATGGGTTGCCGGCAAAGTCTGGTCAAGATTTTTCTGAAGCACCATGCTCGATTTCAGCTTGGCCTCGGGAATGTCGATATCCGCCTTGAGCACGGTGGCGACCGGCTGGCCCTCACCCTTGTTAACGCTCTCCACGCGCCAGACCACGGTTCCCTCATAAGTCTTGACGTTCTGCTGATCGTCAGGCGTGCCGACGAGGAGCCCAGCCCTTTGAGCGACCTGGATACTGGCATTGGTCGCGGCCGAAGCCAAAGGCGGCGTTGCATCGACTACGGCCGGGGCGGTCGGCCGGACCGGTACGGTTGGTACGCTGACCGTTGCGACCGGCTGTTGCGCCGGCCCGGCGGAGCCGCCGGCGATACGCCCGGAGATTTTCCCCGAACTCGGCGCCTCGGGCACGGCCTGGGTCGCCACTATCGATTTCCTGGCCGGATCCTGATCGCGCCACAAATAGGCGGCCAGTGCAACGCCCGCGACGCACAGGCCGATGACGCAAGCAAGGGTCAGCAGCCGCCAATTGCCGCGCTCGGCCTCGCCGGCCTGCGGCGCGATCGGCCGCAGTTTCGGCACCGCCGGCGCGATCTCGCTTGCAGGCTCTTCGCCGGCCGGCTGCGAAAAGGCATCGGCCTTTGGCAGATGGATCCGGCTTGGCTCAGGGCGGGGCGCCGGCTGGACCGGCACGGCCTCGACGCGCTCCGGCTCGAAAGCGTCGGGCACCGCGACCGCGGCCACCGCTTCGGCAATCGCCCGACTCAGCGGATCAAGTTCGGCTTCCAGCCGCGCTATGGCGGCGTCGAGCGCGCCGACTTCATTGTCAATATCGGCCCGCGGATGTTCCATGGCGGTGTAGTGACTGACCAGCGCCTTTCGCGCGCGGTCATAGACGGCTCGCCTGGCCTCGGGGGTCTGATCCGGCAGACGCGCTACGGCATTGGCGAGAAGCGGATAATATTCGGTCATCAGTCCTTCAGATCGTCCTGTATTGGGTTCCTTAATCCTGGAATGGATTGTGGACAAGAACCGTATCGTCCCGCTCGGGACTTGTTGATAGCAGCGCAACCGGGGCGCCGATCAATTCTTCGATAAGGCGCACGTATTTTATCGCCTGGGCGGGAAGATCCGCCCAGGAGCGCGCCCCGCTCGTCTTCGTAGCCCAACCCTCGATCGACCGATAAATTGGCTCAAGCCGCGCCTGGGCGCTCTGGTCGGCCGGCAAGTAATCGATCGATGCGCCATCCAGCCGATAGCCGGTGCATACGTTGATGGTCTTGAAACCGTCCAGAATATCGAGCTTGGTCAAAGCAATGCCATCGATCCCCGAGGTCTTCACCGTCTGCCGCACCAACACCGCATCAAACCAGCCGCAACGGCGCGGCCGGCCGGTAACCGTCCCGAATTCGCGGCCACGTTCGCCAATCAGCCGGCCGGTCGCATCGCTGAGTTCGCTTGGAAAGGGACCCTCCCCGACCCTTGTCGCATAGGCCTTGGCGATGCCCAGCACGTAGCCGACCGCCTTCGGTCCAAGACCAGCGCCAGTGGCCGCATTGGCCGCCACAGTATTGGACGAAGTAACGAAAGGATAGGTCCCATGATCAATGTCGAGCAGCGCGCCTTGCGCGCCCTCGAACAGGATCCTTTTGCCGGCCCGCCGCAGATCGTCAAGAAGCTGCCATGTGCGATCGAGATAGGGCACGACCTCACCGGCCACCTCGGCCAATTCTCGGTAAACCAGTGCGGCCTGATATTCTGGCAGTCCGAGGCCGCGCCGCAAGGCATTGTGATGGACCAGCAGGCGCTCGATCTTTGCCGGCAAGGTCTGCAGATCGGCAAGATCGGTTGCCCGAATCGCACGCCGTCCGACTTTGTCTTCATAAGCCGGGCCGATGCCTCGCTTAGTCGTTCCGATCAGGGTTCCGGCCTTGGTCGATTCGCGCAGCGCATCGAGATCGCGATGCAACGACAGAATGAGCGGCGCATTATCGGCGATACGGAGATTCGTTCGATCGATCGCGATGCCCTGTCGACGCAATTGGGCGATCTCGTTCACCAGATGATGCGGATCAATGACGACGCCATTGCCGATGATCGATAGCTTGCCGGGCCGCACGATGCCCGATGGCAAAAGCGACAATTTATAGATCTGACCGTCGATGACGAGCGTGTGGCCAGCGTTGTGGCCGCCTTGAAAGCGCACGACCACGTCAGCCTCGACCGATAGCCAATCGACAATCTTGCCCTTACCCTCGTCGCCCCATTGGGCCCCGACAACCACCACATTCGCCATGCTAGGCTCGCTGCATTGCCAGGCTCCGGTTGGCTCACCCTGTGCCAGGCGAGCCCTTGCGCCAATACCCTGTCGCCTTCGGCTTACTCAATCGAGGCAAGCGAGTAAAGCCATCCGCGCCCGGGCTTTCCAGGCGCTCGTAGTGCGCATCATCAACGCGGCAAGGGTGCCGGTTGCAGGACGACGTCCCGGTCGGCCGGCCATTTCAGCCGATAGGCCAGCCGAAATTCTTTGCTCTCGCCTGCCGCAAGATCGAAATTCCAAGCCATTACGCCGCGCTTGTCGGCGACAGTCTTTTCACTCGGCGGCGTCGTTGCAGGCAGCAGTTCGACGCCGATTGCCGTATTCTCCGAAAAGGGGACCCTGTCGAGTAGCGTGATCTTGACCGGAAAATCGTGGAGATTTTTGAGCGTTGTCTTGAATTCGCGCGCTTCGGTCTTGGTCGATCCTAGCCAGCTCGGTTCGTTCTCCCGGCGCCTGACCGGCACCCGCACCACCTGAACGCCGTCGTCGGCGCCAAAGCCGAATTCGGCCTGATCGCCGGCCGCAATATTAGCAAGTCGGCTGGTGCCGACAAAAGCGCCATCGCGATGCAGGGCGACATCACCGGCAAGCAACGCGGCATCCTCGTCATTGAGGAAGCGTGCCTGCAGATAGGCAGTCGGATCGATCAGCGGCGCCGTACGCACCGACAGATCCACCGACGGGTTTCTTGTCGAAATGCGGAAGCTTTTCTGGGCGCCGTCGGCGGCAAGGGTGACCCGCCCGGGCAGATGGAAACTCGCCTGATAGGCGCTCGCATCGAGCGCGGCAGCGCTCTCCTCGGCGCTTCGGGCGGACGATTGCATCGCGGCGCCGGCCGCCGCTGTCTCGGCACTGGTCGGCGCGGCCGCCGGCTTGGCCAGCGCCGGCGCCGCGGCCTGAAATCTGCGGCGGTTGAAAGAAGTCGATTTTTTCCGGCTGAATATCCGGCGCCGCAGCATTTCGCCTGGCCGCGTTGGTCGCAACGGAAAGCGATACGTCGACCCAATCCTCGCCGGTGTGCTGGGAGAGCATGGCACGGCGCACGAATTCGAGCCGCGGCCGCGGCCCGGTATCGAGAAAGGCGTCATAGATCGGCCGCCAGCCGGCCCCCGCGATCCGATAGCTGAGCCCAATCTTGACCGTTCCCGCCTCATCGGCCTCGAGGCTAACGGCAACATCGCGAACCGGCAGGACCGGCGAGGGGTGGCCGCGCGCGGCTTCGAGTCCCTTGATCTCGTCGTCGATCTCGCGCGAGCGGGCCCGCGCTGAACGCAATTCATCGCCGACCTTGGCGAGCCCGGTCCCGACACTATCCCAGGCCGTGTTCCATTGGCCAATGTCGAGCGGCTGCGAATCCGGCGACAATTTTTCCGGGCCCGATTGCGAGAAGCGCACGATCATCGCGCGTTTGGTGTCCAATGCGTCAAGGGTGACCTGCCAACCTTCGCGCTCGGAGCGCAGCGTGCGCAATTTCTGGTCGATCGCGCTGTCGCCCTTGTTGTCGGAAGGACTTCGCGCGGACCTCGACCGAGCGAATCGTCAAGCGGCCGCCGCTCTCGCCGCTGGCCCGCAGCGAGGCGGGATCGAGACCGAACGGCAACCCGCGAAAGACGAAAATCGACTTACCGGCGGCCAGTTCGATGCTTGCCAGCCGGGTGATCTGCGCCGCATCCGGATTGACGACAACCGAATCGATTGTCGAGCGGACCTCGACCTCAGCCGCGCCGGCAAGGCCGACGCCCATAAGGCCCGCTTGTATAAAGACGGCCACGTGTACCGGGACAGAATGGCGCATGCTTATTTCTCTCCCCGAGCTTCGGCGCGCATTCTCGCGGCAATTCCGGTTTCTTTGGGGCATGATGGGCGCTTCGAGCTAGGCGCGTCCGCGGCGCGATTTTTCGGGGCGCACGAAATGTTCGAGCCAATTTCGGATCTCGGTCAGCCGCAATTCGGGATCGACGATCTCCTTTTGCATCCCGAGTCGCCAGGCCAAGCCGCGATTGCGGCGATCCTGATCGAGCGCGCGTATCGCCGCGCAATAGCTGTGGGCTTCCCCGGCCTCGGCGAACAAGCCTTCCGCGATCAGCGTCGGTGCATAGCGCTGCAAGATCGCCGCCAATTCCGTCAGCGAAAATTCCGGATGATATTGCACGCCCCAGAAAATGCCCGGACCTTGGCGGATCTCGGCTGCCTGAACCGCCGCATAGGCGTTCGACGCCAAAACGAGCGCACCGGCCGGCGGTTCGGCGACTATGTCAAGATGAACGCAAGGTGCGTCAAAGGCGGCCGGGCGGCCAGCCAGCAAGGGATGCGCACGGCCTGTCTCGGTCGGCGCAATGTTGCGGGCAATGCCGATTTCCCGGCCGAGCGGATTGCGGGCGATCGATCCACCGGCCGCCACCGAGGCAATCTGAAGGCCCCAGCACGAGCCAAAAAACGGCGTCGAGGAGGCAAAGATCGCGCGAGCCATTTCGACCTGCCGTTCGACCGCAGGACCACCATTGTAAATATTCAGCGCCGAACCGGTGATCGCGACCCCATCATAGCCGGTAAGGCCGCCGGAATCCGGCAAATTTGCCCCGTCATCGGCTGGAAAGCAAATGTCGCAGACTGCATCCGGTGCAAGCTGACACAGAATGTCGGCATAGGATTGCGACGGCGACTTGCCAAATCCGGCCCGGTGGACGTCGCGCATCGCGCGCTCATTGCCTTCCACCACAAGCAGCCTTAAGCCCATGCCAACCACTCCCTTGCCGGCGTTCTAGCGGCATCCCCAGCTTTGCGAAAGCCTAAACGATTGGAGAAGACCAGCGAAAATGCCGCGATCGATGAAAAGGCCGGTCCAGGCCGGCGCCGGCTGATCCACCAATTCTATGACAATGCCTACGCGCTGCTCGCCCTAACCATGTTCCTGTGGGGCGGCAATGTCGTTGCCAGCCGGCTGGCAGTGGGCGAAGTCTCGCCGTTAGCGCTGGTCAGCCTGCGCTGGATCATTGCGGCGAGCCTTCTTGGCGTGGCCGCCCGCCGCGGCATCGGGGCCGGCCTGCCGAAATTGCTGGCGCACTGGAAGAAGATCCTGTGGATGGGCACGTTCGGCTTTACCGGATTCAACATTCTTTTCTATCTGGCCGCCCACAAGACTGAAGGCGTCAACATCGCCATTATCCAGGGCGGGGTGCCGGTCTTCGTGCTGCTCGCCAATCTGGCTTTTTTCAAGATCCGCGCCAGACCCTTACAAATTGCCGGTCTATTTGTAACGCTTCTGGGCGTTGCTGCGGTCGCAACGCGCGGCGATCTGGCGGTCCTGCGAAATTTCAACGTCAACACCGGCGACCTGTTCATGGTCGTAGCCGATTTGTTCTACGCTGCCTATACGCTTGGTCTGCGCAACCGGCCGGCCGTGCCGGGACTGGTCTTCTTTGCCGGCGTTGCCTTGGCCGCCTGCCTCACCTCGCTGCCGCCGCTTGCCCTTGAAATCTGGCGCGGCGACATCGTCTGGCCGAGCGCCACGGGTTGGCTGATCTTGTTCTACATCGGGATCTTCCCCTCCGTCATCGCCCAGATCTTTTACTTGCGCGGCGTTGACCTGATCGGACCGGCGCGGGCCGGCCTCTTCGTCAATCTGCTGCCGGTCTTCGGCGCCCTGTTGAGTGTCGCCATTCTGCGCGAACCGTTTGGCGCCTATCACGGGCTCGGCCTGATCCTCGTCGTTGGCGGAATCTTGATCGCCGAGGGCCAACGGTTCGACTGGATCAAAAGCGCAAAGCCTTGGCCGCCTTGACGCCGGGCAGCGCCTGGATTGCCCTGAGGACCGCTTCAGGCACGTTGCCATCGACCTCAACCAGCGCGATCGCCGAGCCGCCTTCACGGTCGCGCCCCAGTGCGAATGTCGCAATATTGATGCCTGCATCGCCGAGCAGGCTGGCGAAGCGGCCGATGAAGCCCGGCTTGTCCTCGTTGGTCACGTAGATCATCGACGGCCCGAATTCGGCATCGACCTTGATCCCTTTGATGCTGATAATGCGCGGGCGTCCGTCATGCAAAACGGTGCCGGAGACCGCCCGCTCCTGGCGCTCGGTCATGACCGACAGCGTGATCAAGGATTCCATAATCGCCTTGTGAAACCCGTATCACTTCGTCGATAGCGATGCCGCGCTCGCGCGCCACAATCGGCGCCGACACCACGTTGACATCGGCAAGTAGCGGCCGCAGAAGCCCGGCAATCGCCGAGGCCGTGAGTGCCTTGGTTTTCAAAGCGGCAGCGCCGCCCTCATAGACGATCGTGACCTTGGCAATACCGGTTTCGGTCAATTGCCCGGCAAACGAGCCGAGCCGTTCGGCGAGCGCTATGAACGGTCGCATTTTCGGTGCTTCCTCGGCCGAAATGGAAGGAAAATTGATCGCATTGCTGATCGCACCACGGATCAGATAATCGGACATTTGCTGGGCCACTTGGATGGCGACATTCTCCTGCGCCTCGGTGGTCGACGCGCCGAGATGCGGGGTGCAAATGACATTGGGCAGGCCGAACAGCGGATTGTCGGTCGCCGGTTCGGCCAGGAATACGTCAAGCGCAGCCCCCGCCACCCGGCCGTCGACAAGCGCGTCGCGTAGCGCCGCTTCGTCGATCAGGCCGCCGCGCGCGCAATTGACGATGCAAACCCCCCGTTTGACCTTAGCGAGATTTTCCGCCGATAGAATATTCTTGGTTTGCGTCGTCAAAGGCGTATGCAACGTGACAATGTCGCAACGGGCGAGAAGCTCGTCCAATTCGACCTTCTCAACACCAAGATCGCCGGCCCTCTCGGGCGTAAGAAACGGATCATAGGCTACGACCCGCATGCGCAGGCCGAGCGCCCGGTCGGCGACGATCGCGCCAATATTGCCGCAACCGATAATGCCCAAAGTCTTGCCGGTGATTTCCATGCCCATGAAGCGGTTCTTTTCCCATTTGCCGGCCTGGGTCGAGGCGTCGGCGGCGGGAATCTGGCGGGCCAGCGCGAACATCAGGGCAATCGCATGTTCGGCCGTCGTAATCGAATTGCCGAACGGCGTATTCATGACGATCACGCCGCGTGCGGTCGCCGCCGCGACATCAACATTGTCGATGCCGATGCCGGCCCGCCCGACGACTTTCAGCCTTCCGGCTCCGCCCAGCAACTTGCTTGTCACCTTGGTTGCCGAGCGGATCGCCAATCCCTCGTAGGCGCCAATAATCGCCTGCAGCTGATCCTTGTCGAGGCCGGGCCTATCGTCGACTTCGACACCGCGCTCCCGGAATACTGCGAGCGCGGCAGGCGAGAGCCGGTCCGAAATCAGAACGCGAGGCGCCATGACAATTCCTTCCGTGAATAGATGTTTCGAAAACCTGGACGGGTGTCACGCGGCCTTGAGGCCAGCCTTGGTGGTCGCATAGGCCCAATCGAGCCAGAGCGTCAGCGCAGCCAGGTCGTCACGCTCGACCGTCGCGCCACACCACAACCGCAAACCCGGCGGCGCATCACGATAGGCAGCAATGTCGAAGCCGACCTTCTCGGCCTCGATCCGTGCGGCGATCGAACTCGAGAATGCCGCCAAGGCCTGCGGTCCGCGCGACACAATCTCCGGATCGACGATGCATAGGCACACGCTTGTGTTCGAGCGTAAGGCGGGATTGCGGGCGAGAAAGTCAATCCAAGGCCGGCGCGCGACCCAATCGCTTATCACGCCGGCATTGGCGTCGGCGCGAGCGATCAGGCCATCAAGGCCGCCTTGCGCGCGCCCCCACTCGAGTGCGTCGAGATAATCCTCGACGCAAAGCATCGACGGCGTATTTATCGTCTCGCCAGCAAAGAAGTCCTTCGATCAGCGTGCCGGCTTTGGTCATGCGAAAGATTTTCGGCAATGGCCAGGCGGGGCGGTAGGTCTCGAGGCGTTCGACCGCGCGCGGCGACAGGACGATCATGCCGTGCCCTGCCTCGCCGCCGAGAACCTTTTGCCAGGAGAATGTAACAACGTCGAGCTTGGAAAAATCGAGCCGCTGCGCAAAAGCCGCGGAGGTCGCGTCACAGATCGTCAGCCCCTGGCGATCGGCGGCGATCCAATCGCCATTCGGCACCCGGACCCCCGACGTCGTGCCGTTCCAGGTGAAGACCACGTCGCGCTCGAAGCGGACCGCCGCCAACTCGGCAATCTCGCCGTACGGCGCCTTTAGAACATGCACGTCCGCAAGCTTCATTTCCTGGACAATATCGTCGGCCCAGCCCTGACCGAAGCTTTCCCAGGCGAGGACGTCGACGCCGCGCGCACCAAGCATCGACCAGAGGGCCATTTCCACGGCGCCCGTATCGGAAGCCGGCACGATTGCGATCCGGTGGCCGGAGGGAACTTCGAGCACTGCGCGGGTCAGTTCAATGGCGCGTTGCAGTTTGGCCTTGCCGATTTTCGCCCGGTGCGAGCGCCCAAGCGGCGCCTCCTTCAGGGCTTCCAAGGACCAGCCCGGCCGCTTGGCGCAGGGGCCCGAGGAAAAATGCGGGATACGAGGCCGCCGGTCCGGCACGGTCTCAATCATGGCTCCATCCTTTCAGATGGGTGCCTCTCGTTGGGGAGAGGTGTCCCACCGACGCGCATACGCGGCGCGGCAGGCCCGGTCAAGCCTTCATTCTCGACATATGCTTGCTTGAACGCCTGCCAAAAAACGCCGCGCGACCAGATTAGAGGTCAGGCGAGAACCGGAATCCGACCCGGAATTCATTGGCATAGAGATCTTTGGACGTCACCCCACCGAGCGGGGAAGCATTGCGAATCGTTCCCATATTCACGAAGCGATAGCCCACATCGAGTTGCGTATGCGGGGCAATATCGAAGGCCAGGCCGGCCATCAGCGCCCAGGCAAATCCGGTGGTGGTCCTGGCGCTCAGCGAGACATTGAGCGCGGTCGTCGCGAGATTCGTAAAGGCAATATTGCCATTGGTATTGGTGTGGTTGACGCCGACGCCGGCCCCGATATAGGGCGTCACAACCGACCAGGTGCCAAGATCGACATAGCCGTTCACTAGCGAGACCCATCGGGTGACGTTCGACTTGTAGGAAATCAGGCAGGGATTGATGACGGCGGCCGCCAAGCAGGTTGCATTGGGGACAACCGCATTGCCGGAGTAATTCGTCGAGTTGCGATAATCGAACGTCCAATCGGCGCGCAAAAACGAGGTGAACCGATAGCCGAAGCCGCCACCGACCGACCACGAGGTCGGCAGGGAAACATTGGCTAGGGGCACCAGATCGAATGCGATCCGCGGCGTCGATTCCTTGGCAAAGGCAACATCGCCGCGCAAATACCAGCCGGTGCCCAGTTCGGCCATCGGCGGCGGCTCGACAACCTGCGGCAGCTGCGGGTCGTCGGGAAAAGCGGTCATGTCGGCCGCCTCGGCCTGGGTCACGGCAAAAAGGGCAACCGCGCCGGTCATGACATATTGTAGTAAGCTTGCCATCCCCAAATCCCTCATCGCTTGCTCGACGAGAGATTCGCATCCAAGGGTTAAATTGCCCTTAACCTTAACAAAATGTCGAAGAACGGCCGGCCGGCCGCGGGCTTATTCCGCCGCGACCGAGGCGCTGCGCAGGGCAAGACAGACGTCGTCGACGACCCGGCTGACGAGATCGCGGTCGTCGCCCTCGCCCATGACCCGAATAACCGGTTCGGTCCCCGAGGGCCGGATGACCAGCCGGCCGTTCTGCCCGAGCTGGCGCCGCCCCTCCTCGATGGATTTGATGATGTCGGCCCGTGCTAGGGTCTGTTGGTCGGCCTTGATCCGAACATTCTTGAGAATCTGCGGCAGCGGCTCGAACCGATGGCAAACCTCGCTGACCGGTCGGTCCTGCCGCTGAACCACCGTCAGAACTTGCAGAGCCGCTACTAGCCCGTCCCCCGTCGTGCAATAATCCGACAGGATAATGTGGCCGGATTGTTCACCACCGAGATTATGGCCATGTTCGCGCATATATTCGAGGACATAGCGGTCGCCGACGGCAGTGCGCGCAAGCGACAGGCCAAGTCCGTTCAAATAGCGCTCCAGACCGAGATTGGACATGATGGTGGCAACGATGCCCGGCTGCGACAGTCGGCCATCCTCCTGCCAACTCTGGGCGACCACCGCCATCAATTGATCGCCATCGATGGTTTGGCCCTTTTCGTCGATGATCAGCACCCGGTCGGCGTCGCCATCAAGCGCAATGCCGATATCGGCCCGCATCTCGCGGACCTTGCGGGCAAGCGCGTCGGGTGCGGTCGAACCGACCTCACGGTTGATGTTGAAGCCGTCCGGCTCGACGCCGATCGAGAACACTTCTGCCCCCAATTCCCACAGCGCCTCGGGCGCGACGCGATAGGCGGCGCCATTGGCGCAATCGACCACGATGCGCAAACCCTCGAGCGACAAGTGCCGCGGCAAGGTACGCTTGGCAAATTCGATATAGCGGGCCTGCACGCCTTCGACGCGTTTGGCCCGGCCAAGATCGTCCGACTTCGACAAGCGCATCGGCGTCCGGCCATCGATCACTTTTTCGATCGCCGCCTCGACTTCATCCGAAAGCTTGAACCCGTCCGGTCCAAACAATTTGATCCCATTATCCTCGTAGGGATTGTGTGAGGCCGAGATCATCACCCCGACATCGGCCCGCATGGAGCGCGTCAGCATGGCGACGGCAGGGGTCGGCACCGGACCCAGCAGCAGCACATCCATGCCGACCGAGGTGAAGCCGGCGACCAGCGCCGTTTCGATCATATAGCCGGACAGCCGGGTATCTTTGCCGATCACCACCCGGTGGCGATAGTCGCCGCGTTCGAACACAACCCCCGTCGCTTGGCCGACCTTCATCGCCAGTTCCGGCGTGATAATGTCGTTAGCACGGCCGCGGATGCCGTCAGTTCCAAAATAGCTTCGGGCCATCGAAAGAGTTCTCCACCGAGCGGGTTCGGCCGAGCCGCCACGCACGCGCTAGAATGAGAGCGCAACCTTTATAATTCGCTCTGTCCTTTGGCGCCAGCTAGCCTTGCGGCTGCGGCTCAAGACCAGCATCGGGACGGGCCCGCGGTTTGCCTGCCGTCGGCACCGGTGAGGGACGCACCACAGGGGCGGCTTCGCCATCCTCGCGCGACGGCGGCCGGCCGGCGATGAGATTGCGGATCTCCTCGCCCGTCAGCGTTTCGAATTCCAACAACCCCTTGGCAATTCTAACATATTCTTCAAATTTCTCGGTCAGTATCGTGCGCGCCGAATTGTAGGCTTCTTCAATGAGCCGGCGCACCTCCTGGTCAATTTTCTGGGCCGTCGATTCCGAAATGTTCTGCTGCCGGCCCATCGAATATCCGAGAAACACCTCTTCCTGGTTCTCGCCATAGGCGACCGTGCCCAATTCATCGGAAAACCCCCAGCGCGTCACCATCGCCCTGGCGAGCTTGGTTGCCTGCTCGATGTCCGATTGCGCGCCGGAAGTAATATTCTCTTTCCCGAAGGTTAATTCTTCGGCGATCCGCCCGCCCATCATGATCGCCAGCCGCGACGTCATCCATTTATACTTGTAGGAATGGCGATCGCCCTCCGGCAGCTGCATCACCATGCCGAGCGAGCGCCCACGTGGAATGATCGTGGCTTTGTGGAGGGGATCGGCCGACGGCACGTTCAAGGCGACGATCGCGTGCCCCGCCTCGTGATAGGCGGTCAATTCCTTTTCTTCCTGGGTCATGACGGTCGAGCGTCGCTCGGCGCCCATCATGATCTTGTCCTTGGCGTCCTCGAATTCTGCCATGGTGACGACGCGCTTGTTGCGCCTTGCGGCAAGCAACGCCGCCTCATTGACGAGATTCATGAGATCGGCGCCGGAAAAACCGGGCGTGCCGCGGGCAATGACGCGCAGATCCACGTCGGGCGCCAGCGGAACCTTGCGGACATGAACCCGCAGAATTTTCTCCCGACCGGCGATGTCGGGAATGCTGACCACAATTTGCCGGTCGAACCGGCCCGGCCGCAGCAGCGCCGGATCCAGAACATCCGGTCGATTGGTCGCGGCTATGATAATAATGCCTTCATTGGTCTCAAACCCGTCCATTTCGACCAGCAATTGATTGAGCGTCTGCTCGCGCTCGTCATTGCCGCCGCCAAGACCGGCGCCACGATGGCGCCCGACAGCATCGATTTCGTCGATGAAGATAATGCACGGGGCGTTCTTCTTAGCTTGGTCGAACATGTCGCGCACGCGGCTCGCGCCGACACCGACGAACATTTCGACGAAATCCGAGCCGGAGATCGTGAAGAACGGCACATTGGCCTCGCCCGCCACCGCCCGGGCCGTCAGCGTCTTGCCGGTGCCTGGCGGCCCGACCAATAGAACGCCACGGGGAATCCGTCCGCCGAGCCGCTGGAATTTTTGCGGATCGCGCAGGAATTCGACGATTTCCTGCAGGTCTTCCTTGGCCTCGTCGATGCCCGCGACATCCTCGAAAGTCACACGGCCGTGCGCTTCGGTCAAAAGCCTAGCTTTCGACTTGCCAAAACCCATCGCCTTGCCGCCGGCACCCTGCATTTGCCGCGACAGGAAAATCCACATGCCAAACAGCGCAATCAGCGGCAGCCCGTTGACCAGCAGCGAGACGATCCAGGAATTGCCCTCCGACGGTGGCTTGGCGGAAATCGAGACGTTCTTCTTGTACAATTTGTCGACCAGCGTCTGGTCATCCGGCGCATAGGTCGAAAAGGCCGCCCCATCGGTAAAATGGCCGGTAATCTCGTGCCCGGCGATCGTCACTTCGCGAACCCGGCCAGCGTCCGCTTCGCTGAGCAGCCGCGAAAAGCCGATTTCCTGGATCTGGGTGCGCTGGCTGGGGCTCTGGAATAGCGTCACGAGCGCCACCAGAAGGATCAGAATGATGACCCAGAGAGCAAAATTCCGAAGGTTTGAATTCATCACATACCCGCACGAGGGGGAAAAGCAGAGCAACCGGCAAACAAACGCGGCAACGTTAACAATGTAGGGACTCCACCGGCCCTTGCCAAGTGAACTCCGCCGAATCCGGGGTTTAAGGTGAAGGCTCCTTAGGCGGTTTGACCCAATCGCCGGCGCTAAGCGCGGCCCTGGCCGCGCCGGCGCGGCTTCTCCCGGCTTAACCGCAACCGGCCGCGGTCGAGTAAGACCAGCACGCCGCCGAGCGTGCGCCGCAATGAATCCGCACTGGCAAAGGCCTGCTGCAGTTCGTCGACCAGCCGCTCCAGACGCGCAAGCCGCAACGGCGCCGCACGCCGCTTCGTTGCCAATTGCCCGACAGCCGTCGCCAGGACTGCAGCAAGGATGGCCGGCGGCTCCCGCAACAGACGGTGCGGATCAAAAACGAAATTGCCACCCGCTGTTTCGACAAGGGCATGCGCCTGCGCCTGCCGGGCCTTCGCCGCCAGCGCCTCCTCAAGGCGCGCCATCCTTGACCCGAGCAAGGCAAGGCGCTCCGGGCTCAACCCCTCCCCGGCAAGAATCGGCATGGCTTGCCGTAGCCGGCTACGAAAAAAACGCGGGTCGGCATTGGAGGGATCTTCGAAAAATGGCCAGTTCGAAGCCCTGGCCGTTGCAAGGAGACGCGCCTTCGGCACCTCGAGCAGGGGCCTGACATGGAGGATGCCGTCGCGCTCGACCACCCGTCGCATCCCGACAAGCCCGGCCGGACCGGAGCCGCGCGCCAGCCGGAACAAAATGGTTTCCGCCTGATCGTCGAGTTGGTGTGCGGTGACCAGATGGGTGGCACCCACTCCATACGCCAAATCGATCAAGAGGCTATAGCGCGCCTCGCGCGCTGCCTCTTGGATTCGCGTTCGCGGCTTAGCGCCGCGCCATCGCAGCACCCGATGTTCGAAGCCGAGCGACCGCGACCATTGCCCGACCGCTTCGGCTTCGCCAGCCGCGGCCGGCCGCAGGCCGTGATCGACGGTCGCAACGATAGCCCGCGCGTGCGGCCGCAGGCCAGCCCACAGGCGCATCAACACCACCGAATCGACGCCACCCGAGACGGCGAGAATCACGCCCGCGGCCGATTGCAGCGGCATCAAAAGCGCGGCAATTTCCGCCGGGGCGAGCGGCGCCACCCGGCCCAGGTTAGCACGGCCCAGATTAGCACTTGGCGCGCTTGAACTCGCGATCGGCGGCACTCTTTATCGTGTCAGAGGAATTGGGGTATTTGCGGCCCACTTCCTGAAAGGTGGCGCAGGCCTGTTCTTTTGCTCCGAGCGCATTGAGCGACATGCCCAGCCGCAGCAACCCCTCTGGTGCCCGCGGCGTCTTCGGATATTCGGTCGACAATTTCAAATATTCCTCGGCGGCCTCGCGGTGTCGGCCGCGCTGAAAGTAGGATTCGCCGAGAAAATAAGTGGCTTCCGGCACCCGTGCATCCTTGGGATTTTTCTGCAGGAAGGTCTCAAAGGCGGTCTGCGCCGCGTCAAAATGTCCCTGTTTAAACAGGCCGCGGCCGGCCTCGAATTCGTCGCGCTGGACGCTAGGTGGCAGCGCGGCCACGCCGGTCGCACCGGGCGCCACCACGGCCCGCGGCGGTGCCGCATCGGATTGTACGGGATTGGCAATCGCCGCAGTGCGCGAGCGCTGCGACTTCGTCAGATCCATCGGTGCGGCCGGCTCGCTAGCCAGTGCCGGGCCATCGACCGGTGCAGAGCCGAGCGGGCGCGGCGCACCGGGGGCGTTCGGCTGAACCGCCGGATCGAACGCGTCGCCACGTTTTGCCGGTGGCTGCGCGGCCGGTGCGACCGGTCCGGCAAAGGGCGGCGTTCCGGCGCCGGCGCCCGCCACCGGCACCGCCGTCCCGGTCGGCGCCGGCGGATTGGACCGCGGCGGGCCGGCCTGGCCGCTTCGGCCCTGCATTTCCTGGAACCGAAATTCGGTGTCCTGCTGGGTCCGGCGCAGCGTTTCTTCGAGCTTGTGTTGCTGGAACTGCAATTGCTCGATCTGTCCGGTCATAGCGCGTATCTGCGCCTCGAGTCGATCGATGCGCACCAGAAGCCCGGCAGCATCCTGGCCGCCGCCTTCCGGGACGTCCACACTCGGGCGGTTGAACAATTGCGCGAGGACGATCGGCGGCGCCTTTTCATCCGCGGCCAACGCAATTGGCGCTCCGACCACCTGCACGGCGCTGACGAATAGGAAAGCCTTCAAGACGCGCGATTTCGACATGACCATTCCGACGCTCAGCCCCCAGTGCCACGCCATCGTTAGCATAGCTTGCCGGCTTCGGCCAAAACTTGCTGAGGGCGGCCTGCCTCTGGCCCAGCTGGCCGACTCCCAACGCTTTGGGTTCTATCAGGAATTCCCGCCAGCGAGCTCGGTGACCGCGCGCCGGTTCTGCGACCAGCAGGAAATATCATTGCAGACGGCGACCGGACGCTCCTTGCCATAGCTGATAGTCTTCATGCGTTGCGTCGAAATGCCCTTGGCGACCAGGTAGTTCTTCACCGATTCGGCGCGCCGCGCGCCAAGCGCGAAATTATATTCACGGGTGCCGCGCTCGTCGGCATGGCCGGCAATGGTGAAGGTGTGACGGCTGTATTTGGTCAGCCAATTGGCCTGTTTGTCCAAGGTGCCCTGCGCGGTCGGGGTCAATTCGGCCGAATCGGAATCGAAGAAAACCCGATCGCCGACATTGGTGGCAAAATCCTGTGGGCTGCCGGGCGTGGCGACCCCGCCAACCCCACCGATCGCGCCGGCTTGGTCGCTGGCCTGGTCCTTGGCGCAGGCCGCCATTGCCAGCGCTGCGGCCAGACCAACAGCAAGCCTTATGCCTCGCGCCGTCCTGGAAACCATCATTGCCATGCTCCTTGCGCTTCTAATCGATCCAAAGCCACTTAAACCCGCGATGGTTAAGCGAAGGTTCCGTCAACCTTGATGAGAGCTTGCCGAAATGCGCCGCATTCGCGCAAAACCTTGCGTTGGTTAACAAATTGTCAATCGCCAGTCGTGGCCATTCGGCTTGCCGCCGACCTTGTGCTGCAAGGCGCCCAAACCTGTACGCTTGGCCGGGCACTGCGGCATCCGCTTGTCGGTCACGCACACGCGACCTGTCCACTCCCTCGCCACTTCGCAGGGCCATAGTCGACCATGTCGGCTTCAACGTCGGCGATTTCGAGGCAAGCCTGCTGTTTTATGGCGCGGCTTGCGAGCCCCGGCCTTACACGCAGCGCCCAATCGGCGATGTTCGGTCAGCCCGACATGGGCCGGCTCTGGATCGGCGCCGTCGACGAGCGCGGCGGCCCGATCCTCCTCGCCTGTGCCGCAGCACATCGGCGGAAGGCCAACAGGTTCCACTAGGCCGCTTTGCCGGTCGGCGGTCGAGACAATGGGCCGCCAGGCATGGCCCGAATCATGCGCGACCTTGATGTTCGACCGGCGGGCATATTGTCGAGGCGGTCTGCCGGGCCACCGGTTCGGTTGACGTCCGCGCGGTCAACTCAACAGCGGCCCCCAGGCCGGATCTGACGCATAGCTTGGTGTCGGCACCGGGAACTCGCCGCGCCCGAGAATGTCGACCATGAAGATTTTCGCCCCGGATTGGCCGCCGGGATCGCGGAAAAACATCAGGTACAGGCCGTTTGGCGCGAATGTCGGCCCTTCGTTGTGAAACCCCTCGGTGAGAATGCGTTCGCCCGAACCATCCGGGTGCATCACACCGATCGCGAAGGAATTGGCATGCTGCTTAGTGAAGGCGATATAATCACCCTTGGGCGACCAGACCGGCGTTGAATAGCGCCCCTCGCCAAACGAAATGCGATTGCCAGGCCCGCCGGCGGCCGACATGACGTAGATTTGCTGGGTGCCGCCGCGATCGGATTCGAAGACGATTTTCGCCCCGTCTGGCGAATAGGAGGGCGACGTATCGATCGCCTGCGATTCGGTCAGACGCGTGGTCGCCCGTGTCTTCAGATCCATCGTGAAAATATTCGAGGAAGAGCCCTGCGCCAAACTCATAATGATCTTCTGGCCATCCGGCGAAAACCGCGGCGAAAAGGTCATGCCCGGAAAATTGCCGACCACGTCGCGCTGGCCGGTCTCAAGATTTAACAGATAGACCCGCGGATCAGCGACGCCAAACGACATGTAGGTAACATCCTGCGAAGATGGCGAAAAACGCGGTGTCACGACGAGATCGTCACCGCGGGTCAGGTAGCGGACATTGGCGCCGTCCTGATCCATGATGGCAAGCCGCTTGCGCCGCTTTTCCTTGGGGCCTGTTTCGTCGACGAAGACGACCCGTGAATTGAACCAGCCTTTCTCGCCGGTAATTCGTGCAAAAACCGCATCGGCAACAATATGGGCAACACGCCGCGCATTGCTGCTGTCGGTCATATATTGCTGGCCGGCGATTTGCTGGCCGTTGGCGACGTCCCATAGGCGAAATTCGGTCTTCAAGCGGCCATCGGCAACCCGCTCAGAGCGACCCGTGACGACAAATTGCGCATTGACGGTCTTCCAGGCGTCGAATTGAGGCGGCTGGTCGGGATTGCCGACGGTCTCGGCAAAGCTTTTCGGGTCGAGCGGGGACAGAAAGACCGAACGCTTGAAATCGTTGTTGATCACCGACGTCACGCCGCCGGCCGGCGGATCGCCGGCAAAATTGGCCACCGCGATCGTCACCGGCTTGAAGGCGCCGGGACGGATTTCGAGAATGGGCTCTTGCGCGTCTGCCCCGGCAAGGCCCGCCTCGCCCAAGGCAAGCCCAGCAATAACCCGCAGAAAACCTCGGCGATTGAGGTCATAGTTCATCGGCAAAGGACCCTCTCGCTTGGCATGTCTAGCGTCGATCCATCATCGGCGCAGACTTGCCGGAAAATCACGACCCGGAAGCACTATTGTTCGTTTTCGAACTGCATAGTCTTGTTCCGCCAGTCCTCGAAGTAGGGCTGATAGATTGCAGCAATATGGAGCGGATTGCAGCTGTGCACCGCGCGCATAGCGCTGTCGGCATAGGCCCGCAAGGCCGGATCCGATGGCGGATTGAGGAGCTTGGGCTCGGCCGCCAGCGAACCATCGATATTGTAGCGCACCGAAATCCTCGGCCGGTAGTCGCCGACATCAAAGGGTACGGGATTGAAGCATCGCTTATAGGCTTCCTTCAGAAAGCTGTCGAATTGACCGAGCAGATAGCCGGGCATGCGCGCGGCGCTGGCGGTCGGCGAGCCAAGCGTGGCCGTCCGATTCAATTCCTTGCCGGTCGAACCCGTCTGTTGCGGCGGATCATGAGTCAAAATCTTGGTCAGCGCGCTGCTGTCGAATTTGTATTGCGGGCTATCCTCGGCTTTTGGCTTAGCCCGCTTCAAATCGACTTTCGCTTCCTGCTGCTTCTTCTGCTCCAGCAATTTCTTCGCCTGCTCGAGTGGATCGACTTTCGGCTCAGGCGGACGAACAACCTTCGGCGGCTCGGGCGGCCTCGCAATGGGCTCGGGTTCGGGTTTTGGCAGGTCGGCTGCAGGATCGCGCTTGGCCGGCTCCGGCATCGGCGGTGGTGGCTCGACCGGCAGCGGCGGCGGCACGGCTGCGACAGATTTGGTCTCCTCCGGCGGCTTGACGGGCGGGTCCGGCTCGGGCGGCCGCGATGGCGGAACCGGAATGTCTCGCTTGGCATCCTCCTCGCTTGGAGTCGGATTGACCTTGCCCGTGTCGGCCAGCTTGTCAGCGCGCGGCTTGGCGCCCTTCTCGGCCGCCTTTTCGCCCATCAGCCGATTGAACTGGCTGTCGCTGATGACTTCGATCGGCACCGGTTCCTGCGCATCCCCAAATCGCCCGGCATCGGCAAAGGCGAGCAGCATGGCGAGGAGCAAGGCCGCATGCGCCGCCCCCGAAACCGCTATGCCTGGCTCCCTCGCAGATACCCGGAAATTCAACGCGTCACTTTCTCTCCTGGTCGGTCACCAAGGCGACCTTCTTGAAGCCGGCCGCGGTAATGATCGACATGATTTCGGCGACCCGCCCATAATTGACCGCCTTCGAGCCGCGCACATAGATCCGCTCGTCAAAGCCCCCCTTCGCGGAGGCCTGCAGCGCCGCTGGCAAATCCTCGGCCTTGACCGGCACGTCCATCAAGAACAAATCGCCGTTCTCGTTAATCGAGATTGCCAAAGGCTTGGTCTCGATATTGAGCGGTGCCGCCTTGGTCTGCGGCAGATCGACCGGCACCCCGCTTGCCAAAAGCGGTGCCGCGACCATGAAGATAATCAATAGCACTAGCATGACGTCGATGAACGGCGTCATATTGATTTCGGCCATTGCGCCATACCGCGGCACCCCGCGGCGGCGCCTGCCGCCCTTCCGGCTACTCGCTATCGACGCGCCCATCCGATGCCTCCCGCTCAGGCCGCCCGATCGCGCTCGCTCGACACGTGATGGTCGATCTGACGCGAAAGGATCGAGGAAAACTCGTCGGCGAAACTCTCCAGCCTGGCCTGGGCGCGGGCCACCTTGCCTTGAAGAATATTGTAGAAGATAAGCGCCGGTATCGCCGCGAATAGTCCGATCGCCGTCGCAAACAGGGCCTCGGCAATGCCGGGCGCGACCACGGCAAGCGAGGTATTCTTGGAAGCGGCGATTGAGCGGAATGCCGTCATGATCCCCCAGACCGTCCCGAACAAACCGACGAAGGGACCGGCGGAGGCAACCGATGCCAGGACCAGGAGCTGCGATTCCAGCCGCTCGACCTCGCGGGCGATGGAGACGTCGAGGACCTTCTCGATTCGCGCCTGCAGGCCCATGAACGAGGAGGAGGCATTTTCAAAGGAGCGCTTCCATTCGCGCATCGCAGCGACGAAAAGCGAAGCCATGGCTGTCGTTGGCCCCGCCGAAAGGCTGCGGTACAGATCCTCGAGCGACTGACCCGACCAGAACACCTGTTCGAACCGGTCCATCGCCTTCTGGGCGCGGGCAAACAGCAGCGTCTTGTTGATAATGATCGCCCAGCACCAGATGGAGGCGATGAGAAGGCCGATCATCACCAGCTTGACGACAATATGCGCCGACCAGAACATGCTCCACAGAGACACTTCGGTAACCGGCCCATTGAGCGCAGTCGCGGCGAGATCGCCAGGCATAGCTCTGTCCTTTGGTCGCTGGAGGTTCGGCCGGCAACCCCGTATCGGCGCCCTCCTCCACTCCAAATCAGTCATTTCTGCGGCTCGCCGGCGAAAAACCGACCGAGGCCGCGGCCCCGCCTGAGTTAAGACCCCGATAGGGTTAATACGAGGTTAGCAAATCGGGCTTACCGGGCCCGCCGTCGCTTCCGCCATCCTTCTTAACCGATTCAAGCCGTTGGCGCATGGCCGGCGGCAGACGAATCACCCGGCCAGCCTGGACCAAAGCGAGCTTGACGGCGGCCAGGGTCAGGATTTCCGGCCCTTTGCGGATCGTCTGCGACACTTCGACACTTGCCCCGCCGAGAGCCGCCAGATTGGTTTCGACCTGCAGAAGATCGTCCATTCGAGCCGGCCGCAGAAAATCGACGACAATATGGCGCACGACAAAGGCAATCCCGCCGCTTTGCCCGTGCAGGGCACGCTGAGCGAGGCCCAGCCCGCGCAGAAATTCCGTGCGTCCCCGTTCGAAGAACCGCAGGTAATTGGCGTGATAGACGACACCGGTGAAATCCGTGTCCTCATAATAGACCCGGATTTCCACGGCGTGCGATGCCGGCTGGCCAAAGTGCGCTGGCAAACTCACTTGCCCTCCCCGTCGAACAGCCGGATCTGGCTTTGGTCGCGGACCGGTTCGCTGAGGCCGAGATGGCGAAAGGCCTGCCCGGTCAGCAGCCGGCCGCGCGGCGTTCGCTGGATGAATCCCTGCTGCAGCAGATAGGGCTCGATAATGTCTTCGATCGCGTCGCGCGGCTCGGAGAGCGCCGCCGAAATTGTCTCGATGCCGACCGGCCCGCCGCCGAAATTCACCGCCACCATTTCGAGGTAGCGCCGATCCATCTGATCGAGGCCAATCGAATCGACGTCGAGAAGCTGTAGCGCTCGGTCAGCCAGGCTGCGCGTCACTTCGAGATCGCCGTCGACCGCGGCAAAGTCGCGGACCCGCCGTAGCAGCCGGCCGGCGATGCGCGGCGTGCCCCGCGACCGGCGCGCGATTTCATTGGCGCCATCGGCGGATATGGCAAGCTCGAGAATCCTTGCGCCACGGCGCACGATGCGCTCGAGCTCCTCGACCGTGTAGAAGTTCAGCCGAACCGGAATGCCAAAGCGATCGCGCAGGGGCGTTGTCAAAAGCCCGGCCCGGGTCGTTGCACCAATCAGCGTAAACCGCGACAAGTCGATTTTCACCGAGCGGGCAGCCGGCCCCTCCCCGATGATCAGATCGAGCTGATAATCCTCCATGGCCGGATAGAGAATTTCCTCAATTGCCGGATTGAGACGATGGATCTCGTCGATGAACAGGACGTCGCGTTCCTCAAGATTGGTCAGCTGGGCGGCTAGATCGCCCGCCTTGGCAATCACCGGGCCGGAAGTCGAGCGAAAATTGACGCCGAGCTCACGGGCGATGATCTGCGCCAAGGTCGTCTTGCCGAGGCCCGGCGGGCCTACCAGAAGGACATGGTCGAGCGCGTCCCCTCGGCTCTTTGCGGCTTCGATGAAGACTTTCAAATTGGCTCGCGCCGCCGCCTGACCGACAAAATCGGCGAGCACGTTAGGCCGCAACGAGCGGTCGGAATCATCGTCGCGCTGTTCGGCGCCGACCAGACGGGCCTGAGTCATGGCGCCCACCCCATCGGCCGTGTCGGATGCCCGGGCCGGAGCGACCGGCGAGGCGGCGGGTCAGCAGCCGCGGTGGTCATGACGTCAGTTCCTTCAGGCCGCGGCGAATCAATGCGGTGGTCTCGGCGGCCCCACCCAGCGCCCTTGCACTGCTGCGCACGGCCTCAATCACTCGCGGCCGAGCGTAACCCAAGTTGACCAGCGCCGAAATCGCATCGGCGATCGCGGCTGGCTCCTGGTCGTCAGCGCCGGGCGCCATGGCGACCAGCGAGCCCTCCGGCGGGCCGAAAGCCGCGGCCCGATCCTTCAGCTCGGCAACGATACGGGCGGCAAGTTTGGGGCCCACGCCCGGCGCCAGCGCGATTGTCGCCTTGTCTTGGCCAAGCACGGCAAGGCTCAACTCGCCCGGCGACAAAACGCTCAGAACCGCCAGGGCAACTTTGGCACCGACCCCCTGCACGCTCTGCAGCAGCCGAAACCAGTCGCGTTCCCTGGACGAGACAAAACCGAACAGGCGGATTGCATCCTCGCGGACCTGAGTTTCGATCGCCAATGTCGTCCATTCGCCGAGGCCCGGCAGAGCCTGGAGCGTGCGGCCGGAACATTGAACGAGATAGCCGACCCCGCCGACATCCAAAATGACGTGGTCGTCGCCCTGCGAATTGATCACGCCCTTCAATCTTCCAATCATCGCCGCACCTCTAGCAAGGTTCCGGCCCTGGACCAGCAACGCTGGCCCGCCCAAACCGGCAATCGCCCCGCACCCCGCTCAACGCGCGTCCGGGCTGATGAGCCCGCGGTTGGCGAGCCGCCGATGCTGGGCATGGCAAATCGCGGTCGCCAAGGCATCCGCGGCATCGCCTGTCGCCGAATTCGATTTTGGCAGCAGCACCCGCACCATCATCGCAATCTGCTCCTTTTGTGCATGGCCGCTGCCGGTGACCGTCTTCTTGATAAGATTGGCCGCATATTCCCAGACCCTGACACCATTGAGCGCCGGCACGACCAGAGCAATACCCCGCGCCTGGCCGAGCTTGAGCGCCGATTGCGGGTCGCAATTGACAAAGGTCTCTTCGACCGCCGCCTCGCCTGGCCCGTGCGCCGCGATCGCCGCCGCGAGCCCGGTATACAATTGCTGCAGGCGCTCCGCCATGGCGAGATCGGCAGCGGAGCGAACGACGCCGCTGGCGACGAAGGAAAAACGCGATCCGTCGGAATCAATGATGCCCCAGCCGAGATTGCGAAGGCCAGGATCGATGCCGATGATCCGAATCATGTCGCCCCACAAGTGCAGGAAGAGTTCCGGCCAGCCGTGCCGACTCACCATCTGCCAGTTCGGACGTGGCCACGCGCGCCGTCAACCACTCATTTTCGCCATAAGGGAATCGGAGACCTCGAAATTCGAGAAGACGTTCTGCACGTCATCGTTCTCTTCCAGCGCGCCAACCAGCTTGAGAATTTTTTCGCCTGCCTCGTCATCGACTGCAACCGCATTGCGCGGCCGCCAGACGAGGCGCGCGGTCCTCGGCTCGCCGAATTTCGCCTCGAGCGCCTTGGCAACCTCGCGCAAGCCCTCGAGCGAGGCAATGACTTCGTGCGAGGATTTCGTCGAGACGACATCATCGGCCCCGGCATCGATCGCTGCCTCCATCATCGTCTCATCCGAACCGACCACCCGATCGAATTCAATCTGACCCACGCGATCGAACATGAACGAGACCGCGCCCGTCTCAGCCAGCGACCCGCCAGCTTTGGTGAAATAGGATCGGACCTCGCCGGCGGTCCGGTTGCGGTTGTCGGTCAGGGCCTCGACTATCATCGCAACACCGCCGGGCCCATAGCCCTCATAGCGGACCTCATCGTAGGTTTCCGCATCGGCGCCCGAGGCCTTTTTGATCGCCCGCTCGATATTGTCCTTCGGCATGTTCTCGGCCCGCGCCGCCAGAACCGCCGCCCGCAGCCGCGGGTTCATGACTGGATCCGGCAAACCCATTTTTGCGGCGACCGTTATTTCGCGCGCGAGCTTGGAAAAGAGCTTCGAGCGCATGGCGTCTTGCTTGCCCTTTTTGTGCATTATATTCTTGAATTGACTATGGCCTGCCATCGGTCCCTTCGCATTGCCGGAAAAGCGCCGACTTATACGCCCCCCGCCCATCAAAATAAAGAATGACTCGGGATTACTCGCCTTGCCAGAAGGCCGGCAGCGCCTGGCTAAGCCTGCCGCCAAGCCGAATTGGGCCGATTTGGCGGGCCAGACCCGCCGCATCCGTCTCGACCGCCACCCCACACAGCGTCGCCGCGCCAAGCGCGGGCTCAAAACGGCTGCCCGGCAGCTTGGTCGTAAACCGGCGGATCGGTTCCTGCTTGTCCATGCCGATAATCGAATCGTAATCGCCAGTCATGCCCGCATCCGACAGGAATCCGGTGCCCTGCGGCAAAATCTGATGGTCGGCGGTCGGCACGTGGGTATGGGTCCCGACAACGAGCGAGACACGGCCATCGGCAAACTGGCCTACCGCTTGTTTCTCGCTCGAAGCCTCGGCGTGGAAGTCAAGGACGATCGCGTCGCTGACCGCGCCAAGCGGCGCTTGGGCGATTTCGCGTTCGATGGCGGCGAATGGATCGTCCAAAGCATCCATGAAAATCCGGCCAAGGACATTGACAACGAGGACCCTTCCGCCAGTCGCGGTCTCGTAGAGCCCGGCGCCGCGGCCGGGCGTCCCGGCCGGATAATTGACCGGGCGAATCAGTCGTTGCTGGCGCTCGATGAAAATAAGCGCCTCGCGCTGATCGAAAGCATGATTGCCGAGCGTGATGCAATCGGCGCCGGCCGCCAGCAACTCGTCGCAGATCGCCTCGGTTATGCCGAAGCCGCCGGCCGCGTTTTCGCCATTGACGATGACAAAATCGAGCATCCAAAGTTCGCGCAGCCGCGGCAAATGCTGGACAACGGCGTCGCGCCCGGCCCGTCCGACCACGTCGCCGATGAAAACAATGCGCATGGCCGCTCAGTCCGTTGGCGGGCCGGGCCGACCCGCAATGATTGCCGTCTCGGTGACGATGTAATCGAGGGCCTGATCGTGCGGCTCGGTCGGCACACGATCCGCCTCTTGAGCCGAAAAGGCCAGGCCGATCGCGAGAATTGGCCCGCGGCGTGCAAGCTCTGCGAGAGTGCGATCGTAATAGCCCTTGCCATAGCCGAGCCGATGCGCCCTTCGGTCGAAGGCGCTGAGCGGAACCAGGAGTGTCGATGGCTGCAACAGGGGCGCATCGGCCGACGGCTCGCGCAGCCCGAATCCGGCCGCCAGCAATGGCGTGCCCGGTCGCCAGGCCCGAAAGACAAGATGATCGCCGCTGACGATCGGCAGACAGGTTGCCAAGCCCCATTCGGCCAATTGTCCGATCAACGGCTTGGTGTCGACTTCGCTGCGAATCGGCCAGAAAATCGAGACCGGGCCTGGCACAAAGAGCCGGCGCAGCCGAAAGATGGATGCCCCGATCGCCGCCGAGGCGGCGGCCCGGTGAGCGGCGCTGAGCTGGTCGCGCCGGGCCAGCATTTCGGCACGCAGCAGGCGCTTGGCCTCGTCAGCCTGCATCGCCGCCCCTGGGCGAGCAGCCGGGCTTGGCCCTGGTCGCGGAAATTCCAGGAAAATTTTTATATTTCAACTGGTTAAGCTTCCAAAATCGGGGCCGACGTGCGAAGCCGCCAAGGCCGTGGGACATCGACCCCGGGTACCTACAACGTAGGTGGGCGCCGTGTGACCGAGCCCACGGGCAAGGCCAGGGACAGCTCCCTTAGGATCGATAAGGCCCCGGGGATCAGATCCTACACGCACCCCGCAGCTTCGCGCCGTAACCATAGGCCGCAAGCCGACAAAGTGCAAAATGTACGCGCTATTCCTTGCCCTCGCTGCGCAATTCCTGAGTCAGCCGCTCGATCCGCACGGCGACGACGTCGAGCGCCTCCGCCACGGCACCCGCAACAGCATCGCCGGTGCTCGACGCCATCGCCCGCTCCTGCCGGAGATTGGTCAGGTTTACGGTCGCCTCGGCCAGTTTCAGTCGGGTTTCGGTCGCCTCGTCGGCAAGCGCAATGGCCGCCATTACGGTCAGGCGCTGATCACCAATTTCGCCGAAGGCACCGCGCAAATCAGCAATCTTGGCATCGACAACCCCAGCCAATGCCTCCAAATGCGCCTCTTCCCCATCGCCGCATGCCATGCGGTAAAGCTTGCCGGCAATCGTCACTGTGACCTGGGCCAAGGCTCGCTCCGTTAGTCGCCGTCGCTGGCTTCTTCGATCGAGGCGAGCACGCTGCGAAGCGTCGCCCCGGCCCGCTCAAGACCAAGGCTCGCTTCGAGATTGGCCGCATCGAGAGCCTTGGCGCGGGCCAGTGCCGCATCGAGTTCGACCGCGAGCCTTGCCCTGTCGTCCTGCATCAGGCTCAGCTCTTCTTCAAGATCGCCGCGCAGTAAATCGGCACGTTGGCGCCGCGCCTGGACCGCCTCGAGTTGATCGAGCGCAGCAGACAATCGCTTGATTGCGGCGTCTATGCGAGGGTGCGTCTTCATTCGATTCAAGCACTTCGGCGGAGAACATTAAGCGCGGTCTCAAGCACCGCGTCAACGCCGAGCGCTCATTGGCCCACAAATAGCTGCCCGCGAAATGACGGACGCCGGGCCAAATTAACGTCATTGCCGCACGGCACCGGCTTGGCGTTGACTAACCCTCGCCAGCTGCTATCACCTGCCAATCATGTCTTTTCGCGCTTGCTGGTCAGGATTGCCGAAATTGGTGGCGGACAGGCCGCCGCGAGCGGCGGCGAGGCGACCGGATCGGTGGGCCGATTGCAGCCAGGGCCCGGCAGGCGGCGCCGGCCAAGCTGGCGTCGGGCGCATCGATGTCTGGACCCCGGCCGCCCGAGCATGCGGTGTCGAGATCGCGTCCGACAAGCGCTGAAGCGCGGCAGCCCTGACACAGCAGGTCCCGCCAATAAGGAGAGCACCAATGTCGATCAAGGTCGCAATCAACGGATTTGGGCGGATCGGACGCAATGTCCTGCGCGCCATTATCGAATCGGGCCGCCGTGACATCGAGGTCGTGGCGATCAACGACCTCGGACCGGTCGAAACCAATGCCCATCTTTTGCGTTTCGATTCGGTGCATGGACGCTTTCCGCACGAGGTCAAGACCTCAGCTGACACGCTCGACGCCGGGCGCGGCCCGATCAAGGTGACGGCGATCAAGAACCCGGCCGAATTGCCGCACAAGGCCATGGGGATCGACGTCGCCCTCGAATGCACCGGTATTTTTACGAGCCGCGACAAGGCGGCTAACCATCTGAGCGCGGGCGCCAAGAGGGTCCTGGTCTCGGCCCCTGCCGAGGGCGCCGATCTGACCGTCGTCTATGGCGTCAATCACCACCGCTTGACCAAGGAACACCTCGTTGTTTCGAATGCGTCCTGCACAACCAATTGCCTCGCCCCCGTCGCCAAGGTTCTGCATGAAGCCGTCGGTATCGAACGCGGCTTCATGACAACCATTCATTCCTATACCGGCGATCAGCCGACGCTCGACACTCTGCACAAGGATTTGTATCGCGGGCGGGCGGCCGCCCTTTCGATGATCCCGACCTCAACCGGCGCCGCAAAGGCGGTCGGACTGGTTTTGCCCGAACTCAATGGCAAGCTCGACGGCAGCGCCATTCGCGTCCCGACCCCGAATGTCTCGGTCGTCGATTTGAAATTCGTCGCCGGTCGAAGAACCAGCAAGGACGAAATCAATGCCGCGATCCGGGCCGCCGCCGATGGCCCGCTCAAGGGCATACTCAGCTATACGAGCAGCCCGAATGTCTCAGTCGACTTCAATCATGATCCCCATTCCTCGATCTTCCACCTCGACCAAACCAAGATCCTGGAAGGCAATTTCGTCCGCATCCTGTCCTGGTACGATAATGAATGGGGCTTCTCGCACCGTATGGCGGATACGGCGGTCGCGATCGGCAAGCTGATTTGATCCAACGCAAGGCCGCGGTCTATTGCGCACGTGAACTGTCTTGCTGGGCAAGCCAATGTCTGCCCTTGCTTTAGCCCGCCATCGACAGGAGATCGCAAATGCAAGCCTTCAAGACCCTCGACGACGTCCCGGTCAGTGGCAGGCGGATCCTCGTCCGCGTCGATCTCAACGTGCCGATGGAAGACGGCCAGGTCAGCGACACCACGCGAATCGACCGGATCCTGCCGACCCTGCGCGAATTGACCAATAAGAACGGCAAAGTCATTCTGCTCGCCCATTTCGGCCGCCCCAAGTTTGGCCCCGACATCGAAAATTCGCTGCGTCCGGTCGCCGCCGAATTGGCGCGCCGCCTCGCCAGACCGGTTGCCTTTGCCAGCGATTGCATCGGCGAGAGCGCCCGTGCGGCCGTCGAGGCGATGCACAATGAGGACGTCTTGCTGTTGGAAAACACCCGGTTTCATTCGGGCGAGGAAAAGAACGATCCGGCTTTTGCCGACGAACTCGCAAAGCTCGGCGACCTTTACGTCAATGATGCTTTCTCCGCCTCCCATCGCGCCCATGCTTCGACCGAGGCGCTTGCGCATCGGCTGCCGGCCTATGCCGGGCGGGCTATGCAGGCCGAGCTCGAGGCCCTGTCAAAGGTCCTCGATCATCCGACAAGACCGGTCATGGCAGTCGTCGGCGGTGCCAAGATTTCCAGCAAACTGGCTCTGCTCGGCAATCTCGTCATGCGCGTGGACTGCCTGGTCATCGGCGGTGGCATGGCCAACACTTTTCTGGCGGCGCAGGGTAAGCCGATTGGCAAGTCGCTCTGCGAGACGGACCTCCTGAGGACGGCACGCACGATCCAGGCTAGCGCAAAGGCGGCCCATTGCGAGATCGTTCTGCCGGTCGATGCGGTAGTTGCCAAACAATTCAAAGCCCACGCGCCCTCACGTATTACCGATATCGACCATGTCGCACCCGACGAGATGATTCTCGACATCGGGCCGCGTTCGGTCGTGCTGGCCGAGGATCACTTGCGCCGGGCCCGGACGCTGGTCTGGAATGGACCGTTCGGCGCCTTCGAAATGCCGCCCTTTGATGCCGGCACACGCGCAGTCGCGGCAACTGCAGCGCAGCTCACCCGGGCCGGCCAATTGCTGTCGGTGGCCGGCGGCGGCGACACGGTCGCCGCCTTGAACCAAGCCGGTGTCGCACAAGACTTTACCTATATTTCGACCGCCGGCGGCGCCTTTCTCGAGTGGCTCGAGGGCAAGGCCCTGCCGGGCGTCGAGGCCTTGCGCCGATGAGACGCAAGAAATTGGCTGGGAGACCTATCGATGAACCATGATCACCTCGCTAAAATCGCCGCGGCAATGGTTGCACCCGGCAAGGGCATTCTTGCCGCCGACGAAAGTTCCGGCACGATCAAGAAGCGGTTCGACGCGATCGGCGTCGCCAATACCGCGATCAACCGACGCGACTATCGCGAACTCATGTTCCGCACGGCCGCGGCGATGCGGACCTATATTTCCGGCGTTATCCTGTTCGATGAAACCATCCGGCAGACGGCGCGCGACAATACGCCCCTGGTCAAAATCATCGAGGCCACGGGCGCCCTGCCCGGCATTAAAGTCGATGCCGGCGCCAAGCCGATGGCGCTGCGGCCAGGCGAGACCTTGACCGAGGGACTCGACGGCCTTTCGCAGCGGCTGGAAGATTATTTCAAACTGGGTGCACGATTCGCCAAATGGCGGGCCGTCATCGATATTGGCGATGCTATCCCGAGCCTCGCCTGTATCCGCGCTAATGCGCACGCGCTGGCGCGCTATGCCGCGGCCTGCCAGGCGGCCAATCTCGTGCCGATTGTCGAACCAGAGGTTTTGATGGATGGCGGGCATGACATCGGGCGCTGCTACGAGGTGTCGCAAGCCGTTCTCACGACGGTGTTTGCCGAACTTTATGAAGCCGGCATCTTCCTCGAGGGAATTGTCCTGAAGCCGAATATGGTCGTGGCGGGAAAGAAATGCCCGCAGCAGGCCAGGCCGGAACAGGTCGCCGAACAGACCGTCCGGCTATTCAAGAATTGCGTGCCGCTCGCCGTTCCCGGCATCGCCTTCCTGTCAGGCGGCCAGTCGGATGTCGAAGCCACGGCCAATCTCGACGCGATCAACCGACTAGGCCCACTTCCTTGGAAGATCACCTTCTCCTACGGCCGCGCCCTGCAGGCGGCGCCGCAATTGGCCTGGTCGGGCGAAGAGCGCAATATCGCAGCAGCTCAAAAGGCCTTCCTGCATCGCGCCAAGATGAACAGCCTTGCCGCCACCGGCAGCTGGAGTGCAGCGATGGAGGCCGCGGCCTAGCCGCAGGCGGATCGGACGGTCGAGGAAAGGACGGCGAATGGCCTCCGCAGATCCGCGTCTCTATCTGATCGCGCCGGCCCAACAGCAGGCGATTCAGCTGCGCTCGCTCGGGCGGCACTTGGCCGGCGACAGAATCGCCAGCCTCTTGCTGCCGTTCGACCGCGACCTCGAGGAAGCCGCCACGGCTGGATTGATCGAAGAGATCCAGGCGAGCGGCGTTGCCCTTCTGATCGCCGACGACCCGCAGCGCGCCGTTCGGCTGAAAGCAGACGGCGCCCATATCGATGGCAATCGCGAGGCCCTGCACGCGGCGCTCGGCGCGCTCAAGCCGGCTCACATCGTCGGGGCCGGCTGCCTGTCGTCGCGCGACGCCGCCATGCAGGCCGGGGAAGCCGGCGTCGATTATGTCATGTTCGGCGCATGCGGACCCGACCCGCTCCAGCGCGCCCGGCACCGGGTCATCGAGCAGATCGAATGGTGGGCCGATATTTTCACCATCCCCTGCGTCGGCTACGCCGAGACGCTGGACCAAATCGCCGATCTCGCAATGGCTGGGGCCGATTTCCTCGCGCTTGGGCCGGCCATCTGGCACGAGCCCCGCGGGCCTGAAGCAGCCCTCGAGGAGGCCTGCACGCTCATCGCGCGCCATAGCCGGTCGAAATGAACGCTTCGCTTCGCCTTTCAGGCCGGCTGGTCGGCGTGCTCGTCGCCCTCGGCCCGGTTGCAGCGGCGGCCGACCAGCCGCAACCCAAGGCAGCCGCCGGCGAACGGGCCGCAGCGAACCCCGCCCAACTCGATCTCGCTTTTGGCGCCTATCAGCGCGGCTATTTTTTCACGGCACTGCGCGAGGCGCTGAAGAGGCTCGAAGCCAATCCCAAGGACGTTGCGGCACTCACCCTGCTCGGTCAAATCTACGACGAAGGTTTCGGCGTCAAGCTCGATCTGATGGAATCGGCGCGCTGGTTCCGGCTCGCCGCCAATCTCGGCGGCCGCGAAGCGCAATTCGCGCTTGGCATGATGCTGCTGCAGGGCAATGGCATCGCCAAGGACCGAGCCGGCGCCGTCGAACTCCTCGCAAAGGCTGCCGCGCAGGACCATCCCGGCGCGCTCTACAATCTCGCTGTCATCGCCCTCGAGGGCAACGGCGTAGTCCCCGACTATAAGACTGCCGCGGCATATTTCGACCGCGCCAGCAAACTCGGCAATGAAGAGGCCGCCTATGGGCTGGCCATTCTCTACCGCGAAGGGCATGGCGTGCCCAAGGATCTCGCCCGGGCGGCCGATCTTCTCAGGAGCGCCGCGAGCCAGAACAACCTGCCGGCGATTGTCGAATATGCCCTAGCCCTGTTCAATGGAATAGGCGTCGAAGCCGACCGGCCGGCTGCCGCAAAGCTGCTACTCAAGGCCGCCTGGCGCAACAATCCGATCGCGCAAAACCGGCTGGCCCGAATCCTAGCGACCGGTCAGGGCATGCCGGTCGACCGAGTCGAGGCGGCGAAATGGCACTTGCTGGCCCGGTCCGTCGGCGAACAGGACCCCTGGCTCGACGGGCTGTTCAACAATCTCACCCCGCAAGACCGTCAGCGTGTCGATGCGGCGCTGCACCGCTATGTCGAGCGCCAGCTCGGATCCGACCGGCAGTGAGCGCTTGACGGGCTGGCCCGCCACGGGCACACCTGCGCCGCAACGAGAGACAGACGCATGATCCGCTCAGCCCTGATGAACGTCATGACCGCTGCCGCGCTGAAAGCCGGCCGCGGACTAAAGCGGGATTTCGGGGAAGTCGAGAATTTGCAAGTCTCGATGAAGGGCCCCGCCGATTTCGTATCGGCGGCCGACCGCAAGGCCGAGCGGGTGATATTCGACGCTTTGTCGAAGGCAAGGCCGGGCTACGGCTTTGTGATGGAGGAATCGGGCATTGTCGAAGGCAAGGATCCCAGCCACATCTGGCATATTGATCCTCTCGACGGCACCACCAATTTTCTCCACGGCATCCCGATTTTTGCTGTTTCTCTGGCCCTCGAGCGCGACGGCCAGCTGGTCGCCGGTGTCGTCTACAACCCGGCGAGCGACGATCTGTTCATCGCCGAGCGCGGTCAGGGCGCCTACCACAACAACCGCCGCCTGCGGGTCGCCGTGCGCCGCGACTTCGACCAAGCGCTGATTGGTTGCGGCGTTCCCCACCTCGGCAAGGCCGGCGCCCACCCACGCTTCCAGGCCGAACTGGCAGACGTCATGCGCGTTGCCGCCAATGTCCGCCGGCTGGGCGCTGCCGCCATCGATCTTGCCTATGTCGCATCCGGGCGGCTCGACGCCTTTTGGGAGCGCGGCCTGCGCTCCTGGGACGTCGCCGCCGGGGCGGTTCTCATTCGCGAGGCGGGCGGCTTCGTCACCACCATCGAGGGCGACGACGATTTTCTCCACGCCGGTTCGATTTGTGCGGGAAACGAGCCTTTGCACCGGCAATTGATGGCCACCCTTCGCCATGCCTGACGCCGCGCCTGAAACAGCGGCCTTGATTACGCCGCCCGACGGCGTTCAGATAGGCGCGCGGCGCACGGGCGGCGATTCCCTTGGGAACCTCTATTCCGGGACCTATTATGGCGGCTGACCTCGATCCCTATCGTCTCTCCTCGCCGCGGATTTTCCTGGTGCGGATGATCGTCTTTCTGATCCTGGCCGCCTTTGTTGCTTTGATCCTCTATCGCTCGATCATCACGGCCTATCTCGCCAATCCCGGCCTTAACAGCCTGATTATCGGCGTTCTTTTCATCGGTATCGTTCACATGTTCCGACAGGTCATCCGGCTGTTTCCGGAAATCCGCTGGGTCAATCAGCTGCATCGCTCGAGCACTGGCCCAGCCAGCACCAGCGCTGAGCAGCCGATCCTGCTCGCCCCGATGGCGACCATGATGGCAAGCGCCGGGGCTGAACGCGCGATTTCGACCACCACCTTGCGCGCCATTCTGGACTCGATCGCGATGCGCCTCGACGAGGCACGCGAGATTGCCCGCTATCTGACCGGTCTGCTGATCTTTCTTGGCCTTTTGGGAACCTTCTGGGGCCTGCTCGAGACGGTCGGCTCGATTGGCAATGTCATCAAGTCGATGCAGGGCGGCGGCGACGCCGCGGTGATGTTCGACGACCTCAAGCGCGGATTGCAGGAGCCGATTGCCGGCATCAGCGTCTCCTTTACGGCTTCGCTGTTCGGCCTTGCCGGCTCGCTGGTGCTGGGTTTTCTCGATCTTCAGGCAGGCCAGGCGCAAAACCGCTTCTACAATGAGCTTGAAGATTACCTTTCGGCCACCGCGATCGACCGGACCAGCAGCGCCGCCGCCGACCTGCCCGGCGATCTGCGCGAGGCGCTGCAGAAAATCGCCTCCTCGAATGATGCGAATTCGAGCCGCAACGCAACAACCGCCATGGCCAATCTCGCCGAAGGAATCCAGGGCCTGGTTCAGCACATGCGCCAGGAGCAGCAGATGATCCGCGATTGGGTCGAGGCCCAGGCCTCGCAGCAGCAAGAGGTCCGCAAACTGCTTGAGCGCCTCGCGACCGAACAAGCGAAGCCCTAGACCATGGCATTGGCCCGCACCCGCCGCCGCGACCGGGGCATCGATTACTGGCCGGGCTTCGTCGACGCCCTGTCGACGATGCTGCTGGTTATCGTCTTTCTGCTCTCGGTCTTCATGCTGGCGCAATTCTTCCTGTCGCGCGAAGTGACTGGCAAGGATACGGCGCTGACCAAGCTCAACCGGCAGATCGAAGAACTCACGCAGCTGCTGGCCCTCGAGCGCGGCGTCAAGGCGGAAAACCAGACCTCGCTCATCAATCTCGCCGCGACCCTCGAGGCCAAGGAGCAGGAGCGGTCCCGGCTGCAAAGCCTAATCGACAACCGCGAGGCCGGTCTCGAAGCGGCTGGCGGCCAGGCCGCGCAGGCCCAGGCGGCGCTCGACAACGAGCGGCAAATCTCGGCCAGGGCCAATGCGCAAGTCGACATACTCAACCAGCAAATCGCCGCGCTGCGCCGCCAACTCGCCGCCATCGAAGATGCGCTCAGCGCCTCCGAATCGCGCGACAAGGAAAGCCAGGCCAAGATTGCCGACCTCGGCTCGCGCCTCAATGTGGCGCTCGCCCAGAAGGTCCAGGAACTGGCCCGCTACCGTTCCGACTTTTTTGGCAGGCTCCGCGAAATTCTTGGCAATCGGCCAGGCATTCGCGTCGTCGGCGATCGTTTCGTCTTCCAATCGGAAGTCCTGTTCGACAGTGGTCAGGCCGCCGTCAATGCGGCCGGCAAAATCGAACTCGACAAGTTGGCGGCCGCGGTCGCCGATCTCGAGCGCGAAATCCCGCCGGAAATCCCCTGGGTTCTGCGGATCGACGGTCACACCGACAAGAAGCCGATTCAATCGCCGCAATTCCCGTCAAATTGGGAATTGTCTTCGGCGCGCGCCATTTCCGTCGTCCAATATCTGATCAGCAAAGGGGTTTCGCCGCAGCGCCTGGTCGCGGCGGGCTTCGGACAATTTCAACCGCTCGATCAGGGCGATGACGAGGAGACGCTGCGACGCAACCGCCGAATCGAGCTGAAGCTCACGGAACGATGACGCCGACCGAGACCGCGGCCGAAATGGCCGTGCGGCTACGCGCCTTCGATTCTGCCGATTTGCCGAAGTTGGCCGATCTGTGGGTCGAAAGCTGGACAAGTGTCATGCCGCAAATCGATTTTTCGGCGCGTCGAGCCTGGTTCGAGTCGCATATCGCCACCTTGCACTCGCAGGGCTGCACGATTGTCTGCGCCGAGTCAGCCGACAGCCGGCTGCTCGGTTTCGTCACCATCGATGCCGCCAGTCATTATCTCGACCAGATCGCCGTCGCCCCGCAGGTTTTCGGTTCGGTCATTGCCAAATTGTTGCTCGCCGAAGCCAAGCGGGTAGCGCCTTCTCATCTCCTCTTGCATGTCAACCAGGACAACCCGCGCGCCCTGCGCTTTTATGAAAAGCAAGGATTCGTTCGGGTCGAGGAAAGCATCAATCCGCGCTCCGGTTTGAAAACCTGGAAACTGCGATGGCAACAAGCCTAGGGCGGCTCCGGCAAGGTTTGATTATAGGCGCCGACCTCCTTGTTCTCGCGCAGAATGTCATCTAGCGCCCTGAATATGTCGCGCATCCGCTTGTCTGACACCGGGCTTTCGACAACTACGACCAATTCCGGCTTGTTCGACGAGGCTCGGATCAGTCCCCAGGTACCGTCGGCGAGCGTCACTCGCATGCCGTTGACTGTGACGACATTGCGGATCGACGCCCCGGCCAGGGGGACGCCACGCTGGACCATGTCGGTGATCCGCGCAACGACGCGCTCGACGACCCGGTATTTGTCTTCGTCGGCGCAGACCGGCGACATGGTCGGCGAGCCCCAGGTCTGCGGCAATTCGCGGTAGAGGTCGGCCATGCTCTTGCCCTGGGCCTCATCGAGCATGGCGATGATCTGAATCGCGGTCAGGACACCGTCGTCATAGCCCCGGCCGATCGGCGCGTTAAAGAAGAAATGACCCGATTTTTCGAACCCGGCCAAAGCCTTCAGATCGCTAACCCGCCGCTTGATATAGGAATGACCGGTCTTCCAATAGTCGATCTTGACCCCACGTCCGCGCAGAACCGGGTCGGTGGCGAACAGGTCGGTCGATTTGACGTCGACGACGAACGTGGCGCCGTGGTGCTGCCTCGACAAATGCCGAGCCAGAAGCACACCCATCTTGTCGGCGAAAATTTCCTCACCATGATTGTCGACCACGCCGCAGCGGTCGCCGTCGCCGTCGAAACCCAGGCCGACATCGGCACAAGTCTCACGAACGCGCGCCGCAATCGCATGCAGCATCTTCATGTCCTCGGGATTGGGATTGTAGAGCGGGAAACTGTAATCGGGCTCAGCATCCATCGGAATCACCTCGCAGCCGAGCCGTTCCAGAATCTGCGGCGCGAAGGCACCGGCCGTGCCATTGCCGCAAGCGGCCACCACTTTGAGGTGCCGGGTGAACTTCGCTCGCCGCGTCAGATCGGCCATATAGCGCTCGGCAAACCCCTCGATGAAACGATAGGCCCCGCCCTCGGCATAGGCGAACCGCCCGCCGAGGACGATCGAACGCAGCCGGTTCATCTCGTCGGGACCAAAGGTGACCGGGCGCTGCGCCCCCATTTTGACGCCAGTCCAGCCATTGTCGTTATGCGAAGCGGTGACCATCGCAACCGCCGCGACATCAAGGTCGAACTGGGCGAAATAGGCCATCGGCGAAAGCGCGAGGCCAATGTCATAAACGCGCATGCCGGCCGCCATGAGGCCGGTGGTCAGCGCATATTTGATCGACGCCGAATAGCTGCGGTAATCGTGCCCGGTCACGATCTCCGGCTTGATTTGCATTTCCTGCAGCAAGGTGCCAAGGCCGAGGCCCAGGGCCTGCACCCCCATCAGGTTGATGTCTTCGCCGAACAGCCAGCGAGCGTCATATTCGCGAAAGCCCGTCGGCTTGACCAGGGGCTGCGATTTCAAAGGCGAAACTGCCTCGATCCAGCTTCGCACAGGGCACCGGAAAGATTGTCTTGGCGATGGGGGATGGCGACATTCCTGCGTCTCCGTTTCGGAGTTAAGGTCATCGGGCCTCGGCGGCGCGTTGGGCCCGACGGGCAAGGCGGCCGCGCCAGCCCGTCTATTCGGCGGCTTTCGCCCCATTCAAGGCAGCAGCGCCGGTGTCGAACTGCAGGCGGGCGAGCCGCGCGTAAAGACCATTGCGCGCGACCAGGCTTGCATGGGTGCCCTCCTCGACGAGCCGGCCCTCGTCGATGACGAGAATGCGATCGGCGGCAAGGACGGTCGCCAATCGATGGGCAATGACCAGCGTGGTCCGGTTTCGCATCAATTGTTCGAGCGCCGCCTGGACCGCCAATTCGCTCTCGGCATCGAGCGCCGAGGTCGCCTCGTCGAGCAGCAGGATCGGCGCGTCCTTCAAAATGGCGCGGGCAATGGCCAGCCTCTGGCGCTGGCCACCCGAAAGCGTGACCCCGCGCTCGCCGACCCGCGTCGCATAGCCCTCGGCAAGTTCATGGATGAAAGTGTCGGCCGCGGCCTGGCCGGCCGCCTGGCGAACCTCTTCATTGCTCGCGCCGGGCCGGCCGTAGCGGATGTTGTCGGCGATCGAGGCGCCGAATATGACCGGATCTTGCGGCACCAGGGCGAGGTGGTTGCGCAAGTCGACCGGATCGAGGCGACGCAGATCGATCCCTTCGACATCGATCGAGCCGGAGAGCGGGTCGTAGAAGCGCATCAGCAACTGGAAAATCGTCGACTTGCCGGCGCCAGACGGTCCGACGATCGCCACCATTTCGCCGGGCACCACCGCAAAACTCAACGCCTGCAGGACCGGCTCGTCCGGACGGCTCGGATAGGCAAAGGACACTTTGTTATAGGCGATCCGCCCAAGCGGCTGGGCCGGCGAGGCGATCGGCAACGCCTGCGGCTTGTCGGGCGCAATCATTAGCGGCGTGATCTGCAGGATTTCCGCGATCCGCCCAGCCGCGCCGGCCGCCGTCGAGACCTCATTCCAAACTTCCGACAATTCGCCGAGCGAGCTTGCGCCGAGCACCGCATAGAGAACGAATTGCGACAACGCGCCGGCCGACATTCGGCCGGCGAGGACGTCCTGAGCACCCAGCCACAACACGCCGACCACGCTCGCAAAGCATAGGAAAATCGCCACGGCCGTCAGCACGGAGCGCGAGGCGGTCGCACGGCGGGCGGCCGCATAGGCGGCGTCGACCGCTTGTCGGAAGCGGCCGGTCGCCAGCGGTCCGGCAGCGAATGCCTGCATCGTGCGCACCGCGCCGAGGTGCTCGGCCGCATAGGCGGTCGCATCGGCCAACGCATCCTGCGCCGCGCGCGAGCGGCGGCGCACCAGGCCGCCGGCGGCGACCAGGGGCAGAACAATGATCGGGATCGCAACCAGAACCAGGCCGGAAAGTTTGGCGCTGGTCGCGACCATCATCGAGATGGCGCCGACGAACATGAAGAGATTGCGCAGCGCAACCGATGCCGAAGTGCCGAAAGCGGCCTTCAATTGCGTCGCATCGGCCGTCAGGCGGGAGACGAGCTCACCGATCTTGGCCGAATTGTAGAACGACGCATCGAGCCGCGTCAGATGGTCGAACAAAGCCGTCCGCAGGTCCGCCACGACCCGCTCGCCTAGTGTCGTAACCAGGTAGTAGCGGGTCGCGCTGGCAAGCGATAGAATCCCCACAACGATGACCATCGCCAGAAAATACCGGTTGATCAGGCCGGCGCTGTCCTTCGAAAAGCCGAAATCGATCATCCGGCGCACTGCAAGGGGCACCGTTAATGTCGCCGCCGCCGCAACGCACAGGGCGATCAAAGCCGCCAAAATTCGGCCACGATAGCGCCAGGCAAATGGGACAAGGGGCAGCAACGCCTTAAGCGAATTGCGGCGGCGCTCTGAATTCGGCCAAGGTCTTGGATTCAGGGGTCGATGAAGCTGATGTCATGTCCGCCGCAGGGTCGATGGAACCGTTTCTATACCGTGTTCAAGACCGAAAGACATCGGCCCCTCACCGCAAAGTCCATTTGGTGCATGAGTTCGGCAATTGAGGCAAATGTCAATTAATACCTGCAGACTATCGTTACCACGACGAATGGAGCGATTTTGAGGGGAAATAGACTATGTTAAGCCTGCGCTCGACATCCGCCCGCAGAATGTCCGATCCTCTGCGCCAGGCGGAAGTGCTGATGAGCAGTTTCGCCCGCTCGAAATCAGGGCCTGTTCATCCTCGATGGGCCAGCTATCGGCACCGATCCTGATCGCAAAGGCGACCAGCTGGATGTCTATTGTCTGTTTAAACCGGCGCAGATGAAAGTTGCGACCGAAACCGCACGCCGCGCCCTCAACGGCTTCGGGCAATGGCAGATCAACTATTTCAAGGGGACGGATTTTGCCGGCGCCTTGCTCACCTATCTGAGCCGGCGCGGCCATGTCCTCGGCGAGCGGCGCGGCGGTAAGCGCTAGAGCGAAGCAGGACCGCCCCGCCAAGACCGCCGCCATCCTGCCGGGCGGATCTGCGCGACCCAAAGCGGTTATGTCACGTGCTACGGACACTGCCGATTGCGGATCTGCGTTGCGGATCTCATTGCGGATCTGTCGATAGCGGATCTGTCGATAGCTAATTAACTTGGCCGGATTTGGTAGCACATCATATGTCCGCTGCTTCTGGCTTTGTTCTCCTCTGATCGCTGAGCGGACTTAAGCGACCTTTTTCTGTGTCTCGACGGCGCCCTGTTGATCGTATCGTCCGAGGCATCGCGGCCCATGGAAGATCGCATAGGTGCCGTCGTGGTATTGACGGATCTTGACTTTGGCCTTGACGAAATGCGGCCGCAGCGGGCTTTCGGGGATCTGCAATTTCAACCGGTTGAAGGTGACGCAATTGTCGTTGCCGACCTGGCGCTCTTCCTGGAGGCAGAGGATCTCGGCGAGATTGACGCCGGGGATCGTGACGAAAGCCACGCCTTCCTGCTCGGCCTTGACGGCGAAACGCGCATTATGGGCGGCGATGTGGACGTCCCGGATAAAGGCGTTGGCGGCCTCGATCGTGGTGATCCCGGCGAGCGCCAGCTCCTTCGTCAGGCGGTCCTGCAGGGTCTGGAAGACGCGTTCCGAACGGCCTCGGGCCTGCGGCGAATAGGCCGCGATATGTTCGATGCCCAGATGCTCGAGGGCGCGTCCGACCTGGGTCGGACGGGTCCGATCGACCTTGCCGCCGGCCTCCGGTGTATGAAAATAATGGCTGCCGCGGTCCGTATAGAGGCTCAAGGGCAGGCCATGGCGGCCAAAAACCTCTTCCAAGGCCCGGAACGTCGAAGCGGTGCCTTCCTCCTCGACCAGAAAGGCCGAAAGAATAGTGCTCGTTGCATCGTCCAGCGTGACGATCAGATCGAGCGGCTGGTGGTTCTTAAGCCACGCAAAGCGCGACCCATCCTGATGCAGCATCATGCCCAGCATCGGGCGCCGCGGCCGCTTGCGCCGGTGGGCGCCCCGCCGCGTGGCTTTCGCCAGCAAGCCCCGGTCCTGCAGATAGGTCTTGGTCCACGTGTAGCCCCAGTTGAAGCCATGATCCTTCACCAGATGCTCGTGGAAATGCTTGGCCGTAAAGCCGGCGTAGCGGCTGCGGTAAAGCGCCTCAACCTCGGCCTCTCGCGCCGAAGGAACCCGTCGGCCCGAGACCTTGCCAAGCCGCCGGTCCAACAGGCCAGCCTCTCCTTCGACCTCAAAACGATTGCGCCAGCGCCGAAACGTCCGCTCGCCAACCCCCAACAGTTCGCTCGCTTCCAACTGACCAAACTCCGCCGCCTCGTAACGTCCCAAAATGTCCAAAAACTTAATCATCCGCACACCCTGAAGGGCTTCCGTCCGGCGCATCCCAAACCCTCCAAAGGATCTGGAATTTACCGGACAGATCGTGCGCTACCTAAACCGGCCATATCATCTGCTACTGACATCTGTCGATAGCGGATCTTGCCGCCGCGGCCATGCTAGGCTATAGAACCGGCCTTCCGCTTCCGCCGGACCTCAAGACGGGCCGCCTCCGGCAGGTCGGGCGTGGCCGCCACAGCTGCCGAGACTAAGGATTGTCCCATGAAGGCCGACATTCATCCCAAATACCACGTGATCAAAGTGGTCATGACCAACGGCACCGAATTCGTCACCCGCTCAACCTGGGGCAAGGAGGGCGACACGATGAATCTCGATATTGATCCCAATACCCATCCGGCCTGGACCGGCGGATCACAGCAATTGCTGGATCGCGGTGGTCGCCTGTCGAAATTCAACTCGCGTTTCGGCAATCTGGGGTTGAGCAAGAAATAGGTCTGAGCCGCGGTCTGCCTTTCGACCGCCTAAATCAGCGCCGGCCGTTGCGCGAAGGCGCTGCGCAGTTGCTCGAATTGACTTTCGAGCGCCGTTGGCCGGGCCGCCGCCGGCAGCGGCTTGGGGTTGTAGATCATTTCGTCGAGGCACATGATCCGCGACTGCAACCGAAGCGATTGAAGGGACAATTCTTGCAACCTGGGCGGCAATTGCGCGAACACGTCGCCGCTCATCGCCAGACCCTGTCGGGTCAGCCTAACCTTGTGCTTTTCCGTTGCCGCCTGCAACTGGGTCATTTCTCCCTCGTTGACCGCCCGCTGTAGCAAGAGCCAGGAAGCAAGCTGCATCAGCCGCGTCGTGAGCCGCATGCTTTCGCTCGCATAGGACAGCGCCACCGGCCTGGCGAGGCGCTGCGCGTCAGCCCGACCTGGCCCGTCCAGATAGGCTGCCAATTCCTCGACCAGGTTCATCCCCTCCCGGAATAGCGTCTTGAAGGCATCAGATGTCGCGAGCCGCTGGGCGAAGGATATTGTTGTGCTGACCTCGCTCGGTCGATCAAATGGCATTGGCATGAATTCAAACTCCCCGCACGCAAACCCGGCTCGACCCGGCCCTGGCAAGTTTCGGGCAAAGCTTAGCGAAACGGGCGGCGGCGCGCTCCGTCAACTTTTCGTTAAGGTTAACAAACCCTAAAGATCGAGGCGAACCGGGAACATTTGGTTCTTCCAGGCAAAAAAAGCCGCCCGAAGGCGGCCTTAAGGTGCAACAGGGAGGCGTCTAAAGGAGTGAGCAGGAGCCACTCGCGATCCGGAAATTCCGGACCAATTCATTCATAGAACGAAAATCCTTAATTTTCGGTATACAAGCCCGTGAAATGTTCATCGATCTCCTGTTCCGGCACAGGCCGGCGTACCATCCCGACGCAAGGGTCTTGCCGCAAATTTCAGCGCTTGAAGAAGCTATCGGCGGCCCGCTTGGTCGCCTCCTTGCTGTTTCGTGCCTGTTCGAGCCGTTCGACTTCAGCCCGCAAAATCACCAGGCGCTCATCGATCTCGGCAAGCGACAGCGTCTCGATCGCCTGACCGATTTCATGCGCGGCCGGCGGCCGACGCAATGACGATCCGAATGCATTCTCCTCCTCGACCACTGCCATCGTCCGTCTCCCTGCCCGCGAGCCTGGCAAGTTTACGACGAGCATGCCGGCCTTGTCATTCCCGGAAACAAGGGGATTTCCAGTTGCCTTGCCTGTCAGGGAGCGCTAGCACCATGCGATGCAAGCCGACCTGCCCTCGTCGATGACCGCGATCGCCATTTCTGCCGCCGGCGGGCCGGAGATGCTGGTGGCGCAAACCCGGCCGATGCCGTTGCCGGGCGAGGCCGAGATCCTGGTCAAGGTCGCCGCCGCCGGCGTCAATCGCCCGGACGTCCTGCAGCGGCAGGGCGCCTACGCGCCACCGCCCGGCGCGCCCGACATTCCCGGGCTTGAGATTGCCGGCGAGATCGTAGCAACGGGGCCGAAAGCGAGCCTTTACCGGCTGGGGCAGCAGGTCTGCGCCCTTGTCCCGGGCGGCGGCTACGCCGAATTCTGCCGCGTTCACGAAACCAATGCCTTGCCGATTCCCTCCGGCATGACCCCCATCGAGGCGGCGGCGATCCCTGAGACTTTCTTCACGGTTTGGACCAATGTCTTCGAACGCGGCCGCCTGCAGGCCAGCGAGACCCTGCTCGTGCACGGCGGCAGTTCCGGCATAGGCACGACTGCCATTATGCTCGCCAAAGCCTTCGGCGCGCGGGTGATTGCGACAGCCGGCTCCGCCGAAAAATGCGCCGCCTGTCTACGAACTCGGTGCCGATCTTGCGCTGAACTACCGGGACACGGACTGGGTCGAGGGGACCAGGGCCGCGACCGGCGGGCGCGGCGCCGACCTCATCCTCGACATGGTCGGGGGCGCCTATGTCGCGAAGAATTATGCCGCCGCCGCCGAAAGCGGCCGCATTGTTCAGATTGCTTTTCTCGAAGGAGCGCTTGTCAGCCTCGATCTCAGGCCGCTGATGCTCAAGCGGCTGACCCATACGGGCTCGACGCTGCGACCGCGCACTATCGCGGAAAAGGCGGCTATTGCCGCAGCACTCGAATCGCAAGTCTGGCCGTTGCTCGCGGCAGGCCGTTGCCGGCCGGTCATCGATTCGCGCTTTTCCTTGCGTGAGGCGGCCTCGGCGCATCGCCGGATGGAATCGAGCGCCCATATCGGCAAGATCCTGTTGACAATCTAGCCCCGCCGCGGGCGCTCCCAGGATCGACGCCGGTCCCGGCAAGCCCCGTCTTGGCGCAATTCACGTCCTGCCACGCCTTGCCATGTCGCGTTTTGGCATGTCACGTCTTGGCATTGCCTTGCCCGATGCGCCTGACTATATAGGCCTATTCCCATGAGAATGAGAATGTGAGGCCTCGGCCTCGGCCCGGCCGGCGCGGTCGGAAACGCGTCCGCAATACCGCCGGGCAGCCCGGACGAAGGAGACAAATGATGAGCACTGCGCCGCTGATGCCGAAGGCAACAGCCGTTTGGCTGGTCGAAAACACTTCGCTGACCTTCGATCAGATCGCCGATTTCTGCAAATTGCATCCGCTCGAGGTCAAAGGCATTGCCGATGGCGAAGTCGCGACCGGCATCAAAGGCCTCGACCCCGTCAGCAATGGCCAGTTGACCCGCGAAGAAATCGCGCGCGCCGAGCAATCGCCGGAACAAAAGCTTCATCTCGCGAAATCGAAGGTCACCCTGCCCGAGGTCAAGCGCAGCCGCGGCCCCCGGTACACGCCCTTGTCGCGCCGCCAGGATCGTCCCAACGCGATCCTCTGGCTGTTGCGCAATCATGCTGAACTGAAGGATGCCCAGATCATGCGCCTGGTCGGGACAACCAAGACCACGTTGCAGGCAATCCGCGACCGGACCCATTGGAATTCCGCCAATCTCCAGCCGATGGACCCGGTCACGCTCGGCATATGCTCCCAGATCGATCTCGATTTCGAGGTCAACCGGGCCTCCAAGGACCGCACGCCGGTTGTCGAGGAACGCGGTCAGACCCTGGTGCCGGCGGAAATTACGACGGCGCCGAAATCGGTGCCGACGACCCATGAAGAAGTGTTTGGAGCCGCGCCAAATAAACCCAAGCAAGAGGATGCTATCGATGTCGACTCGGTCTTTGCCAAGCTCAAGAGCCTGAAAAGCAAAGACTAGCCAAGCTGGCGAGCCTTTAGCGCGCCGGCAATCTCGTCGAGAGCCTGGGGGTCGTCGATGGTCGCCGGCATCGACCAGGCATCGCCGTCCGCTATTTTCTTCATCGTGCCGCGGAGAATTTTGCCGGAGCGCGTCTTCGGCAGCCGGTCGACCGCTATCGCTATCTTGAAGGCCGCGACCGGACCAATTTTTTCGCGGACAAGGGCGACAATCTCCCGCTCGATTTCGGCGACCGGCCGTGCAACCCCGAACTTCAGCACGACGAAACCGCACGGCGCTTCGCCCTTCAGCGCGTCCTTGATGCCGATCACGGCACATTCCGCGACATCGGGATGCGAGGCAAGAACCTCCTCCATCCCGCCGGTCGACAGGCGATGGCCGGCGACATTGATGATGTCGTCGGTGCGACCCATAATATAGAAATAGCCATCCTCATCGCGAAAGCCGGCATCGGCGGTCTTGTAATAGCCGGGAAACTCGCTGAGATAGCTTTCCCGCATCCTCTCGTCGGCCTGCCAGAGGGTCGTCAAACAGCCCGGCGGCAGCGGCAGTTTGACCACGATCGAGCCCATTTTGCCGGTCGCAAGCGGCCGTGCAGCCTCGTCAACCACCCTTACGTCATAACCCGGGAGCGGCACGCTCGGCGATCCATGCTTGACCGGCAGGCGGCCGAGGCCAACCGGATTGCCGACAATGCACCAGCCGGTTTCCGTCTGCCACCAATGGTCGATCACCGGCACGCCGAGGATCCGTTGCGCCCAGGCAACAGTGTCGGGATCGGCGCGTTCGCCGGCCAGGAACAGGGTGCGCAAAGAGGACAGGTCGTGGCGCGCGAGGAGCTTTGCCTCGGGATCCTCCTTCTTAATCGCCCGCAACGCCGTCGGCGCGGTGAAAAAAGCAACGATCTTGTGGTCATCGATGACCCGCCAGAAGGCGCCGGCATCCGGCGTGCCGACCGGTTTGCCCTCGTAGAGAATGGTTGTCGCCCCATGCAGCAGCGGTCCATAGACGATGTAGGAATGGCCGACCACCCAGCCGATATCGGAGGCCGCCCAGAAGGCCTCGCCCGGCTCGACCCCGTACAGATTGGTCATCGACCATTTGAGGGCAACCATATGGCCGCCATTGTCGCGCACCACCCCCTTCGGCCGCCCGGTCGTCCCCGACGTGTAGAGAATATAGAGCGGGTCGCTTGCCGCAAGTTCGACACAGGCGCTGCGCCGGCCTGCGGCGCGCGCCTGTGCGACGCAATCGGCCCAATCATAATCGCGTCCGGCAACCAACGCGGCCGCGGATTGCGGCCGCTGCAGCACCAGGCTCGCGCGGGGCGGCCATGCGGCAATTTCGATCGCGGAATCGAGTAGCGGCTTGTAATGCACGACCCGCCCGGGCTCGATGCCGCAGGACGCCGACATAATCAATGTCGGCTTGGCATCGTCGATGCGAGTTGCCAGTTCCTTGGCGGCAAAGCCGCCGAAAACCACCGAATGGATTGCCCCGATCCGGGCACAGGCCAGCATGGCCATGATCGCCTCAGGTACCATCGGCATGTAGATGAGAACGCGGTCGCCCTTGCCGACGCCAAATGTGGTGAGAACTCCGGCAAGCAGAGAAACTTCGTCCAGCAATTGCCGGTAGGTATAGGCCCGCTTCGTTGTCGTTACCGGGCTGTCATAGGCGATCGCAATGCGCTCGCCAAATCCGTCGCGCACATGCCGGTCGACCGCATTCCAGCAGGTGTTGCAGGTCGCATCCGGAAACCAGCGCCCATACACCCCTTGGCCGGCGTCAAAGATTTTCTGCGGCGGCCGGATCCAATCGACCGCCGCGGCAGCCTGCCGCCAGAAACCTTCCGGGTCGCGCTGCCATTGATCGTAAACTTGGGCATAGGCACTAGCCATGCGTTCCTCCCTGACTGCGCCCGTCAACCAGCCCCTGCTTGCGCCTCAAGACAGCGCAACGCAACAGGTCATGCCTAGCGCTTTTGGCCAATGCCAAGCCTGACGACGATCGGGCCTGCAGCAAAACGGTCCCGGCAGGCGGGCCGATTGCCTGGTCCACGCAATTGGGCTAAGTCACCGCATCGCTCGCTTTGGAGGATAGTATGGCCGATAAATCCGTCATCGGAGAAGGCTCCGCATTGGACTATGCCGAACATGTCCGGACCTATCGGATGTTCCTTTCCCTGGTCAAATGGGCGGCAATTGGCTGTGCCTGCATCATGATCTTCATGGCCGTCACCTTGCTTTAGGCCAGGCTTGCGCAAGGCCGCGTTTGCGGCAAAGCTCTGACCGCCCACCAGCGGCCGTCGCATCCGGTGCGAGCATCGGAATGGCCGCGTTCTGGAGTTGACGATGCGGATTGCCGTTCCCGCCGAAACCGGACCCAATGAGACCCGCGTCGCCGCGACCCCAGACAGTATCAAGCGCTTGATTGGCCTCGGCGCCGAGGTCACGGTCGAATCCGGCGCCGGCCGCAGGAGCGGGCTCAGCGATGCCGAGTATCAAAGCGCCGGTGCAACCATCGGCAAGAATGCCAAAGAGACGCTCAAGGACGCCGACCTCGTCCTCAAGGTGCGTCGCCCCTCGGAGGCGGAACTCAAGCTGATCCATAAGGGCGCCATTCTCATTGGCATCCTCGATCCCTATGGCAACGAGGCCGCTCTCCAGGGCCTTGCCGCGGCCCATGTCACCGCCTTTGCCATGGAATTGATGCCGCGAATCACCCGAGCGCAGTCGATGGACGTCTTGTCGAGCCAGGCCAATCTGGCCGGCTACCGGGCAATCGTCGACGCCGCCGCCGCCTACGGCCGCGCCGTGCCGATGATGATGACCGCTGCCGGAACCATTCCGGCCGCCAAGATCTTCATCATGGGCGTCGGCGTTGCCGGGCTCCAGGCGATCGCCACCGCCCGCCGGCTCGGCGGGGTTGTCTCCGCCACCGACGTGAGGCCGGCGACCAAGGAACAGGTCGAGTTGCTCGGTGCGAAATTCGTCGCGGTCGAGGATGCGGAATTCAAGCAGGCTGAGACGGCGGCCGGCTATGCCAAGGAAATGTCAACGGACTATCAGGCCAAACAGGCGGCCCTGGTCGCCGCCCATATTGCCAAGCAGGATATAGTCGTGACTACGGCTCTGATCCCCGGCCGTCCGGCGCCGAGGCTTATCACCGCCGCGATGGTTCATAGCATGAAACCCGGCTCGGTCATCGTCGACCTGGCAGTCGAGCGCGGCGGCAATTGCGAATTGTCGAAGCCCGGCGAAATTGCCGATGTCGAGGGGGTGCTGGTCCTCGGCCAACTCAACCTGGCGGCACGGCTGCCGGCAACCGCCTCGAGTCTTTATGCCCGCAACCTCTTTGCCTTTGTCGAAACTCTGATCGACAAGAACACCAAGCAAATTGCCATCGACAGCAACGACGAACTCGTCAGGGCGACCTGTCTTACGCGCGATGGCGCCATCGTGCATCCGGACTTCCAGCCGAAATCGAATTGACGCATTGACGAGAGAAAGAGCGCTCCATGGCCAATGAAGCAAGCCAGCAATTCATCGATACGGTTCAGACCGCGGCCCAGACCTATGCCAAACAACTCGCCGCCTCGGCTGGCGAGGCGGGCCATGCTCTCGTCGGCGGCGCTATCGACCCTTTCGTCTATACGCTTGCCATTTTCGCCCTCGCCGTCTTCGTCGGCTATTACGTCGTCTGGTCGGTGACGCCGGCGCTTCACACGCCGCTTATGTCGGTAACCAACGCCATCTCCTCGGTGATCATCGTCGGCGCCCTGCTTTCGGTTGGCGTTGACCAAATCGGTGAGGGATCGTTCTGGGCCCGGCTGTTCGGCTTTATTGCCCTGATCCTTGCCGCGATCAATATTTTCGGAGGTTTTCTCGTCACCGAGCGCATGCTCGCCATGTACAAGAAAAAAGGCTGATCCAGATGAGCGCCAATTTCGCCGCCTTCGCCTATCTGATCGCCGGTATCCTGTTCATCCTCGCGCTGCGCGGCCTGTCATCACCGGCGACCTCGCGGCAGGGCAATCTGTTCGGCATGATCGGCATGGCCATCGCGGTGGTGACCACGCTCCTATTCAAACTGCCGTCAACCTTCGTCAGCTGGCTCATGGTGTTGGCCGGATTGGCCATTGGGGCGGCAATCGGCGCCTGGCGAGCCCGCACCGTTCAAATGACGGCGATGCCGCAGCTCGTCGCCTTTTTCCATGCCCTGGTCGGTCTAGCCGCGGTGCTGGTCGCCGCCAGCGCGCTCGCTGCCCCGCAGGCATTCGGCATAGGCGAGCCCGGCGCGATCCACGCGCAAAGCCTGATCGAAATGTCACTTGGCGCGGCGATTGGCGCGATTACCTTCACCGGTTCGATCATAGCCTTCTTGAAGCTCGACGGACGCATGAGCGGCAAACCGATCATGTTGCCGCAACGCCACGCGATCAATAGCGGGCTAGCCGCGGCGCTGCTTCTTTGTATCCTGCTGTTCTTCCTGTTCCAAGCCAGTCTGGCCTTTGCGCTGATCGTGCTGATCGCGCTTGCGCTTGGCGTTCTGCTGATCGTCCCGATCGGCGGCGCCGACATGCCGGTCGTCATTTCAATGCTAAATTCCTATTCCGGCTGGGCCGCGGCGGGGATTGGCTTTACGCTCGGCAATCTGGCGCTCATCATCACCGGCGCTCTGGTCGGATCATCCGGCGCGATCCTCTCCTACATTATGTGCAAGGGAATGAACCGGAGCTTCATTGCCGTCATCCTTGGCGGCTTTGGCGGCGAAACCGAAGCCGCGAGCGCCGCCGCCGAAACGAGGCCGGTCAAGCAGGGCTCGGCGGAGGATGCCGCCTATATTATGAAGAACGCCGGCAAAGTCATTGTCGTGCCGGGCTACGGCATGGCCGTAGCTCAGGCCCAGCATGCCCTGCGGGAAATGGCCGATCTTCTGAAAAAGGACGGCGTCGAGGTCAAATATGCGATCCATCCCGTTGCCGGCCGCATGCCGGGTCACATGAATGTGCTGCTCGCCGAGGCGAACGTACCCTACGACGAAGTCTTCGAACTCGAGGACATTAATTCGGAATTCAGTCAGGCCGACGTCGCCTTTGTCATTGGCGCCAATGACGTGACCAATCCGGCCGCCAAGACCGATCCGAAATCACCGATCTATGGCATGCCCGTCCTCGATGTCGAGCGGGCCAAGACCGTACTCTTCGTCAAACGCGGCATGGGGTCTGGCTACGCCGGCGTGGAAAATGAATTGTTCTTCAGGGACAATACGATGATGCTATTCGGCGATGCCAAGAAAATGGTCGACTTAATCGTCAAGGCCCTGGCCCATTGAAAGGGCGAGCCGGGCCGCCGGCCTAGCCGGTTGCCCCGGTCCGCGCGGCGCCGTCTCGGGCGACCGCATTCTGCGGGTTGAGCAGCAGCGCGCGGCTGTAGGATTTGCGCGCTTTGTCGCGGTTGCCGAGATGCTCGTAGGCCACGCCCAAACCGGCCCAGGCGTCCGAATTGCGGTTGTCGACATGCAGGGCGGCGTTGAAATCCTCGATCGCCAATTCGTATTTACCGGTCGCAATCAGGCTCTGACCGCGTGCCTGATAGGGCGCCGCGGCGAACGGATCCCGATCGATCGCATTGTCGAAATCGGTAATGGCTTGCGCCTGTTGACCCTGCCGCTGGTAGATCAGGCCGCGTGCGTGGAAGGCCTGGGCGCCCTCAGGGTTCAACTTGATCGCCGCATCGAGATCGCTCAGCGCGGCGCTCAGATTGCCCTGAGCGCGCAGCAAATTGGCACGCCCGAGATGGGCCGCGGCATTGTTTGGATCGGCACCAATCGCCCGGTCAAAATCATCAAGCGCCGCCTCATTGCGGCTGATCTGCCGATAGGCCAGTGCCCGGTTCGTGTAGGCGGCAGCGAAATTGGCGTCGAGACTGATCGCCTGGCTGAAATCCTTGATCGCATCGGGATAGCGACCGGCCCGCGCATAGGCAGCCCCGCGCGTATTGTACGCGGCCGCATCATTGGGATTGCGCTGAATGACCTCGCTCAGCGAGGCGATATTGAGCGAGCTTGCCGCCGGCGTTGCATCGACCTCGGCGACGCCTGGTCCGCGCGCCGGCGACAGCGAGCCAACACTTTCGCAGCCACCGCAGGCCAAAGCTGCCACGAGGGAGCCGCGCGAGAGCCATCGGCGCCACCACAGGGGTCTCGTCGCATCCGCCGGTCTCAGCCCCATCGATGGCCCTCTTCATCGCTCGTCGGCCCCGACCCGGCCACAGTTACCCTGCCCCAGCCGTCTGCCCGGGCAATCCGAACTCTTAACCCCAATGAACTGGGCCAGAAGCCAAATGCCCTCTAGCGCGCGCCCGGCACGACTTTCGGCTTCATCGGCAGCAGGCCCTCGCGCTGCATCTTCTTGCGGGCCAACTTGCGCGCCCGGCGAACCGCCTCGGCTTTCTCGCGGGCCCGTTTCTCGGACGGCTTCTCATAATGACCGCGCAACTTCATCTCGCGGAAGATGCCCTCGCGCTGCATTTTCTTTTTCAGCGCCTTGAGAGCTTGGTCGACATTATTGTCGCGAACCAGTACTTGCACGCAGTAGATCCTGTCGAAATGGCCGATCGGCGCAAGGAATGAAAACAGCGCCGACAACCAATGCTGCCAGCTTAGCAGGCGTCCGATAGCAGACTTTAGCCATCCTGTCCAGGCGCGCTCTGGCAAGGCGGCACGATCCAGGTCACATGGCCCATCTTGCGGCCTGGCCGCGCCTCGCCCTTGCCGTAAAGATGCACACAGGCGCCCGACTGGGCCAGAAATTCCGGCCATAAATCGATGTCCTGGCCAATCAGATTGCGCATTTCGACGCGGCCATGACGCGCGGTCGAGCCAAGCGGCCAGCCGCAAATCGCCCGGATATGCTGTTCGAATTGCGACGTCAGCGCCCCGTCCAAGGTCCAATGACCGGAATTGTGCACCCGCGGCGCGATTTCGTTGACGATCAACAACGGCTGATTCGCCGCGTCCTGACCGACGAACAATTCCACCGCGATCACCCCGACATAATCGAGTGCACCGGCGATGGTGCGAGCGATGTCGATCGCCGCCGCCGCGACTTGCGGGGATAGCCGGGCCGGCACCAGGGTGCGGCTTAGAATATGCTGGAGGTGCTCGTTCTCGCAAACGTCGTAGGCGGCAAAATCGCCGTTGCGCCCGCGCGCCGCAATAACCGAAATCTCGCGCTCGAAATTGACCACACCCTCAAGAATGCACGGCGCGCCGAGGCTGCGAAAGACGCTCGCAAGATCCGACCCCTCGCGGACGCTCGCCTGACCCTTGCCGTCATAGCCGAGCCGGCGTGTCTTGAGGATGGCCGGGCGGCCAATCTGGGCGACGGCCCGGGCAAGGCCGCCGGCATCGTCAACGACACCAAATGGTGCCGTCGCCAGCCCGAGTTCGGCTATGAAGGCCTTCTCGGCGAGCCGGTCCTGGCTGACCGCCAGCGCCCGCGGATCAGGAAAGACCAGACCGCGAGCCGAAAGAAAGGCAGCGCTTGGCGCCGGCACATTCTCGAATTCATAGGTGACCACCGCGACGGTTGCGGCAAAAGTGGAAAGGGCCGCCAAATCCTCATATTTGGCCAGGGTATGGCCGGCCGCAACCTGGATCGCGGGGCTGTCGGCCTCCGGCGTGTAAATATGAGTCTTGAGCCCGAGCCGCGCTGCCGCAAGCGCCAGCATCCGGCCAAGCTGACCGCCGCCAAGAATGCCAATCGTGGCGCCGGGCTCGATCATCGCGCCGAATTGGCCGGGGCCGGCCGCTCGGCTACCGCCGCCGCCTGGCGGGCCCGCCAGCGCGCTAGCCGCGCCGCAAGCGCGGCATCGTTGAGGGCCAGAACCGCGGCCGCCAGAAGCGCTGCATTGATCGCGCCGGGCTTGCCGATCGCCAGCGTCCCAACCGGCACGCCGGCCGGCATTTGCACGATCGATAACAGGCTGTCCTGGCCCGCCAATGGCCGGCTTTCGATCGGAACGCCAAATACCGGCAATGGGGTCAGCGCGGCTGTCATGCCTGGCAAATGCGCGGCCCCGCCGGCGCCGGCGATGATCACTTGAAAGCCCTGCGCTTGGGCCGCCTTGGCAAAGGTAAAGAGCCGGTCGGGCGTCCGATGGGCGGAGACGATCAACGCCTCGTGGCCGACAGAAAGCGCATCAAGAACCTCCGCCGCATGACGCATTGTTGCCCAGTCGGACTGACTGCCCATGATCAGGGCGACGGGTTTTCGAGGCGGCAATCCGGTCAAAACTCGACCTCGGCTCTGGGGCGCGAAGGCGCCGGCTTAAAGGAGGGCTGCCGATCAAGCAAGCCCTAGGCGATGATATCGGGGGTCAGCTGGTCCTCAAGCCGGCCGATCCGGTCCCGCAAGACAAGCTTGCGCTTTTTCAGGCGCTGAACCTGAAGCTGGTCGACCGGCCCGATGGCCTGCAGCGCCGCGATCGCCGCATCGAGATCGCGGTGCTCCTGCCGCAGGCGTTGGATCTCGGCATGGCAAGCGGCGCGTTCGGCCTCGCTCAAGGTCTCTCGCATCGCAATCGGTCATTCCCGAAAAAACTGCAGCCGCGCGGTCCGTCGCGGCCAATCTCCCAAAGGAGTATGGCCACCGGCGCCCGCTCCCGCAAGAGGCCGGATCGGCGGCGGCGCCTCATCCGGACCGAACGACCCGCCTGGCTAGGTAACCTTAGTCTAACAATTTACGCACAAGAATTGATGCGCCGGCCTCTACGCCGGGCCTGAAAACCGTGTCACACTGGCCTTGTCACAACAACTCGTTGGAGTTGTCCGCATGTCGCTGCAAGCCCATCTCGCCGAACTTGAACGCCGCCACAAGGCGCTAGAGAGAGAAATCGAGGCGGAACGAATCCACCCCGGAACGGACACATTGAAGCTCGGGGAATTGAAACGCAAAAAGCTGCTGCTGAGAGACGAAATCGAAAAATTGCGTACCGAAGCGCCGACCAACACCCGGCACTGACCAAGCCGCCCGCGATATCACCCCGGTATGGCTCCGCTTAGCCCTGCCGGGCAGCGATCTTTTCGGTCAATCCCGCCGCAGCCAAGGCATTTGCCTGCCGGCGACCGACGATGTTTTTGTCGAAATCCTTAATGGCCTGATTGAACAATGCGCAAAAGTTTAATTCGGCCCGCAGATGCAAGAAGACGGCGCCGAGGCCAATTGCCGCCCGGTCCATGAAAACAAATTCGCGCGGCACCAGCACTGGCCCCTTTTCCTTGAGCGCCCGGTGCACGGCAAAGGCCTCGCGCCGCCCATATTGGCCCGGCGCAATCCCATCGGCGATGGTGCGCACGCGATCGTCGAGCAGCGGCCCGTAGATGAACCGCGCCCAGATATTGAGGACGTCGATGAGATCCTTCCTTAAGCCTTTGAACCCCCAGGTCTCGTAGGCGTGGACGACGCGCGCCGAATCATTGCCGCGCAGACCCTGGTAGAGATCGACGACGCCGCCGACAAAGGCCGGTGGGAAAATCCGGATGCAGCCAAAATCGAAAAGATTGATCAACGCCCGGTTCGGATCGGCATCCGGCGCGTCGATGCTGTAATTGCCGAGATGCGGGTCGCCGTGGATGACGCCAAATTGTGAGAAGGGATGCCACCAGGCCTTGAACATGCCGAGGCCGATGCGGTTGCGCAGAGCCTGGTCGTGGTCGCGAAAGCTCAACAGCTTAGCGCCCTCGAGCCAATCCATTGTCAGCAGTCGTTCCGTCGAAAGCGCGGCCCGCACCTGTGGCACCCGGACCTCAGACACCGCGGCCAGCATCGCGCGGTAGAGCCGCAGATGCCGGGCTTCGCGCTCGTAATCGAGCTCTTCGCGGACCCTGGCGCCGATTTCCTTGGCAATCTCGCGCGTATCGACCGCTGGATCCATGCGTCGATGCAGGGCAAACAGGAGGTCCAATTGAACCAGATCGGCTTCAACCGCCGAGCGCATGTCCGGATATTGCAGCTTGCAGGCGAGCGGCGCCCCGGCCAGATCCTCGGCCTTGTGGACCTGGCCGAGCGATGCGGCGGCAGCCGGCCGATAGTCGAAACGGGCGAAATTCTGCCGCCAATCGGAGCCGAGTTCGGCCTGCATGCGCCGCTTGACGAAGGCGGCGCCCATCGGCGGCGCCTCGCTTTGCAGCGCCTGCAATTCCTCGGCATATTCCGGCGGCAAAGCGTCCGGGATGGTCGCCAGCAATTGCGCCACTTTCATGATCGGGCCCTTGAGCCCGCCCAAAGCACGCGCCAAGGCCGCGGCATTGCCGGCCCGTGCCCGATCGAGATTGAGCAATTTCGTCCCGGCAATCCTTGCCGCAACGCCCCCGACATTGCTGCCAACGCGGGCATAGCGCGCCGCGCGCGCAGAAAACCGGTTCGCCTCTCGATCCGCCATGACCCCTCGATGCGCCCGATGCGGCGCGGCAAGCCCTATAGGTAGGCAAGCAGACCGGCACGTAAAGGCCGCCGGCCGTTCAGGCGGCAGAAACGATCCAGCGGCCGATCCCCGGCCAGGCCCGGGCCAGGGTCTGCCGACCCAAGAACAGGCTCAAATGGCCGCCTGGCTCGACTCGCGTTTCGATCTTGGCCGCCTGCTTGGCCAAATCGGCGATCGCCAGCGCTTGCGGCGGTGCGACAATGGCGTCGTCCGCCCCGGCCAGGACGAAGATCGGGGCGCGCAGATTGGCCAGATCGATTACAATTCCGAGCGCCGAGAATCCGCCCGCGGCAATCCGGTTGTGCCGATAGATTTCTTCGACGACCTCGAGATAATAGGCTCCCGGCAAGTCGAGCGTATAGGCGTACCAGTCGAGAAACCGCCGTTCGAGCGCCACTGCCGCAGGGCCCGCCTCGATCTGCAAAGCCAACCGGGCGCCGGCCTCGTCCGGGGCCGCCGCAGCCCACAAGCGCAAGACCGTCTGCCCGATCACCCGCCCTTCGCCCTGGCGAACCAGCGCCTCGAATTGCGCCGCCGGTATGCGGTTGACGAGTTCGCTCAACGCCGAGGTCGAGGCGCGGATGTCGATCGGTGAGCCGGCGGCGACAATGCTGCGAACCTTGCCGGGAAACCGTGCCGCAAAAACCACGGCGAGCCAGCCGCCCTGGCAAATCCCGACCAGATCGACGGGCGGGCCGATCGCGTCGATCGCCACATTGAGTTCGGCGAGATAGGTCGCAATGCTGAACTGGCTCATCCGCGGGCTCGCCGAGCGCCATTCGGTTACGAACAGCGGCGCCGGCGCCGCCGCGAGCAATACCTCGACAAGACTATGGCCAACGGCAAAATCGACCAGGGTAGCGTGATGCAGCGCCAATGGCGCAATGACGAGGCGCGCCGGCAGGCCCTCGCCAGCCGAATCAAAACGCCGCAGTCGCAATGTCGAAAGTTCGAGAGCGACCCGATTGGGGCTGGCCCATTCCGGCGCTGCCACCGGGTTCTCGGCGCTGCCTGCGCGCGTCCATTGAACGGCGAGCGTCGCCGCCGCCTGACCGAACGAGGCCGCCGCTAGCCACGGCCACAGCATCAACTTCGACCAGTCATCGCGCTCGACCACGTCTGCCCCGCTTCGGCCCAGCCGGCGCGTCATTTGACCGCCGCGTTCAGGCCTCCATCGCTTCAAGCTCGGCAATGAGCGTTTCGATCATCGCCAGACCAATCTGCCAGAAACCGGGATCCCTCGCGTCCAGGCCGAATGGTGCGAGAAGCTCGCTGTGATGCTTGGTTCCGCCTGCCGAGAGCATCGCCAGGTAGCGTTCGGCAAAGCCCGCCGCCGATTTCTCGTAGACACTGTAGAGAGAATTGACCAGACAGTCGCCAAAAGCATAGGCATAGACGTAGAACGGCGAATGAATGAAATGGGGAATATAGGCCCAGAATGTCTCGTAGCCTTCGCCCAGTCGCACGGCCGGGCCGAGGCTTTCTTCTTGCACCGCCAGCCAGAAGGCGCAGATCTGGTCGATCGTCAGCTCGCCCTTGCGCCGCGCCTCATGCACCCGGCGCTCGAACGAGTAGAAGGCGATCTGCCTGACCACTGTATTGATCATGTCCTCGACCTTGGCCGCGAGCATGGCCCGGCGCAGGCGCGGCTCGCTGGTGCGTGCCAGCAGCGCCCGAAAGGTCAGCATTTCGCCGAAGACCGAGGCCGTCTCGGCCAGCGTCAGCGGCGTCGGCGCCATCAGGGCCCCGTTCGGCGCGGCGAGAACCTGGTGCACGCCGTGGCCAAGTTCGTGGGCGAGCGTCATCACGTCGCGTGGCTTGCCCTGATAGTTCAAAAGCACGTAGGGATGCGCCGAGGGTACGGTCGGGTGGGCAAAGGCCCCAGGCGCTTTGCCGATCCTGACCGGTGCGTCGATCCAGGATTCGTCGAAGAAGCGACGTGCGATCGCTGCCATCCGCGGCGAGAACTGGCCATAAGAATCGAGCACCAGTTCGCGCGCCTCCTCCCACCGATAGACATGGGTTGGAACTTTCGGCAGCGGCGCATTGCGGTCCCAATGCGGCAATTGATCCTTGCCGAACCATTTCGCCTTCAGCCGGTAGTAGCGATGCGACAGGCGCGGATAGGCGTCACAAACCGCCGTGACCAGCGCTTCGACAACTTCCGGTTCGACCCGATTGGCGAGGTGGCGATGGTCGCCGACCTGTTTGAAGCCGCGCCAGCGGTCGGAGATCTCCTGATCCTTGGCCAGCGTATTGGTGATCAGCGCAAAGGTTCTTAGATGGCTCTTCAGCGTCGAAGCGACTGCCTCGGACGCCTCGCGCCGGACGTCCTCCCTGGGATCCTGCATCAGGTTGAGCACCGGCTCCAGCGTCAGCGCGCGCTTGCCGACCTTGAACCGCAACGCCGCAATCGTCTCGTCGAACAGCCGGTTCCAAGCGGCCCGTCCGGTGAGAGATTTCTCATGCAGCAATTGCTCGAGCCGGTCCTCGAGCTGGTAGGGGCGGTCCTTCCTGATGTCTTCGATCCAGGGCCGGTAATGGGCAAGCGGCGGCACCGCCATGAGCGTCTCGAGCCGGGCCTCGTCGAGCCGATTGATCTCGAGCGTGAAGAACAGAAGTTCGGAGGAAGCCGCGGTGATCCGGTCCTGGGCATCGCCGTAGAACTTGGCTCGCACCGGGTCGGTCGTATCACCGGAATAGACGAGCCCAGCAAACGACATGATCCGGCCGAGCAGATCCTCGAGTCGCTCGTAATGCTCGATCGCGGCGCCGAGCGCCTCGCCGGCAGCTTCGTGCGCGGCAAGCCCCGCCAATTTGCCGCGGTAAGTTTCGCCAAAAGCCCGGCAGCGGCTTTCCGCCGCGGCGAGATCGCTGGCAAAGGCCGGCGCGTCCATAGACGCATAGAGATCGCTCAGATCCCATTCCGGCAAGGTCCCGAGCGAGCCCGCCCGCGAACGGGCCGATGCGTGCGCCTTTCTGGCGTAAGCGATTTTGGGTGGTAGCATGCGCCTGTCCAAACCGGCCCGCCGCGGGCCGTGCTTCCTTTATTGTGCATTGCTGGTCGCCGATCAACCTTTCCCTCGGGCCGATCGGCCTGCCCCGATGCGGCGACCGCCGCGCCGCAAATAAGCGCCGAAATGGCAAAATACATAGGCCATTAACACGGCGTTTACTCTGATCCACGAGCATGGGCCGTTCCCCGGCTGAACCGGCTAAATGGGCCTCATGACCGCAACAATCCTGATCGTTGACGACGACCCGGTCCAGCGCCGGCTGCTCGAGGCCATGGTCCGCCGGTTCGGCTACGAGGCTGAAACCGCCGAGGGCGGGGAAGCGGCGCTGCAGCGGCTGCAGGCGATCGACCGGCCAGCGATCGACCTTCTGGTCCTCGACCTCGTGATGCCCGATCTCGACGGCATGGGGGTTCTCGGGCAATTGCGCGAGCAACGCCGAATCATTCCGGCGATCGTGCAAACCGCGCATGGTTCGATCGAGACGGTGATCTCGGCGATGCGGGCCGGGGCCAGCGATTTCGTCGTCAAGCCGGTTGGTGCCGAACGGCTGCAGATCTCGATCAAAAACGCGCTTCGCTTCGATGCGCTCGCGGACGAAGTGCGCCGGATGACCCATCGAGCCGCCGGCACGCTGACCTTCACGGACATTGTCACCCGCAGTGATGACATGGCCAGGGTGATAAGGCTCGGCATCCGAGCCGCCAAATCGACCATTCCCGTGTTGATCGAAGGCGAATCGGGGGTCGGCAAGGAACTGATGGCGCGCGCCATTCAGGGCTCCTCCGACCGCCGCGGTAAGCCCTTCGTCACCGTCAATTGCGGGGCCTTGCCCGAGAATCTGGTCGAATCGATTCTGTTCGGCCACGAGAAGGGCGCCTTCACCGGCGCCAGCGAAAAACATGTCGGCAAGTTCGTCGAAGCCAATGGCGGCACATTGTTTCTCGACGAGATCGGCGAATTGCCGCTCGACACGCAGGTTAAATTGCTGCGCGCCCTGCAGGAGGGCGAGGTCGACCCGGTCGGCGGGCGGCGCCCGGTCAAAGTCGACATCAGGCTGATTTCGGCGACCAACCGTAACCTGATCGACCTCGTCAAATTCGGCAAGTTCCGCGAGGACCTCTATTACCGGCTCAACGTATTTCCGATCACCATTCCGCCGCTGCGCAACCGCCGCGACGACATTCCCGATCTGGCGCGCCGCTTTGCCGCCCGCTTCGGCGCCGAGGAGGGCAAGCCAATCCGCGGCCTGAGCGCCGAGGTCCTCGGCCTGCTGGCCAATTACAATTGGCCCGGCAACGTGCGGCAACTCGAAAACGCCCTGTTTCGGGCCGTGGTCCTGGCCGATTCCGACGAGCTGACCCTGGCCGAATTCCCGCAAATAGCCGCCCAGGTCGACGGCTTCGAAGTGCGCGTCCCGCCGCTGCCGGCGCCGCTGCCTAGCGAACCGGCCCGACAGATCGTCCGCGTCGAAATGCGTGATCCCAACGTGCTTTCGCTGCTCAACGAAAATGGCGACATCCGTCGTCTCGAGGAGCTTGAACTTGATGTCATCCGCTTCGCGCTGGCCCATTATCGCGGGCAGATGTCGGAAATGGCCCGCAAACTCGGCATCGGCCGTTCAACCCTCTACCGCAAAATGAAGGATTACGGCTTCCAGGAGGCGCAAGACAGCATCGATGCGGCGTGATTGCGGATTTATCGGGGCAGCTGTGGCGCTTCGGCCACGCCAGCCCCCCGATCACGAGACCTTTACCACGGCTGACTTGGCGCCCCATTGATTGTCCACGCCAATGGCGCATGTTCTGCCAGGCAGATGGAAGGAATTCGAGATGCCTAGGCGCATTCTCATCGTCGGGATTGTCGGCGTTTTGAGCCTTGTCAGCACCGTTTGCCTCGCCGAGGACGACAGCCAGGCCGATACCGCCATCGTCCTGCCGCCGCAGCCGGCAATTGATGTCGACGTCAGTCGGCAGATCCGCGGTGAAGCGCCGCCCGTCGTCGGCGACCCGCCGGGGTCTTTGCCGCAGGCAACGCCGCTCGCTGCCGGCCTGCGCAAATTGGCCGAGACCTACGCACTGGCGCCGGCGGTCGGCGAGCCGGGCCGCCCGGATGGCGCCGCTATCGCCGGCTATTACCGCGAGCATGAGTACATGCCGCTCTGGATCGCCGACGGGCATTGGACGGCGAGCGCCCTTGCGCTACGCGAGGCCCTCGAGCACGCCGGCGACGACGGCCTCGATCTAGGCGTGCTGACAATCGCGACCGACTTGCCGGCCGCCGCGGAGGCGCAAGCCGAAGCCGAGTTTCGCCTGTCGGAAGCGGCTGTCGCCTACGGCCGGCAGGCCAGTGGCGGGCGCATCGACCCAAACCAAGTGTCGAACCTGATCGGCGCCAGGCCCGACGTGGCCGACGCCCCGCGGGTACTCGCGGCGCTCGCACAGGCCGAAAATGCCGGACAGGCCCTGCGCGATTTCAATCCGCCCCACCGCGGCTATCAGCTGCTGCGCGACAAGCTGATCGAAATCCGCAAGGCGAAGCCCGCGGCCGCCGCCGAGCCGGTCAAGGCGGGCCCAATCCTGCGGGTCGGCAGCAGCGACCCGCGAATCCCGACGCTGCGGGCCCGCCTCGGCCTGCCGGCCGCCGAGGGGAAGGCGTTGCGCTTCGACAGCGAGATCCAGGCCGCGGTCGCCAATTTTCAACGCACCGCCGGGCTGCCGCCGTCCGGCATGCTGACCGCCCGCACCGTCGCCGCGCTCAATGGCTGGTCGAGCCAGGAAAGCGAGATCATCGCCAATATGGAGCTTTGGCGCTGGTTGCCACGCGATCTCGGCAGGGATCATATCGAAGTCAACATTCCCGATTTCAGCCTCGCGGTCCTGCATGGCACCGCCATCGTCCACCAAGCCCGGGTCATCGTCGGCAAGCCGGAAAACCCGACCCCTCTGTTTTCCAAAAAAATGGAATTCCTGATCGTTAATCCCTATTGGAACGTGCCCTATTCGATCATCAAAAAGGAGATGCTGCCGAAGCTTGCCAGCGACCCCAATTATTTCGAACGGCACGGCTACGAGGTCGTCGAACGCGGCAATACGCTCATCGTCCGGCAGCCGCCCGGTGAGGAGAATGCGCTCGGGCGTATCAAGTTCATGTTTCCCAATGCCTATTCGGTGTATCTGCACGATACACCCTCGCGCAGCCTGTTCGATAACGACCAGCGCGCGTTAAGCCACGGCTGCATTCGCGTCGACCAGCCGTTTAAACTGGCCGAAGTGGTGCTCGGCCGCGACAGCGGCTGGAGCGAGGAGCGGGTGCGCCGGCTGGTCGGACGCGGCGAGCGGGCGATCAATCTACCCCGGCCAATTCCCATCCATTTGATGTATTTTACCGCCTTTGTGGACGAATACGGCCATTTGCAACTCCGGGACGACCTCTACGGCTATTCGCGCCGGGTCTGGGCGGCGCTGCACCCGACCGGCTAGGCCGATTTCCCCGACCAATTAACCACTTTGCCGGCCGATCGGCTTTTTTTTGCCACGATGTGGCAGATAACTAGGGCTACGCTTTGCTGTCCTCGGTTACGCCAACTTAACGGTTCCCAGTAATACTTTGCTTATCTTGAGCCCGGCCGAATGGCCGCGACTTTAGGGGGAAGTGGTTTTTTTGATCGCGAGTCTGACCATCGCACGATTGGCCGGTCATCGGCGCATTGGCCAATTGGCCGCCGGTGCCGCATTTGTCGCCGCTTTGACGGCATCGTCCTCGACCCAGACGGTTCTCGCCAATGGCGAGACGCGGACTTTGTCGCTCTATCATTCCCATACCAAGGAATCGGTGACCGTGACCTTCCGCCGCGGCGGCAGCTATGACGCTGACGGGCTCGAGAAGCTGAACTGGGCGCTGCGCGATTGGCGCACCAATGCGCCGACCAAAATGGATCCGCGCTTGTTCGACATCGTCTGGGAAGTCTATCAGGAGAGCGGCTCGACTCAGCCGATCGTCGTCGTCTCGGCCTATCGGGCGCCGGAGACCAATGCCATGCTGCGCCGCCGGTCGAGTGGCGTTGCCAAAAATTCCCAGCACATCCTCGGCAAAGCCATGGACATGCACTATGTCGATGTGCCGATGTCGAAGATCCGCGAGCTCGGCATGCGCCTGCAGCGCGGCGGGGTTGGCTATTATCCAACATCGGGCACGCCCTTCGTGCATCTCGATGCCGGCAATGTCCGGGCCTGGCCACGGATGACTTACGAGCAATTGGCCCGTCTCTTCCCGGACGGCAAGACCGTACACTTGCCGTCGAACGGCCAGCCGCTGCCAGGCTATGAACTTGCGCGAGCCGAAATCGAGGCGCGCGGCGGCGGCTATGTCGCCTCGCTGAGCCAGGCCCGCAGCAAAGGCCTCTTCGCCGCCCTGTTTGGCGGCGGCGACGACGACGAGGACCAGGCGACGTCGCGTCAGGCGAGGGGCCGCGTTGCCGGCCGGCCGGGTCCGGCCGCGACCCAGGTCGCCTCGCTGCACGGCGATGATGCCGGCAGCCGCAACTTCTTCGCCCAGCAAAACGCCGATCCGATCGGCCGCGCCGAACAAAATCTGCCGCGCGGCGAAACCGTCATGCGGGCCACCGAACCGGTCATGCGGGCAAGCGAACCGATTGCCAGCGGCAAGACGCCGGCCGACGAAATCAAAGCCGACCACGACGCTCGCCGCGCTCAAACCGATCGCCAGCGACGAAGCGGCCAGCTTGCGCCATGCGGTGCCTTTGCCGCCGCGCCGGCCCGGCCCCGATGCGACCGCCGTCGCCTACGCTCCCGATCTACCGGTGCCGCCTTCACGCCCGGCGATGGCCGCCACGCTCGCCTCCCTGGCCCCGATGGCCAACCCGATCGCCGCGGTGCTGCATGATTCCGATGCGACCGGCTCGATTGGAACGACGGCCAATTCCAGCTCGACCGGGTCCGCCTTGAAACCGCAGGCCGCGCTCGCCTATGCTGCGCCTGGGCCGGCCCGCGCCCTGCGGCCGGCTGCCAGGCAGGCCCTCGCCGACCGCGGTGATCTGGTCGCAGCGCGGCTCGATGTCGCCAATTACCACGCACTCACCGGGCCGGCATCAACGGCTGCCGAACGAACTGCCCCGGCGATCCCGCCACAGGTCGCTTCGCTCAGAGCCGCGGCGCGCGTTGATGTGGTCGCCCTTGCCGTACGTCCGGCCAGCGGCATGACAATCCGGTTCGGATCGGGCCTGCTCAGCAGCGAGACCTTTGCGCTGCGCTAAGGGTCAGGATTCCATGCCGAGGGCGGACAAGTAGAGGCCGAGTATTTCTTCCTCTTCCTTCCGCTTCTGGTGATCCTGCCGACGCATCGTCACGATTTTGCGCATCGCCTTGGGGTCATAGCCGGTCGCCTTGGCCTCGCCGTAGACATCCTTGATGTCGTCGGCAATTGTCCGCTTTTCCTCTTCAAGCCGCTCGATCCGTTCGATAAAGGCGCGCAGATGCCCCGCGTCCACAGAATTCTTCATGATTGCGACCCTGCCCCCCAATATTCGCTTCGACCAAGGTCGACCGCTGTTTCAATCGTGCTTTTGGCGCGTGGCAAAGGCCGCCGCCTGAGTCTCGCTCGCCTCGGTTTGATGGCGCGCCTTCCATTCGGCATAGGGCATGCCATAGACATGTTCGCGGGCCGCCTCGCGGCCGAGCCCCTGACCGGCCGCCTCGGCCGCCTCCTGCAGCCAATTGGCCAGACAATTGCGACAAAACCCGGCCAAATTCATAAGTTCGATATTTTGGACTTCAGCACGTTCGCGCAAATGCGCCACCAACCGGCGAAACACCGCGGCTTCGATCTGCGTGAGATCGGTCTCTTGCGACTCGGCCATTGTCTACCCCTGTGATCTTCTCGGTTCGCCACGGCTGCCGAAATGGCAAATTCTGTGGCACTCGGCGCGCGCCAGGACTGGCTGCAGCAGCGCGGCAATGCGTTCACCCCAAACCGCCGCATGGGCCGGCGATTTCGATCAAATCCTGCCTGATCTCGATCAGCAGATTGGCCAGACCGCGCCTCGTGGCATTCTCGTGCAGCGTGTCGCCCTCGAGCGCGCCATCATAGGGTTCGTTGTCGCCCACGACAATATCGGCCTCGCCGGCCAAGGCCGCAAGGAAGGGCAAAGCCAGCCGCGGATCCTTGTCCCACAATACCCCGACATGCCAGGGTCGCGGCCTGCCCTTCCAATCTGCGGTGAAAGAATGCACGGAAACCAGCGCCGGGATGACGCCGGTCGCCATCATCGCCTCGATGGTCGATGCGATCGCCGCGCGATAGGGTTGCCAGTACATGGCGCGCCGGCTGGCGATTTCCGCTTCATCGATCGGCGCGTTGCCGGGGACGATCGTGCCATCGGACAAGCGCATCACCAGAGTCGGATCGTCGGCACCGCGGTTGGGGTCGATGAGAAGCCGCGAAAAACCGGCCAGCACGGCGGGAGCGCCGAGGCTTTGCGCCATCTGCCGGGTCACGGCTTCGGCGCCGATATCATAGGCGATGTGGCGGCCAAGCTGCGCCTGGCTAAGGCCAAGCGTGCCATAAGTGAGCGGCAGATCATTGCGGGCATGGTCGCACACAATCAGCACGCCCCCGTCGAGTGCCCCGGGCAAGCTGAGGACCGGGGCAAAGGCCGGCGGACTGTGGGGACGCGATGGCGGCATCTGGCGGCATTGCCTGGTCGATTCGAAAGGCGGCACCATAGGGTCCCGATCCGGCTGCCGCCATCAAAATTGTGCGGCTAGATGAGGCCCCGGCCGCCCGCGCGAATGATGGCGCGCCGGCTCAGTTGACAGGCGCCGCCCGGCACCGAATATGCGCAGATGAGCAGAAAGAATTCTCTGATCCGCGGCGGCGCTTTTGTGCCGGCCATGTTGCTGTTGGCGGTGACCCGTGCCCAGGCCGACTTTCGTGTCTGCAATACGACAGGCAGCCGCATCAGCGTGTCGCTCGCCTATACCGCCGACGGGCAAGCTTGGATCAGCGAGGGCTGGTGGAACCTCAAGCCCAATGACTGCGACACACTGCTGCGCGGACCGCTGGCGGCGCAATTCTACTATATTTACGGAATGGACGAGCGCGGCGGCGAATGGAAGGGTAAAGCCTACATGTGCACGCGCGATCGCGAATTCCGCATCGAGGGGCGCGAAGATTGCCTAGCGCGAGGCTATGAGCGGACCGGCTTCTTCGAGGTCGACACCGGCAAAGATGCTAAGACCTGGACGGTCCAGATGACGGATCCCGCAAGACCCTGATCGCGGAAAGGAAGATTAAGTGATGAGACGGCTCCGCCGCGTAAAGATTGTCGCGACCCTCGGTCCTGCGTCAGAGAATCGCAAAACCATCACTGAGCTGTTCAAGGCCGGTGCCGACGTCTTCCGAATCAACATGAGCCATGCCAGCCACGACGGCATGCGCGAAACTGTGCGGATGATCCGCGCCATCGAAGAGGAATATCGCCGTCCCATCGGCATTCTATGCGACTTGCAGGGACCGAAATTGCGAATCGGCGAATTCGCCAACGGCAGCGTTGAATTGCAACGCGGCGCCAGCTTCACGCTTGATCTCGACCCCAAACCCGGCGATTCGCGGCGTGTCCACTTGCCGCATCCGGAAATCCTGCGTGCCCTCGCGCCGGGCCACACCGTACTGATCGACGACGGCAAGGTGCGGTTGCATATCAGCGAGGCCTCCCCCGAAAGGGCGGTAGCCATTGTCGATGTCGCCGGCAAGATCTCCAACCGCAAGGGCGTCAACTTGCCCGACACCGAAATCCCGGTCTCGGCAATGACCGAAAAGGACCGCTCCGATCTCGATGCCGCCCTTAACGAAGGCGTCGACTGGATCGGGCTTTCCTTCGTGCAGCGCCCGGAGGATATCGCCGAAGCGCGCAAAATCGCCCGCGGCAGAGCTTTGATCATGACGAAGATCGAAAAACCTCAGGCCATCGCCCGGCTCGACGAAATCATGGAAATATCCGACGCGCTAATGGTCGCCCGCGGCGATCTCGGCGTCGAATTGCCACTCGAGAAAGTACCCGGCCTGCAAAAGCGGATCACCCGAACCGCCCGGCGTCTCGGCAAGCCGGTGGTCGTCGCCACCCAGATGCTGGAATCAATGATCACCTCGCCGGTGCCGACCCGGGCCGAGGTGTCGGATGTCGCAACCGCCGTCTTCGAGGGCGCCGATGCGGTCATGCTGTCGGCCGAAAGCGCGGCCGGACACTATCCGATCGAAGCGGTCGCGACCATGAACCGAATCGCCGAGGAGGTCGAAAGCGACGGTGTCTACCGCAACATCATCAACGCGCAGCGCGGCGTGCCCGAGGCGACCGGCGCCGATGCGATTGCCGTGGCAGCGCGCGACGTTGCCGAAACGCTCGATCTGAAGGCAATTGTCGCCTGGACAGCCTCAGGTTCGACCGCCTTTCGGATCGCCAGGGAACGGCCGCAGCCGCCGGTGCTTGCGCTTACCCCGAATCGCAACACGGCACGGCGGCTCTGTGCCGTTTGGGGCGTCCATCCGGTCGTGACCAAGGATGCCAATGACGTCGACGACATGGCCAAACGCGCCTGCAAATTCGCCCATCGCGAGGGCTTTGCCCAGACCGGCGATCGCATCATCATCGTCGCCGGCGTTCCCTTCGGCACCCCCGGTGCGACCAATATGGTGCGGATTGCCTTCATCGACCCGACTGCCTGGCAAAAGCCGGCCGAGGTGTCGCAGAGCGGTTTCAGCCAGCCTGCCGGACAACAGCGATAATCGCCGCGGCAACCCGCTCGGGATCGGCATAATGAACCGAATGGCCGGCACCCGCGACAATCACCAGACGGGCACCGGGGATTTGCCTGGCGCTGCCATGCGCATGGAGCGCGGTCCACACGACCCCATCGCAATCGCCGGCGACGATCGAAGCCGCCGTTCGAATGGCGCCAAGCCGCGGCGCCTGCTGCGCTACGAAGCGATGGAGGCCAGCAACATCCTGGGCATTGGCCATGAACTCGCGCGGCCGCAGAACCAGAGATGCGGCCACCTTCCCAACATAATCGGCCGGCGGTGATTGCGGCGAAAAGACCCCGGCCACCGCCGATTGCAGGCTAAGTAGGCCCGCCGGCATGACCAAAAGATAGCTGAACAGCGCGCCGATCACTGGAGTCGCGGCCGGCCGATAATACCAGCTAATGCCGCCGGGCCAGGGATGGGTAACCGGCGCCAGCAAAACCAGCCCGGCCGTAAAATCCGGATGGTCAAGTGCGAAATGGCAGGCGAGCGCGCCCGACCAGGAGAATCCAGCGATCACCGCCTGCTCGACCCCGCAACGCTCGAGTGCGGCCCGGATCAAGAGAGCCTGACGGGCCGGCGATGCATCTTTGCGGCCGCCCGGCCGGTCGCTCCAGCCATGACCCGGACGGTCCGGCGCAATGACCCGGTAGCCTTCGCTGACCAGCCGTTCGCCGAGCGGCAGCAGGATATCGGCATGGTTGGCGCTGGCGCCATGCAGCAGAAGGATGGTTGCCTTGGCCGGGCCGGCCGGCTGCCGGTCGGCAAGATGGATCCGCACGCCAGGCTGGATTTCGACAAACAGCCCGTGCGGGCGATGGATATCGTCCAATCGCCGGGTCTGCCAAAGAGTGAACAGCAAAAGGCCGCCGCAAAACAGCGCAATGGCCGCACCGACGACAAGAATTGACGTCATGGCGTTGGCGCGACGGCAGGACCAGGAAGCAGGCTCACCAGAAACTTACGCAGCATGATCCTCGTCGGATCGGCTAAATGCCCCGGCCATCGACATCAATCGTCAATTTGTCGCGCGCCTTGCGCACCGAATCGAGTGCCGGATAGAGATCAAGGACGCGGTTGTAGGTTTCCAGGGCACGTCGATTCAGCCCCTCGCGTTCCAGAATGATGCCAAGCCCGGACAGGGCGCCGAAATGCCGCGGCTCCAGGCTCAGGACACGCTGGATGTCGAGCATCGACCCGTCGAGATCGTCCATTTCAAACAACAGCGTCGCACGGGTATTCCAGGCCTCCGCCCAATCCGGCTGGATTTCGACGAGCCGGCCGAGCAATGTCAGCGCCAAATCATTTTCCTTGGCCTGCATGGCCGCCGTGGCCCGGCTCATCAGGAGATCGGCAGTGTCCGAGCCCGAGCGCGCCCAAATTCGTTCGATCAGCCCGGCGATGCCTTGGGCCTCGACATCGTCGGAGGTTGTCTTAAGTCGCGTGAACAGGCCGTCGAGAAAGGCCTGCGCAAACTCATTCGCTTCAGCCGGCGGCTTTTGCTCAGTTGAATCGGCGGCGCCGGCGGCAGGCAACCCGAGGCCCGCCGCGAAGGCCAACAGAAGGACGAGGATCAGCGCAGTCCGCATGGTTTCAACATAACCGCGCCCAGAGACGAGGTCAAAAAGGCCTGCAGCCTAGCCCTGGCGCGCCTTATAACGCTTTTGGGTCTTGTTAATGATGTAGACTCGACCCTTGCGCCGCACCAATTGGTTGTCGCGGTGGCGGCCGCGCAGGGATTTCAATGAATTGCGAACTTTCATGGGGAGATCCCCGCATTCCTGTTGGGCGCCGCCACCGAAGGTTGGCAGACCGCGATATCAAGGCTGGCCGAAACGCAGCGTTCCGGGACGGCGCCATATGCCCGATTTCCACGTGGCAAGCAACCTATTTCCGGTCAGGCAAAGCCGGCGCCCCCGAGTTCGGGCTGGAATTCATGGTGCCGATTGACCATTCTGCGGCCGGATCAATGCCGCGAAGGTCGCCATGAGCGTTTTTGTATTGCGCAAATTTATCATCCTCTTGATCACCCTTGCGGCGGCCTCGATCCTGATCTTTCTGATCCTTGACGTCCTGCCAGGCAATGCCGCGCAAGTTATGCTCGGCGCCGACGCGACCCAGGAGGCGGTCGTCAATCTGACCCGCAAGCTCGGTCTCGACCGTCCACCGGTCGCGCGCTATGCCGCCTGGCTCGCCGGAATGAGCCACGGCGATTTCGGCTTGAGCCTCGCCTATGGCACGCCGACTCTCGATCTTGTCCGCGACCGGCTCTCGGTGACCGTTCCGTTGGCCCTGATGGCGATGGTCCTGACCACCGGCCTTGCCCTTGGGCTTGGCATTTTTGCCGCCGCCCGGCACAATAGGCCGGCCGATTTCGCCGTCACTGCACTCAGCCAATTGGGCATCGCCGTGCCCAATTTCTGGTCCGCCATCCTGCTCATATTGGTGTTTTCGCTGCAGCTGCGCTGGTTTCCGGCGGGCGGGTTTCCGACCTGGGAAGCAGGCCTATGGCCGGCCTTGCAGGCCCTCATCCTTCCCAGCATTTCGCTCGCGCTCGGCCAGGCGGCCATTCTCACAAGGGTAACCCGTTCAGCTTTGCTCGACGTGCTCGGCGAGGATTTCATCCGCACCGCCCGGGCCAAGGGACTCTCGCAAAGCGCCGTCTTGTGGCGGCACGCCCTGCGCAATGCGCTGATCCCGGTGGTGACTTTGATGGGGCTGCAATTCACTAACCTGCTGGCCGGCACGGTCGTCATCGAAAACGTTTTCTACCTTCCGGGCCTCGGCCGAACTCGTCTTCCAGTCGATCGCCAATCGCGATCTCATCGTCGTGCGCGCCGTCGTCATGATGCTCGTTGCGATCGTCGTCACCGTGAATTTTCTGGTCGATCTTGCCTACGGCATCATCGATCCGCGCATGCGGGAGGCCGACACGTGAGACCGGCGATGGCCGTGATGAAGCGGCCCCCAGCAACCCTCGCAATCGGCGCGAGCTTGACCCTCCTGCTGCTCGGCGCGGCCGTCGTTTCGCTGCTGTGGACGCCTTGGCCTCCCGCCGAAATCGAGGTCTCGAACCGCCTGCTGCTGCCCTCGCCCTCCCATTGGCTCGGCACTGACGGACTCGGTCGCGACGTCGCCTCGCAATTGCTTGCCGGGGCGCGCAGCTCGCTTCTGGTCGGCGTAATCGCAGTTGGCATCGGGCTTGGGTTCGGCGCGACATTCGGCCTGGTTGCTGCCGCCTCAAAGGGCTGGCGCGATGAATTGATTATGCGAAGCTGCGATCTGTTGTTCGCCTTTCCCGCGGTGATTTCCGCGATAATGCTCGCTGCCGTCCTCGGACCGGGCCTGCGCAATTCGATTCTGGCCATCGGCATCTTCAATATTCCGGTCTTTGCCCGTGTCGCGCGTGCCGCCGCTAAGACGCTATGGAGCCGCGATTTCATTCTGGCCGCGCAAGTCGCCGGCAAGAATGCCTGGCAGATCAGCACCGAACACATAGTGCCGAACATTCTCCCTGGCCTGCTCGTCCAGGCAACCATCCAATTCGCTATTGCCATTCTCGCCGAGGCGGCCTTGTCCTATTTGGGTCTCGGCACCCAGCCGCCGCAGCCTTCTTGGGGCCGGATGTTGAATGACGCGCAAACTCTGATGTTTCAGGCGCCGCGGCTGGCGATATTTCCAGGCCTCGCGATTGCGCTTTCGGTGCTTGAACTCAATCTCCTCGGCGACGGCCTGCGTGACCGGCTCGACCCGCGCCTGGCGGCAGGCCGGTGAGCCCAAACCTGCTCGAAATCCGGTCGCTGCGCATCAGCGTGGCGAATGAGCGTGGCGCCGTCGAGGTGGTCCGGGGCATCGATCTCGACCTAGAGCCCGGCTCGACCATGGCGATCATCGGCAAATCCGGTTCCGGCAAATCGCTCACCGCGCTCGCCGTTCTCGGCCTGCTGCCGGCCAACGCCCGCATGAGCGGCCTTATTCAATTCGCCGGCGAAGACATCGGCCAATGGTCGGACGCGCAAATGTGCCGCTTGCGTGGCAATCGCATCGCTATGGTCTTTCAAGATCCAATGACCGCGCTCAATCCCGTGCAGACGATCGGGCGGCAGGTCGCCGAGCCGCTGCGGATCCATCGTGGCCTCGATAGCGCCGGCGCCCGCGCCGAGGCGCTATCCCTGCTGGAGCGTGTCGCTCTCAGCGACCCCGCCCGGCGAATGGACAATTTCCCGCATGAATTGTCGGGCGGCCAGCGTCAGCGCGTGATGCTGGCGATGGCGCTTGCCTGCGGACCAGACTTGCTGATCGCCGACGAGCCGACCACCGCGCTCGACGTGACGAGCCAGCAGCAAATCCTCGCCCTCTTGGCCGATTGTGTGCGCGAAAGGGGGATGGGCCTGGTTCTGATCTCGCACGATCTCGCCGTCGTCGCCGCCAATGTGAGGCGCGTTCTTGTCATGTACGGCGGCCTCATCGTCGAGGCGGCGCAAACCGAGGATCTGGTCCGCGACCCCCGCCATCCCTACACCCGGGGCTTGTTCGCCGCCCGGCCGCTGCTCGGCCAAGACCGGACCCGGCGACTGGCAACCATTGCCGGCAACGTCCCGGATATCGGCCATTTCGGGCCCGGCTGTCCGTTTGCCGGGCGCTGTTCCTATGTCGTCCCGGAATGCACAACCAGCCGCCCGTCGGAACGCCGACTGGCTTGCGGCCGGCAGGTCTGGTGCAGCCAGCTTGACCGGATCAATGGCAACCGCACGGCGGCTGCGAAATGAGCGTCCTGCTGCAGGTCGAAGGGCTTAGCAAGACCTATGCGGCACGGCGCGAGCGCTTGTGGGCGCCACCGAAAAGGACCAGAATCTTGGCGGATGTCGATTTTACCATCGAGGCCGGCCGGAGTTTCGGCATTGTTGGCGAATCCGGCGCCGGCAAGTCAACCCTGGCCAGGCTCATTCTGGCTCTCGAACCTCCGGATCAGGGGCGGGTTCTGTTCAATGGAGCGGATCTGCACCGCCTTTCGCGCTCCGCTTTGCGCCGGCTGCGGCCCGATATCCAAATCGTCTTCCAGAACCCCTATGGTTCACTCGATCCGCGCCAGCGGCTGCACCGTATCATTGCCGAACCGCTCGCCGCGCGCGCCGGTCTCAACCGGCAGGATTGGCGCGAGCGGGTCGCCGAAACACTTCTGTCGGTCGGCCTGCGCGAAAGCGACATGGACAAGTACCCGCATCAGTTTTCGGGTGGACAGCGCCAGCGCATTGCGATTGCCCGCGCTCTGGTCAGCCGACCAAGGCTGGTTATCGCCGATGAACCGGTCAGCGCCCTGGACGTCTCGGTCCAGGCCCAGGTTCTCAATCTCCTGCGCGACCTGCAGGACCAATTCAAGCTGACCTATCTGATCATTAGCCACGATCTAGCCGTCGTCGCCTATATGTGCGACATGGTCGCGGTGATGCGCGACGGGCGCATTGTCGAACAGGCGCCGCCGGCGCGGCTTTTTGGCGCCGCGGCCGATCCCTATACCCGCGCCCTCGTTGCAGCCGTCCCGCGGTTGACCGGCTCGGCGCCCGGCTAGCCCTGGTCACCAGCGTCGGATTCCCGCCTTTTTCTTGACGAAATTGCGCCGCCAGCAATGCTATAGAGCAGCGTCGGCCGGGTCGGCCAGGGAGAATGGATATGATACGCTTGTTCTGCGCTCTGCTGGCGCTGGTTGTCATAAGCCCGGCCAGTGACGCGGCCGCCGCCCGGGCGGCACGTGTCGTGCTCGGCATGGCGCTCGAACCGCCTGGCCTCGACCCGACGAGCGGCGCCGCCGCGGCGATTGGCGAGATCACCCATTACAACGTCTTCGAAGGCCTCACCAAAATCAATGCCGACAATTCGGTGACGCCGCTGCTCGCCGAGAGCTGGACCCTATCGAGCGACGGTCTCGTCTATCGCTTCAAGCTGCGCGACGGCGTCGTTTTTCACGACGGCGAAAAAATGACGTCTTCCGATGTCAAGTTCTCCTTCGAACGAGCCGCCGCGCCTGAAAGCACGAACAAGACCAAGAGCTTTTTCCAACAGATCGACCGCATCGAAACGCCCGACCCGTTGAGCGTCGTTCTTACGCTCAAACAGCCCGATCCCGACGCTCCATTCAAACTCGGCCTGAGTTCTGCCGTTGTCGTCTCGCCGAAAAGCGCCGCCACCAATGGCACCAATCCCATCGGCACCGGTCCCTTCGCGATAAGGGAATGGTCGAAGGGCGTTTCAGTCACGCTTGACCGGGCCAAGACCTACCGCGATCCAGCAAGCATCAAACTCGACCAGGTGGTCTTCCGGTTCATCAACGATCCGGCTGCCCAGACCGCGGCCCTCCTGGCCGGCGATGTCGATGCCATCCCCCGCTTCGGCTCAGTCCAGAACATCGCTCAGTTTCAGGCCGACCCCCGCTTTAGCGTGAGCATCGGCGGGACCGAAGGCAAAACAATCCTCGCGATCAACAACAAAAGGCCGCCGCTCAATGACGTCAGAGTCCGGCAGGCGATTGCCTTAGCGATCGACCGCAACGCCGTGATCCAAGGCGCCATGAACGGTTTCGGCCGGCCGATCGGCAGCCATATGGTACCGAACGATCCAGGCTATATCGATCTGAACGCAACCTATTCCTATGATCCGGAGAAGGCCAAAGCCTTGCTCGCGGCGGCCGGCGTCAACTTGCCCCTCAGGCTCTCGCTGCAACTGCCGCCGCCCGCCTATGCGCGCCTTGGCGGCGAAATCATCGCCGCCCAATTGGCCAAGATTGGCATCGAGGCGAAGATCGAAAATGTCGAATGGGCGCAATGGCTGTCCGGCGTCTACACCAACCACAATTACGATCTCACCGTCATCAGCCACGTCGAGCCGTTGGATCTCGCCATCTATGCCGATCCGACCTATTATTTCAATTACGATAGCCCGCCCTTTCGCGCCCTCCTGCAAAGCATTGGGCAGAGCCGCGATCCAAGCGATCGTTTGCAGCGGCTCGGCGAGGCCCAGCAGATGTTGGCCGCCGACGCCGTCAACGCCTATCTCTTCCAATTGCCGCAGATCACCATCGCCAATCGGCACTTGAAGGGCTTGTGGACGGACTCCCCGATTTTCGCCAACGATATGGCCAATGTCAGCTGGGACTGAGCCCCCCTTTTTGGCCCTCGACTGCCGGCGCCGAGGCCCAGTTTCTCCTTGCAATCCCTCGCGATCGCGCCATCTTGGGGTTTCCGAGGGGAGCCCTTCACGGGCTGAGAGACCGCCAGCGCGATGACCTTCGAACCTGATCCGGGTCATACCGGCGGGGAGCGGAACACATCGAAGCTGTGTAGAACCCGCGCAGGCGAATCCAAACGCCAGCCCCGACGCCCAACCCAGAGGTCCAGCTTGTCGTCCCGTTCAATCACCGTCCATCTCATTCACGACGAGGCCGACGATTATGCGGCCCGGATCAAGCAACGCGCGCCGCAGATCGGCGTCAAGATCCTCAACGCCGATGCGACAAAGGCCGAACTGGCCGAGATGGAAATTCTGCTGGTCGCCCGTTGCGCGCCAAACCTCCTTGCCGAGGCAAAGCAACTACGCTGGCTGCAATGCACCAACGCCGGCATCGACTTTCTGGTTCCGTTGCGCGGAGCGCTCGGCGAGGTCGCCGTCACCAATGCGCGCGGCATTCACGGCGATGTCATGGCCGATTATGCGATTGGCACGATCATCATGCATGTCTGGGATATGGCTGGCCTCCTCCGCGATCAGGCCCAGCGGCTCTGGCAGCCTAAATTTGTCCCGGCACTCGCCGGCAAGACCATGATGGTCGTCGGTCTCGGCGCGATCGGCGAAGTGGTGGCAAGGCGCGGCAAGGCGGCGGGCATGCAGGTTATCGGCGTCAGGCGAACGAGTTCACCCGAGCCCAATCCGGTTGCCGATGAAATCCACGGGGTCGAGGCGCTGATGGCGCTATTGCCGCGCGCCGACTTCGTCGTTCTCGTCGTTCCCAGCACGCCGCAAACCCAGGCCATGATTGGCCGGCGCGAATTAGCGGCAATGAAAAGCGGTGCCTTCCTGGTCAATATGGCCCGCGGCAATATTGTCGAGGAAAAAGCCCTCGTCGAGGCGCTCGCTACGCGACACCTCGGCGGCGCGGCACTCGATGTCTTCGAGCAAGAACCGTTGCCGAAGGATCACCCGTTCTGGTCGATGCCGAACGTGCTCGTCACACCGCACATCGCCGGCAATCCAATCCGCTACAATGGATTGGTGTGCGACATTTTCTTCGAAAATCTCGACCGCTACCTCAGCGGACAACCGCTGCGCAACCGAGTCGACCTCGCCCGCGGCTATTGATCACTGCAGGTCGATCGTCTCGACGATCGTGTGCTGCAGCGGCGCATTTTCCGCGCTCAAGACCATTTTGACCTTCAGCGCCTTGCCTTGCACTTGGCCGGCCCGCACCACCCGCTCGATCTCGCGCTGCGATGTCACGCCCACTTCCTTCAGAAACTTGCGCATAGCCAAGTTGAACCGATCCTCATCCATAACGATCTCCAAATCCCTGCATTGCAACCAACCCTCGGCCCACCACAGCGATCCTAGCAAGCCAATCCGGGAACCAGCAACAAGCCGCCAATCAAAGCGCGCGGCGGCCGGGTCGTCACCGGCGTTCTGCTGCGAGTTCGTCCGCCAGGCTTTCGAGGCGCTCGAGGAAAACATCCATGTCGGCCTTGGTCGTTCGATGATTGACAATGGCGGCACGGATTGACGCCCGCCCGTGCCTTTGAGTAAGCGAGGGCGCCGCCTCGCCGCGTTCATGCAACCGCATGACCATCTCCGCATTGCCGGTCCCGTCATCGCCGGCCAAACCGAAGCAAACAATGTTGAGACCCACCGGAGCATCGAGCGTGAAACGGCCGGAAGCCTTAAGTCGCTCGGCCAAATAGGCGGCGACGCGGCAATTCTCGGCCATGCAGGCGCCGATCTGCGTCGTACCGAAAACCTTCAAGGTGAACCAGATTTTCAAGGCCCGAAAGCCGCGCGATAGGTCCGGACCGAGATCGCAGGGCCACACCTCACCCGCCGCCAGGCCGCGCGGCTGGCGCGTCAGATAGGCGGCCTCCCGGGCGAAGGTTCGAAAGTGCAAGGCGGGATCGCGGACGATCAGGAAGCCGCAATCATAGGGCACATGCACCCATTTGTGAAAATCGAAGGCAATCGAATCCGCTCGTTCGAGCCCCTTCAGCCGCGGCCGCAATTCGTCCGAAAAAACCGCCGTAGCCCCGAAGGCGCCATCGACATGCAACCACAGACCCTGGGAGCGGGCAATCGCGGCAAGTCCCTCGAGATCGTCGATGGCGCCAATATTGACACTGCCGGCGGTGCCGACCAGCAGGAAGGGCTGTCCGCCCGCCAGGCGGTCGCGCGCAATGGCCGATTCGAGCGCGGCAAGGGAAATGCCGCCATCAGTATCGGTCTCTATCAGCCGAAGATTGGCCGAACCCAGGCCCGCCAGTTCCATCGCCTGGGCGACACAGGAATGGGCCTCGGCGGAGGCATAGGCGATCAATTCGCGCGGCAAGCCGCGCAGACCCGCCCGGCGTATCGAATCGCCAACCGCGCTCGTGCGGGCAATCAGCACACCGAGGAAATTGGCCATCGACGTGCCGGTGACCAATAGGCCCGACGAATTTTCGGGAAAGCCGAAAGCCTCCGCCATCCAGCGCGTCAGCTGCCGCTCGACTTCAACACCGGCGTGATCGCGGCCAGCGCAATTGCTGTTGAGGCCGGCGCTGAGCAATTCGGCGAGCATGCCGGCCGGCGTTCCCGCCCCGTGCACCCAGCCCATGAACAAGGGGTGGGTATTGCCGTTGGCGTAGGGCCGGATCGTCGTGCCGAATTGGTCGAGGACGCCGGCGATCTCGCTCGGCGCTTTTGGCAGGCCCTCGTGCAAGCCGGCCCGGGCCGCAGCCGGCATCGGCTGCCAGACCGGCCGCGTGCGCACGTCGCGCAGATAGTCGGTCATTTCGTCGACCGCCCTGTGGGCCTGCCGGCGAAAGTCTTCCCAATCCCTCGGATCGAGATTGGGCCCGGGATTTTTGTTTGACATGCGCTATGCGTCGGCTGGCCCGTTCAAGGCCTGGCCAGCGCCTCCCATTTGTCGAAAGTCCAATCGAGTTCGGCGCCGATCGGCTGAAAGGCGCCGGCCAGGCTTTGCCCGGCGCGCAAGCGGCTGGCGACAGCATTCATCATCGGCGCGCTGACGCAAAGCCGCAGAACAGAAGCGTCGCCGATGGCCACCGGCTGGCCGACATGACAGACCCGGCCCCGTCGACCCGCCACCGCTTGCCGGCTGCGCAGGCCCCTATGAATCGATTCCAGATAGGCGGGACCGGCGTGCCCGGCCGGGCGCACCGGCACGATGGTCGGGCCAAAGCCGCCAAGCGGCGCATTGTTTTTGTCGAGCGTGCTGAGCCATGGCGCTGCCGCGATCCGCCGCTGGACCTCGGTTTCGAACATCGCGGCAATCGACCGGCTGTCAGCCTCTTCGATCGCCATAAAGGCCTCGAGCTCGAACAAGGCGGCCTCCCAGCGCAATCCAAGCCCCAGGTTGGCGAGACTGCCAAGCCGCAGGCCAAGCCGCTGGCGCAGCGATGACGGCCAATCATGGACGGCCGAATAGGCGGCAAGATCGGTCTCGACCCCCAGGCGTCCGACCCGTTCGAGGCTGGCCGGCGGCACCAGCAAGGCGCCCGAAAAGGCTGGACCGCCGGCAAATTTCGACCCGCTGATCATCACCATGTGGCCGCTGCGCAAGTCCTGCCGGATCTGCTCGGCCGAGCAGCGCAATTGGCATGCATCAACGACGACGGCAATCCGCTCGCCGGCCGCCGCCGCTAGGGCCAAAGCGGCCGGGCGGCTGATCCCGGAAAGACCGGTCTTGGAAACGTCGAGGACATGCAGGACCACATCGCAATCGTGCGCTAAAGCGGCTGCAACCCTGGCGGCCGCCTCGCTGTCGACCTCCTCAGCCGGCCGCGGCCGGCCGTCCGGATCGCGGATGGCAATGGTCTCAACGCGGGGCCAAGCGCCCCAACCAGCCAACAGCGCGCCCGCCTCGACCCGCCCCCCCCAAGTGGTCGAGGCCAGAAAATGCCGGCCCGCTGCGGCCAAGGCGACGCCGCTGCCAGTCTCGGTCGGGGCAACGACAATGTTGACGATCGGCCGCCGCAAATAGGACCGAACGACGGCAAGCGTCAGCAATTCGGCTTCGGTGCCGGAGGCGGCAAGGACGACGGCGGCGCCAGGAACGGCAAACATGGCGCAAAGGCGGCGGCGCAGGTCATCGAGCCAGACATCAAGTTCGATCCGTTCCTGCGGGTCGCCCGCGATAAGCCTGGCCAAAACCCCTGCGGTGGCCTGATAGGCCGCCGGCGTTATCGCCGAGGCAGTCGAAGAGGACAGCCAGATCTCGTCGGGTGCGGGGCCGGCTGGCGTTCCGTAGCGATTGCGGCGGCTCAATGGGTCCAGGCTGATGCGTTCATCGCCACCGCTGGCAAGCAGCAGCTGCAGCTGCGGCGCCGGCAGATCGTCGGCCGGCAGCCGGGCCCTAAGCGGCGCGGCAATTGGCCCCGCCGGCGGCCAAGGGTGCGCCAATTGCCAGTCCGGTTCTGCCGAAATCGCCACCATGAGTCGACCCTGCCGTGCTTAAGATCGACCTTCACTCGCAATGGCTAAGGTTCCGTTTCCACGGGCCGCGCCGCCTTGAATTCCGGCGGCCACGCCGGCCTTAAGAGGCTGTTAGCCCGGTTCGGCTAGCGTCATTTCAGCTTTTTCCACCCTCGCGGATCAACTTGCACGGGAGAATCGGATGCGCGCCAGCCCGCGACAGATCGCAAACGATCCAGCCGAAAGTCAGGTCGTCGACGTCAGCAGGCCCGATCGCGATCGGCCGCCTGCCGAGGCCCTGATGCGAGCCGTCACGGCAAGCGGAACAAGCACCGCTCGGCTGCTGCAGGACTACGCCCGCTTGGCCTTCGGCCCCGGACGGCTCTCCTTCAACGATTACATTCGGCTTCGCCTGTTCGATGATCGCCTCTATGGCCACACCGACAAGCGGGCCTTTGTCGGCGGCCGGGCCAATCGCGACATCGCGATCGCCGTCAACTACCGCCATGATTGGTTTGGCATGCTGTCAAGCAAAGTGGCCGCGGCGGCCTATTTGCGGACCTATGGTTTGCCGACTATTCCAATGGTTGCGCTTTATGGCGAGGCTCTGGGCTTACCTCGCGATGGGCTCGTGCGGACACCAGACGAATTGCTGGCCCTGCTGCGCCGGGCGGCCATCTACCCGCTGTTCGGCAAGCCGGTCGAGAGCTACCAGAGCCTCGGCTCGGCCTCGCTGCGCGCTTACGATCCGAGCACGGATTCGATCGTCTTTGTTGACGGTCGCGCGATTCCGGTCGAGGAATTCGCCAGCGATATCCACACCCATTATGCGCATGGCTATCTATTCCAGCCGTTGATCATACCGCATGCGTCGATCCGCGAAATTTGCGGCGACCGTCTGGCGACTGTGCGGATCTTGACCATGGCAACCGCCGCAGGGCCAAGAATTGCCCGGGTCTCCTGGAAGATTCCAGCCGGCGCCAATAGCGCCGACAATTATTGGCGCAGCGGCAATGTCCTTGCTCAAATCGACACCAAGTCCGGCACGGTCGGGCGCGCTTTCACCGGAAGCGGCTTCGACCTCAAGGAAGTGAGCGAGCATCCTGACAGCCATCAGCGCCTTGAAGGCTTTGCGCTGCCGGACTGGGAGAAACTTTGCCGGATTGCGCTTGAGGGTGCACGCGTGATGCGGCATATGCCGTTGATCGGCTGGGACATGGCGGCAACCGATGCCGGCGCCATGATCGTCGAGATGAACGAGACCCCGGATTTCCTGCTCCACCAAATCGCCGACAGCCGCGGCATGCTCGACCAGGAATTTACCGACTTCATCGCCTTTCAAAAAGCCAATGCCGCGCAGCATGTCAAAGCCGTGCGGGCCGCCGTCGACAAATTGTAGGTCGGTTCAAATTGCAACGCCGATCAACGGGACGCTAAGGCCAGATTCACCAAGGCCAGATTCACTAACGCCAGGTTCACCACGGCCAAGCCGACTAAGGTAACCCGACTAAGGCCAAGCCCACGGCCAATCTATCCGGTCCGGCACTGAGGCCCGGTTCGACTGGTGGGCGGTAGTGGGATCGAACCACTGACCTTCGCGATGTCAACGCGACGCTCTCCCCCTGAGCTAACCGCCCTTAGCCGGTCTGCTGGCCATCGAGGGTCGGCCAGACCTGAGAGGCCATATATCGATTTGGGCCACCGCGTGCAAGCCTCCGACAGCCTCCGACAGCCTCCGACAGAACCGGCGCCGGGCCCAAGCCCGGTCGCTTGCCGACAGAGGGCATCAGGCGGCGAGTAGCCGCTGCACTTCGCTTACCAGTTCCTTAAGATGAAACGGCTTTGACAGGATTTTTGCGTCTTTGGGTGCATTATTATCGGGGTTCAGCGCGACCGCCGCAAAACCGGTGATGAACATCACCTTAATGTCAGGATCGAGCTCGGTCGCCCGTCGGGCCAATTCGATCCCGTCCATTTCCGGCATGACAATGTCGGTCAGCAGCAATTCGAACGGCTCTTCGCGCAACCGGTTGTAAGCCGACAGGCCATTATCGAAGGAGGCGACATCGTAACCGGCGTTTTGCAGGGCCTTGACCAAAAAACGGCGCATGTCATTGTCGTCTTCGGCCAGCAATATTTTCGCCGCGGCAACAATCGTCTCGTTCATCGCGCCCTCTGGTGTTTCCCCCATAAAGCCCTGTGTCGGTAAAGAACGAATGAAGGGCGGCGGATTGACGCTGCGCAAATCCTGCCGGTTTGCCTCGCCGCCTTCTGGATAGTACGTCAATCCTCGATTATGATGGCCAAGGTGAGGCGGCCAGGACCGGCCAGCACAAGCATGGGGTGGACCGCCTTGGGGGTTGAATTCGATCCGCCTTTCGAAATTGTCGAGCCGGATCGCTTGGCCGGGCCTCTTGTCCTCAACTCACCGCATTCCGGGCGCGTCTATCCGGCCAGCTTTCTGAGCCTTTCGCGGCTTGATCCCTTGACACTGCGCCGCTCGGAGGACGCCTTCGTCGACCAGCTTTTCCAGCCCTGCGTCGCCCTCGGTTTCCCGCTCATGCTGGCCCATTTCCCGCGCGCCTATCTGGACGTCAATCGCGAGCCCTACGAGCTCGACCCCCGCATGTTCGAGGGCCGGCTGCCGGCTTTTGCCAACACCCGCTCCTTAAGGGTTGCCGGCGGCCTCGGCACCATTCCGCGCATCGTTGGCGAAGCCCATGAAATCTATGCCAAACGCCTGCCGGTCGACGAGGCGGCCCGACGAATCGACGATCTCTACAAGCCCTACCACGGGCAACTTCAGCTGCTGCTCCGACGAGCCAGCCGGCGCTTTGGCATCAGCGTCCTGGTCGATTGCCATTCGATGCCTTCGAGCGCCCATCACAATTCGCGCGAGGAGCGGACCAAGGCGGATTTCGTCATCGGCGACCGCTATGGCACGAGCTGCGCCCAATATCTGGTCGATGCCGCCGAATATGAGTTGCGCCGTTCCGGCTACGCCGTCCAGCGCAACAAGCCCTATGCCGGCGGCTATATTACCGAAAGCTACGGCAATCCCGGCTCCGGCAGCCATGCCCTGCAGATCGAAATCAACCGCGCGCTGTACATGGATGAACGGCTGATCGTAGCCGGGCCGAATTCGGCCAAGGTTGGCCGCCATCTCGCCAGCATGGTCGAGGCGGTCAATGCGGCGGCTCTGGTCGGGCGCGGCTCCGATCAGCTAGCCGCCGAATAGGGGCGTCCAAAAACCAGCCCAAGAATACCGCCGGCGCCAAGAAAGAGGGCCGTCCTTTGCAAGACGGCCCAAGTCTAGGGAGGAAACGCCCAAGAAGGGCATCAGCGGCAAAAAATGCCGCATCGCAACAATATGCGTGCGCTGCACAAACCGCAAGCCATACTGACCTATTTGCCAAGTCTGCGTCAGCCTGTCGCAGTGTCCGGCCCATCAGCCCCCTTCCCCAACAACGAGTTGCACAATGACCACTGTCGACTTCGAAGCCTTTGTGAACGAGTTGGCCGACCTCTCCGGCGATGCCATCATGGCCTTCTTTCGCACCTCGATCGGTGTCGAGGACAAGGGCGGCATTGGGCTTTTCGATCCGGTCACCGAGGCCGACAAGGCAGCCGAAACGGCCATAAGGCGTCGAATTCTCGGGACATTTCCCGGCCATGGCATTGTCGGTGAGGAGTTTGGCGACCATCTCCCCGACGCCGAATTCTGCTGGGTCATCGATCCAATCGACGGCACTAAGAGCTTCATTGCGGGAATGCCGGTCTGGGGCACGCTGATCGGATTGAAGCACCATGGCCGGCCGGCCTTCGGCATGATGTATCAGCCGTTCACGCGGGAGCGGTTTTCCGGCGACGGCGGCGGCGCCAAATGGCGGCACGATTGGCCCGGCCGGCCGGCGATCGAGCGCGTCCTGCGGGCCCGCAGTTGCGCGGCGGTGCGCGATGCCATCGTGATGACCACCAGTCCCAACCTGCTATCGCCCGACCAATTCGCCGCCTTCCGCAGGGTCGAGAGTGTGGCCCGGCTGTCGCGCTACGGCGGCGATTGCTACGCCTATTGCATGCTGGCGGCCGGCCATGTCGATCTCGTCATCGAGGCCGGCCTCAAGCCCTATGACATTGTCGCTTTGATTCCGATCATCGAGGGGGCGGGCGGCGTCGTCACCACCTGGCGCGGGGACAGCGCCGCGCAGGGCGGCGCGATAATCGCCGCCGGCGATCGCCGCCTGCATGCCGAAGCCCTCAAGCTGCTCGCCTCCTAAGTCAGGCGACCCGCTCCTGGAGGGGGTGGCGGGCCGCGGCGCCGCCCGGCACAAAGGCGTCGAAAGCAGCCCAGAATTTGGCGCGCAGCGGGTCACGTTCCATCATGATTTCGTGCCGCGCCTGCGGCACGACCAGGAGGGCGCCGGCCTTGAGGCGTGTCGAAAATCGCTCGATCGCATGCGTGTCGACTACGACATCGGCACCTGAGGCAATGACCAATGTGGGGGTCAAGGTTCGACGCGGAAATTCCGGGTCGGCGAAACGGCCCATCAGCCGGAAGGCGGCATTGACCCAGCCGATGGTCGGATCGCCGAGACCGAGTTGCGGGGCCTGTGCGATGATCTCGGCATTGCGGCTATAGCGGCGCTTATCCGAGGTTAGTAGATTGGCCTCGAATGGTTTGGTGACCAGCGAGGTCTCGCCGCCGCCCGGGATGAAGGCCGTGCCGAAACCGGCGATATCCAGGGTTTCAGCAAGAAGCCGGGTCAGCTTGGGCCGGCGCAGACCAAAGATATCGATCATCGGCGCGGTCAAAACCATCCGTTCGAAAAACAGAGCCCCCTTGCGGGCCGCATCGAGCAGGATGGCGCCACCCATCGAATGGGCGAGCGCAAACCAGGGCCGCGGACAATGCGGTTCGAGTATGTGCAGGCGGAGCGCCGAGAGGTCGCGAAGGTACAGCGAAAAATCGTCAATATGGCCCTTGCGGCTATTGTCGAGTTCGCGCGCCGAGCCGCCCTGGCCGCGCCAGTCGAAGACGACGACGCTGAAGCCACGGTCGAGCAATTCGCCTGCGGTCTCGAAGTATTTCTCGGCAAATTCCGCCCGGCCGCCGCATAGTACGACCGTCCCGAGCGCCCCACGGCCAAGCGCCGAGAAGCGCCGTGCCCGCCAGCGGACAACCCGCAAGGCGAGCCCGTCGGCACTGGTGATCTCGTCGACCGTTGCACCGGCCGGCGGCGGATTGTCCGCGGTCGTTACGATTTCGCGCATCGCGTCCCGATCGGCCCGTTATTTGCCGGCAATATAGCGACCCCCTTGCAAAAGCCAAAGCCGATTACCAGATCTGGCGCACGCGGCCCTTAGGGCGCGTATCAATGCCCGGATAACTTATCGGGCCAATTCATGTCGCTTCTTTAGGAGGATATGCTATGCGTCACTACGATTTGTCCCCCCTCTACCGGTCGACCGTCGGCTTCGACCGGCTGTTCTCGATGCTCGATCAATTGCCCGGCGTCGATCAGTCCACGCCGTCCTATCCACCCTATAATATCGAGCGGACCGGCGAGAATGCCTATCGCATAACCGTTGCGGTAGCCGGTTTCAGCGAGAGCGAACTGTCGATCGAGAGCCGGGAAAACACCCTGTCGATCCGCGGCGTCAAGGAAGCCCCGGCCAGCGACAACCCGGCCCCGGAAATGCTGCATCAGGGCATTGCCGCCCGCGCCTTCGAGCGTCGCTTCCAACTTGCCGATCATGTTCAGGTGACCGGCGCCAAACTCGCCAACGGCCTGCTGCATGTCGAACTGGTGCGCGAGATCCCGGAAGCGCAGAAGCCGCGTCGCATCGAAATCGGCGCCGCCGGCGTGCAGACGATCGAGACCAAGAAGGCCGCCTAAAGGGAATCTTCCAACATTGTGGAAAGGGCGCCTAGCGGCGCCCTTTTTCATCGCAGCCGCGTCCTATTCGAGCGGTGCGACCGGGACATCAGTTGCCGGCTGGCTCGGCTTTTTCGCGGCCGCCCCATCATTGAGCGGCGCCACCGGCGTGACCGCCGGGGCCTTTGTCTCCGGTGGCTTTGGTTCAGAGGCGGGGAGCGGCCGGGAGGCGGCGGTCGCTGCGGCGGCCGGCTCGCCCCGCGCCTTGCCGGTTTCGCCCGAGGGCTCGGGCGCCGTCATCGGAGCGGCGGCGGGGGCAGCGCCGGACGGCGCTGCAATTGCGGGCGGCAGACTTTCGCGGCGCAAAGTCATGCGCGACGATGGCTTGTTGCGGGAGCGCGCGGGCGGCGCCTCGCTCTGGCCGGGATGCTCCAAGGGTTCGGCGCGCACGGTCCGTTCCGGGCCGCGGATTGGCCCGGACCGATAGGCCTGCAAAATATCGCCATTGAAGGCATCGATGATCAGTCGCTGGTGAACGCCGCGCGGGTCGACTACGTCGGCGACAAAGACCCGGCCGTTGCGATAGACCGGAGCCGTCACTCTGAAGCCTTGCGCGGCAATAATATGGTAGACTTCGTTCGGCGGCATGCTCCAACCGAACAGCCGCGAGAATTGCGCCTCGGCGGCGCCAACCGGCGCCAGCAACAAGAAACCCGCCAGCGCCACGCTGCGGGGCCGAAAGCGTCCCGTCGAGGAGTGTGCGAAAGCAGAAACGGTCATGTCGACCTCCGAAACAACCTGCTAGCAAAGCTGCGCTTAACCTTAGCTGAACGCACGCCGGCCTCCTAGCGCGCCGAGCGGACAATCTCGATAACGCGATCGATCTCGCCAGGCTCGCTGGCAAACGACGTCACCAACCGGATCAACACTTGGTCCTCGCCGGGCGCCGTCGACGCGGGCAAGCAGCGGGCCGTCCAATCGTGGTAGCGAGCACCGGCCGCTTTCAGCGCCCGATCGGCAGCCAATGGCAAAATGGCGAAGACCTCGTTGATCTCGGTCGGCCAAACAATCGCGACCTCAGATAGACCGGCAAGGCCCTTGGAAAGGCGCTGAGCCATCGCATTGGCGTGCGTTGCAAGCGCGAGCCAATGCGCGTTTTCGAGATAGGCGACCATCTGGGCACCGAGAAAGCGGCCCTTGGAGAGTGTCTGGCCGGCACGCTTGCGGCGAAAGGCGAATTGCTCGGCCTTGGCCAAGTCGAAAAAAACCACGGCCTCGCAGGCCAAAGTGCCATTCTTGGTGGCGCCAAACGACAAGACGTCGACGCCGGCCCGCCAGGTGATAGCGGCGGCACTGCCGCCGAGTCTAGCAAGGGCATTGGCAAACCGTGCCCCATCCATGTGCAGGCTCATGCCTCTGTCGCGGGCCAACTGGCCAAGCGCGGCAATTTCGGCGGGTCGATAGAGCGTGCCGCATTCCGTCGCCTGCGAAATCGATAGGGTCGCGGGCTGGGTCTGTTTGACGAGGCCGGGGACATAGCGCTGCAATTCGCCCGTCAGGGTCTCCAGCGTCAATTTGCCTTGTGCGCCCGGCAAGCCAACCAGCTTCGCGCCGCCGCTGAACATTTCCGGCGCGCCGCATTCGTCCTCGGTAATATGCGCATCCTCGTGGCAGAAAATCGCTCCCCACGGCGGGGTCAAAGCGGCGAGCGCCAGCGCATTAGCCGCGGTACCGGTCGTCACCAGAAAACTGCGGGTCTCGCAGCCGAACAATTCAGCAAGCAGCGTCTCGGCTCGTTGGGTCAGGCCGTCGGCGCCGTAGGCCGGCGCCGAGCCGCGGTTCGCGGCAATCAGGGCGGCAAGGACAATCTCGCTGAGACCACTCGCATTATCGCTGGCAAAATCCATCGCGTTCCTCCGCTTGGCCCTTTTTGGCGCGCCCCTCGGGGTTCGGCAAGCGGGTTCGCCCCGGCGGTCGGCATTGATCGAAAATTCCCGTTGGCGGCGGCACGCATTGTCATAAAGCGCTTGTCTGCCTTAACCAAATCTGCCAGAGTTGCGGGCTTTAATTAGGACAGCCTTACTGACCATTTACGGCTGGCGCCGAACCGTCGCCTGGCGGTCGCGCCAGCCGGCCACGCTCGCCGCGACCTGGGAGAGATGCGATGCAGGACAGGCCAATTGCCGAACCAGCGGAGAGCCGGCGCAACGGCCCGACCGATGGCCGCCTCGACCCTGGACTGCCGCAGAAACAAGGCCTTTACGACCCTGCTCAGGAACATGATGCCTGTGGCGTCGGCTTCATCGCCGACATGAAGAACCGCCGGTCGCACGCCATCGTCGAAAAGGGCCTGGAAATCCTCCTCAACCTCGACCACCGGGGCGCCGTGGGCGCCGACCCCAAGGCCGGCGACGGCTGCGGCATGCTGGTCCAAATACCGCACCGGTTCTTCGCCGAGGAAGCCGCGCGGCTCGGTTTCGTCCTGCCCGACCCGGGCCAATATGCGATCGGATTCTTGTTTCTCCCGCGCCCCCCCGAGGGCCGCCGCATTGTCGAGGCGATTGTCGAGACAACGATCGCCGAGGAGGGCCAAATCTTTCTTGGCTGGCGCGACGTTCCTGTCTTATCCGCCTGTCTCGGCGAGAGCGTGCGCGAGAGCGAGCCGGTCTGCCGGCAGATCTTTGTCGCCCGTGGGCCGGGCCTGGACGATCAGGACGATTTCGAGCGGCGGCTGTTCATCGTGCGCAAGGTCATCTCAAACGCGATCTATCAGCTGAACGATCCGCGCACCAGCGGCTATTATCCCGCCTCGCTCTCCTCGCGCACGCTGGTCTACAAGGGCTTGCTGCTGGCAACCCAGCTCGGCGACTATTTTCCGGACCTGCGCGACGCGCGCTTTGATTCGGCGCTGGCGTTGGTCCACCAGCGGTTTTCGACCAATACTTTCCCGGCCTGGTCGCTTGCCCATCCCTATCGGATGGTCGCCCATAATGGCGAAATCAACACCTTGCGCGGCAACGTCAACTGGATGGCGGCGCGCCAGGCCTCGACCGATTCCGAATTGTACGGCGCCGATATTTCGAAGCTCTGGCCAATTTCCTACGAGGGCCAGTCGGACACGGCCTGCTTCGACAATGCCCTCGAATTCTTGGTCCAGGGCGGCTATTCACTCAGTCATGCGATGATGATGCTGATTCCCGAAGCCTGGGCCGCCAACCCGCTGATGGACGAGGATCGGCGCGCCTTCTACGAATACCATGCCGCCCTGATGGAGCCCTGGGACGGACCGGCCGCCGTCGCCTTCACCGATGGCCGCCAGATCGGCGCAACGCTCGATCGCAACGGCCTGCGCCCGGCCCGCTTTCTCGTCACCGATGACGGCCTGGTCGTCATGGCCTCGGAAATGGGCGTCCTGCCAATTCCCGAAGAAAGGATCGTCACCAAATGGCGCCTGCAGCCGGGCCGGATGTTGCTCGTCGATCTCGAGCAGGGCCGTATCGTCTCCGACGAGGAGATCAAGCAATCGCTGTCGGCCTCGCATCCCTATCGCGAATGGCTGCGACGCAGCCAGATCGTTTTGGAGGAATTGAGGCCGGTCGAGCCGCGTGCCTCCCGCACCGATGTCTCGCTGCTCGATAAGCAGCAGGCCTTCGGCTACAGCCAGGAAGATCTCGCCCTGCTGCTGGCGCCGATGGCCGTCACCGGCCAGGAAGCGGTCGGTTCGATGGGAACCGATACGCCGATTTCGGCGCTCTCCGATCGCCCGAAGCTGCTCTATACCTATTTCAAACAGAATTTCGCACAAGTCACCAACCCGCCGATCGACCCGATCCGCGAAGAGCTCGTCATGAGCCTGGTCTCCTTCATCGGGCCGCGGCCAAATATTTTCGATCTCGAGGGCAGTTCGCGGCGCAAGCAACTCGAAGTCCGCCAGCCGATCCTGACCAATGAGGATCTCGAAAAGATTCGCGGCATCGGCCATTTCGAGGATTCATTCGACACCAAGACGCTCGACATCACCTACCCAACCGCCAAGGGCGCGGCCGGTATGGCGGATGCCATTCACCGGCTGTGCGAGCGTGCCGAAGCGGCGGTCCATGGCGGCTACAACATCATCATTCTGACCGACCGGCTGGTCGGCCCGGACCGGATTCCGATCCCCGCCTTGCTCGCGACCGCCGCGACGCATCACCACTTGATCCGCAAGGGCTTGCGCACCTCGGTCGGTCTCGTCGTCGAAACCGGCGAAGCGCGCGAAATCCATCATTTCGCCTGCCTCGCCGGGTATGGCGCCGAGGCGATCAACCCCTATCTGGCTTTCGATACTCTCTTGGCGATGAAGGACGAGCTGCCTGAAGAGGTCAAGTCCTATGAAGTGGTCAAGCGCTATATCAAGTCGATCGACAAGGGTTTGTTGAAGGTCATGTCCAAAATGGGCATTTCGACCTATCAATCCTATTGCGGCGCCCAGATATTCGACGCGGTCGGATTGGCCAAGGCATTCGTCGACCAATTCTTTCTCGGCACGGCGACGCGGATCGAAGGCGTCGGCCTCGCCGAAATCGCCGATGAAACGGTGCGGCGCCACGCGGAAGCCTTCGGTGATGCGCCGATCTTTCGCAACGCCCTCGATGTCGGCGGCGATTATGCCTTCCGGCTGCGCGGCGAGGCCCATTCCTGGTCACCGCAATCGGTCGCCCTGTTGCAACATGCCGTGCGCGGCAATAGCCGCGACAAGTTCCGCGCCTATGCCCAATTGTTGAACGAACAGGATGAGCGGCTGCTGACGATCCGCGGCTTGTTCCGGATCAAGAGCGCCGAGGAGGATGGCCGCAAGCCGGTTCCGCTCGACTTGGTCGAACCGGCGCATTCGATCGTCCGGCGTTTTTCGACCGGTGCGATGTCCTATGGATCGATCTCGCGCGAGGCCCATACAACGCTCGCCATTGCGATGAACCGCATCGGCGGTAAATCCAATACCGGCGAGGGCGGCGAGGAATCCGACCGCTACAAAGCCTTGCCGAACGGCAATTCCATGCGCTCGGCGATCAAGCAGGTCGCCTCCGGCCGGTTTGGTGTCACCGCCGAATATCTGGTCAATTCCGACATGATGCAGATCAAAATGGCGCAGGGCGCCAAGCCCGGCGAGGGCGGCCAGCTGCCCGGCCACAAGGTCGACGCCGTTATCGCCAAGGTCCGCCATTCGACCCAGGGCGTCGGCCTGATCTCGCCGCCGCCGCATCACGACATCTATTCGATCGAGGATCTCGCCCAGCTGATCTTCGATCTCAAAAACGTCAACCCGCAGGCCGGCGTATCAGTCAAGCTGGTCTCCGAAGTCGGTGTCGGAACTGTCGCAGCCGGCGTGTCCAAGGGTCGCGCCGACCATGTCACCATCTCCGGCTTCGAGGGCGGCACCGGGGCGAGTCCATTGACCTCAATCAAGCATGCCGGCAGTCCCTGGGAAATCGGCCTCGCCGAGACCCACCAGACCCTGGTGCTGAACCGGTTGCGCTCGCGCATTGCGGTACAGGTCGACGGCGGCATTCGCACCGGTCGCGATGTCATCATTGGTGCCCTGCTCGGTGCCGACGAATTCGGTTGCGCCACGGCGCCGCTGATCGCGGCGGGCTGCATCATGATGCGCAAATGCCATTTGAACACCTGCCCGGTCGGCGTTGCGACCCAGGACCCGGTCTTGCGCAAGCGCTTCGTTGGCCTGCCCGAGCACGTCATCAATTTCTTCTTCTTCGTCGCCGAGGAAGTGCGCGAATGGATGGCCGTGCTTGGCTACCGGACCTTCGACGAAATGGTCGGCCAGATGCAGATGCTCGACCGCGCCAAGATTATCACCCATTGGAAGGCGAAAGGCCTCGATTTCTCGCGGCTTTTCCACAAGCCGCAGGTGCCGGCCAATGTCGGAATCTTCCATTCGGAAACCCAGGACCACCGGCTCGAGCACGTGCTCGACCGCGTGCTGATCGAGAAGAGTGCGGCGGCGCTGGCGAACCGCCAGAAGATCGCCATCGAATCACCGATCCGCAACGTCGATCGCGCGACCGGCGCCATGCTGTCAGGCGAGATTGCCAGGCGCTACGGCCATGCCGGCCTGGCAGACGACACAATTCATGTCAAGCTGACCGGCACGGCTGGACAGAGTTTCGGCGCTTGGCTCGCGCATGGGATCAGTCTCGAACTCGAAGGCGAGGCCAATGATTATGTGGGCAAGGGCCTGTCCGGCGGCCGGCTGGTCATCTATCCCTCCCGCTATGCGACGCAGATCGTGCCGGAAAACAGCATCATCGTCGGCAATACGGTCCTCTACGGCGCAATTGCCGGGGAATGCTATTTCCGCGGCGTCGCCGGCGAGCGCTTTGCCGTGCGCAATTCTGGCGCCATTGCCGTCGTCGAAGGCACGGGCGATCATGGGTGCGAATATATGACCGGCGGCATCGTTGTCGTCATTGGCAAGACCGGCCGCAATTTCGCCGCCGGCATGTCTGGCGGCATTGCTTATGTGCTTGACGAGGACGGTTCCTTTGCCAAGCGCTGCAACCTGGCGATGGTCGATCTCGAACCGGTCGCCGAAGAAGAGGATCTGATGCAACGTCTGCATCACCGCGGTGGTGATCTCGAAGGGCACGGACGCGTCGACGTAATGGCCGATATGACCCGGTTCGACGCCGAACGCCTGCATCAGCTGATCATCAATCATGTTCGCTACACGGGCTCGCAGCGCGGTCAGCTCATCCTCGACAATTGGACAGCCTTCCTGCCAAAATTCCGCAAGGTCATGCCGGTCGAATATCGCCGGGCGCTGCAGGAGCTGATGATTCAGCACAATGACATACGGCCGCTGGCCGCAGCCGGGGAATAGAGGGATGGGCAAGGTCACGGGCTTCCTGGAAATCGACCGGCGCGACCGGCGCTATCTGCCGGCCTCGGACCGGATTCGCAATTACCGCGAATTCGTCATTCCCCTGTCCGAGGAAGCAAACCGTGACCAAGCCGCCCGCTGCATGAATTGCGGCATTCCCTATTGCCATAACGGCTGCCCGGTCAACAATCAGATCCCCGATTGGAACGACCTCGTCTACCGCGGCGATTGGCGGGCTGCGATCGAGAATCTCCATTCGACCAACAATTTCCCCGAATTCACCGGGCGCATTTGTCCGGCACCTTGCGAAGCCTCCTGCACGCTCAATTTGCAGGACACGCCGGTGACCATCAAATCGATCGAATGCGCGATCATCGACCGGGCCTGGGACGAGGGTTGGGTGCGGCCCGAGCCGCCGGCCCACCAAAGCGGTAAAAAGGTGGCGGTGGTCGGCTCGGGCCCGGCCGGCCTCGCCTGTGCCCAGCAGCTGGCGCGCGCCGGCCACAGCGTCCATCTCTACGAGAAGAACGGCAAGCCCGGCGGCCTGCTGCGCTATGGCATTCCCGATTTCAAGATGGAAAAGCGGCTGATCGACCGGCGGATTGTCCAGATGCAGGCGGAAGGGGTGACCTTCCATTGCGGCGTCAATGTCGGCATCGATCTGGCCGAAGCTAGGCTCTTGGCCGACCATGATGCTGTCGTCCTGTCCGGCGGCGCTGAACGGCCGCGCGACCTGCCTGTCCCGGGCCGCGAATTGGCCGGCGTGCATTTCGCCATGGACTTCCTGCCCCAGCAAAACCGTCGGGTGAGCCACGAGGCGCTAGCGACCAACGAGCCGATCCTGGCCGCCGGCAAGCATGTCATCGTCATTGGCGGCGGTGACACCGGCTCGGATTGCATCGGCACGTCGGTGCGCCAGGGCGCCATATCGGTGACCCAGCTCGAAATCATGCCGCGTCCACCCGAACGGGAGGACAAGCTCACAAGTTGGCCAGATTGGCCCTTGAAATTGCGGACCTCATCGAGCCACGAGGAGGGCGCCGAGCGGGATTTCGCGGTGATGACCCAGCAAATCGCCGGCAATGGCGGTCACGTCAAAGCGCTGCATTGCGTGCGCGTCGATGCGCAGATGAATCCGATCCCCGGCAGCCAATTCGAGCTCAAGGCCGATCTCATCTTGCTCGCCATGGGTTTCCTCGGGCCCGATTCTGGCGGCCTGCTCGCCGCCCTCAAGGTTGCGCTCGATGCGCGCGGCAATGTCGCCGCATCGACCAGCGACTATCGGACCAGTCACGACAAGGTCTTCGCCTGCGGCGACATGCGGCGTGGCCAGTCGCTGGTCGTGTGGGCGATTCGCGAAGGCCGCCAGGCCGCCCGCGCCGTCGATCTCGCGCTGATGGGCAAGAGCAATCTGCCCCGCTAGATCCTAGCGCCGCGGCCAGGAGAAATCGTCGGATCGGCCGGGCTTCGATTCGGTCGGGCGCCCCTGGACGAAGGTGCGCTCGAGCAGCGCCTGAACCTCGGAAAGACCGGCAGCCTTGCTGCGCTCGCGCACCGCCAGCTGACCACCCGGCGATCCCATTGCCGAAGTCAAGGGCAGGACCGGACCGGCCGGCGGCTTGACCGCAATATTGATCTCGGCCGGCGGCGCGGGGACCGGCAGGCCGGCCTGGACGTCGACATCCGACCGATCGCCGAGGATCTGCCGGCGGATCCGCTCGTTGATGTCCATGTCGCCGGCGGGTGCTGGCGCCGGGCCCGGCAACGCCTCGCTCGGCGTCGCCATTTCGGTGCCGGCAGGCCGCGCCGCATCGAGCGCCCGGCGTATATCCTGCTCGGCAAAATGCGCCAGCTTGCGGGCCCCCGCCTTGGTGAAATGCACCCCGTCACCTGCCCGCAATTTGACGATCTGGCCGGACATGTCGGGCCCATAGGCATCATATTGGCCGCGGTCGTCGACAAAGGCCTCCCACGTGTCGGCGTAGCTCTGTCCCATTTTTTCGGCGACGCTGCGGTAGATCTCGTTGAAGCTGATAATGTCGGACGACAATTTGTCGTTGCGCATCGCCGGCAGCCCAACCCAAACCAGCGGGATCCGCTTATCCTTGAATTGCTGTGCAATGTCCTCGACCCGCTTGCTGTAGAGCTCGCGCCATTTCGGTGTCAAAGGATCATAGGTCCCTTCGGCGTCCTTCAGCGGCTGGCGGTCATTGCTGCCGACCATCATCACCGCCATCGAGATCCGCTCATTGCTGGCGAGCAGATCGCGCACCGCTTTCGGCCAATCGTAATAATCGTCGCGAACGAGACCCGACGATTCTCTTGCCTTCTTCAAAAGGCCGACCTCCGGTCGATCGGCAAATTCCTCCTGCAGCCCCTGGCCGAGCATCTGGGCCAGGCTGTCGCCCAGAATGGCGACAAAGAAATTGGCCTCGACATGGGTTTCGGGCTGAAGATTGGCACTATCGCCCGAGCGCGACGGGTCGGAGCCGGCAACCGCGGGCCGGCCCGGGGCCTGCAGATGGTGACCAATTCGGGTTGATGGCTGGCGGGCGATCGGCTGGTCGACGATCTTGGGTTGCGAGCGCTGCCGCTCGAGCAGCCAGAACCGGCGGGAACCGGCGTCGTCGGATTCGGCAAAGACCGACGGGCCGCCGGTCAGCAATAGGAGAAGCCCAACCCCAACCAGTTTGCCAAGACTTTCGGCGGGCCAAAGACGAAAGGAACGAGCGCGGCGCATAGCCCATTATAGACCAGATGATCAAAAAGGGCCGCAAAATTCGCGAAGGGGCCCGGCCGCCACCCCGCCGGCGCGCCGGCCGGCAAATATCCAGGCCCGGCCGCCGATCGGCCCTTGGCGGACCGCCCGAAGTCTGGGACATTCGGCCGCGGTCAGTTACGAGATTTGCTCCAATCGCTAGTCGAACGAGGCCCGCAATGCCCGCTGCTGCCGGATTTACCCTATTCGCCCTGGCGATCGCGGTATTTGTTCTGGTCACGCTGATGATGGGCGTCCGCCAGGTGCCGCAGGGCTACAATTACACGGTCGAGCGCTTCGGCAAATATTACAAGACGATCAACCCGGGCCTCGGCTTGATCATGCCGTGGATCGATCGGATCGGCCGGCGGATGAATATGATGGAACAGGTCGTTCCGGTTCCCTCGCAGGAAGTCATCACCAAGGACAATGCGACGGTCACCGTCGATGGGGTGATATTCTTCCAGGTCCTGGATGCCGCAAGAGCCTCCTACGAGGTGTCCAACCTCGAACTGGCGCTCCTCAATCTGGTCATGACCAATATCCGTACCGTCATGGGATCGATGGATCTCGATCAGCTGCTGTCGCATCGCGACGAAATCAACGTGCGGCTGTTAAACGTCGTCGACGCGGCGGTGTCGCCCTGGGGCATCAAATCCAATCGAATCGAGATCAAGGACATTGTCCCGCCGAAGGATCTGGTGGATTCGATGGGCCGTCAGATGAAGGCCGAACGCGAAAAGCGCGCCAATGTGCTGGAAGCCGAAGGCCATCGCCAGGCCGAGATCCTGCGCGCCGAAGGCCGTAAACAAGCCCTGGTTCTCGACGCGGAAGGGCGCAAGGAGGCGGCATTTCGTGATGCCGAGGCGCGCGAGCGCCAGGCCCAGGCCGAGGCAACCGCCACTGGTCTGGTCAGCACCGCGATCGCCAAGGGCGATTTGGCCGCGCTCAATTATTTCATTGCCGAAAAATATGTCCGCGCGATCGAGAGCTTGGCCCGATCGCAGAACCAGAAGGTGCTGATCGTGCCGGTCGAGCTTGCCGGGCTTGCCGGCACGCTGGGGGGGATCGCCGAAATCATGAAAAGCGCTACGGCCGACAGCGGTGAACGCACCCATCGCGGCTCGGTTCCCACGACCGGCACGGCCGGCTGAGGGCGTGGAGGGCCCGATAATGGACCCCGAATTGGCCTTGTCGCACGCGCCATGGATCTGGCTGGCCTTCGGCCTCATATTGTGCGCCGCCGAAACCTTTCTGCCCGGCGTCTTCTTGCTCTGGATCGGGCTTGCCGCGATCAGTACCGGGGCCTTGTCTTTTTTGATGCCGATGAGCGCGGCCGCCAGCCTGATTGTCCTGGCCGGCCTCGCCCTGGTTTTCACCTGGATCGGCCGAGGCGTCTACGGCGGGCTTGAAAGAACGGGCAAGACGCCGTTTCTCAACCGCAGGGCCGAGGCGCTGATCGGCCGGCAATTCCTGCTCGACCAGGCGATCGTCAACGGCAGCGGCCGGATCAGGGTCGAGGACTCGATCTGGCGGGTGACCGGCGCCGACCAGCCGGCCGGGACCAAGGTCGTCGTGCGCGGCGTCGAAAACGGGGTCCTATTGATGGTCGAGCCGAGCGAGCGTTCAGACGACGCCTAGCCGCAACAGATCGTGGAAATGCACAATGCCTTGCGGCACAAGCGCCGCATCGACGACGAGCAGTGCCGTGATCTTGCGGGCATTGAGTATTTCGAGCGCCTCGACCGCCAAAGCATCCGGTCCGATCGTTGTCGGCGACGCGGTCATCACGGCGGCAACGCTTTCGGCCATCAGATCGGCTTTCATATGGCGGCGCAGATCGCCGTCCGTCACGATCCCGCACAGACGTCCCGCCGAATCGACAACACCAGCGCAGCCAAACCCCTTGCTCGACATTACGACGACCGCCTCGGCCATTTTGGCGCCAAGGTCGACCAGCGGAATCCGGTCGCCGCCGTGCATAACATCGCGCACGAAGCGCAAGCGGGCGCCGAGTTTGCCGCCGGGATGAAAGACACGAAAATCCTGCGCCGTGAAACCGCGCGTTTCCAATAGGGCAATGGCGAGCGCGTCGCCCAGCACCAGCTGCACCGTCGTCGAGGTGGTCGGCGCGAGACCGTTTGGACAGGCCTCCTCGGCGCTCGGCAAAACGAGACATATGTCAGCCTCGCGGCCCAGCGAACTTTCCGCATTCGCCGTCATCGCGATGAGCGCGATGCGGAACCGGCGCGAATAGGTGATGATATCGGCAAGCTCGGCCGTCTCGCCCGACCAGGAAAGGGCCAGGATCGCGTCGCCGGTCTGGATCATGCCAAGATCGCCATGGCTGGCCTCGCCGGGATGGACGAAATAGGCCGGCGTCCCGGTCGAAGCGAGCGTCGCCGCGATCTTGCGGGCAACATGGCCCGACTTGCCCATGCCGGTAACGATCACCCGCCCCATCGCCTGGCCGATCAACTCGATCGCCGCACCGAAATGCCGGCCGAGCCCGGCGCGGTTGGCGAGCGCCGCCTCGAGTGCCAAGAGGCCTTGGCGCTCGAGCGCCAGCGTGTGCAGCGCCGATGCCAGAGCCGTCGGCGTGCCGGCTGCAGTTTCGTTCTTGGACAATCTGGCAATCATGGCGACCCAATCCCCGGCTGCAGCCTAGTGCGATCCGACGATTCGGGCCAGTTCGGCTTTGAGCGGCCCGGCAAGATCGGGACGGGTCAGGGCAAAGGCGACATTGGCGGTCAGAAAACCGAGCGCCGAACCCGTGTCGAAGGTCTTGCCGTCGAACCTGACCCCATGGAACGGCTGGCTGATCGCCAGTCGCCGCATGCCGTCCGTCAGCTGGATTTCGCCACCGGCCCCTGTTTCCTGGTGCTGGAGAATGGCGAAAATTTCCGGGCCGAGGATATAGCGGCCGGAAATGATCAGGTTCGAAGGGGCGCTGCCCGGCGCCGGCTTCTCGACCATGCCGGTAATTTCGAAGGTCCGGCCATAATCAGCGCCGATTGCAACAATCCCGTATTTGTGGGTCTCGTGCGGCGCAACCTCCTCGATTGCAATGATATTGCCGCCGTGCCGATCATAGGCTTCCATGCATTGGCCGAGACAGCGCTTGGTTGCCGGCCGGCCGGCAAGGGTGAGCATATCCGGCAGAAGTACCGCGAAGGGTTCGTCGCCGATAATGTCCCTGGCGCACCAAATCGCGTGGCCAAGACCGAGCGGCGCCTGCTGGCGGGTGAAACTGGTCGCGCCCGCGGCCGGCAGATCTTGCCGCAAAGCCGCGAATTCACGCTCCTTGCCACGCCGCTTCAGCGTGTCCTCGAGTTCATAGGCAATGTCGAAATGGTCCTCGATAATCCCCTTGCCGCGACCCGTCACAAAAACGAAATGCTCAATGCCGGCCTCGCGCGCCTCGTCAACAACATGCTGAAGCACCGGCCGATCAACGATCGTCAGCATTTCTTTCGGCACCGATTTGGTCGCCGGCAGGAACCGGGTACCAAGGCCGGCCACCGGAAAAATCGCTTTGCGGATGGGCTTTCTCATCATGGGTTCCTGAATGGCGGACAAAACTTGCTCAAGGGCGGGCCCGCCTGGTCCACCCCAGCCAGGCCGGTCATTGTCTTTTTGCTAATCATGGCCGAGAAAACAAGGCGAAACACCGGGGCGGAACCGCAAAAATAGTGGGCCCTTAATGGCGGCACTGCAATTTCGGCCGAGAGCCGGAGCAAAGAGACGCAATGACAATCTTGGTTACGGGCGGCGCCGGATACATTGGCGGCCATATGGTTCTCGCTCTTCTCGACCAAGGCGAGACGGTCGTCGTCATCGATAATCTGTCGACCGGCTATCGCTGGAACGTGCCGGAGGGGGCCGACCTGATCGTCGGCGATTTCGGCGACGAGGCCCTGCTCGTCCGGATTTTCGCCGAATATCCGATTGAGGCCATTGCGCATTTCGCCGCCAAAATCGTTGTTCCAGATTCCCTGATTCGACCCGCTCGGCTATTATCTCAACAATACCGCGAAAGCCCGCACCCTGCTCGAACAGGCGGTCAAGGCCAAGATCGGCAATTTCATCTTCTCGTCGACCGCCGCCGTCTATGGCGAGCCTCGCCGCAATCCTGTCCTCGAAGACGATCCACAAGTCCCGCTCAGTCCCTATGGCCGCTCGAAGCTGATGGTCGAGTGGATGCTGGCCGATGTGGCCCAGGCCCATGACCTGCGCTATGTCATCTTGCGCTATTTCAACGTTGCCGGGGCCGACCCGAAGGGCCGCATGGGCCAGTCGACGCCGCGCGCCACCCATCTCATCAAGCGGGCCGTGCAGACCGCGCTTGGCGAGCACAGCCACATGGAAGTTTTCGGCACCGACTATCCAACCCCCGATGGTTCCTGCATCCGCGACTACATCCAGATCACCGACCTGGTGAATGCTCATCTCCAGGCCCTCGACCATCTGCGCGCCGGCGGCGCCTCCCTGACACTCAATTGCGGCTATGGGCGCGGTCTGTCGGTTCTCGAAGTCGTCGACGCGGTCAAGCGAATCTCCGGTGTGGATTTCAAGGTTGTGCTGTCAGGCCGGCGCGCCGGCGATCCGGCCTCGATCGTCGCCGGCGCCGACAAGATCAAGACGGCACTGGGCTGGCGGCCGCAGCACGACAAGCTCGAGGAAATGGTCACTCAGGCGCTCAATTGGGAAAGACGGTTGCACAACCGGCGCGAGGCTTGACGCTTAGCCCGGCTCCAGCTCCAGCCAGCCCGCCAATTCACGCCGCACGATCTCGACAATCAGCTCTATCCCCTCGCCACTGTCGTTGAGGCAGGGAATGGCGGCAAATTTCTCACCGCCATTATGGAGAAAATATTCGGCGTTCTCGACGCCAATTTCCTCAATCGTCTCGAGGCAATCGGCCGAAAAGCCCGGCGTGATTACGGCCAGGCGTTTAATGCCTGCCTTAGCGAGACCAATCACGGTCTCGTCGGTATAGGGTTTCAGCCATTCTGCCGGACCAAAGCGCGACTGGAAGCTCAAAACAAATTGATCCGGCGAGAGCTGCAGCGCCTCGCGCAGCAGCCGCGCCGTCTTGGCGCATTGGCAATGGTAGGGATCGCCCTTGAGGAGATATTCCTTGGGGATCCCGTGGAACGAGCACAGGATAACTTCCGGCTCGAAATCCAGCGCCGCAAGCGACTCGTCGCAGCGACGCCGCGATCGCATCGATATAGGCAGGCTCGTCGTAATAGGGCGGCGAAAAGCGGACGGTCGGCTGCCAACGCATCTGCATCAGCGCCTCGAAAGCCTTGTCGCAGGCGGTCGCCGTCGTTGCCGCCGCATATTGCGGATAGAGCGGTACGAAGAGTATCCTGTCGCAACCCCGCGACTGCAGCCACAACAGCCGGTTTTTGACCGAAGGATTGCCGTAGCGCATGGCCCAGTCGACGACGATCTTGCTGCCGCCGCCGCCGAGCGCCCCGGCCTCGAGCGCCTTGGCCAGCTTCTCGCTCTGGCTGCGGGTCGTCGTCTTCAGCGGGCTCTCGTTTCTCGCCCTGTTCCAGATGGAATCGTAATCCTTGCCCTTCTTCTGCGGTCGCAGCGACAAAACGATCAAGTTGAGAATCGGCCACCAGATCAGCCGCGGCGTCTCGATTACCCGCCGATCCGACAGAAACTCCTTGAGATAGCGGCGCATCGACCAGTAATCCGTCGCATCGGGCGTGCCAAGATTCATCAGCAGCACGCCAATATTGCCGCTTCGGACTTCGGGATGGCCGGCTGGCAGAGACCCGGGAGCGCGCATGGCTTTGCGCCTGTCTTGCGGGCCATCGACGAGCGGCAGATCCATGACTTTCCCTTCTCGAGCGCTGTTCTGCATCTAGAGCGAGGCTGCGGTTTTGTCGATAGCCGCGCCAATTTGCCCGGCCGGCGCTCGCCGAACCAGGCATGCCAGCGGCGCGCGATGAGGTTGGAGGTGAGCAGAGTGTCGCGCCGTGTTTGTTCGAGGCGGCGGCCGCCCTCATTGGGTTAAGCGCCAAGATCCTCGCCGATGAGCCGGTCAGCATACCGGTCATCGAGGTCAGCGACATCCGCAAAATGAAAAGAGCCGCGGCGGCACCGCCAAGCTCGTCGCGTGAGCGCGCCGAACGCGCCAACAAGGCCAATGCCCAGTTTCCTCATAGCGGCGATAGTCTGTCGCCGAGCCTGATGTCAACTTCAATCAGGACGCCGATAGGATCGCGCTGTACAACGCGATCCGACCGGCCGTCATGCTCAAGGGCAAACCTGAATTCGATTTCGGCGGGGCCGTCCATCGCAAGCGCGGCGGCGACGCCAGGTCCCGATTCTGGCCGCCAATCCGCGTCTGGCTGACGGCAGTCTGATGGCGGGCCACATCGACACGCAGATCGTCGACAAAGCCGGCGTGAAAATCAGACGCTTGGCCGAGTTTGGCGTCGTATCGTCCTGTCCTAGGCAAGCCAATACTTGGTTCAGTCCTCGCCGCGCGCCGCTTCAACCAGCTGCGCCATCGCCAGCGCCGCCGCATCGGCTTCCTCGCGCAACCCCTCCGCAACGCCTTTGCGATCGGCCGATGTCCGGTTCTGGCTGACCTTCCATTTGCCGTCGATCGAGTCGATCGGAATCTCGAGCCCAACAATGGCGCGGATCTGCGCCTCGACAAAGGCCTCCGGCGCATCGCCAACCGCCCAGGGCTGCCGGCGGCGCGCCTCGTGCGTGCTGGTCAACGCATCGATTTGCGCGGCCAGCCATTGCCGATCGTCACGCACGATCAGCCGACCGCTAACCTGAACCATGACATAATTCCAGGTCGGCACGACCTTGCCGCTGATCCGTTTTGTCGCATACCAGGACGGCGTGACATAGCGATCAGCGCCCTGGAAGACGATCAGAGCCGGGTAATCGGGATCGAAATCCCGCCATTGGTCATTGGCGCGCGCGACATGGGCCTTCAGCGTGCCAAGCCGGCCGGCCGCAGGATCGATCAAAAAGGGCACCGCATTGGCATTGAGTCCGGTCTTGGTTCGGGTGACCAGCAGCCCGAACGGATGGGCGGCAACGAGCCCGTGCAGGACCTCAAGCCGTTCCTCTCGAAAAAACGCTGGCTGATACATGAGTCCTCCATAGCTTCGGCGCGAGACAGCCGGAACCGCGGGCTCGCCGACTTCACCGCCCGCGCCCCATTCGTGCTGCCGGTCCGATCATCCATCCATTGCTACGCTCCGTTAGGTCATCACCCCGGCATCGGCGCTCGCATAGGCCAAATTCGGGGGGCCGCTGCGGTGACAAGCGCCATGTTCAGCGCGCCGCTCATGAGAGCGCGACGTGGTTCACCCCTTCTTGCCGGCGAACAGGGCCTCGAACGCTTCGCGGTTGCGGTAACGAAGCCAGCCGGTCTCGGTCAGCGCCCAAAAGCTTTCGTCTGGTGCAACGAAACATTCAAAGCCAAGCACACGGATCAGTTTCGGGTCGGCAGTAAAGGCCTGTTCGATCGCCGGCCCGCTCTTGTCCTCGAGGCCATAATGCTTGCTCAGATTTTCAGCAATACCGTGGACCGGGCCGAGCTTGGAATCGATGTCGGAGAGGAGATTGGCGAGAGGTCCGATGCGCCGGTTCATTTCCGCGACCTGCTCGAGCAACATCGCAAAGCCGATCAGCGCGGCGCCCGAAATTAGCGAACTCGTGCCAAGCGCGAGCGCCGTCGCCCAGCCGAGGCTCTGCTGCAAGGCGATTACAATAACGCCGGCAATAGCGACCATACATCCGACAAACCGCAGGATCCAGGCAATCATGAAACCCTCGTGGCGAGTCCCGGCTTGCGCCACGCGGGCCAAAAGCGGCCGCCATGACCGCCCGCTCTCGGCATCGCAGCGCGGCCGCAACACAGCCCCATAGGCCAACCGCCGGCAGATCCCCTCTCACCCGGCCAGCGCATGATTGTGAGACCCCCGGGGCGGCACGTAGCGGATCGCAGGGCGCAGCGAACCAGCAGTTTTACTGAGACCGGCGGCCCGCCTCAAGCCCCGTTTGTCGTCTATTCTGCGGCCAACTTCAGCGGCGTCGAACCAGACCGGTAGCGCGCCAGCAAGGCGGCCTCCTCGGCCTTAGCGGCCAGAACGTGGCGCTCTTTGACGTGGCCGAAGCCGCGGATCTTTTCCGGGATCGACGCCAGCGCCACCGCCAGCGCATGGTTGTCTTGCGTCAGGCTGGCGGCCAATTCCTCGAGAAGCTGTTCATACGCGTCGATCAGCTGCCGCTCCTGGCGGCGTTCTCGCGTATAGCCGAACGGATCGAGAAAGCTGCCGCGAATAGCGCGCAGGCGAGCCAGCCAGCCAAAAGCCCGCATCATCCACGCCCCGAACACACGCTTTTCCGCTACACCCGTCTCGGGGTTGCGCTTGGCAAAGATAGGCGGGGCAAGGTGGAACTCCAATTTCAGATTGCCCTCGAAAGTGGCGGCGACTTGCCGCTCGAAGCTGCCGTCGGAATAGAGCCTGGCCACCTCATATTCGTCCTTGACCGCCATGAGCTTGAAGAGATAGCGGGCAACCGCCTCGCTGAGCGCCGTCCGACCGGGACCAAGGGCGGCCTCCTTGGCCCTGATACGCTCCACCCCGCGTCGGTAGCGTTCGGCATAGGCGCTATTCTGGTAGGCGGTCAGGAAGGCGACCCTTCTCTCGATCATGGCATCGAGCGATTGGGCCGGCGCACGGGCCTCCGCAACCCGGCGCATCGGGGCCAAAACCGCCTCGACCGCGGCCGGTTCGGCGACGATACGTCGCCCCCAGTAGAAGGCCTGCAGATTCATCGCGACCGCCTCGCCATTCAGCTCGATCGCCCGCTCAATCGCCGCACTCGCAAGCGGAACCAGGCCAAGCTGATAGGCATAGCCCAGCATAAACATGTTGGCGGCGATCGAATTTCCGACCAGGTTGGTGGCGATGGCGCTCGCATCGATGAAGCGCGCCTGCTCGCCGGCGGCCTGCCGGATCGCCCGTTCGATCCGTTCGACTGGCAGCGAGAAATCGGCATTTCGGGTGAAATCCCCGGGATAGACAGCCGCCGAATTCACCACCACGCCGGTCTCGCCCTTGCGCACCGCCGCCAGAACTTTCTTCGTGCCGGAAACGACCAGATCACAGCCGAGCACCAGGTCCGCATCGCCGGCTGCGACCCGGATCGCATGAATGTCCTGCGGCTTGCGGGCGAGCTTGACATGGCTGTAGACGGCGCCGCCCTTCTGGGCGAGGCCGGCCATATCGATCATCCCGCAGCCCTTCCCCTCGATATGCGCCGCCATGCCGAGAATGGCGCCGATTGTCACCACGCCAGTGCCACCGACACCGGTGACGATGATCGAATAGGGGCTGGCGCCGATTTCGCGCCGGACCGGATCGCACAGCGCCGGCCCGGTCAGCGCTTTGGGCGCTGGGACTTTTTTCAGCTTGGCGCCGTGCACCGTGACAAACGACGGACAGAACCCGTTGACGCAGGAGAAGTCCTTGTTGCAGCTCGATTGATCGATCGTTCGCTTGCGGCCAAATTCGGTTTCGATCGGCTGGACGGACACGCAATTGGACTTGCTGCCACAATCACCACAGCCCTCGCAGACCAATTCGTTGATGATCACCCGTTTGTCGGGATCGGGATATTCGTTGCGCTTGCGCTTGCGGCGCTTTTCGGCAGCGCAGGTCTGGTCGAAAATCAGAACCGTCGTGCCGGGGATCCGGGCGAGGTCGCGCTGGACGCTGTCGAGCGCGCTGCGATGGTGAATTGTGATGCCCGCCGGCCATTGGTCGCCGGTCGTGTATTTGTAGGGCTCGTCGCTCACGACCGCGATCTGCTTGGCGCCCTCGGCGTCAACCTGGCGGGCGATTTGGGCTACCGTCAGTCCGCCTTCCAGGCGCTGCCCCCCGGTCATCGCCACCGCATCGTTGAACAGGATCTTGTAGGTAATGTTGACGCCGCTATCGATTGCCCAGCGCAGCGCCAAGATACCGGAGTGATTGTAGGTGCCATCGCCAAGATTTTGGAAGATGTGGTCGCGGGTAGAAAACGGCGCCTCGCCAATCCAATTGGCGCCCTCGCCGCCCATCTGAGTGTATCCCTCGGTCGAGCGATCCATCCATTGCACCATGTAATGGCAGCCAATCCCGGCATAGGCACGCGAGCCCGCCGGCACAACGGTCGAGGAATTGTGCGGACAGCCCGAGCAGAAATAGGGGATGCGCTGGGCGGCATCCTCGCTCTGGGCGAGGCGGACCTGGGCCTGTCTCAGCTGGTGCACCCGCTGCTCGAGACCCTCGTTGGGATGATAGCGCAAAAGCCTCTCGCCGATCGCAATGGCGACATCATTGGGATCGAGTGCCCCCTTGACCGGAAACAGCCAATTGCCGGCCTCATCCTTTTTGCCGACGCATTGTGGCTGGGCCGTTGAACCATAGAGTTCCTCGCGCACCTGGACCTCGATCAGGGAGCGTTTCTCCTCGACGACAATGATCAGGTCGAGCCCCTTGGCAAATTCGAGCAGACCACGCGGTTCGAGCGGCCAGGGGCAGGCAATCTTGTAGAGCCGCAAACCGAAATCATTGGCGCGGACCTCGTCGATGCCGAGATCGTCGAGCGCCTGGCGAACGTCGAGATAGGACTTGCCGACGGTGATCACCCCGACCTTGGCATTGGGTCCGCCGCTGGTAATGATCCGGTTCAGCCGATTGGCCTGAAGCCAGGCGATCATTGCCTCGCGCTTGTAATCCTGCAGCCGGGCTTCCTGTTCAAGAATGGCGTCGCGCGGCCGAATGTTGAGGCCGCCCGGCGGCATTGCGAAGGCCTCGGGAACGACCGGCTGGACCCGCTCGAGCGAACCGTCGATCGAGGCGGTGGATTCGATCGTATCCTTGACGCATTTGAGGCCCACCCAGGTTCCGGTGAAGCGGCTCATGGCAAAGCCGTAGAGGCCGTAGTCGATGACTTCTTGAACCCCGGCCGGCGACAGGATCGGAATCATCACATCGACGAAATGGAATTCGGATTGATGGGCCGTGGTCGACGATTCCGGCGGTGTGGTCGTCACCCATCAGCGCCAGCACGCCACCGGCCTTCGAAGTCCCGGCCAAATTGGCGTGCCGAAAGGCATCGCCGGAACGGTCGACGCCCGGCCCCTTGCCATACCAGATGGAAAAGACACCGTCATAGCGTCCTTCGCCGCGCATCTCGGCCTGCTGCGAGCCCCAGACGGCTGTCGCCGCCAGTTCCTCGTTCAATCCAGGTTGAAAAACTATGTCACTGCGGGTCAATATGGGGCGCGCGCGCCATAATTGCTGGTCGAGCCCGCCCAGCGGGGAGCCGCGATAGCCGGAGACAAACCCCGCGGTGTTCAGGCCGGCGCTGCGATCGCGGGCCCTTTGCGTCAACAACAGCCGGACGATCGCCTGGGTTCCGGACACGAAGATCCGGCTTTTGCCGAGATCGTACTTGTCGCTCAGCCCTATGTCGGAGAGACCTGCTTGTGCGCTCGGCCCCTGCAGTGCATCCGTCATGGTGCTCCTCCCGACTGGACCTGCCCTCGGCGCTGACGCAACTATCGTCGAGCCTTCACCTTTTGTATATGTCAGCATTACTGACATAATTAACGCGCGCCGTCAATGGCCGGGCTGCGGCTCTTGGGTTAGACTGGCCGCTCGGGATTCGTCTGGAGAGACCAGGAAGTGCTGCCGCCGCCATCCGTCTGCCGGCTGATACTTGGCCTTATTGCCGGTGCCACCGCGCTGGCGCTTTCGCCGGCCGAAGCCCATCCGCACGTTTTCGTGACCATGAAGGCCGACATCATGTTTGATCCGGAGGGACGGATCAGCGCCGTCCGCCATTCCTGGACATTCGACGACATGTATTCGGCCTTTGCCACCGAAGGGCTCGACCAAGACGGCAAACTGCCGACCCGCGAGCAGCTGGCGCCGCTCGCCAAGACCAATGTCGAATCGCTCGCCGAATTCGGGTATTTCACGGTCGGCAAGGCTTCCGGCAAAGCGCTCGAATTCGCGCCGCCCGTCGATTATTTCCTCGAGGAGAGCAAGGACAAGCTCGTCACGCTGACTTTCACTCTGCCGCTCAAGACCCCGGCCAGGGTCGGCAAGGCCTTCTCGCTACAGGTCTATGACCCCAGCTATTTCGTCGCTTTCGAGGTCGCAGATTCCAACCCGATCAGGCTCGAGGGCGCCCCCAAAGGCTGCTCGTCGAGCATCATCAAGCCGGCACCGCTCGAAGCGCCGGAAACCCAAAAATTGTCGGAATCCTTTTTTACCGGCCTGTCGCCCGGTGCCAATTTTGGCATCAAGCTTGCCAATCGCATCCTTATCGCCTGCCCCTGAAGGGAAGCGCCCGCTCATGCCGTCAAAACATAGCTTCGCGCCAATCGTCGTGGCCTCGGGCCTTGTGTTGGTCTTGGCCTGCCTGGTCGCCGCACCAGTCCTAGCGCAAGCGCCGCGCAATCCCTTTGCGGTCGGCGGACAGGAAGTCGGCGGCAACGCCACCGGCATCGCCGGCTGGATCCTGGCCAAGCAAAGCGCTTTTTATCAGCAAATGAGCGGTGCAGTGCGGGCGGCCAAACAGAACGGCATCGCCTTCTGGGGCCTCGCCGGTCTCAGCTTTGCCTATGGCGTCTTCCATGCCGCCGGACCCGGACACGGCAAAGCTGTCGTCGCGTCCTACATGCTGGCCAATGAGCGGGCACTGCGCCGCGGTCTGGTCATTTCGGCCCTCGCCGCCCTGCTCCAGGGACTCGTCGCCATTGCCGTCGTCGGTTTGTTTGCGCTGCTCTTGCACGCTACGGCGCGCTCGATGAACGAGGCTGCGACCGACATTGATTTGGCAAGCTTTGCTGGCATCGCCGCCCTCGGCCTCTGGCTCGTGCTGAAGAAGGGTCGTGCCTTCGTCGAGGCCTGGCGCCGCTTCGCCGGGACCGCGCGGTTACCGGCCGCGGGGCACGATCATGCCGATCACAGCCTCACCCAGCACGCCGACGATCATCGTTCTCACGAACATCACCACCACGCTCACGGCAAGGCGGGGCGCCGGTCTGCCGACGAACCGCCGGGGCGGGACGCCGACACGCACGATCCGCATTGCGATCATTTCCACGCCCCCGATCCGGCGATGCTTGGCGCCACTTTCTCTTGGAAGAGCGCGCTGTTGACCATCCTCGCCGCCGGCTCCCGCCCCTGCGCCGGCGCCATTCTGGTTTTGGTCTTCGCCCTATCGCAGGGCATTTTCTGGGCCGGCGTCGGCGCGACACTCGCGATGTCGCTCGGCACAGCGATTACCACCGGCACGCTTGCCGCGATCGCCGTTCTCGCCAAGGGTATCGCGGTCCGTATGAGCGGGATCGGCTCGCAGCGCAGCGATGTCGTGGTGCGTGGCCTCGAATTGGCGGCTGCGCTTGTCGTGCTGGTCTTCGGTGTCGGCTTGTTTTTCGGCTTGCTCGAGTCGGGCGCCTGAAGCGCGCATCGATCGATGCAGCAAAAAAGGTCACCACCAGCCTGCCGCTTGTTGGCGTTGCGGTGGTCGGTCTGTCGGAATAGGGCGTCATGGTGCTAGTATACGCAACGCTTTAACGTCTTAGGCCGTTGCGCGGTGGACGCCGGCGGATGAGGCAAAGCCGACAGGGCAGCAATGGCTAGTATGCAAGCCGCCGATCTGTTCGACCTCAAGGGCAAGGTCGCCGTGGTGACCGGGGCTTCGTCCGGCCTCGGCGCCCGCTTTGCCAGGGTCCTGGCCGCCAATGGCGCCCAGGTCGCCTGCCTGGCCCGGCGTCAGGCCCGCCTCGACCAGTTGGTGGGCGAGATCCGTGACAGCGGTGGCGCGGCGCTCGCTTGTGTCGCCGACGTGGCCGACCGCGATGCCGTCAGCGCGGCCTTCGATAAAGCCGGCGCCCATTTCGGCCCGGTCACTCTTCTTGTCAACAATGCCGGCATTGCCGAGGTCGGCCGGATCATCGACCAGCCGTACGCCATCTGGCGTGGCACCATGGATGTCAATCTGGACGCCGTCTACGGCACTGCCCAATTGGCCGCCCAGCGGATGATTGCCAACGAGGTCGCCGGCGTCATAATCAACATCGCGTCGATCCTCGGCTTCGGCGTGAACAAGGGGCTCTCGGCCTATGCCGTAGCCAAGGCCGCTGTCATCCAATTGACCCGTGCCCTAGCCCTCGAACTTGCCGAGTGCAACATTCGCGTCAATGCGCTGGCGCCGGGCTATGTCGTTACCGACATTAACCGCAGCTTTTTGCAAAGCGAGCGCGGCGGCCTGCTTCGCCAGGCCATTCCCCTCGGCCGCTTCGGTAGCGACGACGATCTCGACGGGCCGCTGTTGCTGCTCGCCTCCGATGCCGGCCGTTTCATGACCGGCGCAACCCTCGTCGTCGACGGCGGCCACACGATCCAGTTACGCGGTTAGCCGCGGGAGGAGCCCATGGATTTCACACTTCCGGCCGAAATCGAGTCGAATTCGACAGCGCACGCGTGCGTTTGTGGCCGAACATATCCTGCCGCTCGAAACGCAAGCCGAAATCTATGATGAACACGAGAATATCCGCCTAAACCACCTGCGCGAAATGCAGGCGAAGGCCCGCGGCGCCGGCCTTTGGTCGCCGCAGGCACCGGTCGAATTTGGCGGCATGGGTCTGCCAGTCATCGGCTGGGCGGCGATGTACGAAGAAGCCAATCGCTCGATATTCGGCCCCGCCTGTTTCAATTGCGCGGCGCCGGATGACGGCAACATGAACCTGCTCGCGCGGGCCGCAACCCAGGCCCAGAAGGAGCGATGGCTGCGCCCGATTGTCGAGGGCAAGGTCCGTTCGGCTTTCGTCATGACCGAACCCCATCCTGGCGGCGGCTCCGACCCGGGCATGATCATGACCCGGGCCGAGCGCACGCCCGGCGGCTGGCGAATCTCCGGCCGCAAATGGTTCATCACCGGGGCCGGCATAGCCCAGCATTTCATTCTGGTCGCCCGCACGTCCGACGATATGCGCAAGGGCTTGACCGCCTTCCTCTACCATCGCGACCAGCCAGGCTGGACCCTAGTGCGCCGCATTCCGATCATGGGACCGGAGGAACATGGCGGCCATTGCGAACTGACTTTCGACGGGCTTGAGGTGCCCGACGAGGCCGTTCTGCTTGGCGTCGGCGACGGGCTGAAGGCGACCCAGATCCGGCTCGGCCCGGCCCGCCTGACCCATTGCATGCGTTGGCTCGGCCTGGCCAAACGCTGCATGGAAATCGCGCAAAGCTACGTGTCGACGCGCAGCGGTTTCGGCATCAAGCTTGCCGATCGCGAAAGCGTCCAGTTGAAGCTTGGCGAAGTGGCCGCAGCAATCGACATCGGCCGGCTCATGGTCATGCGGGCAGCCTGGAAAATCGATCGCGGCGAAAAGGCCCAAAAGGAAATATCGATGGCGAAGAACCATGTCGCCGCCACCCTGCACCTGGCCGCCGATACCGGCATCCAGCTCAACGGGGCGCGCGGCTATTCCAAGGACACCGTTCTCGAATGGATTTACCGCTACGCCCGCCAGGCCCGCCTGGTCGACGGTGCCTCGGAAGTCCATGCCATGGTCCTGGCCCGCGCCTATGCGCGGGAGGGCGACGATTTCTGGCGATGGGGCTAGCGGCACGAGGCCGCCATGGCGCGATCCGAACGCCGCCGCGACGCCCCGTCCGGCCGGGGCCGGGTTCGCGCCAGGTGGCCCAAACCGGTACCCCAAACCGGCACCCCAAACTGGCACCCGCCTTGCGCAACCCCGACCAATGCTATAGGTGCACAGGCGGTCAGAAACTGGAATTGTCGCCGTGCCGGATCCGCAGCCCATCAATTGGACTAACCTTTTGACGCTGATCAGCCTTGCCGTCCTGGTCGGCACCGAATTTGCCGGTATATCCTGGGCCGCTGGCTGGGCACTCGGCGGCTGGTTCCACTTGTCCAATTCGTTCAGCCGCGCGCTCGAAGTGCTGTTCGTCGCGCTCGGCTTGATTGTGCTTTTCTTCTTCATGCGTCAGGCAGTGAAATACGAGCCGATCCGCAGCTGACCAATTGTGCTCAGCCGAGGACCGGGCAGAATTGACACTGCGCCAGCCGACCGTAAGGTCGCGGCGCGCATGGTTTGCCAAAAGAACGCCCGAGGAAACCAGAAGAACGCCCGAGGAAATCCATGGCAGGTGCGCCGATCGATCGCCGTAGTCTGTTAAAAGCTGCCGGCGTGTCCGCCGTCACCGGCCTTGCCCTGGCCGGCGGGACGAAGGCCATGGCCGAGGACGGATTGAAGTTCGGGTCGCCCCAGCCATTCTCCTTCGAATGGCTGAAGGCGCGAGCTGGCGAGATGGCCGGCCAGCCCTATGTCGGGCCACGCCTGCCCGCTCCCGACGTGCTTGACCGAATCACCTATGAGGAATGGGGCAAGATCCATTTTCGAATCGACCATGCCCTGTTTGCCAATGGTCCCGGCCGCTTTCCGGTAACATTTTTCCATCTCGGCAAGTTCTTCAAGAAAGCGATCGAGATTTTCGTCGTCGACGGCAGCGGCCCGCAAACCGCCCGCGCGATTGTTTACGACACCAGCTATTTCGAAATGCCGGCCAATTCGGTCGCCCGGCAATTGCCGCAGGGCGCCGGATTCGCCGGGTTCCGCTTCCAGGAGGCGCGCGACGGCAAGCTGGATTGGCAGAAAAACGATTGGGTCGCCTTTCTCGGCGCCTCCTATTTCCGCGCGATTGGCGAATTGTTCCAATACGGCCTGTCAGCCCGCGGCCTTGCCGTCGACGTGGCGGTCGCCGACCGGGCCGAGGAATTTCCCGATTTCACCGAAGTATATATCGCCACGCCCGCCGATATGTCCGACCAGGTGACGATCTACATCCTGCTCGAAGGGCCGAAAGTGGTCGGCGCCTACAAATTCATCATGAGCCGCGGCAAGGGCGTCATCATGGATATCGAGGTCGCCCTCCATCTGCGCGGCGACATTGTCCGCCTCGGCCTCGCCCCCCTAACATCGATGTATTGGTTTTCGGAAACGACCAAACCGACCGCCATCGACTGGCGTCCGGAGGTTCACAATTCCGACGGGCTGGCGATGTGGACGGGTTGGGGCGCCCGGATCTGGCGGCCGCTCAACAACCCGCCGCAAATCATGGCCTCGGCATTTTCCGACGAAAATCCGAAAGGGTTCGGACTGCTCCAGCGCGATCGCACATTCGATCATTACGGCGATGGGGTCTTTTACGATCGCCGGCCGAGCCTATGGGTTGAGCCAGTTGGCAATTGGGGCAAGGGCGCGATCCATCTGGTCGAAATTCCGACCGACGACGAAATCCACGACAATATTGTGGCGCAATGGGTGCCAGCCGAACCTGCCCGCGCCGGTCAATCCCTCAATCTCCATTATCGGCTGCATTGGCTCGCCGACGAACCCTTCCCGCCGGCTCTCGGGCGCTGTGTTGCGACCCGCCTCGGCAACGGCGGCCAGCCTGGCCTGCCGCGGCCCAAGGGCGTCCGCAAGTTCATGGTCGAATTCCTCGGCGGGCCACTCAAGTCGCTGCCGTTCGGGGTGCGCCCCGAGGCGGTACTGTGGGCCTCGCGCGGCACGTTTTCCTACATTTTCACCGAGCCTGTTCCCGACGGAATTGTCGGCCATTGGCGGGCTCAGTTCGACCTCACCGCGGATGGCAAGGATCCGGTCGAACTGACCTGTTTGCTCAAAACCGACGACCGAATCTTGACCGAAACCTGGGCGTTCCAATACCACCCGACCTGACCGACGCGACAGACCGGCCTTCCCAAGGGCCGCCGTGGACCCAATATGAAGGGTCAACCTTGATGGCTGGAGCAAGCATGAATCAGAAAATTCCGGTGACCGTACTGACCGGCTATCTCGGCGCCGGCAAGACGACCTTGCTGAACCGCATCTTGTCGGAGCCCCACGGCAAGAAATTTGCCGTTATCGTCAACGAATTCGGCGAAATCGGCATCGACAGCGACCTTGTCGTCGGCGTCGACGAGGAAGTGTTCGAAATGAACAACGGCTGTATTTGCTGCACCGTGCGCGGCGACCTCATACAAATCCTCGAGGGCTTGATGAAACGGCGCGGCAAGTTCGACGCGATCATCGTCGAGACGACCGGGCTCGCCGATCCGGCACCGGTCGCCCAGACATTCTTTGTCGATGCCGATGTCTCGAGCGCCGCCTTTCTCGACGCCGTGGTGACCGTCGCCGACGCCAAATGGCTGAGCCAGCGGCTCAAGGACGCGCCCGAGGCCAAGAACCAGATCGCCTTCGCCGATGTTATCGTGCTGAACAAGAGCGACCTGGTTTCGCCGGGCGAATTGCGCGAGGTTCAGGCCCGTATTCGCGCCATCAACCCCTATGCGAGACTGCACGAGACCATCCGCTGCGCCGTGCCGCTTGATGCCGTGCTCGGCCGCAAGGCCTTTGACCTCGATCGCATTCTCGAGATCGAGCCGGCATTTCTCGACGTCGAGCAAGAGCATGATCATGCGCATCGACATGCTGACGATCACGATTCTGCCCATGGCAATGATCACCTGCCGGGCCACAGCCACCGCCATTACCATGACGAAGACATGCAATCGCTCGCTGTCGAAATCGACGGCGAGGTCGATCCGGAGAAGTTCCTCCCCTGGATCAACAATCTTGCCCAGACCGAAGGACCGAACATCCTTCGTTCGAAGGGCATTCTTGCTTTCAAGGGCGAGCCGAAGCGCTTCGTCTTCCAGGGCGTCCACATGATCCTGGATGGCGACCTGCAGCGGGCCTGGCAGCCCGGCGAGGCGCGGCGCTCGAAAATCGTCTTCATTGGCCGCGAGCTCAAGCAAGACATGATCCGAACGGGCTTTCTTGCCTGTGCGGCCTGACGGCGGCATCGGCCCGGCATGCATGAAGATCCCGCCGTCTCGCTCACCCGCCACGTCGTGGAGACGAAAGTCGACGCCCACGTGGTCGCGGCGGCCTTCCTGGCAGGACTGCCAGCTTTCGCACTCGCCGACGGCTGCCTCATCCTGCAAGCGGAGGGTCAGTTGCGGCGTCTCGTGCTGCACCCCGACGCGACGCTTCTGGTCGCCGGCAGCACCGCGACCCGATTCGCATCGGGCGGCGATGATGGCCGTGTCGCGGTCACCGACGGACGCGAGGTCCGCGAGATTGCCCGGGAAACTGGCCGATGGATCGATGCCCTTGCCTTGCGCGCCGATGGCGCGCTCGCCTGGAGCACCACCAAGACGGTGCGTTGCCGGGATTCTGCCGGTCTGACGAAATCCGTAACGCTTGGCGCTTCGGTGCGCGGACTGGCCTTCCTGCCGAAGGGCTATCGCCTGGCCGCCAGCCATTATAATGGCGTCTCGCTGTGGTTCCCCAATGCCGAAGCCGATCCGGACCTCCTCGCCTGGAAAGGTTCGCACATCGACGTGATCGTCTCGCCGGACGGACGCTTTGTCATCTCCTCGATGCAGGAAAACTGCCTGCATGGCTGGAAACTCGCCGACAAACAGAACATGCGGATGAGCGGCTATCCGGCAAAGACCCGCTCGCTGTCCTGGTCGCATGATGGCAATTGGCTGGCGACTTCCGGCGCTGATGCCTGCATCCTGTGGCCGTTCCAGGCCAAGAATGGCCCGATGGGCCAGGCACCGCGCGAATGCGGCGGACGCCAGGCCCGGGTCACCCAGGTCGCCTTCCATCCCTCGGCGCTGATTGTCGCAATTGGCTATGAGGATGGCTGGCTGATGCTGTGCCGCATGAGCGACGGGGCCGAACTGCCGGTCCGCGCCCCCACCCAGGCCGCCGGCGCGATCAGCGCTATCGGCTGGGATCCGCAGGGGCGACGGCTGGCCTTTGGCAGCCGCACCGGCGAGGCCTTCGTTTTGACCCTGCCCGGCTGAACCAACCCATGCCTCGGCCCTTGCCGATGGCGCGGGTCATGCTAGGAAAACGAGGTTGAGCGGAGTGGGAGAGCGTCATGTCGGCTAAACCAAGGGTCGGATTTATCGGCGTCGGGCTGATGGGCTACGGCATGGCCAAGAACATCGTCGAAAAAGGCTACCCGCTCACCGTGCTGGCCCACCGCAATCGGCAGCCCGTGGACGAGCTGGTTCAACGCGGCGCCAACGAGGCCAAGACCGCGAAAGCGATCGCCGAGAGCTGCGAATTCGTTTTTCTATGCGTCACCGGCTCGCCGCAGATCGAGGCAATCGTGCGCGGCGAGACAGGCTTGAAGAGCGGCGCCCATCCTGGCCTCGTGATCATCGATTGCTCGACCGCCGATCCGGCGTCGACAGAGGCATTGGCCCGCGACCTCGCACCCCTCAATGTCGATTTCATTGACGCGCCGCTCGGCGGAACGCCGGCCGGGGCTCTCGAGGGAAAGCTCTCGGCCATGATCGGCGCCAGCCCCGAGGTTTTCGCCCGGGTCGAACCCATCGTCGCGACCTGGGCGGCTAAGATCGACCATATCGGCAAGGTCGGCGACGGCCACCGGATGAAGCTGATCAACAATTTCCTGTCACTCGGCTATGGTGCAATCTACGCCGAGGCGCTGACGCTCGCCCAAAAATCCGGCCTTTCCCCGCAGACGTTCGACCGCGTACTGCGCGGCAGCCGGATGGATTGCGGGTTCTACCAGACTTTCATGAAATACGTACTCGAGCGCGATCGCGACGCCCATCGCTTCACGCTTGCCAATGCCGCCAAGGACACCCGCTATCTCGCCGCCATGGCCGATGCCGCCGGCATCGCCAACCCGATCGCCAGCGCCGTCAAGAACACCTATGCGAGTGCACTGGCGAGCGGTCGCGGCGAAGATTTCGTGCCGATGATCGCCGATTTCATTGCCGCGCTCAACGGCACGAAATTGCACTGAGATTCAGTCGGCATCGTTGCGCCGGCGCAAAAAAGCATCGATCCGGTCGAGAGCCCGGCGAATATTCTCCTGGGAATTGGCGTAGGAAATCCGGATGAAGCCCTCGCCGAAAATGCCAAAATCCGGTCCGCCGATTACCGCGACCCCAGCCTCCTCCAACAAAGACGAAGCGAGCACCTTGGCCTTCCAGCCAGTTTCCTTGACATTGGGGAAGGCGTAGAAGGCGCCCTTGGGCATGCGGCAGGACACGCCGGGCAAGCGTTTCAGGCCCTCAACGACCAGCCGGCGCCGGCAATCAAATTCACCAACCATTGCGCCAACCGCGTCCTGCGGGCCCTGCAGCGCGGCGATACCGGCGTATTGCGCTGCAGCATTGACGCAGGAAAAGGAATTGACGGCGAGCTTGCGGGCATTGTCGTAAAGCGCCGCGGGCCAGACCGAATAGCCGAGCCGCCAGCCCGTCATCGCATAGGTCTTCGACCAGCCGTCGAGCAGAATCAGCCGATCGCGGATTTCGGGATAGGCAAGAAGGGTCTGGTGCGCCAGCCCGTCGTAGGTCATCTGGCCATAGATTTCGTCGGAGAGCACGGCAACATTCGGCCATTGCGCCAGACCTGCCACCAGCCTGTCGATCTCGGCCTTGGGGGTGACGCCGCCGGTCGGATTGGCGGGCGAATTGAGTATCAACAGGCGGGTCGCCGGCGTCAGCAGCGCCAGGCTCTCGTCGGCCGAAAAGGCAAAGCCATTCTCTTCCCGGATCGGCACCGGAATCGGCCGCGCTCCAGTATATTCGATCATCGAGCGGTAGATCGGAAAGCCCGGGTCGGGATAGAGAATGTCGGCTCCGGGTTCCCCGAACATCAAAATCGCCATGAACATGGTAACTTTGCCACCCGGCACAATCATCACCAGCTCGGGTGAAACGTCGACCGCGAAACGCCTGGCCAGATCGACCGCCACTGCCTCGCGCAGGGCCAACAGCCCGTTCGCCGGCGTATAACCATGGTGGCCGTCGCGCAGCGCCTTGACCGCCGCCTCGACAATGTGGCCCGGCGTTTGAAAGTCCGGCTGGCCGATACCGAGATTGATGATGTCGCGGCCCTGCCGCTGCAATTGGGTGGCCCGGGCAAGAACCGCAAAGGCATTCTCCTCACCCAGGCGCGAAAAGCCGGCAACGACCGGCAGCGAAATGGCAGGCGACATGCGGGCGCCCCAGACTGGCGATTGATTTCAGACGCCAGTTAGTAGCATTCTCCGGACGAAGCAAGTTGCGGACTTGCAATAAGTGGGGTTGGAGGAAGCAGGAATGCCCAAGAATGATCGAAAGGGAAACGGCAAGCCTAAGGCAAGGGCACCCGTCGAAGGGCACAAGCTCGACAAATTGCGGCTGCGATCGCAGCAATGGTTCGACAACCCCGAAAATCCCGGCATGACCGCGCTCTATCTGGAGCGCTACGTCAATTTCGGCCTGACCCCCGGCGAATTGCGCTCGGGCAAGCCGATCATTGGCATTGCCCAGACCGGCTCCGACCTTTCGCCCTGCAATCGCCATCACATCGAGCTCGCCAAGCGGGTGCGTGACGGCATTACCGCGGCCGGTGGTGTCGCCTTCGAATTCCCGGTCCATCCGATTCAGGAAACCGGCAAGCGGCCGACCGCCAATCTCGACCGCAACCTCGCCTATCTCGGCCTGGTCGAGACACTCTATGGCTACCCGCTCGACGGCGTGGTCCTGACAACCGGTTGCGACAAGACGACGCCAGCCTGTCTGATGGCCGCGGCAACGGTCAATTTGCCGGCCATAGTTCTGTCCGGCGGCCCCATGCTAAATGGCTGGTACAAGGGCGAGCGGTCAGGGTCGGGCACGATCATGTGGGAGGCCCGTGAACTACGGGCAGCCGGCAAAATAACCGACGAGGAAATGATTGCGCTGGTGGGCTCTTCCGCACCTTCGGTCGGGCATTGCAACACGATGGGAACGGCAACCACGATGAACTCGCTTGCCGAAGCGCTCGGCATGAGCCTGCCCGGTTGCGCGGCGATCCCGGCCCCCTATCGCGAGCGCGGCCAGATCGCCTATGCGACCGGACGGCGGATCGTCGAAATGGTCCACGAAGATCTCAAGCCCTCCGACATCATCACCCGGCAGGCGCTGGAAAATGCAATGGTCGTCAACAGCGCGATAGGCGGGTCGACCAATGCAACCATTCACATCAATGCCGTCGCCCGCCATATCGGCGTGCCGCTCGAGATCAAGGAATGGGAAACCATTGCCCATAAGGTGCCTTTGCTCGTCAATCTGCAGCCAGCCGGCAAGTACCTCGGCGAGGAATATCATCGGGCGGGTGGCGTTCCCGCGGTGATCAACGAATTGATCAAGAAGAAGCTCATTCACGAAAGGGCCATGACCGTGAATGGCAAGACCATCGGCGAGAACTGCCGCGGCCGCGAGAGCGAAAATTCCGATGTTATCCTGCCGATCGACAAACCGCTGCTCAAGGACGCCGGTTTTATCGTGCTGACCGGCAATCTGTTCGACCACGCGGTCATGAAGACAAGCGTGATTTCGCCGGAATTCCGCAATCGCTATCTCGTCAACCCGAAGGATCCCAATGCCTTCGAAGGACGCGCCATCGTCTTCGAGGGCCCCGAGGATTACCATCACCGGATCGACGATCCGAAGCTTAAGATCGACGAACATTGCATGCTGTTCATTCGCGGCACCGGCCCGATCGGCTATCCTGGCGGCGCCGAAGTCGTCAACATGCAGCCGCCGGCAAGCCTGATCAAAAAGGGCATCCGCGCCCTGCCCTGCATCGGTGATGGCCGGCAATCGGGAACCTCGGGATCGCCATCGATTCTCAATGCCTCGCCCGAAGCCGCTGCCGGCGGTGGCCTTGCCCTGCTCAAGACCGGCGACCGGGTGCGCATCGATTTGAACAAGCGGACCGCCAATATTCTGATTTCCGATGCGGAACTCGCCGAACGGCGGGCCGCGCTGGCGAAGCACGGTGGCTTCAAATATCCGCCAAGCCAAACGCCGTGGCAGGAAATCCAACGAAGCATCGTCGACCAGTTCGACGAGGGCATGGTGCTCAAACCAGCCATCAAATTCCAGCGCGTCGTGCAGAAGGCTGCGGTACCGCGTGACAATCACTAACCCCTCACGAGAACCTCGCCAGGCAACATCAATGGAGCCCGTTATTGATCGCGCCACTGGTCTGCCGATCGGGCCAGAGATCGACACCACGCCGGCCCTGCGTCCGCAGCGGGTGCGCCTGGAGGGCGACCACGTCGAGCTCGTGCCGCTCGAGCCCGCGCATGCCGGCGAATTATATGCGGATGCGCATGGACCAGACAAAGACCGGCTATGGCTCTATTTGTACGAAGCGCCCTTTCCCGACCGGGCCGCGTTCCTGCGCCATATCGAGGAGAAGTCGCGGTCGCAAGATCCGCTGTTCTTCGCCATCATCGATAAAAAAACCGGTAGGGCCCGCGGTTATGCGACCTTGATGCGGATCGAACCGCAGCATCGGGTCATCGAAGTCGGTAACATCCTTTTTACCCCGGCCATGCAGCGCTCGATCGCGGCCACGGAATCCATGTATCTCCTTGCCCGCTATGTTTTCGATACGCTTCACTACCGCCGTTACGAATGGAAATGCAACGATCTCAATGCGCCGTCCAAACGCGCCGCCCAGCGATTGGGCTTCAGTTTCGAAGGCATATTCCGCCAGCACGTGATCGTCAAAGGACGCAATCGCGACACCGCCTGGTACGCCATGCTCGACAGCGAATGGCCGCAAAGAAAACGCGCCTTCGAATTGTGGCTCTCGCCTGAAAATTTCGATGCCGAAGGCGGTCAGAAAACCTCTCTTTCGGTGCTCAACGGCGCCGGTTCCTCATGACCTTTGGCGCCAACAGTCGCTCCAACGCCCGATCTGGCCACAACAGCCGATCCTGAGCGGATCGGCCGGCCAGCCGAACGCTGCGCCGCGCCGCATCGTCGAAGCAGAAAGAACAGGAGTCCATTGTGGCCAAACGATTGGAAGGAAAGGTCGCCGTCCTGACCGCCGCCGGCGCCGGCATCGGCCGCGCCACGGCAGAAGCGTTTCTTGCCGAGGGAGCGCACGTCGTGGCGACCGATATTGACGAAGGCAAGATCCGCGATATTGCCGGCGCCGCGACGCGAGCGCTCGACGTCCGCTCGAGTGAAGCCGTCGACACGCTCGCCAAGTCGCTCGGACCCGTCGACATCCTGTTCAACTGCGCCGGCTTTGTCCATCATGGCACGCGTGCTCGATTCCTCCGAGCAGGATTGGGACTTCTCCTTCGACATCAACGTCAAGTCGATGCATCGCACCATCCGCGCCTTCCTGCCCGGCATGCTGGAAAAGGGCGGCGGCTCGATCGTCAACATCTGCGTCTGGCGCGTCGTCGGTGCGCGGCATCCCGAACCGCTACGTCTATGGCGCGACGAAGGCCGCGGTGATCGGTCTGACCAAAGGCCGTCGCCGCCGACTTCATCAAGCAGGGCATCCGCTGCAATGCGATTTGCCCGGGGACGATCGAGAGCTCCCTCGCTCGACGAGCGGATCGAGGAGTTGGCGCAGATCAGCCGGGCAAGCCCGATCGCAAGGTCCGCCAGGCCTTTGTCGACCGCCAGCCGATGGGACGCCTCGGCACGCCGAGGAGATCGCGATGCTCGCTGTCTATCTCGCCTCCGACGAATGAGCTCGTACACGACGGGTCAGATCCACCTCGCGGATGGCGGCTTCGCGCTTTAGGTGCGATGCGCGACACGACACGGGCAACGTGGTCCGGAGGTAGACCAATGCATATGCTCGTCATCGGCGCGGCCGGAATGGTCGGCCGCAAGTTCCTCGAGAAGGCTTGCCAAGGACGAACATCGTGCGGCGGCAAAGCGATCACCAAGGCGACGCTGCCGACGTGATCATGCCGCCGCCGGCACCTGCCGGCGCGCCCTTCGCGGTGCGCATGCTCGGCCGACGACCTGTCGCACCCGGGCGTGGCGGAGCGGCTCGTCGCCGGACGGCCGGACCTGATCTTCCATCTCGCGGCGATCGTCTCGGGCGAGGCCGAGGCCGATTTCGAGAAGGGCTACCGCGATCAATCTCGACGGCACGCAGCGCCTGTTCGAGGCGATCCGACAGGGCCCTGGCCGCCGGCTACCGGCCGAAGCTCGTCTTCACCTCGTCGATCGCCGTCTTCGGCGCGCCCTTCCCCGACAAGATCGGCGACGAGTTCTTCCACACGCCGCTGACCTCCTACGGTACTCAGAAGGCGATCGGCGAATTGCTCCTCGCGGACTATTCCCGCCGCGGCTTCCTCGACGGCGTCGGCATCCGCCTGCCGACGATCGTGCGTTCGGCCCGGCAAGCCCAACAAGGCGGCGTCCGGGTTCTTCTCCGGCATCCTGCGCGAGCCCCTGGCCGGCACAGGAAGCGATCCTGCCGGTGTCGGACGACGTGCGGCATTGGGTCGCGAGCCCGCGCGCCGCCGTCGCAGTTCCTGCGACACGCGGCCGGCCTGGACACGTCCGGCCTCGGCGCCAGGCGCAACCTCACCATGCCGGGCCTCTCCGTGACAGTCGGCGAGAGATCGCGGCGCTTGGCCGCGTCGCCGGCCAGAAGGCCGTCACGCTCATCCGCCGCGAGCCGGACCCCGTCATCGTCAAGATCGTCGCTGGCTGGCCGCGCAATTTCGACCCGCAGCGGGCACTGTCGCTCGGCTTCAGGGCCGAGCCGGACATGGACGACGATCATCCGCGCGCATATCGAGGACGAGCTCGGCGGCAAGATTGCCGACCTGAGCTGGCTACATCTTTTTCAAAACCAGCGGCCGCCCGCCATCCTTGGGGTCCTTGTTCCAGCCAACCTCGGGCTGCAGGTCGAAATGGGCCTGATGGCCCTTGCGCGCCGTCAAAATCAGCCGGCCCTTTTCGACCGCCCAGCCGGCCGGGTCAAATATTACAAATCCCTGGTCGCGGCAAGCCGGCGACAAAATGGCCTTGAAACTGCCCTTGGGCCCGCGCCCCTTGTCGTCGAGGGTTAGCATGCAACCAGTGTCCTTCGGCCCTTCGCGCCAGACCGAATAACGGCCCGGGACTTCGCCGGCCCTGACCGGGGCAGCGGTGGCGGAGGCAAGTGGTTTTGCCTGAGCGACCTGGAAGCCGGCGGTCGGTCGCAATCCCACTGGTTTTTCACTCGGCGGCTTGACGAATTGCGCCCGTTTCGCGGCATCGACCGCGACCAAGCTGTAGACTTCCCCGGCCGCGCTGCGGCCCTCAAAAGCGCCGTCGCCGCGCGGCGAGAATTGCAAGATCACCTCGCCCGACAGGTCCTTGAGGGCCAGGCCGTCGGCCTCCTTGGTCCAGCCGATGACCTCGGTAAGGACCGGCAGCGCACGCCGGCAGCCGGCCGGCATTGCCAGCGCATAGCCGGGCGCCACCGAATCGCATCCGCAAAGTGATCCGGCATTGCTTGCTGGTCGACGACAGGGTCAAGTCCCACAGACCCGCCGCCGCCTGCGGCTCGAATCCCTCCCCGGCCGCGCGGCCTGAGCCGGGCAGCAAAACCAACAACGCCGTGATTGCCCGCCAATGCCGCGCGCGGCCGGTGCCGGAATTATCGATTCTGGGCATGTCTATCTCCCCGGGAAACCAGATCCTGTGCCGGCGATTCGGCCGCTATCTTGCCGGCTTATCCGGCCTCGGCCAAGGTGTCTCGGCAACCGGTGTCAGCGGTCCATTGCCCTGCGACCAATTGACCAGATTGTCGACCACGAGCTGGCCCATCGCCCCGCGCGCATCCTCGCTGGCCGACCCGACATGCGGCAAAAGAACGACATTGTCCATCGCGATTAACGCCGGCGCAACGTGCGGCTCCGCCGCATAGACATCGAGCCCGGCTGCCAGGATCTTGCCGGACTGGAGCGCGGCAATCAGGGCTGCCTCATCGACGACCGAACCGCGCGCCACGTTGATCAAGATGCCATCGGGGCCGAGCGCCGCCAGGACCGCGGCCGACACCAGGCCGCGGGTCGCCGCGCCGCCTGGAACGATGAGCATGAGAATGTCGACTGCGGCCGCCATGTCGATCAGCCGCGGATAGTAAAGATAGGGAATGCCGGGCTGCGGCCGACGGCCGTGATAGGCGATTTTCAGTCCGAAGGCCTCGGCACGCCGGGCGATCGCCCGGCCGATCCGGCCAAGCCCGACAATCCCCATGGTTCGTCGCCGCAAAGTGGGGGAGAGCGGGAAATCGCCGGCCGGCCACTTGTCCAACCGGACATGCTGGTCGGCTTGCGGCAATCGCCGGACCGTGCACAAGAGCAGTCCCAGAGCGGTATCGGCAACCTCTTCATTCAGCACGTCCGGCGTATTGGTCACGACAATGCCATGGCGGCCGGCCCAAGCGGCATCGACATGGTCGTAGCCGACGCCAAAGCTTGCGACAATTTCGAGCTGCGGGAAGCGCGCCATAAACGCCTGGTCGATCGGCAGATGCCCGCCGCCCGCCGCAATGCCGCGGATCTGCCCGGCAATTGCGCCAAGCCGCGAACTCCCGCTCGTCAGCCTCCCACAGTTTGTGCAGGCGCAGTCGCTTGGCGAGCCCCTCTTCAATACGCGGCATCATCGGCTCAGGCATCAAAACATCAAACATTCACTTCCCCGAACTAGCCGGCCGCCGGCCGAGCGCGGCCTTCAGCGCGCTTGCATTCTCATCGAACTCCGCGTCATCATGATGCAGCCGGAAGATCGCCGCAAGCCGAGGATGCGGCAGCAACAGGATCCGGACCATAGTTCCGGCCGAGATCGGATTGGCTAACGGGCATCGCGCGGCGAGCCCAAACGGGGAGGATGGCGATGGCGTCGGTGGAAATCCGCGACGTTAGGAAATCGTTCGGTTCCGCCGCCGTGATTCACGGCGTCAACATCGACATCAAGGACGGCGAATTCGTCATTCTGGTCGGTCCCTCCGGCTGCGGCAAGTCAACCCTGCTGCGGATGATTGCCGGCCTCGAAAACATCAGCAGCGGCGAAATCCGGATCGGCGAGCGGGTCGTCAACGACGTGCCTCCGAAGGAACGCGACATCGCCATGGTATTCCAGAATTACGCGCTCTACCCGCATATGACGGTTGCCGAAAACATGGGCTTTTCGTTGAAATTGCGCAAGGCGCCGAAAACCGAGATTACTGCCAGGGTCGACAAGGCCGCGTCGATCCTCGGCCTCTCGCCGCTGCTCGAGCGCTATCCGCGCCAGCTTTCCGGCGGCCAGCGCCAGCGGGTAGCAATGGGACGGGCGATCGTGCGCGACCCGCAAGTCTTCCTGTTCGACGAGCCGTTGTCCAATCTCGACGCCAAGCTCAGGGTTGCGATGCGGACCGAAATCAAGGAATTGCATCAGCGCCTGCGCACGACGACGGTCTATGTCACGCATGACCAGATCGAGGCGATGACCATGGCCGATAAAATCGTCGTCATGCACGACGGCGTCGTCGAACAAATCGGTGCACCGCTCGATCTCTACGATCATCCCGACAATCTCTTCGTGGCCGGCTTCATCGGCTCACCGGCGATGAATTTTCTGAACGGCCGCGTCGAAATTCTTGCCGGCCAGCCGATTTTCCGCAGCGACGGCGGCTTAGCCTTCCCGATCACCGCCAAAGCGGCCCAGGCCGATGGCCGGAAGGTGACGCTCGGAATGCGCCCCGAGCATATTCACGTCAGCGCCGACGGCATGCCCGCCGAAGTCATCGTCGTCGAGCCAACCGGCTCGGAGACGCAAGTCAATGTCCGCAACGGCGATCAGGAGGTGGTCTGCCTGTTTCGCGAACGGGTCACGGCCAAGCCGGGCGAGACGATCCGCCTGTCGCCCGATCCTAACCTCGTCCATTTGTTCGACAACGAATCGGGCAAGCGACTGGTGAACTGACAAAAATGGGCCGCCAAGGTTACGTCGGTAACAAAGGGAGAGTACCATGATCAAGGTTTCACGCCGCAGCCTGGTCAAAGCGGCGTCGATCGGCGCTTTGGCCGTGGCTGCCGACGCACTTGCCTTCGCCAGAGCCTTTGCTGAGACAAGCCCGTGGAAGCCAGAATCAGGCGCGAACCTCAACCTGCTGCGCTGGAAACGCTTCGTCCAAAGTGAAGACGAGGCCTTCGTGAAACTGGTCGGCGCCTTCACCGCCGCCACCGGCGTCAAGGTCAATGTCTCCAACGAATCCTTCGACGACATCCAGCCTAAGGCTTCCGTTGCCGCCAATACCGGGCAGGGACCGGACATGATCTGGGGTCTGCATTCCCTGCCCCAACTCTTTGCTGAACAATGCCTCGATGTCAGCGATGTCGCTGATTATCTCGGCAAGAAATACGGCGGCTGGGTGCCGATGGCCGAGGCCTATGGCAAGAACAGCGGCCGCTGGATCGCAATTCCGATTGCCGTCAATGGCGGCTATCTGAACTATCGGATTGCGGCGATCGAAAAGGCGGGTTTCAAGGCGGTGCCGCAGGATACGGCGGGCTTTCTCGAATTGTGCCGGGCGATGAAGAAGAACGGCACGCCCTGCGGCTTTGCGCTCGGCCACGCAACCGGCGACGCCAATGCCTGGATCCATTGGTGCTTGTGGGCGCATGGCGGCAATCTCGTCGATGCCAACGACAAAGTGATCCTCAATTCGCCGGAAACGGCCAAGGCGCTCGAGTATGCCAAGGCCCTGCAGGAGACCTGTCTGCCCGGCACCGCCTCGTGGAACGATTCGTCCAACAACAAGGCCTTCCTGGCCGGCGAACTCTATCTGACCGGCAATGGCATCTCGATCTATGCGGCGGCACTCGCCGACGCGGACAAGGATCCGAAGATGAAGGCCATTGCCGAAGACATGAATCACGCGCTATGGCCGATCGGCCCGGCCGGCAAGCCGACCGAACTGCAGCTCTGCTTTCCCCTGCTGACCTTCACGTTCTCCAAATATCCGCAGGCCTGCAAGGCCTTCACCGCCTATCTCCTGGAGGCCGAGAATTTCAATCCCTGGCTGGAAGGCGCCAAGGGTTATCTGACCCACATGCTCAATGCCTATGACAGCAACCCGGTCTGGACCAGCGACCCGAAGCGCACCGTCTTCCGCGAAGCGGCTAAGCGGTCGCTGCCGGTGAGCGGTCTTGGAACGGTTGGCGAAAGGGCAGCAACCGCGGTCGCTGACTTCCTGCTGGTCGACATGTTCGCCAATTATTGCACCGGCCGTGAGGATCTCAAGGGTGCGATGGCGATTGCCGAGCGCCAGGCCAAGCGTCTGTATCGCTGATGGTCAGCGACGCGCCGCGCGCCGGCCGGCCGGCGAGGCCGGGGATGAGCCTCACTTCTTCGCCGGCCCGCGATCGCTGGCAAAGGCTCCAGAACAATCGCAATTGGCAGGGCTTCTGGTTCATGCTGCCGGCCGCCGGCTTTCTGCTGCTGTTTCTCGCCTATCCCTTGGTCAAAGGGATCTGGATGAGCCTCACCGATGTCAAGATCGGGCGGGCCGGCAATTTCGTCGGCCTCGACAATTACGAGGAGCTGTTCTTCTACGACAAGGTGTTTCTCGGGGCGACCCTGTTTACCATCGCCTATACCTTGGTCGCCTCGCTGATCAAATTCGTCGTCGGGCTCTATCTTGCGCTCCTGCTCAACAATCACATGCCAATGCGTTCGCTGATCCGCTCGATCGTCCTGATCCCGTTCATTGTTCCAACCGTCCTGTCGGCTATTGCCTTCTGGTGGATATTCGACAGCCAATTCTCGATCATTTCCTGGAGCCTGAAATCGCTCGGCCTGATTTCGCAGAACATCAACTTTCTCGGCGATCCCGCCTGGGCAAGGGGCTGCGTGATCTTTGCCAACATCTGGCGCGGCATTCCCTTCGTCGCCATCACGCTTTTGGCTGGCCTGCAGACCGTGTCGCCCAGCCTCTATGAGGCTGCCACCCTCGACGGGGCAACGAACTGGCAGATCTTTCGCCGGATCACCTATCCGCTGCTGACGCCGATCATTGCCGTGGTCATGACCTTTTCGGTGCTCTTCACCTTCACCGACTTCCAGCTGATCTGGGCGATGACGCGCGGCGGGCCCGTCAATTCGACCCATCTGATGGCGACCTATTCCTACCAGAAGGCCATCCTCGGCGGCCAGCTCGGCGAGGGTGCGGCGATTGCCACGGCGATGATCCCCTTCCTGCTGGCCGCCATTCTCGTCTCCTGGTTTGGCCTGCAACAGAGGCGTTGGCAACAAGGAGCGGCAAATGAGTGACCAGGCCCTGCCGGCCGCCGCAGCAAGCGACTTTTCCGAAGGCATGTCTTATCTCGACAAGAACTCCGGGCGCCTGATTAACCTCTACCTGCCACTCGCCATCATTCTCGTCGTCCTGCTCTTTCCCTTTTACTGGATGGCTCTGACTGCGATCAAGCCAAACGACCAATTGCTTGACCTTCAAACGACCAACCCATTCTGGACCTGGTCGCCGACCCTCAAGCATGTCCACAAGCTCCTGTTTGAAAGCGATTATCCGCGCTGGCTCCTCAACACAATGTTCGTCGCCGTCTCGGCGACCGCCATTTCGATCCTGGCCAGCGTCTTTGCCGCCTATGCGATTGTCCGCTTGCGTTTTCGCGGCGCCAGCACGCTCGGCGCGGCGATTTTCCTCGCCTATCTGGTGCCGCCGTCGATCCTATTCATCCCGCTGTCGACGGTGATCGTCCAATATGGCTTGTTCGACAGCCCGATGGCGCTGATCCTCACCTATCCGACGATCCTTATCCCCTTCTGCACCTGGCTGCTGATGGGCTATTTCAAAACGATTCCCTTCGAACTTGAGGAATGTGCGCTCATCGACGGCGCCAGCCGCTGGCAGATATTGCGGCAGATCATCGTGCCGCTCGCCATACCCGGCCTGATCTCGGCGGCAATTTTCGCCCTGACCCTGTGCTGGAACGAATTCATCTATGCGCTGACCTTCATTTCCTCGACCCCCAACAAAACGGTACCGGTTGCCATCGTCAACGAATTCGTCGACGGCGATATTTATCGCTGGGGCTCGCTGATGGCCGGCGCGCTGGTCGGCTCGCTGCCGCTCGTCATTCTCTATTCATTCTTTGTCGAATATTATGTGGCGGCGATGACCGGAGCTGTGAAGGAATAGAGTTTGACGGCGATTGCCTTCATTGGTCTTGGCGCCATGGGCCTGCCCATGGCGCGCAACCTAACCCAGCGCCAATTCCGCCTTTGTGGGTTTGACCAGCGGCCCGAGGCAAGGCGGCGGCTGGCCGAAGCTGGCGGCACGATTGCCGACAGCGCCGCCGAGGCCGCCCGCGATGCCGACATGGCCATTCTCATGGTCGTCAATTCCGAACAGGCAGCGGATGTCCTGTTCAAGAGCGGCGTCGCCGAGGCGCTGCGCCCGGGCGCCCTCGTCCTGCTGATGGCGACATGTGCACCGGATGCGGTTCGCAAGCTTGCCGCGCGGCTAGCCGAACTTGGCCATATTCTGCTCGATGCGCCAGTCTCCGGCGGCGTCGGCGGCGCCGAGACGGCCACCTTGACGATCATGTGCGCGGCACCGCCGGCTGCCTACGATCGGGCCCGCCCGGTGCTCGCGGCGCTCGGCAACAAAGTCTTTCACGTCGGCCACGCGCCAGGCCAGGGCGCCACCGTCAAGACCATCAATCAATTGCTGTGCGGTGTTCATATTGCCGCCGGCGCCGAAGCGCTGGCGATGGCCGAGAAGGCCGGCCTCGACGGCCACCTGCTCTTGCAAATCCTCGGCGGCTCGGCGGCAGCTTCCTGGATGCTCAACAACCGTGGCCCGCGCATGCTCGAAGCCGACCCACCCGTCGCCAGCGCCGTCGATATTTTCGTGAAGGACCTCGGCATCGTCGTCGATGCCGCCAGGCTCGCCAAAGTGGCGATCCCGCTTGCCGCCGCCGCCCATCAGATGTTCATTGCCGCCTCGGCCAATGGCCTTGGTGGCGCCGATGACAGCCAGGTAATCGTTGCCTATCGCCGGTTGGCTGGCGTCATCGATGGGCAATCCGACCAACCCGAACCAACAAAGCGTCCCGGAGGTCTCTCTTGAAAGCCGATGAGATCCGCAAACGCGCCTTTGCGATGCCGCTGACCAATCCGTCCTTTCCGCCGGGCCCCTACCGGTTCTACGACCGTGAATTCATCGTCGTGACCTATCGCACCGACCCGGAAATTCTGCGGGCGGTCGTTCCCGAACCGCTCGAAATCGGCGAACCCATTGTCAAATACGAATTCATCCGGATGCCGAATTCGACCGGCTTTGGCGATTACACTGAAACCGGCCAGGTGATTCCCGTCACCTTCCAGGGCAAGCCCGGCGCCTTCGTCCATTCGATGTATCTCGACGACGATGCGCCGATCACCGGCGGGCGCGAAATCTGGGGCTTTCCCAAAAAGCTTGCCCGTCCAAAAGTCATCCATGACGGCGACGTCGTCGTCGGCACGCTGCATTACGGCGCGGTCCTCTGCGCCACGATGACCATGGGCTACAAGCACAAGATTGTCGACGAGGCCGCGGTTCTCAAAGCGCTGCAGGTGGCGAATTACCTCATTAAGATCATCCCGCACGTGGACGGCTCGGCCCGCATTTGCGAATTGGTGCGCTATTTTCTCGAGGATATTAGCATGAAGGGCGCCTGGTCGGGACCGGCCGCCCTCGAATTGCACGCTCATGTCCTCGCCGATGTCGCCAAATTGCCGGTCCGCGAGGTGCTGTCGGCGGTGCATTTCAAGGCCGATCTCACCCTCGGACTGGGCGAGGTCGTCCACGATTACCTGCAGCCCTGATCGCCACAGCGCCGCGCTTTCATAGCGGGTCGGCCTAGGCTTCGTGGACGAGAACGTTGCGAAACTGCCACGGATCGGACGGATCGATGTCCTCGGGGAAGAAGCCCGGCCTGTCGACAAGCGGCGTCCAGTCGGTATAGGTGCCGATCATCGGGCCGAGATAGGGAATCTGCACTTGCAGACAGCGCCGATAATCCATCTCGTCGGCCTCGACAATGCCCATAGTGGGATTTTCGAGCGCCCAGACCATGCCCGCTAAGACTGCCGAGGTGACCTGCATGCCGGTCGCGTTCTGATAGGGGGCCAGCCGCCTGGTCTCCTCGACCGACAATTGCGAGCCATACCAATAGGCATTCTTGCTGTGGCCGTACAGCAAAACGCCGAGCTCGTCGATACCATCGACGATCTCGCTCTCGCCGAGAATATGATGGCGTTCTTGCACTTTGCCGGCCTGGCCGAATAATTCGTGCAAGGAAAGCACGGCGTCGTTCGAGGGGTGATACGCATAGTGGCAGGTCGGCCGGTAGAGTGCCGTTCCCGCTTCGTCGCGAACGGTATAATAGTCGGCGATCGAAATCGCCTCGTTGTGCGTGACGAGAAAGCCGTATTGCGCCCGGGCAGTCGGGGTCCAACTGCGCACCCGCGTATTGGCACCGGGTTGGCCCAAAAAGATCGCCGCGCCGCAGCCGGCCGCATGGCGCGAACCATTGGCCGGCATCCATCGTTCATGGGTGCCGAAGCCGAGTTCCGCCGGCTGCATGCCCTCCGACAGAAAGCCCTCAACCGACCAGGTATTGACGAAGACGCCCGGCTGCTTCGCCCGCTTTGCCCGCTGGGTGTCGCGTTCGGCAATATGGATGCCCTTGATGCCCAACCGCTGCGCCAACTGACCCCATTGGGCCCGCGTCCGCGGCTCGCCCCCGCCATCGCCGAGATCCGCGGCCAGATTGAGAAGCGCCTGTTTCACGAACCAGGAAACCATGCCGGGATTGGCCCCGCAGCACGATACGGCGGTGGTCCCGCCCGGCGATTTGCGGCGCGCCGCAAGAATCAATTCGCGCAGCACGTAATTGGTGCGGGCTTCCGGTCCGAGATTGTGGTCGAAGTAAAAGCCGGCCCAGGGCTCGACGACCGTATCGATATAGAGCGCCCCGACTTCCCGACACAATTCCATGATCTCGAGCGACGAAGTATCGACCGATAGATTGACGCAGAAGCCCTGGCCGCCGCCTTTGCTCAACAACGGAGTCAGGACATCGCGATAATTGTCGCGGGTCAGGCCGAGATGCAGGAAGGCGATATTGCGCTCTTCCAACAGCTTGCGACCTTCCTCGCTTGGATCGATCACGACAAAGCGCTTGGCGTCGTAATGGAAGTGCCGCTCAATCAAGGGCAGCGTGCCCCGACCGATCGAGCCAAAGCCGACGATGACGATGGGACCGGTTATTTTCGCATAGACGGGCCAATGGGACATGAGGTCAATCTCCGCGCAGGATTGAGACGAGATCGTTGGCGGCCAAAAAGCAACTGCGCCAAGCCAGGTCAAGTACGCCGCGGCGCCTGCGCCAAGAATTCCGACCGGGCAGCCGTTCAGGCCGCCTGCAATCTGGCTTCGGGTTTGCAGCGCAAGGAGGCGTCGAATCGGCCGGTGGCATAGACCGCACCGACGGCGCCCGCGAGCGCACCATGAACGAGTTCGAGTGCAAGAAATCGCTCGCGTTCGACCGGCCCCGGCAAAACAAGCGCACGCGCAAGTCGCGCCTCGAAACCGAAGCGTTTGTAATAGCCGGGATCGCCGACCAGCAGCACGGCCCGGTAGCCAAGAACCATGGCGCGATACAAGCCCTCGCCCATCAGCCGCGCGCCGAGCCCGCACGAACGGTGCGAAGCAGCAACCGCAAGCGGCCCAAGCCAGAGAGCGGGCCGGTCGGCAGCCATGACCGGCCAAAGCCTGAGCGTGCCGACGAGACGCTCCGCATCGCAGGCTGAAAACGCCAGGTCCGCGGCGGGCAGTCGACCTTCGCGCAGCCGCTCCGATGTCTTACAATGGCGCGCCACGCCAAAGGATTCGTCGAGCAGAGACTCGCGCGCCGGCCGATCCTGCAGCCGCTCGTCGCGAATTCTTGCTTCCCCGAAACGACCGCTGCGCAGGCTTGCAGCATCGCCCGGCCTGTCTTCGGCGTAGACCATCGCAACCTCCCAACGACAGCGCACCACGTCCTCGCACCTCGCCGGACCGTGCGGCAGGTCCGCCGGCGCTAGATGACGTAGGATTTGAGCGGCGGAAAGCCGTTGAATCCAACCGCCGAATAGGTCGTCGTATAGGCGCCCGTCGCTTCGATCAGCACCTTCGCACCAATCTCCAGACTGATCGGCAGGTCGTAGGGGACCCTCTCGTAGAGGACATCGACCGAATCACAGGTCGGGCCGGCAAGAATGCACGGCGCCACCGGATCACCATCGTAATCGGTGCGAATCGGATAGCGAATCATCTCGTCGATCGTCTCGGCAAGGCCGTTGAACTTGCCGATGTCCAAATAGACCCAACGTATTGGATCGCTCTCCGACTTGTTCGAGATCAGAACCACTTCGGCCTCGATAATGCCGGCATTGCCGACCATCGCCCGGCCGGGCTCGATAATCGTCTCGGGGATCCGATTGCCGAAATGCTTGCGCAGCGAGCGAAAGATCGCCTGCCCATAGGACTTTACCGCCGGCACCTCCTTCAGGTATTTGGCCGGGAAGCCGCCGCCGAGATTGACCATCGACAGGTGGATGCCGCGTTCCGCGAGATCGCGGAACAGGCCGGATGCCTGGCGCAAGGCGGCGTCCCACATCCGCGGGTTGCGCTGCTGCGAGCCGACGTGGAACGACAGTCCGAAGGCGACAAGCCCAGAGCGGTGCGCATGTTCGAGCACGCTCGCCGCCATTTCGGGGGCGCAGCCGAACTTGCGTGATAACGGCCATTCGGCGCCATCGCCCCGGCACAGGATGCGGCAAAACACTTTCGCCCCGGGCGCGGCACGGGCGATCTTGTCGACTTCGGCGGCGCAGTCGACCGCGAACAGGCGCACGCCGAGAGCGTAGGCCTTGGCAATATCGCGCTCCTTCTTGATCGTATTGCCGAAGGAAATCCGCTCGGCCGTGGCGCCCGCCGCGAGGACCTGCTCGATCTCGACGATCGACGCCGCATCGAAGCACGAGCCGAGCCGGGCCAGGAGATCGAGGATCTCCGGCGCCGGATTGGCCTTGACGGCATAGTAGACTCGCGTATCCGGCAAAGCCTTGGCGAAAGCCTTGTAGTTATCGCGCACGACATCGAGATCGACGACCAGGCATGGCCCGTCTTCGCGGCGGTTGCGGAGAAATTGCTGAATGCGTTCGGTCATGGGCGGCATCCCCTCTGGCGCCGGCTTAAGCCCGCGTTGAGCGATTGATTCTTCAGGAGACAGCATCCCGATTGGCGCGCTGTGGAGACGCTCCAGTCTGGACGCTGACCTGCGGCCGATGTCGCCATCGGCCAGATGCTGCGCCGTTGGCCACTTGTCACACGGATGACTTGCGCCATCCATCTGCAGCATGACCATCGTTTGGAAGGGGAAACCCCGTCCGCACGCCCGGCAAGAAAGACTAGCCTCTTCGGTAAGCCGGCCTTTGGAGGGCCGACAGAGACGAAAAAGCCCGGTCCGTCGTTGCTTTAAGTCGCGTCCCCCGTTTGGCGGGGTTCGCCGGTTCGCCTCCGGCTGCCGGTTATTTCGCGGCGGTTAACCGGCCTCTTGTCCGGATCCCCGCCAACCGACACACGACCACAGGCACGTGCGAAATTGGGCGATCCACACATACGCACTCGCCATCCGGTTTTCAACAATAAATTTCGTACGTCGTAAAAATCTGTTGAACGGGCTGTCGCGCTGGACCAACGGCATTGGCCGTTCACCGACGCTGCCGCTTTGATCCATTAAGCAATTGCCACGTCGCCCTCTTGTCGCCCCGGCCTTTCGGCATTACTCGGTTCCGGCCTGTCGACAATCGCGCCAGGCAAGATTCTGAAAAGGGACCCATGGTCATGGAACTTCTCAGCCGCCGTCGCATCCTGGGTGCGGCCGCAGCCCTGGCCGCTCAGGGCCTGGTCAGGCGCGCCGGCGCCCAGCCTATTCCCGCCCCAAGCGGCCTTGCCTTCGAGACCGTCATCAGGCGGGCGCAGGACCTCGCGAGTGCGCCCTTCGACGGCGCGCTCCCGGTTTTGCCGGAACCGCTGGCTCACCTCAATTTCGATGGCTGGCGCGACATCCGCTTTCAGGCCGACAAGGCGTTTTTCGGCGCGAGCCGGTTCCGCCTGCAAACTTTCCATCTCGGCCACCTTTACCGGCGACCGGTCACCATCAACACGATCCGGGACGGGATCGCGACACCGATTCCCTATGCCGCAAACCTGTTTGATTATGGCCGCACCAAGATCGACCAGCCACTGCCGATTAACCTCGGCTTTGCCGGTTTCCGCCTGCACTATCCCCTCAACGAGCCGCAGAACTTCGATGAATTGATCGCCTTCCTCGGCGCCAGCTATTTCCGCTTTCTCGGTCGTCAGCAGCGCTACGGCCTCTCGGCACGCGGCCTGCTTCTCGCTGCGACCCCGGAAAACGGCGAGGAATTTCCGTTCTTCCGGGAATTCTGGGTCGAAGCGCCGCCAGCCGAAGTCGAGCGGGCGACCATCTACGCGCTGCTCGACAGCACCGTTCTGACCGGCGCCTATCGCTTCGAGATCTATCCGGGTCTCGACACGGTGGTCGACATTTCGGTCAATCTCAACGCCCGCCGCCCGACTAGCGCGGCCGGGCTCGCGCCGCTGACGTCGATGTTCCTAAGCGGCGAAAGCGATCGCCATCAATTCGACGACTACCGCAGCGAATTGCACGATTCGGACGGGCTCTTGATCCATACCGGGACTGGGGAGCACATCTGGCGCCCGCTACGCAATCCGCGCCGCGCCGAGACCTCGACCTTCAGCGACAAGGATCTGCGCGGCTTCGGCCTGATGCAGCGCGATCGGGTGTTCGATCACTACCAGGACCTCGACCTCGCCTATCAATTGCGGCCGAGCTATTGGGTGGAGCCCCGTGATGCCTGGGGCGAGGGCCATGTCGAACTGATCGAGCTGCCCACCGGCGACGAGAGCAACGACAATATCGTCGTCAGCTGGCGGCCGAAGGAACCGATCGAACCAGGCAAGCCCTTCAACTTCGGTTATCGGATTACCGCGATGATGGACAGCGGCCGGCTGTCGCCGGGCGGGCGGGTCGTCGGGACCTTCAACACCGCCGCCCGCGCGCTCGGCTCGAGCGAGCCGATTGCGCCCGGCTCACGCCGCTTCATGATCGATTTCTCCGGCGGCGACCTCGACTATTATCTTGCCGATCTCAGCCTGGTCGAGGTCGTGCCGAGCACCAGCAACGGCAAGATCCTCCGCGCCTTTCTGGTGTCCAATTCCCATATTCACGGGATCCGGGCGGTCATCGACATCGAGCTGGCCGCCGGCCAGACGACCGACTTGCGGGCATTTCTCAAGGCCGGCAATCGCGCCTTGACCGAAACCTGGACCCTGACCTGGGCCAATGCCTAGGCCGAAGGGCGACCGGCTGGCCGACAAGGATGGCTCGCCGGCAGAACAGGTCCGGGCCTTGCCCTGCCGGAGGCGCCGGCCTATCAGACGGGCGTCCCTCCTGCCGCCGCCGAGTCCCATGCCTGCCTTCTACCGGATCCGCCCCGCCGCGCTTTCCGACCTGGACGACCTGGAAAGGCTCGAGCTCAATACTTTCGAAAGCGACCGCTTGTCGCGGCGCAGTTTGCGCAATTTCATTCTCTCGCCGCGTGTCGCGCTGCTCGTCGCCCATTCCGGCGCCAGACTTGCCGGCTATGCGCTGCTCGCCTTCCGCCGGGACTCGCTTATTGCCAGGCTCTATTCCGTCGCGGTTGATCCCGATCACGGCCAGCGCGGCATCGGCCACGGCCTGCTCGAGGCCGCCATGGCGCAGGCCCGCGCCCGCGGCGTCAGGATTTTGCGGCTCGAGGTCCGCAGCGACAATGTCAAGGCGATCGGCCTATATCAAAAGCTTGGCTTTCGCAGCTTCGGACGCTATGCGGATTATTACGAAGATGGCGGATCGGCAGAACGCATGGAAAGACAACTCTAGTGCCGGGGCTTCGAGGGATGCCGAGCAGCAGCAAGCCGGCGCCGCGTCCTGAGGGCCGATGCCCATGACCGGCTGGGTTATTCTCGTTGATCAAGAGCGCGATTATCCGAACGCCGACACGCCGCACAAAGTCATCACGACCAGCGAATTTCTCGCCCGCCCGAAATTGTTCAGTCCGACGGCGCGCGCCAAAATCATCAATCTTTCGCGTTCCTACAATTATCAGTCGAAGGGCTATTATGCCTCCCTCCTCGCCGAGGCGCGCGGGCATCGGGTGATCCCCAGCGTCGAGACCATGCTCGAATTGCGCGAGCGTAAATTATACGAACATGCGCTGCCCGAACTCGAGGCCGCCCTCAACCGGGCGGCGCAGCGCGCAAGAGCGAGCGAGACCGGAACCTTCGACCTCCTCGTCTGCTTCGGCCTGGTTCAGGATCCGCGCTTCGAGACCTTCGGCCGGCTGCTGTTCGACTGGTTCCGGTGCCCCGCCCAGGAAGTGACGATTCATGCCAGATCGACGCGTTCAAGCGTCGAGACGGCGGCGCCGGAATTATGGGCGATCGAGAGGATCAGGGCGCGCCCCCTCGCCAAGCTCGGCCCAGAAGAGGCGCAGTTCTTCCGCCAGGCGCTGAGCCGGCATACCCAACGCGACTGGCGCAATCCCAAGGCCCGGCCGATCGCCAAATATTCGCTTGCCGTCCTCCACGATCCCGGCGAGCCCATGCCGCCGTCCTCAACCGAAACGCTGCGCTATTTCCAGCGGATCGGCGAGCGGCTGTCGGTCGACATCGAGCTGATCACCAAGCGCCAACTGGCCGAACTCGCCGAATTCGACGGATTGTTTGTCAGGGCGACGACTTCGATCGACAATTTTACCTATCGCTTTGCCCGCCGCGCCCTGCAGGAGGGCATGCCGGTCATAGACGACCCGGTCTCGATGATCCGCTGCACCAACAAGGTCTACTTGCATGAACTGCTCGAGGCGCAGGGCATACCGATCCCGCCAAGCGTCATGCTGGCCGAGGACGAAGATCTTGGGCGCGCGGCAGACTTGTTGGGCTGGCCGATGGTCGTCAAGATCCCGGACGGCTCCTTTTCCCGCGGCGTGCATCGGGTCGCCGATCGACAGGCGCTGAAGCAATTGACCGACACTTTGTTCGAGGATACCGACCTGCTGCTGGCGCAAAAATACATGCCGACCCAATATGATTGGCGCGTCGGCGTGCTTAACGGCGAGCCCCTGTTCGTCTGCCAATACCATATGGCCCACGGCCATTGGCAGATCATCAAGCACGGCCGCAATGGCATGTCACGTGAGGGCACGCACCAGACCTTGGCGCTCGGCGAGACGCCCCCCGAGGTCGTCAATCTCGCCTTGCGGGCGGCCCGCTCGATCGGCACCGGGCTTTATGGCGTCGATATCAAGCAGACGGCGGAGGGCATTTTCGTGATCGAGGTCAACGACAATCCAAATCTCGAGCACGGGGTCGAAGACGCGGTCGGCAAGGACGAGGTTTGGATTCGGATCCTGCAATGGTTCATTGCCCGGATCGACAGCTGACGTCTCAACCGAGCGGGCCCGCCGTCAACCGCGCCAGATCGAAGGCCTCGACGTCACGCAGCAATTCGACGAAGGCGGTGGCACCGTAATCGGCGCAGGCCTCGCCTTTGGCGGCGGTCGCTGCTGCCGCATTGCCCATCGCCCCGGCCGGCGACAGGTCCTGGCTCATCCAGCCGAAGCCGATCGGTTGGGTCGCCCTCAGCCACAGGAAATCGCGCTCGATCGCGAGCGAGCGGGGCACGAAATCGTCGATCGCCTCCAGATTGACCACGTCGGGCCTGAACGCCAGCATAAGCGAGGTTTCGGCATCGCCGGCATGGATGCCATGCACCCGCTCCTGCGGCCCGAACAGGCCATCCGGGTAGCCGAAACGATGCCATGAGGCGCTCACCACCAGCATCGCGTGCCGCACCCGTAACTCGCGCGCGACAATGTCAAGCAGCGGCACATTGCCGCCGTGCGAATTGACGATCACCAATTTGCGGCAGCCGGTTTTGCGGATGCTTGCGCCAATCTCGGTCCAGGCTCGGATTGCCGTCTCGGCCGAAAGCGTGAGCGTGCCGGGATAGGCGCCGTGCTCGTTCGATTTGCCGATTGCCTGGACCGGCAGAAACAGAACCGGCAGATCGTCGGGACAGCGCGCCATCGCCTGGCGCAGATAGCCTTCCATAATGAATGTGTCGACGCCGACCGGCAGATGCGGCCCATGCTGCTCGATCGCGGCAATCGGCAGGACCGCGATCGTTTTTGCCATGTCGGTCGCTTCGAAGTCGCGCCAGCACATTTCGGCCCACAGGCGGCGGCGCGGATGGCTCATGCCGGCCCTTCCCTTCGACCGGCCAGGGCTTCGACCTCGACCTTGAATTCGGGGCGCGAGAACCCGGCCACGATCATCAGCGTCGAGGCCGGCCAAGGTTCCCGAATATAGCGGTCGCGCATTGCCATATAGGCCGAGAGATACGTGCGGTCGGCCACATAGGCATTCAGGCGGATCAGGTCGCCGAAACCCATGCCGGCCTCCGCCAATATGGCACCGATCGCCCGAAAGCACAGCTCGGTTTGCGCTGCGGCCGATTCGGGTATTGTACCGTCGAGGCCAATGCCGAGCTGACCAGAACAAAACACCAGCCGGGTCCCCGGCGGCACGGCGACCCCGTGCGCATAATGCGCCAGGGCCGGAGGGATGCCGGCAGGATTCAGCATGCGCAAAGTCATCGCCGCACGCTAGAATTGCCCGCTACAATGCGCAAGTCCGCAAGACACGGGGTTTGCCTTTAGGCGGGGGTTGCGAGGGGCAGCCCGCCGCGGATCGAGGAGGACGTTTACATGGCCATGCCGAATTTTGGCGCCGGGCGAAGCCTGATCTGGCTTGCCGTTGCCGCACTTTTCCTGCCGACGCCAAGCCAAGCGCTCGACAAAGTGACTTTCGGAACCAATTGGCTGGCCGAAGCCGAACACGGCGGCTTCTATCAGGCCGTGGTCGACGGCACCTATGAAAAATTCGGCCTCGAGGTGAAGATCCTGCCGGGTGGCCCGCAGACCAATAATCGGCTGCTGCTGGCGACCGGCAAGATCGACTTCTACATGGGCGCCAATCTGATCCAGGCCTTTGCCGCGCTCGAACAGCAAATTCCAACCAAGATCGTCGCGGCCATTTTTCAGAAGGACCCGCAGATCCTGATGTCGCACCCCGGACAGGGTCTCGACAAATGGAGCGAACTGCCCAGGGCGACGGCCTTCATCAGCAAGGAGGGCCTTGCCTCCTTCTATCAATGGATGCGGGCCGAATACGGATTCAGCGAGGCGCGGGTCAAACCCTATACGTTCAATGCGGCACCTTTCATTGCCGACAAGTCGTCGATCCAACAGGGCTATCTGACCTCCGAGCCCTTCGAAGTCGAGCGACAGGGCGGCTTCAAGCCCAATATTTTCCTGATCGCCGATTACGGTTTTGACACCTATGCGACGACAATCGAGGCCCGCAAGGCTAAAGTCGAGGAACAGCCCGACCTGGTCAAACGTTTCGTCGACGCCTCGATCATCGGCTGGTACCATTATCTTTACGGCGACAACAGCCGCGCCAATGCGGCGATCAAACGCGACAATCCCGAGATGACGGACGAGCAGATCAACTTTTCCGTGAGCAAGCTGAAGGAATATGGGATCGTCGATTCCGGCGACACGCTCACCGCCGGCATCGGCGCGATGGGCGAGGCACGGATCAAGAGCTTCTACGACAAGATGGTCAAGGCCGGCGTGGTCCCGGCCGGGCTCGACTATCGGCAGGCGGTCACCTTGCAATTCGTCAACCATGGCGTCGGCCTCGAATTGCGCAAGCCATGATCATCGGCAGGGACGGATACGTGGGCGGCATCCCAAGCAAGGAATTCCGCGACTGATGGCGCAGAGACAGGCCGGCTCCGCCACGCCGATCGTCGCGCTTCGATCGGTCGGCAAGTCTTTTGCCAGCGGCACCCGCGCGTTGGCCGGTTTCGATCTCGAGGTTGCCGACGGCGAATTTGTGACCCTGCTCGGCCCGTCCGGCTGCGGCAAGTCGACTGTGTTGCGGATGATTGCCGGCCTCGCTGATCCGACCCAGGGCACGATCCAATGGTCCGAACCGCGGCCGGAAATCGGCTTCGTCTTCCAGGAGCCGACACTAATGCCCTGGGCCAATGTCTTCAATAACGTCTTCTTGCCGCTGCGCTTGCGCGGCCGCAGCCGTGAACTGGCCCGTCCCGCTATTGCCGAGGCCCTGCAATTGGTCGGCCTCACCGGCTTCGAATCGGCCTATCCACGCGAATTGTCGGGCGGCATGAAGATGCGTGTGTCGATTGCCCGCGCCCTCGTCTTGAATCCAAAACTGCTGCTGATGGACGAACCCTTCGCGGCGCTCGACGAAATCACCCGCTTCAAGCTCAACAACGATCTTTTGAAGATTCAATGCGACTTGCGCAACACGGTCGTCTTCGTCACCCATTCCGTCTACGAAAGTGTCTATCTTTCTACCCGCATCGTGGTCATGGCGGCGCGGCCTGGCCGCGTGATCGAGACAATCCTGGTCGAAGAGCCGATGCCGCGCGGCGAGGAGTTCCGGTCGAGCCCTCTTTATACGGGGACCTGCCGGGCAACCTCGCAGGCCCTGCAAAGTGCACTGAGCCCCGGGGACGCATTGTGAGACCAGCGCCGGACGAAACCGGCGGATCGCTGGTCGACGGCGAGCCGCCCGCCTGGCGCATCAACCGCGACAGCGTCTTCGCCATCCTCATGCCGATCCTGGTCCTGGCCGCGGCAATTGGCGGCTGGGAAGCCGCGGTGCGGCTGCGCGACATCCCACCCTATGTCCTGCCGGCACCGAGCCGGATTGTCACAACGCTCGTTGCCGATTGGCCGACCCTGTCCGGGTCGCTGTGGGTTACCCTGCGGATCACATTCCTGGCCCTGCTGGCGGCGGTCGCAGGCGGTGTCGCACTCGCCCTCGTATTGACCCGATCAAAATGGATCGAACGCTCGTTTTTGCCCTTTGCCGTTGCACTGCAGGTGACTCCAATTGTCGCGATCGCGCCGCTGCTGCTGATCTATCTCGAACCCGAAACCGCCGTATTGGTCTGTGCCTTTGTCGTCGCCTTTTTCCCGATCCTGTCCAACACGGCGCTCGGCCTCGCCTCAGCCGACCACAATCTGGTCGACCTGTTCGACCTGTATGGAGCGACTCCTCAGCAGCAATTGCTGCGCCTCCGGCTGCCCTCGGCCTTGCCCTATTTTCTCGGTGGTCTACGGATCGGCGGCGGTCTCGCCCTGATCGGTGCCATTGTCGCGGAAATTGCCGCCGGCTCGGCTGGACAGGGCGCTGGCCTCGCCTTTCGGATCGTCGAATCCGGTTACCGGTTGAATATCCCGCGGATGTTTGCGGCGCTGCTGTTGATTTCCCTGACGGGAATCCTGATTTTCGGTCTGTTCACCATAATCAGCTATTGGTCGCTCCGTCATTGGCACGACAGCGCGCGCCGGCGAGAGGTCTGAGTGGCACCCCTATTCCGCCCCCTCCCCGTTGACCATTGGCGCATCCTCAACGCACGCGTCCCGCATTGTCTGATCGATTGCCCTGCCTCCAGCGACGCCGACGGCTGGTCTTTGATCGACATCGATATCGCTGCTGGCACAATCGCGTCTGTGCAGCCGGCCGGCGGCCCGGATCGCCGCGCCCTGCCGCTCGTCGATCTTGGTGGATGCATTGCCGTCCCCTGCTTGGTCGATGCCCATGTCCATCTCGACAAAGGTCACATCTGGCCACGGGCCGCCAATCCGGACGGCACTTTCGCCGCCGCCCTGCAGAGCGTCAGCGAGGACCGAAGCCGCAACTGGAATTCCGCCGACGTCCGCCGGCGCATGGAGTTCGGGCTACGCTGCGCCTATGCGCATGGCACGATCGCGATGCGGACCCATATCGACAGTATCGGCCCGCAGACCCGGATCTCATGGCCGGTATTCCACGCGCTCAAAACGGCGTGGGCGGGCAAGATCGACCTGACCGGCGTTCCCCTATTCCCGGTCGATCTCGCGCTCGACGATCGTCACATGCGCGACATCGTCTGGGCACTCGACAATTTCGGCACGACGCTTGGCGCCGTCACCTATCCGACTGCCGCGCTGCCGGCCGCGCTCGACCGGCTGTTCCGGTTGGCAAGCGACAAGGGCTACGACCTCGACTTCCATGTCGACGAGACCCAGGATCCCGCGGCAAACACGCTGCGCACGATAGCCGAGACCGCGCTGGCCTTTCGCTTCCAGGGCCGCATCCTCGCCGGCCATTGCTGTTCGCTCGCTCGCCAGCCAAAAGAAGAAGCCAGCCTGACGATTGAACTCGTCGCCGCGGCGGGGATCTCGGTCGTCTCGCTGCCGCTGTGCAATGCCTATTTGCAGGATCGCGTCAGGGCGGTGACGCCGCGCTGGCGCGGCGTCACCGCCTTGCACGAATTGCGGGCCGCCGGCGTTGCGGTGATGATCGCAAGCGACAATACCCGCGACCCGTTCCACGCCTATGGCGATCTCGACATGCTCGAGGTCTGGCGCGAAGGCACCCGGCTCCTTCATCTCGATCATCCTTTCGAAGGCTGGGTTCGCGCGGTAACCAGCACGCCCGCTGCCGCGCTCGGCCGGCCGGATCTCGGCCGGCTTGCCGCCGGCGCAAGCGCCGACCTCGTTATTCTGAAGGCACTAGATCATAGCCAGCTTTTTGCCCGCCCGCATTGCGCGCGAAGCGTGCTGCGCGCCGGCCGGATTCTGAAGGCCGTGCCCCCCGATTATAGCGAGCTTGACGACGGCGGGACTTGCGACGATGCGCCATAAACTTGTCGGCACTTTCGCGATGGGCTGCGCCCGCAGACCACCCCACCTGGCCTGTCGCTGCGCGGTTACCCGATCATGAGAGTGCTCGTCGTCTACGCCCATCCGCTCGAGACAAGCTTTGTTGCGGGTCTGCATGCGGCCTGCGTCGATACCCTGCGCTCCGCCGGTCATAGCGTCGACGATTGCGACCTCTATGCCGAGGGTTTCGACCCTGTGCTGTCACGCCAGGAGCGGATTGCCTATCATGACACCTCGATCAACCGCCGGCCGGTGGCGCGCGACGTTGAGCGGCTGCTCGCGGCCGAGGCGCTGGTTCTCGTCTTCCCGGTGTGGAATTTCGGTTTTCCGGCGATCCTCAAAGGCTATCTCGACCGCGTATTTTTGCCCGGCGTATCCTTCCAACTCTCCGGCAGCGGTTATGACGCCTCGTTGGGCAACATCAAGCGGCTGAGCGCCGTGTGCACCTATGGGGGTGGGCGCTGGCGGGCGATGCTGAACGGCGATCCGCCACGCCGCAGCGTCAAGCGCATGTTGCGCTTTTTGATCGATCCCCACGGCGCCTGTTGCTTTCTTGGCCATTATGACATGAACAATACGACGGCAACGCGCCGCCGCGCCTTTTTGGCGAAGGTCGAACGGCATTTCGCGCAATGGTAGCGCGGGCCGGCCGTCAGTCGGCCGCATCGCTGGAGGCGACAAGCGCTGCTGAGCGGCGGGCCCGCCGAAGCGGCATTCTGATGGCCTGCGGCGCGCTCGTCTGCTTTTCCTGCCTTGATACGACGGCCAAAGGGCTCAGCCATAGCCTGCCGGTCTGGCAGGTCATCTGGGCGCGCTATGCCATGGCCTCCTTGTTCGCGCTTATCTTCGCCAATCCTTTGACCACGCCCGGCGTGCTGGTGAGCAGTCGGGTCAAGATCCAATTGCTGCGCTCGTTCCTGCTGTTGGCGTCGACCGCCCTGAATTTCTTCGCCCTGCGCTCTCTGCAACTCGCCGAGACCATATCGATTTCTTTCTCTTTGCCCCTCGTTGTCGCCCTTCTTGCCGGCCCGCTGCTCGGCGAATCGGTCGGCCGCCAGCGCTTTGCGGCCATTTTCGCAGGTTTCCTCGGGGTCATCATCGTCACCTGGCCGGGCAATGCCGCCTTGCAGCCGGCGGTGCTGTTTTCTGTCATCGGGGTCTTCGCCTATGCTGGCTATGTCCTGTTAACCCGTCTGCTCGCCAGCCACAATTCGGCCCGCACGACCCTGATCTATTCGACCGTGGCCGGCATCCTGGTTGTCACCCCGCTGCTGCCCTTCCTATGGGTCTGGCCGCCAGACCTGACCACCTGGCTGCTAATGGCCTTCATGGGATTTTGCGGGACCTTCGGCCATTGGCTGCTGATCCTCGCCCACGAGCGGGCGCCAGCGGCGGTTTTGGCACCCTTCGTTTACACGCAAATCCTCTGGATGAGCGCGCTCGGCTACCTCGTCTTCCACGACCTCCCCGGGCCCTCGACCTTGATCGGCGCCGCGATTGTCATCGCCTCAGGTCTTTATCTTTGGCGAAGGGAACGCCAGATTTCGGCCAACGGACAGGTCTAGAGCGCGGCCGCGGCGGCGGCCAATTGGGTAATCGCCGGATAATCGCCAGTTTCGACCAACGCCTTTGGCACCATCCAGGAGCCGCCGACGCATGCGACATTGGCAAGTGCGAGATATTGCCGCGCCCGCGCCGCGTCGATGCCGCCGGTCGGGCAAAAGGTCAGGTCGGCGAGCGGCCCGGCAAGCGAGGCCAGATAGGCAATGCCGCCCGCTGCCTCGGCCGGAAAGAATTTCAAGGCGCGAAAGCCGCGTGCCCTGAGCGTCATCGCTTCCGACGCGGTCGCCGCACCCGGGAGAAATGGAACCGGTGCTTCGACTGCCGCCGCGAGGAGGCTGGTCGTCATGCCGGGGCTGACCAAAAAGGCCGCGCCAGCGTCGACAGCGGCGGCGATTTGGGCCGGATCGGTGATCGTACCGGCGCCCAGCACAATGTCTGGCCTAGCCTTGCGGATCGCTGCCAGGGCGGCGAGCGCGCCGGCCGTGCGCAGCGTGACCTCGAGCACGCTCAGCCCGCCCTCGGCCAGTGCCAGCGCCAGGCGCAGGCCGTCCTCGGGACCCCGCAGCGTCAGCACGGGAATGACCGGCGAAAGCCGCATGATCGCCAAGGTCTCGCCCGTCAGCCCATAATCCTTCATCGACATGTCCCGTCCGGCGTTACCGATCTCGACCGGCAGGATGGCGCACCCTCGCGCCGCTGTCGAACGTTTTGGGTGGCCGGCCTATTCGGCCGCCTGACGGATGCCCAGACCAAGCGGCGCCAGCGTCTCGACCGCTCCAGCGTGGGTGCCTGGCGCAGTCGCCGCGGGCTCGTCCGCCTTCCCGACAAATCGGCCGAACAGCCACCAGATGAAACCGCCGACACTGTCCATGATCGTGAACACGGCCGGGACGAAAACAAGTGACAAGACGGTTGAAACCAGCAGCCCGCCGATGACGCCGATCGCCATCGGCGCCCGAAATTCGCCGCCATCGCCAAGCGCGAGCGCCGAGGGCAGCATGCCGGCCGCCATGGCGATTGTCGTCATGACGATCGGCCGGGCGCGCTTGCGGCCGGCGTCGACAATGGCCTCGGTGCGCGGGACGCCGCGCGCCATCTGCTCGACCGCAAAATCGACCAGCATAATAGCGTTCTTGGTGACAATGCCGATTAGCATGAGAATGCCGATGACGACCGGCATGGAGACGGCCTTGTTGGTGATGTAGAGCGCCAGAATGACGCCGCCGATCGACAAGGGCAGCGAGAACAGGATGGTGATCGGCTGCAGGACGCTTGCAAAGAGCAAAACAAGAACACCATAGACCATCATCAGGCCGGCACCCATGGCGGTTGCAAAGCCCTGGAACACTTCGGTCTGGATCTCGGCATCGCCGAATTGCTTGATCGATATGCCGGGCGGCAGCGCCTGCATAATCGGCAGCTGATAGACCCGCTCGAGGGCGTCACCGAGCGGCGCGTCGCCGACGAGGTCAGCCTCGACGGCGACCCGCCGGGTCCGATCGTAGCGGTCGATATTCGTCGGCCCCTGGGCAAAGCCAATGTCGGCGACCGTCGACAGCGGCACGTTGGCCCCCGAATTCGTCCGCACCTTCAGGGATTCCAAAATCGCAAGGTCGGTCCTTGCCTCGTCGACCAATTCGACCCGGATCGGGATCAGACGGTCGCCCGCGTCGAACTTGGCCAGATTGGCGCCGATATCGCCAATCGTCGCGAGCCGGATCGTTTCCGAAATGGCTTCGGTGGACACGCCGAGATCGGCGGCCAAATCCACCTTCGGCCGGATCTGGATTTCCGGGCGGTCGAGCGAAGCCGTCGAGACCGGAAGGGAGAGGATTGGGATCCGCTTCATCTGGCTTTGCAATTGCGCGGCGACCCGATTGACCGTCGCATTGTCGTTGCCGGCGATGATCAGTGACAGGCCGCGCTGGCCATTACCCTGCACGAACCAGTAGCGAATATCCGGAATATCCGCGAGATCCTGGCCGATCGCCGCCTCGACCTGCTTCTGGGTGAGGCCGCGCTTAGTCTTGTGAACGAGATTGACAGTGATCGCCGCTTTGCGGATTTCCTTGCCGCCATTGCCGATCAACTGACCGCCGTTGACGAAGACACTGGCGATTTCCGCACGGCGCTTCAGGCGGTGGGTGATTTCGTCGGTCACCCTTTGCGTATCGACGAGGCGCGATCCGGGCGGCAATTCGAGCGAGATCAGCAGGCGCGCCTCGTCGCCGGCCGGAATGAAGCCCTTCGGCAAGAAGTTGGTCGAATAAAGCGACAAGGCGAAAATACCGAGCCCGAGCACCAGCGTCAGCCAGCGATGGCGCACGGAAAACCCCACGATCCGGGTATAGGTCCGCATGATCAATCCGTCGCCCGGCGGGTGATGGCGCTGCGGGCGCAGAAAATACGCGGCAAGCATCGGCGTGACGAGGCGCGCAACCAGCAGCGAAAAGAGCACCGCCACCGCGACGCTCAGGCCGAATTGCTTGAAATATTGCCCGGCGATGCCGCCCATGAAACTGACCGGCGCAAAGACCGCGACAATGGTCAGCGTTATCGCAATGACCGCCAGGCCGATCTCATCGGCCGCCTCGAGCGCGGCCCGATAGGGTGATTTGCCCATCCGCATGTGGCGGACGATATTTTCGATTTCGACTATCGCATCGTCGACAAGTACGCCGGTTGCCAGCGTTATCGCAAGCAGGCTGACGAGGTTGAGCGAAAAGCCCATGAGGCTCATTGCCCAGAATGTCGGCAGGGCCGAAAGCGGCAGGGCAATGGCCGAAATGACCGTCGCCCGCCAGTCGCGCAGAAACAGGAAAACAACGAGCACGGCGAGCACCGCGCCTTCGACCAGGCCCTCCATGGCGGAGAGATAATTGCCGACCGTGTAATTGACGGAACTGTCGATCAGGGTAATGCCATACTCAGGGTTTTCGCGGCGCAATTCTTCGATTTTGGCGCCGATCAACTCGGCCACGCGCGCATCGCTCTCACCCTTGGCACGGAATACGCTGAAGGCGACGACCGGCTCGCCGTTCAGCCGCGCAAACAGCCGCGGCTCGGCCGCCCCATCGCTGATGGTGCCGAGTTCGGACAGCCGCACAGTGCGCGCGCCTGGCAGCGCGATGGTGGTCGCCGCGAGTTCCTCAATCCGGCGAGCGCCGGCCAGCGTCCGGATCGCCTGTTCGCGCCCGGCAACCTCGCCGCGTCCGCCGGCGACATCAACGCTGGTGGCAAGCAATTGCCGATTGACGTCGGCCGCCGTAATGCCGAGGGCGACCAATTTGTCCGGGTCTATGGCGACCCGAATTTCGCGGTCCACGCCGCCAACCCGATCGATACTGGCAACCCCGCGCACGCTCTGCAATTTGCGGATCACGACGTCATCGATGAACCAGGATATTTCCTCCGTCGATCGTGTCGCCGCGGCCACGCCATAGGTCAGAATGGCGGCGCCCTCGATCTCAATGCGCCGGACGATCGGTTCATCGATCGTGCGCGGCAAGTCGGCCCGAATCCGGCTGACCGCGTCCTTGACGTCGTTGACGGCGCGGTCGGTGTTGCTCTCGAGGCGGAATTCGATCGACGTGCTCGACGTGCCGTCGGTGATCGACGAGAAAATGTGCTTGACCCCGGCAATGCCGGCGACCGCATCCTCGACCTTTTTGGTTACCTGTGTTTCAAGCTCGGCCGGGGCCGCCCCCGCTTGCGTGATCGTGACCGATACGATCGGTACGTCAATATTGGGAAAGCGGGTGATCGGCAGCGATCTGAACGAAAACACTCCGAGCACCAACAAGACGGCAAACAATACGATCGAAACGATCGGACGGCGGATCGACCATGCCGAGATATTCATCGACATTACTTGACCTCGGCCTCTTCGACAGAGCTGCTCGGCGCCGCCGCCGCGGCGTCGACCGAGCGCACCGCATCGCCGTCGCGCAGGAAAGCGCCAGCCCGGGCAACGACGACGTCGCCCTCGCGCAAGCCCGACGCGATTTCGGTGATGCCGGTCACTTGCAGGCCAATCTTGACCGATTGCTGCACGATCCGTCCGTCGCGAACGATCTGCACGAAGGGCTGGCGGCCGTCGTAAAGAACGGCGCTCGAAGGCACCGCAAGAGCGTTGCGACGGACCGTCTCGATCGTAGCGCGGGCAAAGGCGCCGATGCGAATGCGCGGGTCGGAGGGGAGCGCGATGCGCAACTTGCCCAATCGCGACAACCGGTCGACTTCCGGCGAGATCAACCGGACCGTTCCCTCAACGAGGAGATCGTCGGATATTGAAACCGCCGCCTTCTGACTTTCGGCCATTTTCGACAGGCGCAGTTCCGGCACTTCGGCATCGAGTTCGATTTCGTTGCCGGCGATGATCCGAAACAAAGGCTCGCCGATCGATGTCGCGATCGCCCCGCGCCGGGCCGAGCGCCGCGAGACAAGCCCGGCCGAGGGGGCCTTGATCTCGGTGCGGGCAAGCCTAACCAAGATCTCGCGTCGCAACGCCTGCTTATTGGCCTTGTCGGCATAGGCCAAATTGAGACCGTCGCGGGCCGCGGTGAGCCGCGCTTCATTGGTCCGCTGTTCGGCCGCCCTTTGCTCGAGCAGCGCCTGGGTCCCCGATCCGGTCTTCAGCAAGTCGCGCGCTCGCTCGAGCGCCGGCCCGCTTTGCGCCAAGGCCGCATCGGCCTGGACGATCTGGCTCTTGGCCTGTTCGATCGCTGCATCGGCAACAGCGAGCGTCGCATCCGATTGGGCAAGCTGCGCATCGAGCGTATCCCGCGACAGGCGCGCCATCACCTGGCCCTTGTCGACTTGATCACCCTCGTCAACCAGAATGTCGACGATCCTGAGGCCCTCGATTTCCGGACCGACCAGGATCTCATCGCGGGCAACCAAAGTGCCAGTGACCAGGATCCGCTCGACGATTTCCTGGATGACGACCCGGGCGATCGTGACCGCCGGTGCAACCGGTTCGCTCATCGTGGCCGCACCGGCCGGCGCGGCTGAGGCGGCAAGCAACCGCGCGCTGAATGGCAAGGCGAGACCGGCCACCGCGAGCGTCAGGGCGAGCAACCGGGCCACGCCGGCACTGCGCCGGGCCATCACCCGCGCCGATTGTTGGCCGAGGCCTTTGCGCGGCGGGTTCATGGAACGGCCTCTTTCTGCCCTGCCGCAAAGGCCAAGGGGATTGGGCGGGTCGCGGTCTCCTCGGCGGCGATCTGGCGGATCGCCTGGGTCAACAAGGCGGCGACAGCGCGAGGATCGAACGCGGGATCAACCACCCGGCGCATGACAAGACCGTCAACGGTTACCGTCATCGCTTCGACGATGCGATCGACGTCGGCCCTTGGTGAGATCCGGCCGTCGGCCTTGGCGCGCGCCAGAACCTCGGCAAGCGAGGAACGGATAGCGCGATCAACCCGACGCAAGATGGCGCCGACCTCGGGGTTACGGCTGAATTCCGCAACGATTTCGAGAAACAGGACCGCTTTTGTCACGGGATGTTCGACGACGCAGGCTTGCATGACCTGGGCCATGCCGCTCAGAAAATCGGGGGCGGCGTGCAGGGATTCGAAACGGTTAAGAATTTGCTCCTGTTCAGTGCCGGCAATGCCGGCAATTAGCGCCTCCTTGGAGGGAAAATAAATGTAGAGTGCCCCGGCGCTGACGCCAGCCTCGCGGCAGATGTCAAGCATGGTGGTGCGGTGGAAGCCGGTTCGGGTAAAGCAGCGTTCGGCCGCAGCAAGAATGCGCTGGCGTCGGATCTCCTGCTGATCTTTGCTAAGTTTGGGCATAGAGCTGGCACCGCAAGCTAAAAAGAACGGTCGTTCGTTTTTTATTTGAAGCAAATCCTCTTGTCAAGGCTGATACGCATGAAGCGGGAAATGGATCGATCTGGCCTGCTCCATTGGCGGTTGCGCGGGCGGCCAAAGAGGCTCGTGCAGGGTCTCGTCGGCCGCCGTCTCGCCACCAAAATCAGCGCGTTGGGCGCCGGTTCAATCGGCAGACGCCGCCAAAATGATACCGGCAAGTCGGAACCCAAGCTGCGCGCACGAGCGTGACGCGAAAGCACCGGCGCGCCTATTGCCAAACAGCAGGCATTAAGCCAAGTTAGCGCGCAGTTCCTTTGATCAATTAAGGAATGAAACAAAAGTTAGAGGGAGGAGAACGTGAAGTTGCAACGCCAATTGTCGTACTCTGCGATCGCATTCGGCCTATTAGCGGGCTCGTCCGCTTTGACGGCGCCAGCCTTGGCCGCCCCAACAATCGTCGCCGGTCCGTCGGCCGATCCCTCCTGTTTCGCGCCTTGGAGCGACAAGACCAAGTTCTTCAAATTCGCCGCCAAGAAGGGGCCCTACCGGATTGCCCTCGCCAACGGCTACATTGCCAACACCTGGCGTATTCAGATGATCCAGACGGCGAAAGCCTATGCAGCGCAGCCGGAAGTCGCCGCCAAACTCAAGGAATTCAAAGTTGTATCTACCGGCGAGGACGTTGCCGCCCAAATCGCCGCCGTCAATAATTTCATCGATTCCGGCTATGACGCGATCGTTGTCAACGCGCAGAACCCGGCGGCTTTCAAACCGGTCATCAAGCGCGCCAACGATGCTGGCGTGGTGCTCGTTGCCTTCGACAACATTCTCGACACCGAAGACGCGATCAATGTCGATGTCGATCAGAAGGGCCTTGGGGTCTATTGGGCGAAATGGCTGAACGATCACCTACCGAATGGCGGCAAAGTCCTCGAGGTGCGCGGCGTCTCCGGCACATCCGTCGACCGCGACCGTCACGACGGCATCCACGAGAACTCTCGATAAGTCCGGCAAGAAATGGGAAATTATCGAAGTCTTCGGCAAGTGGGACGATCCGACGGCGCAGAAGGTCACGGCCGACGCGCTCGCGGTGCAAAAGCACTTTGACGGCATTACCGCGCAAGGCGGCGATACCGGCGTCGTGCAGGCGCTGATTGATGCCAAGCATCCCTTCGTGCCATTCGGCGGCGAAACCGAAAACGGCTTCCGCAAATTCTGCGGCAAGTTCGCGGGTGAAGGCCTGAAATGCGCGTCAGGCGGTACCGGTCCGGCTCAGGTTGCGGTGGCGATCAAGACGGCTATCGCCGCACTCGAAGGCCAAGTGGTGCCCCAATCGGTGAAACTGCCGTTGGCCACCGCCGAAGATCCGAATTTTAAGGACGGTCAGGACTTTTACGGCGCCCAGTCGGACAATTTCTTCGTCGGCAATTCCTTCCCGACTTGCAAGATCAATTTCACGGCCCAGGAAATCATGGGGCAGACCAAGGAAAACAAATAGGACCCACGGGTGCGGCCGGCGCAAGCCCGCCGCACCTGTGTACGGCAGCGGTGCGGCGAGCCCGTGCAATCGATTGATTCAACTCTGTGGTGGTGGTGACGGAATGGGGCCAGCAGCACCGCCGCTTTTGCGGATGGAAGGCGTTTCCAAACGCTACGGTGGTGTCCGGGCCCTGGAAAATGCTGATCTGGTCGTTTCGGCGGGCCAGATTCATGCCATTCTCGGTGAAAATGGCGCCGGCAAGTCGACTTTGATCAAGATCCTTGCCGGGGTCGTTGCCCCGGATGCCGGCCGCATCATCCTCGATGATGCCGAAGTTTCCTTCGATTCCCCGGCTGCGGCCAACCGGGTCGGCATCGTCTGCATCTTTCAGGAACTATCGCTGGTTCCCGACCTCTCAGTCACCGACAATATATCGATCAGCAACCCGCCGCACCGCTTTGGCCTGATCGATCGGAAGGCCCAGCGGCGCATTGCCGAGGAAGCCATGGAGCGGGCCGGCGCCCAGGACATCCACCCGCTGGCACTCGTCAAGGATCTGCCGCTATCGCGTCGCCAGATGGTGGAAATTGCCAAGGCATTGGCCCGCAATCCGCGCGTCCTTATTCTCGACGAGGCGACATCGGCGTTGACCGCCGCCGACGTCGCCAAAGTCTTCGTGGTTCTCAAACGATTGCGCAGTGAGGGCCTTGCGCTCCTCTATATATCGCACCGCATGCACGAGATTGCCGAGCTGGCCGACCAATGCACCGTTTTCCGTAACGGCGCCAATGTCGCAACCTATGCGGCCGGCGCCAAATCGGACAATGAAGTCGTCGAATTGATGATCGGGCGTGAATACCGCCACGTCTTCCCGCCCAAGCCGGCCCGCCACGCCAGCCAGGCAACGCCGTTGCTCGATGTCAGGAACCTCAACTGGACCAATCGGCTGCGCGATATTTCCTTCTCGGTTCAAGCGGGGGAAGTCGTCGGACTCGGCGGCCTCGACGGCCAGGGCCAGCGCGAGTTGCTGCTGGCGCTGTTTGGCGTTCTGCGCGGGGTCACCGGCGAAATCCGGGTGGCCGGCACGCCGGTAGCGCCGACCGGCCCGAACGCTGCCAAGGCGAGCCCGATTGGGATGGCACTCATTCCCGAAGACCGCAAGACAGAAGGCCTGATGCTGCCGATGTCGGTGCGCGAAAATCTCTCCTTCGCGGCCCTCGACCGAATCGCCACGCGTGGCATCATCGATCACGCGGTCGAGACCAGGCTCGTGGCCAGCATGATGGATCTTCTGACGATTCGCGCGACCAGAACCGACATTCCCGTCGCCGCCCTGTCGGGCGGCAATCAGCAGAAGGTGGTCATTGCCAAATGGCTGATGACCGAACCGCGGATCATACTTCTCAATGATCCGACCCGCGGCATCGATGTCGGGACGAAGCAGGAAATCTATCTGCTCTTGCGCAATCTCGCCGATTTGGGCGCGGCAATTGTCTTTTACAGTACCGATTATGATGAGTTGATCGGCTGCTGCGACCGCGCGCTCGTGCTGTATGACGGCGCCGTCAAAAGGGTTTTGGAGGGCGAAGAAATCACCCAGCGCTCGTTGATCACCAGCGCCCTCAATATTGGCGCCGAGCCTGTCGAGGCCGGCGCCTCGGTGGCGGCCAGATGAGCGATTGGCGCTACCGCCTGAATGAGAATCGGGGCTCGTTGCTGGCCTTCGCCTTCTTCCTGATCATGTTCGCCGTCTATGCTGCCAATCATCCGGCCGGGTTTAGCGCCAATGTCGTGCAAACCGCCGCCAACAAGGGCGTATTGTTGGCACTTGTTGCCATGGCGCAGACAATGGTCGTGGTGACGGCCGGAATCGATTTGTCGGTTGGCATGGTCTTCGTGCTCAGCAATTGCCTGGCCTCGTGGATCGTCGTCGACTCGCCGTTAGTGGCAGCATTCGGCGTCATCGGCGTTCTTCTCTGCGGCCTTGCCTGCGGCGCTATCAATGGGCTGATCGTCATCTACGGCCGCTTGCAGCCGATCGTCACGACGATCGCCAGCGGCGCCGTATTCTTCGGCGTCGCTCTCCTCCTGCGACCGGTTCCCGGCGGCGACGTCTACGGGCCGTTGGCGGACGCCCTGACCGGACGAATGTTCGACCTCGTTCCGGCCAGCCTTGTTGCCCTTCTGGCGATCGTTTGCCTCGTCTGGATTCCCTACCGGCGCTCGGCGATCGGCCGCGCCGCCTATGCGGTCGGCTCCTCCGAATCCGCGGCCTTTATGTCAGGCGTTCCCGTGCAGCGCGCCAAATTCTGCGCCTATTTGCTGTCCGGCCTGATCGCCTCGATGGGCGGACTTTTTTTGACCTTCGTCACCTATTCGGGCGAGGCTTCGGCGGCCAATGGCGGTTCCTACACGCTCTATTCGATCGCCGCGGTCGTGCTCGGCGGCGTGTCGTTATTCGGCGGCGCGGGTAGCGCGATCGGCGCCATTTTCGGCGCCTTGATGTTTCGCACCATTGGCGACCTTTTGTTCGTCTTCAATCTCGAGCCTTTGTGGCAGCCCTTGTTTCAGGGCCTCGTGTTGCTCGCCGCGGTCTGCGTCGGTTCGGCGCGGCTGTTCCAGGTCCGCAATCGTCTCGAGCTGTTTGAATGACCGATCAGGCCGCGCCCAGACTCTTTGCAACCCTAACCCGCCGCGTCGACCCGCCGGTCGTTATCGCCTTTTGCTGCATAATTTTAATGCTGCTGCTCGGCTCGCTCTATTCGCGCAGTTTTCTGTCGCCGGAATATCTCCTGCAGCAATTGAAAGTTGCCTCCTTTCTCGGGGTCATCGCCACCGGCACAATGATTGTCATCCTACTCGGCCAAATCGACCTGTCGGTGCCATGGGTGGTCGCGGTCGGCGGCATGATGTCGACCGCGGCCACGGGCTGGGGGCCGGTCGGCGAAACCCTGGCGATTCCGTTCGGGATCGCCTGCGGCATTGCGCTCGGCCTGGTCAACGGCTTCGGCGTGGCCTATCTGCGCATACCCTCGATGATCATAACGCTGGCGGTAAATGCCGTCGCCCAGGGCCTGATGGTGGTCCACACCGGCGGCTTCTCGCCGCAGGATTCATCTTCACCGGCGATGCGTACTTTGGCCACTGGAGATCTGCTATTCGGCCTGCCAAATGCCCTGGTGGTCTGGGCCATCGTCGGCGCCGGCGCGATCTTCCTTCTCAACCGCACGACATTCGGCCGGGCCGTCTACGGGATCGGCAATCGCGAGCGCGCCGCTTATCTATCCGGCGTGGACACCCAGCGCGTCGTCCTCCTCGCCTTTGCGATTGCGGGGGGCATGTCGGCATTCGGCGGCGTCTTGCTTGCCGGCTACGCGAGCAAGGCCGCCCAGGGCATGGGCGAGGCCTATTTGTTGCCGGCGATCGCTGCTGTCGTGCTCGGCGGCGCCTCGATCCTCGGCGGGCGTGGCAGCTATCTCGGCACGATCGCCGGCGTCATTCTGATCACGCTGCTGCAGTCCATTCTTTCGGTGATCCAGATGCCGGAGGCCGGCCGGCAGATCATCTACGGAATCGTTATCATTGCCATGCTGCTGCTCTATGGCCGCGAGGGCAAGGCACGCTGACGCTCAGGCCGCGTTGTCCCTGTCCCGCGCGGCCACGAGCGATTTGGTGAACAGACGCCCATGCTGCGGCATCGGATCGTCGATCCCGGCAAGTCTCAGCATGTGCCAGGCCAAAGCGTGATTGCTCGACGTCACCGGCTTGCCCAATTCTTCTTCGAGCCCGGCCGCTATTTCCGCAACCCGCAGACTGGTGCAGGACACGAAGACGCCCTCGCAGGCGTTCGAGCGGCCGATCTTGGAGAATCGCATCGCGGATCGAGGCGGTCGAAATCCGTGCCACCACATTGTCGTCGGCCTCGTTGAACGAGCCCATGACTGGAATGGACAGGCCAAGCCGCTGAAAATTGGCCCGCAGCGATAGATTGATTTCGGCAAGATAGGGGGTCAGCAGGGCCACCCGGCTCACCTTCAACGCCCGGAAAGCCGCCAGCGCGGCGCTCACGGGATTGCTGATCTTCGCGGTCGGCCGGACCCCGCGAATCTGCCGACTGACGACATCCTCGCCCATGACCATCGAACCCGACGTGCAGGCATAGCCGATCGCCGCCAGATCGACGGCCTGTGGCAACAGCCGCGCAGCCGGCGCCAATTCCTGCTCCATCGCCTTCAGGCTGTCGGGCGTTATCACCGGATCATTATGCAGGCGCACCTCGTAGAGCGCGACGCCGCCGGGCGGCAACAAGCGGCGGAATTCCCATTCGACCGTCTGATCGGTCTCGAGCACCAGCAGACCGAGTGACGCCCGCTTGCCAATGCCGCCGTCCGTCGCAAAGGTGAGCCGCTCGAAATTCGCCTGCAGATCGTCGCCTTTGCCGCTAGCGCTTTCCCGGCCCGCCAAAGTCGTCGTCTCCTTCCTCATAGCCGTCCTCCTCTTCACCCATTATGCATGATTTTCAACAGGGTGGAACCGGTGGCAGCGAAGCGCCCCGGCAGCGCTCGCGACCAGCCACCCCGACCCGCCAGGCGCCGGCCACCAGATCGTGATTGCAATTCCTCGTGATCGATTGTGATCGTCTTCGCCTTGTTCGCTCAATCGTCTGCGATAGGTCAAGGGGGACCAATCGACGTGAGGTGCCCGGATGCCCAAGCTTGTTCTCATCCTTGCCGTAGCTCTGCCGCTCGCCGCAAGCCTTGCCGCGATCGCTTCGCTTTCGCAGACGCGGACCGAATATTTTGGCGCCGTCCGCGCCTTTCCGACGACGCCCGAGCGGCCGGATGAAGCCCATGATTCCGACGCCGACTTTACAGGTGCGGCCCCACAAAAGCCGCTTCAGGTCGCCGATCACCGCTGCTAAATCGGCCGGGCCTCGGCCAGCCAGCTATTGGCGCCGGGCCAAGTTTTGCGGCGGCTCCCAAGGCACCACCCGCACCACGTCGCGGCCAGCCTGGATGATCGCTGCGACCTCGTCCTGCGGCAGGACGAAACGGGTCGAGACCTTCGACAATTCCCGTGCCCGCAGCGGACCGAGATCGTCGAAGGACAAGCGCCGCACCATGACGTCGATATCCGCACAGCGCCTTGCCGGCTCCTGTGCGGCGGCCCTGGCCAAACCTGGCCCGCCGCAGCGCGCCGCGATCGCTTTCCGCTTCCATTCTCGTGCAAGGCGGCCAAACAGGTCGAAATTGGTGCGCGCCGACAATTCGATCCCCGTGTTTATTGCCGCGACGGCAAGATCGATGCCGCTCGAACCACCAGCGGTGCGGGTCCACACGCCGGTCTGCTGCTGGCCGGCATCGATCACGAGGACCACCAATCGTCTGATCTTGGCAAGATCGACGAGATGGCCCGGGCCGTCCATCAATTCAAGCAGGAGTGAGAGTGAAGACAGGCCGAAATTATCGGCGATGCCACCGTCCGCAAGCTTCAGAAAATTGACCTCGGGATCATTGCGGTAGCGTTCCCAGGCAGCCGCCGTCGCACGGAGCTTGGCGCCGGCCAAGGGATCGTCAAGCGCGGCTCTGACCCAGACCGGCAACGGGCTTAGGCAGCGGTCCTTATAGATCTGCATCACGATCGGAACAAAGGCGACAGGCACCGCCGCAGATGCAGCGACTGCGTCGGCAACCAATACGGAGGCCGGATCGCTGCAGATCGCGTCGAAAGTCTGCGCCGTAAAGGCGAAGGGAACCCGATTGTAGACGTCGGTGGCGTTGACCACGACGCTAGGCGAAGAATTCATGAGGTCCTTTACCGAGGCACGGCCGAACAGCTCGCGTTCGAACCAGCGGGGCAGCCGCGTCTGATCGTTGATGCCGCCGGTAAGCGCCGCCGTGATGATCCCTGGACCAAACGTGGTACGCAAATCGAACTCGGCATTGGCAAAGAGAAATCGCTGCTCGAAATCGGCGAAGATCCTGTCGTGAAAAAGCCCGTAATAGGCGGCCGTGACCGAGCCGCCGGACACGCTCGACAGAAATTTAACGTGATCGAGCAGCGATCGTCCGTCCGCTGCGGCATGCTGGCGCAGCCCGTCCAGAACGCCATAGGCGAATGCCGCCGCCCTTGTCCCGCCGCCGGAAAAGGACAAACCAAGGGCAACCCCGTCTTCGGCCGAGGGAACCGCATAGAAAAGCGGCTTGGCATCAATGGGGCCAGCAAGCGGCGCATTGACCGGGCTCCAGTCGGTGGTCGCACAGCCGGTAAGCGCGGCCAAGGCGACGACAATGGCAAGGCTCCCACAGCTCTTGAAAAAAGGATGAGCGGCAAGGATCAAGCGATCGACCAACAAATATCCGCACCCCCAGGCCAACCGGCCTGCCAATCTAACAAAGCCAACAGCGCCAGGTCCAGATCGCCTCGCCCGCCAGAACCTGCCCACACGCCAGGCCAGCATGGCGCAACGCAGTCGGGCCCGCTAATGGCGTGTCGTCAGCCGCAGGCCCGTGATTCCGGCCGCGACATTCAGGCCGGTCTGGGCCTGGACGGAAAGCGGCTGAAGAACGATCGAGTTGTGGGAGCCGCCAACCAGAATATTGGCACCGGCCCCGATGCCGGCGGCGGCATTGGCGGACACGCCAGCGTAGCGTCCAGCCAGGGCGCCGCGCGGCACCGTGCTGGTAGAGGCAAGCACGGTCCAGATGACGACACTCGGCCCCTTGATGCCGAGATCGAGACCAAGACGGGTAATCCGGCCCGCATAATTCTGGCGCACATTGGTGCCGGACGGAGCGAAGACGCAGCTCAGCGACTGCCGCGATCCGAGGATCAAGCCAACATTCCCCCTGCCGTTGCAGGTCAGGGTTCCTGCGACAAGCCTGGTCTGGGCAATCGCCGCCTGGTGCGCAACCAACATGGCGCCCGCCGCAATTATGGCGGCGAGCCATCCCTTCGAGCGACTTGAATAGTTCGGCATGAATGCTCCTGTTAGAATACAATGACCACGGGGAGGCCTTACTGCTCGCCTGCCGATCGAGCTACGGCCCCAGGATAATTAGCCGGTTTTCAGGCCGATGGCATCGGCTGGCCATCCCAAATTCGAGCCCGGCGTTCCAATCAATCGGCGCTGCGAGCCCGATCTTGGCCGCATCTGACACAAAAATGTCATGACTGGCGTGATTGGTGGTGTCACTTATCGGCGGCCGTCCCGCCGGCCCGCTTTGGCCAAGGACTGGCGAAGCAACGCAAATAGGCTTCCGCCGGTTGCCATGCCGAGAACATAGACGAGGGCGACCAGCAGGGCGAGCGGCACGCTGGCGCCAAAGCCGAGAAAGGAGAGGGTCACCACCTGGAGATTCTGAACCGCGAAAAGCAAGGTTGCGGCCACGAACAGGACAATAATGATCAGATAGAGCCAGCGCATAATCGATCTCCCTCGTGCACCAAAGCTCGCCAAGCCTCATCGGCCCCGGCGCTTTGGATGGCACGGCAGCAAAGCATGCCCCGACAGCCAATCACAATGCCGGGGCAGATCGTCAGGACTTTGGGATGCCCCGCCTAGGGTTGGGATTCCCGGCCGATTTGTTTTATCCGCAGACCACGCTAGTTTCCCCGAACGGAGAGCACCATGTCAGATCTCGTTGTCATCGTATATCCATCCGAGAGCAAGGCCGAAGAGGTGCGCCAGCGTCTCCTGCAATTGCAGAAGGAATATTTGATCAAGCTCAGCGACGCCGTGATCGCAGTCAAGACCGAAACCGGCAATGTCAAGCTCAATCAGCTCGTCAACACGACCGCGGCTGGCGCCGCCTCCGGCAGTTTCTGGGGCTTACTCATCGGCGTCATTTTCCTCAACCCGCTCCTTGGCGTTGCGGTCGGCACGGCCTCGGGGGCGCTTGGCGGCGCTTTGACCGACTTCGGCATCAACGACAAGTTCATGAAAGACCTCGCCGCGAACATCCAGCCGGGCAATGCCGCGCTTTTCGTGCTGATCCAGCAGATGACGGCCGACAAGGTGTTGGAGGACATCAAGGGCTTTGGTGGTGTCGTGCTCAAGACTTCGCTCGACGACAGCAAGGAACAGGCGTTGCGCAACGCGCTGGCCAGTTCGATGACAACGCCGGGATCCTGACCAGAATCCGGAAATCGGCCATTGCTTCGGCAGCGGCCGACGGCTTGTTCTGGCCGAAAACGGGCTTTGCAAAGCACTTGGCTACGCGGCCACAGCGGATGGAGGAGACCGTGGCGGATTTGGAAAAGGTCCTGACCTATATCGACGCCAATATTCGACTCGGCCCTCGAGCGCCTGCTTGCCGTGCTGAGGATCAAATCGATCTCGACGGATCCCGCCTATGCCACCGATTGCCGGGCCTGTGCGGATTGGCACGTCGCCGATCTGGCCGGCATGGGTTTTGAAGCCAGCGCCCGGGCAACTCCCGGCCACCCGATCGTCGTCGCCCATGACCGCAAGGCCAAAGGGCCATCGGCGCTGTTTTACGGCCATTACGACGTGCAGCCGGTCGACCCGCTCGAATTGTGGGAGCATGATCCGTTTGATCCGCGGGTCGAACCGCTGGCCGACGGCACCAAGGTCCTGCGCGGGCGCGGCGCTTCCGACGACAAGGGCCAGATCATGACCTTTGTCGAGGCCTGCCGGGCCTGGAAGGCCGTCACCGGCGCCCTGCCGATTCCCGTTTCGATTCTGATCGAGGGCGAGGAGGAATCTGGCGGGGCCAACCTGCCGGGCTTTCTCGAGTCCCATGCGGCCGAACTAAGGGCCGACATCGGGCTGATCTGTGACACCAGCATGTGGGACCCCAAAACCCCGGCAATCACCACTATGCTGCGCGGCCTTTGCGGCGAGGAAATCATCATTACCGGCGCCGACCGCGATCTCCATTCGGGGTTCTATGGTTCGGCCGCCGCCAATCCCAATCATGTGCTCGCCCGTATCCTAGCCGATCTGCGCAATGCCGATGGCCGCATCACCCTACCCGGCTTTTACGACGGCGTGCCGGAATTGCCGGAGACTTTGCGCCGGCAGTGGGCGACGCTGAACTTCGACCCCAAAATCTTTCTCGGCGCGGTGGGCCTCGGAATTCCGGCCGGCGAAAAGGGCCGCACCGCCCTCGAAATGGTCTGGTCACGCCCGACCTGCGAGGTCAACGGCATGGGCGGCGGCTACCAGGGCGAAGGCTTCAAGACGGTAATCCCGTCACGGGCATCGGCAAAGATCTCGTTCCGTCTGGTCTTTGATCAGGATCCGCATGCCATCCGCAAGGCATTTCGCGCCTTTGTCCGGGCCCGCGTTCCCGCCGATTGCAAGGTCGAATTCATCGAGCATGGGGCCGGGCGAGCGATCCAGTTTCCGATCGAGGCCCCGGCTTTCGCCAAGACCAGGGCAGCCCTCGGCGCCGAATGGGGCCGCGAGGCCGCCTTTATCGGCGGCGGCGGCTCGATCCCGGTGACACACCAGCTCAAAACGGCGTTGGGTATGGACGTGATACTCGCCGGCTTCGCTCTCGAGGACGATCGAATCCACAGCCCCAACGAAAAATACAATCTTGAGAGTTTCCACAAAGGCATGCGATCCTGGGTCCGCGTCTTGCACGAACTTGCCTCGGCGTGAATCGTTGCCCGGCTTTGGGCCAGTACCCTTCGACACTTCGAGCGCCTGAGTGGGTTATAAGTGATTGTTATTGCTAGGGTTGGGTAGTCACTTTTGTAAAAATGTAGTGCCACGTCTGCGATATATTTTTGTTGATTTTATTAACTCATTATGCGACTCTGTGCTGGCATTAAATGAGTCGCGCATGTACTTCCGCAAGAAGACCTCTGGTGGTCGCGCCTACCTGCAGATCGTCGAAAGCCGGCGAGAGGGCACAAAAGTGCGCCAACAAGTGATTGCAACGCTGGGGCGTTATGACGAGCTGCGCGACAGCGGCCAATTGGAGCGGCTGTTGCACTCTGGCGCGCGCTTTGCCGCCAAGGCGATCATCATCGATGCTCAGCAGGAAGAGGGCGCGACCGCCGCTTCGGTGCGGCGCATTGGTCCGGCTCTGGTCTTCGAGAGGCTTTGGGAGGAGACCGGCTGTCGGGCCGTGCTTGGTGAACTGGCGAAGGAACGCAAGCATGGGTTCGCGCTCGAACGGGCTGTGTTTCTCAGCGTGCTGCACCGGTTGTTTGCCGGCGGCTCCGATCGGGCGGCGGAGCGCTGGCGGGAGGATTACCGGATCGATGGCGTCGAGGATCTCGACCTTCATCACCTCTATCGCGCCATGGCATGGCTTGGCGAGGAACTGCCGGCTGCAGAGCAGAACGGTCGCACGCCGTTTGCGCCGCGCTGTTTGAAGGACGTCATGGAAGAGCATCTGTTCGACCGACGTCGTGATCTCTTCGCAAAACTCGATCTCGTGTTCATGGATACCACCAGCCTTTATTTCGAGGGTGCCGGCGGCCAGACGCTTGGTCGGCATGGCTATTCCAAGGATCACCGTCCGGATCTGCGGCAAATGATCCTCGCCGTTCTCATCGACGGTGACGGTCGGCCGGTCTGCACCGAGATGTGGCCTGGCAATACCGCTGATACGGGCAGCCTCATCCCGGTTATTGACCGATTGCGCCAGCGCTTTTCGATCAACCGCGTCTGCATCGTCGCGGACCGCGGCATGATCAGTGCCGAGACGCTCGTCGAACTCGAGGCGCGCAAACTTCTTTACATTCTTGGCGTGCGTGAGCGCTCCGACAAGCTGGTTCGTGATCTTGTCCTGGACGACCCGGCTCCCTTCGTTCCGCTGACAATCAGCAAAAGAGACAAGCGCGTCGATTACGAGGCCAAGGCAGTCACACTCGCTGGACGACGCTACATCGTTTGTCGTAATCACGAACAGGCGAAAAAGGATTTCGAGGACCGCGCCTCGATCCTGGCCGCGCTTTCCCGCCAATTGAAGAAGGGCGACAAGGCGCTCATTGGCAATAGCGGCTATCGTCGCTTTCTGCGGACAACCGGTGAAGACCGCTTCACCATCGACGAGGCAAAGGCAGAGGAGGATGCCAAATTCGATGGCATCTTCGTGCTGCGCACCAATACCGACCTCGCCCCGCTCGATGCCATGCTTTGCTACAAACAACTTTGGACCGTCGAGCAGACGTTCCGAACCGCAAAAAGTCTGTTTGCGACACGCCCCATCTTCCACAAGCTCGACGAGACAATCCGCGGCCACGTCTCCTGCAGCTTCCTCGCCCTGGTTCTGAAAAAGGCTCTCGAGGATCGCATCGCCGAACTCGGCCGCGCCGGATCGTGGCCTGATATCCTTGCCGACCTTGCTTCACTCACCGAAACCGAGGTCGAGCAGGACGGCAAACGCTTCCTCCTGCGCTCGCCGCCGCGACCGGCCGCCAGTCTCGCCCTGCGGGCCGCCGGCGTTGCCTTGCCGCCCACCGTGCGCCAACTCGCCGAAGCCTGATCAGCACCACAGCGCCCACCCGCAATGTCGTGCCACGCGGCTTTTGCAGCGTGGATCCTCACGCGTAATCAATAGTTTGCAATATTCGAGGTGTAGAAGATCGGTTTCGACCTATCCATAATCTATCGCTTCGTCGTGGCCGATTTTCGGTACGAGCATAGGTTAAATTTGTTTTATCCGCAGACCACGCTAGTTTCCCCGAACGGAGAGCACCATGTCAGATCTCGTTGTCATCGTATATCCATCCGAGAGCAAGGCCGAAGAGGTGCGCCAGCGTCTCCTGCAATTGCAGAAGGAATATTTGATCAAGCTCAGCGACGCCGTGATCGCAGTCAAGACCGAAACCGGCAATGTCAAGCTCAATCAGCTCGTCAACACGACCGCGGCTGGCGCCGCCTCCGGCAGTTTCTGGGGCTTACTCATCGGCGTCATTTTCCTCAACCCGCTCCTTGGCGTTGCGGTCGGCACGGCCTCGGGGGCGCTTGGCGGCGCTTTGACCGACTTCGGCATCAACGACAAGTTCATGAAAGACCTCGCCGCGAACATCCAGCCGGGCAATGCCGCGCTTTTCGTGCTGATCCAGCAGATGACGGCCGACAAGGTGTTGGAGGACATCAAGGGCTTTGGTGGTGTCGTGCTCAAGACCTCGCTCGACGACAGCAAGGAACAGGCGTTGCGCAACGCGCTGGCCAGTTCGATGACAACGCCGGGATCCTGACCAGAATCCGGGAAATCGGCCATTGCTTCGGCAGCGGCCGACGGCTTGTTCTGGCCGAAAACGGGCTTTGCAAAGCACTTGGCTACGCGGCCACAGCGGATGGAGGAGACCGTGGCGGATTTGGAAAAGGTCCGGCGACTTTGGCCGCGCGCCGGCTGGATGGTGTTGGGCGCGCTATTGTGCGCCGGTTGTGAGCGGGCGGGCGACGGGGCGCTCGTTGCGGAGGTGCGCCCGGTGCGCACCGCAAGCGTCGAGCGGCCGCCCGCGGGCGCTTCGGCGAGCTTTACCGGCCGGATCGAGGCCGAAGACCGCGCCGCCCTGGCGTTTCGCATTGCTGGCCGGCTGGCCGAGCGCGACGTGGGCGTCGGCGCACGGGTCGGCCAGGATCAGATCGTCGCCCAGCTCGAACCGCAGGACCAGCTCAATGCCTTGCGCTCGGCCAAGGCCGGCCTTGCCGCGGCACGCGGCCGCCTGACCCAGGCCGACAATCATTTCCTTCGCCAGGAGCATCTCCTCGCCCGCAACGTCACCACACGGGCGGATTTCGAGGCTGCCGAGCAGGCCCGCCGCGCCGCCCAGTCCCAGGTCGAAGCCGCCGAGGCGCAGGTGCACAACAGCGAGGAATTGGTGAGCTTCACCACGCTGTCGGCCGATGCCCCAGGCGTCGTCACCGCCGTCGGTGCCGAGCCCGGCGAGGTCGTCGAGGCCGGCCGGATGATCGTCGCGCTCGCCCGTCGCGACGGCCGCGATGCCGTCTTCGACGTGCCGGCCGATGTGCTGCGTGCCGGCTCCGGCGATTTGGCCGTCTCCGTCAGTCTGCCGGGCGAACCCGGCACCATCATTCCCGGCCGGGTCCGCGAGGTCGCACCGCAGGCCGATCCGGTCACCCGCTCCTTCCAAGTCAGGGTTGGCTTGGCCGACCCGCCGGCGTCCTGGCGGCTGGGGACGAGCGTCATCGGCACGATCGGCAGGGCCGAGGACACGTTGCTCGCCGTGCCGGCGAGCGCCCTCGTGCAACGCAACGGCAAGACCTCGGTTTTCATTGTTGATCCCAAGACCAGTACCGTGGCCAGCCGGGCGGTTGTTGTTGTGCGCCATAATCCGGTCACTGCGTTGATTGCCGATGGGCTATCGGCTGGTGAGAGCGTGGTGAGCGCCGGGGCTGGCCTGTTGCAGGAGGGCCAGAAGGTCCGTCTCATTGGGGCGGAATCGTAATGGGAATCAATCTTTCGGATTGGGCGCTCAAGCACCGTTCCATCGTCGTCTATCTGATGGCTGTGGCCGTGCTCGCCGGCCTTGCCGCCTATTTCCGGCTCGGCCGCAACGAGGACCCGTCTTTCGTAATCAAGACCATGGTGGTCTCGGCCGCCTGGCCCGGGGCCACGGTCGATGACACTTTGCAGCAGGTCACCGAGCGGCTCGAACGCAAATTGGAGGAGACGCCGCATCTCGATTTCTTGCGCAGTTATACCAGCGCCGGCCTGGCGACGATCTTCGTCAATCTGACCGGCGAAACCACGGCGGCGCAAGTCCACGATGTCTGGTATCAGGTCCGCAACCAGATCGCCGATATCCGCCTCACTCTGCCGGCCGGCGTGATCGGGCCCGTCTTCAACGATCGTTTCGGCGATACGTTCGGCATCATTTACGGCTTCACGGCCGATGGTTTCTCCCACCGCGAATTGCGCGATCAGGTCGAAGCCATTCGCTCGAAGCTCCTGCTCGTGCCCGATGTCTCCAAAATCGAGATCATCGGCGCCCAGGACGAGAAGATATTCGTCGAGTTCTCGATTAAGGAACTGGCCCAGCTCGGCATCAACCGGGAAGCCGTGCTCGCCGCCCTACAGGGCCAAAATGCTGTGCGCCCGGCCGGCACGATCCAGACCGACAATGAAAAGCTGTCGGTCCGCGTCTCCGGCTCGTTCCGCTCGGAGCAAGATGTTCTCGACGTCAATTTCCCGGTCGGCGAGCGCATGGTCCGTCTGGCCGATATTGCGACGGTGCGGCGTGGCTTTGCCGACCCGCCGCAGCCGATGTTCCGGGTCAACGGTCGTGACGCGATCGGCATTGGCATTGCCATGCGCGAGGGCGGGGACATTCTGGCTTTGGGCCGCAATATCGAAGCGGCGATGGCGTCGATCACCAGGGACTTGCCGATTGGCATCGAGCCACATCTGGTTGCCGACCAGCCGGTGACGGTTAAGCACGCCATTGCCGATTTCATGACGTCGCTGTGGCAATCGATTCTGATCATATTGGCGGTAAGTTTTCTGTCGCTGGGCGTGCGGCCGGGCCTCGTCGTGGCGCTGTCGATTCCGCTGACCCTTGCGGTCGTCTTTGCAGTGATGAACATCGCCCATATCGACATGCAACGGGTCTCGCTCGGCGCGCTGATTATCGCGCTGACCCTTTTGGTCGATGATGCCATGACGACCACCGATGCGATGATGACGCGGCTCGCCGCGGGCGACGAAAAGGAACAAGCCGCGACCTTCGCATTCCAGCGCTTCGCCTTCGCCATGCTGGCCGGGACATTGGTCACCATTGCCGGCTTTGTCCCGATCGGTTTTGCCGCGAGTTCGGCCGGCGAATATACGTTCTCGCTCTTTGCGGTTGTCGGGATTGCCCTGATCGTCTCGTGGTTTGTCGCCGTGATCTTCTCACCCTTGCTCGGCGTCTGGATCCTGAAAAAGCCGGCCCCGACACTTGGGCCGGCTGGGCCCGGCAAGATGATGGCCCTCTACAGGGCAGCGCTTGCAGCTGCCATGCGCGCCAAATGGCTGACAATCGCCGCGACACTTGGCTTGTTCGCCGCTGCAATGCTAGCGCTGCCGCTGCTGCCACGGCAATTTTTCCCGGCCTCCGACCGGCCCGAATTGCTGGTCGACCTGCGGCTGCCACAAAATGCCTCGATCTACGCCAGCGATGCGCTGGCAAGCCGCCTCGACCAGGCACTAGCCGGTGATCCCGACGTCGATCATTGGAGTGCTTATGTCGGCCGCGGCGCCATTCGTTTCTACCTGCCGCTGAACGTCCAATTGCCGAATGATTTCTTTAGCCAGGCGGTGATCGTTGCCAAGGATGTCGCGGCGCGCGAGCGGCTGCGCAAGAAACTCGACAAGACGCTCGCCGAGGAATTCCCCAGCGCGGTCGCACGCGTCTATCCGCTCGAACTCGGCCCCCCCGTCGGCTGGCCGATCCAATATCGGGTCACCGGCCCCGATCCGAAGGAGGTTCGGGAAATTGCCTTTAAAATGGCCCGGGTCGTCGCCGCCGATACCCATACCGAAAAGGTCAATTTCGACTGGATCGAGCCATCGCGCGAACTGCGTCTGCAGGTCAATCAGGACGAGGCACGACGTCTCGGTCTGAGTTCGCAGGCCTTATCCAACACGCTCAACACCGTGCTTTCCGGCGTCTCCGTCACCCAGGTGCGCGACGATATCTATTTGATTGATGTGATTGCCCGGGCCAACGAGGAACAGCGCGTCTCCCTGGCAACGCTGCGCACGCTGCAGATCTCGGTGCCTGGCGGCCGAACCGTTCCGTTGTCACAGTTCGTGACCTTTTCCTACGAACAGGACTTTCCGCTGATCTGGCGGCGCGACCGGGTGCCGACGCTGACCGTTCAGGCCGATGTCGTGCCAGGCACCCTGCCAGAAATCCGTGGCCCAGGCGGTGGCCCCCGGCCTCGCGGTCATGCGCGCGAGCTTGCCGCCCTCCTATCGGATCGAGGTCGGCGGCACCGTCGAGGAAAGCCAGGCGTCGCAAGCCTCGGTGCTTGCGGTGATCCCGCTGATGCTGCTGTTGATGTTCACGGTTTTGATGGTTCAGCTGCAAAGTTTCCAGCGGCTGGTTTTGGTCCTCTCGATTGCACCACTTGGCCTCATTGGCATTGTCGGCGCCCTGCTGGTCTCGGGGCGGCCGCTTGGCTTTGTCGCACTGCTCGGCATTCTCGCCCTGATCGGGATCATCACCAAGAATGCCGTCATCCTCATCGGCCAAATCGATACCGAGCGGGCGAGCGGCAAATCGGTCTTCGATGCTGCGATCGACGCCAGCGCCTCCAGGCTGCGCCCGATCGTGCTGACCGCGGTTTCGACCGTGCTCGGCATAATTCCGATCGCACCGACCGTATTCTGGGGACCGATGGCCTTTGCCATCATGGGCGGGCTGCTGGTCGCGACCGTTTTAACCTTGGTGCTGCTGCCGACACTCTATTTCACCTGGTTTGGACGCGCCGGAGCGCCGCCGGAACCGGCCGACCCTGCCACCGCCGAGAGGCCCGCATGAGAGATCAAGCCAGGCGATTGGCCGCCAACGTCTCGCCCGCGTGGATCGCTGCCGCCGTTCTTGGCCTGCTGCTTGCCGGCTGCGAGCCGCAGGAAGCTCCCCCAGCTGAGATCCGGCCGGTGCGCGCCGTTACCCTTGCCCCGGAAAGGCTCGACGAAACCCTGGTCCTGACCGGCAACATCCAATCCGAAAAGGAAGTTGCGGCGGCGTTTCGGATTGGCGGCCGGATGGTTGAACGGCCGGTCAATGTCGGCGACCGAGTCGTTGCCGGTCAAGTGCTTGCCAGGCTCGATCCGCAGATCGAAGAAAACAGCCTGCGCGCGGCGCGCGCCGAGCTTGCCGCGGCCGAAGGTCAGGTCACCACGGCTCGTAACACGTTCGACCGCCAGGACCACCTCATGCAGCAGGGGTTCACCACCCGCCCCCGTTACGACGAGGCGCGCCAGGCGCTGAAAACTGCCCAGGCCCAGTTCGAATTTGCCGAGGCACAGGTCGAACTGGCTCAAGATCGAACTCGACTTCGGCGAATTGCGGGCCGATACCGCCGGCGTGGTGACGGCGCGCGGCGCCGAACCGGGCGAAGTGGTGCAGCCGGGCCAGATGATCGTTCGCGTCGCCCGCGACGACGGCCGGGATGCCGTCTTCGACGTACCGGTCTCGCTGTTGCATGCCGCGCCGCATGATCCGATGGTCACGGTCGTTCTGAGCGATAATCCCGCGGCGAGCGTAAAAGGGCGCGTGCGCGAAGTTTCCCCGCAAGCCGATCCGGTGACCGGCACATTCAAGGTGCGGGTCGGTCTTGAAAACCTGCCGCCCGAAATGCGGCTCGGCGCGACGGTAACCGGCACCATCGTGCTCGAATCGGCCAAACGGCTGTCGCTGCCCGCATCGGCGCTGACCGCCGGCAACGGCGCCCCGGCCGTCTGGGTGATCGATCCGGCAACATCCAGCGTCCAGCTCAGAAACATCGACATCGTGCGCTTCGAACCAGGCAGTGTCGGCATCGCCCAGGGCCTCGACGCCGGCGAAACCATCGTCGTCTCCGGTACCCAGGCCCTGCATCCCGGCCAGCGCGTCCGCGTGGTGCCGGCAACCAAGTCCGTCGATGGCTAGCGACCGGCGGCCGCTAGCAAAGCAATTCGGTTCAACCGATGGTCAGCCATCCCGGCCAGGTTCGGATTTGGACAAGACCTTTGAGGAGTTCAAGCCGTGAACCCGATCGTCATCACAGGCCTCATCATCGTCGCCGCCGTCGTCCTTTTCGTGTGGAACGATTGCCGGTCGTCATCGTCGCGATGGGCGTCGCGCTGGCGCTCTGGGCGACCGGCGTGCTGACGCTCAACCAGGCGCTCGCTGGCCTCGGCGATCCGGCGGTGATCTTCATCGCGTCGCTGTTCGTCGTCAGCGCCGGCTTGGAGGTCACCGGCGTCACCGCCTGGGCCGGCCAGCTGCTCATCGCCGGCCGGCGAGGAAAGCCGCGACGCGCCTGCTCGTTGCTGACCATGCTGCCTGGTCGCGCTGCTCGACCGCGCTGATCAGCGTCAACGGCGCGGTGGCGGCGCTTGCTGCCGGTCGTCGTCGTCATGGCGGTGCGCCTGAAGCGCACGCCTCGCAGCTGCTGATGCCGCTGGTCTTTCTCGGCGCATGCGGGCTCGATGCTGGCGCTGACCGGCACGCCGGTGAACGTGCTGGTCTCGAACGCCGGCGTCGACGCGGGCTGGGACGCTTCGGCTTCTTCGAGTTCACGCTCGTCGGCGTGCCGCTGCTGCTCGGCACCATGGCCATCATCGTGCTGTTCGGCCAACGGCTGCTGCCGGAGCGCAACGGCGCCGACCATGCCGTCCGACTTCAGCCAGCCACGCCCGGACGCTGGTCGAGCAATATGGCCTGGCCGACCGGCATGTCCTCAGCATGCGGGTGCGCCCCAGCTCGCCGCTGGCTCGGCGCGCACCCGCGGATGCAGTCGACCTCGCCGCGGACCCGCGGACTGCAGCTCGTCGCCGTGCAGGACGCCGAAACCGCCGCGCCGCTGCGCCAGGCCGCTGATCGCCGAGGGCGATTACCTGCTGCTGCGCGGCGACGCCGAAGCCGCGGCCGCGTTCGCGGCGCGGATGCATCTGGCGTTCCGGCGAGGAGGCGGCACCGATCGGAGCCGAGGAGACGCTGTTCAACCGCAGCTCGGGCCTCGCCGAGGTGGTGATTCCGCCGCGCTCGGGCCTGATCGGCCAAACCGTGTTTCCCGGCATGGTCACCAAGAGCGGCGACCTGATCATCCTCGCCGTGCAGCGCGCAGGGCGGAGATGACCACCGAGAAGGCCGCCGAGCGGCGGTCGTGCTGCAGGCCGGCGACACGCTGCTTCTGCAGGGCACCTGGAAGGCGCTCGACGTGCGCCTCAACGACCCCGACGTGCTCGTCGTCAATTCGCCCGAACTGGTGCGCCGGCAGGCCGTGCCGCTGGGCGCCGGCGCCAAGCAGGCCATCGTCATCCTGATCGCCATGGTCGTGCTGCTCGCCACCGGCGTGGTGCCGCCGGCCGTCGCCGGGCTGCTCGCGGCCGGCGCGATCATCCTGTCGGGCGATCATGACCGTCGAGCAGTCCTACCGCGCCATCGGCTGGACGACCGTGATCCTCGTCGGCGCCATGATGCCGCTGTCGACCGCCATGATGGAGACCGGGGCGGCGAAGCTGATGGCCGAGCACCTCGTCGCGGCTCGTCGGCGACGCCGGCCCGCTCGCGCTTGCTCGCCGGCCTGTTCCTGCTGACCGCCATCATGGGCCAGCTCATCAGCAACACGGCGACCGCCCTGATCGTCATCCCGATCGGCGTCGCCGCCGCCACAGCCATGGGCATCTCGCCGCGCCCGGTCCTGATGAGCATCGGCGGTCGCCGCCGCCGCCGCGTTCCTGACGCCGATCGCCACGCCGACCAATCTGATGGTGATGGGGCCGGGCGGCTATGCTGTTCAGCGACTACTGGAAGCTCGGTTTGCCGCTGCTGATCTGGTTCTTCGTCGTCGCCGTCTTCTTCGTCCCGCTGATCTGGCACTTCTAAAGCTAGTCCGAGGCCGCTCCAAAGTTTGAGGCTCTGATGCGCCCACTACCGATCGTGAACCAAACGGCAGCGCCAAATCCGATCGGCGCGGACCTCACTGGATGGGCGCGTGGCGCCATCTTCCTGCTGTTCTGGCTCGTTCTGACCGGCGCCGCCTCGAAAGACCTGCCGCCAGGCCTTGCGGCGAGCGTCTTTGCCGCCTGGATCAGTCGGCGGCTGATGCCGGTGCTGCCGGTGCAAATCAAGCCGCTGCGTCTGCCGGCTTTCTGCGCGAGGTTCATCGGCCAATCGGTCAGCGCCGGCATCGACATCGCGCAGCGGGTCTTCGACCCGGCGCTGCCGCTCCACCCTGGCATCGTCGCTTGTGCGCTCGCCTACCCTGCGGGAGCGGACCGCCAGGCTTTCTGCACGCTAATCAGTCTTCAGCCAGGCACCCTGCCGCTCGGCTACGGCGAAGACGGTTCGCTCCTCCTCCATTGTCTCGACGCGACCCAGCCAGTGGCCCAGCAGGTTGCGCGCGAAGAGGACCAATGGGAACTGACCTTCGGCCGGAGCGCGCGACATGGCTGATTTCATGCTGATCGCCGCATCCTTCATTTTAGTCGTGGTCGCCATCGGTCTGCTGCGGCTGATGCTCGGTCCAACCAATGCTGACCGGATGATGGCCGGCCAATTGCTTGGCAGCGGCGAAGTCGCCGCCTTAATGCTGCTCGCCGTCGCTCGCCGTAACTTCGCCGTGATCGACGTTGCCCTGGTCCTCGCAGTCCTCGCCGCCTTCGCCTCAGTTGCTTTGGTGCTGGGCGGCCTCGGGACCGGCGCGGAGAACCGGCAATGAGCGTGCTGCGCGACCTGTTCACTATTGTCCTGGTGAGTGCCGGCGCCATTTTCTTCCTTGCCGGGACGCTCGGTCTGCTGCGCTTTCCCGATACTTTGTCGCGCCTGCATGCGCTGACCAAGGCGGACAATCTCGGGGTCGGCCTGATCATGTTGGGTTTGCTGCCTTGGGCGGACGGGCCTGCCGGCGCCCTCAAGCTCGTTGCGATCTGGCTGATCGTCCAAATCAGCGGCGCAACAATTGCCCAGATCATTGCCCAGATCATCACAAAGCCACGGCCAGCCGAAGGAGCGCCGCATGACCCTCGCTGATGCCTGCCTGGTTCTCCTCGTCCTGGCGGTCGCCACTTGGATCATTGCCGTGCGCGGCATATACCCTGCCGTGATCGGCTTCATTGCCTATGGTCTCATACTAGCGCTGATCTGGGTTCGTCTCGCCTCAATCGATGTCGCGCTGACCGAGACGGCAGTCGGCAGTGGGGTGTCGGGAACCCTGTTGCTGCGCGCTGCCGCGCGCCACACCAGCGCACCACCAGAATCGGCACCGATAGGCCTCGCCTTCAAAATCGGCGCGGCACTCCTGTGTGCCGCAGTCAGCGCTGCCCTGGCCAGCGCAATCCTGGTACCGCCTGATCCGGCGCCGTCGCTCGCGTCAGCCGCGATCGCCCATCTTCCGGACTTTGATCTCGGCAATCCCGTCACCGCCGTGCTGGTCGCTTATCGGGCTTTTGACACCTTGCTCGAAGCGGTTGTTTTGCTGCTCGCACTCATCGCGATATGGTCGCTTGCCGGTGGGCCCGCCTGGGCTGGCACGCCCGTCATTTGGCGCAAGCCCGAGGCGTCCGCGCCCTTGGCTCTGCTCGCCCAGCTGCTGACGCCGGCCGGCACGATGGTCGGCATTTATATGTTCTGGGTCGGCGCCGACGCGCCCGGTGGCGCGTTTCAAGGCGGTGCCATATTGGCCGCTATGTGGCTCTTGCCGATGATGGCCCGATTATTGAAACCGCCGCCGATCGAGGCGGCCTGGCTGCACAAGCTGCTCGTCGGCGGTCCGGCAATCTTTCTTGCCATCGGCCTCGCCGGTTTTGCCTGGGCCGACGCCTTTCTTTCCTATCCGAAATTCTTCGCCAAGCCGCTGATCATTCTGATCGAGACGGCTTTGACCGTTTCGATCGCGGCAACACTTACCATGATGGTCGCTGGTCCTCCACAGGAACCCGAGGCACCATGAGCGGGGCCGATCTGTTTGGGCTGTGCGGCGCCGCGCTTGTCGGACTCGGCCTGTTCGGGCTGATCGTCGAACCGTTGCCGCTGCGCAAAATCCTAGCCTTCAATTTGCTCGGTGGCGGCGTGTTTCTGATTTTCGGCGTCGTCGCGCGCCGCGGCGCGGCCGCCGGACTTGCCGGCGACCCGGTTCCTCAGGCCCTCGTCATTACCGGTATCGTCGTCGCTTTTTCGGCAACCGCACTTGCCGTCAACCTGGTCCTGCGGCTCCTTGAAATACCGGGCATGGAAATACCGGGCATCGGGCATGGAAATACCGGGCACGGAAATACCGGGCGCGACAAACCAGGGGCCACCGTCGAGCGATGCTGGCGGGCCAAAGCCTTGACCGCCTCATCCGCTCAGGCCGGCAATTTCCTCCTCGTCCTCGCGATAGTCGCGCCGCTCGCCGGCTCGCTTCTCGTTGTCGGCGTTGGTGGCCGGCATGCCGAACGCATCGGCCTGTCGCTGCTGCTCATGGGCCTCGTCATCGCCGCAGCCCTTGCCGCGATCGTCTGGAAGACTGGCACCGCGCTCGACTATTGGATTGGTGGCTGGGCGCCGCCCTTGGGTATTGCCCTGCGCGCCGACGGCCTGTCTTGTGCCCTGCTGCTGCTCAGCGCCATCATCCTTACCGCCAGCGGCCTGTTCGCGTTCGGCCAATTCGCCAGTGACGGAGCCGCCCCGTCGCGTGCCTGCGTCTCTTTCTGGACCCTCACTCTGGCGCTCTGCGGGGCGCTCAACATTGTCTTTCTCAGCAATGACCTATTCAACCTTTACGTCGCCCTGGAGCTGTTGACCTTTTCGGCCGTGCCGCTCGTCAGCCTGAGCGGTCAGAAAGAAACGCTGGCCGCGGGATTGCGCTATTTGCTCTTTGCCCTGTTCGGATCGGTGCTCTATCTGCTCGGCGTGGTGCTGATCTATTCGGCCTATGCGACGCTTGACATTTCGCTTCTCGCCGCAATCGTCAAGCCGGGGCCGCTCTTGTCGCTCGCCCTCGCCCTGATGACGGTGGGATTATTGGCCAAAACGGCGCTGTTTCCTTTGCACCTGTGGTTGCCGCCGGCGCACGCCGGCGCGCCGGCCGCGGCTAGCGCCGTGCTCTCGGGGCTGGTCGTCAAGGCCTCCTTCTTTCTGGTCGTCCGCTTGTGGTTCGATCTGATTCCGGGCGCACCGGGCCGCCTGGCCGCCCTGCTGCTTGCCGGGCTGGGCAGCGCGGCGATCCTGTTTGGCAGCCTGCTAGCGTTACGGCAGCGCCGCCTGAAACTGATGATCGCCTATTCGACGGTGGCGCAGATCGGCTATCTTTTTCTGATGATCCCGCTGCTCAACAGCACACTGGCAGGCGGGCCCTGGGACGCCTTAGCCTGGACCGGCGGCTGGATTCAATTGATCGCCCATGCCCTCGCCAAGGCCTCGATGTTCCTCGCCGCCGGATTGATTGCCGAAGCCGTCGGGCACGACCGAATTGACCAGCTCGACGGGGTCGGACGGGCGCTGCCCATTACCTGTATCGCCTTCGGGATCGGCGGATTGTCCCTCGTTGGCCTGCCGCCCACCGGCGGCTTTGTCGCCAAATGGCTATTGATGACCGCCGCCGTGCGGGAGGGTCAATGGGTCTGGGCGTTCGTGATGGCCGCCGGCGGGCTCCTTGCCGCGAGCTATATCGTCCCATTGATCGCGCGGGCACTTGCCGAGCGGCCGCTGACTTTGGCGCCTGTTTCGCGCCGCCGCCAAACCTTGGTTTTGGCGCTGGCAATCGGCACACTCGTCCTTGGCCTCGTTCCGTTGCAGCCGATCGAAGCGTTTGAAATAGGCCGGTTCGAAAAGCTGAAAGTCAGTGCGCCATGATCGGGCCGGTGCTTCTCGTTGCTTCCCTTGCACTGCCCTTCGCCATGCTGCTGGCCTGCCTTTCGCCCCAGCTCAGAGCACGGGTGCCGTCGTTGCTGGTTCTGGCGCCGCTGCCGGGCCTTGCGGCTGCGCTGCTCGCCTTCGCCGGCGAGATAAGCGTTTGCCTGCCGGCCCCGGTGCGAATGAAGCTCGTGCTTGATCCGCCGGCGGCCATTCTGCTCGGAACGGTCGCCTTCCTGTGGATCGCAGCCGCACCCGCCGCTCTACAGCATTTTTCGGGCGCCCGGAATCGGGGCGATTGGGCGATCTGGTGGCTGATGACGCTGATCGGCAATCTCGGCGTCTTCATTGCCGCCGACCTCGTCAGTTTTTATCTGGTCTTTGCCTTGGTCAGCCTCAGTGCTTATGGGCTCGTCGTCGCCGACGGATCAGCCCGGGCGCGGCGCGCCGGCACAACCTATATCGTCCTCGGACTCCTCGGCGAAGCCAGTCTGTTGTTCGGCTTTGTGCAATTGGCGGCGGCCTCCGACAGCCTCCTGATCAGCGACGGGGTTGCGGCCTTGGCCCAGTCGCCGTGGCGCGATTTCGACCTTGGCCCTGCTGATAGCCGGCTTTGGCTTGAAGATCGGCCTTGTGCCTTTGCACGTCTGGATTCCGCTCGCCCATTCGGCGGCTCCGTTGCCTGTTTCCGTGGTGCTGAGCGGCGCCGTCGTTAAGGCCGGCGTAATCGGTTTAATCCGCTTCCTCCCGTTTGGCGAAGCCTTGCCTTTCTGGGGATATTCTCTTGCTTCGGCAGGCCTGTTCTCGGCCTTCTATGGGGTTGCGATCGGGGTCACCCAGGCCAATCCGAAAACCAAATTGGCCTATTCGACGATCAGCCAGCTTGGCCTGATCGGCGCCGTCCTCGGTATGGGGCTTGCCACCGGCAATGGTGAGGCGAGGCTCGCTGCAAGTTTCTACGCCGGCCACCACGTCCTCGCCAAGGGCGGGCTGTTCCTGGCGATCGGCATTCTGGCAGCCAATCCGTCGCGCCGGGTTCAAATCCTCGGCCTCACCCTGGTCCTTGGCCTGAGCCTCGCCGGCCTCCCCCTGACTGGCGGTGCCTTGGCCAAGGCCGCCATCAAACCGCCGCTCGGCGATGGGTTGGTCGGGCTCCTGGCGCTTGTGTCGGCCGCCGGCACCAGCCTGTTAATGGTAACCTTTGTGCGGGCGCTTGCAGCGCCGCCGCCGGGCGCCTCGGCCATACCCCGGCAAAGCCTCACCGTCGCGTGGCTTGCAACCGCGGCCGCCTCACTCGCCCTCCCCTTGTGGCTTTTTGCCGAAATCGGCCCGAATAGCCTCGCCGAGATCCTTGCTCCGGCCAAGCTTGCCGCGGCGCTTGCCCCGATTCTCGCTGGCTGGCTGCTGGCTGGCCTCGTCGCGATCCTCGCATTGCCAGAGATTCCGGAAGGCGACATCATCGGCCTTTATGAAAGGCTCGGCCTACGGGCATGTCGCAGCACCGTCGCCCTCGAACGGCTGGAAGCAGGCACCCGGCAATGGCCGGTCGCCGCCCTGTCGCTGGTTGCCTTGCTGGTCGCGATTGGCCTTGCCCTCGGCAGCCGACCTTGAAGGGTCAACGCCTACTCCGACGTGAGCCGAGCTCGCCAACCGACAGACGAGTGCCGGTCATCCAATGCAAGCCAGGGAGCGATCATGGCGAAAACGAGAATAGCGATAGCCTGCCAGGGCGGCGGCAGTCAAACCGCCTTTACCGCCGGCGTCCTGCGAGCCCTGTGCGAGGCCGGCGTTCACCAGGAATTCGAGATCGTCAGCCTCAGCGGCACCTCAGGCGGGGCAGTCTGCGCGAGCCTCGTTTGGTTCGCGCTTGAGAAAAACGAATCTCCCTGGCGAAGGCTGATGAATTTCTGGCAGGACAATGCCGCGCAAAGCTGGGCCGAACAATCGATCAACCAATGGACAATCGGTTCGATACGCCTGGTCAACAAGGGTTTCATGCCCGCCTACCAGCTCAGCCCAGCCTCGCCGGTGATCCAGGCGATGAGCGGCTTTGCAGCCATCGGCCATCGCGAGAATTTCAAGAATTTTCAGGCCCTGCTCGAAACCCATATCGACTTTGCCGAAATTGCCGCCTGGGGCCCTTGCAGCAAGCGCCCGATCCTAATCATTGGCGCCGCTAACGTGCTCAGCGGAAAATTGGCGAAATTCAATTCCAGACTGATGCCCATTCGGGTCGAGCATATTTTGGCCTCCTGTGCGGTGCCCAATATTTTCCCGGCTGTGCGTATTGGCGAGGACGCCTATTGGGACGGCCTGTTCTCCGACAATCCACCGATCAAGGAACTGATTCAGCCAACGGATATCGGCGAAACCAACCTCCCCGAGGAAATCTGGTTGATCAAGATCAATCCGACCAGGGCCGCGAGCGTACCCGAGCGCGCCGCCGACATCGTCGACCGCCGCAATGAGCTCGAAGGCAATATTTCGTTGTTCCAGCAATTGCGAAACATGGAGATGCTCAACGACATGTTGCTGAAGGACGCGTTTCGTCCGAAGTTCCTCGCCCAATTCGACATCAAGGCGCCCGTCCGGATCCCCAAATCGTTTCATACCGACGCCGACAAGCCCTATCACATTCCCTGCATTGAAATGTCGAGCGACTTCCAGGACACGCTCGACTATGCCAGCAAGATCGACCGCTCCATAGCCAATATCGATCGTTTGATTGCCGAAGGTGAGAAAAGCGCCCTGGCCTTCCTGCGCGAGCGAAGCGCCGGGCCGGCCGCCGCTTGAGGCCTGCGCAGATGACCCGCCTGCTAGCGCGATTTGACGATCCCAGAAAATCCGGCAACCGCAAGCAGGCTCAAGACCCAGCCGACGCTCGCCTCGAAATAGAAATAGGCCTTGGCAAGCGTCCCCCAGGGCTTCGAGGGATTCGGTCGCCAATAGGCTTTCTGACCGATTTCGACCACCGGGAAAAGCGTGTCCAGCGAATACATCCAAGGGTTGAATTCGGGATAGCTCGATGCCTCGAGCTGTGAACGAAAACACGTCAATTGCGATTGGCCGGGATCGCGCCGCCCGCTCACGCTCTGCTGTGGTGTCGTTGGCAGCAGGACGGTCTGGCCGGCGTCGATGCCGCACAAGGTCCATTCGGGTGAGCGTAGGACGACGGCGCTGTTTGGCTTGAACGCTCCTTGCTGCTCGGCATGCGCAAAAACTGCGACGCCAACGATCCAGAACAGGCCGAGCCAAGCGAAGGCAAGCAAAGGCTGGCGGCCGTAGACAATGGTCGCGCCGAGCACCCAATCAAGAACGCCGAGCGTCGCGCGCCAGAGCGGTTGGCGGGCGCGCCGGCGTCGGGCGAAGCGTTGCAGCCGCTCCTTCTCGATCAGCACCGCGCGGGCATCATCATCATGACCCATTTCGCGGAACACGTTCGCGAGCTGTTCGTAGGGCTGTGGCCAGAAATCCTCGCCCCAGCGTTCGGGGCTTTGCCGGGCAAGCCAATCGAGCCGGCTGGCGGCATCGACCGGTCCGTCGATAAAAGCCCCGTAACGGCAACGGTTGAGCAGGACATCGCCCTTGCCCGGCCAACAGGCCGGCTCGTCGTGCATGGTTCCGATCGAAGCGCCGGTTAAATCCAGGGTTCCCTGCACCCTCGCCGCCTGCCGAAGGAAAAAGGCACCTTCGATAACGGCCCGGTTGATTTGCAGGGCATCGCCACCGGCTTGATCAAACTGGCCGCCGGTGCAATCGAGATCACCGCCGATCCGTGCGCCGACGAGCCGCACTTCGCCTTCGATCTTGGCCGAGCGCAGCGCGACGTTGCCGCGCGCCTCGAGCCCGTCGGCGTTGATGGCAACGCCTTCGGGCCGCTTGAGAGAAGCGCCGACCGCATCGAAATCAGCGCCGAGCCGCGATCGCGCAAAATGAATGCCGCCTTCAACGCTGGCGCCGCGCATCAGGACAGCGCGCGCCTCGAGGCCTTCGGCATTGACCGCAAAGCCGTCAGCCCAACTGACGGCCATTCCGTCGCCTTCGAAATTGCCGCCGAGGCGCGAGCCGACGAGCCGAATCTCACCGTTGATCTCGGCGCCGCGTAGATAAAGACCGCCGCGCGCCTCAAGTCGATCGGCCTGGAATCCTGGCAGCCACGAGCCGTCGACAAACAGATTGTCAATGATCGCGGAACGCAAAACCGGCACCGCGTCGAATCGACAATCGTTGAGGCCGATATCGCGGGGAATCCGGCAGCCTTCGAGGTCCAAAGGGCCCTCGATCCATGCCCCGCTCACCCTGACGCCCTTTTCGTGCGGACGGCAATTGGAATCGCCGCCGAGCAGCAGAAAGCGCAGAAGCGCGGCGCGAACCCGGCGTTCGGGATCGTCGGTAGCCGGACGCAGCCCGTCACCAAGCCGGTCGAAATCGCCGCTCTTCAATTCCGCGATGATCTTTCGCTCGGCCGGGTGGAGCGGCTGAAAATCAGAAAGGCTTGCTTGCGTCCATCCGGATTCTGCCATGATCACCCAGCCCCGGCATTGTCGCGGTCTGCAAAAACCATCGCGCACAACAAGAGGCGATGGCAATTCATGACACGGCACCCGCCTTGCCGGCCGCCGCCGCGCCGGCAAGATCGACGCGCTGCGGGGCGAGCAACGCCAGTCGGCCATCGCTTGCGGCCAGCGTATGAATGTAGAAATAAGTTGCCATTTCGTCCGTAACCTCCATGACCGGCGAAGGCGCCGAAACAATCACGAGTTCGGCGCATTGCCCAATCCAGTCGATATGGCGATGCCCATGCATCACGACCGAGCGGACGGCCAGCGGCGCGATTTGACGGATGAACCAATGGCCATTGATCAGGGCGGTTCCAATCCGCTCGGACAGCGCCGCCGAGGGGCGTGGATATTCGACGATATGGTGGTGCAACGCGATAATCCAGCAGGCCTTGGGATATTGCGCGGCGGCAAGTTTGATGGCGCCGACCTGTTCGGCCGAAATCATGCCGAGCGCGTTGGTGAAGGAAAAATGCGTGTCGGCATTGGAATTGAGCAGAATCAACCCGAGCCCATCCTCGCCGTTCGGCGGAACCAGCATCGGAAACACCTCGGCCCAGAGCGTGGCTACGGCGGCAGAGATCAGCGGCCGGCCTTCGTCGGCAAACCGCGCCATGGCTTGCTGGTGCCCCGCCAGGCAATCGGCGAGACTACGGTCGAAACGGCTCCGCTTCCGGTCGAGTACCAGCGCCCGACTGCCCTGCACCGATGCCATCGCCGACAGGGCACGCAAGAGGCGCAGCCGCCGATTGGGACTCGTCGGCAGATCGAGCCTGGCCGGGTTGGCGCGATCGACGATGTTGAGATCATGATTGCCCGGCAGAATGAACAGCCGGCTGGCGAGGCGTGGATATTGGCCGACCAGGGCGAGAAATTCAGCCCATTCGCCGGACCGGCCGGCATCGGTTACGTCGCCGCTGATCAGGATCAAATCGAGCGCATGCTCGGCGTCAAGCACGGCCAATCGCTCAAATGCCCGGCCGAGCCTGTCATTGCCGCTCGGACCCGATCGGCCGCTCTCGATGCGAAAGCCGAAACGCTCGCCGACGACATGTATGTCGGACAGATGCGCAACGCGCCAAAGGCGGCCGGCCGTTGGCCTTTCGACAAAGCCCTCGAAGTCCCGCGGTTGCGGCATCAGCGCATCGGCAATGCCCCAGGCCAAGGTCGTCAAAGCCATATAGGCAGCGGTCAGCACGATGCCATTGGCGAGCGCGACAATCGCGAGGTGGCGAAATGAGCCGATCTCGCGCAGATCGGCGAACAAATGGGCGCGCGGCCAAACTACAACCAATACCAGCATGGCCAACGCCGCCGAAAGCCCACCGGAAGCCGCGGCACAGGCGGCCCGCAGCTTGGCGCGCTGGATTCGGCTCGCCCCGCGGGGAAGAAAACGTTCGGCGCTGTGCTGCAATATTTCGCGGCCAATCAGGTAGCCGGGCTCGACGACCAACGAATTGAGCGCCCAGAAATTGCGCTCGGCGAGCCGAAACAGCGGCCGGCCGGCAAACCAGCCAAGCGCGACAATGACGCCGAGCAGCAGCCAGGGCGAAATGCCGATCAGCGGCGAAGCGGCCCTGCCATGCACGGCGCTGAGCCAGGTGGTGGCGAGGATCGGCACGAGACCGATGACGAGGCCAGGAACCACCAGGAGCAGCACCCAGGCCAAGACCAGTTTAGGCAGATTGATTTCGGTCAGGACGCCGCCCGCGAGCGCCAGCAGCGAGCGTCGCTTTGTGCTGGAGACATCATCCTCAAGGTCGCCGCGACGGGGGTCGAGTATGGGCAATCGGGTCTCCGTAGGCTTGACCAATCGAACCGCGCCTAGTGCGCCGGCGCCCTCGCATCTTTGTCAAGGACATGCCCTGCCGGTCTATCAGGCGAAGGTCCGCTCGGCTTCACCTTGTCGCGCTCAATCCCTTCGAGAATCCTTTCGGCCATATAGGAAAAAAAAGGGTTCGACGACATCCGCAAGAGCTCGTTCGGTCCAACGACGAGCGCACCCCTCTCGCCGCGGATCGCGATCGCCCCGAGATTGACGCCGAAATGATCGTTCGGATCCGGCGTCATCCCATATAGCCCGTCATCGAGCGGAAAGGGCAGGGCGACGTGCGACAGCGAATAGACGTCGGCGGGATAGTGCAGCGGCAGCGGCCTGTCCTGCTCCGCCACGGAATCCGCCTCGATTGCGCGTTCGATCATGGCGCGCGTCTGCGGGTTCGCATTGGTCAGGATTGTGGTCCGATAGGAGCGTGGCGGATCCGGCAAGAGGCGCGCGACCAGCGTTGCCGCTTCCGGGCGCAAGAGCGCATCGAGCTTGGCCGATCGGTTGAGATCGAACAGCACGAATTCGGAGCCCTTGGCCGGCAAGTGGTCATAGAAATCGGACAGGACGGCCCTGGTGCTAACCGTCGAATTGACCAGGGACTGGAAGGTGAGAACCGGCGCCAGCGCGCGCAACTGGTCGTCGCGGGCATGCCGCAGAATGGCGCTCTGGAGGAGGGCGGTCAGCCGATAGGATTGGCGCGCGCCATTGACGGGAAAAGAATTATATTTGAACGGGTTGAATTCCGGCAGGATACTCAGCCAGGCGGCCTTGGCAAAGGCCGGGAAAAACGCCGGCAGTCCGGCGAGCCCGGCGAACCGGGCAAAACGGGTGATCCCGATCATTGGCGACAGCAGGACAATGCGGGTCGGCGGGGACAGGGCGCCATTATCCAGCGCCTCCATCGCATACATCAGCGCCAACGTGCCGCCATTGGAATAGCCGACGAGATGCAGGGGAACCGCCGGCCCGACCCGCCGTCTCGCCTCGCGCACGGCAAGCCGGGTGGCGGCCTGCCATTCCGGGAAGGTCGCTTGTGCCAGCCCACCAGGCACGCTGCCGTGGCCCGGCAGTCTGATCGCCAAGGCGAGATAGCCGTGGTCGCGATAAAGCTTGGCAATATGGCGCATACTATAGGGCGAATCCGTCAGACCATGCAGCAGAACGACGGCCCCCTGCGCGGGGCCATCGGGTTCGAGCAGAAATGAACGGTTCCAGTCGCGCTCGAAATGACCGGGATAGACCAGGCTGCCATCGAAATAGCGGTTAATCGCTCCTTGATCATCGGGCGCCAGTTTTTCGGTGACCTCGCGGCGCACGCCAGCCAGCAGGCGATCCTCGGCCTTCAAATAATCGGCCCAATCGGCCCGATCGAGCGCCTGGAGGCTCAATTCCTGGGGATGATAAGTATGCCAGAGCGCGAGCGGGCGACCGCGCTGCGAATTGACGGCCCGCACTGCCAAAACGCCAACGACAACAAGCGCGGCAAGGCTAGCCGTTCGCTGCAGAAATCTTACCGCGCGCATGGCGGACCGGCCTTCAATCGCCGGCCCGATTGGCGGGCGCAGAAAGGATCGCCCTGATTTTCGGCATAGCGTTGCGATACAGGAGGAACAGGCAAAGGCAGCCCAGACCAACACAGGCGAGGCCAAAGCTGGTCGAGCCCATGATCAGTCCGAAGACCTCAATCCGGTAATTTTGCGAGGCGCCATGGGCGATGATGACCAGGCCGGACAGAACCACAACCAGCGCGACGATGAAAATCGTCCCGATCGTCATGTAGAAGACACCGCGATCTCGACCCAATTCCTCCACGCGATCCCTTTCCTGGTGCAGCAGCCGGCCAAAGCCGGCCGCCTCAAACGCCCGCTCTACCCATGCTTTAGCAAACCGCGGACTTGCGAACAATGTCGCCGCGCGGCTCTTTCTGTGGCGGTACTTGACCAAGAGGCCTAGTCCTATATCACCCAACACGGCGGGCCGAGGCGACAGATGGGCGATTTCGACACCAAAGCGGCAAGACATTCCGATCCTGTGCTTCGCACTATGGTCGGCTTAATTGCGGCAATCCTCGTTGTCGCCACGCTGTCTGTTGCTTCGAGCGTCTTTGCGCCGCTGGCCTTTGCCTTGTTTACCATTGCCATTGTCTGGCCGTTTCAACGGCGCCTCGAGGCGCGGTTGCCGAAACTCGTCGCGCTCGCCATCAGCATCCTCACGACGATCATTGTTCTGTCAGCCTTTGCCTCGATGGTTGCCTGGGGCTTCAGCCAGGTCGGCCGCTGGTTGATCAACGACGCCGCGCGCTTCCAGTCCCTCTATGGGCAGATCAGCCTGTGGCTCGAAGCGCACGGCATCGTGCTCGCCGGAGTCTGGAGCGAGCATTTCAGCGTCGGCTGGCTGATCCGGGTCTTTCAGGAAATGACCGCCCGAATCAACAATACGCTGAGTTTTTCGCTGATCGTGCTGATCTATGTGATGCTCGGCCTGCTCGAGGTTGACGATGCGGCGGCGCACTTGCGGCGGCTCCACAATCAGGAAGCGGGCCTGCTCGTCCTCAGAGCCTGTGCCGAGACAGCCGCCAAGTTTCGAAAATACATGTGGGTTCGAACCTTGATGAGCCTGATGACCGGCTTGCTCGTCTTTGTCTTTGCCACGCTATCGGGGCTGCATTTGGCCACGGAATGGGGAGTCATCGCCTTCGCGCTCAATTACATCCCGTTCATCGGGCCGTTGATCGCCACTGTCTTCCCAACCCTTTTCGCGATTGCCCAGTTCGAATCCTGGCAGACGGCGATCCTGATTTTCATCTGTCTCAATCTCATTCAATTTCTTGTCGGGTCCTATCTCGAGCCAAGGATCGCCGGCAGCGCCCTGTCGATGTCACCCTTCCTTGTCCTGTTTGCCGTTTTCGCCTGGGCTTTTTTATGGGGAATCCCAGGCACTTTCATCGGCGTTCCGATCGTCATTGCGCTGTTGACCTTCTGCGCGCAGCACCCCGCAAGCCGCTGGGTGGCAACCCTTCTCTCTGGCCCGATCGAACAGGATCAGGCCCAAGGGCCGCAGGGCGGCTGAGGCCGGCTTCGCATGGCGATGCAAATTTCCGTAGACTGGAGGAGCGTCGAGATCTCTCGCGCAACCCGAAATCCACTGACAGACCGAAAGCTCTCGATGATGATCAATGGACTGACCTTAGCAGAGATCTCACACGTTATTGGGCTTGCGACAGCCCCGGCCTTTCTCCTCGGCGGGGTTATCGGCTTCATCTCGCTTCTGCATGCCCAGCTCGGGCGCATTCTCGACCGGGCGCGCGCTCTTCGCGCCAATTCGGCGACGGCGATTGGCGCGAGTGAGCTTACCGCCGAACTGGCGCGGTTCGAACGCCGCTCGAAGCTGTTGACCGGCTCGGTTCAATTTGCGGTGATTGCCGGCGTCGCGACCGCCCTTCTGATCATTCTGGCTTTCGTCGGCGCGCTAACCAAGATCAATGTCGAGGTTCTGGTGGCACTCTTATTCATCACCGCGCTCGGCTTCTTCGTCGCAGCGCTGGTCCAATTCGGTCGCGAGACCGCCATTTCGCTGGGCGTCAGCGATTTTCGCTGACGGCAATTTTAGGGCGCCGATGCCAGGGTCAGGGTGGTTACCCCGGCGGCGAGGTTGACGCCGACTTGGCCCTCGATTGAGAGGGGCTGCAGCGAGAAGGCCCGGCCCGTTCCCCCGACCAGAACGTTGGCGCCAAGCCCCAGGCCTGCCGTCGCCTCGGCGCCGACGCCGGCATAGCTGCCAGCGAGCGCGCCGGACGCAATACCCTCGGTCGCCGCAATAACGCCCCAAACCAGGCGCCCCCGTTCAACCGCGCCGAGAGCGATCCCATATTCCACGATCTGGCCGGTATAATGGCTGATGACACCGCCGCGATCCGGCGTGAACGTGCAGCTCATGCTCTGCTTCTGGACGATGAACAGGCCGATGCCCGCCGAAACATCACATGAAAGCGTCCCGACCTTCGCTTGGCTCTGGGCTGCCGCCGGCGCACTCGCGAGCAACAGGGCCAAAAGAGCGCCCCCACACAAATTGCTATTCATCTGGTTTCCTCCGGTCGGCCGGCCAATCAATGCCGGCCAATCTAGGCTAGGCCAGGTCGCAGGGCATAGTCCAGCCGGCCTCAACGCCCCTGGCCGTGTCCCTCACCGGTACGGCTCTGTCCCGTTCTGCGCATCGGACCAGCCCCGGTCCGGCCGGTCGGCAAGAGCCGGCGCGGCAGCCCTCCCCTACGGCGGGTCGGGCGCGGCAAGGCCTCGACCCAAATTTTCGGCCGGTAGGGCGACAGCAAATCGGAAATGAAGGCGTTAATCGCCTGGCGCCCGGCCAGGACCGCCGCCGCCATCGCGCCATAGGCTAAAGCGGACAACCAAAAATCAGTCGAATCAAACAAGGAATGGTGCCTCCCGCGGCGCCCCGGAATGGTCCGGGGCTGGCCAGTCGGCTCAGCAAAGCAAGCGCAGTGCCAACCGGCAACCAGCGTCCTCCTCTGCCCGTCAGGCTGCAGGTGCGGTGCGGCCCTTGTCCGCGGGCGCTGCCGTCTTAGCGCCCTTGTTGCCCTTGCGCCACGTTTCCAACCGGTGGAACACCATGAAGAAGGAAGGCACGAAGAGGACGGCGAGGAAGGTCGAAGCGAGCATGCCGCTGAAAACGGCGATGCCCAGCGATTTGCGCGCCGAGGCCCCGGCGCCCGTTGCCAGAACCAGCGGCAGGACGCCGAGTATAAACGCGAAGGAGGTCATTAGAATTGGCCGGAATCGCAGGCGGGCCGCCGCAACCGCCGCCGTCGCCACGGCTTCGCCGGCGGCGCATTTCTCCCGGGCGAATTCGACGATCAAAATCGCATTCTTGCTCGACAGGGCGATCAGGAGAATGAGGCCGATCTGGACATAAAGATTGTTCGAAAGGCCGCCAATTCCGGCCGCCTGAACGAGCCCGAACGCCGCAACGACGCCCAGCAGCGCGAGCGGCACGGACAGCAAGACCGACAGGGGAAGGATCCAGCTTTCATATTGCCCGGCGAGGACAAAATAGACGAAAAGCAAGGTCATCGCGAAGACAAAATAGATTTGCGTCCCGACCGCCTTTTCCTGATAAGACATGCCGCTCCATGCATAGCCCATGCTCGACGGCAAGGTCTGGGCGGCGATCTGTTCCATGACACTTAGTGCTTGGCCCGAGCTAAAACCATCCGCCGCCGCCCCGATCAGCGTTGCCGTCGGATAGAGATTATACAGGCTAATGAGATTGGGGCCGATCACGGTCTTCACCTCGATCAAGGTCCCGAGCGGCACCATCGTACCATTGCCCGCCTTCACTTTGAGCTGGGTCAAATCCTCGGCTCGCAAGCGATATTTCGAATCGGCTTGCACATAGACCTGGAAGGTCCGGCCGAATCGGTTGAATTGGGTGACATAGCTCGAACCGACGTAGCCGACGAGCGCCGAGAAGACCTGGCCGACCGTAACCCCGAGCGTCTCTGCCTTGATCCGGTCGATGGCGATCTGCAATTGCGGAACACCAGCCCGGAACGGGCTGATCAGATGCTGCAGGGCGGATTGGGTCTCACCGCGCGCCACCATGGTCAACGCAGCTTTTTCCAGCATCGCATTGTCGAAACTGCCGTCCCTGACCAGGATCTGCATGGTAAAGCCGCCGGAATTGCCAATGCCCTGGATCGGCGGTGGCAGCAACACAAAAGTCTTGGCCTCGTCGATCGCTAGGACCGCCTTGTTGAGAGAGAGATAGATGCTGCGCAAATCCTGGCCGCCGGCTTTTTCGCGCAAGCTCCAATCCTTCAAGACGAGATACACGACGCCGCTGCTCGGCGAACTGGCATTGTTGTCGAGCACCGATATGCCGCCGATTCCGATGACGTTATCGACCCCCGGTGTTGCCTGGCCGATTTCGGCAATGCGCTGCATGACCCGGTTGGTGCGCTCGAGCGAAGCGCCGTCGGGCAATTGAGCACCGACGAGAACATAGCCCTGGTCCTCGATCGGCAGAAAACCGGTTGGCAGCCGGACCAGGCCCCATAGCGCAAAACCCATCAGAATTAGCGCGAGAACAACCATCAGAGAGCTGCGGTTGACCATCCGGCCAAGGACGCCGGCATAGGCATCCTCGCTCCATTGATAGGCCCGATTGAACCCGCGATAGAACCAATTGCGCTTGTCGAGCTTTACGGTCGGACGCAACCACAAGGCACATTGCGTCGGTTTCAGCGTGATCGCATTGACCGCGCTGATTAGCGCGGTTGCGGCAATGACCAGAGCGAACTGCTGATACAGGCGACCGGTCAGGCCCGGGAGAAAGGCGGCCGGTATGAAAACCGCCATCAGGACCAAAGTTATGCCGATGATCGGGCCGAGCAATTCGTCCATGGCGCGCTCGGCCGCCGGCACGCTTTTCATGCCGGCGTCAATCTGCCGGGCAACGCCCTCGACAATGACGATAGCGTCGTCGACCACGATGCCAATGGCGAGCACGATGGCAAATAGGGTCGACAGATTGACGCTGAAACCGAAGGCGGCCATTGCCGCAAAAGCGCCGATAATGGTGACCGGCACCGTTGTTGCTGGCACCAGCATGGCGCGCCAATCCTGCAGAAAGACCAAGATCACGACGAGGACGAGCAGGGCCGCCTCGACCAAGCTTTTGTAAACCTCCTTGATTGCCGCAAAGACAAAGGTTGTCGTGTCGAATGGCACGGCATATTTGAGGCCGGCCGGAAAGCGCGCGGCAAGATCGGCCATCTTGGCCCGCACTTGACCCGCCACCTCGATCGCATTGGCCTCCGGCAATTGATAGATCGCAATCCCCGCCGCCGGCTTGCCGTTCAGCGCAAAGGACTGGCTGTAGGTCTGGGCGCCCAATTCGACTCGGCCGACGTCGCCGACCCTGGTGATCTGGCCGCCGTTGGCCGCATCGACTTTGACGATGATGTTCTCAAACGCGCTCGCCTCGTTGAGCCTTCCGTTGACGTTGACGACATATTGAAAGTTCTGGCCGCTCGGCACCGGCGGCATGCCGATGACGCCGGCCGCGACTTCCTGGCTCTGGCTCTGGACTGCATTGACAACATCTTGCGGGGTCAGACCACGGGCTTGAAGCAGGGGCGGATCGAGCCAGATCCGCATGGCATATTGCCCGGCACCAAAGACGGCGACATTGCCCACGCCCGGCAGACGCGCGAGTTCGTTTTGAACATTGATGATTCCGTAATTGGCGAGAAACAGGCTGTCATAACGCCGGTCATCGGAGGTCAGCGTGACAAATTGCAAAATCGATGTCGAGCGCTTCTGCGCCACCACGCCCTGGATCTGGACGGGTTGCGGCAACGATGCCATTGCCGCGGCGACACGATTCTGGACAAGTACCTGGGCGAAGTTGGGATCGGTGCCGATTTCGAAAGTGATCACCAGCGAATAGGTGCCGTCGCTCGCGCTGGTCGATTGCATGTAGAGCATATGCTCGACGCCGTTGATCTGCTGCTCGATCGGCAGGCCAACCGTGTCGATCACCGTTTGCGCATTGGCGCCGGGATAGACCGTCGTCACCTGGACGGTCGGGGGCACGACATTGGGATATTGGGCAACCGGCAGGCGCCACATGGCGACGGCGCCGATCAGGATCGTCAACAGGGCCAGAACATTGGCCAGAACAGGTCGCTCGATGAAGAACCGCGAGATCATCGAAAGCTCCAGTTTGGCCCGGGACGGTTCACGGCTTTACCAACGGCGCGCTGGCCGCGTCTGCCAGCATGCTCACCATCGCCGGGACAACCTTGTTGCCCGGCACCGCGAATTGCAGGCCACCGACGATAACGCGATCGCTCGGGTCGAGACCCGCCGTGACCAGTCGCAGCCCGCCGTCCTGGCTCTGGCCGAGCGTGACTGGCCGCTGCGCGACCACGTCGTCGGTGCCGACCACCAGAACATAGGTCCCGGTCTGGCCGGTCCCGATTGTCGTCTCGGCGACCATCAAGGCATCTGCAATATGGGTGACCGGCACCCTGACCCTGACGAAAAGGCCAGGCAGGAGGGCGCCGGTGGGATTGTCGAGGACCCCGCGCACCGTCAGCGTTCCGGTCGCCGGATCGACCTGCGGGGCAATGTAGTCGAGATGCCCGATATGCGGATAGCCGCTCTCCGACTGCAGCCCGACCTCGACCGGGATTGTCTCCGGCACGAGCTTCTGCCTTCCCTGTCTCGCCAGCTCCGCCTTGATTTTCAAAACCTGCGGCTCGGCGACGTTGAAAACGACGTAGATCGGGTTGGTCGCGATGATCGTTGCAAGGGCGGTCGGACCGCCGACCCCGACGAGCGCGCCGACATCGACGAGATGATTGGTCATCGTTCCGTCAAACGGCGCCGTGATCTCCGTATAGCCGAGATTGATCTGCGCCGTCTGGATGCTGGCCTTGGCACCGTCTACCCCGGCATTGGCTTGATCGAGCTTGGCTTTGGCGTCCTCGACCGAGGCCGCCGAGGCGAAATCCTGTTTGCCAAGTGTCGATTTGCGGGCAAATTCCTGCTGCGCCTGAACAAGGGCAGCCTGCTGCGAGGCGAGCGTGGCCTTGGCCTGGTCGAGGGATGCGAGATAGGCGTCCTTTTCGATCGTGAAGAGACGGTCACCCTTGTGGACGCCCGCTCCGTCCGTGTAATCGATCGAGGTCAGAAAGCCTTGCACGCGGGCATTGAGGGTCACTGTATTGACCGCCTGGGTATTGCCGGTGAGATCGAGATAGAGAGTTGCCGGCAGGCGCAGCGGCTCGGCAACTCGAACCTTCGGCAGCGGCGGCGGGATATAGGTGTTCTTGTCGTTGCAGCCAGTCAGAAGGAACAGCGCCAAGAGCGCACCGCCGGCGCCAAATGCATAAGGGCGGCGCGTCAGTCGGCGTGGAATATTCGGCAATCCTTCGCTCCGGCCAGGCTCCGCCGGCATATTGGGCAGGAAATTGCAATCTGGCAATGTGCCCGTGCCCGAAAACTCGCTGGCCTTGCCAATCAAGGCATGACAGCAGGGTGCAAATGGCATAGACTGTCAGAGCTGGGTGGTGGCATGGGCAATGGGGTATTGTCATGTGCGATTACAGCTTGCAGAGTCAGCGATCACGCCATGCAGAGGCTGACGATGATCTTGTCACCCGGAGCTTTGGCTACGGCGTGCGCGGGTTTGCCGCCGGCGGCGATCGCGAAACGGCTGTGTGTCTTTTCCCGGGAACCGAACTAGCCTTCGTTGACCCGGTCGCCTATCGCGATCGCAATTTCTGGTCGTTCCTGCGCCGTGGCGGAAGTTTCCTGGTGCGCACGAGCTACCGAACGGCAATCTTCCGACACTTGGGTAATCGACGCGAAGCCTACGAGCGCGATGCGCTCGAATTCGCCGATGGGCGCATCGTGCGCCTCACCTGCCTCGTCGCCGGGCAAAGGGCGAAGGTCCTGCAATTGCCGGCGCTGGCGCGAGGCCTGCGGACAGCGCGCGACAGCCGGGCTATCCGCACGGCCGTCTAGGCAACCAGCACTCGCAGGCATGAGCTCACACCGGATGGGAGGGAGCAGTCATGCGCAATGCATTGTCGGGCGCGGCACTATTGGCTCTGTTGCCGATGGCCGCCATAGCCGAGGGTCATTACGGCCAATACACTTGCCTCGTCAATCGTTCGGTCGGGATCATCCGGAGCGGCGACCAGACCTATGCCGGACAAATCACCCTTCCATCCGGCCGACGACAGTTTTTCATGAACCTGCGGCCGGTTGCGCCGGATCCCCAGACCATCAGCCTGTGCCGCGACAGCATTGGCTATTATCTCAAAATACTGGAAAGCCGGCTGCCCTACTCGGCGCGCACGCCAGCCATCAATGAGATCGGGCCGCGCGCCGTGCTTGGCGATCATTGCTTCATGCGCGACGAGATCAACCTACAATATTCGATGGGTGAAAAGGCGCCCTTCCAGGATGACGCGCTGAACTTGCGTTCCTACGGCGACGACCCGGGCCGCGACCATTTCTCCGACATCAACGGCAATTGGCTGAACTTGGCCCCCGACGGCCGTTTTGTCCTGGTCTTGCAATATGCCAACGGCCCAAGTATCGAGGACGGGCAGTGCCGTAAGGTTGATCCGGAGCGCTAGCCGGCAGGAGTTTGCCGGGCCTGCGGCACGGCGCGGATCATCAGGCCTGTCGCGTGACGCACGAATGGGGGCGAAGGGTGACGGGAAGCATCGGCTCGGCAACCCTCCTTTTCTCCGCTCTCTTGCTCAGCGCCGGTACCGGCTTTGCGATGCGCACCCGGCTGAGCGAGGCCCATCGATCGCCGGAAACGCGCAATCTCGTGGAATTGACCACGACCATGCTGGTGACCTTCACGGCACTCGTGCTCGGCCTGTTGACGACAAGCGCCAAGGCCTCGTTCGATCTGACCGACGGCAGAATTCGAACCTATGCAGCGACCCTGATTCACATGGATCATTTGTTGGCCACTTACGGGCCGCAGGCTGCGCAAGCCCGCCAATGGCTCAAGCTCTATACGGCGGGCGCAATCGCCACGACGTGGCCCAACGAACCGCGCCCGGATAATGTCGCCTATCCCGCCAACCTGTTCACCAGCGAACAACCCGGCACTATCGAGAATGCCGAACTCGGCGACCTGCTCTACTAAGATTGAGGACGAAATCTGGGCGCTCAGCGGTCAGAATGCCGCGCGCGACGCGCTTGCCGCCGCCATTCGCCAGCAATTCGATCGCCTGCTGCAGCAGCGCTGGCAATTGATCGAACAGATCGGCAATTGGCGTACCACGCCCTTCTATCTCGTTCTCGCCTTCTGGCTTGCCATCGTCTTCGTCAGTTTCGGTCTGATTTGCGGACCGAACGCCATTTCGCTTGGCGCCATTGTTCTGTGCGACCTGGCGATAGCCTCGGTCGTCTTCGTGATCACCGAACTGAACGCGCCGCTCGCCGGCAGCTTCGCAATTTCGAGCGAGCCGATGCGCAATGCGCTCGCCCACATGTAGAGAGCGCTAGCTCATGGTCGCCAACGCAATCGCCAATTGGCATCCTTTGGCGAATTCATCGAGGTCGACATATTCCTTCAGCGTATGGATTTCGAACTGGCCCGCGCCGATGGTGACGGTCGGCACGCCATGCTTGTCGAGCCAATTGGCATCGAGACCGCCGTTAGAAAAGACGTAGATTGGCTGCATCCCCAGCGATTCGACAGCGCGTTTCGGCGTGCTGAACGGCAGGGCTTTTCTCGTCGAGATTGAAGGGCGGATAGGCGGCGGTATGTGTGAATTTGACCTCTGCGACGTCGCCTTCGACATCCTTGACCTCGGCCTGGGCCTTGCCGAAGGCCGCCGCGAATCCCTGCGATCTTGGTCGCAAAGGCCGCTTTGGGGCTGCGCGCTTCGCCCTTGATCGCACACGTAGTCGGTGACGACATTGGTCGCATCGCCGGCCGGCTTGCCGTCCTTGCCGCCGAAAATGCCGACATTGCTGGTGCCGTTTCCATCCGTCTTGACGACTTTGCCGAACCAGCCCTCGCGCGCTCGCCTCGGCGAGCGCTATTGCCGCCAACAAGGGTAGCCGAGATGCCCTTTTCCGGCGCGACGCCGGCATGCGACGCCTTGCCCTTGATCTCGACGTCCCAGTTCTCCTGACCGACCGCCCCGATGATCAGTTCGGACGCGAGCCTGCCATCGACGTTGAAGCACATAGCCGCCCCGTTGAGGTCGGCGGGCTTCAGTTCGCGGGCGCCGTGCAGGCCGCTTTCTTCGCGCACGGTGAAGAGCAGCGTGATCGGTGGATGTTCGGCAGTTTGTGCTTGATCAGCGTCTCGACGAGCGTGACCAGCAGCGCGCAGCCCGTTCGGTTGTCGCCGCCGAGCGCGGTCGTGCCGTCAGTGACGATGCGATTGCCCTCCCGCCGCGGCTTGGCCCCGGCACAGAGTGGCACCGTGTCGAGATGCGTCGAAAACAATAGGCGCGGTCCAGGTCTCGTGCCCGGCAAATCGACGATCAGATTGCCGGTCTCGGTCGGCAGCGGAATGCGCGTGTTGACGTCGTCGAAGCGAATCGCCGAGGCCGGCACGCCGACGGCTTTCAATTCCTCGCTCACCGCCGCCGCAATCTTCGCTTCCTGGCCGGTCACACCCTCGACGAGCAGAAACCGCATGAGATGCGCTTCCGCGGACTTCGCATCGAGAGGACATGGGCATGGCTCCTTCCTATCCGTATCCTATCGCGCAGGTTCGGCCCGCCTTCGCCCAAACTTCACAAACCCCAAGGCAAGGCCAGCCATTGCCAGACGGCGAAGAGTAGCGGTCCACAGCACGAACATCCAGACCACATAGGGCAGCATCAGCGAAACGACGGTGCCGACACCGGAATTTTTGTCGTATTTCTGGGCGAAGCCGACCACCAGCGCGAAATAGGCGTTCAGTGGCGTGATCGCATTCATCGGCGAATCGGCGACCCGGTAGGCGGCGAGCACCGCCTCGGGTGCGACGCCGAGCTTCATCAGCAGCGGCACGAAGACCGGCGCGAAGATCGCCCATTTGGCGATGGCGCCGGTCAGCAGCAGATCGATGATGGCGACGACAACGATGAAGCCGATCAGGAGCGGCAGCGCGCCGATATTGGCAGCTGTCAGCACGGAGGACATTTTGAGCGCCATGACCGTGCCCGATATTCGTATAGGTGAAATAGGCGACGAACTGGCTCAGCACGAAGAACAGGAAAATCGTGCCGCCCAGGCTGGTGATCGCCTTTTCGATCGCCTTGATCACCTCGGTCAGTGTTTTGAGTGTGCCGGCACCAATGCCATAGCACCAACCGGTGATCAGGAACATCAGCATGATCAGCGCGATCAGCCCGTTCATGAACGGCGAATTGCCGATCAACTCGCCAGTATCCGGATTTCGCAGCGGCGCACCGGGCGGCAACGTCAGCAGCGCAAAGACGACAAGGAGCCCAATCAATCCTCTGAGCGCATAGGACAGGCCACGCGTTTCTTGCTCCGAGAGATCGCCGCCCTGTTCGCCGGCCAGGCTCTCTTCGCCAAGCGAGCGATCATACGCGCCGAGCCGCGGTTCAATGATGCGATTGGTAATCACCGCGATGAGAACGGTCAGGAAGAGCACCGAGACGATCGAAAACCAGATGTTCGAGGCAAGGCCGATCGAGCGACCTGGATCGACGAGATGGATCGCATCATTGGTGAACTGAACCAGAACAGCATCAAGCGGCTTGATCAGCATATTGACCGTGAAAGCGCCGGCGACGCCGGCAAAACCGAGCGCTAGGCCGGCAAGTGGATGACGTCCAACGCTCATATAGGCGATACCGGCCAGCGGTATCAGGACCAGATAGCCGGCATCGGCGGCGATGCTGGCGAGAATGCCGACGAAGGCGAGGATGTAGGTTAAGGCCCAGGCCGGCGAGACGAGGACGAGTTTGCGGATCAGGGCGGTGACGAGTCCCGATTCCTCGGCGACGCCGGCGCCGATCATCGCCGCGATCATCAGGCCGACGGCGGTGAAACTCATGAAATTGGGGATCAGCGAGGCATAGAGAAAGCGGATGCCCTCGATCGAAAGCAGGCTGCGCAGCTCGGTCGTCTGCTTTTCGACCATATGGGTTTCGGGATTGATGGTCTCGAAAGTGACCGAGGTCCCGATTGCACCGAGCACTGCAGATAGCGCGATAACGATGCCGATCAGGATGAGGAAGATAACGACGGGATGTGGGACCTTGTTGCCGACGCTCTCGACGACATCAAGAAATCTCTGCATCGACGTTTTCGGCGCGGTGCTTGCCTCGCTCATGCGTGCGTTCCCTCTCACTTGTCGGCATGAAGATGCGACGATTGATGGCATTGCACCTGTTTTCCTATGATCCCGTCAAGGCCGTAATGTCCCAATAATGGGCTCAGCGTCCTTTTTGTCGGCCCGTTCGCCCACCCAAGGGCCCGAGACGGCTCACAAACTCCTTTGGCCCTCCGGCGCTTTAGCGGTCGGGCGCCTGCGCATTGAACTGAGCGCAGCCGCGGCTTGGTTCCATTGGCCTCAAGGCCATCCCGACAGGCCGACAATGCCACTCGCGCGGTCTCGGGATCGCTCCCGCGCCAGCATGATGGCGCCGGCTAGCATCGCTTTCGCCGATCCGGTCACGCCGCACGCCAAGGTCTCGACGATGCGGCCCAGGTTCGCCCCATAAATCGCCCTCAATGTTGGTGAATGGCGAGCGACGTCGCCCGCCAGCGTTGGCCCCGGGCGGCCCATAGCCGGCGTTTCAAGGCGGTATTCCTGGAGGTAATCGAGGCGATAGCTCGCAACCGCCGCGCTCGGCGTCTCGGCTGCCAAGCGCGCCCCAGGCGCGCTTTGTGGTCCGGCGAAAGCCGCTGCGAGCGCCGCCGTCTTCAGCGCGTTATTGTCTGCAAAATGACGATAGAAGGCGCCGTAAATCAGGCTGGCGTCGTACATAAAGTCGGCAACCAGCCTCGAAGCTCCGGCCAAAACGGCAACGGGCATTCGATTTGATCAAGACGATCCAGGCGCAGTCGGACAGCAAGACTGCAATCCCGACCCAACAGAATTCGAAATTTGCGTCCAAAAAACTGGAACTTCAGGCAAAGGGCGAGCCTCTAGGCTTGTTCCTCCACCCGGCGCTCGGCCGCCCAAAAGCCGAAGTTCGGGTCGGCCGCGCGCATAAGTCGACGGCTCTCGCATCGTGCTCATCCGGCGATCACAATGGCAATGGTTGGTCGATTGGCACGATCGCATGACGGCCAGCGGCTGGCAGGGGGAATCACTTCGCGCGCCGCTAGTCGCTGCGGACATCACTCAGCGAATGGGCGTTGCGACTTCAAGCTCGGGCAAAAACGAACGCCGCGCTGCTGCCGCCTCTACCAGCAACGGACTGGAAACGACCAAGGATTCCTGACCCGTTATTAATTAATAGCCGGAAATTGTGCCTTTTATCCCAGGTCTGTCCGCCTCCTAGAACACCATCAGCAAACAAATGTAGGAATTCTTTAATCCAATTGCCAACTATATCTCACTCATTGTTCCACCAGCAAGTATGCTACAACAACAATGGGACAGCATTCTATGAATTTGTGACGCCGGAAATGGCAAGCGAGTGTATTCATGGTTGTCTCGTAGATAAAGGTCAACTTTATCGGCAGCTTCCAGTGAATAGTCCGGGGATGCGGGGGTTTTGCCTCTTAGGGTGTCGGCTTAGCGTTCTTGAGAACAGGGGTAGGACATGAAGGTAGTACTCTTTTGCGGCGGGGCCGGCATGCGGCTCAGAGGGTATTTCGATGACGTCCCCAAGCCCATGGTGCAAATTGGGACACGACCGATTCTTTGGCATCTGATGAAATATTATGCGCACTTCGGGCACAAGGATTTCGTCCTTTGCCTTGGCCATCAGGGCAATGTGATCAAGGATTATTTCTTGAAATATGACGAATCCGTATCGAATAATTTTGTCTTGTCGCAGGGCGGCAAGAAGATCGATTTTATCAACCGCGACATCGATGACTGGACGATTACCTTTGTCGAGACGGGGGCATTCGCCAACATTGGCGAGCGGCTCAAGGCGGTGGAGCCGTTTCTTCGCAATGAAGCGATGTTCTTGGCAAATTATGCAGACGGTCTAAGCGACGTCGACCTCCCGAAGATGATTGAACAATTGGAGAGGAGCGACGCCGTGGGCTCGCTGCTTTTGGTCCAGCCAACGGCCAGTTTCGACATTGTCGAATTATCCTCAAGCAATAGGGTCGGCCGCATCTCGGCTTTGAGCCGATCGGACATCTGGATCAACGGCGGCTTTTTTGTCTTCCGCAACGAGTTGTTTAACTGCATTCACCCAGGCGAGGAGCTGGTGCGCCAGCCGTTGCAGCGATTGATCGAGCGTCAGGCTCTGTTGGCCTACAAATGTACGGGTTTCTGGCAGTGCATGGACACGTTCAAGGACAAGCAATACCTTGACGAACTCAATCAAGGCAAGGCCCCCTGGAAAGTCTGGAACAACGCGGTGGTATAAAGGAATGGCATGGAATCCAAAAAAATTACCTTCCTCGGACATTTTGGTGCGGGAAACCTGGGCAATGAATGTACCCTTCAAGCCGTTATTGAACGGGCTCTGCAGCGCTGGCCTCAGGCCAGTCTGCAATGTGGCTGCACCGGCCCCAAGGACGTGGAATCGCGGCATAACATACCCGCATTTTATTGGAGCGTGGCGGCTTCCAGACGAAACCGTCCTGCGGTTGGCGGGCGACTGCAGGCCGCCCTTACACGAATATCCGGCGAGCTCGGGCAATTCTCGCAATGCCTTCGGAGAGTTCTGGTGGAGCGACACGCTGATCGTTTGCGGAACGCAAATTGTCAGTGACAATCTCACCGGGCCCAAGGGTTGGCCGTATGAATTGTTCAAGTGGTCGGCGCTGGCGGCTCTGTGCCGGGTCAAGCTGTTGTTTATCGGCATCGGGGTCGGACCGATTGATCACCCGCTCAGCCGTTGGCTCATAAAACGAAGCCTTGGATTGGCCGACTACCGCAGCTATCGTGACAAGGAATCGAAACAATGTATGGAGGGAATTGGATTCCGTACGGATCGCGACAGCGTGTGCCCCGACTTGGCCTTCGGCCTATCGTGTCGCTTGCTTCACTCGGACGCGGAGCGGACCAGTCAGAGGCCGATTGTTGGTGTGGGGCTAGGTTATATTGCGGGGCTCGGAGTTCGAGAAAAACTCGCACCAGGATTACATCGGGATCATGGCCGATTTTGTTTGCTGGCTGGTTGAGCAAAATTACAATGTTCGATTGCTGATCGGAGATTTTCACCACGATCTGGTGGTGAGAGAGGAGGTTATTGACGCGATTAAGGGACGGGTCCTGGAAGTGGGCCGTGTCGTCGCTGAGCCGACTCTGACCGTCGAAGAGCTGGTGCGTCAGTTGCACGAAACCGATCTGGTGATCTCATCGCGGTTCCACAACCTCGTATTGGCTCTGCTGCTTAACAAACCGATCATTGCGCTTTCCTATCAGACAAAGTTCGACTCATTAATGGCTGAGCTCGGCTTGTCGGAATATTGTCTGCCGTTAGGGACCGTGGACCTTGGAAGCTTGACCAAGCTGTTCAAACAATTGCAGAATGATGCTGAGACATTGAAGCCGCAGATCCGCAACACGATAGAGAAATTTCGCGCGGCGCTTGACGAACAATATACTTTGGCGTTCGCGGCGGCCTAAGATACCGGCCGGGACCTTTGCCGACGTTCAGCGCAATCTGGAAGCCGAAGCCGGCGCTGCGAATAATTAACGATCGGTGGTGATGCCCGCTGGTCCAATAGGTGAGGCCGCACTGCCCGGCAAACTGCTGGTTGGGTCGACTTCGGCGGCCGTACGCGACGGGCAAGACCTACCGAACACGCGGGAGCGAGGGGGAAGTCTTAAGGCTGTCTATTTGGCAACGCCTCAGGGCAGCCGCGGTCTACTTGCTTCGCTGTCCGACAATTGGCTGATGCAAGTATCTGAAAATACCTCGGAAGGCTGAGTGTTGGTGGTATCTTCGTCCCGCCGCGCGTCTTGGCTCCACATGGTAGACCACGTGGCCTTTTGCCCATGGCGCGAAAGTCTGAGAAATCGTTAAAATATTGGGGATCGTTTGTTGTTTCGGCAATCGCCCCGAAGTCCGCAGGATCAGCGCGCTTGCGCACCATGACAAGAGATTAAGCAATTTCGCATTTGTCGCAACCGTCCTCACCCGATTACCTGGCTGCGTCTCGTGGACAGTGGGAGCGCGCCATAATATGATAGGCTTGAGGTTCCCGGACGTCTGCTGCCGTTATTCGCCTGCCCGGGGTCAGTGAAGGAGTGCGCGTGTGGTTGAGCAGTCAGTCCGTCCCGTCTCACCGGCGATTATCACCCAGCGTGCTCGCTCGATGCAGGTCACCAAACAATTGGAACACGTGGTGCCCGGCGGTGCGCACACCTATGCCAAGGGCGCTGACCAGTACCCCGAAGGCATGGCCCCGGTCATCGATCACGGTCGCGGACCGCGCGTGTGGGACGTCGATGGCAATTGTTATCTAGAGTTCGGCAGCGGGTTACGCTCGGTCGCTCTCGGTCACCGACACCCCCGCATCGAGACGGCAGTGCGCCGTGCCCTCGAAATGGGCACCAACTTCGTACGACCCAGCCGACTTGATCTGGAGGCGGCTGAGACATTGTTGTCGGTCGTTCCCGCGGCCGAGATGGTAAAGTTCGCCAAGAACGGTTCGGACGCGACCACAGCAGCTGTGCGGTTAGCGCGCGCCGCCACCGGTCGTGACGTAGTCGCGATCTGTCGGGACCAGCCCTTCTTCTCCACCGATGACTGGTTCATCGGGTCGTCCCGCATGCCAGCCGGGATTCCCAATTCGGTCCGGGAGCTCACCGTCCGCTTCGCCTACAATGACCTCGCCGACCTCGAGCGCCTGCTTGAAGAACGCCGCGGCGAGGTGGCTTGCGTTGTGCTCGAGGGCGTCTCGGCCCAGAACGAGCCGCTGCCAGACTTCCTTCCCGGCGTTCGACGGCTGTGCGACAAGCACGGCGCCCTGATGGTTCTCGACGAGATAATCAACGGCTTCCGGGTGGCCAAGGCCGGAAGTCAGGAATTGTTCGGTGTCGAGCCCGATCTGTCCACTTTCGGCAAGGCCCTGGGCAACGGCTTCGCCGTCTCGGCGCTGCTCGGCCGGCGCGAGTACATGACGTTGGGCGGATATGGGCACGGCGCGGAACGGGTCTTCCTGCTCTCCACGACTCACGGCGCCGAGACCCATGCTCTGGCCGCGGCGATCGCCGTCGTCGAGACCTACCGTAGCGAACCGATCATCGACAGGCTGGCCAAACTCGGTCAACGTCTCGCCGCGGGAGTGAGCGCCGCGACCCGAGCCGCCGGGGTTGAGGAGCATGTGATCCTCGCCGGTCGTCCCGCGAATCTCGTCTACGGCACGCTCGACCCGGACGGCGTACCGTCACAAGAGTATCGTACGCTGTTCCTCCAAGAGCTGCTGAAACGCGGCGTGCTGGCTCCGTCCTTCGTGTTGAGCGCGGCCTTTACCGATGACGACATCGACACCGTGGTCGCAGCCGTGTTCGACGCGTGCTCCACCTACCGTCGGGCCCTCGATGAGGGGATCTCGCACTACCTCGTCGGACGGCCGGTGCGACCCGCGATCCGCCCAACCGACTGACGCTGCTGCCGACGGGCCGCAGCGCCGTGGTAAATTTGATCGCAACATCGCCGGCTCCCGCGACCTTTTTCTTGGCGAGCTCGGCAAAAATTCAGGCAGTCACCGGCCGCGACAGGAGCCCGCACTCGGTCAACACTCTCATCGCCTTGACAATTGAGCCGTAACGCATGCCTGATCGTTCCGCAATGTCCAGAAGATCATGTTCGCCGTCCGACATATTGAGCACCCATAAAAGCGCCATTTCGGCACCACCGCCATCGCTTTGCTCGGCCCATGCGCGGTAAACGCCTCGCCGACCCAATTGCGGTTCGCATTTGGGGTTGAGATTCAAGTATCGCGCATTAGTCTCAAGCACCCAGATTGCAGTGAGCATTGTCGCGTAGGAATGCGCCAAAGCCTCGGATTTTACAAAATCCAGATTGTCGGCAGACGTGTGATATTCCTCAAAGCGACCGTGCGGCGTCCGCGAGAAACATCCAAGCGGCAGATCAAAGGCTGGAGAGCAATATTGGCGTTCATCATAGCCATAAGGGATGAAGTCGATGATTGAAAAATCCGCCCCAGAACTCGCGCAAGACGGCCTGCATGACCCGGTCCACTTCTGCATTGCCGCGGCGGCTCCTCTTATAGGTAATCCTTCCGGCATCGCCGACATTGGCGAGCAACAGGCCGTGCCGAATGCGCGACAAATTACCCTCGTTTATCGACAGCCATGCAATCGACCCGATCGTTACCGGAATAAAAACGAAACGGTAGGAATACCGCAGTCGATATTCCGATAGACGCCGCGCAACGGCTACCGCCAGCGCTATACCCGACAAATTGTCGTTGCAAAGCGATGGGTGGCAGACGTGACAGGAAATCAACACCTCGTCTGCTGTCTCGCCTGCAATCAACATTTCGCCATAGGTCAGGTGGCCATCCGTCAAGGACGAATCAATTTTCACCTCGTAATCGCCGTCGGGGAGGGATGCCAGCTGATTGTGGCTCAAGCAAAAGCCCCAGGATTCCTTAAAATAGGATGTCCGATAGGGTATCCAATCCGGCTTATCGGGTAGGCTGTGAAGATGCGCGCGCAGCGCACTAAGCGGCATCGTTTGGTGGACGGGACAGCTGTTGCCGACGAGGTGGAGATTGGAATTAGCAAAGTCAATGACCTTACGACCATCCGGCCCTTTGATATAGGCGTCTCTTATCGACCATTCCTGGGGAACGACCCAGTCGAAAACCGGGGTTCCCGTCGGGACCTCGTGAATCTGAAGCCCTATTCGCTCCTGCATAACGCGAAGGGTTGTGCGCACACCTTCGCCGGTCATGCTACGGCAGATCGGATAGAGTTTTGAAATCAGCTCATACATGTCCTGCCCGGCCCTCGTCGCAGCCTGCTGGTCGAGGTCTGGGCAGAATGTCGGCTTGCGTTCAGTCATAGACACGGACCGCCGGAATGGGGACGACGAACTTGCCTCCCCAGTTCCGTATAAAGGCGTTTTGCTCGATGATTTCATCCTTCAAATTCCAAGGTAGGATGAAAAGGTAGTCGGGCCTTGTCCTCTCGATCATATCGGGTGCAACGATGGGAATATGCGTCCCCGGCGTATATTTGCCCTGCTTGTAGGGATTCCGATCTACCGTGAAATCTAGGAAATCGGTCCTTATCCCACAATAATTCAACAGGGTGTTGCCTTTGCCGGGCGCGCCATAACCAACGATCTTCTTGCCGTCGTTCTTCGCGCCAATCAGGAAATCCAGAATGCCGCGCTTCACTGCCTTCACCTGCTCTGTATAGCGCCTGTAGGTTTCCAGTCGGGTTATCCCAAAATGCTCCTCTTGCGACTTAAGCGCGGCAACGTTAGGCCCAACAGGCTTACCCGCGTCCTCGGCATGACGGCCATAGATGCGCAGCGAGCCGCCGTGCGTTTGGAGTTCCTCAACATCGAACAAAACGATGCCCTGGGCGGCAAAGATCTTCTCCACGGTGGTAAAGGAGAAATAGGAAAAATGCTCGTGATAGATCGTGTCGAATTGGTTGAGCTCGATGAGCCGCTGCAGGTGCGGAAACTCCATGGTGAGAACGCCGGATGGACCAAGCAGGTTGCGCAGACCGGCGATGAAGTCGTTGAGATCAGGAACGTGGGCCAGCACATTATTTCCCGCCAGTAGGTCAGCCTTGCCGTGCTCGGCGGCGATTCGCCTGCCCGTCTCTTTGCCCAGAAACTCGACGACGGTCGGGACGCCTTTCTGCACTGCAACTTTTGCCACATTGGCCGCCGGTTCGATGCCGAGCACCGGAATAGCCTGCCTGACAAAATATTGAAGAAGATAGCCGTCATTGCTCGCCACTTCGAATACCCGGCTGCCGCGACCCAGGCCGAACCGTTCTGTCATCCGTTTCGCATAGATTTCGCAATGCTTCAGCCAGCTGTCGGCAAAGGACGAGAAGTAGGCATATTCCGAAAAGATCTCCGCGGGCGTCACAAACTCGCCGAGTTGGACCAGAAAGCAATGCGAGCAAACAAAGGCATGCAAAGGATAGAATTGCTCCATATTGCCGAGTTCGTCAGGCGAAATATGGGTCTGACACGGCGGCGACATGCCGAGATCGACAAAGGTGTGCCCAAGAGGATTGCGGCAAAACCGGCACTTCAAACCAACGCTCACGCTACGCCCTCCACGAACGGATGCCGGCAGCCCATTTTGCCACCTCCGGCAACTTGATGGTTTCCAAGACAAAACGCCGACATAAACCTTGTCAAGCCAGCATGACCTTGCTTCCAAAATAGGCTTCCGCATAGCGCTGCGGTGCCCTGCATTCCATTCCACGTAACCGCGCTAGGCCCCGGAAAGTTTCGGCGTCGAACCAATGCCTTGATCGTTGACTGCCAAAATGTTTCAACAGCAGTTCGACCTTCCTTTCCAGCACATCCGCCCCCAGCGGCACGTACAGATTTGGCTGCCCAATGTCACCGTCCCATTTCGGAACTTCATATTCCAGAATCAGGTGATCACGAAAAGTACTCCAAGTATGCCTTGCCATTTCGCGATGATCTTGATGAGCATCGTCGCGCCGGTGCGTCAAAATCACGTCGGGTGCTGCTCGCAGCTTTAGACCCTCAAACCATTCCTTGATTTCTTCGCTATGCATCGGAAAAAAGCTGTTTTTGAAATGCTCGATCTCTACGCGCGCGCCAACCGCCCCGCGCAGAAAATCGCTGGCCGAGGCACGCGCTTCCTGCTCGCGCTCGCCGGTCGCGCCCATCACGCACCATGTGACATCGACCCGAATGCCGTCCGCTATCCAGGCAAGAACGGTTCCACCCGCGCCAATCTCAATATCATCGGAATGTGCACCCAGACACAATACCGATAGATTTTCGCCTGAGCGTGCAAAATGCGCGGCCTTCATGTGTTTTTCTGTCCGCTGTTTCTCGATTTCAAACGAATATTCCCAAGCTGATCGTGCAATAGCGCAGTTAGGCTAACATCCTAATGTCGAGGGAATCAACAAGCGCGGCGAATCACTCTTACCAAAGGTCCAAATTAAGGGCCCAGTCCATCGCCGCGCCCACTATTTCCGGCGACATGATCTAGTCCGACCGGCATACACTCTTAGCTATCGGGACAAGGTTGCACGCTCGGCATCGGTGATCCGGTGGGCCATATCCCGTAAACGCTTCTCTCGAAGCATGCTCTGCGCTGAGGGCTCAATACCTGCTATTCGAAACATTTGATTCCAGCGGTAAACCCAATCGTGCCGAAGAAGCGCTTGCGTCGAATTGCGTCTGCTGATCGCGCGCGCTCTCTCCGGATCGGCGTTAAGGTTATCAAGAACAGAACGTATGTCTGATCCATCGGGTTGGAGGGGAATAACGGCCTCCGGCCAGCCAAACAGTTCCTGATAAGTATCGCTCTGTGGAATTTGACCAATCATAACTGCCCCGGCAGCCGCACCTTCGTAATATCGATAGCCGACTTCAACTTGGCCTTTCGTCTGGTAGTGGGCATCCATCTTTGCGGGCGCGACCATGAAATACCGACTCCGCTTAGCCGTATTTGCGAATAGATCGCGGTGTTGCCGGTGGTCATATACTTGGCTATCGGCAGCCCCAAATGTGTCATACACATAGAAGAGTTCGCCGCACCCTGCCGCGCGAAGCAATTCGGCGTGGATGCCTTCGGATCGGCGGCCTATACTGTAGACGTCAATGACTCGATCGGGTGGGTTGGGGAACGGGCTAAAACGAAGCGTGTCGATCCCGCTCGGCAACCAGTGGCAGGTCCTATTCATGGCCTGCGAAAGGCTCGGAACGGTGCCTTTGCAACTCATGAACACATAGTCGAACCGACTTAGTGCGGCGAGCCAGTACTTGCTGGGGATACGGGTGGCCCACATCTCGTCGATCCAGCACACGCTGACCTTGCAATGATCTCGCCAGTCCTCGATCGAATTTAGGTAAATGAGATCCCAGTACATGCTGCACAGGGCTATGAATACGTCGTATTTCTTGTTCAGCCGTAATTTCTTAACTTTCTTTAAACCGACATTGAAAATAATTTCGTTCGTTAAGTTTTTGAAAGTCGGCGTTTTCAGCCACCTTCTTTCGAATAATCCCCTCTCGGTCATTTCCAGATCGATCAATTCGACATCGTCGACCTCGGCGAGAACGTCTTGAGCCTCATAAAGGCCGCACCGGTAGGCGTTTTTCGCAAACCTCCTCCAGCTGGGCATGCAGATGCGCGGCGACAGCGACCGGTTGGTTTCGCCTCCGCTCTCTGCCCCGGCTTGGCTGTTAGATTCCATCGAAGACTTTCCTCGTAATGAATCGCGCTGTTCGGTCAGGCACGACGCACGCTTCAGGACGTGTCCCGAGGGCATGCGGACACTCTAGACGATTCAAGTTAATATACTGGCCCGGGGGATCGGCCCACGCGCTCGCCCAAGCTATTGCAGCGACGGAATAGGCTGGCATCACAACCGTTTCGTGGCAGGCCGGCTTTGCGGGCTATTTCAATGCCACAGAAATTACCCCTCGGAAGTCTCAGGCGGAACGCCGAGCCTGTGTTCATCCATTTTCCCATTAGAAAAAACCGGGCTCTTTTACGTGCGTAGGCAATTGTTCCAATGAACGCTATCCCCAAAACTTAAGGCTGGAAAGCGTGGTTCACTAGAAATGAACCTTCCTGGCCCTTTTGGCGCCAGGTTTCAGCCTGTTGGCGAGGCGACCGCAGGCTGGCCAATGGCCAAACTGGAATATGGCTGCTCAGATCCTGTGGACGAGAAATTATGACGCAGGTGCTCGGCCTGCGGCGGCCCGGTCCGGCGTCCGGCAGCGGGCCCGCAGGGTCTGTGCCGCCAGTCCCGGATCTGGTCAATTGGCTCAGAGATTGGACAGCTGGCAGCATCCGGAGAAGACTGCAGCCCACATGCCGGTCGCTTCCAGCACGCATAGTGTGAGAGACTACCAACGCACAAGGTCGGACTATCATTTGTTCGAGGCGACTAATCCTTTGCGCCTAGCCCGACGCCATCGTAGCGCAATATTTCCGTTCTATCGAACGCACGACGGGCATCTATGAACACCGGCTGCTGCGCCTTGGCCCGAATAAGCGCCGGCAGATCACGGTAATCGTCCCAGGGAGTTACCACAATAACAGCGTCGACACCGTTCAAAGCAGCATTCAGATCGGCGAAGTAGGTCACTTCAGTTCTGGCGAAACTCTTACGGGCGTCTTCGATAGCTACCGGGTCGTGTGCGCTCACTGTCGCCCCGTGCCGCAGGAGCTCGGCCATGATCGGAAAGGCCGGGCTCTCGCGCACGTCATTGGTTCCAGGCTTGAACGAAAGGCCAAGTACCGCAACGCGCACACCCTCGAGCCTAGGAAAATACCTGCCCAGGATCGCCACCACTTTGCCCGGTTGGGCAGTGTTGACACTCATGATTGCCTCGAGCAATGGCATCGCCTCGCCAACCGACTTGCCGTGCGCGATCAGCGCCTTTACGTCCTTAGGGAGGCAGCTACCACCGAAACCGCAGCCAGGTTTTAAAAACGCCGTGATCGGCGGCAAGCCCAGGGAATTTTGACCGCGAAAATATTGGCTCAAATGCACACCACGCATGACATCGATAGCATCAATGTCGCCGAGCGTGGTTCCGAGGTTGGCGATTTCGTTAGAGAAGGAAACCAAATTGGCAAGCAGCGCATTGGATGCGTATTTAATTAACTCAGCAGTGCCGGTGTTTGTGCGGATGCGTGGCGAATCTGGAAAATCCCGGTAAACCTCTTCGATGGTGTCGATAGTCCGTTCGTCGATTCCGCCTAGTACGATGCGGTCGGGAAACATGAAGTCGTGGACCGCCTCGCCTTCCGACAGGAACTCGGGGTTCATTCCGAGGCCGAAATCGGGACCCGCCGTTTTTCCGGATGAAGCTTCCAACGCCGGCAGCACTTTGCGGGCAGTCGTCCCCGGTACGACAGTGCTCTTGACGACCACGACATGGTATCCCGGTTTTCGCCTAAGCGCGGTGCCGATCTGCCGAGCGGCTGTCAGCACCGCAGTTAGGTCAATGGATTCGCCGAGCAGGGGGGTGCCTACCGCTATCATGGTCAGGTCGGATTCCAAAACGGCGGTTTCGATATTGCTGGTGGCGCGCAGTTTGCTGCCAACATGTCGGCGCAAAAGCGCGTCCAACCCGGATTCGAAAATGGGCGAGTGGGCGCGATTGAGCGCCTCAACTCGCGCCTCATCAATGTCCACACACGTTACATCTTGGCCCTTATCCGCCAAGCAGGCCCCTGTAACCAGACCAACATAGCCGGTTCCAACAATAGAAATTTTCATCAGGCATCCACTGCGTCGCGGTTTGCCGAGTACCAAATCAACGCGCGCCGCAATCCTTCATCGAGCGTTACGCCGGGATTGTAGCCCAGCGATTCGCGCGCCTTGGTTATGACCGGGCACCTTCGGTTGGGATTGTCGACCAGATATTCCTGATCATCGCTTTGCTGATGCACCACCTTGCCCTTGTAGTCAAAAAGTTCGAGGGACAAGGAGGTCATTTTCCTGGCCAAATCACTCATCGAGATTTCCGGCGTTTCGACGCCGATATTGTAGGCTTCGCCAGGCGTGCCTTTGACCAAAACCTTGTAATAGCCAGTTATGGCGTCGGTGACGTAACAGAACGTTCTTTTCGCCGAACCATCCGATAATAGTACGATGTCTCTTCCCGCCAATATATCGCGGGCGAAATCTGCGATGACGCGCCGGTCGCTGATTTTCAATCCGGGACCGAAATTGTTGAAGGGGCGCGCAGTTTTCACCGGAATGCCATGTTGGTTCGCGAAATTGACGCAAAGGGTCTCGCCGAATCTTTTCGATTCGTCGTAGCAGGCTCGCGGCCCGGTGCAGGACACGCTACCGCGGTAAGTCTCCGGAGTCGGAATATTTTCGGGCGTGGGATCGCCGTAAATTTCGCTGCTCGAATAGAACAGCACGCCTTCGACCGGGCCGGTTTGCTTGGTCTGGGCCAAGCAATAGTTCAGAATGTTCCACAGCCCATTGACGTTCGCGTCCATGGTTTCGATCGGGTGTCGCCGGTAATAAATTGGTGAGGCAATTGATGCGGCATGAACAAGATATTGCTGGCTGGGGAGGCTGGTGGGCAGCGGTTGGGTTATGTCGTGTTGCAAGAGTTGCAAACTATTGCTTTGCAACGCGGTGAGCCATTTGGGTACGCCGCGAATAAAATTGTCCAAAACGGTCACCGTGATCTGTGGCCGACTTTGGTTGCGTTTGTTCCAATGGAGAGCGGTCTGGACCAGATAATAGCCTAAGAAACCCGCGCCTCCAGCAATCAGAAAATTGCGGCCGGAAATCGCCCGAAGTTCATCGGCGAGATTGTCCACCATCACGTCGAGATCGTTTGCGATCACCTGTTCGGCGTTCATTGCGCCATAGTCCGGATCATATCTGCAACCTCCTGGTTCACCGAACGACCATAGGCATTGGGAACCTCCTATTTCAAGTTGAAAGCAACAAGTTTAGAAAGATTGGGTTAAGACCGAATTGCTCCATGAGTGCAAGGGCTTGCCTCGCACAGGCCTGCGAGAACGCCAAACGCTGCAATGGTTCCAATTCCGTCACGCGCAGCACCACGCAGGCCCACCACAATAAAAAGCCGCCCCGAAGGGCGGCTCGTCAAGTTGCCTTGTTTTCCAAGGATTTAATCTGGTTGCGGGGACAGGATTTGAACCTGTGACCTTCAGGTTATGAGCCTGACGAGCTACCGGGCTGCTCCACCCCGCGTCAATCTTGACAACACCGATTGACCGACTTCGCATGCCATCGCGTCATGGCGACGGAAGTATCTGCATGGATCCTTGTATTGTGACAATGTTTGGATTTCCGCCCTTTGCAGGCCTGGCAACGACCTACTCTCCCAGGTCTTGAGACATAGTACCATCGGTGCAGAGGCGTTTGACGGCCGAGTTCGGGATGGGATCGGGTCTGGTCACCTCGCATAAGCCACCAGGCCGGCGAAGGGCGGAAATGAAGCAAACTGGCGATTGGATCGCGTCTTGGTCGATGGACATCGACTAATGAGAACGATCAAGCCTATCGAGCTATTAGTACCGGTAAGCTGCACACATTGCTGCGCTTCCACACCCGGCCTATCAACGTGGTGGTCTTCCACGGCTCTCAAGGGAGAACTCGTTTTGAGGTGGGTTTCCCGCTTAGATGCCTTCAGCGGTTATCCCGTCCACACATAGCTACCCTGCACTGCGGCTGGCGCCACAACAGGTCCACCAGAGGTGTGTTCAACCCGGTCCTCTCGTACTAGGGTCAAATCCTCTCAATTCTCCTACACCCACGGCAGATAGGGACCAAACTGTCTCACGACGTTTTGAACCCAGCTCACGTACCACTTTAATCGGCGAACAGCCGAACCCTTGGGACCTTCTCCAGCCCCAGGATGTGATGAGCCGACATCGAGGTGCCAAACAACTCCGTCGATATGGACTCTTGGGAGTTATCAGCCTGTTATCCCCGGCGTACCTTTTATCCGTTGAGCGATGGCCCTTCCACGAGGGACCACCGGATCACTATGACCGACTTTCGTCTCTGCTCGACTTGTCAGTCTCGCAGTCAGGCAGGCTTATGCCATTGCACTCAACGAGCGATTTCCGACCGCTCTGAGCCCACCATCGCGCGCCTCCGTTACTCTTTGGGAGGCGACCGCCCCAGTCAAACTGCCTACCATGCACTGTCCCGGCTCCGGATGACGGAGCACGGTTAGACATCCATATAGATAAGGGTGGTATTTCAAGGGTGACTCCACGCGAGCTGGCGCCCGCGCTTCAAAGTCTACCACCTATCCTACACATGCCGACACGAATGCCAGTGCAAAGTTACAGTAAAGGTGCACGGGGTCTTTCCGTCTGACCGCAGGAACCCCGCATCTTCACGGGGAATTCAATTTCACTGAGCTGACGTTGGAGACAGCGGGGAAGTCATTACGCCATTCGTGCAGGTCGGAACTTACCCGACAAGGAATTTCGCTACCTTAGGACCGTTATAGTTACGGCCGCCGTTTACCGGGGCTTCAATTCAGAGCTTGCACTCCTCCTCTTAACCTTCCGGCACCGGGCAGGCGTCAGACCCTATACGTCATCTTGCGATTTCGCAGAGCCCTGTGTTTTTGTTAAACAGTTGCCACCCCCTGGTCTGTGCCCCCCCTGTCCGGTTACCCGAACAGAGGGCCTCCTTATCCCGAAGTTACGGAGGTAAATTGCCGAGTTCCTTCAACGTCATTCTCTCAAGCGCCTTGGTATACTCTACCAGTCCACCTGTGTCGGTTTCGGGTACGGTCTGATGTGGGGGCTATTTCCTGGAACCACTAGCTTGCCCGGAAAATCCAATAATCCCGAACAAATTTCGCAATCCGTCACCACCCACTGGCCCACGAATATTAACGTGGTTCCCATCGATTACGCCTTTCGGCCTCACCTTAGGGACCGGCTAACCCTGCGCAGATTAACTTTACGCAGGAACCCTTGGACTTTCGGCGACACTGTCTTTCACAGTGTTTGTCGTTACTCATGTCAGCATTCGCACTTCCGATACCTCCAGGACGCCTCACGGCTATCCCTTCGCCGGCTTACGGAACGCTCCGCTACCGCGTGACTTGCGTCACACCCAAAGCTTCGGCTCGTGGCTTGAGCCCCGGTACATCTTCGGCGCGGAAACCCTTATTTAGACCAGTGAGCTGTTACGCTTTCTTTAAAGGATGGCTGCTTCTAAGCCAACCTCCTGGTTGTTTTGGGATTTCCACATCCTTTCCCACTTAGCCACGAATTGGGGGCCTTAGCTGTTGGTCTGGGTTTTTTCCCTCTCCACAATGGACGTTAGCACCCACTGTGTGTCTCCCGCGTAGTACTTCCAGGTATTCGGAGTTTGGTTAGGTTTGGTAAGTCTGTGGGACCCCCTAGCCCATCCAGTGCTCTACCCCCTGGAGTATTGGCGCGAGGAACTACCTAAATAGTTTTCGCGGAGAACCAGCTATTTCCTAGTTTGATTGGCCTTTCACCCCTAACCACAAGTCATCCGAGACTTTTTCAACAGGCACCGGTTCGGTCCTCCAGTGAGTGTTACCTCACCTTCAACCTGCTCATGGCTAGATCACTAGGTTTCGGGTCTAATCCGACGAACTGAACGCCCTGTTCAGAACTCGCTTTCGCTGCGCCTACACCTATCGGCTTAAGCTTGCTCGTCAGATTAAGTCGCTGACCCATTATACAAAAGGTACGCCGTCACCCTTGCGGGCTCCGACTGTTTGTAGGTATCCGGTTTCAGGAACTATTTCACTCCCCTCGTCGGGGTGCTTTTCACCTTTCCCTCACGGTACTTGTTCGCTATCGGTCGCTGAGGAGTACTTAGGCTTGGAGGGTGGTCCCCCCGTGTTCAGACAGGATTGCACGTGTCCCGCCTTACTCAAGTCTTCTGTTCTTCGAAACCCGTACGGGGCTATCACCCACTAAGGCCCGACTTTCCAATCAATTCCAGTTAGAAAAACAGAAGCACTGGCCTGATCCGCGTTCGCTCGCCACTACTAACGGAGTCTCGTTGATGTCCTTTCCTCTGGGTACTTAGATGTTTCAGTTCCCCAGGTTTGC
>CAVZAB010000011.1:0-80435 GCA_963773155.1 uncultured Alphaproteobacteria bacterium | reverse complement strand
ATGGCTCTTGCCTGGCCTTTCTGGTTGGTATTCTTGCGCCAGGCGGCCAGACCCAGGCGCAGACCAAGCCGGCCGCGACCCCGACGCCGCCAGCGGCCGCTGCACCCGCCCCCTTGCAAGTCGAGAGTGGCCGCTGGAATAGCCGCTGCAATGGCGAGGGACGCACCGCGGTCCTCGATTGTTTGGTCGACACGGTCGTGCCCATTCCTGGCACCCCGAACCTATCGCTCAGCGTCTCGCTGCAGGTCAGACCTGGCAAGCAGCGGCCCATGCTGCGGATTGTGACACCGCTTGCCGTTCTGCTTGAGCCGGGCCTCAGCATCAAGCTCGACGACGGCCAATCGCGGCGCCTGGCCTTCGAATATTGCGAGCAAAGGGGCTGTATTTCCGGGTCGGAACTGCCGCCGGAAATGATCGATGCGCTGAAACAGGGGGTGCGAGTCACGGCATCGTTCCAGACGGCGACCCAGCAGAATTACGACGTCGTCATCCCGACCGCCAATTTCGGCAAGGCCTTTGCCAAAGTCGAATAGGGACCGCGCCGCAATCGCGAGCCAGAGTCAACTCTATGACAATGACAGAAATAGGCTCCGTTACTGGGCCCTCCTAAGTGCGCCCGATCCTATCTGGAGGTGCGGGCCCGATGTGGGCATCGCGTTCTTTCAGTAAAAGATTGAAATCATTGATTTTTGTCACATTATTTCGGGGCGACCCGGGTTCGGGCGCGGTTTCCCGTTCCCGCTTTAAGCCGCCTAGTTCGGGAATTCTAGCAAAATACCGCCGGCGTGACGGGATCGACTAAGGGGCCAAGGGCAGTGGCGCCGGCATTCAGGACTTTATCAACGGAACGGTCGAGTTTGCCGCCAGCGACGCGGCGAAAACGGACGAGGAAATCGGCAAGGTCAAGGCTGGCGTCGTTCTCCTGCCGATGACCGCCGGCAATATAGTGCTTGCCTGCAACCTGCCGGGCACCTCAAAGGGCCTGAAATTGCCCCGCAACGTGAACCCGAAATCTCTCTTGGCAAGCTCACCCGCTGAAACGGCTCGCTCAGTCTTCCGGCCAATCAAGGCACGCGCCAGCCCGATCAGCCGATCAGCGTGGTGCGCCGCTTGAACAGCAGCGGCACATCTTTCGTCTTCACCAAACACGTGAGCGCGGTCAACCCAGCCTTCAAGTCGCTTCGGCTTCGGCAGCAACGTGCTAACGGCCTTCGATCGACAAGATGGGGGCGGCGCCCAAGAATGTTGGCGCTGCCGCGACAATCAAGCAAGCGTCGGGTCGGCTCAATTGATTGCTTCGACCTATGATATGAATTTCGAGGAAATGCCGAATTTCGACTATAAATTCGGCTATGCCCTCGCGTTTGGCGCGACGATTTTGGCGGCCATGGGACCCTATTGTTTCTATCGCTTCAGTCGCTGGCTGTACCATTGCCGGCGCGAATTGGTTACTCAATAGACGACGACGCTCCTGATCGACTTGCCCGCGTGCATCAGATCGAAGGCTTCGTTAATTCGTGTGAGCGGCAGAGTATGGGTGATCATCGGATCGATCTCGATCTTGCCGGCCATGTACCAGTCGACGATTTTGGGAACGTCCGTGCGCCCGCGCGCGCCACCAAAGGCGGTGCCGCGCCAGACCCGACCGGTGACCAATTGGAAGGGGCGGGTTGTGATCTCCTGGCCAGCACCGGCAACCCCAATAATGATCGACTGGCCCCAGCCCTTGTGGCAGGCCTCAAGGGCCATCCGCATGACCTTGACGTTACCGATGCACTCGAACGTGTAATCGGCACCGCCATTGGTGAGGGCTACCAGATGGGCGACGAGATCGCCCTCGACCTTGGCCGGGTCGACGAAATGGGTCATGCCGAACCGGCGGCCCCAGGCTTCACGTTCACGATTGAGATCGACGCCGATGATCTGGCTGGCGCCAACGAGGCGTAGGCCCTGGATCACATTGAGACCAATGCCGCCGAGGCCGAAGACAACGGCGGTCGCCCCCGGCTCGACTTTGGCTGTGTTGATCACCGCCCCGACGCCGGTGGTCACGCCGCAGCCGATATAGCAGATCTTGTCGAAAGGCGCGTCTTCGCGGACTTTGGCGAGCGCAATTTCCGGCAGAACCGTGAAATTGGCGAAGGTCGAACAGCCCATGTAGTGATGAACCATTCGGCCCTTGTAGGAAAAGCGCGAGGTGCCGTCGGGCATCAGCCCCTTGCCCTGGGTCACCCGGATTTTTTGACAGAGATTGGTCTTGGGATTGAGGCAATATTCGCATTCCCTACATTCCGGCGTGTAGAGCGGAATGACATGATCGCCCGCCTTCAAGGTGGTGACGCCTGGCCCGACCTCGACGACAACACCGGCGCCCTCGTGGCCCATGATTGCGGGAAACAATCCCTCGGGATCGGCGCCGGAAATTGTGAATTCGTCGGTGTGGCACACGCCGGTTGCCTTGATCTCGACGAGAACCTCGCCCTGCCGCGGCCCTTCCAAATCGACATCGACGATTTCGAGGGGTTTGCCAGCTTCAAAGGCAACGGCTGCGCGGGTCTTCATACGCGGGTCCTTTCAAAGGCAAGAGGAATGCCCAGTGTCTAACGAAGATCGCAGCGCAACGCAAAGGTGGCCCGCCGCCTGTTAGCGCGCTTGCGCCATCGGGGCGAACAGTCGGGCAGGGGATCGGGCCGAAGGACGAGGGCTGACCGTCGATGGCCGGGCCGACCAAAATCACTCAGTCCGGGTCTGGCCCATTGTCGCGCCTTTGCCTGTCACTTGAAGCGCACCCGACCCACGGCAAAGGCTTCCAAATTCAAAGCCGCAGCGTCGGTCCGGGTAAACCGGTCGGCGAGATCGGGTGACGCACTCATCTCCACGAACCGGGAGGAGTCGAGTATGGCGATGCTGGAGGCCGGCGCCGGAAGTTTAATTTTTTGCGGAGCATTCGTAAGATTGGCGAGCCAGAGTTCCCGCCCCTCCGGTCGCTCAACAACAACGCCCTGTACGCGGCTAGGTTCCGACACCTTTAGCGACAGCATGGTTCGGCCCGATAGGTCGGCAAGGCCGCGCAGCACATGATAGACAGGAAACAATCCGCCATGTTCGTCATACCAGGGCTGCGGCCAGTTTTGCTTGGTGTAAATGGCGCCATGCGGGCCTGTCGTGCCGCCGAGAGAAATCGCCGAAACACCGGCGCGCGCGAAATGGGCGTAATAGCCCAATGTCCAGGCCATGCCCAGCAGGCCGCGCTGTCGCGGATCATTGCGGTTCATGGCTTGACGGATGTTTCGCGAGTTCTCCATTGGTGCCGCGCCATAGGGGTTCATGCGCATGCCTATGGCACTCGGCCCGACGTGGAGCGGCAGTTGTCCGGCGATAGCTTGAGCGCTTGCCGCTATGGCGGGGAGCGATTCAAGGCCTTCCATCACCGACAAGTCATCACCGGCATGGACGAGGGAGGAGGTCGTGAAACTGACAAGCGCGAGATTGGCGAGTGGGGGGCGTTTACGATTCAATTCGGTGAAGAAGCTGAACATGCCGCCGGCGAGCCTTGCCTTTGGGAAGACTTCGCGGGCCAGACGAAACAAATCGTCTGCTGGCGGCGCCGGCGGCCAGACGCTCCCGGGCAGCGTGGATTTGAGATCGGTCGCCGGTGAGAGCAGCACCGACTCGAAGGGCGAACCGAGGCTTTCGACGGTTTTGGCAAGCGCTCTGACCTCTTGTACATAGTCCTCGACGCCTACGATCACCGCTTCCAGCCAAGCTTTGGACCCCACGGACGACGCAAAGTCGATCATTTCCTTCAGCGTCTCGCTCTTGTGCCCACGGCGCGGATCGTAATGACACACCAAATGACGGGGTTTGATCGCCGCCAACATCGACGCATGGGCGGCCGCCGATGCCGCCTCGCTTGGGTCGAGGCCGAGGCCGACCTGCGGCGCGGCGCCAATCGCCTGGCCAAACTCGACCGTTATACCGGCATCGCCGTCGCGTCGCGTGGGCACTCGGCCCGTGACCGCAAGGAAGACCGATTGGTTTACGCGCGTGCCCGCCGCCAATTGATAGGGAAAGGGAAGTGCCAACGGGCGATTATAGGTCTTATATGAGGCATCCATCCAATTGCGCTGATCCTCCATTTCGAACGTGTCACCTTGCATCCGGCACCTCACCCGCAGGCCGGGCGCTGCCTCATGCGTGAGGGAGCGAATATCCTTGATCGGCTGTACGGGGTCGATGACCTCGGGGAATTGACTATGGACGACGCGACCGTCGACATGCTCGATCTCGACGGGGTGACCGGCTACGCCCTCTATGGCGTGAAGGACCACGAAACCTGTGCGATTGGTAAGAAAGTCGGAAATAGCTGTACCTTCGCCGCTGAATGTAAGACGCCCGTCCGCGGTGCCTTCGATGTGGGCCCGGTAACGAAACACCTGGTGCTCGTCGGCGGTTGCCGCCTCGTAGCTGACGGTAAAGCCGCTATCAGTCTCGGCGATTTTCAGATCGGCAATTGTCGGATTGTAGGTACCCCAGTCACGGTCTCTCACAATGAAGGATATGGCGCGCAGGACCTCGAGCCCATTGAAGCGAATATGACGCAGATTGCCGGCGTCGAATTCCGCTGTCAGCGGGCCGGCCTGCAAAATCCGTATCGCCGGTGATGGTTCCTCGGTCCCGAATAGTTTGACCGCTTCGCTGGGTTGCTTTGCCATGTGCTGTTCTCCAAGCCTATGCTGTTGGGTTCGAAATGCGACCGCTGACTATGCTTTCGACAAGAAGAACAATGATGATGATCGATCCGATAGCCGAGCCTTGCCAGAATGGCTGGAACGCTCGGTGGGCCTTCAAGCCCAATCATTCTGGTCTATTGGCCCGTCCAATAGACCAGAATAGGACTACATAAAGTGGCAGCGCGTCCAGCCGAATCGGGGCGACAGTGGGGGTAGCTAGACAGAAAATTTGGGGGGTCGAACTTCGGCGCGATCGATCAAAAGGCCGAGGCGGTCTGGAATAGGTCGAGGCGTGCGCTTAATCAGCTGTCCGATCGGGCGGGCGCATAGCGCTTACCGCCATCAGAGCGAGAAGTTCGACGCCTTTTTCGATGACACCCTCGTCGAAGTCGAAATGCGGCGTGTGATGGGCGTCCGCGAGATCGGCACCGAGCACCATGATACCGGCACGCCCACCTTTGTGAGCCACCGCATTGGCGAGATTGGTGGCATCTTCGCTGGCGCCAAAATTGTGCTCAGTCAGAATGGTCGAGAAACTACATGCCGCGGCGTTGACTGCGCCGGCCCAGCTAACGAATTCCTGCGGATTGACCCAGGTTCCCGCCGTGCCGCGCAATTCGATCCTGACGCTAGTCTCATGCGCCGCGGCAATGCCTTCGATCATGCGCTTGCAACGCGCCTCGAGATCCCTAAGCCCGGTCTCGCCGCCACAGCGGATTTCAAAATCGAACGAGGCGCGGTCGGGCACGATATTGGGTGAGGTACCGGCTTGCAGCACGCCGACATTGACACGGGTTCCGGCTTCGCTCGACTGCGCGAGGCCATGCAGGCCAAGGACCATGCTGCAGGCGGCCAATAACGCGTTGCGGCCAGTTTCGGGTGCCTTGCCGGCATGAGCGGCGCGCCCGCAGAGCGTAACCGAAAATTTTCTGGTCGCGAGAAAGCCACCGACGCCGAGCGCCAACGTGTCTGAAGGGACGCCAAAGCCGATGTGAACCGCGAGCAGTAGATCGACCCCGTCCATCAGCCCCGCTTCGACAACGGCCTGAGCGCCGCGTACGCCCTCTTCGGCAGGCTGGAACAATATAAGCAAGCTGCCTGCGAGTTCATCCGCGACCGCCTTGAGAATCCTCGCCACCCCAAGGCCGATTGCAATATGGCCATCATGGCCGCAGGCATGCATGACCCCGGGGCGTTGCGAGGACCAGCCTTGCGACGTCGGCCGGTGTTGGTCTGCAGCCTCGCTTATCGGTAGGCCGTCGATGTCGACGCGCAGGCACACTTTTGGCCCAGGCCTACCGGTGTCGAGGCGGGCAATACAGCCGGTATCACCCTCGCCCGGCAGCGGCGCGTGGCCTAGTCCGAGGCGTGGCGCGGTGCCGAGAAAATCCCGGCCCTTGACGAGCGGAAGGCCGATCGCCGTGAGTTCGCTTGCAATGCGCTCCGTTGTTTGAAACTCCTGCCAGCCAAGTTCGGGATGCCTGTGGAATTCGCGCCGCAGGGCTACCAAGTCGCTCGCAAGTGCCTTCGCCTTGGCCTGTATCGTGGCGATCAGAGCGGGAGGGGGAAGGGGAAGCGACCGATACTTCACGATTGGACCTGCCGCGGGATGTGCTGGTGTTTCGGCAGGCTGGCCCAGGGAACTTCTTTGCTCGACGATGCCAACATTGCTCTTCGCAGGTCAGATTTTCGAATACTTGCCGCAGCGCCAAACGCCCGCGCCCCGTCACGTGGCGAGACGGCCCAGACATTAGTCCAGCGGCGGCCGCCCCGCCACCCCTAAAGGTCCGCCATCGTTTAGCGCCGGGAGCATCATTGATTTCCCGTGGGGCCCGGTCAATGACCGGGTTCCCGCTTTTGGACCACGAGAAATGGAAGCCGTTTGCGGACGTGAGGTTGCAAAGGGGATAGCCTGGTGTGATGTCACAACCCTGGCTCAATTTCATTGTCGCAACGGCTCTCGGCCTCTTGATTGGTCTCGAGCGCCGTCTTGCCGGGACAATCCATTTATTTGCATTCGCGCGTTGGAGCTGAGGCCCGTAAAAATGGTTCGTGAAGTCGTCACGATTTGTCCGGGCGCCACTGTAATCGATGCCTCTATAGAAGGGGCCTCGAGCGGATTGCCGGGAGTTGATGCCGACAAGCACGGGATTTTGAGCGAGGACGATTCTCGCATGCGCGAGGAACTGTCTGAAGGTGCGAGCCTGATCCGGCGCTCCGGCGAGCTACACCCGCATCCGACAATCAATGCCGATCACCGCCAATGCAGGAAATTCTGTTGCGGCTCGACCGGGAGACCTTGACCGAGTTCGCAAGCGCAGGCGCCCTCGCAAAGGACGGCTTGATTTATGTCTGGGCTCTCGTTGGATCGATCGACGAGCGCAGGGCAATGGTGGCGCTTTGCGAGCCGGTGCCGGGCGTGACCCGGTATCGGCGTCGCAATGTTCCGCGCATCCGCGCTTATTAAATCTTTGCGATTGCGACGGAAACTGCGGGTGGCAAAGGGCTTTGCTTGCGGTCGCTCGAAGCTATTGGTGCTTAAGGGCGTCGGTCCGACCAAAGGCTTTCTGCGCGGTCATTACGATGGCCAGTGTTGCGGCGCCTGCCGCAATGCCGATGCCGGCATCGCCGAGAAGCCCCAAAGTCCAGCCCAGTGATCCACCGATTAAGGGAAAGCTACTAGCTGGCGCTCCGGACATGACGTTCCTGACGCGAGAGAAGCCTTCGAGAGGCGGTGGATCTCCATATAGCATGGCGACCAAACCGGCCTCCCTATTCAGTCAGGCAAAGAACTCGCGATCGAAGCTTTCACGTTCCATTGATCTCAGCAGTGTATTTGAAGGCGAGTTGTATTGCCGAGGCAAAAATCAAAGTCTAGGGGTCAAGGCGCCTGCTGCGCAAAACTCGCGGGCTATTCGATCCTCGGTAGCCATTGGCTGTCGACTTTCAGATATTTTCGTTTCACGGCGGCCCAGGCAACCCTGTGGGCGATTTCCTCGCATCGTGCCGGATCGGAGGCGCCGTAATGCTGCCAAGCCGAATTGAAAGCCTCGAGATAAATCTCTTGGGCATGGGAGGGCAGATGGGCACGCACCGATGCTGGTAAATCGTCGATCATTGCGTAGGGCATAGAGACATGCCTCGATGGGAGTGGGATCGGCGTCGGCGGCCTCTGTTACGACGGCGTGTTCATGCAGCCATCACCAGGCTATTTCGACGAGAGTTGCTATACTATAATCCTAACTTCTATCTCAGACAGAACAATGACGGATTGCCGAATTTTCGCGGCTGAGCACCCTTGGCAATTCCACGAATACCGGCGGCAACGGGATAGACTGTTGGCTTTGGCGGTGCGCTTAGGCGCAGCTGGACGCCCGGCTAAATTCGGGCGCTGGATTGGCGACCCATACTGCGTTCGGTGCACTCGGCCTTGCCGCCTATGTATAAGCGAGGCTGCGGCCGGCAGTCGGGAACCCGTGCTTAGATGATCTCAGCTTTGAAATCCGTTTCCGGCGTTTTGCCGAAGCCCACAGCATAGATAGACCCCGGCAAGCGGCCTTTCCTTAGCCAATCGTCAGTGTCTCGGATCATCGGGGCACCGTTGGCTGCCACGGGCCGGTGACGACGATTGCCTCTCCCTCGCCAGGCCAAGGAGGCATTGTGACGCATATGGCAGCGAGGGGTTCGTCGCCGAGAGACCGGAACTGGAAATATGTGCCGAGCGGGATCGTGAGGCATAGGCCCGAAAAGACGTCCACCGTCTCGCTCTTTTCGCCCATCTGTCGCCACATCTGTCCGAAACCGGAAAGGAAAAACCAGATCTCCTCGACGCTACGATGAGTGACGGCCGTCGATATGTCACCGGGGGCCAGCGCAAAATACGCCATGCCGCCGCCTTTCAGACCGAGCAAAACCCGCACCTCCGAGCCATCGGGCGCCACCAGATCGCCTCTATCGGGCAAGCTTTTCGTTGCGATTATCGTTGCCTCCTATGCCCGGCGGTTGATCGCGATAACGCGCTCCTAAGCCAGCCTTTGCGAGAAATCGATGTAGCCGCCGAACAGGCCTGGTTTGAAAACATTGATTTTCACATTTGCTGCGAGTGGAGCTATCGACCCGGTTCGTGCTGCTTCCCGGCGCGGCGCGCCGCTACCTGTCCCAGCACAGCAAGGTCCATTTCCCCCTCCTGATGGGCGACGGCATCGATCAAACTATCCCGGACAGCGCTACCGACCGGCAGCGGCACGGACACCGCCTCGGCAGCCGCGAGAGCCAGCCGCAAGTCCTTGAGACCGAGCGACGCCTTGAAACCCGCGGGTAAGTAGTGCTGTTGTGCGATCAATCCACCATAGCCCTGGTAGACCGGCCCCGGGAAGATGCTGCCGGTAATCAGCTCGAGCAGCGGTTGGAGTGCGACACCGTGAGCACCCGCCAGCACCATTGCCTCGCCCAGAGTTTCAACCGCCGACGCCAGCATGAAGTTTAAGGTCAGTTTGACGACATTGGCCTGCGACGCCTGTTCGCCGAACCGCCAGATCTTCTGGCCCATCAGGGACAAAAGGGGCTGGACCGCCTCGATGGCGTCGGCTGGGCCGGCGGCCAAAATATTGAGTTTGGCCGCGGCGGCGGCATCCGGTCGTCCCATGACAGGCGCCGATACATAAGCAATGCCGCGGGCCTTCGAGCTCCGCGCCAGTTCCTCAGCAAGGGCCACTGAAATGGTCGCCATATTAACGAGAATCAGCGGCGGCGTGAGCCGGTCCAGCAATCCGCTATCGAGCAGAATATGGTTTAAAGCTCGATCATCGGCGAGCATTGTGAAGACTACGTCCGCATCGAAGGCCTCGGCCGGTGTCGCCGCAACCTTCGCACCCTCTCTGGCAAGTCTTGCCGTGGCCGCGGGCGAGCGGTTCCAAACCCGAAGCTCGTGGCTGCCCTTGAGCAGGTTAGCAGCCATGGCGCTACCCATATTTCCTAGACCGACAAATCCGATTCGCATAGGCATTGCCTAAAATCGCTAGATATGAACATCGGCGCCATCAACGGGTACAGGTTTGGTTTGTCTGAAGCTTGGCATCACAACGTTTAGTGCCACAGGAGGCTAACCGGCAACTATAGAAATACAGGAAATCTTTCTTGCTGCGGCGATCCGACGCGCCGCCGTCGACGAGGATGCGCAATAAGCCTCGCCATGACACTTTGAAGCCGCAGTCGCCCAAACTGCGGCGGGTTGAAATTCCTGCTAAGTTTGGCTCCCAACTCACAAAATCGATGGCCAGTACGCCAGCACCTCCCGCGCTCAATGACCGTGCCGTCCATCGGAGGCGCATCCAAAGGGCCAATATGGCGTTGAAGGATTTTTATCCTATGAGCCAACGCCGGGCTAGACATAATCGCTGTATAGGCGATGCTGGCCGCAGTGACATTTTCTTTTTAGTAACCCCATATATTCGAGCATGATCTTCCGCTGGCCGAGGTGGGCCCAGATCCTAGTGATCGTCGCATTGGCCGCGGTTGCGGTGGTTGCTGTTGGCTCGCTTCGGGAGCCAATTCTTCGATCCTTGGGATGGGCGCTCGTCTTCAGCGATCCGGCCGCGCCGGCCGACATGATCGTTGTATCGCTCGATTCCGCTGGGGCCGGGGCGCTCGAAGCGGCGGATCTCGTGCAAAGCGGCATTGCAAAGCAAGTCGCGATTTTCAGGGACCCTCCAAGTGGGGAAGACCACGAGTTCATTCGCCGAGGCCTCCCCTATGACGACGCGGGCGCGAGGCAAATCCACCAGCTGATGTCGCTTGGCGTGACAGATGTTGTCGAAATCCCCAGAACAGACGTTGGCAGCGAAGGTGAAGGCGAGGTCCTACCGTCATGGTGCGACGAGCATCAGCTCCGGTCGATTGTGTTCGTGGCCGCCAGGGACCACTCGCGACGATTGCGGCGAGTCCTCGATCGAGCCATGAAAGGCCATCTGACACGTGTCACGGTTCAACCCGCACGCTACTCAAGTTTTGACCCGGACCATTGGTGGGAAAGTCGCGAGGGCGTCCGGACCGAAATCATCGAGTTTCAGAAACTCGTGCTCGACATCATTTTGCACCCCACGTCATTTTGAGCAAAAATCGAATCCTTGGTTTTCGCGCTAACCCTTGCCGCAAGGAACGCGTCACAATGGCAAGCACGATCAAGGGCCCAGGGTCTTCGAGTTCCGGGTAAGGCCACATGTATTGGATCCATCGCCATGCCTCTTGACCTACCGCGAGTGACATATTCGAACATCGGGGTGGACTTCTCGCCGGTCCACGACCATCTGGATAGGCAAATTCCAGCTTTCGAGCGGGAGGTGCTCGCAAGGGACTGGAAAACCCCCTTCGCCACTGGTCCGCTGCGGGAGATCGCGAGTCCGATCGACGGCAAACTCCTGTTGGGCCGTTTTCCCCAATCAACATCGGACGACCTCGCTTCGGCCGTGGCGGCGGCTAGTGGCGCTTATTCCGGCTGGTCGTCCCTTAGCCTTGAGGATCGGCTCGCCTTCGCCGCGCGCTGGGCGCGGGCCTTGCAGGAAACAAAATACGATCTCGCCCTTGCGGCACTCTATGAAATTGGCAAGTCACGGCTTGAAGCGGTCGGCGAGGCCGAGGAATCCTCCGACATTGTCGCCTATTACGCGAGCGAACTCGCCCGGCACGCCGGCTACCGACAGCCGATGAATGATCTCGTCGCCCGTGAGTTCGACAAAGAGCACTATGCGTCCCTTCGGGGTTTTTGGCGTTATCTCGCCGTTCAATTTTCCGTTGGCTCTTTCCGTCAACATGATTACGGGCGCCCTGATTACGGGCAACACCGTGGTCTACAAACCTTCGCCTGATTGCGCCCTGACCGGACTACTCCTGGCAAGAGCCTTGGCCGAGGCCGGGCTGCCGGATGGGGTCTTCAATATCGTGCTTGGCGGCGCCCAGTTGGGTGAGGCGCTCGTGAGCGCACCCGCGGTTGCCGGTATCGCCTTTACGGGTTCCTACAAGACTGGGACCGCCATTTTTCGAAAGATCGCTGCGGGTGAATTTGCCAAGCCTCTCATAGCGGACATGGGTGGCAAGAACCCCGCCTATGTCACCAGCCGGGCGGACATCAGCGTGGCGGCGGAGGGTGTGGCCCGGTCCGCCTTCGGCCTTCAAGGTCAAAAGTGCAGCGCTTGTTCGGTCGTCTATGTGGACAGGTCCGTCAAGGACGCCTTCGCTGCGGCGCTCTCCGCTTACGCTAGTCGGCTAAAAGTCGGGGATCCGCGCCATCGCGACACCTTCATGGGCCCAGTTTATGGCGCAGCCACCGTCGCCCGATTCAAGGCGGCGATCGAGGAAGCCCGTCGCACCGGCGCGGTCCTCCTCGGCGGTGCGACGCTTGGCGGTGAATGGCCGGAAACCTATGTCCAGCCCACGATCGTCGAACTGCCGGGGCAGGGTCGGCTCACCCGGGACGAGCTCTTCATGCCGTTTCTCGTGATCCGCTCCGTGGATGGCCTGGCGGCGGCGCTGCTCGAAGGAAACAGCGTCAATTACGGCCTGGCCGCCGGCATCTATTCCGAGGACCAGTCCGAGATCGACCTATTCCTCGCCAAGGCCGAAGCGGGCGTGCTCTATGCCAATCGCGCCAGCGGCGCGACCACCGGCGCCTGGCCGGGCTCGCAGCCCTTTTGCGGCTGGAAGGGATCAGGCGTCAGCGGCAAGGGCGGGCTTGGACCCCATTATCTGCCCCAGTTCATGCGCGAACAAAGCCACACCATCATGCACCGGGCTGGGCGGTTAAGCGACCCATGAGCTATCCCGAATCCTCGCCGCGCTCACAACAGCTCTACCGTCGCGCCTGCAATGTCATGCCTGGCGGCAACACGCGGACCACCGTCTTCATGGAGCCGTTCCCGATCTACGCAGCGCGGGGCGAAGGTTGCCAGATATGGGACGCCGACGGCCACCCCTATCTCGACTGCATCAACAATTTCACGGCCATGATCCACGGCTATGCCCACCCAGCCGTAAATGCCGCTGTCATCCGCCAGCTCGGCCTCGGCACCGCCTTCGGCGCGCCGACCGAGAGCGAGATCGCCCTGGCTGAACTTCTCGTGGAACGCCTGCCGGCGGTGGAGCGCCTTCGCTTCACCAATTCCGGAACCGAGGCGGTGATGATGGCGATCAAAGCGGCCCGCGCCTTCACCGGGCGTCCAAAGATCGCCAAAATCGAAGGGGCCTATCACGGTTCCTACGACTTCGCGGAGACGAGCCTCGATCCGCAGCCGGCCAACTGGAGCAATGAACCGAGGCCCACGCCATATGCCAGGGGCACGCCGCAGGGCGTCCTAGACGACGTCGTTGTCCTGCCATTCAACGACGTGGGGGCGGCTCAGCGGGCGCTAGAGATGCATGGTCGCGATCTCGCCGCCATCCTGATCGACCCGCTGCCCAACCGAGCCGGTTTGGTGCCGGCGCGCAAGGATTACCTTGAGGCTGTGGCTGCCGCGGCCAAGTCCGCCGGCGTGATGCTGATCTTCGATGAGGTCATTGCCTTCCGCCTCGGCCATTCGGGCGCGCAGGGACTCTGGGGGATCAAGCCCGATCTCACGGCGCTCGGGAAGATCATCGGCGGCGGTTTCCCTGTAGGCGCAGTCGGCGGACGCGAACAGGTGATGCAGGTCTTCGACCCAACGCGCGGCAAGCCGGCCCTGCCGCATGGCGGCACATTCTCGGCCAATCCGGTAACTATGGTGGCTGGTCTTGCCTCCATGCAAGCACTGACGTCGGCGGCGTTCGAGCGGCTTGACACTATCGGCGAGCGCCTGCGGAACGGGGTCAATGCCTGTTTCGCGCGGTATCGGCTGCCGGGGTGCTGTGTTGGCATGGGCTCGCTCCTCAAGATCCACTTCACGCCGGGTCCGGTCACGGACTATCGCTCTGTCTATCCGGATGCGGTCGCGGCACGCAGGCTCGCCCAGCTGCACAGGGGCCTTCTCGATCGGGGCGTCCTTGCCTCGAGCTATGAACTCATGGCCTTGTCAACACCCATGGCCGACGCAGATATTGCGCACGTGCTCGTCGCCGTCGACGAGTGCTTCGCTGCAATTGCCATCGCCTGACGTGCCCCCGGCATAAGAGTAAACCCGCTTTGTTGCCAGCCAGCCAGAGCGCACGTGGGCAGCCCCGGCTCAAGGAGTTTCCGTCCAGACCCTTCCCCAGGAAATTTCCATGAAACCCATGCATGTTATCGTGATCGGCGCGGGAACACTGGGCATGTCGAGCGCCCTGCACCTCGCCGAGCGGGGCGTTACTGCGACTGTCATCGAGGCCGATGCGATCGCATCGGGTTCGAGCGGCCGGTCCGTTGGCGTGGTTGGCACCCAGCACGTCACCTTGCTCGACGTCGAACTGCGCGCCTACAGCTTGCGCCGCGTTCGCGAATGGTCCAGGCAAGGTCCGGGTCTAGGTTTCCATCCCATCGGGTATCTCAGACTCGGCCGCTCCGAGAGTGATCGCCGGCTCTTCGAGCGCAGTCTCGCGTTTCAGCGGGATTGCGGAATTTGGAACGCACGGATTCTTGAGGTCGCCGAGATGCGGGAACTCGTGCCCGACATGAGCATGGAGGGACTGGCTTGTGGTCTATTCGGTCCCGATGACGGTTTCCTCGATCCCCACCTCATGTGCAGTGTGCTCGCGGACAAAATCCGCGAATTTGGCGGATCCATTCGCCAACAATGCAAGCTCTTGGCCGCAGAGCGCCGTGGGAATGGCTTCCGGCTTGTGACCTCGGCGGGGGTGCTCGATTGCGACGGCGTGGTAATTGCCGCGGGCGCCTGGGCTTCTAGAGTAGCGGCGCTTTTTGGCAAGGCACTTCCGGTGGTTCCCGAGCGGCACGAAGCGATCACGATCAAATTGGCTGAGCCGCTTTCCTACATCATGCCGATGGTGATGGACCTGGTCTATGGCGGCGGCGGGACAGGCCTGAATTTCCGCCACCAGCGGCCAGACGAGCTCGTGGCAGAGATCCATAAAGTCACCGACGCCATGGTCGCCGATCCTGATTCCTATGACGAAGGGATTGGGGAGGATGCTAAGGAACACCTCGCCGGGCTCTTTCTCGAGCGGCTCCCCGCCCTCGCAAGTGCCGGCTTCGGGCGTGGCTGGGCCGGACTCTACCCGCAAACGCTGGACGGGCGGCCTTTTGTGGGCCTCTTCGACGACGAGTCTCGGCTCGTCGCGGCCGCGGGCGCGGGCGGCTACGGCATTCAGCTCGGTCCCGTAATCGGAGCGCTGGCTGCGGACTGGATGATCAGCGGCAGGCCGGTAACGGTTCCCGGAGCGCAATCCATTCGGCCGTCCGAAAGCAGGCTGATTGGTGCTACCAATGAATCAGTTCGCTAGATCCACGGGCAGGCCTGTGGAAGACCGTCACGCGCTGACCGGCTCCCCGGACACGGCTATAGGAGGCCGACAACATCGCTGACAAATTTTGACCGGCATGGGCTGCACGAGCCTTTCGGGCCGCGGGCCCGATCGCCGGCGCGCGAATTGGCGGTGGTTGGTTTGTTCGTCCAGACAACGAACATGTCGGCAAAACGTAGCCATGCCAGGAGCGGGCCGAGCACAAGCGCTTCGCTGCCTGAGCCGGATGGTTCTGCGGCAATTCTCGCCAATGTGGCTCGCCGAAAGCCGATTTACGGTGAACTCCTTCGCCTTTCTTGAGGCCCTGAACTCCTCCCGGCAATCATCTTGAAGCTCTTAAGGGCGATTTAGCCACTAAGGACTCAATCCGCATCAACGCTCAATGGCGGATCGTGTTTAGATGGACCGAGACGGGTTCCGAAGATGTGGAGATAATCGATTATCATTAGTCCGGTCCACACCTTCATCAGGTAAGGCGCAAAGCGGTCACTCGCGCCGGGTCGTGGACTCGTCCCCCGCTGGGCAAATACCCGTTGGGTCCGTTCACCCAAGTTCCGGTGTGCCGATGAGGCATGCAGCTAGCGCTGCCATTCTACCGCGTCTGCAATCGCAGCCGTCGTCATCGAAACGATCGAATCTGTGATCGCGTGCCCGCAACGCCGGCAGGCCGTCGGATGGCAGGCCCGGCACCACGCTCGACCGCAGGATGGGCAGGGAGATTGCCCGGCCGGGTCGGTGATGTGCAGTTGATCGTCGCAGACGAGGCGGGAGCGGCCGATGCCCAATCCCCAGTCGCTCGGCGGCGGCTCCATTTGACGGACCGCAGGGTGCCAGTCGAGGCGCATAAGCCTCTCCCCCTTGCGGCGTTTGACCAGCACTTCGAACCGCTGCACTGGAACATATAACTCAAGTCCCTGCACCCAATCGACCGTAATGCGTAGCGCGTAATTGTGGCGCAGATCACCGATCTTGGCGGCGTATTCCCGCTCGATCGCTGCGATGCGGAGCCTCTCTCGCTTGCGGTCACTTTCGGCCTTTTCGCCCGCGCTGCCGGCAAGGGCGGCGAGCTTTTTCTGGGCCGCAAGATGCAGATCGTTGTGGTAGTCATGGACCCGGTTGCGGTCACGGTCGAGACGGCGTCGCATCGTGCGCAGAAACGGCTCTACTTCGAGCCTAACGCGATGTTGGAGCAATGGCCGCACCCGCGCATCAAGAGCGGGCGCGTCCCAACGGGATCCCGCCGCTTGACGGACGTCCGCATCGGGTACCTGCCACGCCTCGTCACCTGCCAGCAGCGCCCGCAACCGCGTCGTAAAGTCGTCGATGACGGCACCGGTCCCCTGGTTAACACCGAGCCAGACCAGGCCTTCGCGTTTTTCGTCGGAGACGGCGGTGTAACGGAATGCCAACAGCAGGCAACGCGTCCATGCTGCCGAGACCCCATTTAAGCGCCACACTGCATTGAGAAAGTCCAGGGCATGATCGAGCAGGCGTTCGGGATCCTGGAGGCGCGGTGGCGGACCCGGAAGCACGAATTGCCGCTCGGCCAAGCGACCCCTGTCGCCGAGAAGCGCGCCGATCCGCTCTAGCCAATCGCCCTCGAACCCAACGGCCGTCGCTCCGGCCGGAAGCTCGGCCCCGAAGCCGAGCCTTGCCAATTCCGGCCAGCCCATCGCCGTTCGTAGCGGTTCGGGCGCCAGAATTTCCAGGCCGTCCGGCTCGATCGCTTCGACTGCGGATCCCTCCATCTCCAGCACTTCGGACACGAAATCGCGCAACGCCCCCATTGCCGTTTCCCTTATGCCGTTTCAAAATCGTCGCCGAACAGTGCATCATCCAACGCCTTGGCGCCCTCATGCTGCGAACGCGCGTCGTCGAGCCGGCGGGCCAGCAGATCGAAGGCGTCGGCCCGACCGGTTTCGGTTGCTTCGAGCCACGCGTCGAGTGCAAGTTCCGGGAAGTCACGTTCCTCTCCCAGCCCGCCGAGGATGGCGCCGACCTCGCCGACGACCAGTTCGAACATGGAGATTTTTTCCTCAAGCAGCGCCAGCAACTGATCCTCCAGCGTTCCACGTGTGACGAGATTGAAGACGAAAACCTCCCGATTCTGGCCGATGCGATCGATACGGCCAATCCGCTGCTCGATCGCCATCGGATTCCAGGGTACATCGAAGTTGATGAGCGTATTGCAGAACTGAATGTTTCGGCCCTCGCCGCCGGATTCCGTGCAGAGCAGCACCGGCACGTTGTTCCGGAAGTCGGCGATAGCCGCATCCTTCTGCGGTCCGCTGAGGCCGCCGTCGAACCGCGCGAAGGGCAAGCCGGTAGACGAGAGAAGGTCAGCCAGGCGAGCGAGCGTCTCCCGCGAATGAACGAATACCAGCTTCTTTTCGTCCGGGTTGCGACGAAGCAGGTCGAGTAGCGCTTGCTCCTTGCCGCCGGTTTCGATGGCGGCCCAGCGTTCGGCCAAGGATTGCCAATCCGTGTCGTCGGGACGGCGTGCCGCGAACCGGGTCACCGCGGCCGCCGCCGCGGCGGGAGACGATCCCGCGGCGCCGAGCATGTGGTGCAGTGCCAACCGATGCTTTCCCGCCCCGGCCCCCGCCGCCAGGCGACGCGCCGCGATCGCCAGAGCGGCATAGGCTTCGACTTCGTCTGGCTGGCCATCGATCTTGATCGTGACGGCGTGACGGCGAGGAAGTTTGAGGGCGACAACCGCGCGGGTGTTGCGGATCATGGCGTTACGCATCAGCTCCCGCAGGCGCTCGGCATTGGCAGGCTCTCTCGGCTTGCCGGGGGTCATGTAAGCCGCGCGGAATTCCGTGAGCGTCCTGAACATGCCGGGCTTCAGGAGCGTCATGAGGTTGTAGAGTTCGACGAGGTCGTTTTGCACCGGTGTCGCCGAGAGTAGCAGCAGGAAACGCTTGTTGAGAGCATCGACCAGTTTCCAGCTCTGGCTCGACCGGTCGCGAAGATGATGGGCTTCATCGACGATGATGAGGTCGAAGACGCCGCCAAGCAGATACTCGGCATGCTCTTGTCGCCGAGCCGTCGAAATCGAGGCGATGACACGCTTCTGCCCCCAAAACTGGTGAGGGTCGGCGCGCAGCAGCGGGTCGTGCGTGGTAGCGAAGGGCAGACCGAATTTGGTCTCCAGCTCCTCTCGCCACTGCCCAACCAGCGAAGCCGGCGACAGCACCAGCACGCGCTCCGCCATGCCGCGTAAGGCGTATTCCTTGAGGACCATGCCCGCTTCGATGGTCTTTCCGAGACCGACCTCGTCGGCGAGCAAAACCCGACCGCGGAATTGCTTCAGTACCTTCCGCACGGTCTCGATCTGATGCCACAACGGTTCAACGCCGGTCAGGTGCGGAAGGCAGAGGAGTTCGTCGAAGCCTTGCGCGAAACCGAGATGGGTGAAGCGCTGGCGCAGTTCCCACCATCGGCCCTCCTGTTCGCGCGCGCAGCCCGCGGTTTTGAGCATGGGCGAAAGATCGACATCGACCGAAAAGGAGATGTCGACGTCGATCCTCGGCAAGGGCTGGAGCGGGACGGCTGGGTTGTGAGTCGGAGGCGGGGCCGCGGGCGGCTTGATCCTGCGGGAAACGCTCCCCGGACGGGGCGCCGGCTTGGTCTTGCTTTTTGCCACGCCTGGTTGGCGCATCTGCTGCAACCGCTGAGCTTGCTCCATGATCGCTTCGAACTGCTCCGCCAGCCAGCGCACTCGTTCGATCCCGCCCGGAAAAACCTGAAGCGCAGCTCGCCACTCGGCCAGCCCATGGTGCACCAATAGCCCCCGAGCTGCCAAACGCTTTCCTTCCTGGAACAGCGCCAGTGCCTGCAGCAGGTGATCGGTCGGCGTAGCGTGGTAGCGTTTGGAAATCCGCTTGAGAAACACCAGCGCTCGTTCGGGGCGCTTATCCAGAAGAGCCGCGGTGGCGGCGAACGTCAGGACAGTCGAATCACCAGGGCAGGCGCCAACCGCTGACTCGGCCAGTTCCAGGAACCCGGAGCGGCGCTCCGGATCGTCGAAATACTGCGCCAACCGCTCAACCCATATGCCTGCATCGCTTATCGTTTCAAGGGGAAAGAGGGGGATTTGCAGCGAAGAATGCATGAATGAATGACCCGCGATCCCGAGAACGACAGAATCATCGACTGCCACAATCTCGAGGAGTCTACCGGCGCAAGCAACAAGATCAAGACGGGGGAAGCCACGGGACAAATTCAATTGTGAATTTCATGTCTTTGCGCATTTGCCGCGCGCCTCGCATTGGCACTAAGGCCGCAATGCCCCCCATGCCGAGCCCCAGGCCAAACGACATCGGCCTTGTTGCGAAATCGGGGGTCGTCCAACGTGCTCGGTGAGCTTCCATTTGGCGAATTTCGATCCAAAACGGTCGCGGGGCCAATTAACTCGTTGGGCGGCGCCCGGCACCCTGCTGGCCACTTTGCCGAGGGACACGCGATGAATTACCGGACGAGGAGATCGATGTTTCGCGTTCTGACCTTCGGCCTTTTCGCCGCGGCCGTTGCATCGACTGCAGGCCTCGCCCCGACCCCGAGTGCTGTGGCCAAGGACAATGTCATCTTCCTGAAGCAGGGCTGGTCGGACGAGGATCGCCTTCGATATTATTTCACTAGCCAGGGCACGGCGGTCATGCCGTACGACCTCTTCGTGAATCTCGAAGAGGCGGCGAGCAGCGACCTCATTCGTTCGGATCGGATCGTCGAATCCCTCGGAATGATCCCGCAGGCGCCTGACCCAAAGTACAACCCGGATGGCCTTCCCGTCGGTATAACGCGAGCCGTGGTTCCCGACGGGCGCTGGAAGGGCGAGTGGGCCGGGGTCAACTGTGCCGCGTGCCATACGGACGAGCTGCATTATAAGGGCGCAAGAATCCGGATCGACGGCGGGGCCGGCACGCACCTGGATTTCTTGCGGCTGGTCGCAGGACTCGACGATGCGCTGGCGGCAAGCGTTGCAAGTCCGGACAAATTCGACCGCCTCGCGGCGAGGATGAAGCGCACCGACGCCGGTGCCAAGGCAGAGCTCAGGGAAGCGACTGGTAACCTCGGCCAAGCAATGTTCACAGCTACCGCAGCGTGAGCGCCTTGACGCCGATCGTTGCCGGGCCGGGCCGATTCGACTGCCTCGGCCTGATCCACAACCGCGTCGCCAGCAACGCCATGGGCGTGCCGGAGAATTGGGCGGCCGTGCTGGCGCCGACGAAATTGCCGTTCGTCTGGAACGCGCCGCAATCGTCGTGGGTGCAGTGGTCCGGCGTCGCCGCCAATCCGCTGGCGAGGAACGCCGGCGAGGCGTTGGGCGTGTTCATTCAAATAGACCTCACCTCCAAAACGCCGGAGGAGGGACTGTTCAATTCGACCATCGACTTGAAGGGGCAAATCCAGATCGAGGAAGTGTTGCGTAAACTTGCGCCGCCGAAATGGCCCGAAGACGTTCTCGGCGCCATCGACAGAACGAAAGCGGCTCAGGGACAGAAGCTGTTCGCGGAGAATTGCTCGGAATGCCATTCCGTCTGGCCGCATCGCTGGAGCGAGCCGAAGCTGAAGGGCAAGCGGTTCATCGAAAATGCGTTGGTGCCGCAAAGCGTCGTCGGCACGGACCCGCATGCAGTTCCACGCGCCGCAGTTCAATCCGCTTCCGATCAAGCTGCCCGGCGCGGTCGGCGCCTACCTCGACCGCCTTTCAAAGGCGCCGCCTCTCGCGCCATACGGGGTCATCAGCACTGACGGTGAATGACCTACATCCACGCAGACGGCGCGGCGAAGGCTCGGACTGACCGCTGATCAACTCGAAGACGCGAGCGGCTACGTCACCCCCAACGAAAAAGGGCCGTCCAGCCCGTCTATAAGGCCGGCCCGCGGGACGGCGTCTGGGCGACACCGCCGTTCCTGCACAATGGTTCGGTCCCAAACCTCTACGAATTGCTGCTGCCGGCGCGCGAGCGCTCGAAGACGTTTTACCTCGGCAGTGACTTCGACCCGGTGAAGGTCGGCGTCGACACCAGCGGAGCCTCCGGCAAGCTCCTCTTCGACACTTCGCTCGTCGGCAATTCGAACGCGGGCCATTCGTTCGAGCAGGGGCCGTGGACGAACGGCGTCATCGGCCGTCTGCTTACCGACGACGAGCGCTGGGCGCTGATCGAATATCTGAAATCGATACCGAGCGAGGACGCGCAGGTCACGCCCTATGGCGGCCCGGCGAATCCGGTCTCCGCCTGGCAGGACGCCGCATTTCTTCAATGTCAAGCACCCCGAGATCTATAACGGCAAATACTGAGCGCCGGATTTAACATTTCTGCGCGCGCGGCATTTTTTGCGGGAATGCGGCGGAGGATGAAAGTGAAGGGCGAAGTCCATGTCTGATCATATCGACGGACCGAGGACGACGGCCGATCCGTCGATCGATCTGAGCGACCTGTTCGCCTTCACCAGCCCCGCCGATCCCAAGCGCACCGTGCTGATCGCCGACGCGTTTCCGTTTGCGGGCGAAACCGCGCTGTTCTCGAACGCGGTCGACCACAGCATGGTCATGCGCCGGGCGCGGGTCGCTGGGGTCGGCGATAACGCCGCGTTCAAGACGGAAGGTCCGGAGATCCGGTTCACGTTCCAGTTCGACGTTTTGAAGCCCGGCCCGAACGGCGAGCGCATGCCCCAGACCGGCGCTTGCAAGCTTCCCGACGGTCAGACACTTGGCGATCGTTGTCGGCGACGAGCGCGGTGTATCGACGCCGGACGGCGCGTTCCGCGTATTCGCAGGGCTGCAGATCGGATCCGTTCTTCATCGGCTGGAGGCCCGGACGGGAGCTGATTTCGCTGCCGAACTATCTCGAGGAAGACAACTGCCTCTGCATGGTCGTCGAGTTCGATACGGCGCGGGTTCTCAACCCCGGCGCCGGATCGCTGTTCGGCGTGATCGCGGAGATTACACCGCGTGATCCCAGACCTCAGGGCATGACGCCGCCGCGCTTTGATTGGGTCGGCAAGCCCGAGCAAACCAATTTCCGGCTCAATGGCGTGCCCGACGCGCCCGATATCCGCGATTTGTGGAACCAAGAAACGCCGTTCGCGATCAGCGCGGATCTCTTGCCTGTGTTTCGTAAGCGGCTGACTGACAGCTTCCAGATCTGGGACATGCGCGACGGCAAGGTCGATTGGGAGCCCGACGCGCTTGCCGCCAACGTAAACGTTTTTCTCGAGGACTACCTTCTCATCGATGTCGCCAAGCCCACCAATGATCTGAGCCATTTGGAGATCGAGCGGAGCACGATCGACGGGCGTGCCTATACAACGGGTGGCGGGCGCACGCTCAACGCCAACGTCATCGACATTCTCGTGACGTGGCTCGTCAATCACGATCGCGGACCATTCATGGAAAGCGCGACAAAGGCGACACAGCCTGGCGGGAACGAGCTTCCCCTATGTGCAGCCGCCGAACACCAAACTCTTGACAGTGACCCGCAGCGTCGACGTCGCCGCGCCGCCGCAAGTGGTCTGGGCTTTGATCGGGCAGTTCGGCGCAGCTTGGCATCCGCTAGTCGCTGAGTCTGCACACCTCGGGAACGGGAATCGGCGAATTGCGCACCATCGATACGATCGACGGCAAGACGATCGTCGAGCGGCTGGCCGACCTCAACGACAGCGAGCGGACCTTGAAATATACGCTGGTCAGCGGTATTCCGGCGACCCGATACGAGGGAACTTTGGACGTTCGGCCGAAGGGCGCCGGCTCCACTGTGACCTGGACAGTCAATTACCGTCCCGAAGGCCAGGGCGAGCTAATCGTGCACACGATCGTCGCGACGCTGCTGGGGACGGGTCTCGACGCCCTCAAGGCCCGCTTCGGGTCGCTGCCGTGACGCTCGCCGCAGTCGCATTGCAAGACTATCCGCTGGCGACGGCGGGCGAGATTGCGGTCGTCAATCACGAGAGTTCGTTGGAACGTTGCTGGCGCGTGTTCCGGCGCTGGCCGGACCGACCGGGAACAGTGGAACAGATCGTCGACGAGGAGAAACGCCGCGTGCAATTCTTGGGGGACGCGACGGCGTTGGATCGGCTCGCCGCGCTTTCCTCTGAGTTGCTTGCCCGACAACCGCTTGCGCTCCGGACCTATTTGATCGCGGCCGAGGTCGCCTCGACGCGGCATCATTTTGCCGAGGCCGGCGCGCACCTGGTCAAGGCGGAGGCGCTTGGGGCGCCGCAAGTCTTGCTCACGCAGTTGAGACTGCCGCTCGATCACGCTCTAGGTGAAAATATTTCCGCGACCCTCGCCACGCGGCGCGAGAGAGCCGAGGCCACAGAGGCGATCCAGGATCTCGTTCCCTTGGGCGCACTGCTCGCCGATCTCGGCGAGTTCGACGAGGCCGACCGCACTTATGTCAGCGCGATCCAGGGATATCGCGACCTCTCGCCGTTCCCACTGGCATTGGCATGCTTTCAAATCGGCGCTTTGTGGGGCGAGACGGTTCCCGAGCCCGAGCTCTATCGCGCTGCCCATTGGTATCGTCAGGCGATCGCGTACCTGCCGGCCTATACGCATGCGCGGGTGCATCTTGCGGAGATTTATCTCGAGTTAGGGAAGTTGGAGGATGCGGAAGCGTTGCTGCGACCTGTCCTGGAGAGCGGCGATCCCGACGTCGGCTGGCGGCTCGCCGAAGTGCTGGCGGCGCAAGCTCGAGACCAGGAAGCGGCGCGCGAGCGCGAAGCGGCGCGGGCAGCTTTCGAGACGCTGCTGGCGCGACACGAACTCGCTTTTGCCGATCACGCCGCCGAGTTCTATCTCTCGGTCGGCGCCGACGCTGCACGCGCCTGCGATCTCGCCCGCTCAAATCTCGCGAACCGCTCGACGCTTCGGGCTTTCGAACTCGCGCATGCGGCCGCACTCGCGTCCGCCGAGGCTGGTTTCGCCGACGAGCTTTCGTTCAGGGCCCGCGCGCAATGGGGGCCCACGAAAGCCTTCGCCTATTCGCCCCTGGCGCGGGCGAGTTCTCCCGCGTCGGCGGCTATGGAAACGGGGATCCGCGCGTGATCAGACGTCGGTCTCTGTTGCTGGGCGCCTGCGGCCTGATCGCCGCTCCGGCTCTGGTGCGAGCGGCGTCGGTCATGCCGGTGCGGCCGACCAAATGTCTTGCTGGCTCCGTGTCGTTCACGATCCATGGCTGGGAGCAACGCGATCCCGTACTAGACGAATTGGCCAGTCAACACGTCTTGCCGCTTTATCTGCCGAATTCGTGGCGCGCGGCCTGGTTGTAATCGCTTCGGGCGCGTTCAGGATCGGCGACCAATGTCGGCGGCGGATTTGCACACATGGCCTAGCGGGTTGGACGAATTCAGGTGGCGAAAAGGTCACAGTCGAGCCGAAATGGCGCTGGAGGCCATCAGATAGTCAGTCAAACATTGCCTGCGTCGAGAAACTGCGATCCCATTTGCGTGGTGGCGGAATTGAAAGGGCAATGATGCTTGTCGATGGTTTATCCGTGACGCGCTCTATGGCCACGCCCTGCGATCGGACGACCCAGCCGACGCGGCGTCGATGCAAACGCATCTGGGCAGCAGTGCTGATAGGGACCGCGATGGCATGGGTAACGGCCGCCGTGGCGGAAGACCCGACTGCGCCGGGCGGCTCAAACGACACGACCAAGGAAAAGTCGGTCGAAGAGTTGGCCAAGGAGGCCCAGAACCCGGTAGCCAACGTGATCAGCGTTCCGTTCCAAAGCAACTTCAATTTCGACGTCGGCCCTTATGGCAAGTTGCAATATATTCTGAACATTCAGCCGGTCGTCCCGATACACGTCAATGAGGACTGGAATATCATCACTCGTACTATCGTGCCGGTGATTTCCCAGCCGCAGCTGACACCGTTTGACGGTCGGGAATCGGGGCTAGGCGATATCAACCCGACGCTGTTTCTGTCCCCCGCACACCCGGGTGATATCATTTGGGGCGTGGGGCCGACTTGGACTATGCCGACAGCCACTCAAAAGAACCTCGGCAGTAACAAGTGGAGTGCCGGGCCCGCGTTCGTGGTTTTGACCATTCAGGGGCCCTGGGTCATTGGCGCGCTCGCCAACAATCAATGGTCTTTCGCCAGCGCCGGCAGCGGCAAGGCCGTCAATCAGATGTTGATTCAGCCATTCATCAACTACAATTTCCCAGATGGTCACGGCTGGTACGTGTCGACCAGTCCGATCATCACCGCAAATTGGAATTCATCAGGCGAAAAATGGGTGGTGCCGGTCGGTTTCGCTGTCGGACGTCTGTTTAAAGTCGGCAAGCTTCCTATAAACGTTCAACTGGGCTTTTACGACAACGTCATCACCCCGAAATATGGGGCGCGATGGCAGTCACGCTTCCAAGTTCAGTTCCTCTTTTGAAACTATGCCGTTCATTTAGCCCAAATAAAGCAGCTGCGCCCGGGCGCATCATGTAGATTGCAACATAGCCGCACTTTGTTTGTACCATTTCTGCAAACGTGAATATACGCCCAAAGTGTTGAAGGCGAAGGTGGGCTGCCCCACTTGTTTTCCACGTTTTGCCAGCTTCCCGTCGATGGCACGAGGACCAGATCCTCTACCCGTCTCGCACGACAGCCCTCCGGACCAGTTGGTTTTGGCGCCTCAAATTGTTTGGCGGCATCGACGTTGTCGCCCCCAAAGCCACGGACTCGGTGCTGTTTGGTATGCAGGCAATGCGCACGTTTTTATCGGCGCCGGAAGTGCCTTCCCGCGAGAGCCGACGGGTTTTTCGCCTTTGTCGTCATTGAAGTTCAGCTCTGGCAGGCGCACGAGAATTGGCTTGCCGTCGCGCATTTCAAACTTCGTCTTGATGCTGCTGCCAACGACCTGTTCCGGCGGAATGCCGTAAACCTGCTCGGTCCACGCGCGCATGAACTCTATGCCACCGCCGGAGACGATGTAGTTCTTGAAACCATTCGCGCGCAGATAGCCGAGCACTTCGAGCATCGGCTGATAAACCATGTCAGTGTACAGTTTGCCGGTTTTCGGATGTTTTGCAGTGGCGATCCAATCCTTGACTATCTGCTCAAACTCAACTGTCGTCATGCCCGCGTGCGTGACCATCATGAGTTTGAGGAGCGCGCGGTCGCCGCCGGCGAGCGTGGTTTGCAAATCGCCCTTGAGCAGAGAGGCGAACGGCTCGTTGGTTTTCCACTCGGGATGCTGCGGCGCGAGAGCCTTCACCCGGTCGAGCGCAAAGTAGAGCTGAACGGGCAGCGGCTGCTCGCACCACAGCGTGCCGTCGTTGTCGAAGGTGGCGATCCGCTCGGCGGGCGGGACAAAGGCCGGGGAGCCTTCCGTCGTCACCTTCTCCACGAAGCTGACGATCGCCTGCTTTGCGGGCCCATCCTTCCAGGATGGAAGCGGCTCGGCGGCAAAGGCCGCGTTTGTAAGCAGCAGCAGAGCGGCCAGAATCTTCAACAGGGAGATTTTCATCGATTTCCTCTACCAAGTGAGAATGAGATGGCGGGGTGCCTTGAGTAGTACCTCGCGATCCGTGCTACGTCGACCCGTTGCCCTCCTGCCCGAAGCGGGTCGCGAGCCAGGGCATTTTTTCATCAGAAGCGCCTCGGGCTTTGGGTCTTGGTTGTTGAAACTCGAAGCGACTTCTGGCGCGTAGAATTTCGGATAACCCGATACAAATATTGAGTGCCCGTCACAGCATGGCCGCTGTGCTCATTTTCAGATCTGTGATCAGAAAAGCCATCGTCGGGAAGATCGGCGTTGCCAACCTCGTTTTGCCAAGAATGAGTGCGGTGCGCAAACGGCATACCAATTACCAGAACGTGCTACGTGAAATCCGATTTAACAGCGGCCGAATCGTCGACGCACTGAAAGATGCGGGGATTTGACGACAACACGATTGTCGTGTGGACGAGCGACAACGGTCCTGAGTACTCGCAGGGCACAAAGCGGTTGGTTGACGGAACTTCAGAATTGAGTCCGAAAGCGTTCAACAGGCAACAGTGGATTTCAGCATTATCTCCTTAATATTGCCAGCTCCGGACCGTTGCCCCGAGGACCAGATCCTGTTGACTCCATGCACGACACGCAGAACCCTCTGGGCCTGTTGAATTTGACGCCTTCGACGTTCGCGCGACGCTATGACGACGAGTGGGCATCGGGCCGCAAAAGTCGTCACAACCTCGTGCTCGACTGGCGCCGTTACACTCCGGCCCCGAAACTGCTGACTCTCTCCACAAACCAGAACATAGAGACAGCTCCAATGCCGTAGGCAGCTGCGAGGCGCGCCGATGCAGCGGGCACGGCGACGAATTTGCGAACGGCGAGGAAGGTAATCCACACAGAAGCGACGAACAGGAGCTGGCCCGCTTCAACGCCAATATTGAAGGTCAAGAGCGCGACGGGAACATCTGTCTGCGGTAGTCCCGTCTCTTTCAGAGCGCCGGCAAACCCGAAGCCATGAAGCAGGCCAAAGGTGAACGCGACGACCCAAGGATAGCTCTCGGACAGCCGCCGCTCGCCCGGACGCTGCTTGATCAATTCGCTGGCGACGAAGGCGATGCTGAGCGCGATTGTGGCCTCCACAGGCTTCTGAGGAAGGCTAAAATAGCCAAGAGACGCGCCGGCCAGCGTTATGCTGTGTGCGAGGGTGAACGCCGTGATGGTCTTGGTTAGCATCCAGATGTCGTCAATGAGCAGGATGAGCGCAAAGACGAACAGCAGGTGATCATAGCCGGAGAGAATGTGGTCGACGCCGAGCAGGAAGTAGGTCCACGCAACCTGCCACACCGTTTGAACGCCCGCCACGACGAAGCGTGGCACTTCCGGCGTCAGGCGTGCAATCTCGACGGAGCCGTCGCGGTACTCGATCCGGGCGAGTGCGTCTGTGGCGGTCGAGCGCAGGCCGTCGATGGCAATCGTTCGACCCTTCAAACCGCCGCTGCAGACGACAGTCCATCGCTCGCTATATGCGCCGTTCTCGATCAATCGGAGCGGCTCGGCCTTCGGTAGGCAGGCGTCGGGTAGATGCAGATAGAGCCCAAGCCGTTTGTCACCTAGCGCCGGTATTTTCCAAAACAAGGAGAACTCATCCGGACTTGACTCGCGGATCGAGAGATATGCGGGGCGTAGCTCATCGGCGGAGGCGGAGACCGCTAGGCCAACCTGGAACAGAAGGAGCAGCGTGAGGGCAAAGTGCCTCACGGTTTGATGCCCGCAACAGGCACACCTTCCACCGTCACCTCATAGCGTTTCAAAAGCGCAACCAGGTGGTCGTTTGCTAGCTCCTTGCGCTTGTCGTTGGTCCACTCGCGGATGACAGCGTCCCGCACTTCGCTCAACGCCGGGACGCGGCCTTCTTGGCGCTCGGAGACGCGGACAACATGCAGTCCAAAACCGGACGCGATCGGGCCTGTCCAAGCTCCCACTTTCGCCTTGCTGACGGCGTCCGCAAACTCACTGCCGAACATATGGTCGATGGAATTCAGGCTCGTTAGCGGCATCTCGACAGGTAGCAGCGACGCATCCCCCAGCGTAGATGCGTCGGTCTCGGGATAAGCCTTCAGATTCTCCAGGATAGTTGCGACTGTCCGGTCGATCGCGGTACCATGCCGCTGGGGATTTACGAAGACCTGTTGGAAGCTCATCGTCAGGTCGATCGCGAACATCTGAGGATGAAGCTTCAGATAGGTTTCCAGCTCGGCGTCCGTGGGCGAGAGCGCGTCGGCGCTGGCATCACTTAGAAGCTCCATCTTCTGTTGTAAGCGGCGGCGAATCACCGTGTCGTCCTTGTCGAGGCCCAGCGCCACAGCCTCGCGCACGTAGATCTCTTCCTTCACTTGTTCATCAATCAGCCCCTTGAGTTCCTGGGGGCCGGGCGGTCGTTGCCAGACTTGGGCAAAGCGCGCGGCAACCTGTTCTATCTTCCCGCTCGTAACAACGATGCGGTCGGTATTGCCCCCGCCGGTCGATGAAGCGAAGATGTGATAGGCCGCAAAAACGAGAACGGCCAAGACAAGAAAGTGGATAAGTGGTTCTCTCAACGCGCGAGCAAACATGATGAGCTACTGTAGTTTCCGGAATTTCAACAGCGCGGATGCCAACGGCCCCCCGGCCGCCGGGATCCGTGGTTCGGGCGGCTGTCCGGATCTGGTCAGGGCGTGTACCAGATCGGCGAGGTGTACGCGCGCTCTTGGGTCGTCATCGGAACGTCTGCCGACATAGTGATTCCAAAACGCTTCGCATCGTAGGCCGTCCAACGGGGCGTTGGAATCTCGATAACACGGGCGTAGTAAAAGGCGGGCTGTGTCGCATCAAAATCGACGTCGGTCCAAGTGCTGATGAGTTCCGGTGATCCGATGGAGTTTTCCCACGTCGCATTTTTCACATCAACTGTGTTGCCAACGGGAGGAAGTTTTCCATTGGCGTCAGCCTTGCGGCCGCCGCTCCATACAACGTCATATACCTTTTCGTTCGTTTTGCCGCTTTGGTCCATCCAACCCTTCACAATCTGAATGCGATCAAGGTTGCCACTGTAAGGGTCTTTCATTGCTGCAACTAAAAAACTGGGAGCCTTTTTTGCGTCAGAAGCCGGTGGTAGATCTCCACCCATTGGCACACCCTTGGTGTAGCCGATGCTGGCCGGAAGGCGTGACAGTGTGTCATCCTTGTTGAAGTCCCAACCGCCGAAGAAACGCACCGTCATGCGGGGGCCTGTGGTTGCGTATGTTTCCTTGCGCTGCATGGCGTCAAAAATTGCCTCGCGCGTGTTTTCTGTTGCCCATACCGCAGCATAGCCGCTGGCAGCTTGCTGCCATCCCTTGATGATAAATTTCGGGTCGGGGGCGTCTATCACAACGTGTTCCCAGCGGTGCGGCTCGGGCTCGACGCCCGAGTGCTTGCCAAAGAAGTTATCCTCCTCGGCCGTGGACATCGAAGTGTGGGAATCGGTGCTACCAACCATACCGAATTTGTAGGGGTTTACGCCGAGCTTCTTGCCCAGTATCAGCCCGTTCTTTAGGGCTTCACGGGCATACTCCCATTGGAGCATTTCGGGCTTCTTGGCCTCGGTGCCGTTGAGATTGGATTTGTCCCAAATTTCGTAACCGGCGAACTCGTCGTTGGGCGACAGCATCGGGTGCGATTCGCTGTCGCCCTTGATCTGAGTGACCTCCACGAGTTTCTCAAAACGTGCGCGCATCGTGGCGATTTCTTTGGTCAGCGGTTTTCCGGCGAAAGTCTCGACAGTAAACATGCGGCCATTGCTGAGGTTTCCATTGTGGGGAATGGCCAGCACCTCAGCACCAGTCTGTTTCTCGAACTCAGCGAGGTGATTCCAGAGATCTTCGGGATTCTTGCTGTCAAACTGAGAGTACGGGACGGTGCGGTTGGCCACGCTTGCATCGCCGCGGAAGATGACGTTGCGGTGGAGATTGTAACCGCCAATGGCAGTCCACTCGTAGCCAATTAGGGCGGTAAAACGGCCGGGCTCGTTGTATTTGTCGGCCAACGCAGTGTAGGCATGCCATGCATTGCGGATCGCTTTGTCGCTCTTGATAGGAGGTACGTCACCCGAAAGAGACCCGACAATCTCCATTGCGGTAGCGAATATGCGGTCATGGTTGCCACTCTTAAGCTCCTCAAACCATTTCTTACCTTTTTCGGTGGCGAGGACTTCCGGGTCACCGCTGAGCAACTGCGGCATTAGGCCATACATCTCGGCGTGATCGGAGATAACGAGGAAATCGAGTGGCCGTGAAAGTTTCGCACGCAGGCCGCCGGTGGCGGTTATTTCCTCGCCACGAGCGAAGCGAAAGGCATCTTCCTGCCCCACGCGATTGAGCGTGCCGGCGTCAACCGATATGGCAGTGTGCAAATGGGTGTCACCAAATAAGACGCGCGTCGGGAAATTTCGTCCGGCATAGGGCGAGTACTCTGGCTTGAAAGCTTTCGCAACGTCTGCCTTGGTGATGCCCTCATCGTTGCCGGGTTCCGAAGCCCAAGCGACTGCGGCCAGAGTGCAACCAGCAAGCATGAGAATTGTCTGCGAGATCCGTTTCATGGTGCGTATCTTCTTTCATTCTTCTCGCCCTTAGTTGTCTGGCGTATACCAGATAGGCGAAGTGTAAGCGCGTTCAGTGACTGTCATCGGCACATTCGCCGCCATCTTGATGCCGAACCGCTTCTGGTCATAGGCCGTCCAGCGTGGTGTCGGGATCTCAATGACACGAGCGTAGTAGAAGGCACGCAGCTTGGGATCGAAGTCCGGATCTGTCCAGGCGGCGATCAATTCAGGTGCGCCGATCGTGTTGGTCCAGATGGCATTCTCGACGTCCACGGTGTTTCCGACCGGAGGAAGCTTGCCATCGGCGCCCGCCCTGCGGTCACCCGACCAGACCACGTCGTAAATTTTCTCCTGCAGGCCGCCTTGGGGGTCCACCCAGCCTTTGATGATTTGGATGCGATCCAGATTGCCGCTCAGAGGGTCCTTGAGGGCGGCTGCAATGAAGGTCGGCGACTTCCCTGCTGGAGGCTTGCGAAGATCGCCGCCCATGGGGACGCCTTTTGCGTATCCGACTTCAGCAGGCATACGCGTCTGGGCGTCCTTGGCGTCGAAGTCCCAGCCTCCGAAAAAGCGCACCGTCATGCGGGGGCCCGTCGTCGAATAGGCCTCCTTGCGCTTTAGGGCATCCCAGATCGCCTCGCGCGTGTTCTCGGTGGCCCAAACGCCGGTGTAGCCTGCCGCAGCCATCTGCCACCCGACAATGTTCACCTGTGGAGTCTTAATGACGGCGTGTTCCCAACGGTGCGCCGACGGCTCGACGCCGGTATGCTTGCCGAAGAAATTGTCCTCCTCCGCTGTCGTGAGGCCAGTATGGCTGTCGGTGCCGCCAACGAGGCCGAACTTGAACGGATTAACGCCGAGCGACTGTTCGAGTTTCAGGCCCTCTTGAAGCGCGCGGCGCGCATACTCGTGCTCGATCATGCCGGGTTGTTTTGGAACGCCCGCGAGGTTCGCCTGGTCCCATTTCTCGAAATTGGCAAACTCGTCGCTGGGCGAGAGCGATGGATGTGTTTCTCCGTCGCCCTTGATCTGGGTGGCCTCGTACATCGGTTCCCAGCGCGCCCGGTTCTCGGCCCATTCCCGCGTCAGCGGATTTCCGGCGAAGGTCTGGAGCGCGAACATCTTACCGTTTGAGAGGTTGCCGTTATGGGGAATGGCGAGAAGCGAACCGCCCGTCTTTGCCTCCCACGATGCCATCCATTTCCAGAGGTCCTCGGGGTTCTCGCTATCGAAGGTGGTCATGGGCAGGACCTGGTCGGCCTTGTCCTTGCCGTCGCGGTAAATCACATTGCGATGCATGTTGTTGCCGCCGCCGGCATTGCTTGTCCACTCATAGCCGATGAAGGCGGTGAACCGGCCAGGCTCGTTGTACTTCTCCATGATGGAAGTGTTTCTCTTCCAGATCGATAGGGCAAGCCTGGGGTCCTTGATCGCCGCCGGCAAGAGGTTGTTGGACTGGGCTTTGATCATTTCGGAGGCGGCCTCGACGCCGTTGCCGGACACCATCATGTCGTGCCATTTCTTCAGTAGCGGATCGCTCATGAGGTTTGGATTGCCGTCCCGGATTTCAAAGATGGTGCCGGCGCCGTCGGAATGGTCTGTGATCGCCGCCCAATCGAGCGGCCGGCTCAGCTTTGCCGGCTCGCCAAGAGAGGAATTGACCTCCTCGCCCCGCGCAAAACGAAGCGCCTCTTCCGGCCCCAGCGTCGCGCCGAAAGCACCCGCGTCCGCGGACCAGCCGGTATGAACGTGCTCGTCGCCCCAGAACACGCGCGTCGGATAGTGGCGGCCCGCATAGGGGGAGAAGCCGCGCTTGGGAAAGGCGTGCGCGGCAGCCTCCGGGTTTATTAAGCCGATGTCCGAGTCAAGCGGCTTGTCCTCGGCCATCGAGACGGCGGGCAGAGCGACACACAGGTTCAGCGCGAGACCGATGCAGCCGGCCGAAACGGCGACAGGGCTCAACCTAAGCGTCGTGGTCGCTCCAAAAGAGGTTCGCTGGCTCATTGTCGGTTCCTCACGTTTTTGTGCGACGTGTTTGGGCCAAGGCGACGCCGATGGTATATCATAGAGATGCCCCATATGTTCCGCAACAAGCCGTTAGAAAAGCTTGCTTTTTAGGTGCGCTCCGTATTGAGGACACTGACACAGAATGGCCACCGTCTTGGATGCCGCGGTTCACCGGCGCGTTCGTCGCCTGGCTTGCAATCGGCGTGGTCTGCCTTGCGCGCTTGGATGTCCGCTAATGGGATGGTCCGGCCGTGCTCCTGCCCCATCAGCGGCGCACGCTGGCGTGGGGCTGCCATTTGATTGGAGCACGCGATGTCCCAGAAACCCAATAACGCGATCGCCATAATCGGCATTGATATTGGCAAGAACTCTTTCCACGTTGTAGGCCTGGACGAACGGGGAGCGATCGTCCTGCGTCAAAAGTGGTCGCGCGGCCAGGTGGAATCGCGATTTGCCAATATACCGCGGTGCCTGATTGGCATGGAAGCCTGCGTCGGGGCCTATCATCTCAGCCGCAAACTGCAGATGCTTGGTCACGAGGCCCGTCTTATGCCGGCGAGGTACGTGCGTCCCTATTCGAAGGGCCAGAAGAACGACTTCCGGGACGCAGAGGCGATTGCCGAGGCGATGCAACGGCCTACGATGAAGTTTGTGGCGACGAAAACCATCGAACAGCTAGACCTGCAGGCGCTGCATCGGGTGCGTCAGAGGCTTGTCAGCCAGCGCACCGGCATCATCAACCAGATGCGAGCCTTCCTGCTGGAGCGCGGAATTGCCGTGCGACAGGGGCCGGGCTTTTTGCGGGCCGAATTGCCGGCAATCCTTGCCAAACGCTCCGACGTTCTATCGCCGGGCATGGCACGCATCATCGCGGACCTGGCGGGCGACTGGCGCCGGCTCGATGAACGCATCAAGGGTTTATCGGACGAAATCGAAACACTGGCCCGCCAAGACGTCGCATGCGAGCGGCTGAAGAGCGTGCCGGGTATCGGCCCGATCATCTCCACAGCCATGGTGGCCGCCATCGGTTCCGGCGATGTCTTCTCCAAGGGGCGAGACTTCGCCGCTTGGCTCGGGCTGGTGCCCAAGCAGATCTCGACTGGCGATCGCACGATTCTCGGCAGCATATCAAAGCGCGGTAATCGATACCTTCGTGCGCTTTTTGTTCAGGCCGCGTGGGTTGTCCTGGTTCGGTCGAAGAGTTGGGAGCGGCACGGTCTCAAGCCTTGGATTGAGGCAGCGAAGAAGCGCCTGCACCACAACGTATTGGCCGTCGCACTCGCCAACAAACTGGCCCGCATCGCCTGGAGCGTTCTTGCCCACGGTCGGAACTTCGAGGCACGGACGATCTCTGTGTCCGCTGTCCAAGTTGCTTGATGCATACGCGCAAGCTGAGGAGCATCGATGATCTAGCCCTAACCATCTTCCCGCCGAGGTCTGCGAGAGAATGAAACGAGATGGAGGATCGGTCTTCCCGGCGCATGCGAGAACTGGTGACCCAAATGGCCCTTGAGGCCTGTCCGCTAATAAGATCGCACGCGCGCTGATATCCGTGATGGCCAGGGGAAAATACGCCCCAATGAAAGGCCGTATACATTGACGCAAGACCGCAATCGACAACTCGACGAAATCTCTTGCGACGCGCGGCCGGACCATACATCTGGGTCAGGGCACTAGAGCCAGCCACCGAATAGGTAAAACGGTCCTGCTTTGCGATGCGCAGCGTTGCTCATTTCTTTCCCGCATTACCCTATTAGCGGCGCTGCCGACGCCAGGCCTTGTTGCACTAGCTATGCTGGTCAACCCATAGAAAGGCGAGCGGTTTCTTTCGATGTACACGATAGGAGGGCGAGCCGCTGCTCCAGCCGCGGACTACGACCTCCAGGGCTGCACGGCTTAGTGGGTAATCGCAGTGTTTGCTGCTGCGCCGGCTATTGCTTGGTCAACCTGGCCACCGACCGTTTGCACGGAAACCGTGGCGCTAGCGAATTCGATACCTGCAGCCTGAAAGGCGCTAAACAGTCGCTTCATTGCTTCGCGTTGGATCAATGTCGGAATGTTCGGTTTGGCCGTGAACTTGAATCGCATAACGAGGGCGTTGTCGGCGACGTCCGCCACGCCTTGCAATTTGAGCGGCGACAAGAATTCGTCCTTGAATTCGGGTTCCTCCAGCATTGCTAGGCCGACCTTCTTTACGGCCTTCCGCAACTTTTCTACGTCGGTATTGCGGGCGAACCGCAAGTTGAATTTTATCGTCGTCCAGTCCCTGCTGAAATTGATAATTTGACCAAGCTGCCCGAAGGGTATCGTGTAGACTTGGCCATTTTGATGTCGCAGCTTGATCGAACGCAGAGTAAAACCCTCAACCGTCCCTTTGCCCTTACCGCTATCGATATATTCGCCGACGCGAAACGCGTCATCTGCCAGATAGAATATCCCCGACACGATGTCGCGTACTAAGGTCTGGCTGCCAAATGAGAGGGCAAGACCAAAGATCGACAATGCGGCAATCAACGGCGTGATGTTGATCCCAAGTTCAGACAAGACAACGAGAGCTGCCACCACGAAAATCACAATTATAGCGGCCATACGCATCAACGGCAGAATAGTCGCTAGCCGGGTGGCGCTTGGCGGTGGCGCCCCCTCTTCCTCGGTAGGACCCATGGCTCCCGGTGAATTCCTTGCAATATAGCTGTCGGTGAGAAAATGGATAATCTCCCAAGCCACATAGGCCAGAAACAATGCTCCCCCAGCCGTGACGGCTGCATGCGTCAGCGAGCGCCATTGGCTGCTATCAACAAGTCCAATGACGTCGACGATCCAAGCCTGAGCAACTGTGACGCCTACACCTATGTAAGCGGCGACCCGTATGCATCGCACAACGACATGCCCAGCCTTTGGCCCTTTAGGTGAACCGGCGGGTGCAGACACTCTCTTGGCGATAAAATGCAGGAAGGTCTCAAAAAGAAGAAGTGCAACGACGAGATTGAGCGTTAGGAGTAGCGCAGCGGGAACGACAAAATGCTGCGTAATGGCACCGTAGATTTGGGCCAGGAAGAATAGAATGAAGAGCGGTACTGCAATGAATAGCCAATTTCGGGCGATTGTGAGCTCGACTTGCCCCTCCGTGGTTGGGGTGACCATACTGGTGAACCAGGCTCCGACGGGTTTCCGCAGGTTCCACGCTGCCCAAAGGAACAGGCCGAAGGCCAAGAGGCTCGTCAACAGCTGCCAGGCCGAGATGGCCTCGGGCGGTGCCGTGATGGCTGACAGAATACGAAAAATGAGACGAAAGGCGATGATCGACGCGATTACTGCCGAGAGCCGCCAGTAGATCGCCCACGCGTCTGCATCGTCGACCTTCGCTAGTCGCGCGGCAGTGAGCTGTGGCCGCAAGAAAATCCGAAATACAAACATGTATAACCGCCAAAAGAAAACGCCGGAAACGACGGCGGCCGCGAGCCGCGCTTGTTCGTCTGAGCCTCGGAACCAGATGCCGAGAAATCCGTAACTTACGAGCCAAACTGCGGCCAGACCGAGTGCGTCGAGGCACGCGAGACCAAATAATGGCCAAAAATCTGTTGTATCGGTAATGTAGCCTGCGAGCCGTCTTTGGACGCCAACTAGGACGCGGCGCAGCAAGGCTTCGGATCCGAGCGCTGCCGCGACGGCAAAAGAAAGCATGGCAAAGAACGCACCAAGACCGCGTCCGCCACTTTCGCTCTTGTCGAGTAGAGCTGGAACGCGCGCCAGATTGCGTCCCAATTCCGGATAGGCGCCCAGTACGACCTCGGCGTGCGCTGCAAAGTCCGTCACTCGGTCGGCTGCCAAGTCCTGATCCGGCTCGTTTGCAACCGGTGCTGGCTTGGCTGGACCAATTGAAATGGTTCCATCCTTTTTCAATTTCTCCACTACGGCGGAGCTGATCGCATTGACGAAATCGTCGATCAGTTGTTGCGTTATGGCCGGCGTTGTGGGGGATTTCGACTGCCCCTTCGCGGAATCAACTGCCCCGCAAAAAAAGAATGAAAGGAGGAAAAACAGTTCGACCAAGCCTTTGAAGGGTGTCCGCACTTGGTTCTTACCTCGCGTTTCCAATCGACGCCTCAATTGCACTCGAGCAGGGCGGCACCGCTGAAGGGTTTAGCAACATAAGCCTGCCCCCGTGAGCAATCCCGACGGTATTTCACACAATAGCAGTCGATCGTCAACGCAACCGTGGAGATCTGCCGCCGCGTATGAGCGAGGCGGAGCGAGACGCGGATTAGATCGCTTCCTTCGGCTGCGATGTCTGTCGAGCAGTCTGCCTCCATCGGATTTCTCTATTGCTCAAAACGCGGAATACCTGCAGATTTGGACTAGAACGATGGCGCCTGGGTGACCTCAGCGAAGATTAGCTTTTTAGCCAGTCAATATTTTCGGGAAAGAAGGACGGGCTGGTGGCTCGCTCGTTCTGGGGTTTTGGCTACGATATGCGGTTTGCAGGTCCGGACGCGGCGGTGGCTAGTCGTCGTCCTGATGGGCTCCCTTATTGCAACCGGTTGTGCGACACCAGATTGGGCTCCCGCCAATGGTCCATCGGGCTGCCCCATAGCTGAACGCGAACCTAGTGATATTCCATCTTCCGATGACGGACTTGTGTGATCGGACTTTCCTTTTCCTAGGGTGGAACCCGCGCTGCAGCGTTTTCCTATGGCGTATTGGATGGGCTGCGGGCGTCTTATGCTTCAGCCGGCGGTGGGCCGCTTCTCAGCAATGTCGAGTTCCTGCGAATGCTGCGGCTGATTTGAGGACAACTATTGGTCCCGCTGTGATTGCTGCGGCAGTTTCAGGCCGCGTCAGCGATCAAACTCGCCTTCCGAGGTGGTCGCGCTCGGCTACGAAGATTTGAATGACCACGACGAGCTACGCCACGATCTTGTCACGGCAGTGCTGGCCGGCAAGCACGCCGCGCGGCGCAAGGACTGTGCGCCGTTTGCCGGCAAGCCAACCTTGAACCGGCTGGAGCCAAGGCGTCTCCAAGCGTCGCGCTATGACAAAATCTTAGATCAGTTTCCGGTGCTAAATCAATGTGGTAGGTAGTATTATTCTTTAGGTGGTCTGCGGTTACTGCTCCTGCCGCAGGCTATATTTTCCTAGCCTGTGTGCCTCGCAATATCTCTAGACCCACCACCCCTTCCCTCTGCCGAAAGCCCTGGTCAGCCCCGAGGACCGGTTCGACCCGCGCTGGAGCCGTCATCTTGCCAAGTTAGTCGGACCGGCGGACTGGTTTGAATTGTTGGATGTGGATTCGGGTAAGACACCGAACGGGCCGGCGCCGTTCGACAATCGCGAATTTGGGCTGAGCGATGTCAACCCAGCTCTTGTTCTATCCCGCCCATCCCGAGTTGTGGCACGTGAATATTACCCCGATCTAGGGTTTGCGAAACGGCCGAGAAGCCGCGGCTATCTTGCCCCGCTTGAGACCCCGCAGGGCTCGGTCGAATAGTCGCCTTGCAGAGCCGGGAGGGGTCTGGAGCGGGTGTCACCGAGCGGCTCGAGCGGCGTCTGGCTATGGATTCTACGGCGAACCGGCGTTACTGTCTTATAGGGGGCTTTGGATCTCGTTACCGAACCGTCGTAATTGCGGCCCAACGTCGAAGTCGGATTCAGTATTGCCCGCTCACGACCACAACAGAGAGGAAAGTGATGATAAGTGGATTACGCGCGCTGAGGCGCACGCTCGGAACCTTGGCCTTCCCGCTGGGCCTATTGGCCATGGCTCTTTCGCCGGCAAGTGCCCAGGCCCCCACCAAACCCAACATCATGTTCATCATGGGCGACGACATCGGCTGGATGCAGTTCGTCAGCTACCAGCAAGGTCTGGGGCTGGGCGAAACGCCCAACATTGACCGCATCGCAAATGAGGGCGCGAAATTTATGACCTACTACGCCGAGCAGAGCTGCACCGCTGGGCGCAACGCCTTCTTTACCGGCATGAATCCGCTGCGCACCGGAATGATCCCGCCGCAGCTCCCTGGTAGCCCATCCTACTTGCGGCCAGGTACTCCGGCACTCGCCAAGTTTCTGCTCGACCTCGGCTACACCACCGGCGAGTTCGGCAAGAACCATCTTGGCGACCACACCGACGCGCTGCCGACGGCGCACGGCTTCCAGGAGTACTGGGGCTATCTCTACCACTTGGATGCCATGGAACAGGTGAGCTTCCCCGACATCAATAAGAGCCCAACTCAGCAGGGCTTCGCGCCGCCGTGCAAGAATACGCCGATCCCCGGGCTGCCCGAGGTTCCAGGCGCCGTGGATCCGAAGACTACGACTTGTCTGACGCCTCCGCGGCCTGTGCTCTGGTGCAACTCGTCCGATGGTACTGCGAAGAGCCAGACCTGCAAGGACGAGGGCCCGCTGACGCTGGAGAGGTCGAAAACCGTGGATGAAGAAATCTCCGCCAAGGTGATCGACTTCCTCGATCGCAACGACCCCAAGAAGACCAACAAGCCGTTCTTTGTTTGGTACAACCCTGCGCGCATGCACGTCACGACGGTGCTGTCGCCGAAATACCAGGCGATGCTGGGTGAGGAAGGCGGCAAGGACTGGGGAATCCAGGAAGCCGGCATGAAGCAGATGGACGACAACATCGGGTACGTGATGAAGAAGTTGGAGGACATGGGCCAGCTCGACAACACCATCATCGTCGTTACCACCGACAATGGCGCGCAAACCCAAACCTTCCCGGATGGCGGCATCACGCCTTTTAAGGCCGACAAGTTGACGACTTGGGAAGGCGGCATGCGCGTGCCGCTCGTCATCCGCTGGCCGGGTCACATCAAACCGGGTACGATGAAGACCGAGATCTTCGCGTCGCTCGACTGGTTGCCGACATTAGTAGATATCGCCGGAGGCCCTAAGGGCAACGACCTGAAGGCGCAGATCGAGAAGGGCGCGTATCCCGGCATCGTCAAGACCACCCTCGATGGCGTGAACCAGCGCGACTACCTTGAAGGCAAGTCGGAAACATCGGCGCGCGACGTGTTCTACTACTACACTGGGGCGACGCCGTCCGCGGTGCGGTACAAGAACTGGAAGATCTACTTCACGATGGAGGGTTCGGGCTCTGCTTCCGCGCTCTTGGGTCCACAGCAGTATGGATGGGCCCAGGTCCAGAACATCAGGCGCGATCCCTTCGAACAGGCCGTAGGCGGAGACCAGAAGGCCGTGATGTCCATCGGCGGTGCGCTGGCCGCCCCGAGTACCGCCTACATTTACAACTGGAACATGCTGCCCGTTGGGCAGCAATTGTGGCTGAAGGAACTTGAATCCTACGCAGCGTTCCCGCCGCTACAAGATCCGGAAAGCTACAACCTTGTTCAGGTTCTGCAACAGGTGAAGCAGATGGCTAATAAGCACCCGAGCCAATGACCGGCAAGACGTGCTCGTCGTGATCGACGTGAACCGGCGGCAGCTCAAGAGCGGGGGTGGCCACTGAAGCAACTTACTCTGACTTTGTGAGGTGATGAAACGGGCGGCCCGGAAGGGGGTCGTCCGTTTCAACGAGTGACCCCAGCCGCCTATTCCGGCTGCTCCATCTAGCGGCGCTCGAGGCCTTTTTCCGCTCGCCGCTGCCGGCGAGTTGGTACCCATCCGGTCCGTTCTACGTCAACTCACCTGACACCGCCAAACAATGCCCGACGAGGCAGGAGGTCGGATACTGTTCGAAATTGGTGAGCGGTGTTCGGCGACCCGCTATGCTGGCGTTCGCACGCATCCAGTTGGGTTTCCTGTCGGCGCCGGGCAATTTCGTCCAGAGGTAGACGAAATCATCGCGCGGTCAGCACTGATGCATCACATGGCGTCTTAACAAAGGTCGACGTGGACGACCAGCTGGCCCTCGGCGGGATGACGGGAAATGTGACCTTTGCCGGTCCTGTCTTCCGCCAGCACAATGCTGCCGGCGGCGAGCCGGCGAATGTCGCCATCGCTCGTCTCGAATTCCACCTCGCCGGTGAGCCAGATCACGAGCTCGCGACGCGGCGGGTTGTGCCAATCCACCACTCCCATTCCGGCGGGCACCCGGCAGATGTTGCAGCCGGTCGCCGCAAGCGTCTCCGTCAGACGCAATGGCGGATGGCCGTTGAAGAAGGCTCGGGGCAGCAACGCGATGTCGACCTCTTCCATGTGCGTTTCGCCCTCGGCATCGGCGTAGATACGCAGATACGTCACGCGTTCGTCGGTGGCGCGGGCGGCATATGAGACGGGCTTTACTGTGTCGAGCATGGCTTCCTCCTGGCGGTTATCGGATAGGTGACGCGGGCATTGTGTGCGCTTGCCCGCGCAAAGGCTTTCGGGCGATCTTGTGGTTCGCGGCGGATTTGCTGGTTATTCGCTTGAGAACTGCGAAAGACGGACAAAGTGCTGTTTCAATTCGATAAATTCCTGCTCGACACCGACCGACGGGAGCTCAGGGGCGGCAACGGCGGTGTCGTTCACGTGGAGCCGCAGGTATTCGACCTGCTCCTCCACCTTGCGCAGAACGCCAACCGGGTCGTCAGCAAGGATGAGCTGATCGAGCGTGTCTGGAACGGCCGCGCCGTATCGGACGCGGCACTGAACAGCCGCATCAACGCCGCCCGCCGGGCGATCGGCGACAGTGGCGAGAAGCAGGCGATCATTCGCACCGTCCAGCGGCGGGGTTTCCTGCTTGCCGCCGACGTCACGACGCGAGCGAGCGGCGCGGCGGCGGCCACCCAGCGGAACGCGCGAGCCGAGGGCGCGCCGCCCGGATTGGCCTTGCCGGACAAGCCTTCGATCGCCGTCCTGCCGTTCCAGAACCTGAGCGGCGATCCGGCGCAGGACTACTTCGCCGACGGGATGGTGGAGGACATCATCACTGGACTCTCGCGCATCAAGTGGCTGTTCGTGATCGCGCGCAATTCCACCTTCACCTACAAGGGACAGCCCGTGGACGTGAAGCGGGTCGGTCGCGAACTGGGCGTGCGCTACGTACTGGAAGGCAGCGTCCGCAAGGCGGGCGAGCGCGTTCGGATCAGTGCCCAACTCGTGGAGGCCGAAACCGGCATTCATCTTTGGGCGCAACGCTACGACAGCCGTCTCGACGACATTTTCGCGCTGCAGGACGAAATCACGTTGAGCGTGGTGGGTGCAATCGAGCCGAGTTTGCGCGATGCGGAAATCGAGCGCGTCAAGCGCAAAAGGCCGGACAATCTCGACGCCTACGATCTCGTTCTGCGCGCCCTTCCTCACGTCTACATAGCGGCGCCGGAGGAGGCAGCCAAGGCGGTGCCGCTGCTCGAGCGGGCGCTGGCGCTGGAGGCCGACTACGCGGGCGCCCACGGCTTGCTCGCCTGGTGCCACCAGTTCCTGTTCGTCCGAGCCGGATTCAAGGAGAGCAACCGGCTTGCGGCCATCCGCCACGCTCGCGCTGCCGTCACCCATGGTCGCGACGACGCGACTGCGCTGGCGCTGGGCGCATTCGTCATCGGGCTGGTGGAGCATGATCGCGTTGCGGCCGGTGAAGCGTTCGAGCGGGCGCTTGCGCTTAGCCCGTCATCCGCCCTCACGCTCTTTCTTGGCGGCATTGTCCTGGCCTACGCCGGCGAGGCGGAGCGCGCCATCGATTGGGCGGAGCGTGCGTTGCGGCTCAGCCCTGTAGACCGGCTTGCCTTTGCGGGATCACCAGGCCGTCGCCATCGGCCATTTCCATGTGCGCGGTACGACGAAGCGGCGAATGCCGCCCGTCGCGCCGTCCTGTCCAATCCAAGCTTCAGCGTGACCCACAGCCTCCTGGCAGCGGCGCTTGCCAAGCTCGGGCGAACGGAGGAAGCCAAAGCCGCCGCCGCGCACGTGCTGGCGCTGCAGCCGTCCTTCAGTTCACGTGGATACTGCGCCGCCATTGGTATCGTGCCGGCTCTGGCTGAAGCCTTGACGGCAGCTTGGCGTTGCGGCCGGCCTGCCGCCCTAGCCGAGCGCCGACGTGTGTGTTGATCATAGGGCGGGGGTGGACCGCGCCTTCACACGTTCTTGGCCCCTCGCCACCTTATGTGCAATGGATCAAATCGCGTCGACATTGCCATGTTCGCGTCCTCGTCCGCTATTGACAATAACCGACATTACCGACCAGGAGTTGATGGCGAGGTGGTCGAGATGGCGGTGCCGCCGATCTTTGATGCGGCCGAGTTCGACACTGCGCTTTCTCAAGACGATCGACAAACAGACGCCGGCCCATCTCGACCTGCACCTAATCATCGACAACTACGCCACCCGTAAAGCCGTCGCGGTCACGCGTTGGCTAAAGCTGCATCGGCGCTTCCATCTCCATTTCATCCCGACCTCGGTCTCCTGGCTGAACATGGTCGAGCGATTCTTCGCTGAGATCACCGAAAAGCGGATCCGCCGCGGCGTGTTCAAAAGTGTCGCCGAACTGGAGAACGCAGTCATGAATTACCTTGACAACCACAACGTGGATCCAAAACCGTATGTCTGGACTAAATCCGCAAGTGAAATCCTCGAAGAAGTCGCTCGCGCGAAACAAGCGTCAGAATTGGCACACTAGCGCGTAACCCCTCAAGTGCCAGCTGCTTCACAACCTCGCTCGATCGCTTCAATCCGTCGGTAATTTCCTCGGAGAACCGCTTTGCCTGTCCCACGACCCCCCGGACCTTTTTCCCAGTTGCTGGACGCGACACTGGGGTCGTCTTTGGAAGCGATCTGACAGTCAGTCATCCACCTCGGCGAGTTGATGAGTCGCTTGGAGGAAAAACGCGTCGCGCATTCGCCGCCCTGGGGCTTCCCTGAGTCCTCTAGCCCCACGCGGATCGGGCGCTGGTGGGGTAGGTGGCTCCGGGAACGATTGCCGCACCGCAAAAAGTCTCTGCGGAAACGACAAGGCCAACATTCGTCGCGGCAGCGGGTGGGACTCCAATGGTCGCCGGGTGTCCAGGATGGTCGGGGAAGGGCTGACCCCGGGGTGTCATCCTGGAGAGCCCCCGGGGCGGGGTCGAGTGCGCTGGTCTCACCGCTATCGCGCATCCATGGTTGAAAGACAAGGCGAGCTTCGGCAGGTGCGAGTAAGCGCGCTTTCGCTGGGAACATGCGGCACAAATCATTCGTCAATTCACTTGACCACCTGACCAAATGCGCAACGGGCCGCTAACGCATCCAATGATCATACTGCGAATATTTCGCGCGCGCCGATCATGCGGCGCAGCGCCGCGCTCTGCAGTGCGGTTCCAGCTTGTGACCCGACTTCGATCGGGGCGCGTGAGATCAAGACCAAGCCTTTCCGAAAGCGGCCGATCTGGGCCGCCTTATCCTGCTGAGCCTATTAGGCTAACATGCGTCGCAAGCGACGTCGGTCTGGACATCCTTAGCGGGGCGAGCAGTGCGGCAGGAGATTTTGACGGGTATTGAGCGGCGCCGGCACTGGTCGACGGACGACAAGCAGCGGATCGTTGCGGATCCCGAGTCTGAAGGGATAAGCGTGGCGGAGCTCGCCCGTCGGCACGACGTTACGCGGCAAGAGATTTACCAATGGCGTGACCATTGACCGAGGATGTCGGAGCCCGTACACGCGGTCGTCGCGGCATGGTAAAAGGGACCGGCAAAAGGGTAGGAGAGAAGTGGACTGTGGCTGAAGAACGTACCCAGCGACGCCTAGCCGCAATCCTGGCCGCGGACGTGGTTGGCTACAGTCGGATGATGGAACTGGACGAGGCAGGAACGCTGGCCTTGCTCAAGTCTCGTCGTAGGACTGTGCTTGAGCCGGTGGTCGCCGAGCACCAGGGCCGGGTCTTCAAGTCCACAGGCGATGGGGTGTTGGTCGAGTTTGGAAGCGCCGTCAGTGCCGTGCAATGCGCCGTAGATCTCCAGCAAAAGATGCATGCTGCCAATTTAGAACGGCCCGACGAGAACCAGATCGTGTTGCGGATTGGCGTCAATCTCGGTGATGTAATGGTGGAGCGCAGTGACCTCTTCGGCGACGGGGTGAACATAGCGGCAAGGTTGGAGGGTCTCGCCGAGCCTGGCGGAATTTTGATCTCAGGTACCGCCTATGATCAAGTTCGAAACAAGGTGAAAGTCCGCCTGGAGAACCTCGGCCTCCAGACTGTGAAGAACATTACTGAGCCAGTGCGGACCTACCGGGTTCAGCTTGGCGCGGCCACGGCAAGTGCGCGTCCGGCCTTAGCATTGCCCGACAAGCCCTCGATCGCCGTTCTGCCATTCCTGAACATGAGTGGTGATCCGGAGCAGGAGTACTTTGCCGACGGCATTGTGGAAGAGATTACTGCGGCGCTATCGCGCGTTCGGTCGCTATTTGTTATCGCTCGCAATTCAACCTCCGACTACAAATTGAGGTCGGCGACTGCTCAACAGATTGGACGCGAGTTGGGCGTACACTACCTCATCGAGGGCAGTGTGCGTGCGGCGGGTAGCCGAGTGCGCATAATGGCACAACTCATTGAAGCAGGTACCGGAAACCAAATTTGGGCGAATAGATATGAAGGCGTGCGGTCGGACATCTTCGACCTGCAGGATCGCATTACCGAGAGTGTAGTTGGCGCGATCCAGCCCTCGATTCTCACAACGGAAATTGAACGAGCACGACGCGAGCGACCACAGAGCCTTGCCGCGTACGACTATGTCTTGCGCGCATTTCCTTTGGTGTGGTCACTCAACAAGGCTCGGAACGAGATGGCCCGGGCCTTGCTTGACAGCGCAATCTCGATTGAACCTACCTATCCCCTGGCACTGTCCTTGTCCGCTTGGTGCCATGCGCAATGCGCGGTCTACAATTGGACGGATGCGCCAGATGAGGCACGTGATAAGGCTTTAACACTCGCGGAGCGAGCTGCCGCCATAAGCCGCGATGACCCAATGGTGCTGGCGATCCTCGGTGCTGCTCACACCATCGCCCGCGACTACGACATTGCTGCGGCCCATCTGGAACGTGCTGTGATGCTCGACCCCAACTCCGCTTGGGCGTGGCATCGTAGCGGTTGGCTCAACGTCCATAGGGAGCATCCCGAGATTGCGATCGAGCAGTTCGAGCGTGCTATCCGGCTAAGCCCATTCGACCCGATGGGCTACATCTGTCTCCTTGGAGTTGGCGCGGCGCATTTCGTCGCGGGCAGATATGACGAGGCGGTCGCATGGAATCAAAAGGGTTTAAGTCAACATCCAGACGCAATCTGGGCCTACCGCGTACTTGTGCCTGCGCTCGTTCACGCCGGCCGTATGGAAGAAGCCAGGCGCTCAGCCGGCAAACTGGCGGAAAACTATCCCGGGCTAACGATTTCCAAAATACGGGATGCGCTACCCTTTGGGCCGGCTACAATGGAGCGCATTGTTGCCGGACTTCGTGAAGCCGGTCTTCCGGACTGAACGATCACGGCATCTGAAAGATCAAAACGCTGGCGAAGCTACAGCCAAGGAGACACGGCATGGAAGCTTCTCGTTTGCAAATTACTTTGGTGAAATCAACATACTGGCCAACCTCCAGTTGGATCGAGAAGCGGGTCGCCATGCACTCCTTACGGGTTACCCGCAGTCCGACCTCGACTGGCAAAACGCGCGGACAATCCTGCGGGCGATCCCCGGTCCTGCGGGCGATCCCGGTCTCGAGTTGTTCGACATCGTAAATCCGGCGGCGATCGAGGCGGCAGGGGGTACGCTTCTCGCCTGTGCGGTGTCCTTTCGGAAACAAGCAGGGGGAAAATACCGTCAAAAAGCAAAAAAATCCCGCTCTAGAATCAAGTTGAAATGTCAAGTTGAAATGTCAGGCAGAATCAAGTTGAAATCATAACTGGTGGGACACCGATTTTCGCTGGGTGTCGCTGGCCAATCCGGAAAGCGCTTGACGGATGGGCCCGACATGACTCTGGGACGCGCCGTAGAAAAGAGTGGGGTCCTCCGACCGCCGGGGGCCTCCAAGGATGGTACCCCCGGGCTCCGGCTCGTCTCAGTCCACCTAATACCCATCGAAAATTGGAGTCCCACCCGTCGCCGCGACGAATGTTGACCCGGTCGTTTTCGCCGAGACTTCTTGCGGTGGCTCGGATTGGGGTGGTGCCTGTCTAGGTCAGCGCAACCGTCTGTGGTTGGCGGACGCAGAAGCCACCCATTTTCAAAGCGCGCCTCACGCTGCTTCCCATACGCTTCCCAACGATTTTTCTGGGAAGCAATCCGATCCGCGACTTCAGCTAACGTTGATTTCTCTGGCGCGCCCGAAGAGACTCGAACTCCTGACCCCCAGATTCGAAGTCTGGTGCTCTATCCAACTGAGCTACGAGCGCTACAGCATAAGAGTACCGGCCTGTCCCAAACGTGTCAAACCACCGAGTTTTTAAGGCGCAGTCGGTGCACCCGGCATTGGCAGGACGATACGCATGCCGCTTTCCGTCTTGAGGATTGGTGCCGTGGGCTTTGCGCGATTGCCAGTAACCGAAATCGTCAAAATGTTTTCCTCGCCGACGACAAAGGGCTTGCTGCGTTGGGCAAGGACAGTTTCCCTGGACTGGCCAATAAGAGCAAGAAGGGCATTGCGCGTCGTCTTCGACAGCGGGCCGGTATCGCGCAGATCGACGAAGTCGGACGACGCAAAAGGTAGCCGGCGGCCGCCGACGAAAATCATCGCACCACCATTGGTTACGATCGCGTCGCCCGGCTTGAGTGTCGGGTCCTTGTAGGCGGTCAATTCTTCGGCCTCGCCGGGATCCCGCCGGCAGGTGCATTCTGGCGTCAGGCTCGTGCGAAACTTGAATGCGACGGGCAAATCGCCATAACGCTCGCCGGCGTCATTGTGAGACTCGCCCGGATCGGAACCGGTATTGCCGCGAAACACGGCTGTCTTGGCATCGGGGCAATTGGAGCGACACAACATGTCCTGCGTCGACTCATCACTGCCGGTTGCGCCCATCGGATAGAAGAAGCCGTCACAGAGCCTCACGCAGAAGATCCGGTAGCCGCCACCACCGCCTTGCTCGCCGACAGGTCTTGATTCCGATGGCGCGTAGGACCGATGGATCGGCGCGGGCGAATAGGGCGCCGGCATCGCGACACGTCTAGGCTGGAATGGCGCGTTGAAATGTGGCGCATTGTTCATCAGGAACTCGTGCGCGCCGCCATCGTCGCGTGCCTTCGCCCAAGCTGGCCATAATAGGCCGGCAACGACAAGCCATTTCAAAACCTTGCCACATTCTAACGCGCGGAACGCCACGATAGCCACCAACCCTGCTTCTGAAACCTCTGCAACCTACCCGCCTATAGCGGCAATTCGTTGACGAACATCCGCCGGACCAGCCATTCGCTGCGAATAGCCGACAATAGTAAAATAATCCTGGCAACGCCACCGGCGGCTTTCTTTTCGACGCCCTTTGACGGTTAGTCTGCTGGCAATAGGACGGCAGCGCGCGATACGCGCCTAAAAAGAGGGCAGGCTGATTAGGCAAAAGATCATCACGATGACGACGCGGGCGGTTTCGACTTTCACGGCCTGTGCCTCGGTTCTGCGGACGCCCCAACAAAAGTGTCAAAACCGGTCCCCGACGGGTCCCCAGTGTCCTGGTGCACAGGATGTCCTGGCGCACAGGATGTCCTGGCGTACAGGAATGACGAACGAGATTGGCCCGCCCGGCCATGCAGCCGGACAGGCTTAATTTTGCCTGAGGCAAACGCCGCGTCTTTGTCGCAAGCGTTTGAAATTTAATTTAAGCGCAAACGCTATGGTGCTGGCGCTGATCGATGTCGATCGGTCCGGATTTGGGAAGGCCGCAGCTTTCCCCTTTGCGGCGTTCCGGCAACGTGGCCTATCATGCGATCAGCCGTCTTTCTTGCTCTGTGCTTCGTTGCCGCTGTTGAACCGGCTTGTGCCACGGTTCGGATCAATGTCGATCTCACCCGCCAGACCATGCATGTCAGTGCACCGACAGGCGAAGAATACACATGGCCGATCTCAAGCGCCCGGCCAGGCTATGTGACGCCGGTCGGGACCTATCGAGCGAGGCACCTCGAGCGGATGCACTATAGCCGGAAATATGACGACGCTCCGATGCCCTATTCGATCTTCTTTCGCGGTGGCTATGCCATTCATGCGACGGCGGCTGTCTCCCACCTGGGCCGGCCGGCCTCACATGGATGCATCCGGCTGGCGCCAGGCAATGCCGCCAGGCTCTACTCGCTGGTCCGCGATCAGGGCGCGGTGATCTCGATCACGCGTAGCGCCCACTTGCAGGACTGACCGATCCTGGGTGCCCTGCGGCACCATGACCTCGCTTTTGTGCACTGCAGCACTATATGGTGCATTGCGGAAGAAATCTCGCACCCCCTGTCCGCCTAGGCCTGGCCCGTTGCCCAGGCAATGAAAGGACTGTGTTTTGCGCCATCTTGGACACATGTCCGCCCGTCTCGCTGCGGCCGAATTGCGGCTGGTGCCGGCAAATCCGGTCGATCAGCTCGTGGAAATCGAGAATTTCGGCTCCAATCCCGGAAATCTCAGAATGCTGGCCTATCTGCCCGAACCTGTCGGCTTGGAAATCCCGCTGGTCATTGTCCTCCACGGCTGCCACCAAACCGCTGAAGGCTTTGGCCGTGCCTCGGGCTGGCTCGACCTTGCCGAACGGCATCATTTTGCCGTGCTGCTGCCCGAACAAAGAGAAGCCAACAACCGCAACCTCTGCTTCACCTGGTTTCGTTCGCAGGACGTCCTGCGCGACCAGGGGGAGGCCTTGTCCATCCGGCAAATGCTGGCGAGATTGTGCGTCGACCACGAAATCGACCCGCGCCGCATCTTTGTCGCCGGCCTTTCGGCCGGCGGCGCGATGGCTGGCGCCCTGCTCGCGACCTATCCGGAAATCTTTACTGCCGGCGCCATTACTGCCGGTCTGCCTTATCTCAGTGCCCTCAATGTCCAGCAGGCCCTGCAGACGATGCGCCGTCCCAAGGCGAAAACAGCGGCCGATTGGGGCGACCTCGTGCGTCGGGCCTCGCCCTATCCGGCGCGCTGGCCGAGACTATCGATTTGGCAAGGCGCAGCCGATGCGACGGTCGCACCCGCCAATGCCGAGGCAATCGCGGCGCAATGGTTGGACCTCCACGCGGTCGCGCCGGAAAGCTGCGCCACGCTGCCCGGCGAAGGCTATGAGCAAAGGATCTGGCAGGATGCCGCGGGAAGGGAGGTCGTGGAATTGATCACGATCGACGCGATGGATCACGGCTGGCCGGTCGATCCGCAAGGTCTGAGCGGCAGACCTTGCGGGGTACCGGATAGTTTCTTGATCGACGCGGGGCTTTCGGCGACCCGGTGGTCGGCCGAGCGCTGGGGCCTTATCGCGCGCCCTCCGGCGCTGTCGAAGTTGATGGCGTTCCTGCGCGTCTGAATGGGCCTAGTAACAAACCCGGACGGGGCGATAGCCGACAAAATAGCCCCAGCGGTCATAGATCGGCTGCTGTTCGTAGCCACATGACGCGTAATATCCGGGTGGCGGCGGGGGCGGCGCGACATAGACTGGTGCGGGAGCCGGCCCATATTCGCGTGGCGCCGCCGACCCGAGGGCGCCACCGACGAGGGCGCCGGCGGCAAAGCCGCCAAGTAGGGCAGCATTGCGTCCTTCGGCAGCCCGGGCCTCGAAATTCGTCATCACAGTTGAAATGACGAGGCTCGCGACAAGTGCGGCCGGCAGTAGTTGGAACAAACGCATCACGGCACTCCCGGGGCTCAACAGGCGAAATGGCGGACGGCGGATCGTTAATTTGATCTTGCTCGATTATCGCAGTGTTTCGCTAAATTTTTGATGAATCCCATTCGGATCCGTTAGCTGCCTGCTGTCTTTCTATGCTGCTGCGTCAATTGCTTATGCAACATGCTTAACAAGCCTGCGGTTGTCGGCTAGGCTTAGAAAGCGGACTGCCGGCAAAACAATAAGCGGCCGACGCGAGCGGGGCGGCGCGATATCCGCGAGCCTGCTGCTTGCGGGAGCGCTGTCCGAACCTGGAGGAGAGCCATGAATAAGCCATTGATTGTGCTGGGATCTCTATTGCTATTGCTGCCTGTCTCGGCAATGGCGCAAAAGGGCATGATTTGCAAGGCTTGCGGAGCCGACATCAAGCAATTTTGCGGCGACGTGAAACCGGGCGGCGGACGGGTCGTGGCCTGCGCCAAGGAACATGTCGCCGACTTCTCGGAGCCTTGCAAGAAGACTTTGTTCACCACGGCAGTCGTGGTCAAGGCCTGCAAGGCAGACGCCAAGGACAAATGTGCAGGCATGAAACCGGCCGAGATCGGTGCATGCTTCAAGGAACATTTCGCCGATCTAAGCGATGCGTGCAAAGACTCCCTGCTACAAGCGAAGATGGGAAGGAGCTAGTCGGGTATTCGTCCGCGACCACTGGACGGCGGGGTCCACTCCGCCGTTCCTGTTTTCAAGAGCCGCGCGCAAAGCCAGCGTTCAGATCAATCGGCGGCAAGGCCGTCGCGGGCGTCAAGGGTGACGAGATCGTTGTCGCGCTGCGTGCGTTCGCCAAGACCGCCGCCGCCCGGCGTCGCAACGACGAGCCGCTCTCCGGCTGGGATCTGTTGCTCGCCTTTGCCTTTGAGGTTCTGCCCGGCAAGCTTGAGGCCGAGAGCGCCCGCCTTGCCATCGCCGCCGCCGTCTCGGCCCCGGGCTGGATGGAGAATGCGGTCGAACGAGGCGAGGATCGAAATTGGGGCGCCGGCCCGATTCTCGATTTCGATATCAAGACCATGGCCACCGCGCCAACGACCGGCCCCGCCGGATTGCGGGCGGAATTCCTTCTTCCAGAACAACAGCGGAATGGTCGCCTCGACGATTTCGATTGGCGTTCCCCGCACGCCGCTCGGATAGGCCGTCGCCGAAAGCCCATCCTTCCCCGGCCTTGCACCGGTGCCGCCATTGGTGACGATCGTGATGACGAAATCCCGCCCGAGCACCGGATCTGGTCCCTTGAACGTCATATTCCAAAGACAGGACGTGCCCTCCGCCGGCACCAGATCGGGTAATGGCTGGCGCAGACAGCCAAAGACGACGTCGGGAAGCATCTGGCCGATGATGTGGCGGCACATTACGGCTGCCGGCCGCAGCGCATTGACGATGCAATTTTCCGGGGCAATGACGCGAAACGGCGACAGCGAACCGGCATTGTTGGGCACGGCGGGAACGAGCGCGCTTGCTAGTCCGAAGACCGTATAGGCGGTGGCATAGGTCAAGGGAACATTAATGCCATAGCGCGAAATCGGCGACGTGCCGGCATAGTCGACGAGAATGCCGGATGGCTCAATGGTCAAGCGCGCCGACAGCGTAACCGGCGCGTCATAGCCGTCGACCGTCATGCTGTTGGTCCAGCTGCCACGGGGCAGCCGTGCGATTGCCGCGAGTACGGCCTGGCGGGAGGATTCATAGATGAAATCCGACAGGCCTTCCAGCGAACCGAGCGAGAACTCGGCCAGCATTTCATTCAATCTTCGCACCGCGATTTCGTTGCAATTGGCCAGCGAGTAAAGATCGCCTTCGCATTCGATCGGCAGGCGCGAGTTCTCCTTGACGATCGCCATTAGTGTCTCGTTCAGGACGCCGCGGTCGAACAATTTCAAGAAGGGAATGCCGAGCGCCTCCATATAGATGTCGGTGCCATCCGGACCAAAACCGATGCCGCCAAGGTCCGTCAAATGGCTCGTGCAGGCGACGAGCCCGACAAGGACCCCCTTGTAAAACACAGGGGTCGTGACCACGAAATCGTTGCGATGACCGCTGCCCATCCACGGGTCGTTCATGATGTAGACGTCGCCCTCGCGCATGGTCGGCAACGGGAAGGCCTTGATGAAATGGCCGACCGAGGCAGCCATGGAATTGATGTGGCCGGGCGTACCGGTAATCGCTTGGGCCAGCATCCGCCCGCGCAAGTCGAAGACGCCGGCTGACAGGTCGCCGCATTCCCGCACGATTGGGCTGAAGGCGGTCCGCAGCAACGTCTGCGCCTGTTCTTCGACGATAGCAATCAACCAATTCCACATGATCTGTTGGTTGAGGGCACCGAGGCCGTCGCGATTATTCATGGATCGACTCCGCGGTTTGGTCGTTCGAGCAGGATGCTACCGTTGGCGAGGATCCTTGCCGTGAAGTCCTCGGCTACGAGCGTTGCGGTCTCGTCTTCGACAATGATTGCCGGACCGCCGAGTTCGGCGCCGGGCGCCAGGCTGGAACGCTCGTAGACCGCAATGTCGAGTTTGGTGCCGTGCCGCACATCGGCGATTGCGCGGCGGCTGGAGGGCTGAGCGGCGAACGGAAGCGGCAGGGCTTGCGCCGCATGTTCGGTTGGCGCGGGCAGCGTCGACAGGTTCAGCGTCCAGGTCAGGATTTCGACCGCGGCGTGCGGAATGATGCGGGCAAACAATTTTTCATATTCGCGCTCAAACAGGCCGCGCAGCTTGTCTCGATCGGCTGATGTTATGGTCGGATTGGGCAATGGTACGACGATTTCGTGACCCTGGCCTATGTAGCGCATGAAGACATTGCGGCTTTCGATCAGGGCCTCGCCCCTGGCGCCCGGCTCGACGACCGCGCGCGCCTCGGCCCGCATGTCGCTCAACAATTGATTGGCCAGGTCGAGATCGAGATCGTCGAGACGCATGTAGCGGCTTCGCACCACTTCAAAGGCGATTGGCGCGCAAAGGAACCCGATCGCCGATCCGACGCCGGCATTGGGCGGCACCAGAATTCGGCCGATGCCGAGCTTGCTGGCCAGCCGGGCGACATGCAGAGGGGCGGCGCCGCCAAACGCGATCAGCGTATAGTCCGACACGATCTTGCCGCGTTCGACGGCATGGACGCGCGCGGCATTGGCCATCGCCTCGTCGACGATTTCCACAATGCCGAAAGCCGCGAGTGCATCATCGAGCCCGAGTTCCTTGCCGATCGTCGTCTGGATCGCCGCATTTGCCGCTGACCGATCGAGCCGGATGGTGCCGGCGGCAAACCGGCCGGGATCGATCCGGCCGAGCGTCAGATCGGCGTCGGTGACAGTCGGGCTCGTGCCGCCGCGGCCATAGCATGCTGGACCCGGTTCGGAGCCGGCGCTTTGCGGGCCAACGGCAATCCGGCCCATGGCGTCGATCCGCGCCATCGATCCGCCGCCGGCGCCGATTTCGACCATTTCGATGACCGGTATACGCAGCGGAAATCCGCTGCCCTTCATGAAACGGTCGCGGCGGTCGACCTCGAAAGTCCGTGAACTCTGCGGCTGGTAATGGTCGATCAGACAGATCTTTGCCGTGGTGCCGCCCATGTCGAAGGACAAGGCCCGGTCGAGATCGTTTTCCATGGCCAGCCGACTGGCGAGGATAGCGCCGCCCGCCGGCCCGCTTTCGACGAGTCGGATCGGAAAGCGTTTGGCGGCTGCAAGCGTCGTCAAGCCGCCGCCCGAAGTCATCAAATAGAGCGGGCAGCTGAACCCACGCCGAGCGAGCTCGGTTTCGAGACGGCTGAGATAGCCAGCCATCAGTGGCTGCACATAGGCATTGGCGGCGACAGTCGAGGTGCGTTCATACTCGCGGATTTCCGGCGAGACCTCGCTCGACAGGCTGACTGAGATGCCCGGGCACTCTTCTTTTATGATGGCGCGCACACGCTGTTCGTGGGCCGGCGCGGCATAGGCGTGCATCAGGCAGACGGCGAGGCTTTCAACGCCGGCCGCCCGGATTTTCGCGGCGACTTGGCGCAGCCCCGCCTCGTCGAGCGGAGCCACGACAGCGCCGCGCGCATCAACACGCTCACTGACGGTGAAACGCAGATGCCGCTCGACCAATGGCCGTGGCCGCTCGAGAAACAGATCGAACTGATTGTAGCGGCTCTCGTCGGCGATCGCCAGAATGTCACGAAAGCCTTGCGTGGCGATGAGGGCAGTCGGTGCGCCCTTGCGCTCGATGATCGCGTTGGTCGCAAGCGTCGTGCCGTGCAGAAAGACCGATAGATCGCCAGGGGCAAGGCCAGCTTTGCCGAGCAGTGCTTCGGCGCCCGCGAGCACAGCTTCTTCGGGCGCGCGCGCCGTGGTCAGTAGTTTGAGCGTCCAAAGCCGGGAGGCGGTGTCGAGGACGATATCGGTGAAGGTCCCGCCAATATCGACGGATAGGCGGTTACGGCTCTTCGACGGGTTCAAAGGCAAGATTCGGCGTCCAAAGCGAATTGTTGCGGGCAAATTGTCGACCTAGGGGCATGGCGACTGAGTGAATGTAACAGGGCTCGCCGGCCGTGGCCATGACGAAGCAAGGGAGCGGCAAGGCGAGGCCGAAGGGCGCGCCCATTGGCAGAACGCAAAATTAATCGACCGGGCGTTAGTTTCTGGCTGACCGAACAATGGTCCGGGTCGGCGTTGAGCACGGGCGATGGCAGTCCAGATGAGTAGGCCTTTGGCGGGCGAATATGGTCTCGATGGCTTGCGGCCCGGCGCGCCGCCGATCGACGCCTCGCGCGTGCTCATCGTCGTTGCCCATCCCGACGACGAGACGATCGGTTGCGGGGCGGCACTAGCCCGACTCGCCGCGGTCAAGATCGTGCAGGTCACCAATGGCGCGCCGCAAAACCCGGACTTCTGGTTGCCCAAGGGCTTTACCAACCCCCAGACCTATGCGCTGGCGCGGCGGGCCGAGTTGGAGGCCGCGCTTGCCCTAGTTGGCATTGCTCCCGATCAGCTCTGGTATTTCGATATTCCCGACCAGGAAGCGGCCTTCAACCTGATCGTTCTCGCCCGCAGGCTGTTTCGTCTGTTCGGCGATCTTGGCATCGACCGGGTCATCACCCATGCCTTCGAGGGCGGCCACCCCGATCACGATGCGACGTGTTTTGCCGTGCACATGGCGGCCGGGCTCTACGAGCGGGATCGAAAATGTCGCGTGCCGATCGTCGAAATGCCGCTTTATCGGCTGGGTCAGGACGAACTGATCCGGCAAGATTTCGAGCCGCGCCCGGATCGCTTGGTCCTTGAAAACTGGCTCAGCGAATTGCAGCATCGGCTCAAGCGCCGAATGTTTGCCGCTTTCGCGAGCCAGAGGCTCGGCCTCCAGCATTTTCGCACCGATGTCGAGCGTTTCAGGCTGGCCCCAGCCTATGACTTTTCGCAATTGCCGAACAATGCCCGGCTGTTCTACGAACGACGCAACTGGGGGATCGACGGCGCCCAATGGCTGCAGCTTGCCGGCTCGGCGCTCCGCGAATTCTCGCCCGTTTTCGAGCGTCTATGGCTAGCCCCGGCCGCGAAAGGCCGCTTGCAAACCGGCTAGAAAGGCGCCGCGCGTTCAGCGAAAAATACGGCCGACGACGCTTGCCGCAACCTGCCTCGCATTGACCGTGCTGATCGAAGCGGAGAACCGTCCGGAATATATGTAGCGGATCATCGCCGCGCGCGCGAAAATCGAATCGGCTATCGCCAGCGCGAAGTCGCGCTCGCCGACTCTCGCAAGGCTTGTCTCGAAGCGATGGCCGGCGAGTTCGAGCTGGACCGTTCCCTGCGGCATATGTGGCAGGCTGCCCCACAGCGACACGCCGCTGATCGAAATGTCGCGCAGGATATACTCGTAGGTCTGCGTACCGATCGTCACCCTGGCGACATCGTCGAGTGCGAAGCGGTCGGCCTTGCGCTGGCGCGGCTGCTCGATGCATACGATGCAGGCGAGGGTCAGCACGATCAGATTGTACCAGCCCCAGAAAAGGGCAAAGGCGCTTGATTCCTGCAATTGCCGGTCCTGATCGACGAGAAAGGCGAGGATGATCGAACCGGCGGTGAATAGCGCAAAATTTCCGAAGACCCGCATCATCGGCCATTGCACGAATTTCTTGCTGCGGTCGCCGCCTTTCGGCGTGACCTTGAACTTTTGTCCCTTCGGCCTGATCAGACCCTGCACGACTGCACGGACAATCTGGGTTGCCGCAAGCAATTGGCTGACGTCGGCCATGATCGGCAGGATCCGCCAATTGGTAAGCCACGCCATGACGATGATCTGGAAGACGAAATAGGGCACGAAATGCAATAGCGTGTCGGTGAAGTCCGCATGCACCGCCTCGACTCCGAACATGAGATAGAGGATCGGCACAATAATGCCGAACAGACGGAAAGCATGCGCCGCCGACCAGTAGAGGAAGGTTTCGACGAGCACGAAGCGATCGATCAGGCGAAGGTGATTGCCGAGCCGGAATGGCCCGCTTGCTCCCATGCAGATCTGGACGAAGCCGAGACACCAGCGCGCGCGCTGGGTGATATATTCGCTGAGGCCCTCGGGCGCCAGGCCGAGCGTCAGCTTCTCGTTGAGATAGACGGTGCGATAGCCGATCTCCTGCAGGCGCAGCGTCAGAAGATAATCCTCGGTGACCGAGTCGGTCGGAAAGCCGCCGATCCTAAGCAGCGGTTCGAGTCGGATCAGCGATGAAGTTCCGCAGCAAAAGGCAACCCCCCAGGCGTCTTTCGAGGCCATGACGACATCGAAGAAATACCGCTGCTCATCGGGCCAGACCTGGGCAATGCCGAGATTGGATTGAATCGGATCGGGATTGACGAAATGCTGCGGCGTTTGAACGACCCCGACGTCGGATTCCTGAAACAGCATCATGGCGCGCATCAGGAAATTCGGGAACGGGACGAAATCGGCATCCAGAATCGAGACGAATTGCGGCGGGTCGGGGAGGCTGGCGACATGGCGCAAGGCGTGGTTGATGTTGCCGGCCTTGGCATGCGCATTGTCGACGCGGGTGAGGTAGCGGCAGCCATGCACCGCACAAAGCTCCCTGAGCCAAGCCCTTCGACTGTCGTCGAGCACCCAAACCCGGAAATTCGGATAGGCCATCGCCAAGGCGCCGACGATCGTGCGCTCGAGAATGGCGGCTTCCTCATTATAGGTACAGATGAAAACGTCGACGAGCGGCAATTGCGATGGCGTGGCAAGTTTCGCAAGCGCCACATCGACATCATGGCTTCGATTGCGGGTGCGTGTGAGGAAGACGAGTGAAACCGAAGTCGACGCGAGGGCCAGTGTTTCGTTGGCGGCGAACAAGAGCCCGATGATGAAATCGGCGGTGAGACCCGGTTCCGGCAAAGTCGAGGTCCAGCGCCACAGAATGTAGCGCCACATCAAGAGCCCGACGAGGCCGCTGATCACAACCCGGGTGACAAGATCCTCACGGCGCAGCCACGGCAATATGGCAAGGCAGCTTCCGGCCGCCAGCACGGCCGGCCAGCTTGCCTGGCCGATGACGGCGGCGATCGGGCTCATGGTGTTTGGTCAGCGGCGCCCTTCGGCGCTTGGTCGAAGATGACCCGGCCGGTGCGGCCGACCGCACAACCCGGTTCGCCGGCAAGCTCGGGCACGTTGACTGTGACGTGGTAGCTTTCCTTGATTAGGGCGGCGGGTTGGATGGCCAGGTTTGCGGGCGAGGCGGCAACGCCGGTCAGGCGGACAACCGAACCCGGCAGATCCTTGCCGCCGTCGCGGAATCGGAACGTCGCCGGTGAGCCGACCCGCAGTCGGTTATAGACGGTCTCGCTGACTACTGCGGTGACGACTGCCCCGCTGCAATCGAGCACGCGCAGGAGGTCCTGGCCCTTGCGGACTTCCTCGCCGGGTGCCGTCATGACCTCCCAGACGCTGCCGCGTGTTGGCGCGGCGACCGTGACGGCGGAAAGATCGGCGAACCGGTTCGCTTCTTCCGCAACGTCGGCGGTAAGGCGGCTGATGCGTTCGTCATGGGTGCGCAGCGTCCATTCCAGTTCGGCGATTTCCTGCTGCAATTCATCGGCGCGCTGCGAAGAGCGCGGGCGATCGTTGTAGCTGTCGCCGATGAAAGTGCCACGGCGTGCCGCGTCGAGCTCAACATTATTGGCCTCGAGCCGGCTCTCGGCGCCGGCCAGGGCCTGGGTCGCGACATTGTAATCGCGCTTGGCGCGCTCCAAGGCGGCCGGTGACTCGACTTTGGTTCGTGCCAATTCGACAATCCTTGCGAGTGTCGCCTTGGCCTCGACCTCCTGAGCAGTGGTCAATTCAATCATGCTGCGCAATTCGTTGGCGCGGGCCTCGAGCTGTGCGATGCGACCGGCAAGAAATAGCCGGGTCTGGCCGGAGAGGTCTCCAAACAAGGCCTGGCGGGTCTTCAACCGTTCGGCAAGCAACGGGCGGTCTTCTTCGAGCGTTGCAAGCTGCCGGCGCAGATCATCGAGACGGGTGCGATCGGCGCGGCGGTTGACGATGCTGAAGAGCTCTTCGCCAGGGGCGAGGGTGGCGCCAAAAGCAAAATGGTCGCGCGGCGCCTTGACCTCGCCGTCGATCGGGGCGCGCAGCGTGATGGTGCGGGCATTGACCACCGCCTCGACGCTCGAGGTTTGGAACAATCGCTGCAATGGTGCATAGCCGACGGTTAGAATGATCGCCAGCCCGATCCCGGTCTTGATCAGCCGACTCCACAGATTGGAAGCGGGGGCTGGCGCGGTAAGCGGGGCAGGGGAAGGCTCCTTGGCGGGCAGCGGGGAAGGCGTGGGCAGCGTTGCCGGCACCGGGCTTTCGACGGGCGAGCGCTTGAACACTTGGGCGAGATGGGCGAGCCGGCCGGCCGCGTCGAGATCGGCCGGGTGCTGCGAGGGCGCGGGTTTGGCCGCCTGCCTTTGCTGCTCCAGTCGCGTCACGCGTTCGAGCTTTTGTTCGGATCGTCGTCCCTGCGACATGGCTCCCCTCCGTGCCGGCCGGCGGCCGGCACCAGCGGTCCCGTCCTGATGGGTTCGCCGCTGCTGTGAGGGAACGCTAGAGGCCAAAGCCTTTCCATTCGTTGCCGTTTGCGGGGTCCGAAATCAAGAATTCGACAGCCTTCCTGGCCATTTCATTGCCGTGGTAAAGGGAGAGCGATGCCAATATCGAGAATTTTTGGCGATTGCAGGCCAAACGGGGCCTCGATCGGGTACAGCGGCCCCGCCCGTCGCGGGCGCGTCGATTTCGCCATGTTTCGGTCATTTTCCATTCATGGCCGGTTCAGCGCCGAAACCCTAATTAGGCTGCTAGCAAGGGGGTGAAAACCACCCTCGCAAACGGAGAGAGCGAACGTGCGCAAGATTTTGGGAAGGACGACAGCGGGTTTGTTGGCCGGCATTGTCGTCGTTGCTGGTCTTTCGGCGACGCCGGTTGCGGCGGCGGGCTGGGCGCCGGGCTTTCGCCCGGGATTTGGTGGCGGCGCGGGCTGGGCTCGGCCAGGCTGGGGCTATCGTCCCGGCTGGGGCTGGGGTGGCCCTGGCACGCTGGGGCTGGGGCTGGGGCTCAGGCTGGGCCGGTCCGGCAGCGGTCGGCGTGATCGGCGGCCTGGCCGCCGGAGCGCTCATTGCCAATGCTTATGCGCCGCCGGTTGCCTATCCGGCCTGCGTGCTGGAGCGCCAGCCGCTTTACGACCGTTTCGGCGGTTTCGTCGGTTATCGCCGGGTTCGGGTCTGCTATTAGGCCGGGTCCGGCTGGCGGCGACGCCGGCCGGATACTAGCGCTCGCCAACCGGGGTGTAGGGCCCCGTGATTTCAACGAATTCAATTGAATTGCCAAAGGGGTCGGCCACAAAGAAGCGCGGTCGCCCGTCGATTATGGTTGCCCGGAGCGGTGCAATGGCGTGGCTATGCAGGCGCTCGCGCATCGCTTCGAGATCGTCGACTTCGATACAGAAATGATCGCCGATTCTGAGCCTTTCGAAATGCGCCGGTTCGGTCAGGATCAAATGCACTTCGTCCTCGCCCTCGCCGATATCATACCAGATCAGCGCCCGCGCCTTGAGGCCGAGGGGCCGCGGCTTTTCCTTCAGTCCGAGACATTCGCCGTAGAAATGCCTGGCCTCGGCCGCGCGCGACGCATCGACCGCTACACTGACGTGTTGAAGGCGCTTGATATGCATGCGAGCCCCGCTATCGGCCGGGCATGGTGCACCGGGCGCTGGCCGCTATCAACCCTGTAAGTATTAGTGCAGCGGCCCGAAATAGGGCACGTATTCGACCGTCCGCGGTTCATTGTAATAGGGCTGAACCGCCGGCGTGTAATAGACGCGCACCAGATAGGGCTGCTCGGGATTGTGCGGCAGGTAGACGACATGGTGCTTGCAGTAGAACGGCCGGTGCAGATTGGCGAGGGCCGGACAGTCGCAATATTCATCGGGCACCGTGCCGGGGGCCGCATAGGTCCCGGCATAGTCGGCGGCCTGCGCCACGGCGGGGACGCCGCAGATGGCGCCATAGATGGCGAGCGCGGAGAGAACGGCTTTGGTCATGAATGAACCTCGGATTTTTGGTGCCGATGGCGGAAATTTAGCAAAGCCATGCTGCACTTTCGTTGCCTTGGTCGAGGACTTGCCGGAATGGTTAGCAAATTCTGCCCTAACTGTTGCCAAAATGCATCTGTGTTGCAGGATAAACACTTTGCTCCGGTATTGTCGCCCCGATGCCGCTTCGGGCTCCGCGAGGCAACCGCGATGCGCTATGACCTTAGACAGGGAATCGGGGAATCGGATTTTGGAGAGAGCAATGTTGTCGCATGTCACCAAGGTTCTGCTCGGCATGTTTCCCGGCTTCGTAGTCGCCATAGCTTTGGCTTCGTTTGCCCACATCAATTGACGGGAGGCCAGGGGGCGGGACGCCGGTCCCGGGCGCCGCGTCGGCATTAGCCGCGGCGCGGTTCATAGCCGAAGATTTGCCGGAAAATACCCGGTGCAAGCGCTGAAAGCGGGTTGACACTGACTTTGGGCTCGCGGAGCGGCCCGTCAAGCCGAAAGGTAACCCCGAGAAGGCCAGCCTGGCCACCGCCCAGCAAAGTGCCGACGATGGGGATGCTGGTCAGCATGGCATTGAGACCGAAGGCGGGCACATAGGTGCCGGCGAGGCTCATCCGCTCGGACGACAGGTCGATCCAGCCATCGAATGTAATGCCGACATCGGCGCCTTTGAGCACGGCGTTGCTGATGTCGATTTTCGAACCATTGCCGGAAAACTCCAGTTTCAGTTTGTCGAAGCGCTGGTCGGCCTTGGCCCGCTCGCCCTGCGGAACCTTACCGGATTGCCGGATGATTTCGGCGCTCTTGCTGAGCAACGGGTCGCCGGAAAGGGTGAATTCGGCAACATCGGCCTCGCCGCGGAATCGGTCGCCGTCCAGCGTCGCACGCAGACCACCGCGGCCGCCCAGCATGGCCCGGTAGAGGTCGAGAAACCGCAGCGTAGCGCCGACGTCCGAAGTCTCGAGGGTCAATTGGCCGGCGAGATTTGCAGTAATCCGGCCGGAACCGATCGCCCCGTCGAGCCCGAATTGCTGCAGACCGCGCGGACCAAACTGCAGGCGCAGATTGGCGTCCCGGATGCGCTCGCCGGCATAGCCGGTGAGCCGGCCGATGCGGCCTTCGATCTGAGCCTCTAGCCCGCCCGAATCGCGGCGCTGGGCCGCCGCGAGGAACGGACGAGCATCGAGTGCTGCGCCCGAAATATTGATCTTCCAGCCGCGGCCCGCGGGCTCAAGTCTCGCATCGAAGGAATCGCCGGGGGCCAGCGAGACCTTTTGCAGCGCCGCCGAAACCAAGCTGCCATCGGCCAGTTGCGCCCGCCCGGTGAAACTCACCGGTGGTGCCGAATAGCTGATGTTTTCCAGACCCGTGCCCTTGGATGTTGACTTCATCTGGAAACTGGCGCGGCCGGGCCTTCCGGCTGATTTGCCGAGGCCGGCGACCGGCGAAGCGATCGCCGCTTTGCCGAGATCGAGCGTGACATTGGCGACGTCGAGGCCGGCTTTGACCAAGCGAGCCCTCACCTCGACGCCGATTGGACCGCTAATGTCGGCCGATCCAAAACCGAGCCGGGCGCGGGCGGCCTCGTCGAGCGTGAAAGCGGCCTGGGCATCGCCGCTGCCGCTCGCAATAGTGCTGGTCAACGCGACCTTGGCCGGGCTGCCGAGCATGCGCCCATTGCCGGTGATCGACACTTTCCCTTGGGCGAGTTCGAATTGCAAATCCGCCTTGTCGAGGCCTATGCCATTGCCAAGATCGGTCAGGGCAAAGTCGCTCAGCTTTCCTTTCGCTGCGAGATAATCGAGGAGCCTTGCATCGGCATCGGCGAGCGGCAGCTTGGCCCCGACATCGGCGTCGAGCACGCCGCTCGCCTCTCCGAGCGCCAGGCCCGTCCGCTGCAGCAGGCCGGCCAGCGCGCCGGTCGGACCTTGCAGGCGAAAATTCATCTGCAGTTGCGGATCATCGCTCGCCAGATCCGACAGGCTCAGCCGCCAATTGCTCAGCGTCGGCACCTTGGCGCCGGCCTCGCCGAGGCTCGCGCTCGGGATGATCAAATTGGCATCTTCGCTGGTCGCATTTAGGCTCATCGCCGGCGACGTGATCATCGCCCGTTTCGAATCGATGTTGAAGGCGACATCGGTGAGGTCGAGATTGATGCTGACGCCACTGCCGGGGTGGCCGCGTCTCTCGGCAAGGTCGCGAATGTCCTGTTCGCTGAGGTCGAGGGCAAGATCGATCCGCTCGATCTTGGCGCGTACCAATTGGTCGCTGATCCGGTTGCGCAATTCCGGCGACAGGTTCGGCGGCCACAGGGCGAGAAGACTGCGGGCGCTCATCGGACCGGCTGAGGCGTGGGCCTGGGCACCGCTTGTGCCATCGGGAAGGGTACCGATATGGCCGGTCAGCTCGAGTTTCGCCCCTTCGCCGAGAATGACGAGGTCGTCGATCGCTATATCGGCCAGGTTTTCCGGCAAATGGGCGCGCAGCGTCACCGAATCCGTCTCGATTCTGGCCTCGCTGCTCTCGCCGTTCAAGTTGGCATTGCCGGTCAGGTCGAGCTTCCAGCCCTGTTCGCTCGCAGCTGCCGTGCCCGAAATCAGCACCTGCGCTCTCGCAAAGGCGAGCTCGCCATCGCGCAGCTGCAGGACGCGGGTTTGCGGATCGAAGGTGAATTTTGCGGCAAGCCGGTCGGCAAGCACGATCGGCTTGCCAGATGTCGCTGCCTCCGAAGGCCAGTGCGGCGAGACTGAGATCGCCGGTTACAAGCTTCAGCCGGTCGCCGGAATCGAACGCAGCATCGAGGCTGCCGCGGACCGGCGAGCCCATGCCAACGGCTTCGCGCTGCGGCAGAAAGGGCAGCAGAAAATAGCCGAGCGGGACAAAAGCGGGTTCCAGATGGATTTGCCGACCCTGATCGGCGCCCCGCGTAATTGTTCCGGTAAGAGAAGAGGGGCCAAGCGGCCCGCTGAACGAAAGCGCAAACCGGTGCCCGCTGCTGGCGTCCAGGAAGCTGAAATTCAGATTGTCGAAGGACAAATCTTCGCCGGTACGTTCGTCGCGCACCGCGAGCCGGCCATCGCGGATTTCAACTTCGCGCATGGCCGCAAACGGCCCGCTATCTTCGAACAATTCCCTGACAATGGCGAGAAGCCCGTGCCGTGGTGGCGCGGCTTCGCCATCCGCAGGTTTTGTTGCGGTATCGGCGTCTGGGTGCTTTGCCTCGGCCCGAGCCGCATTTAATTGGACCCGCCCGTCTCTGCCGATGGTCAGCGTGAGAATTGGGCCGACGAAAGCAACCGCATGGACGACCACCTGGCCTGCCAGGAGTTCGCGCGGGTCGATCGTCACTTCCGCCTTCTCGGCCGAAACCAGATCGCCGGTATCGACGCTGCCGATAACGGCCTCGTCCACGGCAATGACTAGGCCGCGTCCGGTCCAGGCAAGTTCGGCGGGGCCGCTCGTGACATGCATGCCGGGCCCGAGGCTGCGGGTAAGGGCGCCGTCGATCCAGCTGCCGGCGTCGGGGATCGCAACCGGGCCCAGCGCCAGCCGAGCGCCAAGAACGCCAACGCACAGAACCAGCACAAGCATGAGCACCAGGCCGGCGCCGCCGAGAATTTTGACCGCTCGCCAGAGGCTAGATCGGGGCATCGGCGCTCCTTTGGGACGGTGGGGTCTGGTCCAGCGACCTCGTCACCTCGACGCTTGCCGTCCGCCATCCGCGTTGTTTTGCGCGGTGCCGAAGCGTTGCGCCGACACGCTTTTAACAGACAATTGGCGTCTTGGGGCAAGTGTCGCGGTCGACAGAGCTAGCCTTCTGGGCTATCGTCGGGGGGCGTGAGGAGGCAGGATGAGAATCTTCGTCGGGGCATTGATCGCAATGGGCCTTGCCGGTTGCGCGGCGCCGCAAAACGATATTGTGGCCTCGAGCGATCCGTCCTATTGCCACTTGGATTCAACTGATCCGGTCTGCCAACACCTGCCCTATAGACGATGCCGTTATTTGCAGACCCACATCATCAACGATGCCGATTCCGCCTGCCAATGGCCGGTCTGGCCGCCGCGGCGGCGCAGCTACGATCCCTAGCCGACGGGTCTTACTCAGCTGTCACCTTTCTGCCGTCTTGCCATGATGCAAGCGGGTCTGGCTCGATGGTGGAATTGCCGGAATGCGGAGCGGGTGGATGCAGCGTTTGGTTCTAGTCGTTGCGGGCGTATTATTCTTCAGCGGGGCTGCGCCGGCCGAGGATTTCTGGCCCAAGGAGGCGAGGGTCTATTTCATCGAGCCGATCGATGGCGCGACCGTTCCCGGTACGTTCAACATCAAATTCGGGCTGGTGGGACTTGGCGTCGCGCCGGCGGGGGTCGATAAGCCGAAGACGGGTCACCACCATCTCCTGGTTGATACGGATTTGCCAAGCGGCGCCGATCTGGAGACGTCGTTGCCGAGCGACGACCAGCACCGGCATTTCGGGGGTGGCCAAACCGAAACCATTGTCGAACTTCCACCCGGCACCCATACCCTTCAATTGCTGATCGGCGACATGGGCCATGTCCCGCACAATCCGCCGCTCGCCTCGGCAAAGATTACCGTCCACGTTCAATAATCGCCCGATCCAGGGTGGCGACCTGGTCTGACATGGTCGATCGGCCGTGGCACAATCAGATCGGTTGCGACCACCTTGCCGGCGCGTAGGCCGCAGACGAGCAGGGCCTGTTTCCAATGGGCCGATTGGCGCAATCGGACTTGGGCGGAGGCAATCCGCCCAATCGCGTCGACCGGAACCTTTTTGCTCTTGCTGAATGGCCCATTCGCGTCCCTGAGCGACCAGCTGCCTGAGGCATTGGGGTCCCAGGTGAAGCGGTCGTAGATCCAATGCGGGTTGAAAAAGGCCGACTTTGCCGTTAGCCGGTCGCCGGCCTTGGCGCAGAGCAGGATGGCGGCCGGCGGCTGATGGACGTCGGCTGCCGCCGAGGCCCTGGCCAGTCCGACGGCAAAATGGGCGAGAGCCAGAACGGCCGCGCCTTGCGAAGCGTGTGCCGCAGTCATGCCGCTATCGGCCGGTTTGGCGAGCCCATCAGAATCAAGATTCGTCGTGGGTGAGGATCACAAAATCCTTACCCGTACGGGTGTCCGCATCTGCCGGCAGATCGGTCAGCATCAGAGTCACGCCCGGGTGCATGCGCGAGCGCAAGGCGTCGAGCACGGCCTTGTCGGGACGGACGCGGGCCAGGACATTTTCGGTCGGATTGGGGGCCTGCCCGCCGCTATCCGGATGAAAGCCCACGGCGGTCCAGCGAAGGGAGGCCGGCGCCGTCGCGCTGGCGGCTTGGTAGGCCCTCAGAACGAAAATATGGGTTCCGAGCGGCTGCTGGGGATCGTCGATGGATATCCCGCCTTCGGCGACGATGTCGCCGTCTTGGCTCACGAACATTCTGCGGTCGGCCGAGCTGACAAGTCCGGTGGTCGGCGGCGTCTCGTTGCTTTCCGCCGTCTCGGCCGGCAATTTTACGTCTTTGAGCCGGTCGACGGCATCCTGAGCCTCGCGTTCGGCGATATTGTTGAGAACAAGGCCGGGATGGATGACCTCGGTGGGATCGCTGCTGGCGCCGGCGACAATAACGGGAACGCCAATATGGGTCACCGAAAACAGGAGTTCTGCAAATTTGATCGGCAGGCGGACGCAGCCATGCGATGCGGGATAGCCCGGCAGATTGCCGGCGTGAAGCGCGACGCCGTTCCAAGTCAGCCGATTCATAAACGGCATCGGCGCGTCATTATATGTGCTCGAATGATGATTCCTGTCCTTTTGCAGGATGGTGAACACCCCGGCAGGCGTCGGATGTCCCGGCTTGCCGGTTGAACAGGTCGAGACTGCGATCCGGATTGCGTTGCGATAGACATGCACAAGCTGATCGGGGATCGAAGCTATGATGACGACCGGGCCTTCCGGCGAGCGCTCCGGGTGCCAAACGAACTGGCCCGGCTTTAGCTCGTGAATTTCCTCGATGTCGGCTTGCGTATCGGCCGATGCGGGCCAACGACCGGCAAGGGATGCCGCGGCCAAGGCCAGAAACGCGCGCCGCTCGATCCGGACAAAATTCAAGGAAATCTCCCCAATGCGGCGGTTTGCCGCAAAACCGGGCCGATCGGACTTTTTGCCGGCCGGCCGTCTATCAGGCCCGTTTCATGAGCGACAGGCCGAACAGAACAATTATGCCGCCGATTGCCGCGTTTATTATGTCGCCAATGGGCCCGCTGATGTGCAGACCGATCAGCGGCAGCAACAATCCCGCGACCACCGCGCCGACAATGCCGAGGATGACATTGCCGACGAGGCCGAAACCAGCGCCCTTGACGATGGTCCCGGCAAGCCAACCGGCGATACCGCCAATGATCAGCCACAAAATCAATCCCAACATGCTGCCCTCCTCTTCCGGGTCGCCTAACCCAACGGGTCTTTGTCTTCGCCCAAGTTTGATCTCTAGACAAGTACTTAGCAGGAGAAGTTTGGGACACTTGCGAAGCCGGCAGGACTAGTCTAGGTGCCGCAGCTCTGCCGGCGCCGGGCGATGCACTCGATCTCGATGCGGGCGCCGAACAGGAGTTCGCGAACGCCGACGCAGGTGCGCGCCGGCTGTGCTTCTGCCGGAAAATAGGCCGCATAAATGCCGTTCATCCGGGCGAATTCGGCAAGGTCCGTCATGAATATGCCAACCCGTACGACGTCGCCGAAAGAAAAACCGGCGGCCGCGAGAATGGCCCCGATCCGCGTCATGGCGGCCGCCGTCTCCGCCTCGATTGTCCCCCGGCGCCCGGCCCAGGCCGGATCGTCCTGGGCGATCTGGCCGGCCACATAAAGCGTGTCGCCGTCCTCAACCGCATCGCTGTAGGGTGCCGCGGCGAGGCCTTTGTGATAGGCGCGCATTGCCATGTCGCTTGGGTCACCTGCGGGCTGGGCCAGGCGACGCACGGCAATGGTGCGGTGCGATCGGCCAGACCTCGCATCCGACTAGGCAATTCCACGACCCTATGCAATCCTTTTCAAGGTCCGATCGACGGAGGTGATCTTGCGAAAGTTGATTCTTGCCGTGGGTATTGCGGCACTGACCACGGCCTGCGTCCCGGCCGGGAATCCCCTATACACCCAACCGGCGGTCGCGGTGGTTTCTGCCGACTACAGCTATGGCTACGGTTTCTACCGGCCATGGGGTTATGGCTACAGCGTTGGGTTTCGGCCCTATTTTCCGGGCTATGCCTATCGCCACCATGCTTACCGCGGCCATCCCCACAGCGCCTATCGGCGCGGTCACCGCCGCGCTGGCACCGAGGCAAGCCCTAAGAGCGGCGTTGCCTGAAGAGGACCGGCAAAAGCGCGATCAGGGCGAGGAGGAGGGCAATAGCGCTCACGGCGAGAGCAGCGGGAACCGGACCGTTTTGCGCGGCGATGGCGTGGAACACGGCGAGAAGCAGTGCCACAATGCCCATCAGAAACAATATGAGCGCAAGTCCCGACAGCAAAACGGGCAACGCCAAGCGCTTGGCGATGAGGCGGCTCGGATCGCCGGCAAGCTCAAACAACAATCGCAGCATCATCGGGCCCTCGATTGAGCTGGGGAAGGCGGGCTGCCAAATCGGGCGCCATTCACGAGTTGACCCGTTTCGCAGACCAGTATAGTACAGTTTTGCGTATTGTCGCGGTGCAATAAAACGCCGTTCGATGCTGCGCTGCAATGTATCTCACCATCAAGTGATGAAATTTGGCAAGAATTGTTTTCCCCGTGACGCGCTGAAAGCGTAGCCTGCGCGTCTGCGTAAAGCGTCGAGATTATAAACGAGTCAACATGAGGAGGACGTCATGGATGTTTCCTACCATGATGACGATTTGCTTGCCCGTTTCGATTACAGCTTGATGCTTGGCGACATGCAAAAACGATTCTGGCTCGCCCCGGGTGGGTTTGTTGACGGCACCGGTTTTGACACGTTGGAGGATTGCAAGGCTGCTATCGCCCGCTGCCGCCGCCCGGAAGTGGATTATGATGTTTATGATGTGGTGCGGCACGAATGGCACTGCAGCATCAGCGTTCAAGCCAGGGCAGATTCATAAGCCCTGTCTTGCCAGGTCGACCTCGAAAACAAGCAAATCGTCGAAGCTGACGATTTCGCCATCGAGCACGACGCGCAAAGCCATCAGGTCGTAGACATCGTTGGACAATGCCTGGCCGGCTGGCCCGGTGAGCAGCATGAATGACGTGCCGGCGAGCGGGCCGGTGCTGACGAAGACCGGTGGTACGCCGCCGGTCAGACAAAGATTGGCGCAGGCTTTGTGGGCAAGGCCGGTACCGGGGCGCATGGCGCCGAGGCTGCATTTGCCGTCGCAGATTTCGCCATGCAGCCGATAGCGGCCAAGCACTCGCCCCGCGGCGGGTTTGGCGGGCTCGCCCGCCTGTGGCTGGATATCGGCGGCGCGCGTCACTACCATGTCGATTGAACCGCGTCGCAGCAACGTGCCGGCGATCCGGACGAGTTTGCCGTCGAGTTCATGCGCCCTGGCCGACACCCCGGTCTTGCCGTCGCCGCTGAGCATGACGGCATGGGCCGACCCGCGGACTGGGTCGTCGGGCAGTCGCAGCAATGGCCCCGGTTCGGCTTGCAGCCAGCCAACCAAATCGACGTCGCCGGCATAGTCGCCGGAACCGCTGTCGTTGATCTTGCTGCTGATGAGAAAGGCGGCAGCGCCGCTGAACAGGAGAAAGGCGAAGCCGACAATGGCAAGAAAGCGCAGCAGCCGGCCCGGCAGGCGATTGCTGTAGCCGACGAAAAAATCCTCTCGCCTTTCGCTGCCTTCCTGCCGTTCCCGCATTTAGGCACCGGTCCTGAGGGGTTCGACAAAGGTGCCCGGCGGGTTGGGTCGTGGATCGATCAGGACCTGCCCGTCAACGAGTTTCAGCCGGTAGGTTGCAATCCTTTCGGTGAAAGGCGGCGGGGCGCAGCCATCGGCGGGGTCGTATTGAAAGCCGTGCCAGGGGCAGGTGATCTTGCCGTCGATAATCCGGCCTTCGCCCAAAGGGCCATTCTGGTGGGCGCAGAGATTGGATGTCGCCGCCAGCTTGCCGTCGAATCGGAAGATGGCAACACGCTCGCCAGTCGAAAGCTTGACAACTTTGCCGGAGGCCTCGGGCAGGTCGGCAAGCTCGCCAATGGCTATCCAGCCGCTCAAAATATCGGATTTTGGCTGCGAATCGACCCGGCGTTCCTGCCGCATGGCCAGAATATGCAGGCTTGAGACTGCAATGACGCTCGCCAGGACAAGCATGGGAAAGGCGGGATTGGCGGCAGTTTGCCATGCGCCGAGAACAATATGCAAAAGGATCAAGGTGTAGGCGACGTAGACGCCCATGTGGATCGCCTTCCAGGCCGGGGGGCCGAGGAAATTCAGCCAGAAATCGTGACTGGTCGCGGCCATGATCACCAGGATGAACAGGGCGGCAATCCCGAAAGTCTCGAATGGGAAGCCAAGAAACTGCCGAAAGGACGTGTTGGCCGCTAGGAGTGCCGTCGATCGCGGGATCGGACTAAAGGAAAAATACCAGCCGAGAACGGCATTGGCATGAGCGAGCGCGACCAGACAAGTCATCACACCGAAATGCCGGCGATTGTAGAGGATGGGCAGGAACCGGCGGTCGAGACGGGCCAGCGGGCCGATACACAAAATAACGCTCAACATCAAAAAAGCACAGCTGCCATAGGCGTCGATCGCGAGCGTTGCGTCGTCATAGGGTAGCGTGACCGACTGAAAGCGCGGTGCCAGCTCGAAGAAAATGCCGAGATAAAGGCCAAAAGCCAGAATCAGAATAAGGTCATAAATGATTTTATTGCGGTTCCAGGTGACCATCCGATAGGCATTGCTCATCGTGCCGCCCCCGGACCGTCGAGACGCATGGCAGGCCGTTCGAGCGGGCCGTTCTGACGCAGCATCAGGCCGCCGACGAGAATTAGGGGCAGCACGAAGCCAAGCACGGTCCAGATCCAGGCATGCGCGGTGCGGTGGCGTTGTTGCATGGTGCGCGCCTTTACGGATGGGCGGAACTTGCGGCCCTCGTCCACCGCACGAGGACGACGGGCCAAAGCAATACGAGTCCCGGGAAAATTAAGGCGCGAAAACTATAGGCCTGTCTGGCAGCGGGATCGAGACGCTCGATGCCACAGGCCAGAAAGGCCGCGGCAACGATCATGCCAACGCCGCCATAGCATGCCGCCATCCAAACAAGGATACCCGCAATCCGCATCGAACCGCCCAAGACTTGCTGAAGGCCATGCAAGCGTCATTTGCCGCCGCTGGCAAGGCGGATCGGCGGCCTCACACCAACTTGACAGGCCGAGAGGTGCACGCCTTGTTAGGGCTGGAGACGGGGCGCGCGCACCAGCATGACTATCGAGGACGTCACAATCGGCGGCGGACTTCGGCAATCCGCGGAAATCGGTATCGACGCCTATGGGATTGCCCACATTCGCGCGGAATCGCTCGACGACCTGTTCTTCGCGCAAGGCTTTAACGCGGCCCGCGAAAGGCTCTGGCAAATCGACCTGTGGCGCAAGCGCGGGCTTGGCCAACTCGCCGCCGACTTTGGTCCTGGCTTTCTCGCCCAGGATGCAGCCTCCCGGCTGTTCCTCTATCGCGGCGACATGGCAGCGGAATGGCAGGCCTATGGTCCGGATGCGCGGGCGATCTGCCAAGCCTTCTGTGCCGGACTCAACGCCTATATCGACTTGTGCGCCGCCGAGCCGCGGCGGCTGCCGGAGGAATTCGTCCTAATGGGGACCTCGCCTTCGCGCTGGGCTCCCGAAGACATCGTGCGAATCCGGACCCATGGCCTGTCGCGCAATCTCGTGTCGGAGGTTCTGCGTGCCCATATCAGCGCCGCCGCAGGCCCGGCCATCGACCGGTTGCGCAAGAGCCTCGAGCCCGCGGTCGATCTCGACGCCGATCCGCGGCTCGATGCGCCGGTCCCGCTCGAGGTATTGTCACGCTATCGGTTGGCCTGCGCCCGCGCGACGTTGAGCCCGGATCGATTGGCGGCGGGCATTGCGGAGGCCTGGCTCTATACCGAGGTCAATGAAAGTGGCGATGTCGTCGCCAGCAACAGCCCCAAGGCTGCCGAACGACCGGCCTTGGAGCCGGAGGGATCGAACAATTGGGTGGTTGGCCCGGCGCAAAGTGAAACCGGCCGGCCCATTCTCGCCAATGATCCGCACCGGGCGCTCTGCCATCCCTCCCTGCGCTACCTCGTGCATCTGCGCGCGCCGGGCTTCGATGCGATCGGCGCCGGTGAACCCATGGTTCCCGGCATAGCGATTGGTCACAATGGCCTTGTTGCCTTCGGCCTGACGATTTTCGGCTCGGACCAGGAAGACCTCTATGTCTACGAGACCAAGGCCGATGCGCCAGGATTCTACCGGTATCGTGACGGCTATGAGCGGTTCGAAACGATCGAGGAAAGGATCGCGGTCAAGGGCGCCGGCGAACAAAGCGTCACCCTTACCTTCAGCCGGCACGGCCCGATCCTGTGGCAGGATTTCGGGTCGCTGCGGGCCTATGGTCTGCGCACCGTTTGGTCGGAGCCTGGCGCCGCACCCTATCTGCATAGTCTGAGTGCGATGCGGGCCGGCACTGTCGCGGCGTTTCTCGATGCGGTGAAGGGATGGGGCGCGCCCTCGGTCAACCTTGTCTGCGCCGACATTGCCGGCGACATCGCCTGGATCGCCGCCGGCATGACCCCGGTTCGCCGGAATTGGACGGGCCTGCTGCCGGTACCCGGCGATGGCCAATTCGAATGGCAGGGGTTTGTCGCAGCAAAGGCGATGCCCCAGGTGATCAATCCGGCCAAGGGTTTCTTCGCCAGCGCGAATGAAATGAACCTTCCCGAGGGCTTCGCGCATCGGATCGGCTACGAATGGGGCGAGGCCTCGCGGGCCCGCCGCATTCACGCTGTGCTCTCTGGTTCGGCCCATTCGCTGGAAAAGGCCTGCGCCCTGCAAAAGGACGTCGTCTCGCTGCCGGCGCTGCGCCTTGCTGCCCTCGTGGCTAACCTGAAGCCGGGCAATGCCACGCTTGCCAAGGCACAGCGGCTGTTGGCGCTCTGGGACAAGGCGCTCGACGCCGACAGCGCCGCGGCTCTCCTGTTCGAGGTCTGGTGGACGCGCCATCTCGTCGGTGCGGTGCTGGAACGGCTGGTTCCCGACCCGTCCTTGCGCCGATTGCTCCTCCCATGCGACACCGAAAGTCTCTTGCGGCTGCTTGAGGCTCCCAACGAGGCTTTTGGCGAGCCGCCAATCGAACAGCGCGATGGTCTTTTGGCCATGAGTCTGACGGCGGCGTTCGAGGAATGCAGCAGATTATGGGGCGATGGTGGCTGGGCCTGGGGCCGGTTGCACCAGGCCTATTTCGAACATGACCTGTCGGCGGTGCTGGGAAGCTCGGCAAGGGCGCGCTTCGATGTCGGTCCCCTGCCAATGCCAGGCGGTGCGTCGACGCCGCTCCATGCGGCCTATCGACAGCCGGATTTCCGGCTGACGAGCGGGGCGTCGGTCCGGCTTGTGATTGACGTCGGCGCCTTCGACAACAGCCTTGCCATCAATGCTCCGGGCCAGTCCGGCGACTGCCGCTCGCCGCATTTCCGGGACCTCGCGCTGCCATGGTCGAAAGGTTCCTACGTGCCGCTGACGTATTCGGCGGCCAAGGTCGATGCCATTCTCGCGCGGCGCATCCGGCTGTTGCCTTCCTGAGACGACAGGACACGCTTGCCGATCGATTATCAGCAAAGCGCCATCATGGGCGACGCGTCTTGGCCGCCAGGCGCTTGGCATTGGCCCGCACCCGCTTACGGGCCGGACGGGCAAGGGCGTCGATGACGCCGATGGCATCGGGCGGCGACAGGCCCATATGCCGGCTGGCGCGCAGACCTGCGGCAAGGCTACCTTCGGCGAGCGCCGCAATTTTCTCGCGAACCATTCTCTGTGCTTCGGCCGAGGGGCGGGTTGGGTCCTGGCTGGCGAGAAGAGGCAGCCGCAACGCGATTGTCATCCAGGCGTTGGCACCCGCCTCGACATTGTTCCACCATTGGCGCAACAGGCGCGTCTGGAGTGTGGCAAGCTGGGTCATCATTCTGCGAGCATGGTCTGTGATCATTGGCTATCGGGTCTTCGGATGTGCCCAGGCGGGGGCAGCGCCCCCGCCTGCAATGTATTAGGCTTTGCTGAGGGGCTCGAGCTTGGCCCGTAGGGTGTCGATCGCCGGCTTGGCGATGGTGGCGACACCGGGAATGGCCAGGACCTTGTCGAACAGCGTGTTCAGATTCGCCAAGGCCGGCCCGATCAAGCCGGCAAGCAACTTCTTTTGCTCGGGGGAGAACTGGGCGAGAATGCCGTCAACCTTGTCGAATTGCGCGGTCACGTCCTGCAGCTTGGGCAGGGCCGCCGTCGCCGTCGTCGCATCGGTAATGCCCTCCAGCGTGGTCTTGAGGCTGCTCAAGCTATTGTTCACCTGAGCGGTATAATCGGTGCCATCGACGACCAGGCCCTGAGCGGCGTTGGTCACGGTCTTTTCCGCCGCCTGACGATTGCCGGACAGGAAATAATAGGCGAGGCCCGCGAGGATAAGCAGCGGGATGATCCAATAAAGGCGATTGGATGACGTATCTTCGATCGCGGCCCTTGCCGAGCTCGCGGCCGTGGATGCCGTAGTGGTTGCGGTGCGGGTCGCTTGGGCGCCGCCGCTGGCCATGGAGCTCGCGGCATTATTGACACTGCCGAGAAGACCGGTGCCGCTGAGCAGGCTCGCAAAGCCGGCCGGAAGCGCAGCGTTGATATTGTCCTTCTGCGAGCTGAGGAGATTGGCAAGGCCGGAGGCGTCGAGACCGGCAGAATGTTTGCCAAGCGTGCCGAGGACCATCGGAGCGAGCAGACCGACGAGCGAGGAGGTCGGGCCCTGGCCGATGCCGGCGAACTTGCTCACCGCACCCGTTAGGCCGCTGACGCCAGCGTTGCCGAGCAACGAAGCGAGGACGGACGAACCCTTGTCGATGGCGCTCTGCTGGTTGCCGCCGCCGAGCGATTTCAACAACGTGTCGAGCATGCCGGGTTCCAATTGCGAGACGGTATCACGCACTTTCTTGGCGCCATCCGGCTTCGAAGCGACGCCAACCAGTCCGGCAAGAACCGCCGGAATCGATGCGCCGGCGGCGCGCGTAATCGCAGCTCCGTCTATACCCAGCGAAGAGGCGATCTTAGCGATCACGTCGGGGGTCAAGAGTTGCATTGCTAGGGAAACAAGATTTATCGCCATGGTTGATCTCCTGTAGAGCCAATATCGGTGGTTGTGCTTGCGGCAGCACACATACAGTTGTTGTCGCATCCAGTCCAGACGCGCCGCCGATTAGCCTCGTCCTTCCCCGGCCCATCTGGCTCGGCCGAGTGACGGTGCCATGATTACAACAGTGTGACAGCCATCTTCGATCGAGCCCAGCTTGACATGGATATCGAGATGAAAAGCTGGCGTCTTCAGACGGCATGGGTCGCGCGCTTCCTCGTATCGCCCGTCCCGGCATGATGAAAAAATGTTCACGCATTCGCTCGGCCAGGCATTGGTCATGCCCGAAACCCGGCCTGTGGTGCCGAGAACCATGCTTTCGAGCATGCGATCATCGATTCCGCAGAAGACCTGAAAGCGCTGGCCGCTCGCGTTGAATATGTCGGCAAATTCGTGACTATCGCCGGATTCCTCCTTGATGCAGATGATGCGTTGCGTTTCTTCGAGGTCCTTGAGGGTCTCGGGCGTGACGTCGACCCGGTAGGCGATCTCGCAAATAGCGGAAGTTCGCGCGCAATGGCAAACGTCTGGTACCAGGCGGCGCTCTCGAGTGGGTCGTATTTGCAGGCGAAGCTTGCCACGACCATCAGCCCTTCGAGGCCGCTGCTCCGGTAGGTTCGCGCCGCACGGTCGCTTCGGTTAAGATTTCGGCAGGGTCGCACAAAAGCGACCTGCCGACCATTTCGCGCGGCGCGCACGATCGCCGCCCTTTCGTCGAGCCGCATCGAGGCGGTATCGCCCAACATCGGCGGAACGATGATGCCGTCGACGCCGTGCGCAATCAGTCGCTCAATGCTCGACTGGGGCGCGCCGAGATCAACGCTGCCATCGGCAGGGTGCTTGCTCGTCACCGCCGGATATACGCCATGCCAAGCAACCATGCGGTCCTCCTTGTCGCTCGCCCGTCTTTGTCGTCGGGGTGACTAGGCGGGAGATTGCGGCGAAGCGCTCACCAGCACACGCGTTGCCTGACGCGGTGCCAACCGAACGGGCCGCGGATCCACACCCGCCGCAGCTCGCAGACCCCCGGTTCGTCCTCGTAAACGTCATAGGCGGGGTAGGGCGGAACGAAAATCGGCAGACTGGCAACCCCGATCCAGGGATTCCAAGGCCGGTAGACCCCTACGCCCCAGGGCCGATAAACCCAGGGTCGGTAGCCCCAGCCTGGTCCACCCCAGGCGCCGCCACCCCAGCGACCGCCGCGCCAAACGCCGCCACCGCCCCAGGCACCACCGCGCCAGACCCCGCCGCCGTGCCAGACACCGCCGGAGTGCCAATTGCCGCGCCACGCGGCATTGGCCGGCGCAGCAGCGAGGAAAATGGAAAGCGCAAAAATACCGACAGCCAAGGCCCGGTGCAAAACACGAACATTCGCCATGACGCACTCCCTGAACGCTTTTGGGCCCACGCCTTCTGTCCTTAACCTAATGGCCGGCATCCGAAATTGCTAGACTTCGAGCCATTCGAATCGGGCCCGCGCGGCATGCCGCCGGCGCATTGACGGTCGCTGCTAACGAAGCATCAGGGTTAACCAAGAATGAATCGCGTGGTTTGCGTCTTCGTTAAGAATTCGTAAAAGGAGGTTCGGGGAGGCCGCCTCGAGTATAGGAGTGCGTCATGCGCCTTCATGCGCTTGTAGCGTCGGCCGCGTTTTCGGTTGGTTTGTTGGCCGTCGGCTTGCCGGCGACCCGCCTTGAGGCCCGCGGCCTCGGCGGCCATTCCGGTCCCAGTGTGGCGCCCGGCCGGCCGATCTTCCACCCTCCCTATGGTCACCCGGCCTTTGGCAGACCTTTCTACGGCAGACAATTGCCCGTGCGGCAGCCGGCGATCAGCTATTTCGTCGAGCCGGACCAGCGTTTTGGCGGCTGGCGCGCCGATCGCTGGCGATTTGGCCCCTGGTCGCACGGACAGTTCTTTAGGCCGTATTGGCCGGGACAATTGGCGGGTTGGTCGCGTTTCGGCGGCCCGCGCGTCATTGGCATGCCCTATCGCGGCTGGGGCAGATATCATCTCGTCAACGGGTCTGAATGGGCCGACCGTTATTGGCGCCGACGCCAGTTCGTGGACGGATGGGACGCCAATTATGGGGGCCAGAGTCAATTCTGGTCGGGTGCCTCATCGGATTTTGTCGGCGCGGATTACGGCGGCGGCGTCACGGGGAGTGGTCCCGATGCGCCCTACACCGGAAGCGCCATCTATTATCCGCCGCAAAAGGCGCAAGCCAAGGCTGCGGCCGATGCCGACGCGGCGCAGCCACCGCGCGTAGCCGCCGCCAGGCTTCCCCGGGTGATCTACGGCATCCAGCCGCAATGGGGGGCTCCGCCCCAGGGACCGCGCATCATCTATTCGCAGCCATAAGCGGCGCAGCTGCGAATGCGCGCCGTGTCCCTTCAACTTCGGCAAGGCCTGTGCGCCGGTAGGCGAAATAGATGCCGCGCGCGGGCCCGGCAAGTTCGAGTGCCGACAGATTCTCGCTAGCGATCGGTTGATCGGATAAAAGAATCGCCTCGACGCGCATCATGGCCGTCCACAAGGGGCACAAACAAGCGGCAAGGTCGTGGCTGACCTGACGATCGCCATTGCCGATGTCGGCATGAACGAGAATGGCAGTGCCGCGAAAACGCGGCAGCGCCTGCACTGCGGTGTCTCGGAATTCGCCGAGTAGCATCCGGTCTGGCGGTGGTACGCAATCCGGGTGAGCGTCGATGCAGCGGTCGAAGACGAAAATATCCCGCCCAGGAAAATGCTCGCGCAAATGATCGTAGCTGCGGCCTTTGCCCAGGCCAAATTCGATGATAACGCCTGGCGCATCAGCGATTTTTCGAGCCGCAAACCCAATCGACGCGCGCTGGGCACGCAGCCGTGAAATCATGGTATCAAGCCGGCTCATTGCAGCAATCCACCTCCTTGGTTAGGCTCGTCAGCGGCCGGTTTGCGGAGTGCAAAAATCATGTCGCTGATCCGAACCGCCTCCCAATCGTAGTGCGACGCCAGCCAGGCGAGATCGTCATAGTCTAACAGCCAGCGCCGATCGACACCCTTTTCGATCCATAGCATGCCGTCGAGATCGGTCAGCACCAGGCCGCTGCGCCGCAGCAAGGCGCGATAGGCCGTCAGCATCGCGTCGAAATGCTTTCGACAGCAACAAAAGGACGATAGATTGACGTCGACGATGAAATCATAGCCGCCGGCGAGGCTGTTGCGAAGGTCTGGGGAATACTTGTTGATCATGGCGACGTGATAATTTTTCAAGCCTAGGTGATCAGCCCGGATTTTCTCATTGGGCATGATGGTTATGCCGTCGATGGCCCCGAGCGAGGCGGCGAAACGTTGGGCCAGACCAGAATTGCCGACGCCGATATGCAAAAGCCTTTTGTGCGAAAGGTCCTGCTCGGCAAGATAGGCCTCGACACGCAATTCCGAACGTGTCGACTTTCGTTGTGAAAAGTCAGAATCCTCGGCGCAGATGCCGGGCCGGGTTTGGCCGCAATCGAGTCGGCACTCGCGGAAGGGGGCGACCGGTGGCTTGTTGATCATCGCGCTTCCCGTCTTCGATGAACGCCACCCGCCGGGGTGTCGCTTAATTGTCAGCTCTACGCTAGAGATGGGTCGCCAACAAGCTCGGGGCAGGCAGTTGGCCGACCCGCCGGGCACGGCTGCTGAAGAGGATGTTGTCGCGATGGAGGATCAGGGCCGGGCCTTGGCGGCTCTCGTCGAGCGGATCAAGGCACGCCAGGCTGTCGTCGGTGTCATCGGCCTTGGTTATGTTGGCCTGCCGCTCGCGCGGGCACTCGCCAACGCCGGCATGCCGGTGCTTGGCTTCGACATCGACCCGCGCAAGATCGAGCAGCTGGCGCGCGGCGAAAGCTATATCAAGACGGTCGCGGCTTCCGACCTGGCCGGATTTGTTGCAAGCGGCCTGTTCCGGCCGACCGGCGATTTCGCCAAGCTCGCCGATGCCGATGCCATAGTGATTTGTGTACCGACGCCGCTGACGCGGCATTGCGAGCCCGATCTTTCCTTCGTGGTTTCGACTGCCGAGACGATCGCGGCGCATCTGCACGCCGGCCAGCTTGTCATTTTGGAATCGACGACCTATCCGACGACGACCCGCGACGTCGTGCGACCAATTCTGGAAAAGGGCGGCCTCAAGGCCGAACGCGATTTCTACCTTGCCTATTCGCCCGAACGCGAAGATCCCGGCAACCAGACTTTTTCAACGGCGCGGATTCCGAAGGTCGTCGGCGGCCTGTCGCCCGTCTCGCTTGCTCTCGCCAAGGCCCTCTATGAAAGCTTCGTGGTTTCCGTCGTAGCCGTGTCTTCGACCGAGACCGCCGAGGCGGTCAAATTGACGGAGAATATTTTTCGCGCCGTCAATATTGCCCTGGTCAACGAACTCAAGGTCATCTATTCGGCGATGGGTATCGATGTCTGGGAAGTGATCGAAGCGGCCAAGACCAAGCCGTTTGGCTTTATGCCGTTCTATCCCGGACCCGGCCTCGGCGGCCATTGCATTCCCATCGATCCATTCTACCTGACCTGGA
>CAVZAB010000010.1:0-361095 GCA_963773155.1 uncultured Alphaproteobacteria bacterium | reverse complement strand
GGTCGACAAGCCAAGCGATGTGTGCTTAGGAAGGCAAAACCAGTGGCCGGAGCCGGGGAGGCCATTAAAGCTGGCGCCCACCCCGTCCATGGACTTGATACCGGCTTGCTTGCAGCTATTTAGACTGTCGAATTCTCCGACGTTGATTGGGGTGGTCGTTGATGCCCCCACGACACTTAGCCAAATCCACAGAACAAATGTCATCCGTCGCTCTCCCTTATCAGGCGTTCACGTTCATGCGCCAGATGCCGTAGCCAATAATCCGGTAGAAGGCGCCCATGCGCAGGCTTTCGCGTTTGTCGACAACAGGGCGGTTCTGAAACGAATAAAGGGTATGGGCCCAAAACTTAGGCAAAAAATTCGGTCTAATTTTAGCGGTTTTGTAGTCGCAGCGGTATCATGGAGAGGCAGACTAAGCCGGAGTTACCACCCAGGCTGCGGCACTAGAGACCTCTACTGATGTTTAAGCAGACGTTGAACATCTTCAGGTAGCGGCTGAACTTGGTTCCACCAGGAGTTCGCCCAAGCCCTTGCAGACCTTGTGATCGAAGTGAGACGCCAATTCCTTGACAGTATACCTGTGCTCCTCTGAAGCGGGAGGGCGGCCCGACGGAAAGCATGTCTCTTGGGACTTGACACGATCGCATCGTCACTCATCAGCTGGCCCTCCTCGCCAGCCAGGCACAAGCTCGTCATCCGGAAGTGGATGGCGAAAACCATGTTGCCGGTGAAAACCGTTCTCGTCTGAAACGCTGCCTTTCTTATGCATCGGCCCTGGATACACCTGAACCCGATCATTCCCGAACACATTTGCCGATCAGCGTTACTGAACCCAAACGCTCAATTCCCAACTCGAACGTGTTTGGAGCAGCGCCCTCGTTGACCTCAACGTGCCGGAGAATGATTGGTGGCCTGTTAGGCGCAAAATTCGGTGACGCAAGATCGTGGGGATCTGTTGGATCGTGCTCCTGGAAGATGCATGTCCATGTAAAGCTGGGACGAAAGGGTGGTAATGGGACCGTGCGCGTTGGACCGCCGGCTGCCTTGTCGTCCATCCCGGCAACTGCCGTTTGCAGGCCCAAGGCTAAGACCACAGCGACGATCCACACAATCATCGGCTTCGTTCTCGCCACTTGGATAGTCTGACTATTTCTCCAGCTGATCGCCTAAATCTTACCTTCTTGAGGTCATGACTGGGGTCGGCCACGATACGACGGATGTCCTCCTCAGAGAGAATTCCTGTTTCTGTAATGAAACCTTGCGACATGTCCATGCCTTCGAGTTCATTCAATAACGCGCACGCAAAGCATTGTTCAGCGACAAACCTGAACGAAAGACGTTGACCAGGACAACCGATAGAGATTTGCCTATGGGGCAGCCAAGACAAGGCATCGGCCCAGTCGTCTATTGGGGAATAGACGGCCCAGAGCGGCCCATTGATTGTGCAGTTTTCCCAGAATTCAAACCATTTTTTGGTGGGATTATAGGAGATCAGATAGCTGCTGTTGCGCGCTGTCGGTCCTAAGATCCAGCTGACCGATGCGACCAGCGTCGCTGATTTTTCAAGCTTGACGTTAATGTAGCCTCCTTGTAGTCGAAAATGTTCTGGAGGCTTCCGATGTCTTGGCATCATCCTCGTAGTCTCCTTCGCCAGTAAGCGAAATGGAGGATGTTGGAAGCAGGCTTTTCGAGTATCTGCGTTGGCAACATCGCTTCTTCTTTTTCTTCTGGAAAAAGCTCCTCCTCAATACGTCGAACGTCGGCCTCTTCTAGTAAACCGGCTTGCGTTACAACAGAACCCGTCAACTCTTTCAACCAAGCATTGAATTCGCGCCGCCAGGCTTCGGTAAGGAGCATTGCTGCTGCATCTCTGGCCGAATACCCGCTATACGGATACCCACGTGCGACGATAACGAACGCGTGCTCGCCCGTTTCGCATGAGCCCTTCTCCCAGAGGTACCAGCCGAATTGCTTTTGATCGGCAGCAATAAAGTAGGTGCGCCATCTGCAACTATCGACCCACCTTAGGTCAATCACCAATTCAGCTGACTTTGGAGGCCGCTTGCCATTGGGACGAAACATGCTTATCTCGCTGGCCAACAGTGCCAGCGTATGAAATGGCTGTTGATCCATGACTACTTACTCCCTTGGTCGCTTGTTCGCGCAATCACGGAGTGAGTGTTTGCTCCTTCAATCCTAGCGTTGAACGACAGGAGTTCACGCTGTAACCCTCAGCCTTAGCTGTGGCTAAAACTGCCTCGTACGACGGCCTGTAATCCCAGTCTGTTCGGTCTTCGTTTAATGCCTGCTCACATGTGTCAACGGCTGTCGGGGATTGACCAGTTCATTTTTTGGAAACAGGTGACGAATTAGGTTGCCGGGCTGATCTGAAAATCCTCCTGACATGCCGTCATCACCGAACGGAGTATCGGCGCCCTTGTAATCGGCGTGCCGTTTCACCTCCCTAAAACTCAGTGCATCCAATTCCTGCGCCGTCCAGCACTCACTCGCGCCGTAACCATTGCAGTAGCTGCCATGCAGCCAAAGCAAAAGACGGTCCTTTCTGCCGTGCTTCCACCACTCGTGGCCTCGAACAGGCGCACCGGTATTGAGCGCTATGCGCCAACCGACGCCAGGAAACTTTATGAACACCGCCAATGGAGCGCCAGCACTGCCTTCAAAGCCACAGGCGAAATGGCCGATGTTTGATACGTTGGCGACGATCGCTGGCATGCCGTCAACGGTTGTCCCGTATAGAAAGCTTTCGCTTTCGACGGGTCTACGGTTTGGCTTCTCATGGATCGTGTAATCTGGTTGATGGCCATTGCAATCACCCACGAGGTAATGCTTCGCCCAGTCGCTTACGATAGGCGGAGCGAATGGGCCTCGCTCCTTGGCTGGCGTGGCATAGGATGATGATGCCAGCATGCCCGTGGCGGTGCTGCTCAGCAGCATCCGGTACAAGAGGCTTCGAGATACAAATTGGCGAGCGATCGACATAACAGATCTCCTTCCGTTTCTGCATCGGAGGAGAGTGACGATCTGACCGTTTCGTTGCCCATGGCCACATCCCCATCGGGACCCACCTTGCAAACGGTGCAGGTTGGGGAGAGCGTTAGCTCTACTCTTGATGCTGGAAACAGAGTAATACAACCGTTTGAAAAGCGCAAGCATTGTTGTTTGGTTTGGTTACTTCGACATTTGCGTAATTGCGAAATCTGACTGGGAGCGACGCAGGCGTTAGAGTTTGAACTTGAAGGGTCGCTTCAGAGAGATGGTCAGGCCGCTGCACCAAAAAAATTCTGCAATGGCAGCGCCTGTAGGCCATACTCTCAGCCTGGCCGGTATGGTAATCTTTTATGATAGCCTGGGAACTGCATGAGATGGCCGAAAAACGCACCCAGCGACGTCTGGCAGCAATACTTGCCGCTGACGTGGTCGGCTACAGCCGCCTCATGGAACAAGATGAAGACGGCACTCTGGCCTTGCTCAATTCTCGTCGTAGGGATGTGCTTGAGCCATCCGTCACTGAGCATCACGGACGCGTCTTCAAATCGACAGGAGACGGCTTTCTGGTTGAATTCGGAAGCGCCGTTAATGCTGTCCAGTGCGCCGTAGAGCTGCAGGAAAGGATGGCAGCCGCCAATTCAGACCAACCTGATGAGAGCCAAATAGTGCTGCGTATTGGCGTTAATCTTGGGGATGTGATGGTGGAGGGGAGTGACCTTTTTGGTGAGGGCGTAAACATTGCAGCGCGGCTGGAGGGTCTCGCTCAGCCTGGGGGAATTTTGGTCTCAGGCACCGCCTATGACCATGTCCGCAACAAAGTGAAAGTCGGCTTCGAGGATCTTGGCGCGCAGACCGTAAAGAACATTGCTGAGCCGGTGCGGACCTATCGGGTCCAGCTTGGCGCTGGCCTCGCATCGACGCGCCCCGTCTTGGCGTTGCCCGACAGACCATCTATCGCGGTCCTTCCATTCCAGAACTTGAGCGACGACCCAGGACAGGAATACTTTGCCGACGGCATCGTCGAGGAAATCATCACAGCACTGTCGCGGTTCAAGTCGCTGTTCGTCATCGCTCGCAATTCGAGCTTCACGTACAAAGGCCGCGCAGTTGACGTTAAGCAGGTCGGTCGGGAATTGGGGGTACGCTATGTTCTCGAGGGCAGCGTCCGTAAATCCGGTACTCGCGTGCGCATCGCCGGACAGCTTATCGATTGCTCGACAGGTATGCATCTCTGGGCCGACCGTTTCGAGGGAGATCTGGCTGACATCTTCCATCTGCAGGATCAGGTGACTGAAAGCGTGGTAGGCGCGATAGCGCCTAAGCTGGAGCAAGCCGAAATTGAGCGGGCCAAGCGCAAGCCTACTGAGAGCCTCGATGCCTACGACCATTTTCTGCGCGGCATGGCAGGCATCCATCTAGGGACCTGGGAAGGTAATAGCCAAGCATTGTTGCAGTTCCGACAGGCAATCGAACTCGACCCAAATTACGCCTCGGCATATGGATTGGCGGCGCGTTACTATTCGCAGAAAAAGGGTAGAGGCTATGCCACCGACCCCGAGCAGGAGAGAGCCGAGGCTGAGCGAATTGCTTGGCGCGCGGTTGAGTTGGGCAAGGATGACGCGGTCGCATTGACCTCAGCGGGGATGGCGCTTGCCTACGTTGTTGGTGACCTTGAAGAGGGGGCCGCAATCATCGACCAGGCACTGGCTCTTAACCCAAACCTTTCATTGGCTTGGCTGTTCAGAGGTTACTTGATGGTCTGGCAGGGTCAGCCGGAGGCCGGGATCGAACACATCGCTCGTGCCATACGCCTGAGCCCGCATGATCCTGACCGATACCACGCCCAGTCGTTGACTGCAGTGGCCTACTTTGTTCTTGGCCGCTATGCCGCAGCATCAGAATGGGGGGAAAGGGCCGTGAGGACCAACCCTGGCGACATTCTTACCAATGGCGTGGTAGCTGCAAGCGCGGCGCTTGGTGGGCGGCTGGAGGTGGCGGGGAAGGTCGCTGCTCGCCTGCGTCAACTTCGGCCTCAGCTTTGTATCTCCGGTCTGATGGAGTTTTTCCCGTTCGGGCGACCAGAGGATCGAGCCCGATTGATTGAGGGCCTGCGCAAGGCTGGGCTGCCGGAATGAAGACGGCCTATTGACCGGGACGGTTCAGGCCCTGCCCCAAGGTGACGAGGCGCTCAAGAGCGTTGTCACTGGTTTGTGTGGGTTCCGATACACGTGACACATCCGGCATGGTAACCTGCGGTCACAGCCGGAGAGATGCCGCACATGGCCGAAAATCCCACCCAAAGACGCCTGGCCGCGATCCTGGCTGCCGACGTGGTCGGCTACAGCCGGATGATGGAGCAGGACGAGGCCGGAACGCTTGCCGTGCTCAAGTCTCGCCTCAGGGACGTGATTGAGCCGCTGGTCGCTAGGCACCAGGGTCGGGTCTTCAAATCCACAGGGGATGGCGTCCTGGTCGAGTTCGGGAGCGCCGTTAATGCTGTCCAGTGCGCCGTAGAGCTGCAGGAAAGGATGGCAGCCGCCAATTCAGACCAACCGGATGAGAGCCAAATAGTGCTGCGTATCGGCGTCAATCTCGGTGATGTCATGGTGGAGGGCAGTGACCTCTTTGGTGACGGGATCAACATTGCGGCGCGGTTGGAGGGCCTCGCGGAGCCGGGCGGGATTTTGATCTCAGGCACCGCCTATGACCATGTCCGAAACAAGGTGAAAGTCGCCTTTGAGGATCTCGGCGCGCAGACCGTGAAGAACATTGCTGAGCCGATACGGACCTACCGAGTGCAGCTTGGCTCTGCCACTGCAAGCATCCGCCCGACCTTGGCGCTGCCCGATAGGCCGTCGATTGCCGTCCTGCCCTTTCAAAACATGAGCGGCGATCCAGAGCAGGAGTATTTCGCAGATGGCATAGTCGAAGAAATCATCACGGCTCTATCGCGGTTCAAATCGCTGTTCGTCATAGCTCGCAATTCGAGCTTCACCTACAAGGGTCGAGCCGTTGACGTTAAACAGGTTGGGCGCGAGCTGGGGGTGCGCTACGTGCTTGAAGGCAGCGTCCGCAAAGCGGGCAACCGGGTGCGCATCACTGGGCAGCTAATTGATACTGCGACGGATTCGCATCTTTGGGCTGATCGTTTCGAGGGAGACCTAGCGGACATCTTCGACCTGCAGGATCAGGTTACGTCGAGTGTGGTGGGCGCAATCGCCCCGACGCTGGAGCAAGCTGAGATCGAACGGGCGAAACACAAACCCACCAAGAGCCTCGATGCCTATGACTATTTCTTGCGTGGGATGCCGGGCGTGTATCTATTGACAAAGGAAGCGAATGCCGACGCGTTGGAGCATTTCTATCGGGCAATCGAGCTCGATCCGAGTTTTGCCTCTGCCTATGGCATGGCGGCGCGTTGCTATGCTCAGCGTAGGGTATGCGGATGGGATACGGATCGGCCATTGGAGATAGCCGAAACAAGACGTCTCGCAGAGCGGGCGGCTGAGCTTGGGCACGATGATGCCGTCGCGCTTGCTACCGCGGGGCTTGGCCTAACTTTTGTCTGTAATAGTTTAGAAAAAGGCGCGATCATGATTAATCGAGCACTCGCGCTCAATCCCAATTTGGCTATAGCGTGGCAATTCAGCGGTTGGACAAACGTGTGGCTTGGTGAGCCGGAGATTGCAATTGAGCATGTCGCTCGCGCCCTGCGCCTCAGCCCACATGATCCGCACGTCTTCAACATGCAGGCGGCGACAGCCTGCGGACATTTCTTCGCAGGTCGAGATGTCGAGGCAGCATCCTGGGCAGAGACGACTGGGCACGAGCAGCCGCGGCATGTCATAGGGGCGTTAATTTGCGCGGCAAGCAACGCGCTCATCGGCCGTAATGAGCAGGCAGCAAAGGCCATGTCACGCCTACGACAACTCGATCCAAGTCTACAGATTTCCAATCTCAGCGAGCGGTGTCCCATTCGGCGGCCGAAAGATTTCGCCAAATTGGCGGAGGGGCTGCGCAAGGCTGGGTTGCCGGAATGAAGATGGCCAGTTGTCCGGTGCCACTGCGCACGGTGGGCTTTGGCTATGGTTGATAGATTGCTAACATCAAATTGGTGGAGGCAGCCATGTTCACCCGGATCCTTCTGATCATCCTCTTCTCGATCCCGGCACTCGACGTGTTTGCGGCGGTTGCCTCCCTGATGCCGATGAGGTGAGGTTCGCACACCCAGGGGCCCCAGCCGACACCCGCCAGCGACGCCCCACCGCCAGACCGCCAGGCCGTCAAGGCGAGAGCAACCAGGAAGGGAGACGGGCACCCCCCTTAGCTATACCGGTAACGTTTTTGGCGCCGAGAAGGCAGTCTGTCCCAGAACGAAAGAAGAACGTCGGTCTGCTAAAGGGCTCTCAGCTGCCCCTGGAAGGCTCTCAGGCCCTATCCACGGGCTTCTCCGCTACCACCCTAGCCAGTGTCGCTCCGGCGCCGTCTACGACGATCTGGGGGCCCTGTCTTTTGGGGCAAGGCATGCAGGGCACTTGGCTGGCTTGGTCGACATTTTCAAAATCTCCGGCCTCGCGCATTATGCGCGCGCGTATGCCTCGAAAATTACGGCAGGACGTTGGTCGCTGGACCATCAAGGTGGCGAAATGCCTCGTGAGAGCGCGCAGCGATAACGCAGGCAATGACGTGCGATGCAGGCCAAAAGAAACAACAACCCGTCCCTAGTTCGCCATCCTGCCTGTCCCTACTTCACGGCCAAAAAGGCATCATTTGGCACTCAGCATGCTCCATTTCCCATCCCTGAAACCAGGGACATCTCTAATACTTTGGCTACGAAGCACGGCTAAGTTCGTGGCAGCGACGAGCAGTGAAGCAACCGTCGACCTCGTCGAAAACTTGGGCACCTCAATTAGCGAGGTCCCCATTTTGGGCCGGCGCCAGCCCGGCTTTTGAGCGAGGCGTCGCCTTATGGAGCGGTGATTTGAGCCTCTGGCGATCGCCAGCCTTCTGCCACTTCTTCCACTCGTTCGTCGGCGGGCCTTCCAGAGTGCCGTAGAACGTCAAGCGATAATGGTATGGCGGCCTCAGGTCGCCGACCCTGTCGCCCTGGCTCTTCGTTATCAACCCTTTTTCTTCGAGTTCGCGTATGGCCGACGTCAAACAGTCCTTCGTCACGCCCCACTTTTGCAGCTGCCTTGCCGAGACCCGGAGGCCACCATATAGGAGCCGTTTGTGGTTGGAATTCTCGATGATCAGCCGGTCTAAGACGCGACGAGCATTGATCGAAAGCGAACGATAAGCGGCACTTTCCAGCACGGCATGAGGGATAAAAATCCAGGGTTCGTCTTGCGGATCGATCCACTGTTTCTCTCGCCTGTTTCGTGGGCGAGAAACACTTCGACCAGTGAGGTCGTGGCGGAGACGGGGCGGCGTCGAATGGTCGATTGCCTGGTGGATCATCGCCGACGTTGGAAAGCTGTCAGCGTCGTGAGCTGATCTGGTCATGACCCGCGCCTCATAAGTGACGGACGCGTGAACCGCCGTCTACCTCCTCTGGGTGTAATGTAGTTGGCTCCGTCTCTATCAATCTCGACGACTTCTGAGCCGTCGCCCAACAGGAAAGCAAGACCCCTGCCTTCTACCTCAGCAGGATGATGTGGGTTGAGACCAAAAACGTCCTCCCCGTTCCAGCTGAGTAGATAGGCTTGAAATGCCCATTCGCGTGCGAAGCGCCAGGCGGCATCTTGCGCGTCATACCAGCGGGTAGGAGAGAAGCCGCGTGGTGGATCAGATGTTAGGCGTTGAGCAAACGGCTCCGCCCAATCGTTTGGCAGCCGGAGCCCTTTTAGAAACTCAACGCATGCCTCGAAACCAATTTTAGTGTCAGAGATGATCAGCCCGGACGCGGTAACTTCGTCTCCGATGCTTGGGGCAAGGATTAGGGGTTGTGGCAGCGAAAAGGGAGCTGTGGGCTCCCTCCGTTTTACGAACTTGGGCATTGCGATGCTCCGTTTAGTTGCCTTTCGGCCGCATCACTGGAACCACCTTTGCCCGGTTGGCTGGTTGGCGGGAGCACAGCTCCCTTCTTGATGCAATGATGAAACGATAAAACGGACGTCACGTTCCGTCAAACGAGCGCATTACGTTCCATGCGTTATGGTAAAGAACGCTAGTCCGGGAGGTGGACAGCGTCGGCGTTATCCTCGCAAGCCTTGAGACGTTCGCGTCGCAAGAACGGCTGCATGAAGCGACGTTACTCGACGCAATGTATTGCTTGGGAGTGGCGGAACATTTGGTGGAGAACGTGACGAGAACGAGGGTCCCCCGATTTTCCCCACTTTCCCCCGTGTATTCACGTTCTGTCCCGATCTTACCCGTGCAACGGGCAAAACGGGACAAGTGGCAAGAACCTCGATTTTATGGGGTTTTTCTGGTGCTGCCGGACGGGATTGAACTGTCGACCTCTCCCTTACCAAGGGAGTGCTCTACCACTGAGCTACGGCAGCAAGCCAATGAAATATATCGTCTTTTTTTATTCAACTCGGCTCATCATGTCAAGGTCTGTGAGGACATTTGCTAGAGGACTCAGTCGTGACTTTGTACAAACGCGAAGGCCTGGGTGATCAGGTTTCAACATCTTGGCCAAGCCGGTCGTCTGGCACAACTTCCAAGGTTGAGGCGAACGCGCTCGAGCAGAAGTGGAAGCGGGGGATATACGAGCGCGTGCAGCTTGGCAAGTCACCCACCATCAACCAGGCCGCTGGCGATGATCCACGGTGTGCCCGGCAACTGGACCAGGTCCTCGGCATTGGTCAATCCGCAGACGAATGTCAGGCAAGCGGCGGGATTGCATTCCGCTTGCGCGGCAACCCGAAATGAAATCGCCATGGCGACGACGAATAGGGTGGGTACCTTGTTGAAACCCAAGACGATCCCTTCATTGACTTGGCGACAAGCGGAAGTCGGTCGGCTGGGGCAGTCGGCAGTCCCTCTGCTGTCCTGGCCGCTAGGGCTGTGTAGCCGCTGCCGGAGTCCGTTGCCGCATGGTTCGCCCGACCGCAACGTACATAGTGGATACCGGTGAGCATTGTACGATTCCATCGCGAACGAAACTGGTCGTGCCGAGAGTGTCCCTCATCCGCAGAGAGGCTTCGTTGATACCCACAAGCCGAAACACTTGTCCGCCTGGAAAGAAAGATGCGGATCGTGCACTTCGAGTTTCTTGACGCAAAAAGCGAGAGTTTTCTGCCTCATTTCCTTGGTGTTATGAGTTTCCCGTCCTGTTCTGAGCGCCCAGCAGTGGCTGCCGTATGCTTTCTGTGACTTACCTTTGCCATGGTCATTTCCTCACGAGTTGGGTGAACAAGAGGGCTGACGGCTAAGCCAACCAGCAAATGTCATCGGTTGCTCGCGGTCGGGGAGGCCGCCGCGAGCGCGTTTGCGGTCGCCAATACTTGTTTTTGAACGGAGGCCGGTCCCATCACGGTCGCACCTCTTTGGACGGAATCACGACAGATCCCGTTTCGAGAAGCGATTTGAGGTTCGAGAGAATCTGCGGCCAGCCACGTGAGACGGCGGCGATAAAATTGGAGTTCTCCCGCTCGATGCTGTGTGTAACCGTTAGTTTGACGGCCTCGCCCGCCGCTTCCAGCTCTATCGTGCAGGTGGACCAGCCCTCGGCATTGAACTCGGGCGACCACTCGTTGCGCCAACGGATGCTTAGGCGCTTGGGGGGATCAAAAGCGGTGATCTCGCCCGCGTCAGCGGTCCTGCCGTCCGGGAACGAGATCTTCCAGGCTCCGCCGACTTTCCACTCGGCCTCAGGCCGGGATCCCATCCAATACTTGGTGGCAAATTCAGGACTGATGAGCGCTTCCCAGAGGCGCTCCGGCGTCGTCTTGATGTAGGTCACGTAGACAAAACTGCTTTTCGCGATGCTATTCATGGTTTTCTCCCTCAAGGTCGGTTTTGAGGTCCGAAAGCGTGCTTTGGCGCGGCTGTTCGAATTTGCTGCTCCAGCGCTCGGCCAATTCGTTGATCGGGACCGGATTTATGAAGTGAAGCTTCTCGCGGCCCGCCATTTGCGAGGCGGCAATGTCGGCGTCTTCCAGAATCCCAAGGTGCTTCGCGGGGCTCATTGTATCCATGTCCAGACATAGATCACCCAAGGTTTGGCCGTTCTTGGCATAGCGCCGGTCAAGCAATCGCCATCTCCTCGCGCCAGTGCGAAACACAGCATCGTCGTCGATTGCCATTAATATGCAACCGTATGGTTCCATGTCAAGAGGCGGCGGAAGGCGCGGCCAACAAACTGCGGCCAAGTTCGACGGTTGCCAGCGCGCGACGTGAAACCCGGCCCGCCGGCGCAACGATCGATATTGAATGCTATGCGCTTGCAGGCACCGCGTTCGACAATTGTTCAGCAAGGCGCTAATTTGCGCGGCTGCAAATCTCGCTCGATCGCGCAAGCGTTCACGCCGCGCGCACAGTCCCGAAAGATTGCTCGCCAGGAATTCCATTCGGGCGTTTGCGCGAGAAACTCGACGTGTGCGCTACACAGGATGTCCTCGAGCGATAACCGCTCCTCGGCCAGGAACGCCTTGCTATACGAGAAGGCGTTCAAGTTTTCCAAGCACAAGTCGCGCTTGTAGCATCGCCGCCTCATCCGGCGCCCGACCCGGAATAAGCGGTGCGATGATGAAGGACGGCGATTACGGAGCTCCGGCCACGGTAGGCGTAACCTGATCGCGGTCGCCTGGGCGCCGAGCGAGCGGAAGGACGCCATGGCGAAACGGTCGGCGAGACGGGGTCGGGAAAATTGGCACCCGTGGTTTTGCCGGGGCATCCTCTCTGGTGTGCAGCGACGTCGCTTGAGCGAGCTAGTCGGGGCAATTTCGCCCACCTCATCGATGCCGATTCCCATAGGCCGCCTTGCCCTGGGGACCGCGAGCGATTAAACAGCGTGACCTTTGTCTTGGCAGCGAGGTTCGCGGAAGTGGTGCGCAAAAAGATGAGTGAGAGTGATCGGGTGCCCTTCAACCTGTCGAATCCCGACGCAGGCCTCGAAGCCGCGACCGATCCGAGGCAAGCTCGGGGGCGGGCAGCCCGGCGCCTCGAACGCTCGGCGGAGGCACTGCGAGCAAATCTGAAGCGGCGTAAAGATCAGGAGCGCTCAAGAGCGTCCATCCCTACCGGCCTTGATAATGACTGAATTGTTGGTCTCCTTTGCACCGGGAACGGCGTTGAAGGACCCTCGCCATGAGGCGGACGTCGTCTGAGAGGATCAATGGACCGTATTCGCGTTATTGGCGGCAACAGCCTGCAGGGCACCATTCCCATATCCGGCGCCAAGAACGCGGCTCTGCCTCTTATGATTGCCAGCCTGCTGACCCCCAAAACGCTGACACTGGAAAATGTTCCGAGACTCGCCGATGTGAGTCTGCTGGTCCGCATCTTGGGCAATCATGGCGTCGACTATTCGGTCGACGGGAAACGAGTGCGCGACGCGCAGATGGCCGGCAATACGGTCCATCTCAGTGCAGCCGACATTGTCGACACGACGGCGCCCTATGACCTCGTTTCTAAAATGCGGGCCAGTTTCTGGGTGATTGCGCCCCTGTTGGCGCGCACCGGCAAAGCCAAGGTGTCGCTGCCCGGGGGGTGCGCGATCGGGACCAGGCCGGTCGATTTGCTGCTAATGGTGCTGAAGGCACTGGGTGCCAAAGTAGAAATCGATAGCGGCTATGTCATCGCCGAGGCCGGCCGCGGTTTAAGGGGTGCCGAGATCGAATTCCCGAAAGTGACGGTCGGCGGCACTCATACGGCGCTCATGGCGGCAAGTCTGGCCGAGGGGACAACGTTGGTCACGGGTGCTGCCTGTGAGCCGGAGGTCGTCGATCTTGCCGCCTGCCTGACCAAGATGGGTGCTCGAATTCGCGGGGCCGGCACCCCGACGATCGAAATTGATGGCGTAACGTCGCTTGGCCCTGCGAGGCATGCGGTGCTGCCGGATCGGATCGAAGCGGGCACCTATGCTTGCGCGGTTGCCATGACCGGGGGCGACGTGGTCCTTGAAGGTGCCCGACCGGAATTGATGCAGGCTGGCCTCGATCTTCTAACAAGAGCCGGCGCCCAGGTGAGTTCGACCAATTCGGGCGTTCGGATTACCCGCAATGGGGCCGGGATTTTGCCGGTCGACGTCGAGACTGCGCCTTTTCCGGGCTTTCCTACCGATCTGCAAGCACAATTCATGGCGCTGATGACGCGAGCGGCGGGTCGCTCCCGCATTACCGAGACGATTTTCGAGAACCGCTTCATGCATGTCCAAGAGCTCGCCCGGCTCGGGGCGCAAATCAGTCTGGAAGGCGACACGGCCATCGTCGAGGGTGTGGCGCGTCTGCGCGGCGCGCCGGTCATGGCCACCGATCTGCGGGCCTCGGTTTCGCTAGTGATTGCGGCATTGGCCGCCGAGGGCGAAACGTTGGTCAATCGGGTTTACCATCTGGATCGAGGCTTTGAGCGGCTCGAACAGAAGCTCGCGGACTGCGGCGCCTCAGTCGAACGGCTTGCCGGGAGCTAGGGCCGGGATTTCGGCCCGAGAGGGGGATTGCCACGCCTTTTGGGCACAGGTAACAGGGGTCGGACCATCAGGGCCGACCGATGAACAATGATTCCGAACTGGGCGTTAGAAGGGAACAAAAGACTCCACTTCTCAAGCTGTTAGCGCTAGATGTGGAGGATCTGGCGGTCGTTTCAGCTAATGTCCAGGACGCCATTGTGCGCCTCGGGGACATGGCCTTTTTGCCCGATCGGAAGATATTTGCCCTGGTCATGTCGCGTTTTGATTGGGAGGGTCTGATCGCCGGCCGCTGCGAGCGCCGACGAACCGGATTGCATTTCGAGCGGGTACAGCGTGTTACCTATTCGAAATTGCCACGCGAACGCGCTGACGTGCTACTCAACCTTCTGAGCCTGTCCTTCGAGACAAATGATCCGCCGTCGGGGATCGTCAGGTTGACGTTTTCGGGCGGTGCGGCCATTCGACTGCATGTCGAATGCATTGAAGCGGAAATGCGGGATCTCGGGCCACGCTGGCAGGCAAAGGCGATACCCGGTCACCCGACGGACATGCCGGGTCCCGAAACGCCGCTGCCACCAGGAGAATTGGATGTCGAAAAATAACCGTGCACTTGCCGTCTTCGCCTGGCTTGATGGAACGACTCTATGCCGCTGAGGCTCGATCAAAGGGACGCGGGTTTCGAGCAAGGCTTTCGTTCCTTCCTTACCGCAAAGCGAGAGATTCTGCTGGAAGTCGACCGCAAGGTGCAGGCAATTATTGCGGCGGTGCGAAGCGCCGGAGATGCGGCATTGATCGAATATTCCCTGGCGTTCGACAAGGTCGCGCTGGGCAGTCTTGGCATTGCCATAACCGCTTCGGAGGTAGACGCCGCGGTCTCGCGCTGCGAAGGCTCGGCGCTCGACGCTCTCGAATTCGCCAAGCGCCGCATCGAGAGCTTTCATCGCCGGCAAATTCCGACCGATCTACGCTTCACCGATTGGGAAGGTGTTGAACTCGGCTGGCGATGGACGCCGATATCTGCCGTGGGTCTCTATGTACCTGGCGGAACCGCCAGCTATCCGTCTACGGTGCTCATGAACGCGATTCCGGCTCGAATCGCCGGCGTCGCGCGACTGGTCATGACCGTTCCGGCGCCGTCGGGTGTCATCAATCCTCTGGTGCTAGCGGCGGCCAGGCTGTGCGGCATCGAAGAAATCTACCGGATAGGCGGCGCCCAGGCGATTGCGGCTCTCGCCTACGGCACGCCGTCGATCGCACCGGTCGCCAAAATCGTCGGCCCGGGCAACGCCTATGTGGCAGCGGCAAAGCGCCTTGTCTTTGGGGTAGTCGGCATCGACATGATTGCCGGCCCTTCGGAAGTTCTCATCATTGCCGATTTCGGTGGCCAATCCTGCCTGGATTGCCGCCGATCTTCTCGCCCAGGCAGAGCATGACAGCGCAGCCCAAGCGATCCTAATCACCAACAGCGACGATCTCGCTGAAGCCGTCGACGCCGCCTTGTCCCGTCAGCTCCCACCGCTGCCGCGCCAGGCCATCGCCGCCCGAAGCTGGCAGGAGCATGGCGCAATCATCCGGGTCGCGAGACTTGCGGATGCCGTTGCCCTTGCCGATCGAATTGCGCCGGAGCATCTGGAGATCATGGCCGACGATGCCGAGGCTCTGGCACAGCGGATCAGCAATGCCGGCGCGATTTTCATCGGCGCTCACACGCCTGAGGCAGTCGGCGACTATGTCGGCGGATCGAACCATGTTCTGCCGACCGGCCGCTCCTCGCGTTTCTCCTCGGGGCTCGGTGTCCTCGATTATATGAAGCGGACGTCCATTCTCAAATGTTCAAGGGAGAGTCTGCGCCGGCTTGCACCGGCGGCCGTCACGCTCAGTCGGGCCGAGGGACTAGAGGCGCATGCCCGGTCGATTTCGATCCGTATCGATCACGATTGAGGCGAGGGTTGCTTCGATGAGCGATAAGGAAGATGCCCGCAGACGCCTCATCGGCGTATCGCTCGACGAAACATCGATCGGCCGCGGCAATCCCGATCAGGAGCATGAGCGCGGTATTGCGATCTACGATTTGGTCGAGGATAATCGATTCGCGCCGCGAGATCACGACGGCGGACCCTATCGACTTCGAACATAGCACTGCACGACAAGAAGCTCGCCTTTGACGTACGGCAGGAGTCCGGCGAGGTCGTCATCCTGCATATTCTTTCGCTGACGCCGTTTCGTCGCATTCTCAAGGAATATTTCATGGTCTGCGAGAGCTATTTTGCGGCGATCCGAACGGCGAGCCCGAGCCAGATCGAGGCCATCGACATGGGCCGACGCGGCCTGCACAACGAAGGCGCGCAATTGCTCGTCGAAAGGCTCGAGGGCAAGATCGATCTGGACTTCGCTACGGCACGCCGGCTATTCACGCTTGTGACCGCTCTGCACTGGAAGGGGTAAACGTGCTCGAGCGGCGCCCGCAAGCGGTGCTCTTCGCCTGTTCCCATAATGCTTTGCGTTCGCCGATGGCCGCCGCGCTTGCAGCCCATCTCGCGGGACGCGAAGTCTATTTTGCTTCGGCTGGCGTGCGGGCCGGCGCGTTGGACGATTTCGCGGTCGCCGTCATGGACGAACTTGGCATCGACATTTCACGACATAGGCCGGTCAGTTTCGACGAACTTGAGGATATGAGTTTCGATCTTATTGTTACTCTGTCGCCCGAGGCTCACCATCGGGCTCTCGAGCTCACACGCACTCTGGCGCTCGAGGTGATTTATTGGCCGACCTCCGATCCGAGCGTCGTAGCCGGTTCTCGCGACCAGATCCTGGCCGCCTATCGCGGCGTCCGTGACACCCTGATGCGACGGGTCAAGACACTTTTGGACTGGCGCCCCATCGGCAACATATGAAGCGGGATCGCAGTTGGAGCATCGCCGTCGTTGGCCGGCACGCATGGCTGCTATCGGCGAGCAACGCCCGCGCCGACGAACTGCCGGCGCTGCCGGACATGTGTCACCTCTCTCTCCAAGTTTGGACGCGTCTTGCTAAAATCAAATGCCAGGAAGGCCATACTTGAGGGCTGCGATCTCGCGCTGACGCTCTATCCCGGCGCGGTGGCGGGATTTGATCGCGCCTTAGCCGACGGTCCCTGGCTTTGCTCTGAACAGCGATTGGACTAGATGCCAACCAATACGCGCCATCCGACCGAGTGCATAGGCGAGTTCAATGACCTTGCGGCGCTGCCCGCTTTTGTCGCCGGATATAGTCGCGTGTTCGACGCAACGGCCGATATGATCTTTGACGATCTCGTCTTCGACGCGGACGAGCGCCGCGCGGATGGCGGAAATCTGAGTGACTACATCAATACAATAACGATCTTCCTCAAGCATGCGCGCAACGCCGCGAACTTGACCTTCGATGCCGCTCAGGCGCCTGAAACAGGCAGATTTTGTTTTGATCAACATGCTTGATAAATACCACATGGGGGTATTTAAGGTGCCATATACCAGGCTAGGTATTAAAGAGGAGATTGGTATGGCTGATCATGGGTCGAAAGCCAGCCAGAAGCTGGAAGCCTGTCCTTCCGTGAGAACGGTAACCAAGCAGCTCACCGGCGAGATGGTCTAGCCCGGTGCACGCAGCAAAACGTCGTTCAAGACACGACCAATCCGCCGGGCTTCGAGGCCGTTGATCCTTCGCGCCATGAAACTCGACACGCGGACCGCCAAACATTTCGTCGAACATATGGACTGGACGGTTGATTTTTGCTGCGCCGGGTGCGCCAGCAAATTCCAATCGAATCGTGAAAAATACCTTTCACTCCATCCATCAACGGCGCTAGCGGCGGCACCGGAAGGGATGACCTTCACTTGTCGAACGCATCCGCAGATTAGGCGCCGCCCAAGTTGATGGCTGTCAGCGGGTCGATCACAACGCCGGTAGACCGGGCCTCCATGTGGTGGTGCCAGCCGTCCGGGCCCTCACCTCTGGCGAGGCCAGACAAGTGGCGACGGCCTCGTAGCCGGGCGCGCCAGGATAGGGGGCAACCAAGGTTGGCGGACTGTGATTGGCAGGACATAAGATGATCGCTTCGTCGGCACCAACCGCGGCCAAGTCCAGGATCGCGTTCGAACGCGTTAACAGGAAGAGCGGTCGGCCCCGACTGGCCCGGCGGTGGCGCAGATGGGCAATCAGGGCTTCCTGCGTGGCCCGTTCCAGCTCTTGTTCCACCATGTCGACGACCTGGATGGCTGGGCCGTCGGATTCCAGCCCGACGAGAAGGGCGACCAGAGCCTCCGAAACTGTGGCACCATCTTCCACGAGCCAGGTTACGGTCTGTTCGATTCTCGCCTTCAGAGCTGGGTCGGCGCCCATGCGCGCCCGTACCAACGTGCCGCCGTCCGTTAGTCGCTCCAGACCCAGAAAGCCCGCGTTGGGCAGGCTCTCGGCCAGGCGCTGTGCAAACCGTGTTTTGCCGCTGCCTAGCGGGCCGACGATGTAGGTCAGCGACCGGATATCGCGCAGCTCGAAGTGCTCGCCGCCCCAGGGCCAGGGCAAGTCGAAGGCGATACTAAACGCGGCTGCCGGCACCAGCAGGCACTCCAACTCTCCAGCGGTCGGCTCTTGGCCGCGGGCGAGGTTGCCGCGCAGGCAACGGACTCTTTCCACGGTGCCGACGATTTCACGTAGCCGGACTTCGAGAACGGTTTGGTGGTCAGCGAGAGCCGACGCCAGTTCTTCTGGATCGCCCCCCAGCACCCGGGCGACCTGAACGAGGCTTAGGCCGAGGGTGCGCAGGGCAACGATTTCAGCCGCGCGGCCCATTTCGCGGGGACCATAGGCTCGCCAGCCAACTGCGTTGCGGAGCGGTGTGACCATTCCGCGCTGTTCGTAAATCCGCAGTGCCTTGGCAGAGATACCGAGCCGCCGGGCGGCTTCGGAAGCGGTCAGGAAGCGAGCGGCAGCGTTCACGAATCACCTCTTTCATGGCTGGCCGCCAACCTTATCGGCGTGGCCCTTGGGGCGGGGTCAACAGGGAGTTTGAACGCGACCGTAAAGGGGTAGGACCAAACCTGCTGTTCAGCGATTTCAATTGGAGCGATCGAACTAAATTCAGGCCACTCAGAATATAACGGGCAATCGGGCGGCGGGTAGGCCCTTTGGCTGCATGTTGCCCAAAGTTCGGCCCGGTCAGGAAGCGTCGCGTAGGCAGATTCACTCGTCATCAACACGGCTATTGCACAGCAGAATGCTGCCAGCGATGCCCAAGCGAACCCGCAGCGGCTTCGAAATCCCGTTCTCGTGCGAAACCGTCTCCAGCTCACGCATTCGCTTGCGCATTCGCAGCGCCTTCTGGGGGCATTTTGGCGCGTCGGTTGCTTCGCCTTCAGTCTCCGGGTCGCCAGAGAATGCAAGAATGGTATCGCCGATGAATTTATCGATGCTGCCAGATTCGGCTGCGCTATTCGACATCTTGCTGAGATAGGTTTTGATAAGGACAAACACCGTCGCCGATTGTTGTAAAGCCTCAATGTCCGAAAGGAAATGGGTGAGGTTATTGCGAGCGAACGCATCTGTAGCCTGGCTCTTGGCCCAGGATCTTCAGCGGGATAAGGGGAATGAGAGCACGGCCGTCCGTCTGCAACTATTGGGAAAAAGAATCGATGTGCCAAGCTTAAGCGCCGAGCTGCAAGGAAAAAAGGCCGCGTCAATGCTCTAGGCTTCGCGCGACCCGCCCAGGATCGCTGCTGGCCGGTCGCGGAAGGCGCGACGCCGTCCATCGACCCACCGACGCGGTTGAATCTGGCCCGTGAGTTCTTCATTTCTGACGCCGCAGCGATCAAGCAGTCGCCATACTGGGTTCTCTCCCCGGCTGTCGCTACGCCGCCCCAATCACGCCCAGCGGCTGCCAGCTGCCCACGCCCACGGGCAGAATGGAAGGTGCAGAGGCCTTCGGCGCGTTGATGAGGTAACGGTTGATCGCATTTTTGATCAGCAATTGCGTCTTGCCGTCGTACATAGTCACCGACCAGAATGCTTCGACCGGCGGGAGGTCGCCGGCGGGGAAGGTGATGGTGTAATTGTGCTGGCTGCCATCCAGAGGCGCGCCGGCAGTGTCGGCGCGAGTGAAAGGGTAAACCGCCTCTTCAGGGCTGTTGCCATAGATCCAGGCTTGGGCAGCAGCGGCGCGTTTGAGCCAATCGCCATTGTAATGCTCGCTGTCGCCGGGGAGGCCGCTGATATTCCAGCCGTTGATCGAGGCAGCAGCCTTAGCGACGGCCTCGCTAACTTTTTTCAGGCCTTGCTTAAGACCAATGGCGATTTCCAATTTCTGTTTCAACGGAAGCGAACTGAAACTGAACGGCCTGCCGAGACCGACGCCGATGTTGGCGAGCTGTGCGCGGATTGCCGCCTCATTGGGCGCGGCGGGGACGAATTGCAGTGCATAGTCGAGATATTCGAAGAAATGCCTCTTTGCGAGTGCTTTGCTGAACTTTGGGAATGCGATGGCCGGTGGCGGGGAAGGCGCGGGATGGTTTGTCCTGATGGCTAGCCGGATCTCGCGCAGGAAGTGCACGAGTGATATCATGAACAGGATTAGGGCTACGCTGAACAAAATCGCTACGCCGTGTTCGTGGCGAACTTCAAACAGCGCTGCAGCAAAAGCCACGAGAAGCAATGTCGCTGTCGTGAGGGCGCTCAGTATGGCGAAATAGATCGCCTTAAAGAGCAATTCTTGCCGGCGCCGCGCTATGCCCACGGGATCTACGCCGGCGCCGATCGAATTCGCAGGCGGGCTTGCCTCACGCAAACTGCGGGCACGATCGCCGATCCGCTCGAGCCGCCCCATCAGTATAGACAGGAACCCCGCCACTGCACCAAGCACGAAAGCTGGCGCGGTCGATTGCGAAATGACATTGGTGATGTGAGTGAGATTCGGCGTATCAGGCGGCATGATGCTCATTGACGGCCATTTTATTTGCCATTGCTGTGCCGGCAGTGTCTTGTGAACCGCTTGATGGTCACATCCATTGAGACAGCGAGCCACCACGGTGCAGTGGCGCCAATCAAACCTAGCGGTAAAACGGACAACTTGGCGCGGGACAGTCCGACTCGTGCTCTCACTGGCTAGTTCGCACAATCAATCGTACGCGGGCTTCCATCTTGCTGCCGCCGTCGTCAAAATTGGTGGCGCGACCAAACCGTAGTCGACCTTGCCGGCGATCCGGTCGCCCCGATCTCCTCTTCGCCTTTATGTAGCCCACACCATTTTCGAGCGTTCGTCTTGACCCTCTGAGAGCAAAAGTTAGGATAGCCGCAACCGGTGTTATGGGTCAATTCGCCGGGACATGCTGATGCGGAGGTCGGTTCGATGACTGACTGACAATGGCTTTGCTTGGCGGCCGGCGGAGAGGGGATGCTTAAGCAATGCCAGGCGCTCGATCCGGCCGCAACCCAGCAAATGCAGCAATGTTCCGACCAATGGGCGCCGATCTAGGCCATCGGCGCAAAGGTCGTCATTGCTCAGAAATTAGGCAAGTAAATGGGGCGGAGAATATGACAAAGAGTGGGCTTAGCAAGGCGAGGCTTTGGAAACGGATCGGCGCGCCGGCATTGTATGGCCTTGTTGGCTTTTTGACGCTGGCCGGCTGTGCGTCGTCGCCAGTGCCAACTGTGGTGCCGACGGCCCAGAGTATTGTCGGGCTGTCGCCTTCGGGAACCGTGACCATGTCGGAAGCTTTCGTGGGCGGCGCCGGCGTCGGCAAGGGCGTCTTGACGTTCCAGGGGAAGACCCATCCCTTCCGTCTGATCGGCACCGTCATTGGTCCAGGCGCGGTGTCCAAGCTCGATGTCAGTGGCGATGTCTATAAGCTCGATGATATCTCGCAATTTCCTGGCCCCTATGCGCAGGGCAATGGGCAAATCGGTTTGCAAACGTCCGGCGCCGGCGATCTCTGGCTGCAGAACAAAGCCGGCGTCGTGATGCATCTGACCGGGACGCAAACCGGGGTCGCCCTCAGCCTCGGTCGCGACGAGATCATCATCGAATTGGCCAAATAGTCATGTTCCGCGGCATCAGGATCCGTAGAACTGCAAAGACAACCGAGGCAGTGGGCCGTCGGCTGGCGCCGACCTAGCTCGTCTAACGCCGGTGAACGGCCCGACGACGGTGTCCAGCAACGCTATGCGGCGTCGCTGGCCGGCCAACCACTGCTTCGGCCCGCGAGATCGCGGCCCCCTTCGACTGCCAGGTCGTAGGACTCGTGTCTGCCATGAAACCTGCGGCGAAAACAACGCCGACAATGGCAGAATAGCGGAATAGTCGAATATCCGAATTCATCAGCACGTCTCTTTTGATCGCACTTTGCCCTTTTGCCGTGCCGCATGCGTTTGGATCTCGACTGCCATATCGTCGTCCAACAACCTTGCGCAAGACTTACGCCCATTCCAGCCGAATGCCGCGGTATCGCTGCGCGCACGACCCAATGAGTCCTTGGCCATGTCACTCGGAGTCCTTGGCATGGGTCCCGTAAGACCTTCACGCAATCCCAATACAAATACGCCAAAGCAATTCGGAATTAGGGCGGGGGCCTCGGTTATGTCGTCGGCGCCAGGCGCTCCATCAATCCCTGCAACAACTGGCCGCGTTCGACAATTGACGCGTACAGGATGTGCTCGTTGTGGGTATGGGCACCGTCCCCGTCGAGCCCGAGGCCGTCCAACGTCGGAATACCCTTTGCCACGGTAAAGTTGCCGTCCGAACCGCCGCCGGCAAGTTCGACGCTCCGCAAGTCGAAACCGATCTCCGCCGCGACCTGCCGCGCCACTTCGAACAGGCGGTCGATGCTGGGATTGCGCTCGAAAGGCGGCCGGTTGAGGCCGCCGCTTATCTTTAGGCGCACCGCTGGATCCGACGCACGCAGGGCATGGAATTTTTCGACCATTTCCATCCCGGACTGAACGTCGCGGACCCGCAAATCGGCCTCAATTTGGCAAATCTGCGGAACGACATTGACGCCCGTACCGCCGGCGATCAGGCCAACATTGGTGGTGATGCCGCGTCGATAATCGGTGAAAGCCTCGACCTGGAGAATGATTTCCGCGATCGCGCGAATGGCACTATGACCTCTTTCGTGATTGGCGCCGGCATGGGCCGGCTCACCGGTCGCGCTGATGGTGAATTGGCCGACACCCTTGCGCGCTGTCACAATCTTGCCGCCGGCGCGGGCCGGTTCGGTCACCAGGACATAGGCGCTTCGAACGGCTTCGGCCTCGATAATCCGGCGTGAGGCGGGCGAGCCGACTTCTTCGTCGGGGGTAAAGAGGAAGGTCACCGGAAGGGGCGTTTTTATGCCACGCTTCCGGAGCCGGCGCCAGGCGGCGACCGCGCTGACGAGGCAGCCCTTCATGTCGTAAATGCCGGGCCCGTAGATGCGCTCGCCGTCGCGCCTGAACGGGAGATCCCGCTCGATCGTGCCGCGCGGATGCACGGTATCGACATGCGAAAGAATCAGGATCCCGGGTTCGCTCCGCCCCGCATCGCAATGCACATGCAAAATGTCGCCTAAGGCGGCATCCAACGTCCGGCGCTCGAGTCTCGCACCGGTTCCCGTGAACAGATCACCGACCGCGTCGAGGACGCGGTTGACGCCTGCCGGGCAGCTTGTCGGGCTTTCAATCTCGACGATACGGCGGATATCCGCCAATATGGCTTCGGCATCGATTGCCTCGCCATCCCGAAACGATCTCATTGCACCGATGCCAGCGCGCGGTGCGGGAAGGCTTCGGCGAGTTGCTCGGGGTTGGCGTCGACAATTCCACGTTCGGTAATCAGACCAGTAACGAGGCGCGCAGGCGTGACATCGAAGGCCGGATTGAGGATCGGGCAGTCCAGCGGCGCAATCCGCACGCTGGTCCAGTTGCCGTCCACCCCGACGCCATGGACGGTACTGACTTCGCTGCCGCCGCGTATTTCGATCTCGATGTCGGAAAGCCCGTCGGTCAAGTTGAAATCGATGCTTGGCGAGGGCACCGCGACATAGAAGGGGACTCCATTGTCGAAAGCAGCGAGCGCTTTCAGGTAGGTGCCGATCTTATTGCACACGTCGCCTGAGGCCGTCGTTCGGTCGGTGCCGACCAGCACCAGGTCGACCGCGCCGCGCTGCATCAAATGGCCGCCCGCATTATCCACGATGAGGGTATGCGGAATCTTCTGCTGGCCCAGTTCCCAGGCCGTTAGCGCGGCGCCTTGGTTGCGCGGCCTTGTCTCGTCGATCCACACATGCAGATCAATGCCGGCGGCTTGGGCCTTATAGATTGGCGCGGTGGCGGTTCCCCAATCGACCGTGGCAAGCCAGCCGGCATTGCAATGGGTCAGAATATTCACGCGGCCCGCCTTGCTCGCTGCGACCCGGCGGATCAGATCCAGGCCATACTCGCCGATAGCAGCATTGATGACGACATCTTCCTCGGCGATTGCCGCGGCCCGTTGATAGGCCGCCTCGGCTCGCGTCGAGGGCGCGAGCGCGCGCAGCGCACTCTGCATTTCGTCGAGCGCCCAGCGCAAATTGACTGCAGTGGGCCTGGTTCCGAGCAGCAAGCGGCGGGCCTCGGCGAGCGCGGTGTCGGAGGGGTCGGCGCGCATGGCGAGAGCCATGCCATAGGCGGCAGTCGCTCCAATTAGCGGGGCGCCACGTACCCACATGTTACGAATCGCCAGGGCCGCCGAATCGACATCTTGCAGGCGGCAGGTCTCGAAGCGATGCGGCAATCGCGTCTGGTCGATAACGATCACGTGGCGATCGGCATCCAGCCAGATAGTTCGAAATGGCTTGCCGTCGATTTGCATAGGTCGAATTTCCGCCACGGCGCCAGGCTGGCATTTGCGACCGGCTTGCTGCATTGTGCAGCCCGGGTCGTCCGAAGCAAAGCTCGACCAGATTTCCCTCGAAGGCAAGCCCGTTCATGACCTATGTTTTCCCGCCGCGGCCGGTTCCCTCCCTGCCCATAGCCGGCCGTCTCGAGCGTCTCGCTGTCGGACGGATTTTTTGCGTCGGCCGAAATTACGAGGATCATGCCAAGGAAATGGGGCTCGCAGTCGATCGCGAGACACCCTTCTATTTCCTCAAGGACGCCGGCTCGCTGGCTCAATCCGGCAGCACCATCGCCTACCCGCCCGGTACCAAGAATTTCCACTACGAGATGGAAATGGTCGTGGTGATCGGTCGCCCCGCTTTTCGCCTCGACAAGGCGGACGCGGCGAAGGTGATTTTCGGCTATGCCTGTGGCCTCGACATGACGAGGCGCGACCTTCAGCTGGCGGAACGGGCCAAGCAGCGGCCGTGGGACCTCGGCAAGAATTTCGAGAACGCGACGGTCGTCGCTGCAATCGTCGAGGCCGATGCTGTGCCTAAAGCCGCAACCGGTCGGATCGAATTACGCCAGAACGGTGTGCTCAGACAATCGGCCGATCTCTCGCAACTCGTTTGGTCGGTGCCGGAACTCCTCGCTCACCTGTCGCAATTCTACCACCTCGAGCCCGGCGATCTCTTGATGACGGGAACCCCGGCCGGCGTGGGGCCGGTCGTGCCGGGCGACGAACTCGAAGGCTCGATCGAGGCCCTCGGGTCGATCCGCCTGTCGATCGGGCCGCCGGCCTGAGCCTGGTCAGGCCGAACGACGGATTCTTTCATAGGCTGCGCGGATCGGGACTTCGCCGTAGCGACGTTCGAGACGACGCATGGTGAAATGGCCGCGGGCCTGGGTCTGGAAATGATCGATGAACGCCAGATTGACTGCGGCACCCCCAATGGCGCCGATGACCGGCAGAGACTGCGCCGCAAATTTCTGGCTGACGACGAGGCCGAAGCGGCCGGCAATGAGCGACATCAGCCGCAGCAATACCGGTGCCGCCTCGTCAATTATCCCTCGCTCGGCAATATAGCGGGCCGCCTCGCTCAGAGAGAAGGCGAGCACGCTGCGAACAGCAAAATAGCCGGCTTCGGCCAAATCCTGTCCGGGCCGCTTAGCGCCAAGCGCCAGCACCTGCAGCAGGGTAAGGGCTGCTTCGGGATGGCGCAGGTCTTCCCCTTCGCCGCGCGCAATCAGAGCGATCGAGCGTAACATGATCGTCGTCGAGACAGGAAGTTCGACCGGTAAGGCGGCAATTCCGAGAGCGCCGCCGGCAGCGCCCGATGCCGCTACCATGACCTTGTGAAACCGGTTGTCGTTGCGCCCCTCCGTTTGGTCCTGCAAGGTCCGCATCGCAAACCGGACCGCAACCCGTAGCGCCGATTGGGTGGCCGCCGAAATCACCAGTGCGGCCCGTTCCGGCATGACCCTTCCGGCGAGTTCAATCTGCCGGCCGGCAAGTTCGGCGAGTCGGCCCGCCAGCGTCGCCTGTTCGAGGGCGCGCACGGCCTGTTGCAAGGCCACAACGTCCTCCGGCCGCATGAAGCCTTCCGCCGCATTTTCAGGGATGAGTGTCACAGTCCCGACTTTCTGAACTTCTCACGTCATATGGTGAGCGAAGTCTGCTGTTACCAGATCCGGCCGCGCCACGAGCCTCCGTGCCCTTTTGTCGCGAAACTTGCTGAAGCCGATTATACCATCATACTGGAACCGGAAGAGCGATGATGAGGGTGAGGCAAGAAAATAACCGCAGCGGGGAGCGCCGGCCGGCGAGCGAGACACCCTTGGCGCCAAGCCTGCCGGAGAGCTCCTGGCCTCGATCCAGGCGTTACGCGAGGAGGTCCACCAGACGGCAGCCGCGACCTTGCAATCACGGGGGAGGCGCTCGAACACCGCGGTTTTCAGGCGGCAGCCAGCAATCTCGCCCATTGTCTTGCCCTGCGGCGGCATGACCTCAGCGCCATCCAGCGGACCCTTTCCGCTTACGGCCTATCGTCGCTCGGCCGCAGCGAGACCCAGGTGATGAGCACTCTCGATCGCCTCGTCGACGTCTTGCTGCGCCATTCCGCGGCATCCATGCCTCCGGCAGCCTGCCCGACCTTGAACGCGATGGCGAACGGGCGCTGCTAGCCGAACAAGAGCGGATTTTTGGCTCCGAGGGCGATTTCCCGCGGACGCGGATCATGGTCACCCTGCCGCGTGAGGCTGCCTTTGACGCCGCCTTCGTGCGCCAACTGCTCGATTCCGCCGCATCCCGATAGACATTGCCGGGCCGAAACGCCGGATCGAAGCCCTTATAGGGGATGAGAAACAAGGCTGCACAGGGGCGACCGGCAGGCCTTGATCAAGCGGGCGCCTGCGGTCAACGGTGCCAAGCTCGCCGCGACCATCTCCTTTCCCGAAATCATCGACCTCCTCGAGCCCGGCGCCCAGATCTGAATCAATGACGGCAAGATTGGGGATTGTGGAGAGTGCGGGGCTGTGCCCTGGCCGAAATCTTTCACGCCCGGGCAAAGGGCGAAGACGGCATTGCAGCTTCCGCCGGCCGCGACCTTCTGCGCGACCTTCCGCGCCGGATGGATCGACATCAGGCCAAGAAATCGGCGCGTTTCGGGCCATTGCAGTCCCGGCACGATCTCGCGTTGACGGGCTGACCGGTCGAAGTGTTTCAGCTGCGTTTTACTTGGTCAGCTTTACCCATTCGCTGGCCGTGAATCGTCAGCGATTTGACCTGCAATGAGCCCTTTGGATCGAAAACCGTTTCGGACGAGCGGATTTCGCCGTTCTCCATCGTTACGCCGATAAGTGCATAGGCCGCCGATAGCATCCGCGCTGCCGATCCCGTATACCAGCTCCAGCCACCGCGGCCGTTGTGACCGGCACCATCGTAAATGTCGGCAGGCTGCTGATGTGGCGCGAGGCCGTAGACCGCGAGGCAAGGCCCGCTGGTCTTGCCCATCGGCGAAATCTTGCGCCAGCATTCGAAGGCGCGGCCGAACAGGTACGCCGCCTCCTCGCTCCGCGCCTCCGCCGCCGCCAATTCGGCAAGCCGGACATAGGCATCGACGGCCCACGAGACGCCGTGCGAATATTGCCCGCCATTCTCGCGCACTCCGGGCGGATAATCGGCAATGCGGCCGGGGTAGGGGACAGAATCTTCCGTGTAGGGCGGGGTGAGCAACAGGATCCTGGCATCCCTCTCAAGCGCCAAAAGAGAGCGTTCGAGCGCCAATCGACCGCGCTGGTCGTCGGTGGCGCCGGACAAGATCGGCCAGACGGCGGTCATCGCGCTAAACTCGTCCAGCGCGGCGCCAGAATCGTCGAAGGCCAATAGGTAGTGATCGCCGCGCCAGGCCAATTTCGAGCCCCAGCCTCAGCCGCTCGGCCGCCTGGCGGTAACGGGTTGCGATTGCATCGTCGCGAGCCAGCCGCTCGGCGAAAGCGATCAGGACATGATGGAGGAAGAAGCCGAGCCATACGCTTTCGCCGCGACCTCTGAACCCGACAAGATCGAGCCCGTCGTTCCAGTCGCCAGCGCCGAGCAGCGGGAGCCCATGTGCGCCGATCCGGTCGAGGGCAAAGTCGATAGCGCGCCGACAATGGTCGTAGAGGTCACCGAAGTCGCGGGACGGACGGGTGGCAACCAAGAGCGTATCGGTGCCCTGCGGTACCGCCGCGCCATCAAGATAGGCAATGGTTTGCGCGAGGATCTGGCTGTCGCCGGTTGCCGCGACGTAGCGGGAGACGACATAGGGGAGCCAAAGATGCGGATCGCTGGCTCGCGTCCGCTGGCCGAGACCGGTGCCCCCAGCGGGTGCCGCGTGCCACCATTTGAGCACGTCGCCTTCAACAAATTGCTGGCCGGCATGCAGCAAAATCTGCCGGCGCACCAGGCTGGGATCGGAAAATACCAGCGGTAAAACGTCCTGCAGCTGATCGCGAAATCCGGTCGCGCCGCCGCGCTGGTTGGGACCAACCCGGCCCCAAAGCCGGGCCGCCAACAATTGATAGGGTAGCCACGAATTAACCAGCCGGTCAAATTCTGGCTGGTTGGTTTCGACCTTTATGGCGGACAGGCGGGACTGCCAAAAATCGAGTGTGTGGGCGAGCGCGGCGCGCGCCGCCGCGGGCTGGCGCAATTCCGCGGCCATCCCGACCGCCGCTTCGCGTGTTGGCGCCTGTCCAAGTACGACGACGCAGCTCGCCTCGCCGCCGCCGGCGACATCGAGCGTCCCGCAAAAGGCCGCGACCCTGCGCCCATCGTCGCGCCGGGAAGAATCGGGGCGCCCGCTTTCGACCATGATTGGATTGCTAAGGTCGCGGCCGATTGGGCCGAGGAAACGCTGGCGCACCATTTCGCTGCTAGCATCGGCAAGGCTCGTCGCTGCAAAGGCCCAGCCGCGCTGGAAATCATTATGGGGGTTGGAAAACAGCAGCGCACCGCTCCCCCGATCTTGGGCGGTTTCGAGCCAGCCTAGACTCTCGCGCGGACTTTCATCCAAAGCCATGTCGAAATAGGGCACGATGCGATAGGTCTTCGCGGTGGCAGCCTTGTTGCGCACGGTCAGAAGCCGCAGATCGGCCGGCCGGTCTGCGGCGACGAAGACGGTGAGTTCGATCTCGGTCTCGCCAGCGATCTTCTTGAATTGGGCGACGCCCGGAGCGTAGCGAATCTCGTGTTCGGCGTCGGCACGCCGATAGGGAACGAAACCTGCCGTATGTGTCTCACCGGTCGCGAGATCAGCCACATAGATCAATTGACCGGGGAGCGGGACCGCGACCGAATCGAAGCCGAAGGGCGTCAAGCCGTTGTGGCGTGCATTGCCCGAAAAGGAATAGATCTCACCTTCATTCGAGACGACGCAGCCGTGCCCCGCAGGGTTGGCGAGCACATGCGCCCAAGGCCGCGGCGTCTGTTCGGTGAGACAAATCGCGCTTTCAAGGATTGTGAACGGCCAGGTTTCTGGTGGGGCGGCCGGCAGCGGTTCCAATTCGCGTTGATGACGCAAGGCATCCAGCCATTCGTCGGCGCCAAACTCGGGACCGCCGACAAGCCGGGCGATCAGGCCGGCCGCGCTGCGCTCGTTTCGGGCGTGGCCGGTGACAAAGGCGACCTCACTGGATTCGCCCGGCTCCAGATCGACCGCGAGCGTCAAGCTGGCGGCCGGATCGAACGTATAGAGCACGCCCTCGTCTGCGGGGCTGCGCGGCCGCCCCTCGCCAAGACCCTGCGGCTCGCGCAGGTTTCCTGAGCCGATGAAGCGGCTGCGCGAATCCTCATAGCCGACGAGCCGGACCTTGGCATTGGTTCGAGCCGCGTGAAAGGCGATTTCGCTCGACATTCGCCGCAATTCCTGTTTGCGGGCGCCATTGCGCAGCAAACGGTTGCGAGCGAATATCGTACTGATCCTTGCGACGAAGGCAGTTTCGACGTGCATGCCGTTGAAATCGGGGTCGCGTTCGTAGGCGCCCGGCTCGTGTATCGCCAGCTCCCGAAGGCTGGTGACGAGGATCTTGCGCGGGCGCATTGCCAGGTTCGAAAGGACGACCCGCTGAATCTCGGCGCAGCCATCGCGGTCGACATCGAGGGTCATGACCACATGGACGTCGTCCAAAGTGTGCGACACGGCAATGGCGGTGGCTGACAACCGATTGACCGCATAATCGGCTCCAGTACGCTGCGCCGGTTCGAAGCCGACGCTCCAGGCCTCGCCGCCGCCGGCCTCGCGCAGGTAGACAAATGGTCCGCGCAATTGCAAGGGGTCGGTCGGCCGGCGCGTAATATCGATCGGCCCGCCTTTTCGCGCCGTCGCATGGACGTGGGTAAAACCGCGCCCATCCGGCAACAGCTCAAAAGCGATCAGGCCGTTCGAGGTGCGAAAGCGGTGGGTTGTCTCGGCGAGCGCAGACGGCACGAATGCCAGAGGCGGGCCGGCCATGCCAAGCTTCTGGCGGGCACGCGTCGCGACCAGCACCGCAATCACGATGCCGCCAACCAGCGCGCAAACATAGGCCACAACGACACTCATAACCGGCGAGGAAATTTCCGGCGATGTCGCCCGAATACTATCGGCGCCCGACCATGCTCGGTCCCATTCGGCGCCGCGGGGAATGTAGAACGGGATCAACAGGGGGGCCCAGGTCGCGAAACGTCGTATCCCCTCGGGGATGAAGCGGGTACGCGCGGGATGGCCGGCAAAGCGCGCCGCGGCCTCGTCGGCACGATCGCCGCCGAGAAAGGAAAGATTGACCAGCGTCGCCACACGCAGGCCCATGTGATCGAACCAGATGATCACTCTGAGCCAATCATAGGCAAGAAGTCCGGTGAAAACGGCGAGACTCCAGTTGCGGAACGAATCGCTTGGCAGACCGAAATAGGCGATGGTCGCCGCCACGCTGCGGATCGCACCGTCTTGATTGTACCAGGACGGATCAGGCGCGAGCCTGAGGAAGGAAAAGATGACCGGCGCCATCCACAACCCCCAGCGCATGACCCGCACCGCCTGTTCGACCAGGCCCTCGAAACCTTGCGCACTGAACAATTCCTTGAGCGGTGCGAGGCTTTTGCGCATCAGCGCGGCGAGCACGAAGAAATTGACGCTGAAAAGCGGTGCGGCGAGCGACCAATTAATCACGCCGGAAAGCGATTCGTCATAGAACAGGCGGACACCGCCGCCGACCAGACCGAGATCAACCGATCCCCATTTGTTGAACAGGGCATAAATGATGTAGGGCTGGCTTGGCCGGCCTGCCGAAGGATAGGCTAGATCGGCATAGGACCAGAACTTACTGCTGACGACCGCAATTTGCGGCGCGTCGAAATACCAGCCGAGAGCGCCGCCGACCAATCCACCGAGCAAAGCGCCAAGAAAATAGACCCGCCAGCTTTGCACCTTTTGGCGCAGACCACGTAGAACACGGACTCCATCGAAAGCAAAATCGACGCCGGCAAAGGCAAGGGCGCCGACCAGGAAAAGCCACAAAAAGCGCTCGCCGCCGCTCGCGTCACGCAGTTGTGAGAACAAAGCCCAGGCGACGCCAAGGCCGATCACCACGCCGCGCAGATAAAGCGGCGGCGCCAGGTAATTCTCGACGAGCCGGCCGAGAAAGGGCGGCGTCTCATCGGCGCTGGCGACAATGGTCGCGACAAGCGGAAACAAGAGACCGCCCGCCAGCGCCGCCGAGAGCAGAAGATGATTGCCGCCCCAGGCCAGCACATCCTCGGAACGCAGACTTGTCGCGAGCGCGAGCACGATCAGCATAAACAGGCCGCCGTAGATCGCTCCCTTGACGAGGCCGCTCATCCAATGTTTGACGGCGGCGAAATAGATGGGCGGCTTGCCCAGCAACGAATTGATCAAGGATCCGGTCAGCAGAAACACAATCGCCCATAGGCCGGCCTGGGCCGCTGCGGCGCATCCGACCGAGGCGACGACTTGCAGCCCATGCGGCTGTTGCGACAAACCTGCAGGAAGATCGGCGATCCATGGCGTAAGTGCGGCATGGATCGCGGCGCCGGCCAGCAGCACGTGCAGGCGAAAATCGCCCAACCAGCGCCCCACCATGGTCACGAGGAGGATTCCCGTCAGTACCTCCTCGAGGACAAAAATTAGCGTCATGCGACCCAGGGCAATGGATCCAACATCGGAAAGCGCCCCGTGCGACAGTCGGTCGCCGAGTCCGCGCATCAACTCTGCAGAGCCCAGCGCAAGGACCAAGTTGAAGGCAAGCGGCAGAAGAACTATGCCGATGCGCTCGCCCAAGCTAAGAGTCCTGCTGCCCCAGGACAGCGCCGTCAGCGAAGCGATGAAATAGACGCTGCAGGCAACGACAGCGCCCGCCGGAGAGATGGCTCGGACGTCGTTAGCCGTCCCAAGCAAGTTGGCGGCGACCTCGAGCCAATGGCTCGGCAGCTGCCAGTCGAGCCAATGGCCCGGCAATTGCCACACGGCTAGCGACGGATTGCGGACATAGGCAAAGACACCGACGGCAACAATATCGAGGACGAAGCTGATCGGGGAAGGCAGGCCTTTGACCAGGACCAGATACCAGACGCCAAGTGCGGCTGCGCCGAGGAGCGCAATGGCCAGCACGAAGATGAAGGCGGTCGGGCTGAACACCAGGCCGGCCAGCGAGGCGAGCATGAGCGCCGCTGCGGCAAGTCCCGCAGTCAGACGCAGCAGGAATGCGGATGTTTCTGTGGCCATGCCCGATTCCTCGATTCTCGGCTATCAGACCAATTTGCGTCCATCAGGCCAAGCGGCAAGTCGCGTTTAGGCCGACTTATGCCCGGCTCCTTGCATGATCGCGACCGACGGATCGAGCGATCCGCGTGCTCGCCGATCCCGAGGATGGCGGTTCTTTCCTGGATCGGCTACAGCTTGCGTCGGAGCCGAGGTTGACGCGGCGCCGGCAGGAACGGCAAAGGTCATGCGCAGACGAGGATCGGGCGGAATATTTCTGGTGGCCAGGCTGGCTGCTATGGCCTGTTTTGCCGGCTCCGCAGCCGCCACGGGAGCGTCCGCGCATCTCGACCTTGTCGTCGGTCAGGCGGCGATGGTCGGCTTGGATGCCAATCCCTCGACCGGGTTCTTCTGGGTTGTTGATCCTGCCACCCAGAACCTCGAGGCTGTCGGCATCGAGAATCGGGGCTTCGAAAGGATTGGCCCGCCGGATGGCGGGCTTGTCGGGAAACCCGTCGTGCAACGCTTCCGGCTGACCGGACGCGTGCCAGGCCAGGCGATTATCGTCTTTTCCTATCTGCGCGGCTGGGAGAACAAGCGTCCGGCCCGCCAACGGGTTTTCGAAGTCGATGTCCGCAACAAATAGGTGGCGGCAGACCCCGCAGCCGGCCGATCGCCGTCGACGGGCAGGGCACAATCACCCCTGGCCGAAAGGCAGCAGGCTACGGGGACAATTTGTTCCATTTCATCGTTGGCGCAGTGAGATCCATGTCGCAGGCAAGACCCAGCGCGATTAGCCGGCCCTAGCGCTGCAGGAACTTGGCGCGCGGTGCCCAGACAGCACGAGGCAATCTTATGGCAGCACGAATTGAAACGCCGCAACATTGGGAAGATTGGCTGAGCTGGATTCTCGGCATCTGGCTGATGCTTTCGCCGTGGATCCTGATGTTCTGGAACCAGTCCGGGGTTACGACAACGGCGGTGATCACCGGCTTGTTATTGATCCTGGTCGAGGCAATTACGCTCTCGGCCTTTCGGCTCTGGGAGGAATGGGCCAATGTCCTGCTGGGCCTGTGGCTAATCGCTTCCCCCTTCGTGCTGCCCGCCGGCGACTGGATCGTCGGCGGCAATTTCCTGGCGGTCGGCCTCCTGGTTGTCGCTCTGGCCCTCTACGAGATCTGGGACGCCCGGCGTGAGCCGCTGTCGCGGACCTGAAAGCAGGGCTCGGTCACGGTCATTCGACATAGCCCGTCGGCAGGCCATCGATGCTAACCAGGTTGTGCTCGCGCCGGCAGGCGCTGGCCTCGACCTCGCCACGCGTCTCCCAATAGGCCGCGCGGGGTCGGACGGTCGCGCACGAGCGTCATTTGCAATACCCCATAGCCGCAGGATGTCTGCACCTGGAAGATCTCGGCACAAATGATCTGGCGCACCGCTGGTTGGGCCGAAAACTCGCCGATCAGGGCCGGCCAATCGATGTCCTTGGTTTGCACGACCCGGCCATGGCCGTAAAGGCGCAGGATCAGCGGATTGCGCGAAAACGAGCAGAACATGAAGGTGATTCGGCGATTTTGACGCAGGTGGGCGGCCGTCTCGTTGCCGCTGCCGGTAATGATCGAGATAGGCAACCCGGTTCGGCGCGAAGACCCGGAAACTGTCCATGCCCTTCGGCGACAGGTTGGCGCGGCCCGCTTCCGGTGCAGTTGCAACAAAAAACATGGCTTGCCTGGCGATGAATTTCGCCCGCTTTGCATCGATCTGATCGTGGAATTCCGCCCGCCACAATGAACTCCTTTACGACAGGCGCAAAGGCTCCCACACGTCGGCATAACGGGCAATTGCCCGCGGCTAGCGCTGGCTGGTTCGCAGTGGGGCAGACCTCTCGCCGAGCTCGACCCAGAGATTGGGGTCCTCCTGGCTCTGGCGCTTGACGAAACGATAGCCCGTCTCGCTCCACGGTCGGATCTCGTCGACGAGATTGTCGAGAATGAAATCACCGCGTGTGGTTCTGATTGTCAGAACCATATGGCCATCACCATGGAGATCGCGGACGACCGTCATCAAAAGCACCTGGCGCGGCAAACCGCTTTCCAGCAGCACCTTTCGTTTCATCAGCGCATAGGAATTGCAGTCACCCTTGCCATCGACCGGATAATCCCATTGGTTGATGACGCCCCAATGCCGCATGGCGCTGACCGGCTCGATGGCGGAATTGGTCCAAAGATTGACCCGGTTCAGCAAGGCCCAGATACTTTTGTTCATGGCAAGGTCGACGGCCGGCAGACGCCGGGTCTTGCATTCGTCGCCATAGCGCTGACACAGATCGACCCAACCGGCCGGCACGCTCGCGACATTGCCAACCGGTGCATGAGCCGGCTGCAAAACCTGGGTCAAAGCGGCACGATCGGTGGCGCTCAAGGCGCTGAGCGAATGGGTTGCGGTTTCCTCGGCCCCGGCGTGGGTTGCAAGCATAAGCCCGACAAGCATGACGCACCAGCCTAGGCTCAATCCACCAAATCGCATTTACGCCACCGCGCCGCCACATTCGTTAAAACTAAGTTAATGGAACAGGGCCGTTTTGCAATCGAAGCTTTAAGGCAAGGTTAATTTCGGCCTGCTGAACCTGGACTGGATTGTCTTCCCGAAAGCCGTTAGCAGGGCTCAAGACAGGACAAGGCGAACCCATGCGAGGCGGACCAGTGCTTTTTCGATTGGACGGAGCAATTGCCCTGGTGACCGGAGCAGGCCACGGCATCGGCCGAGCAACCGCGCTTTTGTTGGCCGCATCCGGCGCGTCGGTGCGGGTCAGCGACATCGACCGCGAGGCAGCGGAAACCGTCGCAGAGGAAATCCGGACCGGCGGCGGCGCGGCATCGGCGCATTGCATCGATGTCGCCGACGAAGCTAATGTTGAGGCAACGATCGGCGCGATTGCCGCGCAGGATGGCCTTGACGTTCTCGTCAACAACGCCGGCATTGCGCTTCGCAAACCAGCAATCGACCTGTCCCGGTCAGATTGGGATAAGGTGGTGTCGGTCAACATGACCGGAGTCTTTCTGTGCAGCCGCGTCGCGGCGCGACACATGCTGCAAAGGGGCCGAGGTGGCGCCATTGTCAACACGGCGTCGATCATGGGTCTATCGGGGGGCGGGCTCTATCCGAATATTTCTTATCACGCCACAAAGGGGGCCGTCGTAAACATGACCCGCGCGCTCGCGATCGAATGGGCGGCAGCCGGCATTCGCGTCAACGCGGTGGCACCGACTTGGGTCAAGACCCGCTTTATAGCGGCACTTCTCGCCGAACCGGAAAGCCTGGCACACATGCAAAAGATGACACCGCTCGGCCGTCTCGCTGATCCTGAGGATGTGGCCGCTGCCATCGTCTTTCTCGCAAGCCCCGCGGCAGCTATGATCACCGGCCATACGCTGCCGGTCGATGGCGGATTTCTCGCCCAATAGGATTGAACCCCGCTGCTCTTGCTGGCCCCGTATACCGCAAGCCTGAGCCGAACACCTGTTAGTCGATGCGACAAGTCGCGAATTTGCTCGCGGCGGTTGCCCGGACGAGCGCCGCTCTTGAAGTGGGCGTTATCGGGCCTGCTTGGCGCGCGGTGAGAGAGGCTCAGGCGGGCTCGCGGCAAGGCCGTTGAGCGCGGCCAGAACCAGCTGACAGACCAGGGCTGCGAGCCGCTCGGCAAAATCCTCGTCGACGGCGAGATTCAGCGGCGGCCTCGAAAGCCGATCGAAATCCCGGATGAAGATCGAGGCCTGCTGGACGAACCAGATTGCAACGAGCAGGATCTGCTCCTGGCTTGCGGCGGCCGGGAGGTAGCGGCGCACGATTGTCAGAGCGGCGCGGAAAATAGGAATCGGTTCGCTTGCGACATAGGCGTCGAACACTGGACTGCGTTTGACGCTCTCCCAGGCAAAGATGCGCAGATAATTGTTGAAATCACTGCGGCGCACCAGCGGTTCGAGCTGCCGGGTCAGGAAGGTTCGAACCGCCCCGTCGCGATCCATAAACTCGAGGTCGGTCGAGTCGAATTTGAAGAGATCATCAAACGTCTGGAAGGCCAGTTTGAGGACAGCGCGGTAAAGGCCTTCTTTGCCGCCGAAATGATAGGTGACGGCGGCCTGGTTGGCCCTTGCCTTGCGGGTAATGGCGCGTATCGATGCATCGCTGAATCCATTCTCGGCAAAGATTTGCGTAGCTGCATCCAACAAACTGCGACGGGTCATGTCAGAGGGACGCGTCATCAGAACCGTCGCGCCAGATCGCGCAGTTCAAGGCCGGGCGATGCGAATATCAAGGCCTTTTCGGCTGCCTCGCCGTTTTGCGGGCGCCAAAGGCTGTCGCTGTCGCCCCAAGCGAGCGCCTGGATGGCGTTGAGGCGAACCGAGCCGGCATGGGTCAGCAACAGACCGGTTGCCAACAGCAAGGCTATTGCCGCGAGCCGGGCATGCAGGCGGGTGAATTCTGACAGACGCATGACGGATTTCCGATTTTTTTTTCAAACAATCGATTGAATTTCAAACAGCCGTTTACGTCAAAATTGCGGCCGTTGTTACCCCGGCCGGGCCCCGTCGCCCAGTCACCATTGGCGGCCAGGACAAGGTCGGTCGGATCTGGCTGGCGCGGCCGCCCTAAAGTGGCGCTGCGGGGGCCGGCTTCGGCGTGGCGGCGGGGGGCGCTTTGGCCTGTTCGCTCGCCGCAGCCGGCCTTGGGCCGAGGAGTTCACGCAGGGTAACGTAGAATACCGGCGTCAGAACGAGCCCGAAGAAGGTTACGCCGATCATGCCGCTGAACACCGCGGTGCCGATCGCCTGCCGCAATTCGGCGCCGGGACCCGAGGCGACGACGAGCGGCACGACGCCAAAAATGAAGGCAAAAGCGGTCATCAAAATGGGCCGCAGACGGAGCCGGCAGGATTTGACCACGGCATCGACCGGCGACAGCCTCTCGGTAGTCTCGATTTGGCGGGCGAATTCGACAATCAGAATGGCGTTCTTGGCGGCGAGACCGACCAGAACCACAAGCCCGATCTGGGTCAGAATGTTATTGTCGAGGCCACGCCAATTCATGCCGAGCATCGCCGACAAGACGCCCATCGGTACGATCAGGATGATGGCCAGAGGCAGTGACCAGCTCTCGTATTGCGCAGCGAGCACGAGAAAAACGAACAGGACCGAAAGCGCGAAAATGTAGGCTGCCGTATTGCCGGATTGCTGCTGCTGGTAGGCGAGCTCGGTCCATTCGAAACTGGTGCCGGGCGGCAGCACGTCGGCAGCGAGTTTGGCCATTTCTTGCAACGCCTCGCCCGAGGAGACGCCATGCGCGGCCGAGCCCTGCAGCGGCACGGCGGTATAGAGATTGTAGCGCTGGACGAGATCGGGGCCTGCCGTATCTTTGATGTCGACCAAGGTTCCGAGCGGGACGAGGGCGCCGGTTGCCGAGCGGACCTTCAGGCGGGCAATGTCCTGGCGTTCCATCCGGAAGCGCTCGTCGGCCTGAACGCGGACTTGGTAGACCCGTCCGAGCGTGTTGAAATCGTTGGCATAAGCCGAGCCTAGATTGACCTGCAGAGCCTCGAAAATATTGCTGATCGGCACATTCAGCATACGTGCCTTGACCCGGTCGATGTCGAGATAGATTTGCGGCGTGTTGGCGCCGAAAGTGGTGAAGACGCCGGTAAGCTGCGGATTGGCTCGCGCCCGACCCATCAATTCGTAGGTCGCGGCAAGCAGGCCCCTTAAGCCAACACCGCCGCGGTCTTGGACCTCTAGCTTGAAGCCGCCGGCATTACCGATGCCGCGCACCGCCGGCGGCGGGACGACAAAGATGAAGGCATCCTGGATTGATGCCAGCCGGCTGGAGAGAAGCCCGATGATTTTTTCGGCATTGAGGCCATTGGACAGCCTGTTCGGGTAGGAATTGAAACGGGCGAAGATGGCAGCGGCATTCGGCGCATTGGTGAACGTCGCGCCGGAGAAACCGACGAAGGTGACGGCATCCTTGACGCCCGGCGTCTGGGTAATGATCGACGCGGCCTCCTGCGTCACCTTGTCGGTGCGCGTGAGCGACGAACCGTCCGGAGTTTGAATGACAACAATGGCATAGCCGCGGTCGAGCAGCGGTATGAAGCCGGTCGGCACGCGGTTGATCATGTAGACCGTGGCGGCCGCCAAAAGCCCGTAGACCGACAGCATCAGGACCTTGCGGCGCGTTAAGGCGCCAACCAGCCGGCCATAAAAGACGGATGCATTTTCGAAACCGGCGTTGAAGCCTGCGGCGGCGCCACGCAGCAGGCCGACGCCCGGCGCGCGCAAAGGCGCCTCGGTCGCGTGCGGCCTCAGAATGGCAGCGCAAAGGGCGGGCGAAAGGGTGAGCGAGTTGATCGCCGATATGATCGTCGAGGCGGCGATTGTCAGCGCAAATTGCCGGTAGAATTGGCCGCTGATGCCGGGGATGAGGGCGGTTGGGACAAAGACGGCGGTCAACACGAGCGCAATTGCGATCACCGCGCCGCCGACCTGATCCATGGTCTCGTGGGCCGCATCGCGCGGCTTCATACCGTCGGCGATGTTGCGTTCGACATTCTCGACCACGACGATAGCGTCGTCGACGACAATGCCGATGGCGAGAACCAGGCCGAACAGTGACAGCGTGTTGAGCGAGAAGCCGAAAATCGCCATGACCGCGAAGGTTGCGATGAGCGAGACCGGAATGGCGACCAGCGGGATCAGCACGGTGCGCCAGTTTTGCAGGAATATAATGACGACGAGGACGACGAGTGCCAGCGCCTCGAAAAGAGTTCTGTAGACTTCCTTGACCGATTCCGAAATGAATTCGGTCGGATTATAGACGACCCGATAGTTCAATCCCTCGGGGAAATCCTGCTTCAGTCGCTCCATGGTCGCGATTATATCGTCGGCCGCCTGCAGGGCATTCGATCCTGGCCGTTGGTAAATGGCGAGCGCCACTGCCGGCTTGCCGTTCAAGTAGGAATTGGTCACATAATCCTTGGCGCCGAGTTCCACCCGCGCGATGTCCGACAGGCGGACGAGCCGGCCGTCGTCGGTTGCCTTGACGATGACGTTGCGGAACTGGCGAATGTCCTCGAACCGCCCCTGGGTCGATACCGTGATCTGGAAGGCATTGTCGGCGGCTTCCGGCGGCGTACCGAGCGCCCCGCCGGAGACTTGCACATTTTGCTCCTGCAAGGCCTTGACGATGTCGCCGCCGGCCAGGCCATAGGCGCTCATCTTCTGCGGGTCGAGCCAGATGCGCATCGAATATTCGCGGGCGCCGAAAAGCGTGATATCGCCGACGCCATCGAGACGCAGCAGGACGTCTCGGATGTTCGACTGGGCATAGTTGGAGACGTACAACTGGTCGCGACTGTCGTCGGGCGACAGCATGTGAACCACCATCATCAGATCGGGCGAGGCTTTTCGCGTGGTCACCCCCAGCCGCTGAACCTCTTGCGGCAACCTTGGTACCGCGATCGAAACGCGGTTTTGGACCAGCACCTGCGCCTTATCAAGATCGGTCCCGAGCTTGAAGGTGATGGTCAATCCCATCGAGCCGTCGCCGGTCGAATAGGACGACATGTAGATCATGTCCTCGACGCCATTGACCTCCTGCTCGAGCGGCGTTGCAACGGTTGCCGCGACCGTTTCCGCATTGGCGCCGGGATAGGTCGCGCGAACAACGATTGTCGGTGGCGCAATGTCCGGATATTCGGCGACCGGCAGGTTGAAGAAGGCGAGGCCGCCGAGGATGACCAGAATGATCGACAGAACGCTGGCGAAAACCGGACGGTCGACGAAGAAATGCGCGAATTTCATCGGGGAAGCTTTCAGCCGGCTAGCGTGCGCTTGGCAAGGTGGTCATTTGCGGTGAAACTTTGGCGCCGGGACGGGCTCGCTGCAGGCCCGCAATGATCAGCGTTTCATCGCCGGTCAAGCCGTCCCGCACAACTCGGTAGCCGTCGATTCTGGGGCCGATGCGCACCGGCCGCGCGCCGACCGTGCCGTCTTCTGCGACCGTATAGACGATTTTGCGGTCTTGATCATTGGCGATCGCCTCGTCCGGCACCAGCACCGCGGAATAGCGCGGCGAGCCTGGAATTTCGATCCGACCGAACAGGCCGGGCGTGATCAGGAAATTGGAATTGGCTATGATGGCGCGAGCCTGGATGGTGCCGCTCGCCTGATCAACGCGGTTGTTGACAAAGTCGAGCCGGCCGGAATGCGTCGCGGTCTTTTCGTTGCTGAGAGCGATCTTGACCGCAAACGGCACGGCTCCCGTCGAGCCCTGGTCGCTGATCCGGGCATTGCGCTGGTAATCGAGATAGGACCGCTCGTCGACGTCGAAATAAAATTGGATCGGGTCGAGCGAGACAATCGAGGCGAGCAAGGTCTGATTGGCCTCGACCAGATTGCCCTCCGAGACCAGACGCCGGCCGATGCGCCCGCGCAGCGGCGCCCGCACCTCGGTAAATTCCAGGTCAAGTTCGGAGCGGCGCAGCGCGCTTTGTACGCGGTCGACCGCCGCCTTGGCAACGTTGAAGACTTGGCGACGCTGGTCGAAGGCCTGATCGGTGATATTGCCGGTCTTGCGGAGCGCCTCGGCCCGATCGAAATCAAGGGTGGCGAATTCGAGTTGTGTCTTGGCCGTCGACAAGGCGGCCTGATCCTGTTCGACCTGCAGAACATAGGGCCGCTTGTCGATGACGAAAAGGAGGTCGCCCTTCTCGACAATGACGCCGTCCTTGAACGCCACCCGGTCGATAAAGCCGGTCACGCGCGGGCGAATGTCGACTGTATCGATCGCATCAAAACGGCCGGTATATTCGTCGACCTCCTCGACCGGCTTGACGATCGGCTTGGCGACGGTGACGGCTGGCGGGCCGCCGGCCGTCTGCGCCTGGGCGCCCGTCGCGAGCAAGAGGTAGGTTACAATCAGTCGAAGCGTGAGCGGCGCGGAGGGCATGTGTCTCCATGGGGTAGACCGCCGGCATGCTGCGAGCGTGGGGCAAGCCGGACGGGTGCAAGGCGCTCGGAACACTCAGGTCCCACGCAATTGGGTGAAGTCGAAGGGCAGCGAGCGCAGGCGCTTGCCGGTTGCAGCGAAAATCGCATTGGCGACGGCTGGTGCCACGGGCGGGACGCCGGGCTCGCCGATGCCGGTTGGCGCCGCCTCGGATTTCACGATATGGACCTCGACCTTGGGCATGTCGGATAGGCGCAGCGGCTCGTAAGTGTCGAAATTCGACTGGTCGACAATCCCCTCGGTGAGCGTGATGCGATTGCGCAGGGCAGCGCCAAGTGCGAAGCCCGCACCGCCCTCGATTTGCGCCACGACAATGTCGGGGTTGATGACAATGCCGCAATCGACGGCGACCACAAGCCGCTCAACTTTGACCCCGTCGAGGCCGGCCGTCACATCGGCGACCATGGCGACATAGGTGTCGAAACTTTCATGCACGGCAATGCCGCGCCCGCGCCCGGCCGGTAGCGTTTCGCCATAGCCGGATTTCTCCCCTGCCAGCCTGAGAACGGCTTGGTGGCGCGGCCGGTCCGTCAACAGCGCCAACCGGAAGGCGAGCGGATCCTTGCCCGCAGCATGCGCCAGTTCATCAATCATCACTTCGACAGCCTGGGCCGTATGGGTGTGGCCGACCGAGCGCCACCACAAGGTGGTCACCGGCGACACGACATTGTGCCAGTCGACTTCTAAGGCCGGAATGGCATAGGGCATGTCCGCGGCGCCCTCGACGGCGGTGGGATCGAGGCCATCTTTGACCAGGAATTCGAAGGGCGATCCGATCATGAAGGACTGGCCGACCAGCCTTTGCTGCCAGGCGATCAGGCGGCCGTCGGCATCGAGGCCGGCTTTGATCTTGTGGTAGAACATCGGCCGGTAGCGGCCGCCGCGGATGTCGTCTTCGCGGCTGTAGACGAAATGCAGCGGATAGCGGCCGCCAATTCCTTTGACGATGCTCGCCGCCTCGATGAAATAATCGGCGTTGGGCGTGGCCCTTCGGCCGAAGGATCCGCCCGCCCACACCGTGTGCAGTCTGACCTTTTCCGGTGTGAGGCCGAGTATCTTGCCAACCGTCATTTGCTCGACGGTTGGCAGCTGGGCGCCCGCCCACACGTCGCAGGTGCCGTCATCGCGTTGATCGATCACGCAATTGAGCGGCTCCATCGGCGCGTGCGCGAGATAGGGAAAGGTGAACTCCGCCTCGACGATCCGCGCGGCGCGCTGCATGGCGGCCTCCGGCTCACCCCGCCGCATGGCAAGCGTGCCGGGACTTGCGGCCTTGGTCCGATAGTCGCTAAGGATTTCGCTCGAAGATCGCCGCTCGGCAGCGCTGTCGTCCCAGGTCACCGAAAGCGCGTCGCGGCCGCGCAGGGCGGCCCAGGTCGTATCGGCGATGACTGCGACGCCGTGTTCCAGGCCGATCACGTCGATGACGCCCTTGACGGCGCGAGCGGCAGTCGAATCGAAGCTTTTGACACGGCCGCCGAAACGCGGAGCACGCGCCAGTAGCGCTGTCTTCATGCCGGGGCGGCGGACATCAAGCGAAAATTCGGCCTGACCCGTCGTTTTCGCCGGCGTATCGAGCCGCGCCAGCCGTGTGCCGATCAGCTTGAACTGATCCGGCCGTTTCAAGGTCACCTCGCTGGGAACAGGCTGGTGCATGGCGTCGGCGGCCAATGCGCCGAAGCGAGCGCTTTTTCCTGAGCTATGACTGAGCGTACCATCGGTCACCTGTATCTCGTCCGGCGGCACCTGCCATCTGGCGGCCGCTGCCGCGACCAACATCGCCCGGGCCGCGGCCCCGGCGCGCCGCAATTGCATCCAGCTGTTGGCGGTCGAGGTGGAGCCGCCGGTTCCCTGGATCGGGCCGAACATCAGATTGTTGTAGAGTAAGGCATTGGCCGGTGCGAATTGCACCCGCATCTGCGCCCATGTGGCATCGAGTTCCTCGGCGACGATTGTCGCGAGGCCGGTCGTCACCCCCTGGCCCATCTCGAGGTGCTTGATGATGACCGTGACGCTATCGTCGGCGGAAATCCGGACAAAGGCATTTGGCATCGGGAAGTCGGCCGCTTCCGCGGCATGCGCGAGGCGACCCCAATCGAGCGACGTGGCGATCACGAAAAAGCCCGCGCTCGCCGCCGATCCCTGCAGAAAGGCGCGCCGCGAGGCATGTGGCGTGTGTAGCGACATCGGCCTTGGAACAAACAGCATCAAGCGTCTCCCTCGCTCAGGCGAGATTTTTTGCCGCGGCGTGAATAGCGGCGCGAATGCGTAGATAAGTCGCGCAACGGCAGACATTGCCGTCCATTGCCGCATCGATCTCGGTGTCGCTGGGCTTGGCATTGGCCGCCAAAAGACCGATCGCCGCCATGATCTGGCCGGATTGGCAATAACCGCACTGGACGACGTCCAATTGCTGCCAGGCCTGCTGGACGGCCAGCGCGACGCGGCCGTCAACCGCCTCGATCGTGGTGATCGACCTTTGCGCAACCTCGGCCACCGGCAATTGGCAGGAACGCACCGGCTCGCCGTCGAGGTGGACGGTGCAGGCGCCACACAAGGCCATACCACAGCCATACTTGGTGCCGGTGAGGTTCAAAATATCCCGCAGCACCCAAAGCAGCGGCATTTCGGGATCGACATCAAGCCGATGAACAATGCCATTGACCCTAAGTTCCAGCATCGGCTCTCCTCGTAGGCTTGACGGATTCTCGAATCAGTCCCCGACTTAACTAGCGCGGGAGATCCGGCGTGACAGGGCGTGCACTCAATATCTCTGAGCTTGCGCAGCCTGGAACTCAGTGCAGACTAGGCAGAGCTCGGCAATTGGTTAAATCAAATCTTTATATCAATTCCACAAGTAACTTGGATTGCTCAGCCCGCCGCGCCCTGAAGGTGGAACATCGGCATAAGCTCGACAACGACCGGCGCCCCGTCCGGGTGGGTGCGCATGATGTCGCGCATGTAGTCCCACCATTGCCGCATCAACGGATGTCCCGGTAAGCGGTCCATCTGATGGTCCTCGTGCCTTTCCAGATAGGCAAACAGACTATTGCTCTCGGGATCGAGATAGATCGAATAATTGCCGATTTCCCGCTTCGGTGAGCAGCGCCTGCAGTTGCGGCCAGATCCTATCGTGCCGGCGGGCATATTCTTCGGCGCAACCAGGATTGAGAAACATTTTGAAGGCAAGGCGTTGCATTCTGCCGTCCCTTTTGCGCCGGCGCTCGCCGTGCGGTTCGCCCGCCATCTCGCCATCGCCGAGGGCGGCGCCGAGACTTCGCGCGGCCATTGACTGCCACGATCATGATGCGGCCGGGGATGCCAGCAGAGCAAGTCCCGAAATCTGAAGGTCGGCGGCGAAACCGGATAGTAATCGACCAACGGCGGGACCGGCAGGAAATTCGGCTGCGACCCGCCGGGTCCGGCCGATGCCGGCAAGCGCGTCGTCGATGGCACCGACGAAATCGCCGCCCGCCGGCAAAACCAGGAACCATCCTAAAGGAATAATCGAATTAGACAATCTCACGAGTACCGCTATCGTACAGGGATCGGCAACGGGCGATGCGGGGCGGGCAGAAAATGGCCGTGGCGGAGAAGATCCTCATCATTGGCGGGTCGAGCGGCATCGGGCTTGCCTGTGCCGCGCATGCCGTGCGGCAAGGCTACCGTGTCACACTCGCCGCCCGCGGGCCTGACCGGCTTGCGAAGGCTGCCAGTTCGCTCGATTTTGCCGTTGAGACCTTCGCCCTCGACTTCACCGATCCGCCTGCCGTCGCCAAAATGTTCGCAGCCCTCGGCCGGTTCGACCATCTGGTCCTTGCCGCGTCCAGCGATCCGGCCTGGGGGGCCTTCAAGGACCTTTCCCTCACGCAATTGCGACGCGCCTTCGAGGGCAAGATGTTCGGCTATTTCCTGTGCGCCCAACAGGCACTGGCGAGCCTGCGCCGGGACGGATCAATGACCATGCTGGCCGGCGCCGCTTCGCGGGTGGGCTTCCCAGGGACCTCCGGGCTTGCCGCGGTCAACGGTGCGATAACCCAATGGGCTCAGACCCTAGCCAAGGAGCTCGCACCGCTGCGGGTGAATGTCGTCTCGCCCGGCATGGTCGATACGCCGGCCTATGATTGGATGGCGCCGGAGGCGCGCAATGGCATGTTTGCAGGGGCCGGCGCCAAGCTGCCCGTCGGCAGGACCGGCCGACCGGCCGAGATTGCCGCGGCCGTCCTGTTTCTAATCAGCAACGGCTTTGCAACCGGCGCGCTCCTCGATATCGATGGCGGCGCGCGCTGAGCCGGTGCCGGTAGGCATCGCCGATTATATGCGTTTTTAGACAATTCCTTAGCTGCTCCTTCCCCAGCCCAAACGATGACGCGCGTGGCCGGAGCAGTATTTACCCTAACGCAAGCCTCCGCCTCCAGTCTGGCCCGGTTGAGACATTAGGCCGGATGGTTGCCGGCAAATTAACGGGGGACTGGTGGCGCATTTGGAACGTCTGTTGTCTGGCGATCTCACAGTTTTTGGTGGACCCGAGATTGCTGAGAACGATGCCGGTCGCGTCAGGGCTGAGCAGATCGCGGCGCTCGGGCGCTATACCCGGGGCACCATGGTTGCCAATGTATGCATCGCGATCATTCTGGTCGCGCCACTCTATGCGACACCGGCGCGGTTCGGCATCCTTCTCTGGGCCTTTATCGTCGTTTCCTACGCCGCCTATATCTATTTGCGCGATAGTGCCACGGGCGTTGCGGCGCGCTATGTTTCGAAACGGTCGATGCGGCGGGTGATCGGCAATTGCTTCCTGCTCGGCTGTCTGTGGGGAAGCGTGCCGATTTTCTTCTTCAGCCATGCCGACCCCGGCGGGCAGATGCTGATAACCTGTCTTTATATCGGTTTCCTATGCAGCGGCGCTTTTGTGCTGGCGAGCATACCCGCCGCGGCGATGGCCTTCATGGTCCCGATATTCGTCGGTGAAAGCATCGCAGTTCTGCGTAGCGCCGATCACATCTATTGGCTGGTCGCCTTCCTTCTGGTCATCTACACCTTCATTCTCACCCGCGCCGTCGTCAGTCATGGGGTGCAATTCGCCCGCCGGCTGACCGAGCAATATTCGGCCGAACGCGTCGCCCGCAAGGATTCGCTGACCAACCTGCCAAACCGGCTTGCCTTCGACGAGAGGATCGGCGCTGCCGTTCGCCGGCTCGAACGCGGCGACGGTTTTGCCGTATTTTATATTGATCTCGACGATTTTAAGGCTGTGAACGACCAACACGGGCATGCCGCCGGCGATGAGATGCTGATCCAGGTGGCCGAACGGCTGATGGGCTGCGTCAGGGCGGCCGACACGGTAGCGCGGCTCGGCGGCGACGAATTTGCGCTGATCGAAGTCGGCGTTATCCGGCCCGAGGACGCTTTGGTTTTTGCCGAGCGTATTGTCCGGTCGTTTTCCGGCCCCTTCGTCGTCGGTGGCGCCCGCCTGTTCACAAGGGTCAGCATCGGGATCGCACTGGCGCCAGCCAATGGCAGTCGCGCAGAAGTCCTCATGCGCAATGCCGACACCGCACTCTATCTCGCTAAGCGCGAAGGCAAGGGATCGTTCCGATTTTTCGAGGCCCAGGACAACAGACAAATTCTCGACCGGCGGGCGATCGAGAACGACCTGCGCAGCGCCTTGCGCAATGGCGAGTTCGCCCTTCACTACAAACCCGTTCTGGCGCTCGCCCCAAACCGCGTCGCCTGTCGCGAAGCTGTGCTCAAATGGATCCACCCGAGCCGTGGCGAGATTGCTGCCGATCAATTCATGCCGATTGCCGAGGAAACGGGGATGGTCTTCGAACTCGGCGAGTTCCTGGTCGGCGAGGCCTGCCGGGCCGCCGCGGGCTGGCCGCACGACGTCGGCGTCGCCGTCAATTTTCCGTTGTCGCTTTTGCGCAGCCAGGCCGCGAGCCTTGCCATGATGCGGGCGCTCAGCGCAGCAGGGCTGCCGGCCGGCCGCCTCGAAGTCGAACTCGGCGACCCGAAGTCAGGCGACATTGAGGCGGCCAGGCTGGTACTGACGAGCCTGGTCGAGGCCGGCATTTCGCTCACCCTCGACGATTTCGGGCTCAACACCGGCTCGCTGGAATCCCTCTTGAATTTGCCGATCCGTCGCATCAAGCTCGGGCGCGCGCTGATCGCCGGCCTCGAGACCCGCCAGGAGAATGCCATCATTGTCAGGGCGCTCCTCAGGCTTGCTGCGGATCTCGGCTTGGAATCGATGGCGGAGGCGGTCGAGACGGAGGCTCAGTTGAGTTTCCTGCGCGCCCACGGTTGCACCCGTGTGCAAGGCCCGCTGATCGGCGGAAGCGTCACCGGCGACGCCCTGTTGCAGCCGTTCTTCGAGCAATTGCACGACAGCAACATCCGGGCTGCCTAACACGCCGCACCGCCACGGATGATGCACGGTTGTCCGAATAAGTCGCTAGTGTGACTGATCATCACCGGGCTGGGCCCATCCGGGACAATAATGGCGCGAGCGTCACCGTAGAGGCATTGGATCAAGCGTCCTTGTGCATGAAGGCCTCAAGGCCGAGCCGGAGTGGTAGGCCGGCACCGCCGAGCCGAGTCAGCTTGCCAATATCGACGACCAACGGCTGGGCGATCAACGCAAAGGCCTCGGTTTGCCCGCTTACCTTACACAAACCGCGCAACAATGGCACCGGGCAGGCGAACACGCCGGGCCTTCTCCCGAGGCCGCGCCGCAAGGCGGCAATCATGGCTGGAAGCGTTTCGGGGCCGGGATCAGCGACGTTTACGATAGTGCGAAATTCGCGCCTGTGGCTCAAGACGCAATCAAGCGCGCCGACCAGATTGTCGAGCGACAGCAGCGAGCGGCGGGCCGTCAGGCTGGCAAAGGGAAGCGGGTAGGGGGAGCGCGCCAGCCGCGCCAACCGCGCGACATTGCCACTTGCGCCCGGCCCGTAGACCAGCGCTAACCTGAGTGCGACCCAATCGAGGTCGAGCTTTGCAAGACCCGCCTCCGCAGCCAGTTTCGAGCGGCCATAGGCGTCGATTGGGTCGGTGCTTCCATCTTCGCGCAATGGTTCAGGCGCCGTCAGGCCGGCCTGTGCCCGGATCGACGACAGGAAGACGAAGCGCTGCACACCGGCCCGCCTGGCCGCGGTGGCCAGTTCGATGGTGGCCTGCGTGTTCAAAAGTCGATAGTCGTCCTCTGGCAGACCGGTCATGGCCTGGGCGGCGCCGGCCGTGTGGACGACGGCATCGATACCCACCAACGCCGCGGCCATGTTCTGCGGCCGCCTGATGTCGCCGATCACGGCGCTGGAGGAGTCCGGCGGGATTTGCCGGGGTTGGCGCAGCAGCACCCGAACCCTGTAACCGCGTCGCGTCAGTTCATGCAGCACGAACCGGCCGATGAAGCCGGTCGCGCCGGTAAGCGCAATATGACGGTTTGGCATGGCAGCCCCGTGCGCGCGATCGTTTCGGCTGCGGGCTCACTACCACTCCTGTACATTGGGCTCGCCAGGGCATCCTATCGCCCGGAACGGAGAACAAGAATGGATCAAGCACCGCTACCTGCCATTAAACTGGTCGGGCCGGACGAGGGCCAGAGTTTTTGGCAGCCGGTCCCGGCCAATGGCTTCGTCCGCTGCATTTTGAACAGCGGCGAGGTCGCCAGCCGGACCAACTTTTCCATCGGCACCCAGACCATCGCCCCGCACGCTCATGTCCGCGAACACACCCACCACGCGCATGACGAGATCATCCACTTCCTCAGCGGCCAGGGCCTTGCCAGGCTCGACGGGCAGCAGCGCGAGGGGCTCCCGGGCACGACCATTTTTATCGCCGCCAACCGTCGTCATTCCTTCCACAATGTCGGCGAGATACCGTTGACCTTTATGTGGATATTGATGCCGGGCGGGCTTGAGACTTTCTTTGCGGCGATCGGCCGGCCGAAACGGCCCGGCGAGCCGCCGCCCGACCCGTTCCCCCGGCCGGCCGATGTCGAAGAGATCGAGCGCCGCACCGTGTTTGGCTGGGCCGAGCAATCGCACACGAACGGTATGCCATGATTGTCGAGGAGCGCGATTACCGACTAAGGCCCGGCAAGCTTCGGCTCTTTGTGGCGACCTACGAGGAGGTTGGTCTACCTTTGCAGCGCGAATTCCTGGGCCGGCTTCTCGGCTATTTCACCAGCGAGATTGGCGAGCTTAATCATGTCGTGTCGCTATGGGGTTTCGAGGGTCTCGACGATCGCATGCTGCGACGCACCCGTATGCTCGCCGACTCACGCTGGCAGACCTATCTTGATCAGGTGACCGACTTGATCGACGTGCAGTCGACGCGCATTCTGGTGCCGAGCGCCTTCTCGCCGCTGCGATGATGGGGAGCAGCATGGCCAACATTGCAGTCATCGGCGCCGGAATCATTGGATCGTCCTGGGCGATTGTCTTTGCGCGCGCCGGTCTTCGCGTTCGGGTCTTTGACCACCGGCCGGCCAATCTTGCCGCGTTCGAGGCCGGAATCAAAGCGGCGGCCGCGACTTTGCCTACCATCGCAAGGCATGATCATTCGGCGCTGATCGCCCACATTCAAGTCGCCGGCGATCTGGCCGATGCCCTGGCCGACGCCGATTATGTGCAGGAATGCATTACCGAACAGGTCGAGGCGAAGACCGCCCTCTTTGCTAAACTCGATCGCCTGGCGACACCCGACGCCATTCTCGCGAGTTCCACCTCGAGCACCGGCGTCTCCCGCTTCACGCGCGAGCTCGCCGGGCGCGATCGTTGCATTGTCGTGCACCCGGCAACGCCACCGCATCTGCTGCCGGCCGTCGAAGTGGTGCCCGCGCCCTGGACGCCGCAAGCCATTGTCGAGCGGGCCTTCCAGCTCATGCGTGCCGTCGGTCAGAAACCGGTTCTGATCCGCCAAGAGACGCCGGGATTCGTGATGAACCGCTTGCAGGGCGCCCTGCTGATCGAGATGTTTCGTGCAGTCGCCGCCGGTCTGCTGAGCCCGGCTGACGCCGATACGCTGATCCGCGATGGTTTCGGTCTGCGCTGGTCTTTTCTCGGTCCGCTGCAGGGTATCGATCTCAACGCACCCAAAGGCATCGCCGATTATTTGGCGCGCTACGGATTCATGTTCGAGGAACTGGCTCGCGAGCGCGCCAGCGCCGGCGGGCCGGTCCTCACGCCTGCCCTGATCGAGACGCTCGAGCGTGCTATGCGGAGCGATCTGCCACTCGACGGGCTGCCGGCGCGCCGGCTTTGGCGGGATGAGAAGATCGCCGCGCTGCGCGCCATCCGCGAGGAATCGTGACGAGGGTTGAGCGTGCCGACGGCGCCAGTCTCTCGGTGCGCAGGGAGGGTTCAGGCCCGAACCTGCTGCTGGTCAGCGGATTGGGCGGCACCGCAGCCTTCTGGGATCCGGTCGCCTCTATCCTACAACAGACCTTCACCGTGATCCGTTTCGATCAGCGCGGGATCGGCGCAAGCAGCCGGGGCACGACAAGATTCGACATTGCCGCGCTTGCCGACGACGCCCGGGCCATTCTCAGCGCCCTGGCGATAGAAAGTGCCGTTGTCGTCGGTCATTCGATGGGCGGTCTGGTCGCCCAGGCGCTCGCCGAAATCTGCCCGCGGCGCTGTCGGGCGCTCGTGCTCAGTGGCAGCTGGATCACGGCCGATACCTATATCCGGACCTTGTTCATCTGCCGCTTAATGGTCCTGACGCAGGCGCCGGAAGCCTATGAACGCCTGGCCCTGTTTCTGTCTTACCCGCCGGGCTGGTTGGCGCAAAGGGCCGATTTGCTGAAGCGCGCCATGCAAGGCCCGGCCTCTTCTGCTTCGGGGCGCGCCGTCCTGGCCGAGCGGATCGAGGCCCTGCTCGCGTTTGATGGCAGCAGGGCGCTGGCGCAAATCCGGATACCGGTGCTCGTGCTGTCGGCCGCCGACGACCTTGTCATTCCCGCCTACCACCAGCACCACCTCGCCATGGCACTGGCCAGGGCCGAGATACAGGTGTTTGAAACCGGGGGTCATTTTTTTCCGCAGACCCGGGCCGAGGGTTTCTGCCAGGCACTGGGTGATTGGTATGGGCGCATCGCCAAATCGAACTAGGTGAGAGCGGTGCCGACCTTCTGAAACTTCGCCGATACTTTGACACCGGCCGTCGTCAACGCGCCGATGATCACCACGCCGATTAGCCCGGCAATCAACCCGTATTCGACGGCCGTCGCCGCCGAATTATCGCGAAAGAATCGCTTCAAAAGCACACCCATGGTCAAGTCCTGCTCCGGCGGTCATTCCTTATAATGGTGTGGACCAGCGTTGTAACCAGTTCGCTCGGCGGGCGGTTAATGATCGGTAAGTGCGCAGCGCAAAAGAAGGTTGACCGGTCGGTTTGCCGGTCCCGGGCCGTAGGTTCGGCAGCCCCGCATGACGGTTCCTCGGATGGTGCGGTATAAGGGGGCCCGCTATTTCTTGCCGGCCGGCCTGAATTTGTCGCTAAATTTGCCGGCAGCCTCGAAGGCCTTTTTGGCCTCCTTGGCCGACAAGGCGGTCGTCGTGGACAGATTGGTGACGCCGCCGGTTGCGGCGACGACGGCCAGCGCAGAAAGGACCGTCTGTTCGTCCGGTGCCTCGGCGATGACCAGGAAATCGTATCGGCCGAAGGTGACGTAATAGGCCAGAAGTTTGCCGTCGAATTCCTTGAAAAGCTTGGCTACGGCATCTTCCCGGTTCTCGGGATTGGCAACCATCCCGCGCATGGCTTCCTGGCTATAATTTCCTTGAATGATGAAGGTCGTCATGGGGCAGTTTCCTCTCGCTCTTTCGTTGCTCCGGCGGCCGCCAGGACAGGCTAACACAGATTATTGCCGGATCACCGGCCCGATTTGCACCCCCCGGAGTTCGACCAATGCTGGCGGACTTCCCGTTCCGCCGCGCAGGCGCTAAACAGGCGAGGACGGTCATGGAGAGAGCCATTGAACGCCTACCCCGCCACTACCATTGCCGGCCTTCTGGCCACTGGCCAGAACGACGCCCCAGCGCTGACGGCGCCGGGGCGAACGCCTCTGACCTACGGGGCTTTGCGTGCCCTGTGCGCTCGCACGTCGGCGCGGCTCGAAAGTTTCGGCATGGGCCGCGGTGACCGGGTTGCGATCGTCCTCCCGAACGGACCGGAAATGGCGGCCTGCTTCGTCGCGCTCGCCGCTAGCGTGACCGCAGCACCCCTCAACCCGGCCTATCGTGCCGACGAATTCGACTTTTATCTTTCCGATTTGCGGGTACGGGCTTTGCTCGTGCTTGCCGGATCCGCCGGTCCAGCTCGCGAAGCCGCGGCCAACCAAGGCATTGCGATTATCGAACTAGTGCCGGGCGAGGCCGCCGGCAGCTTTGAGCTCGTGACCGACAGCCGCCTCGATGCTCGGGCGCCCAAGGGTGCGGCGCTCGCCGGCGATATTGCCCTCGTGCTGCACACGTCAGGCACGACATCACGGCCCAAGATTGTACCGTTGAGCCAGACGAACGTTGCAGCCTCAGCCTATCACATCGCGCGCAGCCTCAAGCTCGGCGCCGACGATCTCTGTTTGAACATCATGCCGCTGTTCCACATCCACGGACTGATCGCCGCCGTTCTTTCTTCCCTTGCCGCAGGTGCCGGCGTGTGCTGCACACCAGGATTCAATGCGTTCTCCTTTTTCGGCTGGATGGCCGAGGCGCGGCCGAGCTGGTTCACGGCAGTGCCGACGATGCATCAGACGCTGCTGCCGCTTGCTGCGCGCAACCGGGCCGTGATCGAGGCCGCGCGGCTGCGCTTGATTCGCTCCTCTTCGGCTTCGCTGCCGCCGCAAGTGATGGTCGATTTGGAGGCGGCGTTCGGCGTGCCGGTCATCGAGGCCTACGGCATGACCGAGGCGGCGCATCAGATGGCGAGCAACCCGCTGCCGCCGGCGGCGCGCTTTCCCGGTTCGGTCGGCGTTGCAGCCGGCCCGCAGATTGCTATCCTGGACGAGGCGGGCAATCGGCTACCACCGGGCACGCTGGGCGAGGTGGTGATCCGCGGCAGCAATGTCATGGCCGGCTACGAAAACAACCCGCCGGCCAATGCCAAGGCCTTCACCGGCGGCTGGTTTCGCACCGGTGATCAGGGCTATCTTGATCGCGATGGCTATTTGCGGCTTACCGGACGATTGAAGGAGATCATCAATCGCGGCGGCGAGAAAGTAGCACCACTAGAGATCGACGCGGTGCTGATGGATCATCCGGCGGTGCAGCAATGCGTAACCTTTGCCATGCCGCACGACAAACTCGGCGAAGAGGTCGCGGCGGCCGTCGTGCTGCGCGAGGGAGCAGCGTGCGACGAGCGCATTCTGCGCGATTTTGCGGCGAGCCGGCTCGCCCCCTTCAAGGTGCCGCGCAAAATTGTTTTTGTCGCCGAAATACCGAAAGGGGCGACCGGCAAGTTGCAGCGCATCGGGCTTGCCGAAAAGCTCGGTCTCTCGTCGTGAAAATCGCCGTTTTCGGGGCCGGTGCGATTGGCGGCTTCCTCGGCGCCAAACTGCTGGCGGCAGGGGCCGACGTGACTTTCGTCTCCCGCGGTGCCCATCGCGCGGCGATTCAGGAAAACGGCCTGACGCTGATAACCGCCGGCGAGACCATCATTCTGCGGCCACGCTGCTGCGAGACGCCGGCTGAGGCGGGCCAACAGGATTACATATTGCTGACCTTGAAGGCCCATTCTCTGCCGGCTGCGGCCCCGCAAATTGCCGCGATGGTCCGGCCGGACACGACGTTTGTCACCGCCATCAACGGTGTGCCCTATTGGTATTTCTACGCGCTCGAAGGGCCTTGGCGCGACCGTCGCATTGAAAGTGTTGATCCCGGCGGCAAACTGTGGGATTTCCTGCCGCCAGCGCAGGTCCTGGGCTGCGTCGTCTATCCAGCGGCCGAGGTGGTTCGGCCTGGCGTCATCGCCCATTCCTATGGTGATCGGTTCAGCCTGGGCGAACCTGATGCGAGCCGCAGCGCACGGGCCGAGGCGCTCTCGCTTCTGATGATTAAGGCCGGCCTTAGGGCGCCGGTACGAACCCGGATCCGCGACGAGATCTGGGTGAAACTGTGGGGCAATCTTTGCTTCAATCCGGTCTCTGCGCTAACAGGGGCAACGCTGGACAGAATTGTCGGTGAGCCGGGTCTGCGGAATCTATGCCGCGCGATGATGAGCGAAGCGAAGGTCGTCGCCGAACGGCTCGGCGTGCACTTTGCCGTTTCGCTGGACCAGCGCCTTGCCGGCGCTGCCGAGGTCGGCGTCCACAAGACGTCTATGCTGCAGGATCTCGAGCGAGGCCGGCCGATGGAAATTGACGCGCTTCTTGGCGCCGTTGTTGAACTCGGCCAGATCACCGGCGAGTGCATGCCGATCTGCACTTCCGTTCTCGCACTGATACGCGAGCGCGGTCGACTTGCTGGCTGCTATCCTGCGCCTTGAGGCGGGCCGCATTGGCGTAAGCCTCGCGCTTTGTCTGCCGTTAGGACTGTCGCTAATCAGCGCTGCCCGGCGCCGCCAAACCCTCGCCTTCGGCCCGCGAACAGCCCACCGAAGGGGAACCGGCTTGGGTGGTGGACGCGGCGACAAAGCAAAACTCGTCAGCCGGTATCCCGCCGCGACCGGCATTGAAACTCGACCAATTCGGAGACCTAACAGTGGCCTTGGCAGCGGCCATGCCAAAGCGGTTTGCCGCTTCGATAAGCCGATGGCCTCGCCGCTTGCGCTCGCCGCCTCGATCTGAGGTCATGGATGCAGGCGCGCTTTGGCCGGCCATCGACGCTCATCAGGCAATCCTGGCGCACGCCCGTGCCACCAAACAGGCCTCGCGGGCTTCCCGCGGCCGTTCGCCGGAACGCCCGAACGTCCTGCGCCGTTGGCACGACGGCGATTGTCTCACCGGGTCGCGCGGGGATTGCAACGCCGTCAAAGGTGATCGCCAGGCCTGGTTCGGAAAGATATCGCTGCCCATTGCGCGCACGATAAGGGGCAGCCATTCTGAGCCATGGGCGAGGGGCCCTACGCGTTTGCAAGCCACCCGAAATCGTCCACCGGGTAGGTTCTTTGCTGTTTGCGCTATCCGGCGCAGGCGCCCGAGTGGCGCATATGGTCGCGTCGAAATACCCTGTATACATGACCTATGTGGTTGGAAAGCCCGCAACGGAGCAAGTCCCAGATGTTTGACCTGAGCGGCAAAACCATACTCCTCACCGGTGCCTCGAAAGGGATAGGCGCGGCAATCGCCGCCGCATTGGGCGAGGCGGGTGCCCATTTGATTGGCCATTATGGTGGCGATCGGGCGGGTGCCGAAGCAGCAACCAGCGGCATCCCGGCAGCGCGACGCCTCCTGGTCGGGGCCGATCTCGGCACGCCCCGGCGCGGTCGATCGTCTGTGGCAGGAGGCCGCTCGCCTGGAGAGGTCGAATCGATGTGCTGGTCAACAATGCCGCGGTGATGCGACTGAATGGCGGGATCGAGGACGACGAGGCGGCTTGGGACTCGGCCTGGGACGAGAGCTTACGGGTCAATGTTCTAGCTCCGGCGCGGCTGATGCGCCACGCGGTGCGCCACTATCTTTCGGTCGGCGGCGGCAGCCTGGTGACGATATCGAGCTGGGCGGCGCAGCGCGGACCGGGCAATCCGGCGTTGATGGCCTATGCGGCTTCGAAGGGCGCCATGCTTTCGGCGACCAAGACCATTGCCCGCAACTATGCCAAACAGAACGTCTTGGCCTATGTCGTGACGCCCGGCGTCGTGCGCACCAGATTATCTGAACAGCGCGGCGTTGGCGACCGGCGGCGAGGCTGCCGTCACGGCAAGCCTCGCGATGGCGCGAATGGGTGCCGCCGTCCGACCTCGCCCATCTCGTCGTTTTTCTGTCGAGCGGCGCCTGTCGGCATCTGAGCGGCGCGACGCTCGACGTCAACGGCGCGAGCTACATCCGCTGAGCGCCTATTCGGCCGCCGAGGGCAGGGCCGGCGCTTGCCGTCCAGCCGGTCCATCAGCCGGTCGAGTTCGCGGATGATCGCCATGACTTTCTTGACCCTCGGCGGCCTTCCTTGCCCAGTTCCTTGAACGTGGTCAGCGGCGCGCGGACGTCGCCGACCGGATAGCCCGGGCCGCCGCGACCGCCTTGGAATAGCACTGGTGGCCATAGGTCGGATGGCCCTCCTTGATGATCGCCTGCATCCGGTTGATCATGCCGCTCGATCTTCTTGGCATCCTCGCAGCGGCCCTTCGGCGCATGAAGTCGCAGATGCGGGTCGAGGCGCGCGGGAATGTAGTTGCCGTAGGGATTCACGTAGCCGACGGCGCCATAGAGATAGGATTCGACGATGCGCTGGCCGGCAAAGACGTTCATGACGCCCTTGGTTTCCTCGACGATGTCGTAGACGCGGGCCATGTCCTGGCTCGCTTCCTTGATGTAGCGGATCTGCTCGAAGGCCGCGGTCAGACGCGCGACGAACTTGGCCGACATGTCGACATTCGAGGTGAAAGGGTTGTTGTAGAGCATGATCGGAATCGAGACCTTCTCGCAGATCGCTCGATAGTAATTGAAGATCTCGTCCTCGGTCGGCGTGTAGTAATAGGGCGGGATGATCATCAGCCCGTCGGCGCCGAGTTCCTCAGCCTCGCGGCTGTAGCGCACTGCGCTCGGCGTATAGGCGTTCATGGTGCCGACCAGGACCGGAATGCGCTTCTTGACATGCTTCACGGTCGCCTCGACAAAGGCCTGGCGTTCGTCGTCGGTAATGGTCAGAAACTCGCCGGTGGTGCCGAGAATGATTATGCCGGGGACGCCTTCGCGCAGCTGCCAGTCGAGAAACCTTCTCCAGGCCTTCAGATCGATCCTGGTGCCATCCGGAGAGAACGGGGTCAGGGTGACGGAAAAGCTGCCGCGGAACGGGTCGGACATTATGAGCTCCACCGAGTTGCTGCCGGGCGCTGGCCGGCCTTTGCCTTCGACATGACATGTAACATGAGATCAAAAGCGCCGCAAAAGGTGCGGGGGTGCGAGGAAACCTGATGGCCAAACGGACCGACGTATTGATTATCGGCGGCGGGCTCGCCGGGTGCGCCGTGGCCTATTTCCTGGTCCGCGAAGGCCGCGACGTACTCCTGGTTGAACGGCACGATCTCGGCACACTTGCCTCGGGCAGCAATGCCGGCAGCTTGCACGCGCAAATGCCGCATCAACAATTTCTGCTGGAGGGCGAGGCCTGGGTACGCGGCTTTGCTCCGGTCATTGCTTTGATGTTGCGCTCCATCGAGATGTGGAAGGAACTCGAACGCGAACTCGCGGTTGATTTCGAGGTGACGACACCGGGCGGACTGCTTGTCGCCCAGACCGAGACACAGATGCGCGATGTCAGGCGCAAGGCAGCGATAGAGCGCCAATATGGCCTTGATGTCGAGATTCTTGACCGCGACGAGCTGTTGTCGCTGGCGCCCTATCTGTCGCGCGCGATGGCCGGCGGCGCCTTCTGTCCGGCCGAGGGCAAGGCCAACCCGCTTAAGGCGGCATACCATTTTGCGCAAGCGGCGCAGCGCCTGGGCGCCCGCCTCGCACGAAACACTGATCTGCTTGCACTTACCGTCGACGCGGCGGGCTTTACCGCACGGACCTCGTACGGCGACATTGTTGCCCAAAAAGTCGTCAATTGCGCCGGTGCGGATGCTGCGACGATTGCCCGGATGGTCGGTCTTGACTTCGCCATCGAGGGTCATCCGATCCAGGTCAACGTCACCGAACCGGTAGAATCGCTGGTCAAGCATCTCGTCTATTTTGCCGGCGAGAAACTCACTTTGAAACAGACGCGGCTCGGTGCCTTTCTGATCGGCGGAGGCTGGCCGGCCCAGCGGGACGAAAGCGGCCGGGTCGTCGTCAATGCGCATTCGATGCGCGAAAATCTCAAGGTTGCGGTCGAAGTCGTCCCGGCTCTTGCTACAGTCCAGCTTTTGCGAACCTGGCCATCGATTGTCAATGGCACGGCCGATTGGCGGCCGGTCTTTGGCGAGGCTCCGAATGTAAAGGGATTTTTCACTTGCATGTTTCCCTGGGTGGGCTTCACCGGCGGCCCGATTGCCGCACGCCTGGTTGCGGATGCGGTTCTCGGCAAGCCGGCACCGAAGGCCTTTGCGTCGTTCTTCCTGGGCGCTTAAGTCGCCAGAAAACCGCCGTCGACATTGAGCACCCCGCCGGTCACGTAAGAGGCAAGTGGCGAGGCGAGAAACACGACGGCCGTTGCAACCTCTTCCGGCTGCGCGGGTCGGCCGAGCGGGGTGCGGCCGATCAGCGCCGCGCCGAGCTTCGAATCGTCGTAAAGGCCCGCCGTCATGGCCGTGGCAACGTCGCTCGGTGCGACCGCATTAACCCGGATGTTTCGCACCGCCAGTTCAACCGCCAGCGAACGCGTCAACATGACGATGAGCGCCTTGGAAGCCGAATAGGCCGCCGCCTGTTCGGCCGCCGTGTAGGCGCGGGCTGAGGCTATGTTGACGACGCTGCCGCGGGCCCGTTCCAGATGCGGTAGGAAGGCCCGCACGAGTTGAAACGGCCCGTCGGCATTAACGGCCATGAGCCGTCGCCAGGTCAGCAGTGACTCGGCATGATCGATCGGGCTTCGCGCGAACAGGCCGGCATTGTTGATGAGTATCGCGACGTCGGGAATCTGGTCGGCCAGAGCTGCACAGGCTTCAGCGTCGGACACGTCCAATTCGACCGCGATGGACCGCCGGCCGAGCTTTGCCGCGGCCGCGCGCGCTGCCGGCCCGTCGATGTCGGCGATGATGATTTGGGCGCCGACGAAATCCATCGCCTCGGCGATCGCCAGGCCGATACCACGGGCGCCCCCCGTGATCAGCGCAGTCTTGCCCAGCAGCAATTGGCGGTCGAATCCGGCAATGATTGCCATCAGCGGACCTCGCCGATATGGCGCGCCGCCAGATAGCCGAACGTCATGGCCGAGCCGATCGTGATGCCGGCGGCCGGGTAATCGCCGCCCATCGCACTTGCCGCATCATTGCCGGCGGCATAGAGACCCTCGATCGCAATGCCGGATTTGTCGAGGACCCGGGCATGTGCATCGGTGCGCAAGCCGATGAAGGTCGCTATATCGCCGGCATAGAGCCGCACCGCATAATAGGGGGCCGTCGCCAGCGGCGCTAGGCAGGGATTGGGAAGCTGCGCCGGATCGCCATTGGCGCGGTCATAGGGACTCGATCCCTTGCCAAATTCCGGATCTTCGCCATTGGCCGCGCCGCGATTGAACCTGGCAATGGTCTCTTCCAGGGCTGGCGGGGCGATCCCGGTCTGGTTGGCCAATTCGACAAGGGTCCGGCCACAGGCGAGATAGCCGCTTCTGACAAAGGGCGCGCAAAAGGCGGGTGACGGTGGCACTGCGCCAAGACCATATCGGCGGATCGCACGATGATCGGCTATCAGCCAGACCAGGACATCTGTCTCACCGGCACAGGCGGCGATCATCGCAGGCACGAAGCGATGATAGACGGCGGCTTCATTGGCGAAACGCCGGCCGGCGCGGGTGACGGCGACGATGCCAGGCTTGCCACGGTCGCTGTAATGGGGGAAGGGAACCGGCGCGCCAAAGGCCTGTGGGACCAGCGATACGGGTGTCCAGGCCGCCGGCTCGGCCAAGTTTTCGTTGAGCACGCCTCCGGCCGCACAGCCAAGCGCGAGGCCCTCGCCGATGTTCGAAGCAGGGGCGAGCGAATGGTGCGATTGTCCCGCCGCAACATGGGCGTAGTATTTGGCGCGCAGCCCGGCGGAGCCGGAAAATCCGCCGCAGCAGAGGATAACAGCGCGGCCCGCCGCAATGGTCAGGCCGGCGTTTTCGTTGCGGATGGCGGCGCCCGCAACTCGTCCCGCCTGAACGACAAGCCTTTCGGCCCGGTAGCCCGCATGCACGGGAACTCGTCGCTTCTTGAGCGCAAGCAGCAAGGCGCCGATCAACCCGTTGCCGTTGGCGATCCTGGTGCCGCGGCCGTGCCCGGCAAGGCGATCGCGGATGTAGCGGGCGGTGACCCCCGCCACCCGCAGGGCCGCGCGGGGTGATCGCCGCATCGCGAAGAAATACGGCAGATCTTGGCTCGCGATCGTCATGCCACCCAGGATCATCGTCGAGGCCAGCGGTGGCCGCAGCCGGGCGAAATCGGCACCCAGTTGGCGCGCATCGAATAGGCCGGGGTTGAAGGCGCGCGCGCCGCATGTCGCGCCGGGCAGCGACTGATGATAATCAATCGACGTCGTCGAGAGCCTAAAGGCGAGGCTGGCCTTGGCCTCGACAAAGGCCAGCATTTCGGCGGCGCCATCGACATAGGCCGCCGCCCGAACGGGTTCGAAATGCGGCCCGGCGGCTGCGGCGAGATAGGCAATCGCCGCCTCGCGCGAATCGGCGCGATTGCTGGCCCTGGCCGCCGCGCTGAGCGGGACCCAGATCATCCCCTCTGACAGGGCTGTAGTTCCGCCTATGGCGGTCTCCTTTTCGACGACGATCACGTCGAAGCCCTCCTCGGCCGCCTTGAGCGCCGCTGTCAGGCCGGCCGCCCCCGAACCGATAACCAGAACATCGCATTGCATCGTTGAATCCATCATCACATCAATTGTATAGAATTCGCGGGCCGACGAAACGATCTCCACTGGTCTCGTCCGCGCGCTCCGGCTATTTTGGCTTTCAGCGCCGTTGGCAGCTTGCCGGACGTCCAACAGCCAAACGAAACGGCGGTAGGCGTCGGTCGCGGGGGAACAAGCGTGGCAAAGGCGGCGAGACAGGCGGCGCGAACGGGCGTGGGGCGGACGAAAGCCGCAGAGCGCAGCGGACATCGGCCGCGCGGGACCGGTGCGAGCTTTGTTTACGACAGCCTGAAGACGAAAATCCTCAATCTCGAATTGAAGCCTGGCCGGCTTCTCGACGAGACCGAACTCAGCCGCGCCTTCAACGTATCGCGTTCTCCGGTCCGCGAGGCTCTGATCCGCCTGGCGGCCGAGGGTTTGGTTAACGCGCCGAAGAACCGGCCCTCGACCGTGTCGCAATTCGACTTTTCGACGCTTCCCGCCTATTTCGATGCTATGCAGCTCCTGTACCGACTGAGTACGCGGCTTGCCGCGGCAAGACCGTCGGCGGCGGCGATTGCCCATCTGCGCGAAATCGAGCGGCAGCTCGAGGAAGCCCACCTCCAAGTCGATGTTCTCGGCATAGTTAGGCTCAATCGGGAATTTCACGCCAGCATCGCCGAAATGGGCGGCAATCCTTTCGTTGCGGCGTGGATGCGCAACCTGCTCGACCAGGGCCAGCGCATTTTCCGGCTCTACATCAATCATTTTAGCGACCGGGTACCCCTGCCGAAACTCAACCAGCATCATGCCATCATCGCCGCGATCGAGCGAGGCGATCTTCAGGCAGCCGAAATCGCTGGCAAGGCCGATGCCGATACACTGATTGGGGACGTTATGAAGATCCTCGCTCATCTGCCGACAGAGCTGTTCGCCTTAGAGCCGTCGGGCTAGCGCCACTTCAATGGCGCAGGATCTTGCCCATGAATTCGCGCCCGCGGCTTGTCGTCGGCTGGTCCAAAATGTCCCGCGGCAAGCCCTCCTCGATCACCTTTCCCTTGTCCATTAGGATGACCTTGCTGGCGACTTCGCGCACGAATGCCATCTCGTGGCTGACGATCAGCATGGTCATGCCATCCTGGGCAAGCTCGCGAATCGTATCCAACACTTCATTGACCAGTTCCGGGTCGAGCGCGGATGTGACTTCATCCAGAAGAAGGATCTCCGGCTGAAGGGCGAGCGCGCGGGCGATTGCGACACGCTGCTGCTGGCCGCCAGACAGCTGATCCGGATAAGCGGCATGCTTGTCGGCAAGACCGACCCGAGCGAGTAGCCTGACCGCCTCTCCCTCGACCTCCTGGCGGGCTCTCCCGCGGATCTTGACCGGCGCAATGGTGACGTTGGTCATCACGTCCATGTTCTGGAAAAGATTGTATTGCTGGAAGACGATGGCCATGCGGTCGCGGACCTGCCGGAGATTGCCGGGCGAGCGATAGTCGACGGGTTTGCCGTCGATGATGACCGCGCCGGCTGTCGCCGGCGTCAAACCCATCAAGACACGCAGAATTGTCGATTTGCCCGATCCAGAGGGACCAACCAGCGCGACCACCTGGCCCTTGGCCAGCGACAGGCTGATCGAGTCGAGGACCTGCAGCTTGCCATAGCTAGCGCTGAGATCCTGGATTTCGAGATGATGCAAGGCTCTTCTCCAGATGGCGGCCAAGTCGTGTCAGGGGATAGGACAGCAGGAAGTAAATCATGGCGATCATGCCAAAGGCGAACAGCCCGGACATGCCATGATTAACGAGTTCCTTGCCGCGGAAAGCGAGTTCGAACACGCCGATCTGGCTAACGAGCGACGTGTCCTTAACAAAGGCGACCATGAAGGCAAAGGCCGGCGGCATGAAAACCGGCCATGCCTGCGGAATGACGACCCGTACCAGGGTCTGCCAGCGCGAAAAATTCATGGCCTGTGCCGCCTCGACCTGCTGGCGTGGCACCGATTCGAATCCAGCCCTGATGATCTCTGCGAGATAGGCGGTCGCATAGATCGAGATAGCGACTACGGCGATAATGAACAGCGATAGGCCGGAGACAAAGGCGGCAAGCGAGAATAAGACGAGATAGGTCACCACCAGGAAGGGAATGCGGCGAAACAATTCGACGAAACCGATCGCCGCAAGGCGCAGCGGCAAAGCGAGGCGTCCCGGCGTTTGGCGCGCATAGACAAGGAGGAAGCCGAATAGAAAGCCGACGCCGCAGCCGATGAATGTCAAGGACAGGGTCATGCCGATCGCCTGAAATAATAGGCCTAAGGTCTGCGGTTGAAAGAACAAGATAAGTTGATCGGCGAACCAGTGCATCACACGACCTTCGCGTTGACCCTGAAAGACCTTGCGGCCGACATAGGCAAGCAGCAGGCTGGCGACCAATGTGATCAGGACGTAGATCAGGGCTACGAGCGAGAACATTTCTATGTGACGGTAGTTCTCGGAGGCGAGATTATAGGCGCGGCCGGAGAGTTCCTCGACTCCGAAAATCATCGCCAAAGAGGTGCCTAGCGTCAGCACGATGGCGTAATTGGCGAGCGCCGGATAGATCGTCTTTAGTGTGTGCGGGACGATCACAAGGCGAATCTGCTGCCAGCGAGAAAATCCAAGCGTCTCAGCCGCCTCCATTTCGGTACGTCGGACCGATAGAAAGCCGCCGCGCATGATTTCGCAGACATAGGCGCCGGTATTGAGCATCAGTCCAAGGATAACACTGGTGATCGCGTTAAAAACAATACCAATGTCGGGCAGGCCCCAGAAAATGAAATAGATCTGGATCAGGGCCGGCGTATTGGTAAAGAACGTGACATAGCCATTGGCGAGCCGACGCAGGAGCGGACCGCCATAAGTCTTCAGGGAGGCGAGAACTAGGCCCAGCACGGCGCCGCCCCAGAAGCTGATCAAGGCGATCTCGAGGGTTAAAAGCGCACCAGGCAGAAGATCGGGGAGACGATCGAGCGCGACGCCCAACTGGAAAGTGTACTGCATCGGGAGTCTGGCGGCCTCGAGGGTTGACGGGCTCCAGCGCCGGAGCCCGCCGCTTGCCTTTTCTTGCCCTCGTCCTCAGAAGTAGGGCTGCGCTGGGACCTTCAGCAGCATGTCCGAACCGAAGGACTTCTTCCAGGCCTGATCTACCCATCCCGAGGATTGCAGCTTGAACATGGCGATGTTGAGCACGTCGCGCAGCGCATAATTGCCCTTCTGCACGCCGATGCAATCCCAGCCGACATCGATCTTGTCGTCGAGGATCTTCCACTTGACGTTCGCATGATTGGGGGTGAAGGCGGTGAAGAAGTCGAGCATCTCGACGAGCGCATCGGCCCGCCCCTGGGCCATCGCCCGGACTGCATCGGCGCTCGAATCAACGATTTCCAGCTTTGCTTTGGGCAGGTTCTGCTTGGCCCAGTCGATCGTCCAGGCACTGCGCACGTCGACCAGCGTATATTTCTCGTCATTGAGATCCGACCATTTGCCGATGTTGGTTTTGTCGGTGGTTAAGACGCCCATGACTTCAGTGTGGAGGGGGACGGTATATTCGATCAACTTGGCACGTTCGGAATTGCGGGTCAGTCCGCCGAGCGACATATCGATCGTGTCGGCAACCAGGAACGGCACGCGTTGTGCAGTTTCCGTTGGCACGATCTCGACCTTGGCGATTTTCAATTCCTCGGCGAGCTTGTTGGCGACGTCGATGTCGAAGCCGATGAAAGCGCCAGACGCGTCACGGGCGCTGAAGGGTGGCGAGTTTGGATGGATGCCGACGCGCAGCACCCCCTTCTTGATGATGTCGTCCATCGGCCGGGCTTGCGCCTCGGAAATCAAGAAGCCGGCCGGCAGCAGGGACGTCAGCCCCGCAAAGGCCCGGCGATTAATCGTGTAACCCATGTCATCCTCCCCTCATTTGACTCGATTGTCCGGGATCGGCGTAAAAGCGACTGATAAGCATGGCCTGCTCGAACGCCTTGCCGCGCCCGGCTAGAGTGCCGCAAGTGCCGGCTTTGCGTCAAGCGCACACAATGTGTATGCAAAGTTCACGGCTATCGACCGCGCTTCCTTTTGTAGGCGCGCCAGGTCATCGCCCAGCGGGCCGGGTCTTCGAGCGGCTCGCCGCGGATTTTTCGAATAGCCTGAGCATGCGGCGCCGACTTGACCTTAGCGGGATCGCCATAGGCTTCTAGCGCAATGCGCGCGATGACGTCGATCCAGGTGTCGATGTCTTCCTTCGAATACATCTCGCCAGCCTCGGGCGTGAAGGGTTCGGCGACGATCCAGGGTTCGTGGCTCAGCCAATACGGATCGATGCCGTAATCGGCCATCCGGTTGGCGACGTCGATGGTGCCGACTCCGGTCTCTTCCTTCAACTGGCCGAGGCTCCAGCGAGTCATTTCCATCCGGAAACCCGTGAGATGCGGGTGCGAGCGGCTTAGCCCGCGGATGGCGGCCAGCTGCCTGTCCATGTAATTGTTGGCAAGCACCGAAAGGTCGGATGCCTCGTCGATGCCCTCGCCGCCCATCGCCCTGGCCCAGCCATAGGCCTTGAGGACCTGTGGAATATTGCCCCAGAATTCGCGGATCTTGCCGGCGCTCTTTGGCCGGTCCTCATCGAGAAAATAGCCGCGCTTGCCGCGGGCGACGACCGGTGTCGGCAGGAACGGCGCGAGCTTGGCGCTGACGCCATAGGCGCCAACGGCCGGGCCGCCGCCGCCTTTCGGCGCGCCGAACGTCTTGTGCAGCATATACATGCAGGCGTCGAAGCCGAGTTCACGGGCGCGGATCTTGCCCATTACCCCGTTGAAATTGGCGTGATCGTAGAAACACAGACCGCCGGCCGCATGAACGATCGCCACCCAATCCTTGATATGCGGGTTGTAGATGCCCATGTCGTCGGGATTGTTGATCAGCAAGGCCGCGGTCCGCTCGCTCACCGCTTCCTTCAGCGCGTCACTTGAGGGGTAGCCGTTTTCTTCAAGGGCCAATGTCACCACTTTGAAACCAGCTGCCGCGGCGGTCGCGGCATTGCAGGGGTGGGCCTGCAGGGAGGTGATGATTTCGTTGCGTTGGGCCAATTCGCCGCGCGCCTTGTGATAGGCTCGCGTGAGCACGCAATGGGTATAGGCGGCATCGGCGCCGCCGCCGGCCTGGAAGATGAATTGGTCCATACCGGACAATTCGCGAAGGATTTCGTCGAATGCATAGACCATGGCGAGCACGCCCTGCAGCGTCTCCGGCGGTTGTAAAGGGTGCAGCGCCCTGAGCCTCCTAGCCGCTTCCTCGCTGACCCGAGCATTATATTTCATGGTGCAAGTGCCAAACAGGCTGATCCCCATCATGCCGAGCGTTTCCTGCGACAAGTGCAAATAGTGTCTTTGCACTTCGGGCTCGGAGAGTTCCGGCAATGCCGGATTTTTGCCGCGTCGCATCGACGGCGGGACGAGATCCGCGGGCTGGCCCACCGCCTTTTCTACCGCCCTGCCGGGGGCGGGAAAAATCTGGGCCCGCCGGCCGGGATGGCCAAGCTCCATGACGATAGGCTCGTCCCAGACCGCCGCGTGGTACTGGCGGGGTTTGGCTTGCCGAGGGCTCATCCTTTGACGACCTCCTCCAGCGCTGCGACCAGCCGTTCGATATCGGCTTCGCTATGCACCTCGGTCACACAATAAAGCGCGCTTTCGCCCAATTCAGGAAATTCGTGCGACAGATCTTTGCCGCCGTAGATGCCGCGCTTCAACAGGCCCTTATTGATTTGCTTCACGCTCTTTCCTGTCTTGTCGAAATTGACGACGAATTCCTTGAACAGCCCGCTGGCGAAAGGAATCCGGACGCCCTTGATGCGGCCAAGACGGCGTGCCGCATAATGGGTCCGCGCGATGATCAGTTCGCCGATTTCGCGAAAGCCGGAGGGCCCGAGCATGGTCATGTAGACGGCATTGGCGATCGCCCAGAGATACACGGAATTGCCGGTCCAATCCTTGCCCTTCTCACGCATGCCATAGGATGTCTGGTGCGCGCTGGCGAGGCCAAAACCATATTGACCGGCCCGCTCCGTCTCGGTAATCGAGATCATGAAACCATTATATTCACGAACGTACTTTTCCTCGTCGCGGGACGCCATATAGCCGCCGACCCCACCGCCGCAATTCATGTGCACGCCGAGGGGCTGGGTCGGTCCGACGGCAATATCGGCCCCGTAATCGGCCGGCGGCTTGAGGATGCCGAGTGAGATCGGATCAGCACCGACAATCACTTCGGCGCCAACTTCGTGGGCCAGTTCGACGATCCGCCCACCGTCGGCCTCGATCAGGCCGAGATAGGATGGCGTTTCGAAATAGACCGCGGCCGTGCGGGCCGACAGTTTCCGGGCGAGATCGGCAAGGTCGAGCCTGCCCGTTTTCGGGTCGTGCTCGACGAGACAGACATCGATATGCCGCTCCATCTCGTTCGGCTCACAATAATTGCCGACGACCGATAGGCGCTCGGGGTCCATCCATTGCGGCACCAGGACCTGGTGGCGTCCGGAAATGCGTGCCGCCATGCGGATGGCGTGACCGACCGCGCAGCCCCAGGAATAGACTGGGAGGCTGACGACATCGAAGCCAACGAGTTCGCCGAGCTGGCTCGCATATTCGAACCAGGCCTGGTTTCGGCCGTGATCGGATTGCGGCGAGCCCCATACTGGGGTCAGAAACTCGGTCCGGCCAACGATCTCGTCGACCACGGCCGGCACATGATGCTGCCAGCAGCCGGCACCCAGGAAATTCAGGTTGGCTTCGCAATCGACGTTGCGGTCGAGCAACGCGTTCAAGTGGCGTCTGAGTTCAACCTCGGAGCTCAGCGCCGGCGGCAGTTTCAAGGGCCGCTTCAAACGATGCTCGGCGGGGATCTGTTCGAATAGCTCGCTGATGCTTGACGCACCGACCGAGGTCAGCATTGCCGCCTTGATTTCGTCGAGAGAATTCGCCATCCAAGGATGTGCGGAACGTTCAGTGCGTCGCACGAGGCCTTCCTAGGGTTGGAGGTTCCGGCATTAAACGCATATTCCCAGGGTCGGACAAGGGCCAAAACAGGCCGCCCGCCCGCCGATTGTCAGCCAGCTTCAACCCGGATCATCATCCATTCGTTTCGCCCGCAGCGAACGCGCCGGTAGCCGCTGAGCGCACAATCAAGCGCCGGATCGCCGGTGTCGACGAGAAGGCGCGCTTGCGGCAGCGCGGCAAGCTTCTGTGGCCCGGCAATGGCGATCAATGCGGGGAGGGCCCGCCTGATAATGCGGGGTGATATCGGCTGATTGCCACGGCCAAAAAGATAGCCCTGGCCGCCGGTCACCCCAACGATCAGGGCAACCGGACCCTTGCCGAGCCTCGCCTTCAGCTGACTTTCAGCAAGGTCGCGACCGATCAAAACGCCGTCGCGGACCAAATCGACGCCGAGCAAATGACCCGCATGGCCCAGGGCGGCGAGCACGCGTTTGGCGCTACGGCCGGGACCGATGACATAGGTGACGTTGTCCAACATTTCGCCGGCAATCGCCCGCGCGGCGCCTTCGACCGCGTTGTCATCGGAGGGAAAGACGCCGGCTTTCGGGCTTTGAACCGAGTGCCGCTCGACCGGCACCAGGGCATAGCCATGGAGCCTGGCGGTGAGGCCGCCGGCGCGCAAAGCGTCCTCGTCAATATCCATGATCTCGGCCTCGACGAGCGGGCAGCGCCCACCTGCGGTCAGCAGCGCCGCGAGTCGGCCGGCGGTTGCCGGGCCGGTCGCGAAAACACCCGAATGCATTTTGACCCCGCTCGGAATGCCGAGGACCGGAACCGTCTGTCCGACCGATGCCAATATGTCCCGGGCGGTTCCATCGCCGCCGGCAAATAGGATCAAGTCGACTTGGCGTTCGACCAGCCGGCGCGCCAGCCCGCGAGTCGCCTCGCCCGTCAAACGCTTTGGCGCCTGACCTAGAGCCTCGAACGCAAAACCCCCGGCGGTAGCGACGTCGGCACCCAGTTCTGCCGGCCCAGTGAAAATCTCGACGCGTTCGCGCAACCCAACCAGCTCAGCAAGGGCCTGGCGCGCCCGCATCGGCGCCTGCGCTTTCGCGCCGCGCCGTCTCGCCTCGGCAAGAGCCAAGGCGCCGTCCGTACCTTTCAGGCCGACCGCACCGCCCATGCCGGCAATCGGGTTGACAATCAGGCCTATCCGATAGCGAGCCATCCCGGTTACCTCGCGTTTGGACGGCTCAGGCCACCCTCATTGCCGCTGTGGCAAAGACGCAGCCCGACGTCCGGCACCAGGACTGCAAGAAATGTGGAAAGTATCCAAGAGGCTGTCAATCCCGTGACCAACCTGGCCCGGCCGGCGGGTCTGGGCCACCCCTGCAAGTCGCCCCGCCTTCGGCGCCGTAACGGATGGATTCCACTCACAATTTTGACAAGGAACGGTTGCTGTGCCCCAATTGACACTGGCCATTCGCTGAAAGGGAGAGCGCACCATGGGTAAGGGAAAGGTCCGGGCGATTTTGCTCGGGTTGACCGGTCTATTTGTTCCGCTTGGGGTCGGCTTAGCGCCGGCCCTCGCGGAAGCGGCAAAACGGCCCAATATCGTCATCATCTGGGGCGACGACATCGGCCAGTCAAATCTTAGCACCTATACCAACGGCCTGATGGGCTATCGCACGCCCAACATCGATTCGATCGCCCAGCAGGGGATCGTCTTTACCGACTATTACGGGGAACAGAGCTGCACGGCCGGGCGCTCGGCCTTCATTACCGGCCAATCCGTATTTCGCACAGGGCTGAGCAAGGTCGGATTGCCGGGCGCCGAGCTCGGGATCAAGAAGGAAGATCCGACTCTCGCCGAACTCTTGAAAGTGCAGGGCTATGCGACCGGGCAATTCGGCAAGAACCATCTCGGCGATAAGGACGAGATGCTGCCGACGGCGCACGGCTTCGACGAGTTCTATGGGAATCTCTACCATCTCAACGCCGAAGAGGAACCGGAGCTCCCCGACTATCCGAAAATCGACGATCCAGAATTCCCGAATTTCCGCAAGAACTTCGGACCGCGCGGCGTCTTGCACAGCTTGGCCAATCCGGACGGCACCCAAACCATCGAAGACACTGGACCGCTGACTAAGAAGCGAATGGAGACGATCGACGACGATATTGCCGAACGCTCGGCCGTCTTTCTCGACAAACAGGTCAAGGCCAACAAGCCGGTCTTCCTCTGGGTGAATTTCACCCATATGCATTTTCGGACGCATACCAAGCCTGAAAGTCTCGGCCAGGCCGGACGCTGGATGGGTCCCTACGCCGATTCGATGATCGACCACGATAAGAATGTTGGCACCGTGCTCGCCAAAATCAAGGAACTCGGCATCGAGGACAATACGATCGTCATGTACTCGACCGACAATGGTCCGCACATGAATTCATGGCCGGATGCGGCCATGACACCATTCCGCAACGAGAAGAATTCGAACTGGGAAGGCGCCTATCGGGTGCCGGCGATGGTCCGCTGGCCAGGCCGGATAAAGCCAGGCAGTGTTGCCAATGGTATCGTGTCGCATCTCGACTGGGTGCCGACCTTGTTGGCCGCAGCCGGCGTTCCCGACATTAAGGAAAAGCTCTTGACCGGGTACCAGGCCGGCAAGATGAACTACAAGGTGCATCTCGACGGCTATAACCTGTTGCCTTATTTAACCGGGACAGACCTTGCGAGCCCGCGCAGAGAGTTTTTCTATTTCTCCGACGATGGCGATCTAACTGGGCTGCGCTACGACAATTGGAAGTTTGTTTTCGCAGAACAGAGAGCGCAAGGAACGCTGCAGGTTTGGGCTGAGCCTTTTACCCGCCTGCGGATACCTTTGATTTACAATTTGCGGCTCGATCCTTATGAACGGGCCAATCTTACCTCAAACACCTATTATGATTGGTTGCTCGACCATGCATTCATGCTGGTGCCCGCGCAGGCCTATGTCGGCCGATTCCTGGCTACATTCAGGGATTATCCGCCCCGCCAGAAGGCCGCGAGCTTCTCCATTGACGAGGCGTTGCAGAAGTTGCAGCAACCGAGCGGCGACTGATCGCTCTGGCGTTGGGGGCGCCGGCGCCGCCAAGTGGCGGTGCCTTCCAACCGAGTTGGATTTTAAGGCGCGACGGAGGGAGCATAGTCGTGGAATTGAGTGCCATCGCGGCTGCTGGCAATCTCTTATATTGGCACTGGATGAACCAGACCCGACTTGCCGGCATGCCCCCGGAGTTACTGCCCCAGACCAGGGGGGAGGGCTATGCAATCCAGGCCGGCCTGGAGCGAATGAGTGCTGCACCCTTGTATGGCTGGAAAATCGCTGCAACCAGCGCCGCTGGGCAGGCTCACATCAATGTTGATGGGCCGCTGGCTGGCCGGCTGCTCGCCGAGAGAATTGTCGCTGACGGCGGCCTCGTGCAGCTCGGCAATAATCTGATGCGCGTCGCCGAGATTGAATTTGCCTTTCGATTTGCTTTGGATCTACCGGCACGAAACGAGATCTACGGAGTGGACGAGGTTGTCGCCGCCGTCGAAAGTCTACATCCGGCGATCGAGATTTCGGATTCGCGGTTCGTCGATTTCACTGCGGTGGGCGCCCCGCAACTAATCGCGGACAATGCTTGTGCCGATCTCTTCGTTCTCGGACCAGCCGTTGCCGGCGACTGGCGCAGCCATGATCTTTCGGCCATGCAGCCTGTCGGCCGCAATGCCGGCCGCTTCGAGCGAGTTGGCCTCGGCGCCAACGTGCTTGGTGATCCGCGCCTGGCCCTGACTTGGCTGGTCAATGAACTATCTGCGTTGGGCCGTGGCACGAGAGCCGGCGAAATCGTCACAACCGGCACGTGTTTGACCCCGATCGCCGTCGCGCCGGGCGATGAAATCATAGGAGATTTCGGCAATTTTGGCCGCGTCAGCGTCAATTTTCACACGTGACACCACTTCCAAAGAAGTGATGGTTTTGACGATTTGCGGATTTCGGTTGATGCAGAGGATTGCCTGCTGGAGCTTGCCGCGAACGGCGGCGACGGATTTAAGAGCGTGGTTCTAGAATATCTGTTCGCGAATTTCATCCCAGAGTTTTTCCTTTGGATCGAGTTTTGACGAGTAGGCTGGCAGGAATAGATATCGTCAGAAAGCCGCGAGCACGCCGCAACGATGGTTGGGAAGTGCCGTCGAGAACGAGGAGGAAATCCTGGCTGGCGAACTTTTGTTACATTACGTCGAGTAATGTCAGAAAGCACGCCGTATTGGACGTTGGCATCACCAGTTAAACGCAAGTCCCATCCATCGGCGAGACCGCGCCATACAAATAGTTGTATTCGCGAATGAGTTGGGAGGCGACCTCGGGCTTGACGCCGGTCGGGGCTCAGCACGGTCGTGGCCGGTCCATCCAGCCGAAGCGCCCTTTATCCGCGAACCTGATCCGCAGGATGAAACGGACGCGGGCATCAGCCAGCGCCAGGGTTATAGTCTGTGCTGTTGCTGGTAGAGGGCCCGATGGCTCGTTCATAGGCGCCTTTGAGATCTTGGAGACCGGTTGACCGCCTGCGCAAAGCGCGCCAGAAAGGCTTTCTCCGCGGCCACCGTCATGTCCTCGCGTTGGCGTCCGCCACTCGGCTTGGGTTTGAGCATCTTGACCTCGCCCATGTCAAACGCCACGTGTGCTCGGTTCACAGTCTTAGTGACACGCCCATCGCCGGCGCATTCGCAGGCAGGGTCATCCCAGTCTCGCGCCGCAAGACCATTTGAATGCGTTGCCGCTGAACAGCGGGTATCTTCCGGAGCAACGCCGTTTTCAACCGTCGGATTTCGCCTTTGATGCATTTGACCATCTGTTCTTCCCGGAAACAGATGTTCATAGCGAATCACACTGCCCTCCTCGAAAGCAATCCACTTCAACCGCCGCCCCGCAAACCGTCGATTTACCCAGCTGTGGAGGTGGCATGAGCTACCGCTCGCCGGCGGACCCTGTCGCGGGCGTGGCGCGGCACGGAGCGGCGGTGCCGGCTAAGCTGTTGCGGTGCGGCAGAAAGACAGTCGCCGATCTGAGGGCGCTCAAGGGTAAACGTCACTTGTCGATGCTGTTCGTCGACACATTGGATGAAGCGGCGGCTGCCTCTGCGGCCACGATCGACGTTCTGGCGATTATCGCTCCTGTTTGGACCCCGCCAATGGCGAAGCGGCGGGCGAGCCCGCACATCATGCGCATGAACGGGGCGAATCCAGCCCATTCGCATCAGCTGTGCGATCCCGCGAGCATCTTTGCGATCCGTCTTTACAATCATTACCGAAAGCGCCGCCATCACATGCCGCGTCCCCAGCAGCTCCGTCGTGAAACCAGCACCGGTTAGTCCGGCGTGGAGCCATTGCGACAATGGGCCGGCCTCGAACCCAATTTGGGGACCTTAACTTCCAACCGCCTGAAAAAGTCCACCGAGGCCGCTCGTTCGCTCATCACCCGCGCTTCCCGAAGATTTTACCCGCCCCGTCCACGAAACAGACATCACTTACGTCCACTGACACGTCGATTCCGGCAGAACACTGCACGGCTATCTTCCCAATTGCGATGCTTGCGGCCCGGTGCAAAACGTGACTCCGTTTCCATCTTGACGGGGGACAACCGCCACTTTCAACACCCGCTTCGGCCGCAGCCCATTACAACATCCAATCCCGTCGAAGCCGACCTGGACGGGCGGGTTCAAGGCGATCGGCAAGACAGCGACTAGCGCGTTCCCGTTCTATGCCAGCGTCGAACAGCTCTGAGCCGTCGGCGCCATCGGAGTCGAGATTGAGGTTGTTCCCGATCCGGTTGCCGCCGAATTTGCGCCGAACATCGCTGATCCTGCAGTCATGGGGTCAGGCAGGGGCGCCAACGCCCGATTTCTGCCGAGGGCCCGCCGCTCGGCCACACGAGGGCATCGGCCGCGCCATGCCAAGACCTACCGCAATTTCGCCATCGAGTTCGAAAGATTCCAGAAGTTACGGGTCGAAGCCTTCAGAGAATTCAAGACGGGTGCGGACAGTGGCGTCTAACCCGAGACCAATTGTCCCGTCGGCATATCCGATGAAGAGTTCGCAAGCTTCATAGCGCCGACCAAAATCAACGGGCAGATGGCTGAGACAGCCGTGACTTCAGACGACCATTGAGCCCTCTGAGCGTCTGCCTTCTTGCCGACAGAACAGGCTGATAAACAGCAGCGGAGTAAGAAATGGATGGTGGAGCCCTTGCAGGTCCCATTCGGTCTGTCTCTCTGTGGCTGCGTCGGGCAAGGCGGGCGCTTGCCGACCTGCTGCGGCCCAACATCATTGTCGTCATGGACGATCTCGGCAATGCCGATCACGCCTGTCGGGGCGGCGAGCTCGTCGCCCAATCCGCCCCGACCCGCACGGCGCCAGCTTGGTCGTTGCATCGAGCACACGATCATAGTCCGCCTGGCAGTCGTCGATCCACCAACGAATTTCCAGCCGCCACGTGACGTAGGCTTGTGCTTGGCGTCGGCGTCATCAGGGCTAGGCAACCGCAAAGGCTGGCCTCTCTACGCGAGAATAACACCAGCCCGATTCAACGAACGCCTTAGCATTCATTTTTCGGGCGCCATAACGATTCCTCAGGCAATAAGAGCCGCCACGTTTCAAAGAAATTTATGGTACCGATGTCCTGCTCCGACCCAAATATCATGTGGCGTGGCGCGCTCAGAAGACATGCAGGACTTGGCATGCCGGCTGGGTCTACGGCGTCACTAAGCGGCCAGACAAGCACCAAAGATCAGAAAGGAATCTCAACAAAACTCTCAACAGCGCGTTAGCGCCTTGGTTCACTCCGCTTTGCGGGCCTGCCGTTTACACCGATCACGCCGCGTCGCTCTCATATCAGCGCAGCATCAAAAAAAATTGAAACCAAAGATTGACAAGAAGACGATGGCAACATTGAGGCGGACTGGACACAAGATAAAGCCTGAGGTCGCGCAATACGCTGCGATGCCGAGGGGTCGAAAGCGATATGCCACTAACGATATAGAATGTATGCCGCTTTAGCGGCGCCTTTACGCCTATGAGAACTATCAGCCGACGCGAACCATTACTATCGTTGCCGCCAGAGTTTCAAACTGAAATGCACCTGCCGATGAACCAAGCCGTGGTCAACCATAACCCGTATGTTGGAATTGGCGACGGCGCCGACACTCGAGTGACCCGCGTTTCTTTCGACGGAACGGCCAATAGTCCAAAGATCGGTCACTCAGAACCGGACCATTTATCGGTCGCGCTCGCGGGGACAGCCGCCGCCACCGGTCCAAACAGCGTTGCGGAAGGTCACATAACGAACACGATCAAGGATATGGGTAGTTTTGTCATCGCCTATGGTGAGGCCACCTTCTATGCGGCCTCTACTGACTCGAACGAGGTGGAACCGCACCAATTTGCCGATGTCAAGATCGTTGTCACGGGTGCGGACGTTGTTTGCGAGAAAACTATCATTGAAAGTGGCCAAGACGGCGAGCTAAATTGGCAAGCAACGACAGTGGAATATGTGGCAATTGAATTCCCAGGGACACTTCACGCCACCAGCAATGATTTGGACCCCTGCAATTTTTGCCAAAATGGGCCTTGGCGCGGACAGCTTTGTTGCGAACTCAACCAGCACCGTGACCGAAATGGAGTCCGATGCCCACGCATACGGCCCCAACAGCCTGGCCCTCACTGGCACACACGAATTATTCATCGAAGATCATTTCTCCTTTGTGTCAGGCTTATCGATTGTAACCGTCTAAGTTGCAGCAGCTGCGCCGTTGCGCATCGATCGTAGCCTGAAGACACACCTCCAAACACTTTGTACCATTTTCGTACCTCGTAACAAAAACCAATCGGAACCATTCGACTGAACCTCCCAAGAAGGCGTATGCGCCATCTGCGCGATTGGTGTTTGCCCAGTAAGAATCTATGGTTGAGAAAGCCTCCCGCATTCCACAGAGCAGAGGTAGCCGTGACAGAATTGCTAAGACCATCGCCCGCGTCAAATCACAGCTCTGCGCACTATGCTGCCGCAGGAGGCAGCGCATACGGCGCAGGGCTGGTAAGTGATGCAAACGGCACAAGCGACACATTTCTAGGCGGAGGCATGGCAGGCGGGGTCGCGGGTTCGACGGCAGAAGCTCAGACAAATGGCGCTTCGACACCGCATGCTTTCGCACAGACTCACGCGACGATGGGAGGCGGAGACATTTCCACCTCACAAACCGGAACAATGTCGGGCGATCTGTCCTTCGGTCCGTCGGCATTCTCCGGTGCGGATTCGGTGACATTCGCAAGCGCCACATATTTGGACCCGCTGCCGTTGAGCCCCAACGATGCCTTCTCTACGCTCGCTGACCCCAGTTACGGCCATATCGCGTAAGAGAATGTTCGAACCAGGAGTGCTCGGAAGCTCGGGAAGAAACGCCCGGACAACGGGAAAAGCGGTATTTCTCGAACAGTCTGGTTCGGCTTTAAGCAATTGCGTTGGCGATAGCCGTCCGCCCGCAATGCCCGCAATATGTTCTGCGGTCGCATTTCTTCAACGGCCTGGAGTGGAGTGTAGTCATGATTGACGGAAATACGGGAACAAGTCTGGATTTCACCAAATTGGTCGACATTTATGAAAAAGCGCAAATCGACAAGAGCATCGATGTCCAAGCCTATGTCCATGGCAATACGGGCATGGCCAATGCGACAGCCGATGCATTTGGTCCAAATACGATAAGCGAGACGTTGACCGAAACACATGCGTTTCAGGGACATGGATCGAGTGCAGCTTCTGAAGTCCCTGTCGGCAACCAACGGATACGAGTATCATATCCTCACGTAAACGCGATCGCTTGGCGTCGACCGACAGCGGCTTACCGGCCGCTGTCGGTTGGTCGAGTCCAAAGATGAAATCTGTTAAAGCGCCATAAAAGGGCGAGAAAGGGAACCCTTAAATGGCGAAACTGCGGCCCGATGAGAGCGAACGCCGCAAGAGTCAGAATAGCGAACTCCAGCGGCTCCTGATGAAATGTCGGTCGGCTTTTGTTGCCTGCGCGGCATTTAGCCTGGCCATAAACCTTCTTATGCTTGCCTCGCCGATATATATGCTTCAGGTCTACGACCGGGTGCTGACAACGGGTCACGTCGAAACATTGGTAATGATCACGATAATCGTTGCCGTTGCCCTGGCTGTGATGTGTGCGCTTGACGCGCTTAGAACGGCCGTGACGATCAGGATAGGTTGTTGGCTCAATGAATGCCTCGGGCCGATCTATTTGGACTGTTGCATTCGGGCCAAACTTCAAGGTGAGTCGACCGGGGCGCAGCCACTGCGCGATATCAGTCATATTCAGGGATTTGTCGGTACGCAGGGGCTCACCGCGTTTTTTGACTCCCCTTGGGTGCCGCTATTCATCGGGCTTATCTGGATGCTCCATCCCTTCCTTGGACTGGTTGCCATATGCTCTGCAACGGTCTTGTTTCTACTTAGCATAGCCAACGAAATGTCGACACGAAAGGCAACGCGGAACGCTAACGATGCCCAGCTTGAATCGTTTCAACTCGCCGACGCTCTGGTACGGAATGCTGAGGTTGTCCGCGCAATGGGCATGCTGCCAACGTTGATTGGGCGGTGGTCGGCCGTAAACACGAATGTCGGTGAAGAATTGAAAGCCGCGGGCGACGCTGGAGGGGCAGTCATTGCGGCCACGAAATTCTCGAGAGCGTTTGTACAGGTGGCGATACTGGGAGTCGGTGCATGGCTCGTCCTTAGGGCCGAATTGACTTCGGGCGCGATGATTGCGGCGTCAATTCTTCTGGGCAGAGCTTTGGCACCGGTGGAGCTCGTTCTCTCTGCCTGGCGAAATTTCATGAACGCTCGATTTGCCTATGACCGATTGAGGAAGATGATCAACGAGTTTCCACCTGAACCACGCAGGACAAGACTTCCGGCTCCAAGCGGTCGCCTCACTGTGCGTGACGTCACCTATCTTGCGCCAAACAACGGGCAGCTCATCCTCAACAAAGTCACCTTCTCGGTTGACCCCGGAGAGGCGGTGGCGATCATTGGTCCATCTGGTGCTGGCAAGAGCACACTGTGTCGGCTTCTGGTGGGGCTCGATACGCCGACAGTTGGGGAGATCCGACTGGATGGTTCACAGCTTCACCATTGGGATCCCGCGCAGCTTGGTCGTGAGACTGGCTTCTTGCCTCAAGACGTCGAGGTGTTTTCTGGTTCGGTTCGAGAGAACATCGCAAGAATGCAAGACGTTGACGATGAGGAGGTTCTGGAGGCCGCAAAGGTCGCCAACGCTCATGCAATGATTCAATTGCTTTCGCAGGGTTATGACACGCGGATTGGTGATGGCGGAATCAGGCTTTCAGGTGGGCAACGGCAAAGAATTGGGTTTGCCCGCGCCGTCTTTCGCCATCCAAGGATTATTGTTCTCGACGAACCCAATGCAAATCTTGACCAGGCGGGCGAGATCGCTCTAACCGACGCTTTGCTTAGCCTGAAGGCTGGCGGCGCCGCACTCATTATTGTCGGACATCGTCGCTCCACCCTCGCTCAGGCTGACCGAGTGTTAGTATTGAAGGAGGGCTGTGTTGTTATGTTCGGCGAGAGAGAGAAGGTCCTTCAATCGTTGAATGAGGGGCCTATACGGAGGGTCCAGGAAGCGGCCGGATCCGACTTATCGAAGGCAAGCACAAAGGGTTCTCTCGCCGCTGCTGTGGCCAACACCGATGCGGATGGTCCTCAATGAATTACCGTGCATATTCCTTTTCCTCGGCCTTCCGCTTGCCTCGGGCAAGCGAAGAACGCAATGAGCCGGGCAGCCTACGCCAACGCGTAGCAGGCCCGATTCGCATAGGGTTCGGGCTGATTGCCGGGTTTGTCGCGGTTTTTTTTGGCTTTGGCTATTTCGTGCCGCTAGCTGGCGGCGCGATGGCGCCTGGGATTGTTAATCCGGACGGAAGCAAACGCGCGGTTCAGCATTTGGAAGGCGGAATCATATCGGCCCTATACGTCAGAGAGGGCGACGTCGTAGCCGCCGGCGAGCCGCTTGCCCTGCTTGAGAGTGTTCAAGAGAGTGCGACATACGAGTCACTGCGTGAGCAGAAGTGGACGCTATTGGCCAAACAGGCGCGACTCGACGCTGAACGTGAAGATCGCTCCCACATCGAGTGGCCTTCCGAGCTGGCGTTGGGTGAACCGCGGCTAACAACAATCCTCGGTACTCAGAAGCAATTGTTTGACACCCGCCGTACGAGTCGCGTGACCAGGAAGAATGTGCTTCGCCAGAAGATTGAACAATTAACCGAACAGATTAAGGGGATCGACGCGCAGGTGCAGAGTGCCACCCAGCAAGTCGGCTACGTGGAAGAAGAGCTACAGGCAAAGAATGCGCTCGTGGAGAAGGGACTGGTGTCAAAGCCAGAGGCGTTGCGTCTACGGCGACTCGATTCGGAGATTATCGGAAAGCGAGGCGAGCTTCTTGCGGCAATGGCCGGCGCCAGACAACAGATCGGCGAAACGGAGATGCGGCTCATTGCCGATGATGCAGAGCGTGCCGATCAAATCGCTAATGAGGACGAGAAAGTCAGAGCGGAACTTATGATCGTCCTGGAGAAACTCCGTGCCAGTGAGGACGTGTTGAGGCGGACCGTCGTCACGGCGCCTGTCAGCGGCAGCGTAATCAATTTGAAATTCCGTACAATCGGCGGCGTGGTGCAAAAGGGTGAAACTATTCTTGAGATCGTACCCTCCGACGACGCGCTTGTCATCGATGCCAGGGTTATGCCGCTTGACGTTAAGGCAGTGCACAAGGGCTTGCCGGCTACTATCCGGCTAGCGGCATATTCGAGCCGGGATACGCCTAGGATCTTCGGTATAGTGGAATCCGTGTCTGCGGACCGGCTGATCGATCAAGGTACGAAAGAGCCTTATTATCTCGTACGCGTCAGCGTGGATAGGCGGATGCTCAGAGAAGTGGCGCCCCATGTCAACCTGATTCCTGGAATGCCGGCAGACGTACTTATAACAACCGAACACAGGACGTTCATTCACTATCTATTCAAACCCTTTCTTGACGCGTTCTCTCGAAGCTTCCACGAGACCTGACGCAACAAAAAGGGAATTTGAGGTTAATTTGGCAGTTATATGAGTCGAGCCATGCGTCGAGAGAACAGGAAATTGCGCACCACAGAAAGGCGATTTCGACGCCTTCACATAAGAGCAACGTTAAGAAGGCTCGACAAAAATGAGCGTGCCTCGCTGACATTGATTCATACAGAAGTGATGCAATCCGTCGACAGGACTAAGGGGCGCGACTTCGACTCCTATTGTTGCTCGAAGGCTGCGGTGACGGCAAAGTGGTTTGTGACAGAGGAGGCCATTCAGTTTTTGGCCTGGCTCGAAAGCTCTAAGCAGGTGTTCACGGATCTTCGGATTCGTGCAGTGCAGTACCTCCATCGGTCGACCGGGAACTGGCGGGAGAGCACCGGGAGGAGCGACTGCAGCGGCGCCTTGGGCAGGGCGAGAGAGTGGCGTGAGCCGGCAAAGTGTTTGTCCGGCGCACTTAGAGATTTCCGCATAGTTATTAAGGAGCCATTGCTATTTTTGACCTTGGTTCGTCGGCAAAGCCTACAGACTCCCTCGCGGGTCATCTTTATCTGCCTTGTAACGGCACTGGCACTTTCACAGGGGCAGGAGCGCAACGTCCATTGGGCTTTGCGGGGCCTATCGGTCAAAGCGTGGAGTGCCAGCGATCCACCGGTCAGGCAGGAAGTGACCGAGACGGCATCGGAAAATTCAGATGCAACTGGTGAGTCTGTGGCGATCAATAATTCTGGCCCGAGTGGGACCGCTTTTGACACCGCGGATTCAATTCGTCGTCGCTATCAATCCAGCACCCCCGCTGAAAACTCAACAAGTTCCACGGGGTGGGCTGGGGCAAGTGCGCAGGTTGATGTCGCCGTTGCAGGAATTTCGTCTGTGGGCTTGCAAAATCGTGGCGCGGCAAACATTAGACCAGAAGAACCGTCCTTTGTGTCGTGGGGCAGCTCGTCGGCGTCGAGGTCGACTATGACGTCGGATCCGTCAAGCGGAGATGGGCTCTCGGACTGTGTCGCCCATCGCGTGGGTCATGATCGGTTGACTTCGGTGCAATTGGCCGTTCTCCTACGGACGGGTTGGAAGTTTATTGCAAGGGGCGATATTGCGACGGCGCGGGTCGCCTTTAGGCGGGCGGCCGCGGCGTGTGATACCGATGCAACCTTTGCGATGGGAAAGAGCTATGATCCAACAACTTTGAAGACTCTTGGTGGGGACGTTAATGCTGCCGATATTCCTGTTGCGATTTGGTGGTACAAGAAAGCCGCTCAGCTTGGCTCGGCCGAGGCCGCGGATCAGCTTGCACTATTGCTTGGCAGTCAATAGAGTTTTCCAGAGGAGAGTTCGAAAGGGTCGCGTGATTGCATAGCTCCAAAAGTGTTTTGAGGAGGCGTGACAGGTATTTGTCTGAGCAATGGTCAGGAGATTTTCTGGTCAAATCGAATGTAACTTGAAAACATCGAAGTGCCTTCGACGAAGAAATTGTGGATTTCCTCCTTCAGTCGTTTTTGCTCCGCCAAATTGGCTTTGATCTCGCCTCCCTGTGCCCGGCCAATCTCCGACGCGACGCATTCGAGATTGCGGACATTTTCCGCAAATTGCCTGACATAGGAAACAACATCTTGGCCGAATAAGAACTGAGCCTTCTCTAGGGCTTCAGTCGCACTGGCAAACATTTCTCGATCGGCATGACCAGTCTTCACCATGCTGGCGATGTCACGCAATTGTTGGTAGATATCGTAACGCTCGTCAAAGAGATCAAATACGGCGCGATTGTGTTCAGCCCTCCAATGTTGTTGTGCTGTCAATAGGCTTATAAGGCCTACCACACCGACGAAGGTCGCGACTGCGAGGGTTGCCCAAAGCGCAAAGTCTTGCCCAGTCATCTTATTCGCCCGCCTTCTTATACGCGAACCCATTGTGGCCCGACAAAAGGTCCGCCGATGCACAGACCGCGACTTGGGTACGATTGGTTGCCCCAAGCTTCCGCATAATCTGGCGGACATGAACCTTCACTGTTCCCTCAGTCATACCGAGTTTTCTTGCGATCTGTTTATTCGGCTCGCCCTGGCGGACGCGCGCCAGTACCTCTCTTTGACGATCGGTCAGACTAGGCACCTTGCCATGCGAGTCGGGCACTAGGCCGATAGTAGTCACTTGGGAATCGGTAGGGCGCTGCTCAAGGTTGGGCGATGTGTGGCTTAGGCTGCTGATACTAGCGATACCGTCTACATTGTCCCTTGGGCGAATATCCCGCATGGCGGCCGGCGGAAAATAAGAACCGCCGCTCAAGATGAAGGCGAAGGCTTGGAGAGCAAGTTCTGGGGCCATATCTGTAGGAATAAAGCCTTGAACGCCTGAATATAGGGCTGCGGCAACTTCATCCGCGCTTGTGTAATCGCTGAGAATGACGATCGGCGTTTCTGGGGTGAATGCTCTTAGCAACTTGATGGGTTGAATATTTTGGGGTTTGAGGAGCGAGCTGCCGCCGAGATTGAAGATTATCATCCGGCATTCTAGGCCGTGGTTAATTTCGACGCAGACGTCATTGGGCGACAAGAAATCAAGCCCCAGCCCTACCGACATGGCCCAGGGAGCAAGGAGGCTGGCAATGCCAGCACGTCGCAAAGTAAGTGCATCAACAATTACAATGCTAGAAAGAGAAGTCTCGCTACGAATTGGCTCAGGCATGGAGACCCACCCTCGCGAAGAATTTTCGCAAGCTAGAGGTACATAATGCCTCGATTTCAATGGTTTAGGATGACTAGGGACCTTAAATGCCGGGTAGGCATCTTTCCAAAGTCGTGCGCAACAAATACCAAAAGAGGCCGAGGCACGTTCCGTTTAGGCGAAGCAACCCATGCCCTAAATTGGCGGAGGGAAGACTTGGCCTCTACCCCATAAAGGTAATCCGGATGACGGATGTTTCATTAGAAGTCCTCCTCGAAACATCCCCCCAGCCCAGCGACTAAAGTTTAACTGATTTTCCGTCGCGATGGATTTTAATCGTTCGTTAACGTTAATTTTCGAAAGTTTAGCCGTAGCGTCGGAACAGGCATAAGTTTTGCTAGGGGACGTCGAATCCTAAGGCTACGGCTGCCGCGGACCTTGTGAGCCAGTTCGCGTCGAGTTTGGGGTGATTGTCGGGTCCTCAAAACCCGAATTTAGCCAGCTCAACGCGGCGGTGCCACTAAGGCCTTAACGATTCCGGCGCAACCACACGCCTAGTCCAGGACGACTTTTTGTTGAGAATTTCGGTGCGCGTTGCGTCTCGCCTACCCAATCTGGCTGTGGCGAGAAACGGCGGTTCAATCGAGCTTTCCCGAATCCTCGCCGTTCGATAGCGTAGCAATTGTGCAACCCACTTTGCTGCCCTCGCAAGTTGAAATTGCCATTGATGGTCGATGCTGGCGCTATCGCTGATCGGAGGGAAGAAGCGCCGCCGAAAGAGGGCGCTGACGCCAACTGCTTTTCGAGCCCGCAATATGTCTGGACGCTTTTCGTGCCAGCGTTTTGGATTACGAGGCGGTCAGCGCTGATATTCGAAGCAAATGGAATTTGCCTCATTGTATTTGAACTTATCTCCTTCTATCGGAGCGTTGCGTAGCCGGCCGATGGTGGCGCGATGACCACGATGCAGTTCAAGACAAACCGAATGCGTTGGAAGGCTGGGGCTTGGCAAGCTACGACCTATTGCATCAAGGTGAGAGGTCGCGGCCCTGTTTCCGGAACACACCGTTCCATGGTAGAAGCGAAACAAACGGGGAGGTGATGCCATGGCAATCAAAGTCGCTCGGTTTCTCGACGTATCCGAGGGCCTGCAGAAGGGCCAGTTCAGTATAGGCTCGCGCCAGCAGGTCGCCTCGCTTAACGATCTGGACCCGATCTACCGGAAATTGATGGATGAGCCGGTTACCGCGGTGCTGGCGGTGATGGGAGGCGACGGCCGCCCCAATCTGACACCGGTTTGGTTTGGCTATCATGGCGACAAGGTCCTATTGAATTTTGCCGAGCATCGCAGGAAGACCGAATGGATCCGAAAGGAACCCCGGGTGACAATTCTGCTCATGAACCCAGCAAATCCCTATCACTGGTTGAGCATCAAGGCGCGAGTAACCAAGGAGATACACGAAGACGACCGGACTGAAGGCAAACGTGCAACCGAGACCATTGACCAAGCATGGGCCAAATACACAGGCAACCCGCCGCCCTATGGACTTCGAGACCCAGGAATGAACGAGCGGCGCGTGCTTTTCGAATGCACCGTGGAGCGTGTCGCCACCTTCGGCAAGCCATAGGCCACCGTGGCAGAGCGCTGGCCACGCGTCGGGGTTATCGGAGGTTCGCTCGCCGGATTGACGGCTGGGCATCTGCTGCGCGATCTCGGGTGTGCCGTCACTGTATATGAACGCTCCAACACCGCGCTCGAGGCCCGCGGTGCCGGCATCGCTGTTCTGCCTGAGACAAGCCGTTACCTGCGTGAGCGCCTGGGCGTACCCCTCGATAGCATTACCTGCGCGACGCGCCACGTCCGCTATCTTGATCAAAAGGGCGAGATCATTCATGAGGAGGTACGACCCTATCGCTTCACGGGCTGGCGAACCATATATGCCCGTTTACTCTGTGCCTTTGACTCGAATCTATATCGACTGAATTCCGAGGTGACCGGATTTGATTGCCGCGGTGGTGGCGGCGAAGTATCTTTGACCCTGACTGACGGGTCCGAAGCGATTGTCGATCTTCTCGTCTGCGCTGATGGGATTGGGTCTCGATCGCGCACAAAGTTGCTGCCGACCGTCGTACCCAACTACGCCGGCTATGTTGCCTGGCGTGGAATCGTAGAAGAGGCGGCGCTGAGTGCACGTTCGCAATCGGCTTTTGCCGACGCTCTTGTTTACCAGCTACTACCTGCCAGCCATATTCTCGTCTATCCAATCCCCAGCGCTGACGGCGCGACTGCAACAGGACAACGCCTGCTCAACTTCGTGTGGTATCGCAACTATGCACCAGGTGCGACACTCAACTCTCTTATGACCGACCGGCAAGGCTCAACTCGTGATCGCACCCTGCCGCCCGGCGCGCTCCGGGAAGAACACCTACAGGAGGCTCGCAGCTTTGCGCGCGCGAATTTGGCGCCGCCGCTCGCCGAGCTTGTGGCTGCCACCAGTGAGCCGTTCGTTCAGGCCATCGTCGACGTTGAAGTTCCGCGGATGGCTTTTGGGAGAATTTGTCTTATAGGCGATGCAGCCTTTGCCTTGCGACCTCACATAGGTGCTGGCACTGCCAAGGCAGCCGCAGACGCCTGGGCGCTTGCCGACGCACTTGCTTCGACAAATGGTGCCGTTGGACCGGCGCTGAGAATCCTGGGAACGCGGGCAATTGGCGGTCGGTCGCCGGGCGCTCGAGCGCGCTCGCTGCAATGGCAACCGCTCGCAGTTCGGCCAGGCCTGGGAACCGGGCGACCCTTCCCTTGCCTTTGGCCTCGCCGACCCGCTTCGTAGTTAGAGGACCGAAACTATCATTTGGGTGCCCGCGTTTGAGCCGACACTTCGTGAAGACGCCGAAGTAGCCTTCGACGGCGTTGAGCCAGAACGCGAAGGTTGGCGAAAATGGAAGGTGGAGCGCGGATGCCGGCCAAGCCGCGCCATGACTTCTCGCACTTTCCGATCCTGTGGCGTCGATCCGCAACGGTGGGTCCACCGAACTCGCGAATGTGGCGAACGACAATGCCGTTTCGCGTGGGGACATGATGGGACTCTGCGACTGGTCCGATTTCAATCGGCACGGCGTGCGGACCCAATCAGACGGCACTGGTTGGGCGGAAAGTCCTGATGGCGACCCAGGAGCGCGCTTCCACCTTACCGATCTGGTACACGCCCTGACCGGATCCGGACAACTGCCCAAGTCACAGGTCCCGGCGACCGACGGGCTGTTGCTTCCGCGGTGCTTTGTTTTCTATACGCCACAGTTGGCCATAATGTTTGGTCGCGCGTTCAGTGAACCTCCCATTCACTTTCCCGCCTTGGCCGTTCTCGTTCTTGCAGCCTATCACGAATTCGTTTGCACAAGGAAGGGGCGTCCGTCTACAGCATTGCAGTGAAAGGCCGCGAATTGACCTGACCCAACATTATGGATTGTCATCACCAATTGCTGGTTCGTCGGGGCTTAAGAATCAGCGCTGGCGCTGGGGATGGATAGGGGTTGAACCTTCATGGTGGCCTCCGCTACCCGTCAGTATCGCAAGTGTGCTTGACGTTCATCCAGCCAAGCATACTCATCCGGTATTGCCAGCGCGTCCAAGTCTCGCGGCGACGCAGCTGCGTCGTCCACCCATTCTCGCAACAATGGACTGCCGTTAATAACATCGATAGCGAGCTTGCCCTGCTCGTATTCGTAAGGAAAATCGCGCCACAACGGATAGTCCGGATATAAACGGCGAACTGCCTTGAAGGCGAGGGCCTGGACACGCCAAGGCCTGAAAGCCTGGTGATCATACTCGAAATCTTCGCTATGAATCTGCACGCCGTTGCACAATTTCCCCACGTGCTTGTGAAATGTGGGTTCAAACCAGCAATCGCGCAAGCGGCAACCGCGCAGCCAATGCGGCGCGAGTGAGCGCATTTCCCTCATGAGGTGCCGAGCATCTATGTCGGGAGCGCCGAACAATTCGAGGGGCCGAGTAGTACCGCGGCCCTCGGAAAGTGTAGTTCCTTCGAGCATCACAGTGCCCGGATAAGCGCGGGCCATCCAGAGATTCGGCGCGTTAGGACTGGGATTGATCCATGTTCGCTCACCAAGTGGCCAGCCGAATCCCGGCGCAGTCGTCGGCCGCCAGTTCTCCATCTCGACAATTCGGTAGTCCACATCCAGTTTGAGAGTTTCTATGAACCACAATCCTAACTCGCCAAGCGTCAGCCCGTGACGCATCGGCAGCGGGCCCGCCCCCACGAAGCTTTGCCAACCGGTGCGCAAAGTCAAGCCTTCGACGTGACGGCCAATCGGATTGGGGCGGTCCAGCAGCCAAACAGTTTTACGATGCTTCGCCGCGGCCTCCAGGACATACCGCAACGTTGTGATAAATGTATAGATGCGGCATCCCAAATCCTGGAGATCGACGAGGAGGACATCAAATGTCTCCATCATCGCTTCCGTCGGCTTTCGCGTCTCACCATATAGGCTAAACACTGGGATGCCATGGGCGGGATCTTTGAAATCAAGCAATTCGATCATGTTGTCTTGCTTGTCCCCGCGCAGACCATGTTGCGGCCCCAACGCGGCAGTAAGATTGATGTCACTGCAGGCGGCGAGCGCATCGAGCGAATGGGTCAAATCTTGGGTGACAGATGCCGGATGCGCGAGCAAGGCAACGCGCCTTCCCGCCAGCGGCGCGCGCAACGCGGGTTCGGTGAGAAGCCGGTCCATGCCAAATTTCATGTTTGAACGCTCTGGAAGTTGAAATGCACAGTTATCGTAATGACTTTGGATCGACGCAGGCCCTGACCCAGACTTAACAGGGGGCGTGCTGGGAGTCCAAGGCCCCTTGCTCGAACATTATAGAAATTTAGGGCTGCATAAAAATAAGGGGCTGTTGCGGTGCAACAACCCGTCGAAAAGCATTGACGTATCAATCTGGTCAGCGTCGATTTGATACAACAACTTGGGTTAGTTAGAAGGCAAGCACACATCCAGCATGCGCATCCAGCTGCTATCCCGAAGTTTTGGAGGTTCGCTTGGATAATCTGCACGCGTGTAGCAAAGAATCACGAAGCGATCCTCCACCAGGGTGCGCAGCGCCTGACAGTTGATAGTCCACGGCCTTCCTGCCCGCCGTGTCTATCCTCTGGGGGGATCAGGACGACTGTCTTGACTATTGCGCCACAGCCTTAGTTCTCGCGAAGACGATTCCGGTAGCCGTTACGAGGTTGGGCACATGCACATTGACGCAGGCTCCGTCGTCGGCAAACGCGCAATAGAAAATCTTACCCCACCGTCCAAGGTTTAAGCTCTGATAGATGAGGTTACCAATCAATGTCGTGCGATCTCAATGAGATTTCAGGCGGATGGTGCTGCTATTTGGCCGACTACGGTTTTATTATGCTGATCCTGCTGATATCGGAGCATTCGCCCCTCGAAAACTTTCGACTGTCGACGCTTTTCCTGGGCCGCCTGCTAGCTCAGGCAGTCCGAGCCCGAATGGCACTAAGACTTACGGCAGTACCCCCGCGGAGAGAGTTGGGGATCTCGGCGATCCTGTCGACGTGTGCAACCAATGCTCTGAGTCGCTCCGTCGAGGCGTTTCCAACGATCTCTACCTCATAGGCAATTTGCGTCGAAACCGCTGGGTCGCCTCCAAAGTCACCGCGAACAAGGACCCTGACCCGATCCAGGTCGATCCCGATAACTTTAGCCTCTCTAAATAGATCGTTTGATACACACCCGGCAACGGCCAAATAGAGAAGTTGGCCTCCGTTGAAGCCCATCCCGCGACCTCCGGCCCCGATTGGGCGGTCGACGACAAGGGTGTAAGGGCCAGCGTTGCCGATTGCCGCCGCCTCACCCGCGACGTTGCGAACTTCGACCTCGAACATTCGACCCTCCCACACCGTCCGAGACTGGACGGCGACCCCGACGAGACTGGCATCATCTCGGTTCTCTATTTATCCGCTTCTGACGCTGCGTGCGCAAGACGCGGCCTGATCATACTAATTATATGCCACGGCGGCCTCCCTATCGGGAGCTGAGATTGATACTGAAGTTACCCACAGCTGGGCGTTGATAGGGCTCGCTGGACTGGGCCCCCAATGGCATCTACTCCTACCCGCCGTTGACGCTGGCAGCATTGAGCCGCCTCGGCATGCGATCGTTGGGTGATTTAGGCTGAGTGTCACCAGCGGCGTGAATTTCTCTGAAAATCAGCGGGTTGAAATTCGCTGTTTCTTGCGAGCGTTGTCCTGCCGAGCTTGCATCCTGAGGCGCTGTCTCGTGATCAAAGCCGCGACGAAATGCCTGCGAACGTCGCTCTAGGTGGCCGATTTTGAGGGAGGCATACCGTTGTAAAGATTGGCCTTCGGCGGCTGCGGTATTGAAAAGGGTTTGGCTCCCGACCCCATTTTCCACCAACAGATCGACAGTGAATAGCGTTCGCAGATCTAACCGGCGAGCCCGCGAAAGCCAATAGATTTAGATCGCCGTTGCTCTCCCTGCTATTAACGGTCGTAGTCACTGGCTTGACGCGGAGAGCAGGGAGAGCGACGCCGCGGGCTCGCATCGGATCCGCATCGAACATCAGTTCGGTGTCACAGCTTCTTGCTAAAGAACACCCGGCAATAGCCCGCTTGCTCGCCTCGCCCGGTTTCCGTCCAGCTCGAGCGTGCGTACATCGCAATGTTCTCGGTCATTTTCTCGTGCGTATAGAGCCGCATTTTGGCAAATCCCCGTCGGCGTGCTTCATCCTCCGCGAACCGCATCAGCGCTTGCCCGACGCCCTGGCCATGCCGCGCCGGATCGACCGCGACATTGTCAAGCAGCAGGTGGTCCGCCTCCGGCAGCAGCACGATCAGCCCGGCTATGCCCGCGTCAACCTCCGCGACCCACACAGTATGTGCCCGCACATGCACGGCATAGTCATCCAGCATCGGTCCCGGCGGCTTGCCGATGCGCGGGATATAGATCGAATAGGCAGCGTTCACGATCGCCGTGATCGCAACGATATCGCCATGGCCGGCCGGCCGGATCTGCATGTCTGTCATCATTGCTCCGGCATCTCCCTGGCGCCACCAGGCTAGGGGCCCATTGAACCTCTGAACCTACTGAGTCCCGATCAATCGGACCATGACACCCGTTCAACTTGCGCTCCGCTGAGCCTCGATCTAGAGGGGGTCTCCAGGATGCTGCTGGGGAGGCGTCCAATCTCTGATAGACCTTTATTGCTTGCCTAACTAGGGTCCTATCCAACCAATTCAGAGCCTCTTGTCGAATGTTGGAACCGGCACAGCAGACGCTGCGTTCTAGACGTTATGATTGCTGGGTCTAGGCGGCCCGTCATCCGATATGCACGTACGAGGGTTGCGCCGGACAGGCCGGCGCCGAGCCTCATGCATAGGAGACGGGCCTCATGAAAGATAGCAGGTTTGTGGCACTTGACGTTTATAAACTGCGTATGTCCGTTTCGGTAGCGGAAGGCGGCCGGTCTGGGGACGTGGAATATTTGGGTGAGATCGGCAAAGACCCCAGCGCAATCAACGATATTGAAGAGAACTGGAAATACGTTGGTATTTTTTTGTTAAGAGGCAGAAACGTGCGGCTACGGCATTCAGCGGCAGCTTGGGCCTGGGGCATCGATGCGATGTGGTAACCCCTTCGTTGATTCCGAGGAAGTCGGGCGAACTGGTAAAGACGAACCGGCGTGACGCCACGATGTTGGCCCGCCTTCTGCGTGGCGGTGAGCTGACGCCGGTTTGGGTTCCGGACATGGATCATGAAGCCTTGCGTGACCTGGTTCGACTTCGGAGCGTCGCTCGGCAATGGTGACAAAACGCGTCAGCACCTGCAGCGTTTTCTGCTCCGCCACGGTCGCAAGCATAGCGGAACGACCTGTCGCTTGTCCAATGATTACATCCCGCCCAACAGATCGCGTTTCAGGACCATGTCGATGCCGAAGGTCACGCGGAAAGGCGACTGAAGCGCGTCGAGGAACAGATTCTGACGGTTCTGCCTCACAGGAATCTGAGTTCAGTTGTTGAAGCTTTACAGGCAAAGCGCGGCATTGCGTTGATCAATGCGGTCGTTCTGGTCGCCGAAGTAGGCGACTTCACGCGATTTGCCAATCCGCGTCAGCTCATGGCTTGCCGGGTGAACAATCGAGCGATCAGTCCGTCCGTCGCGACGGTATCACCAAGACCGGCAACACTCACGCCTGCCGCCCTCGTTGAGGGCGCATGGGCCTACCGCATGAAAGCACACGTCGGGCGGTGCAAGGTTGACCGCGTCGAGATCTTACCCAAGGCGGTTCGCGATATCGCCTGGAAGGCACAAGTGCGCCTCTGCGCTCGTAATCGCAAGCTCAGGGCCCGGGGCAAGAATCCCGACGTCGTCAACGTCGCGATCGCGCGCGAGATGGTGGGCTTCGTTTGGTCGATCGCCTACACAATACAGGTTGAGTCAATGATGGCCTGAGCAATTCGACGAGAACTAGATAAATAGAAAAAATCGACACTTAAACTGCCTCGCTCGCTAAGTGGCGCTGGAGGCGGGACATTGCCGGGGAGCCCTCGCGTCCACTATGAGCGTTTCACGCTCGACATCTAGACAGAGGAAGCCCCAGACGGAGCAAGGTCATGCGGTATCAATCCGCGGATGAGAGAGACTGGCGACCGACGTTTGTTACCGCCTCCTGCACCACGTATTGATCGTCCTCCCTCGGCCTCCGATCAGAATCGACGGGCCAATTGTTTTGAAGAAGCCCTTGCTAGCAATCATGAGAGTGGATTAAATCTAGCAATTGGTGCTTACTGGGATAAGATAAACGGAGTGACCGCTTGCAAACATAGTAGTTCCATCGATAAGCCTTTGCCTTGGTTCGGAGTATCAACAGGGGAGTGTGCGGAATGACCACAAGCGTCAAGCAGATGATGGAAGCCGCGAATGCTGCAGTGCCCCGGATTACTCCGGCACAGGCGCAGGAGATGATCAATAAGGGCGATGTTCTGGTGGTCGACGTGCGCGATGCGCCAGAGGTGGAAAAGAGTGGCAAGATCGCCGGGGCCGTCCACGTCTCGCGCGGCATGCTGGAGTTCCGCGCCGATCCACAGACTACCTACCACGACAAAAACTTTACCAAGGACAAGACAATCATTCTATATTGTGCTTCCGGCGGGCGCTCGGCGCTGGGCGGCAAGGTGCTCAAGGAAATGGGGTATGAGCGGGTTTATAACCTCGGCGCCTTCAAGGATTGGGCCGAGACTGGTGGCGCAATTGATCATCTGATAAAAGCCGGAATATGAGAGCCTCGCAGATTTCGCCTTAGGCATTGCCGTTTTTGTTTGTTAGCAACGCTGTAAATGGCGCGCCTTAAGGCTCTTGCGGGTCAATAGAAAGGCTATACGCAGCCAAATTGAAGTCAGGCTGGGCTTTCTCTCGAACCCCCGGTGTGGGTTTGATCCACCACTTTGCCGCCCCCCATCTGCAAGGCTGCGTGGTCGCTAATTGAAAGGGGGGATAGCCGTGAGAAAATTAGTCAGCGCTTGGCTTGTTGTCTTTCTTTTTTCCACCAGCTTTTCTGCGCCGGTGCTTGCAAGTCCCTGGGTAGCCGCGGATATTGCATAGTTGCATATGCGCGCGGCGATTGTTCGACTGCGTTTCGGCTGTTGCGCCGGCCGGAATGGAGCCGATATCACCCGGCAGGACGGATTACTCCCTGGTCCCAAACAATCGACAAAGCAGTTTGACTTAAGCCCATAGTCGGCAATGCTAAAGCTGAGCGGTTGCTGGTAGGGGCTCCGTGAAGAAGTCGATTGTTATCCTTTGGTGCTTGCTCTTGAGCGGCGGAAAAGCCCCTCACGCCGGACGATCTGGCCGTGCCAGACGTGCGCCTGGCTACGATGCACCAAATCACCAAATGCAGCGACTACCGGGCCGCGACGCCGGCGCTGGAGACATTTACCGGCACTGCGATCGGGAACTAAGGATCACGCCAAGCATTTCCGGCGGCAAGTTAGCGTCAGCGGGCGGCGATGTATTTGCATCTGAGAGCGGCGGGCATCGGAGTTCGGGAAACAACCTGCGAGCGGCCAGTGCCCGGAGCTCCGGCGAGCTCATGGGGTTAATGAGGAGGCTCGCCGCTATGGCTGGGTCCATCAGGAACTGGTTCTGCTGCTGCGCTTCGGCGTGCCGAGACGTAATGATCACGATGGTGACTGTTACGGCAGTGAGGAAGCAGAGCAAGTGGCGGGGCATGCCGGTCTTTGGAGGCATCATAATCGCTCTTCCTGCTGTTGCTCGATAGCGCAATTGACGACGTTGAACGTCTGAACTGTATCGGGAACGGCTAAGTCGCTATCGGGGTTGCCGACACCGACACGAGCGATCTTTCTGTCAGCGGCGCTATGTTCGGTCGCAATCGCTATGCCTCGAACTGAAAAAATTACGTTAAATATACTAGCAACAACGCTAGGAGCCGGCTTTGATCTATGCCAAGTGCGCGGATTGTGAATAGGATATAATTTAAAGCTACGTCGGCCTGCGTTCCATATACGCCCACGCCAGTTGTTTACTACTCCTATTGGTAGAGCTATGGCTGTGGTTCCGGCTATCACTATGCATTCATTACCGCCATGGTGGCTACCGACGGCGTTATGGCAGTGGCGGTCATGGTGGCCGCAGTTATGGCTGTAGCGGCTATGGCGACCGAGGCGGTGGTGGTGGCCGTGGCCGATGATGACTGGAGCCGCAACTGCAAATATGGCACAGCGCTACGATAGCAGAGACTTTGTCCAGTCGTTAGTCTTTTTGATTCTGGCGAAGGCTGCGACGAGCATTTTTCTCCTCCGCTTGCACTCTAGTCGCCTTACTGTGTTGATTCGATCTTTCATGGTGGCGATGGGCCAGGGGGTGGTCTACACCTTTATGCGCGTTAAGTCGGCTAGACAACCGCGATACATGGCCTACCGGAATCTATCGAGCGCGACGCGATATCTCGGTTTATTCTTTTGAGGAAGGCCGCATCACTTAGGCTTTTGATCGGTTGATCGGTCGAGGTTGCCCGCAAATGCCCGTAAATTTTCAGGAATGCGGGCCTGCTACGCGAAACACCCAAACGCTCCGATGTTGCTGGAGTGCCATTTGAGCTGTTCGCCTGGAAGCGATGATCACTATCGCCCGCTACCGAAGAACGACGCGTCCCCGCCCGCAGCGGGCAATTGCAATGACAGTGCTGTTCGTTGTAACCATTCCGACCGCTTGATTTTAGAGGAGACGCAGCATGGACCGATTCACCGGCGGTTGCCTGTGCGGCAACGTCCGAATTGTGGCGTCGGGACTCCCATACCGGGTCGGCCTTTGTCACTGTCTCGACTGCCGCAAGCATCATGGGGCCCTTTTTCACGCTTCCGCGGTGTTCCCTCAGGATGCGGTGACGATCGATGGCGAAACACGCGACTACGCCGGGCGGTTTTTCTGTCCCCGCTGCGGCTCGTCCATTTTCGCACGCAGCGCAGACGAAATCGAAGTGAACCTGGGATCCCTGGATGCCCCTGACCAACTGATGCCAACCTACGAAAGCTGGATCGTCCGTCGCGAGTCCTGGTTGCCGCCGTTTCCGCTCACGAGACGATACGACCGCGATCGTGACGCCACGAGTCGCTTTGAGGAGTAGGTCGCACGAACGGTGCGAAGGCGCCGTTACGAGGTGACGAGAGGGTCTTAGGCGTGCAAAACCTGTACACCGGCCAAAAGCCACGCGTCGGCAAATGCACGGGAAAGTCCCGACGACATGGTCCTCCGTAGGCGTCGGCCACATTGAGCCCCTTGTTCTTGTATAAAATGCTGAAGTTTGACCCAGCTTTGGTCCTCGGGGGGAACCTTGGCCCTTGGGTTGGCCACCAACTGCTGCCGCGGCTGCCGCGTTGCATCAGCGACAAACTGGTCCCCCACGGTCCAAATCGATCTCAAACGAAATTTACAAAAAATTTCGAAACTGCCCTGGAGGCGCGCTCTATCTGGCATCCACGAAACAACGGCAGAATTGGTGCAAACAAGATGCGGCTACGTAGCAATCCACGATGATGTTGACCGCACGGGCGCAGCTGCTTGATTGGCTAAATCAACGCATGGTTTCAAAGGAGGAAGTAAACTTGGAAGCGTGACTGCCATCGCGACCCATATTTTGGGGCGATGACGTTGTCGTAAAAACCCAGTTGAACCTTGATAGGAAGCTTGCCGACTTTAATCAGACATCCGACAGAGAAGCCGTCCGGTACCACCCATTTCTCGCCTGATGAATTCCAATTTGCGGTGACATACGTTGGCAGCAGCGCCAGCGACCGCTCCAGATACTCGAGCGCGCGCGTAACCTGTGCCGGCATGCCGGAATCGACGTCAGGCTGGGCCTTTAGCACAAGCTCATAGGCATCGAGGCTATCGGGCCGCTTGCGTCGAACGCGCTCGATCTCGGCGCGCCTCATCCATCGCTCCGACTACGGCTGCGGCGATCTCGTCCTGCAGCGCGAACAGGTCGTCAAGCTGCCGGTCGTAACGCTCGGCCCAGACCTGGACGCCGCTCGCCGCATCGACGAGTTGGCAATTGATGCGCACGCGATCACCGGATTTCCGCACTCTGCCCTCAAGCAGGTAGCGCACGCCGAGTTCGAAGCCTACCTCCCTCGGCTGGATCATCCGCCGCCTGTAGGCGAACGTCGTGCCACGTCCGATCACGAACAGCCACTTGATGCGCGAGAGGCCCGTGATGATGTCGTCGACCATGCCGTCGGTGAAATACGACTGCTCGGGATCGTCTCCGAGGTTGGCGAACGGCAGCACCACGACGGATGGCTTGGACGGCAGCGCGAGCGGGCGGTTCGGGATCACCGGGGATGATCTCAGATTTTGGGGTTGCGACAGGCGGCGCCTATGTAGAGATAGCCGCGGGCGCCTGCCAGGCCGTCTTGCGGTGAGGTTGCTGTCCTCGATCGCGAGCCCGGGCCACGCCGCCGCGATCAAATCCTCCTTGGCGACTGGCTCGCCGGCCCGCTCGACGAGTAGCCGCAGCAAGGCAACCGCGCGCTGACCAATCCCGATCGGCTCGGTCCCGCGCAACAGAATCCCGAGCTTGGCATCGAGGCGAAACGGGCCGAACTCGTAGTCGGCGGGCATCGCGCGAAAAATCTCGCTTCGGAATGACTTCGCAGCAATTTCGCAGGAGTTTCACGACAAGTCGAGCCAATCTGGGTCAACATCGCTGCGGCTTCACTTCCCGAGCTGCCAGATAGCGAGATTTGCCATGGCCCCAGCAGCAGTGATCCGCCAGCCACACGACAACACCGGCGTCAGGCTCGCCGGCCAACCGATGGCTTTTCTGGTGACCGGAAAGGACACCAAGCATACGAGCATGTTCGACTGGACGATCCCGCCGCGGTTCTCGACCGGCCGCCACGTTCACCGCGTGTGCAGGAAGAGACATTCTACGTCCTCGACGGCGAGTGCGAGTGGCACGTTGGCGAGGAAACCGTGCGGGCGCACCCGGCACGTTCGTGCTCATCCCGCCGGGCGTGCCGCACAACATCGCCAACGTCGCGGACAAGCCCGCACGGGTTATCATGACCGTCTCGCCGCCTGGTCACGACCACTACTTTGAAGAGCTGGCGAAGCTCGCATCCGTCGGCACCCCACCCGACCCCAAAGCCATCGGTGATCTGCGCCGCCGGTATGATTCCGATCAGCTGAGCGCGCTCCAGACGAGCAGGTGAGCGCCAACTGAGCAGACCTCAACTAATGCGGTCAATAGGTAAGGCCAGCGTGAGCCGTGTAATCCTCGCAGTGCCAGCCTCCGCATCGTTGCCCCGATGACAAACTCCTCTCGCCCCCTGAACGACAAGCAGTCCCCCTGGATCTGTTGATTTTTGACACCGTGTTTTAATTCATCGACCCCGCAGGACCGATTTGACCCGTGATGGCGGAGTGGTCATGGGTCAATTCAGTCGGACCGAACCGGACTTTTGGGCTCGGTGGTAATCCAGGAGGGGCGGTAATCGATCCGTCTATCCGGGCTTCGACGTCGACTTCAATGCCACCACCGACCTTCGGACAATGACGGCGATCTGGATGCGCATCACCAATGTGCGCGATTCCACCGCAACAAGAAAGCTGACGCTCACTGGAGATCGGCAGCTTGCTGGCCGGATCCAGACCTGGCTCGGCATCAGCCCTTTCGCAAGGGAGAAGCCTGGCTTCGTCGCCCGCCGCCGAGGGCCAGCTACTCGGCGCGGCGTGGCTCTAGCCGAACATGGTGGGGCTAAGTTCTCCGCCAATCTCGATGATGACGTCGGCTGGTATGTTGTTGCGGCGCGCCGCAGAGCGGATCGCCTCCGGATTCGGCGCTTCATAGAGGCAATAGGTCTTCCTCTTGTCGGCGCTGAGGAAGGAAACTATCCAGGTAACGCCCTCCTCGTCGTTGATCTGGTTGATGCCCTTCGACCGCATCCTTTGTCAAACCGACTTCCTCTGCAAAGGTCCGTTCGATGAGATAACGCGGCATTCGGTTGTCTCCTTCCAAGAAGTTGCTACTTACTGCTTGATTCAGCTCACTGAATCCTGGGCTGGAGCCGTCGTTTCAACAGCACCATATCAAGTTCGGCGGCGATTTCCCACGCCTCATTTGCCAGACGCTTCCGCGCGTTCACTATCGCCCCTTCGCGCCGCGGCGCCTGAGCAGCAGCGCATACTCCGCCTTGGTGTGGGCAAGCCACGGACGCGCCCGCATGCGTTCGTTCATCTCCAGCGCATGCTCAAAATGCGCTTCCGCCTTGTCGAACTCGCCGAGCGTCGCGGCCAGCATGCCGAGGTAGCGGCTAGCGGCGCCGTAGCACACTGTGACGATTCCGGCGGTGATCGTCATGTGCCGGTACGCCAACATCAATTCGTAGAGGCGGCGCGGCGGCATCGCTGTCGCCGAGCAGGACGGCGACCTCGGCGACGTAGGAAAGCGAAGCGCTGCGCTTGGCGTCGAACGGCATCTCGAAGCCGGTCTCGGCCAACTCGCGCAAACGCCGCCGCGCGGGCTCCTCGAAGCCGAGATCGGCGGCGATCAGCGCAAAGCCCGGCAGCCAGGCTTTCTCGTCCGGTTTCTCGTCAATGAGACGCTTGACGACCGGCGCCACCTCGGCGAGCCGTCCCTGCTCGCGGCGGATCGAAAACATCTGGATGCCGTAGACGCCTTCGACCTGCTCGCCGAGAGTCAAGCGCCCGAGCTTCAGGCCCTCCTTCGCAAAGTCTTCGGCAGCCGCGAAATTCCCGTCGAGGATCGCCAGCATTGCCGCGCCGTGGCGCGAAACCCACTGCAGATTGAGACGCTGGCGGACCTCGCCCAGTTCACTGAGTCGCGGCAAGCGATTGGTCGAGGCGGGCGCGATCGCCAAGCTCCGCCGACACATAGGCATCAAGGGACAACGCCCGCCCCTTCATCTCGTCGTCGTTGACGCTTTGCGAAAGCTCGACCAGCTCGCTCACTTCCGAGAGCCGGGTTTGCGCGTCGCTCGGCGATGCAACCTGCCTCGGGATCAGGAAGCGATTGACGAAAAGGTTGAACAGCGAGCGACGATCACCGAGGCGTCGCGCCAGCTCGGTCGCCCGCCTGTCGAAACTCTCGCTCCTCTCGGCATCGCCGAGAAGCAGATGTGCGCGCGCAAGCCGAGACAGAATCAGGCAGCGTTGTTTGTCGTCGTCACTCGCGATCTTCGCCTCCGCCTCGGTGAGGAGCGCGACGGACTGGTCGAGCGGCATGCCGAGAAGGAACTGCGCGATGTCGTAACCGAGCGCGACGCGCACGAAGCTATCGGTGTCGTTCGCCTGGCGCGCTTGCTCGGCGGCCACAAGGTAGTGCGTCGTGGCGGCTTTGAACCGCCCCACTTCAGTGAGGGCTTCGGCAAGCCGAAGCCGTGCGGCAAGCGTTTCGATGTTCCGCTCCGGCCCGTCCGGAAGCCTCTCGGCGAGGGCGAGCGCATTCGAGAAGTGATCGGTCGCCTCGTAATTGGCCGAACGTTCCAGCGCCCTTTCTCCCGCCTTCTTCCAATAGGGCAACGCCAGATCGTCGCGCCGGCCCTCGGTATAGTGGCGCGCGATCAGTTCCGGCTGGGTGGCGACAATATCCGGATGCGATTCGACGATCGCTTCGGCGATCGCGTGGTGATAGTGGACGCGCTTGCGGGTCAGCAGGGATTGGTAGGCGGCGTCCTGGATCAAGGCATGGCGGAAGAGCAGGGATTGTTGCGACGTCCCGCCCATCACCACGAGCTGGGCCGCCAGAAGTTGGCGCAGCGCGTCGTCGAGCATCGGGCGCCGCGAGCGCGGCGACCTGGGCCAGGAGACTGCGGTCGAATTCCCGGCCGATAACGGAGGCGATCTGCGCGACCTCTTTTGACGGCGCCGACAAGCGGTCGAGCCGGGCCATCAGCGAGCCCTGCAAGCTGTCGGGAATCTCGACGTTTTCGTTCGCGTCGGTCCCGCTCTCGAGGATCGAACGGGTCAGCTCCTCGACGAATAGGGGCACGCCGTCCGTCCGTTCGGCGATCCGGTCGACGAGCCGATCAGAAACCGTGCCGAGCGTAGACTGGATGAACAGGCGCATCTGCTGGTTGGTCAGGCGGCCGACCGCCACGGTGGTCACGTGCGAGAGCCCATGCGCCCAGTCCGGCGACCAGTCGGGCCGATGGGTCACCAGCACGTAGATGGGCGCTCCGTGGATCCGCAAAACGATGTCCCGCAACAGCTCGTTGGTCGAAGGGTCGATCCAATGCGCGTCCTCGACCACGAGCAGCACCGGGGCCCGCTTCGCGGCGAGGAAGACGCGATTTGCGAGCGTCCGCAGCGTCAGTTCCTTGCGCTGCAGGAGCGGAAAGATCGGCCGGTTTGGAGCGGTCGCCCAGATCGAGCGACAGGAGCTCGTCATAGACCGGTCGCGACATCGGCCCGGCGATTCCCCATATTTCGCGAGCAGTCGGTCTAGCTTTTCGCGCACGAGTCGCCGCATCGTCATCCGCAGCAAGGCCAACCGAACGGCTCAGCCGCTGGATGACCGGATAAAGCGCGGACGTCGCGTGATAGGGCGAACATTGCAGACGAATCGGCTCGTGCGGCTCATCCTGCATCCGCTCAATCAGCGCTTCCAGCAGACGGGACTTTCCTATTCCCGCCTCGCCGCTCACGAAAACCGCCTGGCCCTGGCCGCTCTTTGGCGAGTTCCCACCGGTCGAGGAGGATGCCGATTTCGCTGTTGCGTCCCACGAATTGGGAGAGCGACCTGCCGCGCGTCGCGTCAAAGCGGCTTTCGACGTCGCGTTCGCTCGCGACGCGGAACAAGGGCACGCGATAAGGGAAGCCCTTGAGCTCGCGGGCGCCAAGAGCTTCGAATTCGAAAGCGTGTCCGGCCAGGCGGCGGGTGCTGTCTGCAATTAGGATCTGACCCGGGTCGGCGACGCCCTGGAGGCGCGCCGCGAGATTTGGCGTCTCGCCCGCCACCTGACCGCGGTCGAGCACGCTCGCCTCCGGCAAGATCGCCGACGACCACGCGGCCACTCGCGATGCCGACGCGCGATTGAAGCGGCGCGCCAGCGGGCGTCTTGAGGCTCCCGACCCCTGCAATGGCCGCGAGACCGGCGCGGATCGCGCGCTCGGCGTGATCTTCATAGGCCATTGGCCATCCGAAATAGGCGAGCACACCGTCGCCAAGAAACTTCGCGACGTAGCCGCCGTACCGCTTGACCGCGCTTGCGACAGTTTCCTGGTAGGCGCTGATGAGGTCGTGCATCTCCTCCGCGTTGAACCGAGCCGACAAACCCGTGGATTCGACCATGTCGCAGAAGAGAACGCTGAGCAGCCTGAGGTCCGGACCGGGCTCGCCGAGCGGCTTGGCCTGCGCCCGGTTCTGGCTGCCTGATCGCCGATCGCACTCAGCCGCTCCGGCTTCGTCTCGAGCTCGGTTTCTCGCAGTCTCGGCGTGGCGCAACTCGGCGATGGCCGCAAGCATGACCTTGCGGTGACCGAGCGAGACGCCGAGTTCCTGCAAGTCGGCGTCGTTCAGGTGAGGTAGGGCGCGAAGGTCGACGTCGTTCTCGGCAAAGACCTTGGAGTATTTGCTCTAGACCGAGACCGTTCAGCCAATCCTCAATTGACGGCATGCGCGGCTCCACTTCCTCTACTTCGCTTGCGCTAGAAACCTTGGAGTCGCTTGCCTTGTCTGCTGAGTGTGTGATCGACGCCGAAGGGTATCAGAACCCGGTCGGGCTGTCGCGCCTCAGTCTGCACCCGGGTGTGGTTAGGCGACCTTTTGCCTGTTTTCATTCTGCATGTGCTGCTCGCGAATGACCTGAGCGGGTCTTAGTGATGTAGCCGAGGTGGCTCGGCTGGACTGCGGTGACGACGGCAGCATCGATGTCGATTGCGCGCGCGGGGTTGACCGGTGTGACGTCAAGACAAGCGGGCAGCGGCTGCCAATTTTTTCCCATACGTCTAGCCGATTGCTAACCTAAACCGCCCAGGGGGGCCGACGAGCGCGGTCTCCGCAGAGGATTTCAGCCCGTGGTGCGGTTCCTTGGACGGGGCGAGGGGTATTCGAGTATTCGCGATGGTTGCCCCGCAAATCGCGATCTAAATCGACCGCGGAGCTCCGGCGCGTGTCTATTGGGCGACTATTTCCGGCAATAATTATTGCGCGATAAAAACAACCAACTGGAAAAAACACAACATTGTCAATATCTTAGTTGGTACAACCTACAACCACCCCGGCTCGAACGGGCTGACCTTCCTGAAGAGCCGCTCCCACCTTCTCGCCGCTTAGTGCCATTAAGAGACACGCACTCACATTTGCAACAAAATGATTTGGAGTGGCGAGCCGGTCACTTCGGGGCGAGTTCGCCGTACCAATACGCAGCCGTGACCCCGCCATCCATGAGGAAGTCGCTGCCAGTGATGAACCCACCGTCCGGCCCCATTAGAAGCGCCGCGACCGTTGCAACCTCGTCCGGCGTGCCGGCGCGCTTTGCCGGACAGCCTTCGATCATCTTCCGGTAACCGGCGCCGCGCGGCCCCGTCAGTTCATCCTTGGCCAGGGGCGTCATAATGATCCCGGGGCTGATAGTATTGATGCGCGCGCCGCGCTTGCCCCAACGGACAGCCTCAAACATCACGCGCATGGAATTGCCGCGCTTGGCGAGTTGGTAGGCGTGAAGGCTGTCCTTGACCTGATCGAGCTGAAGCATCGGTAGCTTGAACAAGTCCTCAACCGGCGTGGCGGCCAGGGCCTTGTTCTGAGCGATCGAGAGTGGCGGCAGACGATGGCCTGACTGCGACGCGATCACGACGCCGGAGCCGCCTTCGCCTATGACGTTGCCGAACAGCTCAAGTACTAGCGCTGCGCCGTAGAGATCGACCTTCAGGATGGTTTCCGGGGAGGCCTGGGACGGCGAAACGCCAGCAGCATGAATGACGCCGTGAACCTGGCCGATCGACGTGGCTTTAGCGACAAGGGCTCGGACCGAGGCACGGGATGACACGTCGACGGTCGCGGCCGTTGCCTCGAAACCCGCCTCACTCAATGTCTTCGCCACGGTATCCGCATTTTCCTGTCGTTGATCGGCCAGCAGGACGTGCTTGCCCGCGCCTACCCGCCGCGCGATTGCCTGCCCGATCGATCCCGATCCTATAGCAACATTAACTTTGAGTCGTAGTGATCTCCAGGTGCAGCGACGTTGTTCAGCGCCCCACGCGCGCCTGCATGTCGGCCCGATCTCGGTCGCCCTGCACCGTTATCTTCGAGAGCGCGGCTTCGATCTGGCGAACCTTTCGGGCGTATCGCCTACTCCATTGTCACCTTCGCCGGTAATCGAACCAGGAAGAGATAGTACCTCAACCAACCACGGCTCACGTGATTCAAGTCCGTACTGAAATTCTGGTTTCATTTCAGAGTGCCGATCAAGTGAGCCAATCGAAACCGAAATTCTTGGTTGCGAGACAAACTTGTAGGCGATGGGCGTTCCGCAGTCGCGACAGAACCCGCGCATTGCATCGTCGGAACTCTTGAAGTAAGTGATTTCACCTCGGGTCAGCTTGAAGTAAGTCGTATCTACGTCAGCAAACGCGGCGAAAAAATTTCCAAATTGTTTTTGGCACATTCTGCAATGGCAAAGGCAAGGGTTGGTGGGTTTTTGTAACAGCACATAGCGCACTCCGCCACACTGGCAACCGCCACTCCAAAGTTCATCAGTCATGCACCTTTTTCCACTTATTCATTGGCTACATAGGCGATCATCGCGCTCCAGTGGTCTGGGAGGTAGCCCGAGTATGCGCAATCGGGAAGTGCCATATCGAGCGTGTCGATAGTGGGGAGCGCTCAGCGCCAAAACAGCTGCGCGGGCCGAACCAAGAAAATCTTTCCAGTCACTCAGTCTTTGCGACAGAGCAATTGCGCGGGCTACCTTTTCTGTCATCGTCATGACGTGCCTTAACACGATATACGCCGGTTGACCGGCGTGTTGAGGCCAAGTTTTGCGCAAATTAACCCTGTTTGCAAGACCGGGACTCTGCGAATAACTTCTATGCCTTGACAAAGCTGTGATTTGATTTCGCTTTCATCAAGGCATAGTTCTCCCTTGGTTTTCGCTGGAACGCATACAACCGGACGCCGCTCACGCCATCGCCGGATCGGGCGGCGGCCGCAGTCTGGCGATCAGCCGCAGGATGTCGGCGAAGAGGTGTCTCGGGATAGCGACCTCGGCCATCTGGAAGGCGACATAGCGGCCGTGGCTGATAACCTTGGCGCCGATCTTGATCAGCTTCTCCTTGAGGCTGGTCAGCGACCAGTCGGTGATCGGCTCGGGCGTTGCCAGGGTGCGCAGGAAGTTGCCGAGATTGTAGGCGAGGGCGTGAAGCTGGAGACGGACGGCATTGGCGGCGAACGTCCGGCATGACAGGCGGGTCCATTTGATCGCGCCCTTGCCCTCCTTGATCCACTGCTCGCAGGTGCCGCGCTGATTGTAGAAGGCGACGACATTTTCGGCGGGTCCCGACAGGTTGGTTACGATGAAGCCGACACGCGGAACCAGTTCACCCGGATGCCACTCGACCTTGGCGACCACGCGGCGTGGTATTGTCCAGCTTGCTGCCTGATAGCTGAAAGCTGGCGTAATAGCGTCGAACCTCGTGGGGAGGCCGCCCGACCGGACGGGTCAGCAGGTAGCCGATCCGGTCCTGCAGGACACGATTGGCCGGGAGCCGGATGGCATAGCTGATCCGCTCGGCTTCGAGGTATTGGTAGACATCGGGATTGGCAAAACCTGCGTCGGCGCGGAAATGCAGGCGGGAGACCTTGCCGCGATAACGCGCCACGACCGGTGCCAGAACATCCTTCCAGCCGTCGGCGCTGTGAACATTGCCGGGACGCAGCGCACAGCGTTCGAGGTCACCGAACTGGTTGAACACGAACAGTGGATGATAGCACGTGCATTCGAAGTGGCCGTTCCAGACGCTCATCTCCTGCTCGCCATGGGTCGGGCTGACGCTGGAATCCATGTCGAGCACGATGCCGCGTAGCGGACGACGGGCCTGCACCCGGTCAATCCACTGGCCGGAAAGATCGGCAAGGGCCGAGAGGTTCTTCTTCGCCGTCAGCCAGCGCGTCTCGAAGCGGCCTATCTGGCTTGCTGATGCCGCACGACCCGTAGGCCGCCTTGCCGCCGACAATCCAGCGCATCGCCGGGTCATGGCGCAGACGCTCGGCGTCGTTGACATCCTCGTATCCGGCAAGCCGTCCAAACACCGACTGCCGCAGCAATCCGACAAGCGCATGCCGTCCATTCCGTCCGGTGCGGGCATCGGACAGCGCATCGCCTGCCATGGAACTGAGACCGAGGGCATCGTCGAGTTCGCGGTAGGCCAGCAGACCCAGCATCGGAAGTGATCCGCGAGCCATGGAACTCAAGCTTCACGCCGGCGGTCGAAATCGAGCCGCAGAACTCCATCATTCGATTCACCCGCCGGGTTCTCCATGATGGCCTCATACGGTTCAGGTTAAACTGCTGATAATTATACCTGAATCGGAGTCATTCAGCCAGAAATCAGTGCGTTATCCGGCGAATGCGGGAAGAAATGCCTGGGCGTGGGACTGACCTACTTTTGTGTTTGAGCGGGGGCAGTTGCACTTGGCGTCGTCGTCACTGACATCGACACGCTGCCATAACCGAAATATACAAGGCCTCCAAAAACGACGGCAAACAAGATTGCGCTCAACAGCGCGCTGAGGAATCGGTTGCCGAAAGCGATCGAGCCGCCGACCAAATCAATAACGAATACCACGATGCTTGCAACTAGCACGGGTTCGAACCACGCGTATTGTGCGGACAAAAACAAGGCTCGTCTCCTCAGCGTTTCTTAGGATGTTCACACATTAGCAGACGGGGCGGCGGCCGGCTGCCCTTTCGAAGGCGGTGTCGCGCCCACGCTAACGGCCGCGTTCGCGATGAGTTTACCACTCGTCGGAGAAAAAACCTCCACTGCGCTTGGCGTATTAAATACTGCGCTTGGCGTATTACAATATAGTAGTGCCGGTGATGATAGGCGCGATGATAATAATGTCGATGATGATAGGAACGGTGGTGATAATAATGATGGTAATAGTGATGATGATACCCGCGGTAATGGTGGTAATAGTGCCGGTGATAGTAGACCGGTCTCCACCGGTGACGTCCGGACCGTTTTTAAACTGGCGGCGCCGCCGGTCGATAAAGGTGTTGCGTTCATCGGGCCGAGAGACATTAGAAAAAGGCCAAGCGCCCCAATCATGCAATTAATGAGACCTTTGCTCATAAGATTTACTCCGCGGATCAACTTTGGGCGAGCGTTGCGCCTTTAAGCGCATGAAGGACGTACTCCCGTTCCCAGTGACCATGTATATCTGTGAGCAAGCCCACTATCTATTAAGGCACGCCATTCGCATACTTTTTGTTTTTAATTATCGATATTTCGCGGCGCAATCTGTACAATATTATACACCTTCAAAACGATTCAGGACATCACGAATGATCGCTATTCTGAGAAGGAAAAAGTGGCAATAAGCTGTGATGTGATACATAGCGATGTTTCGGGGCCAGTGTCGGCGGAGTGTGGACGGTTAATAACCTTGGGCGCTTGGCGCATCCTCGCTCGTCAAGCGGTGAATAAGTCGAAGCTAGGACCTGTTGAGAAATTCCGACAATATCGATGGCAGACAAGTTCCAGGTGACTCACAGAATGGCACTGGCGGGCTTTTAAGCACTTAAGGCGTCCCCAAGTAACGAAACTTGGCGAAGGGCCCTTCAGAGTGTTCCCTGAGTTTCTCTTGGACTATTCATTCAGAATTCAACAATTCGGATGGCGCTGTCGCGGGGGTGGTTGGAATTCGAAAGTGGCGTAATCTCCGGCTTGTTCAAGCAAGCAGAATTCGGCGTTAACGCGCCGATGGAGATCACGCCATGAGAACGGATAGCACGAAGACAGCTGGCGACTGCGGCCGATGCGGCGCTTTTTCTCGGTGAAGATTGGTTCGATCCGCTGGAGGCCGGAGTGCGGAGCCGTATTCGTGGCTTCATTGAGGAAATCCTGGAAGCCGAACTCGACGGAGCGCTGTCGCGTCGGCGCTATACCGTCGTTTGGACGCACGGGACGGATCGGGCTGAGGAGGCCGGTCGTTCGCGGCCACCGTCACGGCCACCGTGAGCGGCAGCTGACGGGAACTTTTGGGCCGGTGACGGTGCGGGTGCCGCGGGCCCGGCTGGAAACCGCGGCCGGCGGGACGCTCGAGTGGAAGAACGCGACGATCCCGGCCTACCAGCGGCGTACGAAACAGGCCGAGGCGTTGATCGCTGGAGCCTATCTTTCCGGAACCAACACGCGCCGGGTGCGGCGGGCGCTGACGTCGGTGTTTGGCGGTGACGGTCGGCAAGGACACGGTCAGCCGGGCCTGGCGCAAGGTCAAGAGCGATTGGGATTCCTGGAATGCCCGCTCGCTTGCCGACGAGCCGATCGTCCGGCTGATCCTCGATGGCACCGTGGTGCGCGTGCGGTTGGATAAGAAAGCGACGTCGATTTCGCTGCTCGTTGCGCTGGGCGTGCGCGACGACGGCCAAAAGGTTCTTTTGGCGGTCAAGAACATGGGCGGCGAGAGCGAGGCCGCCTGGCGGGCGCTTCTCGACGACCTTGTCGGCCGCGGCTTGCAGACGCCCGCACTCGTGATCGTCGATGGCTCGTCCGGCCTCGAGAAGGCTTTGGCCGCGCTGTGGAGCGACGTGCCGGTTCAACGCTGCAGCGTCCACAAGCATCGCAATCTTCTCGCCCATGCACCCGACCGATTGCACGAGGAAATCTCGGCCGACTACACGGACATGATCTATGCCGAAACGAAGAAGCAAGTGGAGGAACGACGCAAGGCGTTCATTCGCAAGTGGCGGCTGAAATGCCGCGCGGTGGCCGACAGTCTGGAGGAAGCCGGCGACAAACTCTTTACCTTCACCCGCTTCCCGAAAGGCCAATGGAAATCGATCCGAACGACCAACGCCATCGAACGTCTGCATGAAGAGTTCAAACGACGGATCAAGACGCAAACCGTTCTGCCATCGGCGGAAACCGCCGCTATGTTGTTCTGGGCTTTGTTCGCCTCAGGACAAATCACCATGCGCAAGGTCGATGGCTGGGAAAGCCTGGCCGAGAGGCCTTCCGATCAGATCATTGACCTTGCTGCATGATCCGATAACCTCACCCCGTCGGAGATTCGTCAGACGCTTTCCAACACAAATTGCGACGCTACCAAAGTTACCTGCTCGCCGCGTCGGGCTCGGCACGAAAAAGTGTTCAGATCTCTCGTCCGCGGGTCGAACAAGGTCCTGCGGCGAGTAGGCGGTAAATCCCGCGGCACCGATTGTGGGGCTAGCAACTAATGCAAGGTCTCGCTAGATATCCCGCCTTCGTGGCGGCCGACTTGGGCAGTCAGCTTGGAGATCCCGGTTAATATCAGTGGCGGGGCAACATGCCGAATACCGACGACAATACCAATCGAGGCCAGATCGAGTACTGGAACAGCGCGGCGACGCTGCCTTGGGTCACATTGGAAGACCGCTTGGACACGTTATTTGCGGCTCTCACCCAGGTGACCCTCAGCCACGCCGCCGCACGTGCCGGGGAACGGGTGATCGATATCGGCTGTGGCTGCGGCGCGACCGTTCTGGAACTGGCGAGCCGGGTGGGGCCGGGTGGACATGTGCTGGGAATTGATGTTTCCGCCCCGATGCTTGGCCGCGCCCGTGAGCGTGCGAATGGGGCCGGATTCGACCAGGCCATGTTAGTCCTGGCCGATATGTCCAGCTACGCTTTTCCGCCTAGGGATTTCGATCTCGCTTTTTCGCGCTTTGGCGTCATGTTCTTCGCCGATCCCGTCGCGGCGTTTACCAATTTGCGCGCGGCATTGAAACCTTCCGGCCGCTTGGTATTCGCGTGCTTCCGGTCGGCGACGGAGAATCCGTGGACCCTGGAGCCATACAAAGCCGTGAAGCATCTGCTGCCTCCCACTGCGATGCCGGGCCCAGAGGATCCGGGCCAGTTCGCATTTGCCGATCCAGGCCGTGTGCGGCGCATCCTCGAAAATGCTGGTTTTACTGACGTCACGTTCGCAAAACATGATCCCGTCATGCGCATGGCCGGCCCCGGTGGCGCAGCGGAGGCAGCTGCCTTCGCCAGCCAAATTGGCCCCGCCGCGCGTGGCCTGCAGGGCGCGCCAGACAGCCTGCGCGCCGCCGTCCGGGACGCCTATGAGCGCGTGTTCCGTGAACATGACGGGCCGGATGGTATCGTCTTCACCGGCGGCCTGTGGATTGTGTCCGCACGCGCCAGGCGATGGCACCGCAGCGCTAAGCTCCAGAATTGGGCTCGGCGGCTATACGGGCACCAGCTAAGGGCGGCAAACGGGTCCCACCGCCCAGTAAATTGCCCCCATTCTTCGAGTTTTTCTGGCGCTTTAGGCTCGAAAAACCGCCGAAATTATAGTCATCGGCGCGGGGCAGATGCTTCAAGGCATATACTCGACCAACTAATTGATTGTCCAATATAATTCCGCAGTTGCTTGCGACATTTTGTAGTGGGCTTGCGGCCTTGGCGTCCGGTTTTTCCCGGAAAAAGTGGGCGCGCGTGTCTTGCCGCGGCGCGCACGTCGATCAATCAGTTGCCGCCGGCCAATCTGGGGACCCGGAACCCAGGAGGCAGGGGCGCGAGCCGTGTCGCTCAATTGCGCCGCCGGCGCTTTCGTGTCTTCCCATCATCCCCAGTCCAGCCCAACCGCCCGCCTTAATACCGGTCCCAACTATCCAAGGCGGCAGTCTTTTCAGCATCGAATGAGTACCGCTGGTAGACGCCGACTACTCCAGCGAAGCTCCCGGACGTGTGGTTCAAGATTTTTTCGATTGACGGGCAGGGCTGTTCCGAGCCGCGCCAAGCCCGAAGCGACCGTTCGACGGATATCGTGAATGACCCAAGAGATTGGCCCTTTGACCTCGTTACCGGCTTCCCTTCTGATCGCCGTCTGCCCATGAATTCGTCGATTTGCGATTTTGCTTTTGAGAATCCGCTAATGGCCGTATCGCCGTATCGCCGTTGGTCGTGAAGACGTAAGATGGCTTGCCTCCCCAGATTGGATTCTCGGCAATTCGCTCAGAATCGCTAGGGCAGAGACGCTTAGTGGCACAAGGTGAACCCGATCGTTTTTTGAACGCTCCCTCGGCCCCCCAGCCCATTCCGGCCCTGCGTAAATTTTGGCCCCCGGAAATATTTTGGGCCGTGAACGGCAGGTTGGGCTAGCGCACGTTATTTTCTCCCGTATGTCGCAGCTCACACGCGAATTTTGCTTAAAGTCGTAGAATGCCTGCGTCAGATGGTGGCCCGGAAGAAGATTGGGCGTAAAATTCGATTGTGGGGGCGGTTCTTAGGGAGAACCAAATGTTCGAGTCTCTGCCGATCGTCCTTACGCTCTCGTTTGTGGCAATGCTGCTTACCGAGAATGCGCATTCAGCGCCTCCTGCAACAATACGAGCAACGACTCCTAGCCACCATCCGCCAGGCATTACGATCCTTCCGACTGTTGGCAACAAAATTGCCTTCGTTGGTCCAACGCCGGATCTTACGGCGGTCGCCAATGCAATACAGGTTCAAGCCAGCAGTCTAACGAGTGTAGTCGCGGTAGGCTCAGGTCTCGCGCTGGCTCGTCCGGTAACGATCAGTATCGCGTACCTTTCGGCCTGGCCTACGGGAAGCGACCGGGTCGAGCAAACCTACGCTCCCAAATTCGGCAACCGTTTCGTGCGTGTCGATCTGGAGGGAGATGGTAAGCCGCGGAAGCTTCATCTGGATATTACTCTCAGCGAACCTAACCCTGGGGGCGGGGTTTATTCCTTCAATGTGCCGACTGAAGTGGTTTTGGCGCCTTTGTACGACGTCACGATCACCCCATTGCGTTTCACACTTTTGGAAACCTGCAACCTAGTCGGCAAAACGTCGGTCAACTTCTTTTGGTACACGCCGGACAAACAACCACAATACCGCAAATTCAAAGCGAAAGGAGGCCAAACAATTGTGATTGCAGATTTCGCATGGCAGCGAAACCAGGTGGCCGCGTCAGCCAATTTGAATCCACCCACGCACATGTTTAGAACCGACAACCTGATTGACCTTAACGAGTTATCTGGCGGCTTTGCGCCTGGCCTTAGTCCATCGGATGAAAATCTCGTGCCAGGCAAGACCCGAGCCATTAACACGGGCCTGGAGAATGCCAGGAATGAGGACACTTGCAGGGCGACCGTTGAATACACAATGACCTACCAACTCCGTGCCAACGGTGCCCCTGCAGTGCGCGATCATCGATGAGGAAATACGGGTAGCGACACAAGGACGGTACCTACGCCATCCCAGGTGAATACGTTTTCCACCCCAGCATACAACGAACGAGCGGCCGCTTGTCTGGGAAAAGACAGGCGCGGAAATTTGCCGCCGCCGTCTGGCGGCATTGGGTCCTATTAGACCAGACTGGGACGCGCACGCGACGGTTTGCCGAATGCCTGCCCTCCTGCCTTGCCTACATTGGACTGCAGCGTTGCGGAGAATTCTTGCTTGGGCTTCCGCGGTAGGCCCACCCATCGCACGGAGCATTTTGGCATATGGGTAGCCCACGCACTAGGCGACATCGCAAGGTTCGACTTAGTACAAATGAGTTCGGCAACCGAAACGGGCCTATTTCTAGGGCTAAGGCGAACTCGGGTCTGCAGGTTTATGATTACGCTCTGACGCACATTGATAGGCATCTTGCGGGGCGCAGACCGAACACCCGATGCACGATCTGCACACTTTTGACCGCGGGCCGTCAATTAGTCGCTCTTCGCCTTCTCCTGCATCGCCGCCTCGAACTTCTTGATGTCTGCGGGGGAGAGCTGAGGGCGATCGACTTTGATCGTCAGCCTGTTCAGTTTCGCGGTTAGTGCGAACGGCGGCAGGTAGTCCGCGTCGTTGACGCCGGTCAGTGTGTCGGAGCCGATGTCGAAGCTTTCGTCCCACTGCAAAATCATCGGCAGCGTCCTCTCCATTCGCTTGGTCGCGACTTCCTTGCCGTCGACTTTGAGGGTACCCGTGCCGGGCCGACCAAGGCCGCTGAAGTTGTTGAACGCGAGCGTTCCAGCGCCAAGACCTTCGTACTTGAAGTCGAACTCGACAGTGTGTCGGCCCGGCGCCAGCGCGTCGGGGCCTTCCCACTTGATGCGTTCGAGATCGACCAGGTTCCAGAGGAACACCGGCTTGCCCTTGAGGAGGTAGAAGCCGTAGCCGGCGAAGCGTCCGCCGGAGGTCAGGATCATTCCCTCGGCGCCACCTTCGGGCACATCGATGTCGGCGGTGATGGCGTACGAGGCATCCAGCAGAGCCGGCGAATCACCCTGCGGCAGACCGGTCATCGGCCGCGTGTAGACGAACTCGGTGCGGCCGGCGGTGATGTTCGGGCGCGGCGCGACGATACGTGCCGCCACCGAGGCGTCCAGCGGGAAGACCTTGTATTTCTTTGCTTCCGCGACGAACTTCTTCCGCATCTCCGCCACCTTCGCCGGGTCTTTCGCAGCGATGTCGTCGGCCTGGCTGAAGTCTTTGTGCAGGTCGTACAGTTGGAACACCTGGTTGTTCAGCGGGTCTGGGTTGGCCGCGCCGAAGGCTTGCCAGGGCGCGCGGTTCACTTTGGTGCTCAGCAACCAGCCGTCGTCGTAGAGCGCCCACTGACCCATCATCTCGAAATACTGCGCCTTGTGGCGCGACGCCATTTTAGCGTTCTTCGCATCGAAGGTGTAGGCAAAGCTAGTGCCCTCGATTGGCGCCTGCTTGATGCCATCCACCATTTCGGGCGCGGGGATACCGGCGGCCTCGAGGATGGTGGGCACGACGTCGATCACATGAACGAACTGCTCGCGCAAGGCCCCCTTGTCCTTGATGCGGGCCGGCCATGACACCACCATGTTCTGGTTGATGCCGCCGAGCCTGGAGGCGTTCTGCTTGAACCAGTCAAACGGCGTGTCGAAGGCCCACGACCAGCCGGCCGACATGTGGTTGTAGGTCTGTTCGGTACCCCAGACGTCGTACCACTTCATCTGCAGGCTGGCCGGCATTTCATTGATGCCATTGAAGAACGCGACCTCGTTGGGCGTACCCATCGGCCCGCCCTCGGCACTGGTGCCGTTGTCGCCATTGATGTAGATGATCAGCGTGTTATCGAGCTTTCCGAGATCCTGGAAGGCCTGGATCACCCGGCCGATCTCGTGGTCATTGTACGCCGCATAGGCGGCGAACACCTCCACCTGGCGGATGAAGAGCTTCTTCTCCTCCGCGGTTAGCTGGTCCCATGGCCTCAGGACTTCATTGGGCCAAGGCGTCAGCTTCGAATCCTTCGCGATCACGCCGAGCCGCTTCTGGTTCTCGAAGATGCGCTCGCGCAGTTTCTCATAACCGTCGTCAAACAGGTGCATCGCGCTGATCTTGTCCACCCACTCCTTGGTCGGGTGGTGCGGTGCGTGCGTGGCGCCGGGCGCGTACTTGATGAAGATCGGCTTGGAGGGGTCCGTCTGGTGTATCCGCGTCATGAGGTCGATGGCGTCGTCCGCCATCGCGGTGATGAGGTTCCAGGTGCCGGGCGGCTTGTCCAAGAACGGATAGATCTGTGTCGTATTGCGGAACAGGTTGGGCTCCCACTGATTGGCATCGCCACCGACGAAGCCATAGAAATATTCGAAGCCCATGCCGGTCGGCCACTGGTCGAAGGGCCCGACCTGGCTGGCCGCGAACGCCGGGGTGTTGTGGTCCTTGCCGAACCAGGACGTGGAATAGCCGTTATCGAGCAGCATGCGTCCGATCGTGGCCTTGTCCTTGCCGATGATGCTGTTATAGCCGGGGAAACCCGTCGACTGCTCCGAGATCACGCCGAAGCCTACCGAGTGATGGTTGCGCCCAGTGATAAGCGCCGCCCGCGTCGGTGAGCACAGCGCCGTCGAGAACATCCTGTTGTAGCGCAGGCCTTCGTTTGCGATACGGTCCATCGTCGGCGTTGGGATCACGCCGCCAAATGTGCTTGGCACACCGAAGCCGGCGTCGTCGGTAATGATGAGTAGAACGTTCGGCGCTCCCTTAGGCGGCACGATGCGCGGCGCCCACCAGGGCTTCGACTGCAGGGCATCATCCTTGATGACGCCGCCAAACTTCGGATCGGGCGGCGGGAGCTGCTTGCCGTCGATCGTCGTGGTGGCGCTGGGTGAACCCGGCGTGCCTGTCATCTGCTGCGCAGACGCCAGTCCCGATGTCAGCAAGCCGCCTACTAGCGCAACGCCAGCCAAGGACCACCAAATACAACCCATGCTAAAACTCCCAATTTAGACTAAGCTAACTTATTACTTCCGAGCGTGGCAACCTTGATCGGGATCAATGACTTCGGCGGCCATGAGGTAAGCCTGCAAGTCGCGTGAACTGTCGAGTTTGCCGTAAATTTTCTCGAACGCGCCAGCCTGGGTGTAGCCGCAGAGGAGTTCAAGCGTGCCGATGGAGCTTCCGACTTTGTCCGGCACAGCGACTCCTGGCGGGATGGGGGTCGTCACTTGTAGGTATGGGCCGAAGCCGTCATGACCGAGGCAGCGGCGAGCAACGGACCAAGCAGTGCTTGTTTCGCAATTTTCATTTTTTCCGCTCGGATTTATGATCTCCTGGGTTTAACTCACCTAGTTGGAATCCAGGCAGCCGCACGGGGCCGATCGATCCGGTTGCTCGCCCTGGACGTTTGCACCTGGAAGGGACTCTGAACAAAGCTTCTCGCAACGAGGTTCGTCAGGCGGATCGTTCGGACCATGCAAGTGTTGATGATTCTCATCATGGGTATGGCGATGCTCGTGGTCGTGGCTTCATGGGCATGCTAACGGTCATGCCTTTCGGAGAGATGCAGATAGACTCCGATGGCCATCAGCATTGCCATTGCCGATGAGCTGCGCTGTAACTGGCTCGCGGAATAGGACGAGGGCGAGGGCTGCGCCCAGGAAAGGAGCGTTAGAGATGTGGGCCCCCGTTCGGGCCGTGCCGAAGTTGCGTAGCGCTTGGACGAACAGCACCAGACTGACGCCGTAACCGAAGAAGCCTACAACACCGGCAGCGGCCACTGCGCCAAGCGCCGGTAGATGCGCGCCTTGACCCAAAGCAAGCGTCAAGTTGACCGTCCCCGCCGCCAGCCCCATTATTGCGGCGATCTGTACCGGATCGGCCGACGAAAGCTTGCAGGTCGGGTTGTTGTCCACGCCCCAAGCGATACAGGCGCCCGCTAAGGTAAGCGCGCCTAATCCCACACCAGCGGGACCACTTTGCAAGATAGAAGCACTGCCGGCGAGAATCGCCGTGGCACCGATCTATAGGCGCCGATCGACATTCTCTTTGAACACCACCCAGGCAATGACCATTGTCGCCAGACCTTCCAGGTTCAGCAACAGGGCCGCTGAAGAGGCCGGGGTTCGCGCGAGGCCCGCCCATCAGCAGGACTGGCCCGATCACCCCGCCAGCGAGTACACCAAGCTGAGCCAGGGCAGATCCCCACGTCGTAGCGGTGCTTCAGGGGTCGGCACCCCGAATGGGCCGCGACCCAAATGGATGGCACCGAGGCCGAGGCCGGAGCCCGGATAGAGGAGCCCCGCCAACAGCCACGCATCAACGCCTTCACCCAACAGCACCTTGGCCAATGGCGTTGAGGCCCCGAACAACGCCGCCGAGGCCAAGGCCATCGGCCCGCCTGGCCAGGCGAGAAAGGAATTCAGGCCATCTACGGCAAGACTTATAACGTGAAATTGCAGCACGCGTGGTCTGAGATGATAAATCTCGGCCAATCCGCTGCCGGCGCGGTTTCGCCGAGCCCGCTGTTTGTGTCCGCGTCGCCCAGCAAAGTTCAATTGACAATTGACGGCTCGCTACGCAATAGTACGGGCATGGGGAAGCGATCTCCCCACGAGGCGACAGCCGAAGAATCGCGTCCAGGTCAATAAAACCAAGGACGCATCATGTCGTCTATCAATACCATATCATCTGATAAGCTGGCGCGCTTGATGGGCACCCCCAAGTGCCCAGCCCTTATCGATGTCCGCATCGATGAGGATTTCGTAGCAGACCCTCGCCTCGTCCCCGGTTCAGTGCGGCGGTCCTACGAATCGGTAGTGCAATGGGCGTCGGAGTTCTCCGGTCGAACAGCGGTCGTTATTTGCCACAAGGGCCAAAAGCTCAGTCAGGGCGTTGCGGCCTGGCTGCGCCAAGCCGGTGCACTATCTGCAGATTCACTCGAGGGGGGCCACCTGGCGTGGGTCGAATCTGGCCTGCCAGTTGTACCAGCGGCCAAGTTGCCCCCGCGTGACACTAAGGGGCGCACACTGTGGGTTACACGCACCCGTCCAAAGATTGACCGGATCGCCTGTCCCTGGCTCATCCGGCGCTTCGTCGATCCGGCAGCGATGTTCTTGTTTGTCTCTCCGGCTGAAGTTGTGGCCGTGGCGGAGCGTTTCGGCGGTGCTCCCTTCGACATCGAGGACGTGTTCTGGAGCCACCGAGGCGACCGCTGCACCTTCGACATCATGATCGAGGAATGGGGGCTTGAAACAGAACCGCTAAAAAAGCTGGCACTGATTGTTCGCGGCGCGGACACCGCGCGACTGGATTTGGCGCCCGAAGCGCCGGGCCTATTGGCGGCTTCCCTCGGGCTATCGCGCATGTATTCCGACGATCTCGAACAGCTTGAGGCCGGGCTCGCACTCTATGACGCTTTCTACCGCTGGTGCCGTGATGCCAGCGACGAAACCCACAATTGGCCTGCCAAAAAGCCAGGGGCGTGAGGTGGTTGAACTCCCGATTGCGCAGAACATTTCGAATACCCCATCTCATGGTGTTTCCCTGCGTGAGGCCTTTCGAGTCTGGTTGCGGGTGGCAATGCTGAGCTTCGGCGGACCGGCCGGGCAGATTGCGGTCATGCACCGCATAATTGTCGAAGAGCAGAAATGGATATCCGAAAGCCGATTTCTGCATGCCCTCAATTACTGCATGCTGCTGCCCGGACCAGAGGCGCAACAACTCGCGACCTATCTTGGCTGGCTGATGCATCGCACGTTCGGCGGCATCATGGCCGGCGGGCTCTTTATCGTCCCGGGGATCATTTCGATTATGGCGTTGAGTTACATCTATGCGCTGTTCGGCAATGTCGGAACGGTCGCAGCGTTGTTTTTCGGGCTCAAAGCGGCCGTCCTCGCGATCGTTCTTCAAGCGGTCGTTCGACTTGGGAAACGCGCCCTGAAAAATCGAATCATGTTGTCGATTTCGGCAGCCGCCTTCGTGGCTATCTTCTTTTTCAATATTCCCTTTCCGCTGATCATCCTCACCGCCGCAATGATCGGTCTTGTCGGCGCGCGCATGGGGCGGCCAGAGTTCGCGCTGGGCGGCCACGGAGCCGCTGGCGGGGCCTCCGATGGCGACAGCTTGCTAGGCGAAGGGACAGTCGATCATGCCAAACCGGCAATCCGCCAAACCATGCAGGTTGCGGCGATCTGGCTGACGGTTTGGCTCGCACCGGTTCTACTCTTGCTGACGACGCTCGGCAGCAGCAATGTCTTTACGCAGATCGCGGTCTATTTTAGCCAAATGGCGGTCGTGACCTTCGGTGGCGCCTATGCGGTGCTCGCCTACGTCGCCCAGCAGGCCGTACATAATTTCCACTGGCTCCGGCCAGGCGAAATGCTTGACGGCCTCGGAATGGCCGAGACGACCCCAGGCCCCCTGATCATGGTGTTGCAGTTCGTGGGCTTCATGGCCGCGTTCCGCGAATCGAGTACCTTGCCCCCGATCGTTGCTGGCTCACTTGGCGGATTGCTGGCGACATGGGTCACCTTTACGCCGTGCTTTCTCTGGATCTTTGTCGGGGCTCCCTACATCGAAAACTTGCGGGACAACAAGGCCCTCACTGGAGCGCTTTCGGCAATTACTGCCGCTGTAGTCGGCGTCATCCTCAATCTCGCCATGTGGTTTGCCATCCATACCCTGTTTCACGAGGTCGCCGCACTGTATGCCTACGGGCTTTCGTTCGAGGCTCCTGTCTTGGCGAGCGTCGATCCATGGGCACTCGGTCTGTCGGTTGCTGCCGTTGTCGCGATCTTCCGCTTCAACGCCGGCGTGCTGCAGACACTCGCAGCCTGCTCCGCGGCAGGCATCGCACTCCATTTGGCTGGGGCCATTCGTCTGGGCGTCGGAACGTGACCGATCCGGCCACTTCCCGACGCCTTCAACCTGGAGATAAATTCATGCGTCCTGTCTTTTTGATTGCCGCTTCCCTTCTTGGTTTGACAGCTGCTTCGGCCATTGCATCGGAAACCGACTGGAAGAAAGTCGATGCGATATTGGGACGTTCCCCCGCACGAATGGGGGATATCTATCGTTACGGTTTCCCCCGAACCGATCTGACCGTGACGCTTGACGGTGTGACCCTGAAGCCGGGGTTCGCCCTCGGAGGCTGGGTTGCTTTCAAGCCGATCGGAGATCAAGCCATGATCATGGGCGACGTCGTTCTTACCGAATCTGAAGTCAATCCAGTGATGGCCGCACTCTTGGCAGACAGCATCGAGGTGACGGCCGTTCACAATCATCTCCTGCGCGCCTCGCCAGCGACATTCTACATGCATGTCGGCGGCCATGGCGACCCGGTAAAAATGGCCGAATCCATCCGTGCTGCTCTTAACCACAGCAAGACGCCAATGGAAGTCGCACCTGCCCCAGCCACCGCACCTGCCGCACTCGATCTTGATATGGCCAAACTCGACGAGGCGATTGGCGTCAAGGGACGCGCGAACGGCGGCGTCTACCAATTTGGTGTACCGCGCGCCGACACTGTGACCGAGAGCGGGATGGTTGTGCCGTCGTCGATGGGGTCGGCCCACGTCATCAACTTCCAATCGACCGGCGAAGGGAAAGCGGCCATCACGGGCGACTTCATTGTCCTCGCCAAGGAAGTCAACCCACTTATCAACACACTGCGGACGAACGGCATCGAGGTGACGGCCATCCACAATCACATGCTCGGCGACGAACCACGCATGTTCTTTGTGCATTTCTGGGCCAACGATGACGCCGTCAAGCTCGCTTTGGGCCTAAGAGCCGCGCTCGACAAAACCAATGTCGCGCCAAAGACCTAGTCGTGAAAAAAAACCGACGTAGAATGAGGGGTTGGAATGGCGCCGTATTTGGATTGGAGCTACTCTCTGCCTACTCCTCTTTCTGACGGGCTCCCTATTTGCGACCTGAACTGAACTGGAAGGCTTCCAAAAACTCTCGGCTGCGCAAATTCGTCAAGTTTTTGTTGGCCGGCAGCTCACGGATGATGTCCATTTCTCCGATCGATATAGCGCGAGCGCATAACAGATACCTTTGGTGAAAGCTGCCACTGCATGTGGCGTAGTGACAATGAGATAAGATTGTTTGCGGACGGCTCTGGTCTCTTGACAGACGGCTTCGTCAAATAGAACGGACCTCCACTCGATGTTGGAACACACAACCCGAAGCAAAACTGTGGGTCAATGCGTTGCTGATTCTTTAGCCTTTGACCACAATTGCCGGCGCATTGACCCTTTGGCCAAGCCATACAACAAGGCGGAAGACACGGAGATCAAACTTGAGGCCCGAATTCCGCTGGGAGCTTTACACGGTCGGATCGATCACCTTGCGGTCAATCTAGTATCCGGCCGCCCTTTGAGGCGAACGCCAGAGACGGTTCGGCGCGCCGCGGCTCTGCTGGCCATGAAAACTCGCACCTTCGATGTTCCGATCGGGTCGACATTTGCGGCCTGGATCGGTTTGACCCCGAAGGATCATTCTACCGCTGGCAAAGTGAGACTCGGCGTCATCGCGGGGACCGGCGACGAAGGATTGCGTATCGTGCTTGCGTTTGGGGGCACCGTCGTGATCCGACAGGCTCGTAGTCGCGGGGCTTGAGACATGCACTCAAGTGCAATCTTGGGTTCTCCTAGCGAGGTACCCAGCTGCTGTAAAGCCAAGCCCATGCGAGATTGGGATTGAGACTTAGCGCTCTATCGACCAAGGCGTCACCTTCCTCGGCACGACCCAGAACTCGGCTAAGGCAAATCCTACTGAAGACAGCGCTACTGCGTCATCGCGCCCAAGTTCAGTCGCTGCAACTGTGGGGTCATTCCGGGCCTATCCGCAATTGCAAGCGATGGCGACGTGAGCGGCCACAAGGCCTAGGACGACGTAGACAAACCACATGATTGTTGCCGCGGAATTCGTCGCCGTCCCAAGCCGGAGGGGAGCCCGGATGCTGGTAGGCGCGGGATGCTTTCGATTTGCTGATTCCGAGGCAGGGGAGGAGTTCGTCTCGAAGTGACAGGGGACATCGAAACACTGCTGCGCAAACGAGTCGTTGGTTGAATTCGCCGTCAACGAGCCCAAAGTTGCAACGCCCGCCGCCGCGGTCTGAGCCCATTATGGGAATCGTCATGGCTCAACGCGCCATACGATGGCTTGCGAGCTAACGGCGGACGGGATTAAGTTGTGGGCACCTGTGCCCCAAGAGGCGTCATAGACATTGAACGCCCTTTCATGCTCCTGGGCAAATGGGGACGCTCCTTCAGCCGTCAAGAACGCGGAACCATGTCGGAGCTGCTGCTTCGGGCCCACCGCCGGAAGCCCACGTTATTGGGGTTGGTAAGCCAAAAAAATAAAAATATCAATATGATATGAACGAAAGCATGTGAATTGCAAGTGGAAGAAGTTTGGCAACGCGGGTCTGGTTGAGCACCGTCTTGCCAAGAAGCCAAACTTGCGCAAGTCTGGATGTCAATCGTTGTTTACAGGGGATGGCTATGGCTAAGGCGGTGAAGCGCGTTCCAGCACGCAGGAAATCCTTGAAGCGTGGCAAAGCAGGCTCCAAATCTGCCAGCAAAAAGATTGCAAAGCGCGCGGCGCCGAAAAAGGTAAAGGCCAAGCGAACAACGAATAGTGTTCGCAAGGCGGCAGCAAAACGAGCAACACCGAAAAAGGCCAGGGCCAAGCGAACAACGAATACTGTTCGCAAGGCGGTAGCAAAACGAGCGACGCCGAAAAAGGTCAGGGCCAAGAGTCACCGTGCGGTTAGCAGCGCGACGAAATCTCCCCCTGGGAAAAAACGACCCACGAAGACCGCTTCAAGAAAACCATCAAAAAACCTAGCGGATTTGCAGCTCGAAGCCACGACCATAGAGGTGATCAAAGAGCCAACCCATGGCGTGGTTGTCGCTACTGATTACGTATTGTCGCAGTCGCCTGGCGGTGAACCCGAAAGCGGCGAGAGGGGCGACCCGGAAAAGACGGAATAATAGCCGACTCAAAACTCTTATCGCGACTTGATCGGTGCGTGTTCCGAGACAACGCAGACCGAGCGAGGAAAATCGAACGGCGGCAGTCCGCAAAGATCCAGCTCTAGGGCCGAATCACCCGTCTTCTTCGGGCCAATTTACCCATTGCATTGAACTCTTTCCGGGCCGATGATCGTGCTATCTTCTCGATTGAACGATAGATTGCTATAACGCTTTCCCCGCACGGCGTGAGGGCGGCACCACCACCCTGACGACCGCCAGTTACAGCCGTGACGGCGGGCTCCTGCAAAGCAACGTTTAATTGCTCGACCAGTAGCCAGGCCCGCCGATATGACATTCCAATTTGCCGGGCCGCTGCCGAAATCGAGCCCGTCGACTTGATAGCTTCGAGGAGCGCGATCTTCCCGGGGCCAATGCGGTCACCGCCGTGCAAATCGAGTCGGATGCTGAGACGTATTTCTGTCATGGGCCCGAAGCGAGGTGAATGAACAGGCTAAGAACACGCGAAGCCTCCGCCTTCGTCAAGAGGCAGACTAACTCGTCGACATAACAGAGCCTCTTGATATAGAAAGTCGGTCATTTTCAGCTGCCTATAGCATGACACCTTGTTGACCAGCTAAAGCACCTGGGGTGGGAAATTTTGCCGTAATATTCCGTCAAATATATCGGTAACGACGCTAGAATGGACACTCGACAATTAATCCACGGGTGGACAACATGTATCATCAAGCAATCGAACAGGTGTCCAAGACCTTACTAATCAAGAAGCGCTACGATAATTTTATCGGCGGCAAATGGGTGGCGCCGGTGGAAGGCCGTTAATTTGACAATCCAAGCCCAATTACCGGCAAGACCCTATGTCACGTGGCCCGCTCTACCGCGGCAGATATCGAACTGGCTCTCGAGTTCCGCGCACAAGGCAAAGGTGGCTTGGGGCAAGACTTCGGTTGCAGAGCGGTCAGCCATAGTCAACAAGATCGCGGACACGATCGAGAAAAACCTTGCCGTTATTGCGATGATCGAGACCCTCGACAATGGCAAGCCAATCCGCGAAACGACGCACGCGGACCTACCGCTCGCGATTGATCATTTTCGCTATTTCGCGAGCGTTATTCGAGCCCAGGGTCTGTCGGAGATCGATCACGATACGGTCGCGTATCATTTTCAGGAGCCGCTCGGCGTTGTCGCCCAAATCATTCCGTGGAATTTCCCGCTGCTGATGGCAACCTGGAAATTGGCGCCGGCCCTGGCGGCGGGCAATTGCGTTGTGATCAAGCCAGCCGAACAGAGCCCGGTCAGCATTCTTGCGCTGATGGAATTGTTGGGCGATATCGTGCCGCCAGGTGTGATAAATGTCGTAAACGGTTTTGGTATTGAGGCTGGCAAACCGCTGGCACAGCGTAACCGTGTCGCCAAGGTTGCCTTCACAGGGGAGACCACGACTGGTCGACTCACTACGCAATATGCCTCAGAGAATATAATTCCGGTAACGTTGGAACTTGGGGGAAAGTCGCCAAATATCTTCTTTGCCGATGTTATGGATTCCGACGATGAATTCTTCGACAAGTGCCTAGAGGGCTTTACCATGTTCGCCCTCAACCAGGGGGAAGTCTGCACTTGCCCGAGCCGGGCGCTCGTTGACGCGAAAATCTACGATAAATTTATGGAGCGGGCAGTTTCGCGCGTCAAAAAGATCAAACAGGGTCACCCGCTAGACGCCGCGACGATGATTGGCGCGCAGGCCTCAAATGATCAACTGGAGAAAATTCTGTCGTATATTGATATCGGCAAGAAGGAAGGCGCCAAGGTTGTGCTCGGCGGCAATCGCGCCCAGCGCAGCGGCGAGCTGGAACATGGCTATTATGTCGAGCCGACCATCTTTGAGGGCAACAACAAAATGCGGGTCTTCCAGGAGGAAATTTTCGGACCTATCGTGTCGATAACATCCTTTAAATCCGAAGAGGACGCCCTAGCAATCGCCAATGACACGCTTTACGGACTGGGTGCCGGCGTGTGGACGCGCAACATCAACCGCGCCTACCGCTTCGGTCGTGCCATCCAAGCCGGCCGCGTTTGGACAAATTGCTATCATCTCTATCCCGCGCATGCGGCGTTTGGTGGCTACAAGCAGTCTGGTATTGGTCGTGAGAACCATTTGAAAATGCTCGACCATTACCAGCAAACCAAAAACCTGCTAGTGAGCTACAGCACCAAGGCACTAGGGTTCTTTTGAGCGAGATGTAAGGCGCGGCGGTAGGCCGTCGCGCTTCCTTTCTCTCGGGGTGGAGTTTTTCCATGGTTGATCGCGTATTGGTCACTCCAACCGCCACGAAAATGATTGAAATATTGCGCGCCAAGCACGGCGCGCTGATGTTTCATCAATCCGGTGGATGCTGCGACGGCAGCGCTCCAATGTGCTACCCGGCCAAGGAGTTTCGTGTCGGCAAGCAGGATGTACATCTCGGCCGTATTGCTGGCTGTGACTTCTACATTGGCGCGGCGCAATTCGCGTATTGGGAGCATACCCAGCTGATCATCGATGTGGTACCCGGCCGTGGATCTGGCTTCTCCCTGGAGGCGCCGGAAGGCGTTCGCTTCCTAACCATGAGTCGTGTTTTCACCAATGATGAAGTCGCGAAACTTCATGTGGCGGGTCCACCAATCCGCGCGGCGTAACGTCTCCTTAGGCGAGAGCAACAGTCTTGATCTGAGCGCCGACTTGGCTCCCCTTTGAAAGTTGGAGACTATCCCAGGATTTTCGCGTGATATGCGAAAGGACTCGTTCTCCAGCTCCGTCGGCGCCAAGCCCAATAACAACATTGACCTGGTAGTGACCCTGACGCTCTGCTGAGATAATCCGTGCGGGTAAGCTGTTTAGGATCGTACTGTCGCTCGAGCCTCCCTTAGCAAGACTGACGTCCGAAGCAATAATACGAATGCGTTTGACGTCGCCAGGGGAGCCATCGATTGCTGGCACGAATAGATCTCCACCCCGGACCTTAAGTTTCGTAAGGCCATAAGCAGTATCCTGCGCCACTATGCTGCCCAAGAGGCTGACCGCCGCATCTGGAAGCCGAGCCAGGGGCGATGCGGGGTCGTTCTGGACATCGTGCAGCGGGCCGCTGGCAACGACCTGCCCTTTGTCGAGAAGGACAATATAGTCGGCGAGCCGTTCGACTTCTGCAATATCATGACTGACGTAGAGAACGGGTATTGCCAGGCTCGCATGCAAACGTTCCAGATAGGGGAGAATGTCCTCCTTGGTGAAGCGGTCAAGCGCCGAGAGTGGCTCATCCATTAGGAGCAGTTTCGGTTGCGAAAGCAACGCCCGACCAACCGCAACCCTTTGTCGTTCACCGCCCGACAGGCGAAGCGGCGAGCGTTCTAACAGCGCTTCAATTCCCAGAAGTGCTACAACCTCTTCAAATTGCACACCCAACGCAGCCCCGCCCGCGACAGCCCTCCTCTGGCCATAGAGGAGATTTCGACGCACGGACATGTGGGCAAAAAGGCTCGCCTCTTGGAAGACGAAGCCAATTGGACGCCGATAGGGAGGTAGAAAATGACTTCCGTCTTGCCAAATTTCGTCCCCCACCGAAAAAAAACCGTTCGCCATATTCTGCAGCCCCGCCGCGCAACGAAGCACTGTCGTCTTGCCGCAACCCGAGGGGCCGAAGAGAGCAGTCAGGCCTTGGGCCGGTGTCTCGAACGTGGCATTGAGCGAGAACTTGCCGACGTTCCCGCAAAGGCGCGCGCGAATCAAACCTTCACTGCTCATATGCCGACACGCCCAACACGCTTTTCGAGGACCATCATAGTGAAAATGACGACGAATGAAAAAACCAGCATGCCGGCCGAAAGAATGTGAGCCGGCGTCCATCGCAATGTCTCCACATAGTCAAAAATCGCAATCGAGAGCACCCTGGTTTTTCCGGGAATGTTGCCCCCAATCATGAGGATGACACCAAATTCGCCCACTGTGTGTGCGAAGCCGAGCACAGCCGCGGTCAGGAAACCCGGTCGTGCTAACGGAAGCGCGACACTCCAAAACGCATCCCAGGGCCGCGCCCGCAAGGTCGAGGCAACCTCCAACGGTCGTTCGCCGAAAGCCTCGAACGCATTTCGGATCGGTTGAACAACAAACGGCATCGAATAGAGAACCGATCCGATGACCAGACCTTCAAAGGTGAAAGCCAAAGTTCGTTGACCCTGAAGTCTTGCAATCCACCCACCTGGACCGTTGGGCCCGAGGAAAAGAAGAAGATAAAATCCAATTACAGTCGGCGGTAAAACAAGCGGAAGCGAGACAATCGCCGCAACCGCCTCCTTCCAAACCGCTCCTGAGCGCGCCAGCCACCAGGCTATTGGCGTCCCAACGACTAGCAACAACATTGTTGAGATGGCAGCAAGTTCCAATGTCAGGCGGATTGGCGGCCAGAGCTCGGCAAAAGAACTCCATGGTGTGGCCTCAATCTGTCGGCGTGCCATAGCCGAACGCCTCTATGATGCGTGTCGCTTCTGGGCCCTTGAGGAACGAGAAGAAGGCCCGTGCAGCCTCGTTGTCTTGTCCCGTTTTCAACAACACTGCGTCTTGTCGTATGGGAATGTACAGGTTCTCTGGAACCAGCCATCGCGATCCCTCGGTGCGAGAAATGACTTGCGCAAGTGCCACGAAGCCAAGTTCTGCATTGCGAGTGTCGACGAATTGATAGGTTTGCGCAATACTATTGCCCTGAACGATCTTGGCTTGCAGAGAGTCATAAACGCCCAATGCCTTCATCACCTCGATAGCCGCTACTCCATATGGCGCTGCCGCGGGGTTGGCAATGGCAATTTTGCGAAACGTCGATTGTTTCAGCGTATCCGCGCCAGTCACGAGCTGCGGGTCCTTGCTCCACAGAACGATTTTGCCGATGGCATAAGTGAAACGGCTGTCGACGGCGTAACCTTCCTTGATCGCGAGTATCGGACGTTCATCGTCCGCCGACAAAAAGACCTCGAAGGGAGCATGTTGAGTGATCTGGGTATAAAGTTGTCCACTTGAACCGAAGCTCAGAACAGCGCGGTGACCAGTCTGCTTTTCGAAGATCGCCGCAATCTCCTCGGCCGCTTCGGTGAAATTGGCGGCGACCGCGACACTTGCCTGTCCGGCAATCGCGACCTGGGCCACAGTGCAGACGGCCAGGCCGAAGAGGACAAAAGCAAAAGTAACCGCTTGCCAACGAGAAACATTCATCGGACGTCTCCAGAGCAGTCGCTAGCGAGAATGGCGTTCTGAGCGTCGAATTTCGCTAAAACACGGTGCCCCAATGTCACGGCTCTCCCGGAGTTGGGTGGTCTCGAGACCACCAATGACTTTTTCTTCGCGAGATCGCGGTGGAGCTCGGTATCGGCCCAATCGCGTTCAAGGCTGAGAATCCCGGCCGCCTGGCGATTGCGCGTCAACGTAATCGGTCGGTTGTCCGAAAGATCGATCGATTCCAATGAGTATTCCATCGAAGTCAACGCGCGGTCCCCGCCGGCTTTGTAGGATGGACCGACCGGCCAGGTCGCCTTACTAACTACTGCCCCCAGCAAGCGGATCCAAGTGCGATCCACTGTCGTGTGATCTCCCGACAACGACAGTGAGGCGTGTACCACCATTCAGGCACCCTTGCGTTATGCACCGCAATTATATAACGATAATCTTCGGATCTGGAAACCCCAGCCGAGAACTTAATCCAACTGCATCCGGGAAGAGGAAGCTTCGATATGAAACTCAGCGCGCGAAATATCGTGAAGGGGACCATTGAAGAGGTGCGTAAGGGTCAGACCACTGCCCACGTGCGGATCGAAATCGGCGGATCAATCATTACCGCTTCTATCACCAATGAGGCCGTCGATGAATTGAAGCTCAAGAAGGGACAAAACGGCCTATGCCGTAATTAAGGCATCGGACGTTATGGTCGCGGTTGACTAATGCGCGGCAACTTGGTCGGAGCATTTCTGGCAACGGTCGTCTCATGTGGGGCAGCGGAAGCGCAATCGCCTTGTGATCAGTTCAGCTGGCCGGTCCGTCGAGAAGTTGAATGGCTCTCCTCGACCAATCTCCCTGTTGTCACGAGCGGGGCAGAACTGGCAGGGGACGGACCCTTCAGTTTGGTTCTGCAGCCGGTGGAATCAGTGCACTATGTTGTTGCACCCGAGCGCGCGCCGAAGAAGGCGGAGTCCTTCGGAGGGCTTGTGACAATATTGGCGCCAGGCCATACGGGCACTTATCAAGTCACTCTCGCCGAGGAGGCCTGGATCGATGTTGTGCAGAATGGCCAGCGTGTAGCCTCAAGCGCCTTCACTGGTAAGGCGGGTTGCGAGGGTGCCCGAAAAAGCGTCCGCTTCGAAATCGCATCCGGTCCAGTCGTTATTCAGATCAGTGGGTCCGATTCGAACCGCATTGCAATTGCTGCTGCCCCGGCAATGTAGCAATGCACTGAATATCTTGATCAACCCGCCGCGATTGTGACGGCGACCGTCGGCGTCGCTGTTAGTGGGTCGATATTAAAGCCAATTTCGAGGCCGTAGCCATCCGCGGTTCGGCAAGAAAACGTCGGTTCGCGGCTCGCCGAGTCTCGGAAGAACTCCCATGACCGCTTTGGGTAAGTAATTTTGGCATGATCCTCCAAAGTTTCTGCGCACAATACGAGATCACGGTCGCCAGAGACTCTTCGTAGACAGACATAGAGAACTTCGAAGGGCAGCTTAATGATCCATTCTCGCCTGTCCTGATCGAGCAAGCGCAGTTTAATGGCACTGGTGCCTTCAATCGAGACCGCAGCGATCTGCGCAATTTCAAGTTCAGCTGCCTTTGCGGTGCCACTCATCTTCTCTTCTCCCTTTCCGCTCCGACATCGTTCTTGCTAAGGGTTACGCACCAGGTCGGGCGAATGCGACCAGACCCAAAGATAGTTGATAGTTCACGCCATATCCAACTGAGCAGACTTGGCAAATATAGTTGTTAGTGATGGTGAGCAGTTAGCTGAACGGATTCGTTGCCGCCCCAGAGTCACCTCGCGATAGGCTGAGGTAACCTGTCTTGGCTTTGGCAATGGAGTTTGAAATTAAAGCAACAACTATCGCAATTTGCGTGCCGTTAACATGCGGCTATGCGTCGATCGCTAACGCCCAAACGCACTCTAAGAAGGCCGGAGTTCACGACTTCCACCGGGCAGCGCATCACCACAAGCACTCCACCAATCATCATAAATCGATGAAAGCTGGCCAAGAAAGCATCAAGTCCCATCACTCGTACCAGAAAAGGCGTACCCAATAATTTTCTAGCATTATTGTGATTGAAAGCGATTGGTCCGCGGGCCTGCACTGGTATGTAAAGCGCTCTCAAGCGGTCTTGAATGCGAATGGGTCGACGAAGCTAAATGGCCGCTAGTGTAATCGAGGTCAATCTCTTGAATTTTGCGAGCATGAAGGTGCGGCTATTGAACGGGGAAACGGTCAAGGATTGAACCCAGATGAAGAGGCTTGAGGCAAGGACGCCAGGTGCCGATCGACTATGCGGCCGCCCACCGATTTAAGAAGTCCGCGTGTGCAATCTCAAAAAAATTATCGGCATCGACAGCGTCGCTTAACAATAGTGTGGAGGAGGTTGAACCAGGAGGGTTGAGAGAAAAATCCGCGCGGCGAACGCCGGCAATTGAGAATTGAGACGGGCTTCGATGCATTGCACCTATTGCGCCCTCCTTTCGAATACTTTGAGAGGAGGTTGGAATGAGCCGGATAACCCGTTGCGCAGCTAACGCGCTTGCGTTTGCCATGATATTCTCATGGGTAAGTGTGTCACGGGAGGCCTTAGCGCGACGGGCTGAACCGGCAGTCCGCCATCTCACCATTATTGCGGCAGCCCACGAGAGCGCAATCGCGTCGAGAGCGGTTTTCATGCTCGCTGTCATCGGGTTACGGTGCGGAGTCACGCTGTAGTTTGCGCCCACCGGAGGTCCCATAAATAATCGGCGGCCTTTCGTTGGTTTTCGAAGGCGACTTCAAACGGGCTCAAGAACGCCAATGATGCTCACCAAGGCGAGTGCGACGCTACCGAGGATGATCTCTCGGACGGTGTTATTGGCAAGTAACGCCATTGCTTTGGTATCAATCGTGAGGCGAGGTATCAGGAAATAGCGATTGAAAATAGCAATCGCAATCATGAGTGCGACTATGGCGACCTTTGCAGCCAATAGAAGCTGATAGGACGACGACAGATCTATCGGCCGCGTTCCGAGCATAAGTGCCGTGTTGAAGACGCCGCTTACGACTATGAGGGCAACGATACAATGGCCCCACGCCGAGAAGCGCCGCAAAGTGTCGACAATTTCCTTGCGCAGTCGCGGATCGCCGTAGAGTCTAAGGCAAAGGATGAGCGGCACTAGACCGCCGAGCCAGCCGCCCACAGCGAAAATATGAATAACCGCATTGGTGCGATGCAGCGCCCCAGTCAAGCCTGACTGAATATTTGCATGCCCGACGAGGCCAAGACTGGCCAAAAGCAGAGCCGACGCGGGAACGCCAAATGCCGAGCGCCATTGGCGGCTCAATGTCGCCACTGCGATGAGAACGATAATCAAACACAATCGCCATTGCCACACGCGCCCAAACGCCGTATCGGTCAAGACGCCCACCAGGGTGTCAGGATTTACGGCAGCGTGCCATCCGCCTCCCATTAGTCCGGCTTCAAGACCAAGCCAGAGAAGGGCGGTGCCCCCGACAAATAAAATTGTCGCGGAGGCAATTCGTCCGACGGGCCCGATCAGTTGATTTGCGAGTTCAGTCGACGCCAACGCCCATAAACATGTACTCGCGCCGAAGAGCAGCATTGTCGAGGCAAAGTGCGTGAACCGCACGAACATGAGCATTGTGGTCATCGACCGTCGACGCCAGGCAAAGAGGAGCAAGACGCGCCCATTCGCAATTCAAATTCTATCTGTCGCCAAAAACCAGCCGAAAGCATCTGGGAATTCCACGCCAAATCGCCTCTGCCGGCGAGACGCACCAATTCAAGGTTTATCAAGACAGTATCCGTCACCCAATCACATTTTCATGCCCTTCATTGAGCCCTCTGGTTTGGCTGACCCATCTGGGCCAGCGTCGCCAACGCCACTAACTTCGAACATCACCGGAATCGATCCTGCGTGCTCAAACGTCAGAGTCACCTTTACGTTCTCGCCCTTTTTCAAGGGCTGCTTTAGGTTGGTGAACATGATGTGATAGCCTTTTGGTCCCAGCTTGACTTCGCTATGGGCAGGAATCTCCAGCCCGGACTTAAGTTCGCGCATGCGCATGATCCCGTTGTCCATGCTCATCTCATGTATTTCGAGCTTACCGGCGAAGTCCGCGGCACCGCCGACGAGCTTGTCTGACGTCGCTCCGTTATTGTGGATGACGAGGTAGCCGGCGGCGACGTCCGCTCCTTTGGGCGTTGCCCGTGACCACGGCTTATCGATCGTGATGTCACCGCTTTTGAATTCCTGAGAGATGGCAGGAAAAACCGCTGACGCGATTAGGGTTGCCAGACCCAATGCGTGAAGTCGTGCCATTTTGTGCTCCTTCCATTTTTATGAGAGTTTGAGCAAACGTTGCGTCAGGGAAAGCCCGACTTAGGGTGAAATGGTGAAGACGAAGCTACCCTGGGTCCGATGGGTATCCACGGACACAACGTGCCACGTTACCTTATAGGTGCCCGGTTTGAGGGTTTGCGCGATTCTTGCGACGAGGACGGTGGGGTCAGCCGCATCGACACTAACTGGTCCGACGGGCTGACTTCCACCATCCTGTGCCTCCAGGGTGACGCCGGAAAAGCGCGGCTCCACACCTTCACTGAATTTTAGCCTGATTTCCGTCGGCGGGCTCGTCAGTGCACTTCCAACCGCCGGCACAGCCTTTTGCAGCTGAGCATGCGCAAAAGCCGTGGTCGTAACTGTCGCAAGAACAAGAAATGTGATGAACCTGATAGCTGATCTACGCGCCATGACATACCTCCTTAAAGCAATGGCTTGCCAAGCGACTTGGGGAAAATGTCGTCGAAGAAGAAATGCAGTTCGGCAATGACACCGACCTGTTTGCCGCTTGCCTTATTGACCGGGATAAGCGCCTCAATCGCAATTTGCCAGCTATCCGCCGCGTAAATGACGTCAGTCTGGATATAGCCAGTGGTCATTGATTCCCAGCCGGGGCATTGCCGATCGGCGACTGCAAGCAATTCGACGATCGGAATCAGTCGTTTAATAAAGTCGGGGCAGCGATCTCGCCGACGTTGGCATTGGCATGCTATATTGCAGCAAAGTTGGTTGGATCTTCAAGCCCTCCTTGGCGGCGGGCCTTTTGACCATCCAGGGTCGGCACGCTCAGAACTTCGCTTTAATCCCAGCATAAACGACAAAGGGTGCGCCCGGGTTCATTGTACGGGGATTGGTCAAAGGCAAAAAGGAGATCGCGTCGGTCTGAAAGAAGGCGCCAGATGTATAATAGTGACGGTTGAATACATTCTGCACTAGTCCATAGAACTGGATGTTTTTCGAAAGATCATAGGATGTATGGAGGTTCAGGGTCGCATAGCTGGCGGTTCTGGGATTTTGGTTGGACTCATCGCCGGTCAAATAAGACCCGGCAACAGCGACCGCATCGGCGCCGACCTTCCACTGGTCGGTCACCGAGTAATCGAAGCCAATCTTCACCCGATGTGGCGGCGTGGCGGGAAGCTTGTCTCCGGGGCGCACAAGGATGTTGCCATTGGCATCCGCATAGGGATTGTTCGGCGACGAAAGCAAATTGGTCGACTGGAACGTCGCATCCAGATAGCTGTAGCTGACATAGGCCGTCCAGCGATCGTTTTTCCAGTTCAATGCCGCCTCGACGCCCTGACGCAGCGTTTTTCCGACATTGCGATAATAGCCGAACCCGGAGACCTCGCTCGGTACGTTCATAATATCGTCACTGCTCTCGGTGTGAAACACGCCCAGGTTCCAGCCAAGCTGTCCCCAGCCGTTGGCAAGGTCGTAACTGCCGCGCAGGCCTGCTTCGAAGGTGCGGGCGACAACCTGCTTGAGTGGAGGATCGGACACCAGAAAGCTATCAATGATGCAGGGTCGCGCGGGATCCGCGCAGCCGAGCTCCAACGGAGTAGGCGCCCGGTTGGCTTCGGAATAGCCAGCGTAGGCTGTCACCCAGGATGCAATCTTATAAGTTGCTCCGACGATGGGATTGAATCGCGTATAGGTATTGCTGCCGTTGAGCGCCGTGCCGAACTGGTCGTTGAGCTCAATATTTGCGTAGTTGAAGCGGCCGCCCACCGTCACCGCCAGAGATGGTGTGACGTTGAACGTGTCGAGGGCATAAAGGCCGCCATAAATATTCTGGGTTTTGAGCCTGACGGGACCTATCGGCCCGTCCAAACCGAATTGCGGCTGGATCTGGTTGATCTCGTAGCCCGTGCCGGCGACGACCAGGTTGGGTAGAATGAAGCCGAGTTCGCTGTCCGCAGCAAAGCGCGTGTTGCCGAGATCGAGGCTGGCACCGACAACGAAGTTGTTGTCGTGGTCGAAAAGCTTCGCGCGCTGAGTGGCCTGCAGCGATCCGCCGAAACTGTTTGTCGCGGTTCGTGACCGGTCAATTTCACCGAGCTGTGCGCCTGGCCAGAGATTTGGAACCTGCTGGCCGCGGATGTCGTAGGCCGGGGTCGTGTCGTCGCCAAAACACAGGAACGCAGCATTGACGCAGGGTTGGACGTCGGTCGTATTGCCGTCAACGTGAGTTTGCCGAAAGCTTCGGAAATAAAGCGTTGTGTCGATGGTGAGCGTATCCGTCGCCTTGATCTGACCATTCAGGTTGACCATGGCGAGCTGGTTGTGGGTCGTTTGCGGCGTTGTGTAGACGGCCCCCCAATTCTGGCCCAGGAGTTCGATCGGCGTTGCCGCGGCCGCTCCGAAGCGGTTGTCGGCACCCGTGAAGCTCAAGTGAAACTCGGCTTGGTCGCCGCGGTAGCCGAGATCCGCATAACCTCGCCTAAGGGTCGAACGGGAAAACTCGCGCCAGCCCGCGTCGGTCACGCCTTCGAACGCGACATAGGCGGCCCACGGGCCGTTCTGCAGCCCCCATTGAAAGCTGCCCATGCCCCGACCGAAGGAACCGCCCTGGAGATTCGCCTCAAATCCCTGGTAAGTGAAGCCATTTTTCATTTGGATATTGACCGCCCCACCGAGAGCGTTCAACCCAAAGGCGGGATTGTTGGTGACCATCGCCATGTCTTGGATGGCGAATGTCGGAATAAAATCCCAATTGACGGTGTCGCCGAAGGCTTCGTTGATGCGCACGCCATTCTGGTAGACGGCAACGCCCTGCGGCGTACCGGAAACGGGTGAGGCCAAGAAGCCACGGAACTCCAGGTCGGGCTGGAAGGCGTTGCCGGAGGCCTGATTAATGTTCACACTGGGGACATAGCGTTCCAGCGACGTTGTCACATCAGGCGAGTAGGTGCGGGCAATCTGATTCTGGTCGACAACAGACACGCTGGCCGGAATTTTGTCCTGTGCCAGGGTGCTACCTGCAGTTGGCGTCGTTTGAACGATCTCAATTTCTGGAAGCACCACGTCGGCGGCGTCTCGTGACTCCTGAGCTGAGACCGCGCTTACCAGCACGCATCCAACAATCGCACCGACTATTCTCGGCCAGATCGGTGCCAACGCTTTACGCCCCATACCCTGAACCATTCAACCCTAGATTTTCGTCTCTTTACCGAGAAAGCTATCCGGCGAGGCGATTGCCATCAACATCGACCATTGCTGAGGTGGTACGAAAAAGTTTCGATGAGCCATTCATGTCACAGACTATCGAGCGTGAAAGGCGAGCGGGACTGTGACTTCAAGTCGACTGCGGGTTATGTCCGCCGGAAACGGCGGAAAGAACGGCGACGACTGGTCCACTGTCGCCAGCGCGGCCGCGTCAAGCAAAGACGATCCCGAGCTCCGGACGAGGTTGCGTCCGAGCAGTCGGCCGTTACGATCGACGGAATAATGCACCACGGCGGTGCCCGAGGGCGCACCGCCTGGAAAGCTCGTATGGCTGCGCAGGATGACCGCCAGTCCGGCGGCATAGCGGGCGATTGCTGCACCATCGTCATGCGGCGCCGCGCTCGCGCGTCTGGGGAGTTCGGTGTTACCCGGAAGAGCTGGAGCCGTTTTTTCGGGTGCCCGGTGACTTTCTTGTTTCGTCGCTGGTGCGACCGGCTTGACCGGTGGCGTTACCGGTTTTGGTGCGGCAGGAGGCGCGACAGGTTGTTCCGAGGGCGGCCGAGTCTTGGCGGTGTCCATCGACTGCGGCACATTGGTCACCTCTTCGCTTTTGGCTATGGGAACCTGTTCGGGACCTGCAACCGCGACGGTATCGGGATCGGCGGCCACTTGCAGATCCGGTGAGGTTGGATGGCTGTCGGTTGGCTGGCTAACTGGGGCCGGCAAAGTGTCTTGATTGATCGCCCGAGATTCCGGCCTTGCTTGCGGAATTTCAGGTGACGCCTGGGTCATAACCTCGGCGGGCGGACGAGCGGGGCTGACGTCCGCGGGCTGCGTATGCAGCTCGGCGCTCGGCCCGTCCGCCAATGCCTCCTGCGGAGGCCTGGCAAGGGACTCTCGATCTGGCTCGGCAGGCTGGACTTCCCGGATCGGCAGAACTTCAATCGTTGTACTTATTGAGGGGACCTCGGCAGGCCTTCGGTCTGCGTTGGACCAAAGCGCGACGAGGAAGCCAATAGCCGCAGCATGCAACGCTAGAGACGCGAGTATCGACAAGGGCTCGAGGAGCCGCATGTTGCTCCTCAGCGCGGTTCGAGGGTCTCGCCCGCGGGGGGCTGCGACAGGAGCGATACTCGGCTATACCCAGCATTTCCGACTTGGCCTAGGATCTCCATTACTCGACCGTATGGTATGCTTCGATCGGCTCTGACATATACGACACCGTCACCCTCTGCCGAGCGAATGTCGCGTAAACGCGATAGCAGCGCCTCTGGCTCGACCCGTTCATCGCGGACAGAAAGGGACGCGTCACGTGCGAGGCTGACGACCATGGGCCGATAAATCGGGCTAAGTCGGGTGGCGCTGGTCTTCGGCAAATCGACAGGAACACCAGCAACCATCAAGGGCGCCGTAACCATGAAAATCACAAGGAGTACAAGCATGACATCGACGAGCGGCGTAACATTGATCTCGGCCAAAGGACGGTAGTCCAGGCTGCCGCTGCCGTACGTTCCTTTTGCTCCCATGGCCACTAGCGCGCCGCCGCTTGCGTGCGAACGTCCGGTTGGCGGTCACGAAGCAGCGCCCGCGCGACGCCTGGCAAAGCCTTGCCGATGCGATCGGAAGCACGACCAAGTGCAGTGGCAAAATGGTTGTAAGCAATTACCGCGGGAATTGCCGCAAAAAGGCCGATTGCGGTGGCAAACAGGGCTTCGGCAATGCCGGGCGCGACAACAGCTAGGCTGGTGTCTTTTGCCTGAGCGATAGAGGTGAAGCTGTGCATTATGCCCCAGACGGTACCAAACAGACCCACGAATGGCGCCGCCGAACCAACGGTGGCCAAATATGGAAGACCCTTCTCCAGCGATTTCAGACGTGCCAGCGCCTTCTCGCGCATGGCCTCAACCAGGCGTGTCCGTGCTTCTCCGGGTCGCGTGCCGTCGGATTCGACGTCGGCATACTCGCTTTTTGCGGCGGCCAGGAGCTGTGCCGCAAGGCCGTCGGTCTCGAGAGGACCTTGGTCCCCGGTCAGCTTTTCCAGCCGGCCTATTTCGGATGAAAGAACCGCGAGGCGGCCAATTTTAGCGATTATGATCGCCCAAGATGCAACCGAACAAACGACGAGGCACAGGATCACCGCTTGCACGACAGGGTCCGCATGCTGGATAAGGGCAAGGAAAGTGAAGTCTTGAGGGGCCACGCCCGTTGCTAACGTATCCATCAGCCTACTTCTGGAATTCGGCCGCAGCGCGCGACGAGACGGAGAAGTTGGATAAGCAGTCCGCCGTGCCGCCGCCATCCGACTTGCAGTCCATGACGTCGTTCAGCAGCACGCTGCCGATACTATCGCACTGCGTCAACTCGAGGTCGAAGGTCCGCACGGTTGACTTGCCAGCACGCAACGGCCCGAGGTCCACCGCCAAACGCCGGTCGATGATGCCATCCTTTCGGAAGATGATCAGGTCGACTTTGAAGGTCTGAAACCCGCTGGTTCCCGGGTTGCCCACCACAATATAGGCTCGGCAGCCATTTTCGTGCGGCTCGAGCTTGTTCAACTCGAGACTTGCCGCCCTCAGCTCCGTCGTCAATGCGGAGGTCAGGAAAAGCAGCAAACCCATCGAAGTGACTTTTCCCATCGAGAACCGCCTTCTACCCAGTGGCGGTCGCGGCATTCGGCGCGATGCCCGGACTTTGGTTTCAGTTAGTTCCTAGTGCGACCATTGTCCTGGTGTCAAATGCGCCATTGACCCTGCGCCATCCTTACCAGAACAATATGTGCCGCTTTGGTGCAATTCCGGGAGTCCACGCACCGTGGAAAACGATCGAGTAGTCGAGTGTCCAAGTAGCTGCTCGATACTGAACAAGTTAGCTTCGCTTGCCCGATTGGGGTAGCACAGAGTTCCGAGTGGAGTAACCCTTTGTAATATTTGATATCAGATGGGAGCGCCTGTTGCGTTGGGGCGCGCTTTGCCGGCAAGGCGATGGTGCTCGATGCTGTCAAGGAGGCAGCGCGACAACAGCAGAAGTGCGCCGCTTCGGACCAGCGCTAGTCATCGAGCAAATATGAGAGGGGACCGGCTGCTGGGCGGCGGTCGAGGATCTGCCGGGCCAGCGCAAACACGGGCTCGCCGACCACGGCATGATCAGCCGGAGACAAACGCCGAACTCGAAGCGTGCCGACTCCTCTGCATCCTTGGCGTGCGTGAGCGCTCGGGTAAGATGTTCCGCGATCTGGTGCCCGACAATTCCTCGTCAATCGTTCCGCTGACACTCACCAAGCGCCGTAAGAGCGTCGACTACGAGGCCAAGGTCGTGCAGCTCGCCGGACGTCGACAAATCGTCTACCACAATCTTCGGGAGGCAGAGAAGGACCAACCGCGTCGCTGTCATGGCCGCCTTGGAGCAGCGATTGGCGAAGGGCGACAAGTCGCTCGTCGGCACACCGGATATCGTCGCTTCCTGACCAGGAGCGGCGATGACCACTTCACCAACGATCGGGTCAACGCCTATGAGGTCACCAAGTTCGGCGGAATTTTCGTGCTGCGCACCAACATCGAACTCTCGCCACTCGAGTGGACACGCCCTGCCACCTAGCGATATGTGCCGCAGGGGTCGCCCTGTCGCCTACCGTCCGCCCAGCAGCCCAGGCCTGAGCTCTCAACCGCCAATCCCCGAAATGTCGCGCCACGCCGCAATCGTGGCGCGGATTGCCCTTTCCGATCAATAGTTTAGAAAATCGAAGTGTTGAGGATCAGTCTAGATCCAGACCATGGTTGCCGCACGCAATGTGCGACACTTAGCCGAGGCGTCTCAAGGCGAGCGGCACGGAAGCCGAGGAACAGCCAGCGGAGTTAGAGACTGCCAGCCGCGGAAGGCTGTCCTTGGAGCCCCGCCTAATGGAAGGGCCTTGCGGCCCCTTCTCGCAGAATCGAGCGTCAAAATGGGTGGTGCAAGTGCAAGGAACATCGTCACCATTCTTGACACAAATCGATGTTAGCTCCACCGCGGCGTATACAGCTGCCGTTGATAGGGAGGTCACAGTGAAACGTTTCCTTGCAGCAGTACTTTGCCTCGTGGCCCTCGCCGCATGTGACGCCAACTCTCAATCGCAGAGGACCGCCGGCGGCGCAGTCATCGGCGCTGGAACGGGGGCACTCATCGGCGGCTTAGCCACGAATTCGGCAGGCGGTGCTGTAGTTGGCGGGTTGGTTGGCGGAGCTACGGGTGCACTCGTCGGTCGAGCAACTACTCCAAACAGATGCGTCTATAGAGACAGCAACGGACGTTTATTCGAAGCGCGTTGTCCTTGAACTAAAGCCGGCTTCAAAGAAGATTGCCGGTACTCGCAGCAATTGGGGAACCACAGGCAGCTCCGCTGGGCCAGATGGCGCGCGAGGGATCGATTGCGCTGGCCGGATCACCATGCCGGATCCGATCGATGGGCATTGGTATGGGAGCCGGCGGGCGCGGGGACACGTGTCCATTGTTCCGATTTCCCACGGAAGTCCTGGTGGCCCGCTTGCCTAAGTGAAACAACTTGGCAGCACCATGATTGCCAATAGCGCGGGGGTGCGTCTGCGTGCGCGAATAGCTACTATTGAGGGCACCGCAGTGCAAAATCGTGGCAGCAGGCGCTGTATCTTCACCGTCTACCGCGTAGGATATATTCACCTTCAGCGAGCCAGAAATGGGCCGCAGACCGGATACCCACATCACAGTGCACGGATCTTCGCCGAGTACAATTCAGCGAGCGATTCCGCGATGCCACTTGCATCCCCTCCGAGAAGCTGACTGCGCGCCAGGGCACAATGTTGACCCATCTGCCCTTACATTTCTCTAAGACCGTCAATTTGAATTGCTGTTCCGGCTGGCATGAAGCTCACAACCTAAAGGCAAATGTGCCCGCGGATCGATTTTTACGCGTCGGCCCAATCGGTGGCGGCGGCGTCCCGACCGACCATGGAAAACTGCCGGCCTGATCATCTCCAGCGGCGCGGAGGTGACATTCAAACGATCGTCCGTTCCTTCGCTCACGCCATTCATCGAGCGGCGTCACAATGCGGGCAATACAATACAAGACACAGAAGGCCGGGCTCCATTGACCCGGAGGACGGTAATTCCGGCGATGTTCGTAGAACGGGCGTTGCCAGTTGGTTACCCAGTGAGGTTTGAAGCGAAAGGACGAAGTCGACTCTTCCGATACGCTAGCGCGGGCATGCTCTGCCCGGACCATGAGGCGGCAGAGTGTCTCCCAATGAAGAGCGCGGTGGCAAACCTGTCCTTGGCACAGCGATCAACGTGTTCTGCTGGCCTTTAGCCTTTCCTCCAGGACGTTGACAAGGCGAACCATGGGCCACAGGAAAATGACATAGATGACAGCAGCCATTATGAGTGGCGACGGGTTTGCGAAAAGGGCTTGCGAATTATTTGCTTCGTTCAGCAATTCGGGAAGCGCAACGGTCGAGGCGAGCGAGGTATCCTTGAACATCGAGACGCAATTTCCCGTCATCGGCGGAATAATTGCGCGAATGGCCTGCGGCAGAATAACGCGGCGCAACGTGACCATAAAGGGCAGGCCGAGCGCGGATGCAGCCTCGAATTGCCCGCGAGGAACGCCCTCGACGCCCGCGCGAAAGACCTCGGCCGAGTAGGCGCCCATGACCAGCGAAAAAGCAAGAATGGCTGATGTCCACGAAGAAAAGCGGATTCCGAGGAAGGGCAACGCATAATAGATAAGGATTAGAATGACCAGCATTGGCATGGCACGAAAGAGGTCGATGTAGACCGTCGCGATCCAGCGCAATAGGCGCGGCGCATAGAGCCTGAGGAGGCACACAATCAGTCCAAGAAGGACACCAAGTACGATGCTGAACAGGCTCAAAACAAGGGTATTGCCCAACCCGCGCAGCAAAGCTGGCAGGGAATTCATCATAACATTGAAATTAAAGAACGTCTGAATCAGGGACATCCGCGTCTCGCCCCTGCGCGTTGGCGCGATTGCACTGGGTCTATGGCAAGATTTGTGGGCGTCTTTCCGGCTAGAAACGGCGCCCACAATAGGCGTAATCAGGCCGCCGAACGGCCTGTCAAGCTCATTCTCCGCGTCCTACTTCGGTATAGGCATAACAGTCAAAGTTGACGACGACGCCACGGCCGGCGCTCCAAACCACTTCTTGTGAATTTCTGCGAGACTGCCATCCCCCTTCATTGCCGTAATGGCATCATTCAGCTTGACGAGGTTCGGATCGTCCTTGGCCATCATCAGTCCATATTGCTCGCCAGTCTTAATCCGTTCCTTCACGGCAAGACCTTTCATGGTCTTGAACGCGAACTGCATGCCGGGAATATCGCTGACGACTGCATCAATGCGGCCGGCATTGAGGTCAAGCAAGAGATCCTGCTGGGCCTTGTATCCTTTGACATCAGCAAACCCGGACGCCGCCTGGTTGTCCTTGACCCATTTCTCGCCTGTCGAACCAGACAGATAACCCACAACCTTGCCCTTAAGATCGGCCAAGCCCTTGACTGGGCTCTCCTCCTTGGCGGCAATGCCCATGTCGGAATCGTAGTAGGGCTGCGTGAAGGCGACTGATTTCAAGCGATCCGGCGTAATCGTAATTGTTGAAATGGCGACATCGATCCGCTTCGACGCAATCGCCGCAAACAGGGCCTGAAAACCATAGTCGGCAATGCTCACTTTCATGCCCGCGCGTTTGGCCGCCTCATTGACGATGTCGACTTCAAACCCTTCAAAGGTCCCGTCCGGGAGTTTGGTCTCGAACGGCGGGTTGGTCGGATAGGCGCCAACATTCAAGACATTGTCGGCGCGCGCCGCCGGCGTCAACGTCAATAGGGTAGCGGACGCAACAAGTCCGATTAGATTGCGACGATTGGTTCTCATGCCTTCCCTCCAAATATAACCTAGCCTTGCGCGCCTCCGCTGCAACCTGTCCCGACGGCCCGCGCAAACCGGCCCACGCGACAGAACTGGTTATTGACACCTCAAGACGCCTGCCTATCTTGCGGGTCAGCCATGAGCACTTGCTCGACAATCTGCTCGAAACGACAGATTTCATTAATCGTGTTGTAGTGGACCAGCGAGACGCGGATGGCGCCAGTCTCCATGGACAGGCCGAGCCGCTGCATGAGGCGCGGGGCGAAGAGATGGCCGTCGCGCAGGCCAACCCCCGCCTCGCCCATTCGGGTCGCAAACTCCTGCGGAGTGATGTCGGCAAGTGTAAAGCAGATGGTCGGTACCCGCCTCTCCACCTCATTCTCGTCGCTGACACCATAAATCCTGGCGCCTTGCCGCTTGAGTGCACGGATCATCTCCCTGGAGAGAACCAGCTCGTATTCCCGGATCGCCCGCATGGCCACGACAATCGAGGCACGTCGAGTGCCGCATAACTCAGGGGAAATGCGTGTCCCGATCGATTCCAAATATTTGACCGCCGCATTCATGCCAGCGACGTTCTCGTAGGGGAAGGTACCAACCTCGATCTTGTAGGGCGGTCGATCCGGGATGAAATCCTCGCGGAAAGTCGGAAGGGCGCAGAGCGCGTCGTAGCGACCCCAAAGAAAGCCCATATGCGGCGAAAAATTCTTGTAGCCCGAGCATACGACGTAATCGCAGTTCCAGGCTTGAACGTCGATAAGGCCATGCGGCCCGAAATGGACGGCATCGACAAATACTTCGGAGCCCACGGTCTTGGCCGCGGCTGCGACCGCGGCCACGTCAACGATCGTCCCAATGGAATGTGCCGCCGCCGCGCAAGCAACAAGACGCGTCTTCGTGTTGAGCAGCGGGGCGAGATCGTCGACGTGCAGCCGGTGATCCTCACGCATGCGCCACCACATAATCTTCGCACCATATTCTTCGAGCGCCATCCAAGTCGAAATATTGGCGTCATGGTCCATGTCCGTTACAATGATCTCGTTGCGATCGCCGAGCATCTTGGCAATGCCGAGGCTGACAAGGCGGATGAACGATGTTGCATTGAGCCCGAACGAGATTTCATCCGCCTGATAGGCGTTAACGAGAATTGCCACGCTCTGCCTGGCTTCGGCGAGATTGCGATCGACCCCCTCACTAATGCGATATTTCGCCATGCGCTGAACATTGAAATCAACGAGATGCCGGGTGACCGCGTCAACGACGCATTGCGGCACCTGGGAGCCGCCGGCATTCTCGAGAAAGATGAAATCGCAGTTCTTCTGAAGGGCCGGGAATTGCCCACGCAGCTCGTCGACGGGAAACGCATCGTTACGCTGGCGATCAGGAACGAAACTTGACTCACCCATGTGGTCGACCTCCGCCATTGCCTTCTGTGGATTGCGGCATCGACGTTTCGGGTGGGAAACGCGACGCCGAGGGCGGGGAGCTTCCGCAGAACAGGCGCGTAGCGCTCGCGAATCCGGCGCGCGCCATTTCCATGTCACTTGCCGTTACGACGAGGCGGTAGCCCTTGTCGCGCCACTGCCGCGCGGCATCGATCGAGCTGGTAAAGGCACCGCAGACCAGGCCACGGGCCTCGCATGCCCTCAGGATGGCGGCGCAGGCGCGCGCGTGTGCGAGCCCGACCTTGGGGAACTCGCCAAGCGCCAGGGCGAGATCGCCTGTGCCGATAAACACGAGATCGACGCTCGGATCGGCCGCTATCGCATCAGCCTGTTCAAGCCCGGCCCTCGTCTCGATCATGACGCCGACCACGGTCGAGCGCCGGGCGTCGTCGACATAGCGGGCAAAGTCATGCAGAGGTCGGATGCCGCCGCCCGAACGGCTTCCCGCTGGGGGAAAGCGCGCCGCCGATCCAACCGCTGCCGCCTGCTGTACCGTTTCGATCAGCGGCGCGAGAATGCCCTCGGCGCCGGCGTCGAGGGCTTGCGAGATCGCGGCGGCCGAATGATCAGCAATCCTCACCATAACAGGCGCATAGATGGCGGCGATCCCGATCGCCGCCTCGAGTGTCGCCCGCTCCCATAAGCCATGTTGCATATCGATGACAACGACCCCGGGCCCGCTCCGGGCGGCAATTTCGCATAGAGCGACGCTGCCGAGCGAAAGCCAGACCGCGTCGACGCATTCGCCGCTCGACAGCCGAGCACGCAAAGTTCGCCGGGTGTCAGCCAAGCCTAGATCTCCCAGAATGCATCCGGTCACGGCGAGGTTTTTGCCGCGGCTCTGGAACAAGGGATTCGAATAGAGGCATCATTATTGAACCCTCAATCCCGTCTGTATCATCAGGGGCAGCACCCGATCACAGAAAAACGGTAGTTCATGAGAATAGTTGACAAAGGTGAGTGCGGCGCCGGCATAGCCCTGACCGGCGATCGCCTGCAAATCTACAACGATACGCTCTGGTGTTCCGATCAGGGGGTAGCTTCCCGCGCCGCCGGCAAAGCGCTGCCGATATTTGAGATAGGCCTCCGATCCGTGCGACTGGGAGAATTCCTTCTTGCTCGCCATGTGCGCGTCAACGGCCGCGTGATCAGCGAGGCGGTTGGCATAGCGCTCGTAATAGGCGTCTGCCTCCGCCTGGGTTTCTCGACAGACGACGTGGCAGACGGTATAGACACCGACATCGCGGCCAAATCCGCGTGCGCGTTCGCGAATGTCGGCGACATGCCTTCCCCCTTCGACAATCTGGGTGAAAGTAGAAAACAGGAAGTCGCAATAGCGGGCCGCGAAATCGCGGCCGGGCCCGCCGAAGGCAGCATTCATCGTGATGGGGCGCGGAAATTGCACGCTTGCCGGACGGCTCACGACACCGCGGAGTTTGTAATAGGCGCCGTCAAAGTCGAATGGGGCGTCTGACCCATAGGCCTGTTCTATGATTGCCAGCCATTCACGTGCCTGTTCATAGCCACGTTCGCCCAATTTGACGCCGAACATCGCGAATTCCGACGGATTCCACCCGCAGACAATATTCAATCCAGCCCGGCCATGGCTAATATGGTCAACCGTTGCCAGCGCCTTAGCAGCGTAAAGTGGATGCAGGATTGGGACATGAGCGGTCATGAAAATGCCAATCCGTTCGGTCGACGCGGCCAAGCCCGCGGCCCAAGTAAAGGTTTCGAACGACCATTCACGCACGTGGTTCTTGCCGCCAAAGCCCTGCCAGCGTGCGATCGGCAGGACAAACTCCAAACCGGCGCGATCGGCGATTTGGGCGGTCGTCAGATTGTCGTCCCAACCGGCTTGCCAGCGCTCGGGAACATCGGTAATCGCGAGCCCGCCGTCAGCGTTGGCCGAAAAAACGCCTAGCTTAAATGGATTCGGGCCCTTCAACGGTTGCGGCCGAACATTCATCGCGGCGCTCGCGCTGGGCCGGCTTGCGCAGTCTCACCTGCTTCATCGGCAAGTTCGCGGCGGCGGACCTTGAAATAGGCCCGTTCAGCCGAATCGACAAAGCGAGCCATGCATTTGCGTGCCGACGCCGGATCGCCCCGCAAGAAAGCCGCATGCAGACCCTCCAGGCCAGCAACAACAACCGCGCGCGTCTGCGGATCCTGCAGAGTGCAGAGCCTGATCGTCTGCACATGATCGACGAAGCGTTCGATCGTCTGGATCAGGCGCACATTCTTCAAGGTGCTCAACCAGGCCTGCCGGAAGGCAATATTAGCCAGGATCAGCGCATCGACATTGTCGGTCGCTACCGCGTGGCGAGCCCGCTGGACCGCCTGGGTCAACTTTCCTCGCGTCGAATCATCCAAATCACCCGCGGCGTTGGCCGCCGCTTGCGGCTCCAGCAATTTGCGAATTTCGAAGATGTCACGGACATCGTCCATCGACAGTCGCGGGATCGCGAAGCCGCGTGTTGTTCCCACTAAATACCCTTCGTTCGCAAGCCGTAACAGGGCTTCGCGCGCTGGCATGCGCGAAATGCCATATCCGGCGGCGACATCAGCATCGACGAGTCGCTGATCGGGACCGATCTCGCTGCGCTGCAGGCGATCGCGAAGGTCAACATAGATGCGCTCGCTGAAGCTCTCGGGCCGAGCAAGGCGCATCTTCGACTCGACGGGCGCGGTTTTGCCGCTCTTGCGCGAAAGGCTGGCGATCTTCATACTGGATACAGTATATTTCTGGGCCGATCCGTCAAGCCGCGGACCGGATCGAAGATCGACCAGTCGGAGGCGCTTCATGGATCTCGTGCGCGACGAAATCATCGCGATGGAGAACTCGCCGATCCTCGAAGTCTGGCGAATGGGCCATACCATACCAGATGTCATCGGGCTTTGGGCGGGCGAGCCGGATTTGCCGACGCCGGCGTTCATCTGCGACGAGGCAATCCGAGCGCTCAGGGCTGGGCATACGTTCTACACTCACAATCGTGGTATTCCCGAACTTCGGGTGGCAATCCGAAATTACCTGCAGCGCCATTACGGGAAGGACGTTGATGATGAGTGCATCGCAGTGACGACGGCTGGCATGAACGCGGTGCAAATCCTGTGTCAGGCCATGCTCGGTCCCGGTTCAAAGGCAGTGGCAATCACGCCGTCCTGGCCCAATATCATGCGTGCGATGACGATCGCCGGTGCCGATGTTACCGAGGTCCCGCTGCGGCGCTCGAATGCAGGCTGGTCACTCGATCTCGACGCGGTCTTCGAAGCCTGTCGGCCGGGGACGAAGATGCTCTACCTGGCCAGTCCCGCCAATCCGACCGGTTGGGCTATCAGCCAGGTCGAAGCCGGGGCCCTGCTCGAGATGACCCGCGCGCGGGGGATCGCGCTCGTTTCCGACGAGGTCTATCATCGCATTGTCTATGACAGGCCTGTCGCATTTTCATTCCTGCAAATAGCAGAGCCGGATGATGCCCTCTACGTTGTCAATTCATTCTCAAAGAGTTGGGCGATGACAGGGTGGCGGATCGGATGGCTCGTTTACCCAAAGACATTTCTGCCGATCGCCGAAAAGCTGATTCAGTTTAACACGTCTGGCGGTCAGGCCTTCCTGCAATACGGAGCCGTCGCAGCCCTCACGCAAGGCGAGAGATTTGTTGGCGAATTTGTCGAGCGATGCCGAAGGGGTCGGGACATTGTCGCACGTCGGCTTGCAACGATGCCACGCGTGCGAGAGGTCGCGAGCAATGGTTCCTTCTATTCGATGTTCGAGGTTGAAGGTGTCAGCGATACGCTGCGCTTCTGCAAGGATGTTGTGGTCTCGGCGCACGTGGGCTTGGCCCCTGGTCTGGCATTCGGCAGAGGCGCCGAGACCCTGATCCGCCTTTGCTATGCGAAGAGCCCGGAAAATCTCGAGATTGCGATGGACCGGCTGGAGATGCATTTACGGCCGACGGCCTAGTCAACCGTTCCTTCGTACCATGCCTGCCCAGAACGTCCAGAAACTAAGAGGGCGGTTGCAGAGCACATCAACAATCTCGGCAAATGCCGGCCGCACCAATTGCGGACATAGCGCAGCCGGCACGCAATTCCCCAGTGGTTCTTTGTCTTGCGCCTTTGATCTGGATCATGGTGTTGGGCTGCCATAACACGCAGATATGGGACGCGCCGTAATCGGAGATATTGCATGACGGTGCCATGAGTGTGCCCATGCCAACCCAAGGACTTTCCGGCCCCGACCCGTCAATGCGCGGAGTTTCTGCCAGTGGGTCCGGCCCAATCCCGATTGGCAGCGGTGTAACCGCTAAGCCATCGGTCGCGCAATCGACGAGCGAAGCGGAGCGGGATTCTTACGCGGTAACGGCCATTGCGGATATTACCGATCGTTCACTCCACGCTGCGGTCGCGCGTTTCACGGTTGGCATATCGCCGGCGGCTCTGGCTCAAGCCTATCTGGACTGGGCCACCCATTTGACTTATGCACCGGGCAAGCGCATGCAACTGATCGACAAGGCGCTGCGCAAGTCCCTCCGATTTTCCAATTATGCCTCGCGCTTCGCCCTGGCCGGAGGCAATGCGGCGCCCTGCATCGAGCCCCTCGCGCAGGATCGGCGTTTCGAGGGCGAAGAATGGCAGAAATGGCCATTCAATTTCTTCTACCAGAATTTCCTACTGAACCAGCAATGGTGGCATAGCGCCACAACAGGTGTCCGCGGGCTCTCGCGCCAGCACGAGGCAATTGTCAGATTCGGGTCACGGCAGATCCTTGACATGATCTCGCCGTCGAACTTCCCTCTCACCAACCCGGAAATTTTGCGGCACACGATGCGGGCCGGCGGTCTTAACCTGGTCAACGGCCTGCGGAACTTGGCGGAGGATTGGGAGCGTGCCGTCAGCGGCAAGCGGCCGGTCGGCACCGAGAATTTTGTGGTCGGGCGGGACATAGCCGTGACACCGGGCAAGGTGATCTTTCGAAACAGATTGATCGAACTGATCCAATATGCGCCGGCCACGGATCGGGTGCGGCCAGAGCCCGTTCTCATCGTTCCCGCCTGGATCATGAAATATTATATTCTTGATCTTTCACCGCAGAATTCCGTGGTCCGCTATTTAACCCAGCAGGGTTTCACGGTGTTCATGATTTCTTGGAAAAATCCTGGTCCAGCCGATCGAGATCTCAGCATGGAAGACTATCATGCGCTCGGGCTTATGGCTGCCCTTGACGTCGTCGCGGCGACTGCCGGCAGGCACGGGGTGCATGCCGTCGGCTATTGCCTGGGTGGAACATTGCTGGCGATCAGTGCTGCGGCCATGGATCGCGACGGAGACAAGCGTCTACGGTCAGTCACGCTCTTGGCGGCGCAGACCGATTTTTCGGCAGCGGGCGAACTTATGCTGTTCATCAATGAGAGTCAGCTTGCCTTCCTGGACGACATGATGTGGGAACAGGGATTTCTCGACGGGCAGCAGATGGCCGGAGCCTTCCAAATGTTGCGCTCGAACGACCTCATCTGGTCGCGCCTAGTGCGCGAATATATGATTGGCGAGCGGCAGCCGATGTCAGACCTAATGGCTTGGAATGCCGATGCCACCCGTCTGCCCTATCGGATGCACACCCAATATTTGCGTCGGCTCTTTCTCGACAATGACCTGGCAGAGGGTCGATTCATAGTCGCGGGAAAACCCGTGGCGCTCACCGATATCCGCGTGCCGATCTTTGCCGTTGGCACCGCCCAGGATCATGTTGCGCCGTGGCGATCGACCTACAAAATTCATCTTCAGACCGACACAGAAGTAACCTATCTTCTCACGACCGGTGGACATAACGCGGGCATCATATCGGAGCTTGACCACGCCGGACGTAGCTTCTGCGTGCGGACAAAGAGTGTCGATGAGCACTATCTTGATCCAGACACATTCGTTGCGGAGACGTCGCCTCATCACGGTTCATGGTGGCCTCATTGGGTGGCTTGGTTGACCGCGCGATCTGGCGAACCTGTTGCAACGCGCGATCCGGGCATGGGAGAATCGGCGCGCACAGCCCTGTGCGACGCGCCCGGGACCTACGTGCTTGCGCCCTAGCGGTGCTTGACGCGCCAAAGCCGAGGCTTGCCGGGTTGGGTGGACAGCCCCGGCGACCCGCAGACCAGGTAGCCGGCCGAATCGCCGCCCAACTGCTCATCCAGGGGCTTGATTCAAAATCCAGTTCGCCGAAGACTTGGCAGATGGGGATCATGTCGAAATGCTGTGCTGCTTTCTGCGGCGCTCGAATAAGATAGCCCATTATTCGGCCGCCCTTGGGGTCTTGCAATGCAATTGAATGACAGCATGAGTCAATTGCTGGATATTGCTGCGATCGATCGGAAGTCGATTTCGGCCGAGGTTCGCAGACTCGCCAAATTCTCGTTGTATGACTGGCTGGTCGTGGCGCGGGCCGGAGCTGATCAAAGGCTCAGCCAGATAATCCGCGGCTTTGTCGAGGACGAGAGTGGCAGGCCCGCGGCCACTGTGGTCGGTAGCCGCAACAAGGTGCCGGCCCGTTTGGCGGCTCTTGCAAACGGGACCATTTCCCATGCGCTTGACTACGATGATACGCATTTTGCCCATATTGGGCATCCGTCTGTTGCGATAATGCCAGCCGCCCTGGCCGTCGCCGAGGAAATCGGCGCCTCGGCTTGCGACGTTCGTGACGCCTTCTTGCTTGGGGCCGAGGCGTCGTGCCGCATCGGCATGGTATTGGGACGAGCCCACTATGAGCGGGGTTTCCACCAGACCGCGACGGCGGGCACCTTCGGGGCCACCATCGCAGCCGGACGACTTTATGGGTTGCCGGCCGACCAGTTACGTTCGGCACTCAGCCTGGCGAGTACCCGAGCGTCCGGTCTCAAGTCACAGTTTGGCAGCATGGGAAAGCCGTTCAATGCTGGAATAGCCGCCGCCAATGGAGTCGAAGTGGCGGCTCTGGCCAGGCGTGGATTCAGCTCCTGCGACGATGGCATTGGGGGACAGCAAGGATTCATCGAGACCCATTCCGATAATCCTGATCGTTTGGCGCCCTGGCTCAATGCGCCACCGAAGTCATTCATCTTCGAAGACATCAAGTACAAGCTTCACGCCTGTTGTCATGGCACCCATGCTATGATCGAGGCACTGCGCGCCGTACAGGGCAAGTATGAAATTGTGCCGACCGGCATCGTTGGATTGGAGGTGCGGACCAACCCGCGATGGCTTAAAGTTTGCGATATTAGGCAACCGCGCACCGGACTGGAGGCAAAGTTCAGTTATCGATTCTTGGCTGCCATGGTGTTAAACGGAATTGATACGGCTTCGGAATCCGCCTTTGACGACTCGATCTGTGACAGACCGCATTTGCAGCATCTCGCCCAATATGTGCGAATAACGGGCGATGAAAATCTGAGTGAGACGACCAGCACGATCATTCTGGATGATGGGAGCCATAGCCGTATGGCTACCCACGATCTTGCTCAGCGACAGTCTGAGGTCACCCTCGAAAGGGGACTTCGCGCCAAGGCGAAAGGTCTGCTCGGCAAATCAACGGCCGAGGCGCTATGGACGAAGATTGCGGCGCTCGACGGTCTTTCTGCCCGGGACCTTGCCGCTATGTTGAACGCTTGAACAGCGAACAATTCTTGCAGCGTTGATTTCTGTAGGCAAGAGCTGAAATATTGGCGCTTGGCTACTTTTTTTGGAGCATCGATGTTTCGCCCAGACGTTTTTGAGCCCAGACAGCATCCACCGGCGTTTTTTGCGTGCCGAAGGGAGGCCGCCGAAGGGATCATGCGGGAGCTTGACCGGCGGGAAGGAGAAAGACCGGCAGGTGAGCATTTTTGGATCGGAGCCGGGTGGCATGACCGAATTCTGGCGCGTTTCCACAGCGGGTCAGATGGGAATCCGCCGGCCGATTTCGACTAGCTGATCGTTGGGTATCTGGAGAAATTCGCTCAATCGAGCCGCGTTGCGGAACAGCAGCGCAAAGATCGCCCTTTGCCAGACCGGCAATCCGTTGTCGCCAAGGCGCGCAACGATGGTGTCGTGGCCGACGTAATAGGTTACGTCATCGAAGTTGATGTCGCAGCCAAGAAGCCTCGCTTCCGCCAAGAGGTTGGGAATGTCGGCCATGTCCATGAAACCATAGCTCACGTCGGCCCGCCAAAAATTCGGTGCGAGCTGTGCCAATTTGAGCTGATCTTGCGGCGCCACCCGAGGGACAAGGGCGAAACCCAGCCGGACCAGGAGGACGAATTCGTGCAGGGCTCGGTTGTGCTTGAGATGCCAGATCAACACGGGGGGTGCCCCTTGAGCGGAACGGGTGAAGAAGACTGCCGAACCGGGGACGCGGGGCAAGGCGCCCGAATTCAGTTCGGCCAGTAGAGGTTCGAGCGGTTTCGACGTTTCCTGGATGCAATTGTGAACCGCGGTGGCACCACGGTGCCAAATCCACATCACCGCATAGATGGCACAGGCGAGGAGAAGCGGGACATAGCCGCCGTCGAAAACCTTGGCCATATTGGCGGCGAAAAACGCTCCGTCGACCAAAATAAGCGCGCCGGCAACAAGGCCGGCTGCCGACAGCGACCAGTGCCAAACCGCGCGCATCGCAATGAACAGCAGCACCGAGGTCATTAGCATGGTCAACGAGACGGCAATACCATAGGCCGCCGCAAGGTTAGCGGATTTACCGAAGCCAATGGTCAGGCCGAGCGTGACGATCATCAAGAGCCAATTCACTGCGCCAACATAGATCTGACCGTAACCTTCATCGGAAGTCTGCTTCACGAACAGCCGCGGCATCCAGCCGAGTTGGATCGCCTGTCGCGTCATCGAAAACGCACCGGTGATTATCGACTGGCTGGCTATGATCGTTGCCACAGTCGCAAGTCCGATCAGCGGCATCAGCAATGGCGCCGGGCAGAGTCGGTAGAAAATATTGCCGTCTGTCGGCGCCCCCGCTAGCACCAGCGCCGCTTGGCCGAGGTAATTGAGAAAAAGGCTCGGCAACACCACGAAATGCCAAGCCATTCGAATCGGTGCGGCGCCAAAATGCCCCATGTCCGCGTAAAGCGCTTCAGCACCCGTCACGCAGAGAAAGACTCCACCAAGTATGAGAAAACCCTGCCAACCACCGGAGGCAAGAAAGATGAGGCCATGAATCGGATTGATCGCGGCGAATATACCGGGATGCTGGACTATGCCGTTAGTGCCGAGCATGGCCATGGCAACGCACCAAATCAGCATAATCGGCCCGAATGCCCGTCCGATCCGGGCCGTGCCCTGCGGCTGAAGTGAAAACAGCGCAATGAGAATGGCGACCGCGCTGGGAAGCACGTAGGGCGTGAGGCTGGGAGTCGATTGTTCGACACCTTCGAGCGCCGAAAGCACCGAGATTGCCGGGGTTATGGCGCCGTCGCCGTAGATCAGTGCGGCGCCGAACAGGCCGGCGGCGACAATTGTGGGGCGGTTCTGCTTTTTCACGCCAAGCAGCGACAATAGTGCGAGTATCCCGCCCTCGCCGTCATTGTCGATGCGCATGGCAAGGCCGACATATTTGATGCTGGTTATGACGACAAGCGTCCAAAGAATGAGTGAGGCAGAGCCGAGGATTGTCGTCGCTTCCGGCTTGCCGCCCGTGAAATCGAGGACGGTCTTGAATGTGTAGAGCGGGCTGGTGCCTATATCGCCAAAGACCACTCCCAGGGCGGCAAGGCTGAGGACGGGCAGAGATGTCTTAGTTTCCTCTGTCGTTGGCGAATCCCGCGTCACTATTGATCAACTCCCGCAGATTATGAGACTTCATGATGGGGACGAATCCATCATCATCATCGCACAGCCCCTTCGACTTCGACCCGCTCCGCTGACCAGAGGTTTTCGTCCCGACGATTGCCGCACCGGTTCAGCGCTGCGGCCCCGGTCGATGTCTTGAAGGCGCGACATCGATGGTGAATTCCTGTCGCGCACGTTGAGGGACTATGGTTACAACCCGGAGGCCACCCATCAATCATTAATGGCGTCGACGGCAAGCGCCGGCTTTTGTCCCTTGATGAGATCGGCGACAATCCGCGCCGAGCCATGCGACATGGTCCAGCCGATATGGCCGTGGCCAGTATTGTAATAGAGGTTGCGGTGACGTTTGCGTCCAATCACCGGCAGATTGGTTGGTGTCATGGGACGAAGACCGGCCCACATATGGGCGCGGCTGTAGTCGGCGCCTTCTGGATAGAGTTCCCGGGCGACCTGACCCATGAAGGCAAAATCCTTGGGTGTGTGACTGGTGTCGTAGCCAGCAAATTCCGCTGTAGCGGTCACTCGCACTTGGTCGCCAAACCGGGAGATTGCCACGAGATTTTCCTCGTCCACCGAGCCAATCGTCGGCGGCATCGGATGATTGCCAATTGGGATGGTGAGCGAATAGCCCTTGATTGGGTAGATCGGCAGCGAAACGCCGACCTTGCGCGCCAGAACGGGACTTTGATTGCCGAGCGCCATGACATAGACGTCCGCTTTCAAATGACCCTTGCTTGTCGTGACACCAGTTATCTCGTCGCCCGCCGTCTCAAAGTCAATAACGGTCTCGCTGGTGCGGATTTCCGCTTTGTTGGCGCGACAATGCGCGGCGAGGGCGCGCGTGAATTTGGCACAATTGCCGGTCTCGTCAGTCGGGCAATAGATGCCGCCCGCGATTTTGTTGCCAACGGACTTCAGGCTCGGTTCAAGCTCGAGGACGCCGGCGCGGTCAAGGACTTTGATCATCTGGCCGTCGTCGGCGAGGATCTGCATGTGAGCAATGCCTCGCTCCAGCCTCGATTGCTGGCGATAAAAATAAAGGATGCCGCGATTGATTCGATCATAGTCGATCGAAAGATCATTCAGCGTCTGGTGCAGAACCGACTGCGAATAGGCGGCAAGCCGGTGCTTGCGGAGTGTATTGAACGCGGATTTTCGCTGGGTGCATTCGGCGAGAAATTTCATCGACCACGCCCACAAGCGCGGATCAAGCGACGGCGTGAAACGAAGGGCCTGATTGCGTGCGAATAACGACTTGGCGAGAATCCACGGCGCCTGCGGCGATGACCAAGCAAAAGAATGCCCTGGCGCAATCATGCCGGCATTGCCCCAACTTGCCTCTGCGGCTACCTCCTCGTCCTGTTCAACCAGGACGACCTCATGCCCGTCTTTGAGCAATTCATAGGCGGCGGTGACCCCGACGACGCCGCCCCCCAGGACGACAATGCGCATCAGCTGTCCTCGAAAAGCACCTTATTGTCGTACATTTACACCTGAACCGTCAATAGTCTATGGGCATTGCAAGCTGACAGGATTGATACTTCGCAGACAGGTACAATTCGTCCGGCCGAGTAGTTTCAACGCGTCGTCGAGACCTCTATCGAAAGCCGGTATGAGGTGGCATTCCTGCGTCACGGCTCGGTCATTCTTCGTGCCGGGATTTTGAGCAAACTTTCGGTCGGCAGCGAACGAGCCTGGCATCGTCTGCCAGTCCTAGGGCGGGGTTGCGACCAAGGGATATATTCTCGTAAATGTCACGAATGGCGGAGCCGTCCCAGCAATTCGACAGGAGCCTCAGTCGAAACACCCCCGGCGCCGGCGCCCACTCGAATAGGCAATGCCGTTGGAGCCGCTGGCCCGCAGGGTCGTGGCCAAAGCTTGACCGGCGGCGTAATTGTCTTCGGCATAGACGTCAACTGGACCATCGCGGCATCCGCGGATGTCATGCAAATCGGCTTCGGGGTCGAGGAGGTGGACCCGCTGGTCGAGTTCCTGGCGGTGGTTGGCGGTGGCGCGCATGAAGCGCTCGGCGCAGTAGAGTGTCTCGGCAATGGCGGTGGCAAGTTCGTCGGCGGCGTAGAAGACGCCGAAGGTCCCAAGGCGGTTGCCCGCGGGATTGAGATGGGTGAAGGCGGCCACAATGAGGCTCGTGCTTGGGCCGCTGACCCGCTCCTCAATTGGAACGATCCGGATCTCACCGATTTCCTCGCGCGGCCTTGCATTGGTGCCTGATTCAAGGTCGAGGATCGCTTCGAGATCGGCTGGATCGCTGACGCGCTCGAACAGCTGGATTGGCGGAAACCGGCTTGGAATGAAACGCCAACAGGGTTGACAGATCACGCGATTGATCGCGATCGGCGCGGTCAAGCCCAGCCGCCTCGCTGCGCGTCGAGGAATTGGCGCGCCACGAAAAGATCGGCGACCGGAAAACATACGCTCGAGGGCCGGGCGGCGGCCGAACGGCACCGCCGCATTTGGCCGCCGCAGTCAGGTGTCCGCGCCGTCCTTTCGTCCGCAAACAGGATCTGGAGTGCCGTGTATATGCCGAAAATGTGGGAGATGCGCTCAAGCGTGCCTTTCGGCAGCGCGATGCCCTGACACTTCTTCCAGCCAAAAAAGGTGGATCGCGCCGTCAGGCCAAGCAGCTTCATCTGTTCGTCCGGCGACAATCCCCGCAGATCGGCGATCCGTAAGAATGTCCGCCGGGCGGGTGCCGCGTCTGCGCCAAACGCCGTCGCCACTTGTCAGATGCCGACGGTGGCAAGAATAAAATTTTATGCTTGAAATAATTGCGTCGCCCTGCCAGGATCGACCGGGAAACATCGAAGAGGAGGTCGCGCTATGAAGGTTGCGGTTCTCGGCGGTGGACCCGCTGGCCTCTATTTCGCCATCAGCATGAAATTGCGCGATGCCGGGCACGCCATCACTGTGATCGAGCGCAACAAGCCCGACGACACCTTCGGCTGGGGGGTGGTCTTGTCCGACGAGACCCTCGCCAATCTGACCGCCAACGATCCGCTCAGCGCCGAATCGATCCGCGAGCATTTCGCCTATTGGGACGACATTGCCGTCGTCTACAAGGGCTCAAGGACTGTGTCGACCGGCCACGGCTTTTGCGGGATCGGCCGCAAACAACTTCTCATGTTGCTGCAGCGACGCGCCCGCGAATTGGGTGTCGATCTCGTTTTCGAGACGGAGGTGGCGGACGGCGTAAGCTATATGCGCGCCAACGACCTCGTCGTTGCGGCGGACGGGCTCAATTCCCGGGTCAGAACCGAGTTCGAAGAGGTTTTCAAGCCCAACATCGATCTGCGCAAATGCAAGTTCGTCTGGCTTGGAACCCAGCAGAAATTCGACGATGCCTTTACCTTCATCTTCGAAAAGACCGAGCATGGCTGGGTCTGGGCGCATGCCTATCAGTTCGACGACGATACGGCGACTTTCATCGTCGAATGCGCGCAGGAGACTTGGGACAAATTCGGCTTCGCCGCCATGACTCGGCAACAATCGATCAGCGTGTGCGAACAGATCTTTGCCCGGCATCTCGGCGGCCATCCGCTGCTTTCCAACGCCAATCATATCCGAGGCTCGGCCTGGATCAATTTTCCTCGTGTCCTGTGCGAGCGCTGGTCCCATCAGAATCTCGCACTGATGGGCGATGCTGCTGCCAGCGCGCATTTCTCGATTGGCTCGGGAACGAAGCTGGCGCTAGAAAGTGCGGTCGCGCTTGCTGATTATCTGCACGCCGAGCCAAACCTCAATGACGCTTTCGGCAAGTACGAGGCGGCCCGGCGGACCGAAGTATTGAAACTGCAATCGGCGGCCCGCAATTCGCTCGAATGGTTTGAAGAGATCGAGCGTTACCTGCATCTAGACCCCGTCCAATTCACCTATGCGCTGTTGACCCGATCGCAGAGAATCAGTCATGAAAACCTGCGACTGCGGGATGCGCAATGGCTCGGCGCCGCCGAGGCCTGGTTCCAGCGCCAGGCGGGGGCTAGCGAAAACGTCCGCCGGGCGCCGATGTTCGCACCGTTCCGCCTTCGCGATCTGCGTCTTGCCAACCGTGTCGTCGTCTCGCCGATGGCCCAATACAAAGCAGTCGACGGCTGCCCGACCGATTGGCATTTCGCCCATTATGCCGAAAGGGCCAAGGGTGGTGCGGGGCTCATCTACATTGAAATGACATGCGTCAGTCCGCAGGGCCGGATCACGCCGGGTTGTCCAGGCTTTTATGCACCGGAGCACGAAAAGGCGTGGAAACAACTCGTCGATTTCGTGCATGCCGAGACTGAAGCCAAGATCTGCGCCCAGATCGGGCATTCCGGGCCGAAAGGTTCGACGCAAGTCGGTTGGGAAGAAAGCGAAGCACCGCTGCCCTCCGGCAATTGGCCGCTCATTGCCGCCTCTGATGTCGCCTGGTCGCCCGCCAATCAGGTGCCGCGGCCGATGACCCGCGCCGACATGGACGCCGTGCGCGAGCAATTCGTAATGGCGGCGAGGATGGCCCAGCGCTGCGGCTTCGACTTGCTCGAACTGCATTGCGCGCATGGTTATCTTCTCTCCTCCTTCATCACGCCGCTGACCAATCGACGAAGCGATGAATTCGGCGGCAACCTAGAAAACCGGATGCGCTATCCGCTCGAAGTCTTCCATGCTGTGCGCGCCGTTTGGCCAGCCGGCAAACCAATTTCTGTGCGCATCTCGGCCACCGACTGGCTGGCAAACGAAGGGGTTACGCCGGAAGAATCTGTGCGGATAGCGCGGCTTCTTCAGCAGGCGGGCGTCGACATTTGCGACGTATCCGCCGGCCAGACCTCGAGCCGCGCCAAGCCCGTCTACGGCCGGATGTTCCAAACGCCCTTTTCCGACCGCATCCGCAATGAGACCGGCATGGCGACTATGGCGGTCGGCAACATTTATGAACCCGATCACGTCAATTCGATTCTGATGGCGGGTCGTGCGGATCTCGTATGTTTGGCCCGCCCGCATCTTGCCGATCCCTATTGGACCTTGCACGCGGCGGTCCAGCTCGCCGACCGCGGCGTCCATTGGCCGGCGCCATATTTGGCTGGGCGCGAACAGCTCTATCGGTTGGCCGAGCGCAGCGAAGCTGCGGCGGGGAGAGTCTGAGATGATTGCCGGCGCGCATGCCCTGGTCACGGGAGGCGGTTCCGGTGTCGGCCGGTCGATCGCGCTCGCTCTGGCGCAGGCCGGCGCCGCGGTCACGATATGTGGCCGCCGCCAGGAACGGCTTGCCGCAGTTGCCCTTCAAAACCCGCGGATCGCCGCCATTGTGGCGGACGTAACCGACGAGGCGTCGGTCCAGGCGCTTTACGGTGCGGCCGAAGCGGCCCGCGGTCCATTCGACATCGTCGTCGCCAATGCCGGCATGTCCGGATCGGCGCCGGCCCACCGCACCGCGCTCGCCGATTGGCGCGCCACGCTGGATGTCAACTTGACGGGTGCCTTTCTGACCGTGCGGCCGGCGCTCGCCGGCATGATCAAGCGCGGCGCGGGACGGGTCATCTTCATTGCCTCGGTAGCCGGTTTGAAGGGTTACGCCTATGTCGCGCCCTATGTTGCGGCCAAGCATGGCGTCATTGGCCTGATGCGGGCGCTGGCCGTGGAGACGGCAATGGCGGGTGTGACCGTGAATGCGGTCTGTCCAGGCTACGTTGAGACCGACATGCTAGCAGAGACGCTCGCTCGAATCGTCGAGAAGACTGGACGCAGCGCCGATGGGGCACGCGCGGTTCTGGCTGCCGGCAATCCGCAGGGCCGGTTCATCGAACCTTCGGAAGTTGCTGCCGCGGTCGTCTATCTGTGCGGCAAGGCGGCGCAATCCGTCACAGGTCAAGCCCTATCGCTTTCCGGAGGCGAGACATGGTGAGCGCGCCCTTGATTCCGCTTGCGTCGTCCGGCGCCAGCAAAGCGCGGCTTCGGCTGTGGATACGCCTGCTGCGGGCGACCCATACGATCGAGGCCGAATTGCGCGAGCGGCTTAAGGTGCGGTTCGGCACGACATTGCCGCGCTTCGACGTGATGGCCGCACTCTACCGCGTTCCCGAGGGGATGATGATGAGCGACCTCTCCCGCTTTCTATTGGTCTCGAACGGCAATCTCACTGGAATCGTCAACCGTCTCAGCGCCGACGGCCTGGTCACCCGCGCGACGCGCAACGGCGACCGCCGCACAAGCGTGGTCCGGCTGACCAAGCCGGGTATCGCCGCCTTTCGGGCCGTGGCAGCCGAGCACGAGGCCTGGATCGGCGAGCTTCTTGATGGCGTGGGCGAAGAGGAGGCGCGGCGGCTCGCATCCATGCTCAAGTCTTTCCGCAGCGATTGGGAGGCAAGCCCATGACGCCCTCGACCATGGCAAAGCGTAGGCCCCGGCATTTTCTTTGGCACGTCGAGGAATTGGTCGCGCAGATCCGACTGAACCGGCCCGAGCGCAAGAATCCATTGACCTTCGATTCCTATGCCGAATTGCGCGATATGTTTCGCGATCTTGCCTACAGCCAAGACATCGCGGCCGTTGTCTTTCTTCCCAATGGCGGCAATTTCTGTTCGGGCGGCGATGTCCACGAAATCATCGGACCGCTTGTCGGCATGGATATGAAGGGCCTGCTGGCCTTCACCCGAATGACTGGTGATATGGTCAAGGCGATGTTGAATTGCGGCAAGCCGATTGTCGCCGCCGTCGACGGGGTCGCTGTTGGCGCCGGTGCCATTGTGGCGATGGCTTCTGACATCCGGCTCGCCACCCCCGCCGCCAAGACCGCCTTCCTATTCACGCGAGTGGGGCTTGCCGGCTGCGACATGGGCGCGTGCGCCATCCTGCCTCGCATCATCGGCCAGGGTCGGGCCGCTGAACTCCTCTATACCGGCCGAGTCATGAGCGCCGCAGAGGGCGAAGGTTGGGGCTTCTATAATCGGCTTGTTGCCGCCGATCGCCTCGAGGCGGAAGCCATCGACCTTGCCAAGCGGATAGCCGCCGGTCCGACATTCGCGCACGGGATCACTAAGACGCAGCTCAACCAGGAATGGTCGATGGGGCTCGAACAGGCGATCGAGGCGGAGGCGCAGGCCCAGGCCATTTGCATGCAGACCGCCGATTTCGCGCGCGCCTATCGCGCTTTCATGGCCAAGCAAACCCCGGTTTTCGAGGGAAACTGATGGCCGACCGCTCGTATCTCACCTGGCCCTTTTTCGAAGACCGTCACCGGGCGCTCGCCGATGCCTTGGAGGCCTGGTGCGTCGCCAATTTGCCGCTCGCGCATGACGACGTGGATTCTGGCTGCCGCGAACTCGTAGCCAGGCTTGGCCGCGATGGCTGGCTCTTGTACACCGCGCCGGACCAGGCGCAGACCCAGCCGCTTGACGTGCGCAGCCTGTGCATCTGCCGAGAGAGTCTGGCACGCCACGACGGCCTGGCCGATTTCGCCTTTGCCATGCAGGGGCTCGGCGCCGGCGCGATCAGCCTGTTCGGCAACGCGGATCAGCGCAATTGGCTCAGCCACACCCGGCGCGGGACGGCCGTTGCCGCCTTCGCCTTGAGCGAGGCGCGCTCCGGCTCCGACGTCGCAGCGATGGAATCCACGGCCCGCCGTGACGGCGAGTCCTTCTTGTTGTCCGGGGAGAAGACCTGGATTTCGAACGGTGGCATTGCCGATTTCTATGTTGTGTTTGCGCGCACCGGCGAGGCCGCCGGCGCCCGCGGCATTTCCGCCTTCATCGTGCCGGCAGCGACCAAGGGACTGCGGATTGCCGAGCGCCTTTCGGTGATCGCACCCCATCCCTTGGCAAGGCTTGCTTTCGACGATGTCCGTCTGCCGGCAGCCTCTTTGATCGGAAATCCCGGCGATGGGTTTAAGATCGCGATGTCGGTTCTCGACGTTTTTCGCTCGACGGTCGGCGCCGCTGCGCTTGGCTTTGCCCGGCGCGCGCTTGTGGAAAGCCTCAAAAGGGTCAGCGCCCGCCAGCTGTTCGGTGCGCCGATGTCCGAATTGCAGATGGTGCAGGGGCATATTGCCGACATGGCGCTCGATATCGATGCCGCAGCGCTGCTTGTCTATCGTGCCGCCTGGGCCAAAGATAGTGGCGCCCCGCGGGTTACCCGCGAGGCGGCCATGGCGAAGCTCTTTGCAACTGATCGGGCACAGGAGGTTATCGACAAGGCAGTGCAGCTGCATGGCGGCGACGGCGTCAAGCTGGGGCATGTGGTCGAGCGGCTGTATCGCGAGATCCGGGCGTTGCGGATCTATGAAGGCGCCTCCGATGTGCAGAAGGTGATCATCGCCAGACAGGTACTGGGAGGCTCGTAATGCTTGGCGCAAGCGCACATACCGACACGTTCACGCGGGACAATCTGCCCCCGGCGGCGGAATGGCCGGAATTCCTGCTCGCAGGCTTCACCTATCCGGAATACCTGAATGTCGGTGTTGAATTGACCGATCGGATGGTCGAAAACGGATTGGGCGATCGGATCGCCCTGATCGGCAATGGCCGGCGGCGGACCTACAAGGAATTGTCCGACTGGACGAATCGCCTGGCGCACGTCCTCGTCCACGATTACGGGGTCAAGCCCGGCAATCGCATTCTGATCCGCTCGGCCAATAATCCGGCCATGGTCGCCTGTTGGCTCGCCGCGACCAAGGCCGGTGCCGTCGTCGTCAACACAATGCCGATGCTGCGCGCCGGCGAATTGACCCAGATTGTCGACAAGGCCGAAATTGGGCTGGCGCTCTGCGATACGCGCATCACCGATGAGCTGTTCGCCTGCGCCGCCAGCAGCCGCTTCCTCAAACAAGTCGTGGGCTTCGACGGCTCGGCCAATCACGACGCCGAGCTCGACCGTGCGGCCCTCGACAAGCCGGTCCGTTTCGATGCGGTACGCACCGGACGCGACGATGTCGCCCTTCTCGGCTTCACTTCCGGGACAACCGGCCTGCCTAAGGCGACCATGCATTTCCACCGCGACCTGCTGATCATCGCCGACGGTTATGCCAAGGAGGTGCTTGGCGTTACCGAGAATGACATATTCGTCGGCTCACCGCCGCTTGCCTTCACTTTCGGTCTCGGCGGCCTCGCCATTTTTCCGCTGCGCTTCGGGGCCGCGGCGACCCTTCTCGAGAATGCCTCGCCGCCGAACATGATCGACATCATCCAGACATATCGGGCGACCATCAGCTTCACGGTCCCCACGGCATACCGCGCGATGCTGCAGGCGATGGACCGCGGTGCCGATCTCTCGTCGCTGCGCATAGCCGTGTCGGCCGGCGAAACCTTGCCAGCGCCGGTCTTCGAGGCGTGGACGCAAAAGACTGGCAAACCGATCCTCGATGGCATAGGGGCGACCGAGATGCTGCATATCTTTATTTCGAACCGGCTTGACGACCGAGCACCGGCGACGACCGGCAAGCCTGTGAACGGCTATCAGGCGCAGATCGTCGACGAGAACATGAATCCACTTCCGCGCGGCAAGGTTGGCCGACTGGCGGTTCGTGGGCCTACCGGTTGCCGCTATCTCGCCGATTCGCGCCAGCGGACCTATGTGCGCAGCGGCTGGAATCTTACGGGCGATTCCTTCGTGCAGGACGAGGCTGGCTATTTTCATTTTGCGGCACGATCAGACGACATGATCGTTTCGGCCGGCTACAATATTGCCGGGCCCGAGGTCGAGGCCGCGCTGCTCAGTCATGCCGATGTCCGTGAATGCGCCGTCATCGGCATTGCCGACGAAAATCGCGGCCAGATTGTCGAGGCGCATGTCGTGTTGGCCGAAGGCGTCGCGCGAGACAACGCGACGCGAAAGCGCCTTCAGGATCACGTGAAGGCAACGATCGCACCCTATAAATATCCGCGCAGCGTGAAGTTTCGCGCTAGTTTGCCGAAGACCCCGACCGGGAAGATTCAGCGCTTCCGATTGCGTGAGGCCGGCGACGAATGACTAGCCGCGCCGTTAAATCCGCCCGATCGGCGCCTAGGCCGATCACCGTGCCGCATCCGCCGCTGAGGGATTGTCTTCATGATTAAGCCGGGCGAGACTGATCCGCAGCGCCTGCCTTCCGCCGACGCCATGTCCTACGGCGATTACCTACACCTCGATCGCGTGCTTGGCGCCCAGATACCTGTGTCGCGAGCCAATGACGAACTGCTGTTCATCATCCAGCACCAAACGTCCGAATTATGGATGAAACTTGCGATCCACGAAATCCGCTACGCGATGCAGGCGATTCGCAGGGACGAAGTGGAGCCGGCCTTCAAGATGTTGTCACGCGTCGCCAGAATCTTCGAACAACTCAATAGTGCCTGGGACGTGCTGCGGACGATGACGCCAAGCGAATATACCGAGTTTCGCGGCGCCCTCGGCCAATCCTCCGGCTTTCAATCCTTCCAATACCGGGCGATCGAGTTTCTGGCCGGCAACCGCAACCCAGCCATGCTGCGTGCCTATCAATCGCATCCCGAAATCGCCGCCATGCTCGAGGAAATTCTCGATGCGCCCAGCCTCTACGACGAGGCCCTGCTGCTACTCGCCCGCCGCGGTTTCGACATTGGTGTCGATGCTCGCCGTCAAAGCTGGCGCGAGAAAAGAAACGAAAGCCGCGCCGTCCTCGAAGCCTGGAAGACGGTCTACCAATTTCCGCAGGCCCATTGGACCCTTTACGAGCTCGCGGAAAAACTTGTCGATTTCGAGGATTACTTCCGACGCTGGCGGTTCAATCATGTGACCACCGTGGAGCGCATCATCGGCATGAAGAAGGGGACCGGCGGCACATTGGGCGTCTCCTATCTGCGAAAAATGCTGGAGGTTGAATTGTTTCCCGAATTGTGGCGCCTGCGAACGGAACTCTAGTCGGGCGAACCCGCTGTTCGTTCTAGGGCCCTAGCGGGCAAGTCTTGGGGATGGTCGATGCATCACTTTCTGCAGCCGCCGGGGTGGAAAAAACCGATCGGCTATGCCAACGGCGTCGAGGCCCGCGGCCGGCTGATTTTCGTTGCAGGCCAGATCGGCTGGAACGCCGACTGCGTCTTCGAGACCGACGATCTGGTCGAGCAGATCGGCCAGACGCTGCGCAACGTTGTTGCCATACTCGCGCAGGCAGGTGCGGAGCCGAAACACGTCACGACGATGACCTGGTATTTCATCGACAAGGGTGACTACCTGGCCAATCGCAAGGCGATCGGCAAGGTTTACCGCGAGACATTTGGCCTGAACTACCCGGCGATGGCAGCCGTCCAGGTCGAAGCTCTGCTCGAGGATCGCGCCAAGGTCGAGATCCAGGCCACCGCGGTTGTGCCGGACTGAGGGGGTAGAAGTGGGTCGATCAACCGAGGCCATGGAATATTCGGGGACGGTCAGCGGCAGGCAGACCGACGGAATCCTTCTCGTGCGGATCGACAATCCGCCGGTCAATGCGGCCTCCGCCGACATGCGGGCTGGGCTCTTTCAGGCGCTTGCCGATGCCCGGCAATCGCCCGCTATCATCGCCGTCGTGATCACCGGCACCGGGCGCAATTTTGTCGGCGGGGCGGATATTCGCGAATTTGGCAAGCCCGCGACCGAGCCTGGTCTGCCGGCTGTGGTCGCAAGAATCGAGGCCATGGACAAGCCGGTCATTGCCGCGATCAACGGGCCGGCACTAGGCGGCGGCTGCGAAATTGCGCTGGCCTGTCATTATCGGATTGCCGGCGCCGCTGCGAGGCTCGGCCTGCCTGAGGTCAAGCTCGGAATCGTGCCTGGTGCCGGCGGCACGCAAAGATTGCCGCGGCTGGTGGGCGTTGCCCACGCGGTCGACTTGATCGCGAGCGGCCGCATTCTCGCCGCCGACGAAGCGCTGGCCTGCGGCCTCGTCGATCGGCTTGTCGGGGATGATCTTGTCGGTGCGGCGATTGCCGCGGCGCCTGGCCTGATCACCGGCACGCTGCGGCGCACCGGTGATCTTGCCGTGCCGCCGCAACAGGCCGATGCGCTGGCGATTGTTTCGGCCCGCCTTTTGGCCCGCGCACGCGGGCTGCCGGCCGTCGCCGAGGCGGTCCGATTGGTCAAGCTCGCGGCAGAGCGTCCCTTGGTCGAAGGCCTTGCCGAGGAGCGGGCGTCGTTTTTGCGGTTGCGCGACAGCGACGATGCGGCAGCGCTTCGCTACGTATTTTTCGCCGAGCGGGCGGCGGCGAAGGTTTCAGGTCTTGCCGGGGCAACGGCGCGCCCGATCCGGGTCGTCGGCGTCGCGGGAACGGGCCTGATGGGTTCAGGCATCGCGCTATCGGCACTGGCCGCCGGCTACCGGGTCATCGCGACCGATCGTAGCCCCGAGGCGGCCGAAAACGGCCGCGCCAGGATCGCCGCACTGGTCGATCGTGCGGTGCGCGCCGGGCGCATCGATGCCAATGGCGGCGCCGAATGGCTTGGCCGCCTGTTGGTTGGCCACTCGCTTCAGGCGCTGGCACCGGCCGATCTGATCGTCGAGGCGGTCTTCGATGATCTTGCTCTCAAGAAGGAGCTGTTTGTCCGTTTGGACGCACTGGTCGGTTCGCGCGCCGTGTTGGCGACCAATACGAGCTATCTCGACCCGGATATCCTGGCCGCCGCTATCCGCCAGCCGGCGCGCGTCTGCGGCCTGCACTTTTTCTCGCCGGCGCATGTAATGCGGCTTGTCGAAGTGGTGCGCTGCGCCCGGACGTCGCCCGACGTCCTGCTGACCGGCATCGCCTTCGCAAGACAGCTCGGCAAGCTGCCGATCGTGTCCCGCGTCTGCGAGGGCTTTATCGGCAACCGCATCTTTTCGGCCTACCGCCGCGAGGCGGAATTCCTGATCGAGGAGGGCGCGCTGCCACAGGAGGTTGATGCGGCGCTCGAGGCCTATGGCTTCGCCATGGGCCCGTTTGCGGTCTTCGATCTTGCCGGGCTGGAAATCGCCTGGGCGCGCCGCCAGCGACAGGCGGCGCAGAGGGATCCCGCTCTGCGCTATGTCGACATTGCCGACCGGCTTTGCGAGGCGGGGCGCTTCGGACAAAAGAGCGGGCGTGGCTGGTATGCCTATGTCGAAGGAGAGCGCCGGGTCGATCCGGCCGTCGTTGCCATGATTGAGACGTCGCGCGCGGCAAAGAAGATCGTCGCGCGCCACATTCCAGCCGATCAAATCGTTGCCCGGCTTCTCGCTGCCATGACGCAAGAGGGCGAAGCAATCTTGGCCGAGGGGATTGCCGTGCGCGCCAGCGACGTCGACCTCGTAATGATCAACGGCTACGGATTTCCGGCCCGCAAGGGTGGACCGATGTTCGCCGCTGGCCGCAGGGATTCCGGCTAGCACAAGCCTTCGATCGTTTTGAGCGCCTCGGCCAGGGCCTTGCCGTCTTCGTCGCTGAGCGCAGCCTGGCGCAGGCGCCGCACCCAATCGGCGGCATCCGGCCGGGCGACAAGCCGTTCGGCCGCCGCCATCACCTGATCGAACTTGCTGGCGCCACGGCTATGCGTGTCGGAATAGCCCTTGATGAGGCGTCGATTGTCGAGCAACTCGCAGGCTAGATCGTAATCCTTCGGCGCGGCCGCTTTGGCCGTGCTCAGCCAGGTTGCAATATGCTGCATTTCCTGGTGATGACGCAGCGAGCGGCGGCGAAAGCGGCGAAGCCCGGCAACGGCGTAGAGCAGCGAGAACCAGCCGATCGTGCCGGTCCTCACCCGCCGGCCGCGGCTGACGAGGCGATCGAGGGCGCGAAACAAGCCAGGCCGCGATTCGATCCAGGCGCCGAGTCCAGCCGGCAAAGTCCCGCACACTTCGGCCATGCGCGGATGCATGAATTCGGTTAGGTAGAGGATCTGATCGGGCTTGACCTGAACCTCCTGCTTGACGCGTTCGAAGCGGTTGGCGCGGATTTTGCGGTCCGCAACGAAAATCACGTCGTTATAGGTCATCGCGACCGCGATCTGCTTGGCGGCGGTCCTGGTCAGCCGATAGCCGGGTTTGGCATGGTCCGGCGCTGGCTCGAGGGCGAGGAATTCGGCGACCCGGTCAAGATATTCGCGGCCATAGGCGACATCCTGGAAATCGACGCTCGCGCGCAGACCGGCAGCCAGCATGCTCTGTGTCTCGGCGGGAAAGCGAAGGGCAATTTCGAGGAGTGCATCAAAAGCTGGCTGGCCGATCGGCGCCAGCGTCGGGAAAGTTTTTAAGGTCTCGGGCTTGCGCGGGGGTTGTGGCGGCGTCAATGCTGCAAGCTCGGCCGCCGCTTGCGCATAGCCCGCCGCAAAGGCTTTGAGCGAAGCCGCAGCGCCCCGGTCGGACGTCCTGATTTCAGCCTCGAAATGTTCGCGCTCAAAGGGCAGGGCGCCCGAGGCCGCCAGCGCGCCAAACAGGACCGCGGACATCACACTGCCATGTGCTTCGGCCAACGTCTGCATGTCGAAGGCCAGGAAGCGCCTGGCATGGGCCAGCGCTGCGTCAAAGACCTTCTCGGCATCGGATATCCCGTCGCCGGGCATCGCCTTTTCCTGGATCGCCAAAGCGCGGTGCGAGGAGGTGATCAGAACCGTCTTGTCAGCGCTAACCAAGCCCCGCTGGATTGCCCGGCCGGCTTCCATCAGCTCGGCGGCGATGACAACATCGACCTCGCCCGGCGTCGGCATCAATGCGAGGACAGGAAGTCCGACCGACGGGTCGGACGGCTTTGGCAGCATTTCGATATAATAAATCGTCGCTCCAGTGCGTTGGGCGACGCCAGGCACGGACGTCGACTGGGCGAACCAATCCCGCGCTTCCGCAAGCGCCACAATCCAGTCGACCAGGACACCGCCACCTTGCCCACCCATTGCAAGAACGGCAATGCGCAGCGGTCTTGTGTCGTCGAGTGGCATTGGCCCAATCCTGCTCGGAGAGGTCACGCTCCTGTCCTATTCGAACTGGACGCGGCGCCCCTCGAGGCGGCGCTGCAGGAAACCAATGAAGGCGCCCCGCAGCCGCGCCAGCAGCCGGTCGAAACCCGTCGGGTTCTGGATGATGTCGGCGCGATAGAAAGAAGGGCACAGTATCGCCGCCTCGGCGACCTCGCCGCAATTGCCGCAGCCAACGCAGGAATTGTCGACGGCGGCGACCGGATCGTCCTTGAGGGGATCATCGGTATGTTTGAGCGAGAGCGACGGGCAGCCGGAAAGTCTGATGCAGGCATGGTCGCCGGTGCACACGTCAGCGTCGACGCCAAAGCGTTCGCGCACGGTGCGCTCGCCCCTGGCGACGGCGGCGGCGACAAGCGGCCGGATTCGACGCTGCTTGTTGAGCATGCATTCCGAGGAGGCGACAATGATCTTCGGACCCGGCTCGGAACTCCTCAGCGCCTGTTTTAGCGTATCGCGGACCTTGGCGACATCGTAGGTCCGGTCGATCTGGCGGACCCATGTCGCACCAATGCCTTTGACCGCCTCGGTGATCGGGTGCTTGGTCGAACGCGAGCGGTTGAAGGCGCGCGAGGAGGGGATGTCCTGTCCGCCGGTGGCGGCCGAATAATGATTGTCGACAATCATGACGACGCCCTGATGCTTGTTGAAAACGGCATTGCCAATGCCGCTGGTCAGGCCGTTGTGCCAAAAACCGCCATCACCCATGATCGAGATCGGACGCCGGTCGCTTTCGACATTGAAGGCGGAGGCCGATGCTGGACCGAGACCGTAGCCCATCGTTGTCGCACCGATATTGAATGGCGGCAGAATCGAGAACAGATGGCAACCGATGTCGGCAGCGACATGGTGTGGTCCGAGTTCCTTTTCCATCAGTTTCATGGCAGCAAAGAGCGGCCGCTCGGGACAGCCGGTGCAAAAGCCGGCCGGCCGTGCCGGCACGACGTCGGCGAGTGCAGCGATTTTCCGGTCGGGCTCGGTCGTGACATTGGGCGAGCGCAGCGGCGCCGGCAAGAGCGCCGGCGCACTGCGCTTGAGAAAGGCCGTTAGGCCTTCGCTCATAACCTTGGCGGTGTATTCGCCGCCCTGGGGCAGAACATCCTTGCCGGCGAGCCTCGCGGCAATGTCGGCGTTGCGCAGGATTTTCGCCAGCGCCTGCTCGATATAGTCCGGCTGCCCCTCCTCGACCACCAGGACCGCGTCCTTGCTGCGGCAGAAGTCATGGATCTCGTCGTCGACCAGCGGATAGGTGACGTTGAGCACGTAGAGCGGCACCCGGCTGTGGCCCCAGATATCAGCCAGGCCGAGCCGCTGCAACGCGCCGATCACGCCATTGTACATGCCGCCTTGCAGAATGATTCCGATCTTGTCGCAATCACCAGCGAAGAACTCGTTCAATCGACGCTCCTTGATGAATTTGATTGCCGCCGGCCAGCGCTTTTCGAGCTTTTCCCTCTCGTGCAGAAAGGAGGCTGGCGGCAGAACGATTTGGTTGGTGTCGCGCACGGGATTTTCGAGCGCTTGCCGCAAGCTGAAGGGCGGCCGCTTATTGGCCTTGGTTTTGAAGCGGCCGTGGACATGGCAGCAGCGAATTCGAACTTCAAGCATGACGGGCGTATTGGACGCCTCGGACAGCGCGAACCCATCCTCCACCGCCTTGACGATGGATTCGAGATTGGGCCGGGGGTCGAGCAACCAGATCTGCGATTTCATCGCAAAGGCGTGGCTGCGTTCCTGCATGATCGACGAGCCCTCGCCGTAATCCTCGCCGACAACGATCAGTGCGCCGCCCATAACACCGCTTGAGGCAAGATTGGCGAGCGCGTCGGCGGCGACATTGGTGCCAACGGTCGATTTCCAGGTGACCGCTCCGCGAATGGGATACATAACCGAGGCCGAGAGCATGGCCGCGGCCGCAGCCTCCGATGCGGAGGTCTCGAATTGCACCCCGAGTTCAGCCAAAATGTCCTGTGCATCGGCAAGGACATCCATGAGATGGGAGATCGGCGAGCCCTGGTAGCCGCCGACATAGGCGACGCCCGATTGCAACAGGGCCTTGGTAATGGCGAGGATTCCCTCGCCGCGGAACTCGTCGCCGTCGCCGAGCCGCAGGTCCTGGACTTCGCGGGCGAAAGAACGTTCGGCCATGCCAATATGCTCCCATTTGTTGCCGATCTTCCGGCTTTGCCGGCTCGGCGGCAAGGATTTCTTGCCGCCGAGCCGCAGTCGAACAGATCACTTCGCCGGATCGCGCGGCGACCATAGGCGCAGCGCTGTCGTCTTCTCGTAGGCCATGCCTTGGGGATAGGAGATGGCTTCCATCTGCAGACCCCAGGGCGCCAGGAAATACAGAATGGTCTGGCCAGCCGCCGGGCCTTCCGCGACCGGTATCGGGCCGAACAGCGTATGGACGCCTTTCGACTTAAGATAAGCGTCGGCCGCCTTGATGTCGTCGACATAGATGGCAATGTGGTAGCCGCCGATATCGCTGTTTTTCGGCTGCACGACCTTCTGGTCGGGCGATTGGTAGCTGAACAATTCAATATTGGAGCCGAATCCGCAGCGGATCTGGACGATCTGGGTGATTACGGCGCGCGGATGGACGGCCAGCGCGTCCTGCATAAAGGTGCCCTTGTCGTCGGAAAATGGTCCGAAGGCCATCACTTTCTGGCAACCCAGAATGTCCTCGAAGAATGCGATGGCCTGGCCCAGGTCCGGCACGGTGATGCCGGTATGGTCGTGGCCGCGCATGCCCGGCAGCCCGTCGGCGAAGGCGGGCGGGCCGCAGAGCGCCGCCCCCAGAATGGCGATCTGGAAGGCCTGGCGGACGCGATAATATTGGTTGGAACACTTCATGTCTGGCTCCTCATGTGGCGGGCCCCTGTCGCCGGCCATGCCCCCCGCTCGGCATGGATCGCGGTCTTCTTCATGATCGCTCCAGCCACCCCGGATCGATTTCCGGCAGCGGGATGGCGTCCAAAAGCTGGCGCGTATAGGCCTGTTGGGGTGCCTCGAAAAGGGCGGCAGTGTCGCGCAATTCGACGATTTCGCCCTGTTTGAGCACCATCACCCGGTCGCATAGGCGCCGCACAACCGATAGGTCGTGGCTAACGAAGGCAAGGGTCAGCTGCAGCGCCGCCTTTAGTTGCGCCAGCAGCTCGAAAATCTGCGCCTGCGCCGAAACGTCAAGGCCGGAGACGATCTCGTCGGCGAGCACGAAGCGCGGCGAAAGAGCGATTGCTCTGGCAATGCCAATCCTTTGACGCTGGCCGCCCGACAATTCATGCGGAAACCGCGTGACGAAGCGTTCCGGCAAGCCGACCTGGACCAGCGCAGCCGCGGCGTGGGCGAGACCTGCACGGGCGTCGGCGGCAATGCCGTGCATCAGCAGCGGTGCCGCAATGATCGCGCCCACCGATTTCCGCGGGTTGAGGGAAGAATAGGGGTCCTGGAAGATGATTTGCAGATGACGGCGCAATGGCCGCATCCGCGCTTCCGGCAGATGGGTTATGTCCTCGCCAGCAAACACCAGCCGGCCTGAACTTGGCTCATAGAGCCGGATCAGCGCGCGGCCGAGAGTCGACTTGCCGGACCCCGATTCGCCGACGATACCAAGCGTCTCCCCGGCCCGGATAGTGAAGGTCAATCCCTTGAGAATCTCGAGCCGCGGCGCCCGGCCGAACAGCGGCCGCCGCGTCATGTCCGGCAATGCGACCCGCAAATTGCTGACCGAATAGAGCAATTCAGTCAAACCGGCCTCCGATCTTGCTGTCGGCCTGGGCCGCCGTCCAGGCCCGGTCGGTCCCGGCAATCTCGTCCGCCAAAGCTTCGAGAACCGGCGGCTCGATTGGCCGAAGCGAATCAAACGGTCGGTCGTAGCGCGGGGTCGCGGCCATAAGCGCACGCGTATAGGGGTGGCGCGGGAGGGCAAACAGTTTGGCGACATCCGCTTGCTCGATCACTTTGCCGCCATAAACTACGCTGACGTCCTGGCAAATTTTGGCCACTACTCCGAGATTATGAGTGACGAACAACAGGGCCGTGCCGTGTTGGCGCTGCAATTCGGCAATCAGCTTAAGGATCTGTTTTTGCACGGTCACGTCGAGCGCCGTCGTCGGCTCGTCGGCAACAATCAGGCGCGGTTCGGCGGCAAAGGCGGAAGCGATCAAAACTCGCTGCCGCATCCCGCCGGACAATTCATGGGGATAGGATTTGAGGACGCGTTCGGGATCACGGATATGGACCTCGTCAAGGAGCCGTAAGGCGCATTGCCGCGCCGCGCCGCTGGCCATGCCGAGAAATCTTGGTCAGCCGTCCGGTGATCTGGCCTTCGATGCGCTTGGCGGGGTTGAGGGCGCTCAAGGGATCCTGCGGAATGAAGGCGGCCTTGGTGGCGACGAAATGGCGCCGCTCATTGTCGGCGAGTTCGAAGAGATTGCGCCCGTCGAGCCGCACCACGCCCTCGATCACTTCGACCGCGCGCGGCAGGATCCCGAATATCGCCCGGCCGATCATGCTCTTGCCGGCGCCGCTCTCGCCGACCAGGCCATGGACCCGGCCGGTCTGAACCGAAAGGGTGACCGAGCGCAGAAGTCGTTGGTCGCCCGCGCCTCGCAAGCGCACGCTCAACCGGTCGATTTCGAGAAGCTGCCTCATCGCATTACCGGGTCGAAGCGCTCCTTCAGCCCCTCGCCGAACTGGCTGAAGGCGAGGACGGTTAGAAACAGGGCTATGAAGGGAAAGACAAGAATCCACCAGGCCTGGTGCAGCAGGCCGCGGCCCTCGGCGATCATGCTACCCCAGGTCGGATCATCACTCGAGATGGAGAGATTGACGAAGGACAATATCGATTCGACGATGATGGCAATGCCCATTTCCAGCGACAGCAGCACGACGATCGCCGGCAGCACGTTGGGCAGGATTTCGCCGAGCATGATCTGCCCGGACCTCAGCCCGATCGCGCGAGCGCTGTCGACATAGTCGAGCCGGCGCTGTTGCATAGCCTCGGCCCGCACAACCCGGCAAAAGCGCGTCCAGTCAATGACGATTATCGCGACAATCACCGAACTCAGTCTGGCGCCCATAACCGCTATCAGGAGGATCGAGAAGAGCACCGGCGGAAAGGACATCCAAATATCGACGATCCGCGAGACGATGCGGTCGGGCCAGCCGCCATAAAATCCCGCCAGCAATCCGAGCGACGAGCCGATAAAGCAGGTCGCAAGGCCAGCACAAACGGCGACGATCAGGGCGATCCTTGCGGCGTGGATCAGGCGCGATAGGACATCGCGCCCGAGCCCGTCGGTGCCGAAATAATAGCCTGGCTCGGCGCCGACCTGCCAGACGGGCGGCAGTTTTTCCAGCATGAGGTCCTGGGCGAGAGGATCATGCGGCGCCAGCACTGGCGCAAAGACCGCCATCACCAGGACAAGTAAAAGCCAGCCGCCCGCCAGATAGAGACGCAGATGGTAAGCGTGAATAGTCCGCCGCGCCGCATCAGCCATTGCGCAGCCTCGGATTGAGCAGGACAGCGAGAAGATCGACGGCCAGATTTATACCGACAAACAGTACCGCGAAAAGCAGGACGATTCCCTGGATCAGGGGAAGATCGCGATTGGTTACGGCGTCAATCGCGAGATTGCCGAGTCCCTCATAGGAAAATAGCCGCTCGACGATCACTGTGCCGCCGATGAGAAAGGTGAATTGCACGCCGGTCACCGTCAGCGCCGGTATCGCGGCATTGCGCAAGGCTTCGAAGAGGAGGACGTGGAACTCCGAAAAGCCCCTGGTGCGGGCCAGCAGCACGTAGTCCTGGTGCAGCACCCCCTTCAGCGAGGTTTTCAAGACCTGGGCGATGACGGCGGCGAGCGGCAGCGCCAGCGCCAGGGCTGGCATCAGCATGTGCCCCAGAAGGTCACGCGTCAGATCGAAGCGCAGCCGCAGAAGGCTCTCGATCAGATAGAAATGCGTGACAAAGGGCAATTCTAGGTCCGGCGACACGCGACCAGAAATTTCGAACAGCGGAACCGCAACGCCAAACAGCAGGATCAGCAGCAGACCCCAAAGAAAATCGGGCACCGAAAGGGTCAGGCCATTGAAGACATCGATGCCGACCTCGAGACTCGAACCGCGGTAGCGGGCAGCGACGAGGGCCAGCGTTGCGCCCAGGCCAACGGCGATCAGAAGGGCAAGCGTCGCCAGTTCGAGCGTTGCCGGCACGTGATCGAGCACGACCGAGCGAACACTTTCGCGCAGCGAAATGGAGGTGCCGAAATCGCCGGTCAGGATGGCGCCAAACCAGGTGAAGAATTGCACCATGATCGATTTGTCGAGCCCATAAAGGGCGCGCAATTGCGCAATATCGGCCTGCGAGGCGCCGGGCGAAATCATCATGGCAATCGGGTCGCCCGGCGCAACCCGCACCATCACGAAGACGACAATCGCGACGCCGAAAAGGGTGAGCAAGGTCGAGATCAGCCGAATGGCGATCGTCCGAGCGGTCATGCCGTGCCTAAGTCCGGGTGAACCGGCCGCCGGGCCCGTCGCCGGGCGCCGGAGCCGGTCGCTCCAGGGTGATGGACGATTTCAAGTCGTCAGGCGGCCGGCGTTATCAGGGCCGGCAGAACCGCTCCCGAGACATTCGGAACGACCTTGAGCGTGCTTGCGTAGAGAATCGGTTGGACATATTGGAACAGCGGAATGACATAGCCTTGTTCGGCAATATATTTGTCGACGGCCTTGTAGCCGGCAATCCGCTTGGCTTCGTCGGCTTCGCCCCACAAGGGCCCGATTTTCTCGTCGACATCGGCCGTTTTCCAGGATGAATGCGGGCTTGGCCCGAACATGGCAAATCCCGTCGACGTCGAGGGATCGCCGATCGAATTGCCCCAATTGTAGAAGGCGGCAGGCGCCAGTTTATGGCCGAAGCGAAGCTCGAAATGCTTGGCAATCTCATAGACTTCGATATTGGCGTCGATGCCGACTTTGCGCCACATGCCGACGATCGCCTGGATCATCTCGTAATCCTTGGGCTTGAAGCCCTTGGTTGTCTGGATCACGAATTTCACCGGCTTGTCGACGCTGTAATTGCTGGCGGCCAGCAATTGCTTGGCCTTTTCCGGGTCGTAGCCGACCTTGATCGTGGGATCATAGGCGGCATATTGCGGCGCCTGAAGCGTGTCGATCGGTACGCCATAGCCGCCGAGAAGCCGCTCGACCAGCAATTTCTTGTCGATCGCGTAATGGGCGGCAAGGCGCACGTTCTTGTCGAGCATCACATCAGTGTTATTGAGAAAGATCATTGCAATGTCGGAGACCGGAGTCGTCACGCCGACCAGACCCTTTTTGCCCTTGAGGCGGTCGTATTCCTCGTAGGGCACATCAAAGGTCACCTGCGACTTGCCGGATTCGATCTCCGCCACCCGGCTTGCCGCATCGGGAATGAACTTAATCACCACCTGGTCGTAGGCCGGTTTGCCGCCCCAATAATTCGGATTGGCCTTCAGTCGGACGAAGGCGTTGCGCTCGTATTTCTCGACCATATAGGGTCCGGTGCCGATCGGCTTGGCCTCGAAACCTTCCGCCCCGACCTTACTGTAATAGGTCTTCGGAAGCACATAGCCCGTGAGGAAAGCCATCCACTTGAACAGGGTCGGATCGTATTCCTTCAATTCGCCGGTAATCGTGTCACCGTCGATCGAGAGCTTGCCCACTTTTGACCAGACGAAATTGATCGGATTGCCGGTCTTGGGATCGCCGGCACGCTCGAGCGACCAGACAACATCCTCAGGCGTGAAGGGCGAACCGTCGTGCCAGCTAACGCCCTTGCGCACCTTCATCGTGATGCCCTTGCGGTCGTCGCTCCAGCTCCACTCCGTGATTAGCCCGGGGGTGAAAGACAGGTCCGGCTTCTGGCCGATATACATGTCGAAGACGGACTGATAGATGCCCTGAATCGTCGGATTGACGGCAGAAGGCCCGGTCGTCGGATCCCAGGACGGCAGGTTGACATTATAGGCGATGGTGAGAACGCCGGCTTCGGCACGCACCGCCGTGGCCTTCAGCCCAGCGGTCAGCGTCGCCATTCCCATCGCTCCGAATTTGAGCACTTCCCGTCTGCTATTGATCATGTTTCTTCTCCCTGCCTATCCGCATTCCCGTGATGACGGTCGCCGGCCCAGAGCCTGGCCAATCCCGCGCCTTGCCCACGCTACAAGGCATTGACAGGCGGCATGGCCCGCAGCGCGCAGCGACCCTTGCTTGAAGCCGCGGCACGGTCGGGGAATTTCTGCGCCGGACAAATATTTTAATGTTAAAATATGGCGATAAACCCGTCGGCTTGTCAACTGCAACAAGGCGGCTCATCCGGCCAGCATCCGAGCCAGAATGAAACCGGATCCGGCCCCCACGCCCGCCCCCGGCCAGGTCGAGGCGCCGACCAAATAGAGGTTGGCAACCGGCGTCTTGTAGCGCGACCACCCGGCAACCGGTCGGAAAAAGAAAAATTGGTCGAGATGATGACTGCCGGTGAGATTATCGCCGCCAATCAGGTTGCGGTTTTCGCGCTCCAAATCGGAAGGCGAGAACACGCTGCGGGCGAGGATCGTCGCCGCAAAGCCGGGCGCGTAGAACTCGATCAGTTCTATCACCCGGTCGGCATAGGCTTCCTTTGCCGATGCCCAGTCACAGGACGCGATCTTGCCGGCCGCATCGCCCAATATGACGCCGGGCAGGACCCGTACCTGCACCCATAGAACATGCTTGCCTGCCGGTGCCCGCGAGGCATCGACGGCGGTCGGCTGGCCGACGACCAGAACCGGTGTTGCTGGCAAAAAACCGGCCATGGCTTGCGCGTAGGCGCCCGCCATGGTGGCCAGGTCTGGCGCGATATGGACATAGGCAAAGCGCTGCAAGGCGGCGCCAGCCGTCCATTGCGGCAAGCGCTCGAGCGCACAATGGATCATCATCGTGCCGGGCGCCGAACGGAAACCGCGCATTTTTTCGTCGATATCGGGTCGCACGCTTGCACCATGCAGCAACTGGCCGAAGACCTGAGTTGGCGAGGCATTGGCGATAACCGCTCGCCTGGCCATTACCCGCCGACCGTCAGCAAGGGCAATGCCGGTGGCGCGGCCTTGCTGGGTGGTTATGGCGGTGACTTCCGTCCCGAGGTGCAGCGTCCCGCCCAAGGCTTCGAAATAGCCGGTCATGGCGCGGATCATCACGTCGGCGCCGCCCTTGCCGATAACCATGCCGAAACTCTGATTGGCCATGCTCTCGAGATAGGGGAACAGGGCGCCGCCGGCGGCATCGGGCGGAAAGTCGAGATGCATGCCCCAGGCGGCGATCGCCGCCTTGACCTCGGGCGCCACAAAATTCGCGTCGAGAAAATCGCGCGGTGAAGAGACGGCAAGCCGCAGAAGTCCGACGAGAAAGTCCGCTCCTTTGGCACGCCATGCCGAAAAGAGGGCACGGGCCAGCTGCCAGGAGGGCATGGGTGCGCCGAGCGCTGCGAAAATATGCGGCGCCGAACTGGCGAAATCATCGACCATGACCCGCCATTTAACCGCGTCTCCAGCCGAGAATCCGCCAATGCGGGCAAGCGTCGTCTCGAGATCCTGGCTTACGCCGACCCAGCGGCCATCGGGAAAGGCCGTGGCAAAGCAATCGGTGGCCGCAACAAAGCCTAGTCCATGCGCAACAAGCTTGTCCCGATAGGCCAGCAGAAAGGGCGATCCGGCAAATAGGCTGAGGTTCATCGCGAAGAGATCGTGGCGGAAACCCGGCAAGGTTACCTCGCGGGTCTGCACTGCCCCGCCAGCAACAGGATTGGCTTCGAAGACACCGACCGACCAGCCCTTGCTGGCAAGATGTATGGCGGTTGCCAGACCATTGTGCCCAGCGCCGATCACGATGGCATCTAAGTCCAAAGCTGCCTTCCCGGTGTCGACGCGATCGGCCGCTGTCGTGCCGAGCGACAAGCTTAAGGGACCCCGCAACGGCCTGTCAAAGCTCTCCCGCGGGCTAGCCGGCCGTGATTGTGGATTCGAATTTTCATGATTAAAATAATTGCCCGGGCGAGCGCTGATGGTGGCGGGACGGGTCGCCACAGGAAAGCATGCATGTCCACACCGGACTATATTGTTGTCGGAAGCGGGATTAACGGACTGGTGGCGGCCGCGATTCTGGGACGGCGGGGCAAGCGAATTCTGCTCCTCGAGCGCAATGCTGACATTGGCGGCTGCATGCGCAGCGAGGCAATCATTGCACCAGGATTCGTGCATGACATCATGGCAACAACCTTCGTTCTGTTTGTCACCTCGCCGGCCTATGCCGCGCTTGCCGAAGACCTTGGCAAGCGTGGTCTCGATTTCTGCCACAGCAATTGGCCTTCCGGTGTCCTCCTGCCGGACGGACGGGCTTTTGCGCTGGCGATGAACCGGGCGGCGAATGTCGCCGCCTTCGATCAATTGGCGGCGGGCGACGGCGCCGCCTTCGCGGATTCGCTCGGCGCAGTTGGCCGCGATGCACCCTTGCTTTTCGCCCTGCTCGGCGGCGCCCTGTGGAAGGGGGCAACGGCGCGCCTGCTTTTGCGGGAGACCTGGCAGCGCGGCGGCCGCGGGCTGGCCGCATTTTTCGGGGAAGCGCTTGGCACTGCCCGGGCCTGGCTCGAGACAAGCTTTCGCTCCGAGGTGGCCCAGGCGATGTTCGCGCCTTGGGTTCTGCATGCCGGTCTCGGACCGGAAGCCGCCTATTCTGGCCAGATGGGCAAAGTCATCGCCTTTGCGCTCGAAGCCGCCGGCGCTCCCATTGTCAAAGGCGGCGCGGTCAATTTGCTCGACGCTTTTCGGGCGCTAATTACCGATCTCGGCGGCGAGATCCGCGTCAATGCCGATGTGGTTTCCATCCGCCGCGATGGGACCGGTGCGGCGTGCGGCGTCAGACTGAGCGAGGGGACTGAACTCGCCGCTGCCGGAGGGGTCATCTGTTCGGTGGCACCCACCCAGCTCTACGGTCGGCTCATCGAAGATTCGGCTTTGCCGGCAGGCATCAAGTCGGCAGCCGCGTCCTATCGGTACGGCAAGGGCAACATGCAGATCCATTATGCGCTGAAGCGGCCCCCGCAATGGCGCTCCAACAGGGGCGAACTCGGCCAGGTGGCCTTGTTGCATCTGACGCCCGGCCTTGACGGCGTGTCGCGCGCCGCCAACGAGGCCGAGCGCGGCCTGCTCCCGGCGGTCCCGACTGTCTGCGTCGGTCAGCCACATGCTCTTGACCCCAGTCGCTGCCCGCCCGGCAGTGCCATTCTCTGGTTGCAATTGCCGGAGGTCCCGCGCTTCATCAAGGGCGACGCGGCCGGCGAGATTCCGACGCCGGAGGATGGCCGTTGGAGCGCCGACATTCGCGAGCGCTTCGCCGATAGAATCGAGACGATCTTGGTCCGTCACATCGAGAATTTTTCGCACGATATTATCGGGCGCAAATGCTATTCGCCGGCCGATCTCGAACAAATGAACGTCAATCTCGTCGGTGGTGATCCTTATGGCGGCTATTGTGGCATCGATCAATTCTTCCTGTGGCGGCCATTCAAACAGTCGATCAACCACAAGACTCACATACCGAAGCTGTACCACATCGGCGCCTCGACCCATCCGGGCCCAGGCCTCGGCGGCGGCTCGGGATTTATTGCCGCTAATGGCCTGCCGTGAGGCAGCCAACATCGGCCTGACGAGATACCGCCGCAGGCGGGTTTAGAGAGAGGAACGCACCATGCTAAGCCAGTTCGCAGACGCCATTCTGAAGGGTTCGATCAAGATCATCGATCTGACTCAGACCCTGCAACCCACGACGCCGGTTATTCAGCTGCCACCGCAATTCGCGCCCTCAAGCCCGTTTTCAATCGCCGAGATTTCCCACTTCGACAATCGCGGCCCCGCCTGGTATTGGAACAATCTTGCGATGGGGGAACATACCGGGACGCATTTTGACGCGCCGGTTCACTGGGTCACCGGCAAGGATTATTCGAACGGTGCGACCGATACGGTCGATGTCCAGCGGTTCGTGGCGCCGGCCGTGGTGATCGACTGCTCGGCGGAAGCCAAGGCGGATGAGAAATTCCTGCTCGAGCCGCACCACATCGAGGCCTGGGAAGCCAAGCACGGCAGGATAGCCAAGGGCGCCTGGGTATTGATGCGGACCGATTGGTCGAAGCGCACCGATCCGGCGAGTTTCCTGAACATGAAGGATGACGGACCGCATGTGCCGGGCCCGAGCGCTGCCAGCGTCCGGTTTCTCGTCGAAACGCGTGACGTCAATGGTTGGGGGGTCGAGGCGGTCGGAACCGATGCCGGCCAAGCCTTCGCCTTTGAGCCGGCTTTCCCAGCACACAGCCTCATGCACGGCGCAAATAAATTCGGCCTCGCCAGTCTCACCAACCTCGACAAATTGCCGCCGACCGGCGCGATCCTGATCACTGCGCCGCTGAAGATCAAGAATGGCTCGGGAAGCCCGCTGCGGGTGTTGGCTCTCGTCGCTGGCCCTTGACGCAGGTCTGCGGTGAGCGGCCGGACGGCTGACGCCGATCTGGCCGCCGCACCAGGACGTTGCGTGGGTGAGGCAAAGCTACTCGTCTGGAGCGTGATCATAGGCGCTCCAGTGCGATTGCGGCGCCCTGCCCAACGCCGACGCACATTGTCGCAAGCGCGTAGCGAGCGCCGCGCCGATTCAGTTCCAGGGCGGCCGCACCAGTGATGCGCGCACCCGACATGCCGAGCGGATGGCCGAGAGCGATGGCTCCCCCGTGCGGATTGACGTGCTCGGCATCGTCGGGGATGCCAAATTGGCGCAGACACGCTAGGCTCTGCGCGGCGAAGGCCTCATTGAGCTCGATCACGTCAAAGGCCGTTATCCGCAATCCGAGCCTTGCGGCAAGCGCCTGCGTCGCCGGTACGGGTCCGATCCCCATCACCCGCGGGGCGACACCGGCCGTGGCATAACCGAGCACCCGGGCAATTGGCACGAGCTGGTGCCGATCGACGCTCTTGGCCGAAGCAATCACCAGGGCCGCGGCGCCATCGTTGATGCCGGCAGCGTTACCGGCGGTGACGCTGCCTCCCGACCGGACAATCGGCGGCAGGCCGGCCAGCGCTTCGATGGTCGTTTGTGGGCGCGGATGCTCATCACGCGCCAAGTGTGAAACCTTGCCCTTGGAATCCGCCCAGTCGACCGGCACAATCTCGCGTGCGAAGACGCCATCGGCAATTGCCTTGCCGGCGCGCAGCTGGGAGCGCAGAGCAAAGGCGTCCTGGTCGGCGCGGGAAACGTGGAAATCGGCCGCGACATTTTCAGCCGTTTCCGCCATCGAATCGATCCCATAGGCGCTCAGCATGGCAGGATTGACGAAGCGCCAGCCGATCGTCGTGTCGTGGATTTCGGCCGAGCGCTGGAAAGCGCCTTCGGCCTTTGCCAAGACAAGCGGCGCGCGGGTCATGGATTCGACGCCCCCGGCGATGGCGAGGTCGATTTCGCCGGCCCGGATCGCCCGCCCCGCGCAACCGACGGCGTCCATGCCGGAAGCGCAGAGACGATTGAGCGTCACGCCCGGAACGGCAGGGGGAAGGCCAGCCAGCAGCAGGGCCATTCGGGCAACATTGCGATTGTCTTCGCCAGCCTGGTTGGCCGAGCCGTAGAAGACTTCCTCGGCCCCGGTCAGAACGGGATGGCGCTTCACGAGCGCGCGGATCGGCACCGCGGCGAGATCGTCGGTACGCACCCGCGCCAGAGCGCCGCCGTAACGGCCAATCGGCGTGCGGGCGTAATCGCAGATGAAGACCTCGCTAGACATGCAATGCAATCTCCTACCGCCGACGATCCCGGCCAATCACGACCATATGATCGCCAGCCGGCTCATGATACCTCAGGCGGCCGCCTTGTTAAGGCCGGACGGCCGGGCTGGGGTCGGCGGACGAGCTAAAGTTATGGGGCGCGCGTCGCGCGGGTTTCGCCTTCAGGGCCGATGGCCGGCAGACCAAAGTGCGGGGGGTGTACGCAAATTCCGGACGCGACAGGCGCTTGTCTTCCGGGCATAGTCGCCTTGAGCGAATTGGAAGGAAAATGAGCAACGCAAGGGGCGAAAATCCAGGCGCCTGCCTCCGCTGGCGCCTACGCCATGCGACGGCTGCTCTGCACCGCAGCGTTGAGCGGCATTTCGACCTCGAGCGTGGGATCGAGGATGTCGGCGATTATTGTGCCCTTCTCGCCCGCTTTTTCGGCTTCTATGCCCCGATCGAACGCGAACTCCTTCGTCTCGACTGGCGCAATAGCGGTGTCGACATTTGCAGCAGACACAAATCGCCGTGGCTGGCGGCCGATTTGAGGGATTTCGGACTGACGCCGGCGGCAATAGCCGCCCTGCCGCGGCACCCTGCGGCGCCGCGCTCGGATAGCCTGCCGGAGGCCTTGGGCATCCTCTATGTGCTCGAGGGGGCTACCCTCGGCGGCCAGGTGGTGCTGCGGCGCTTGAGCGCCAAAATCGGCATCAGTCCGGCGTTTGGCGGGCGGTTTTTTGCCAGTTACGGACCAGACGTCGGACGCATGTGGCGCGCCTATGTCGAAGCCCTCGAGCGCTGTGGCGATTCGCCGCCGCGAGCCGAGACGATTGAGCGATCGGCGGTCGCGGCCTTCAAGGCGTTCGACGCTTGGCTTTCGCCGGGTGGCGGCACCCGAGTTGGTGGTCTGCCGGCATGAGCGGCGGGCCCAATTTCGGCATGGCCGATCTCACCAATTGCGACCGCGAGCCGATTCATATTCCCGGCTCGATCCAACCGCATGGTGCAATGCTGGTCCTCGATCGCGCGACGTTTTCGGTCGTGCAGGCGGGCGGCTCTACGCCGGCGTGCTTCGGATTCGAACCTGCGGCGCTGGCGGGCCGGTCGGCCAATGAATTGCTTTCAGCTGGGGAGTTGGCGCGGCTCGGAGAGCTGCTCGCTTCCGATGATTCGAAAGTGCGCCCGATTCTCGCGTTCACTCGCTCGCAACGCCAGGATAACGGAACAATCGACGTTACCCTTCATATCAGTGATGGGTACGTGATCCTCGAATTCGAGCCGGTCGTGGAGCAGGATCAGCGCGACACGCTGGTCCAGGTCCAGGCGATGGTACGCGGCGTCCAGGAGGCCGAATTGGTCAAATCCTGCTGCGAGAGAATTGCTACCGTCGTCCGCTCGGTGACTGGTTTCGATCGGGTCATGGTCTATCGTTTCCTCGCCGACGGCAGCGGGGCAGTCGATGCTGAGGCTCGCGATACCGCGCTGCCGCCCTATCTCGGCCTACGCTACCCCGCCTCCGACATCCCCAAACAAGCGCGTGAACTCTATGTACGAAATGGCATTCGCCTCATCGCCGATGTCCTAGCCGATCCAGCACCCCTCGAACCGCCACTCGAAACCCGGCTCGGCCGCCCCTTGGATCTCAGTTACGCCGCGCTGCGCGCCGTTTCGCCGATCCATATCGAATATCTTCGTAACATGAATGTCGCGGCGACAATGTCGATCTCATTGGTTCTTCGGGGCGAACTTTGGGGGTTAATAGCCTGTCATTCGCAGACCAGGCGTCAAATAGCGCATCGCCTAAGAACCGCGTTGGAACTATTCGGTCAGATGGCGTCCTTTCTGCTCGAGACCGCTATTGCGGCCGAGGAACTGAAGGCGCGGGCTCGTCCGGACGCCGTCGCGACGCAGCTTGTTAACGAACTCACCGGGGAGGCGGCGCCAAGTTTGACGCTGCGAAAGCTACGGCTGCAGTTGCTCGACTTGATCGAGGCCGACGGCGTCGCCCTCTGGCTTGATAATGAATTTACGAAAGTCGGTCTGACGCCGGATGCCGTGCAGGTTGCTGAACTAGTGAATTGGCTCAATAAGACTCCTGGCTCTGGCGTCTATCATACCAATTGCCTGCCGTTGGTTTTTCCGCCGGCGGCCGATTTTGCCGCGGTTGCAAGCGGCATTATCGCCCTCTCGGTATCCAAGGTGCCGCGCGATTACGTGATCTGGTTTCGCCGGGAAATCATCCAAACCGTGACCTGGGCCGGCAATCCTGACAAGGCCGTACAGAGCGAACCGGACAATGTCAGGCTCTCGCCGCGCAAGAGTTTCGAAGCTTGGCGTCAACAGGTTGTCCATCAATCCGCACCGTGGAGCAATATGGCCATACAAAGCGCGGAGAAGCTTCGGGCCGTGCTTCTCGATGTCGTACTGCACCATATTGATCAGCTGGCCCGCGAGCGCGAGGCGGCACGGGATCGCCAAGATACGCTGCTCGCGGCGCTCGACGAGCGCATCCAGCAATGGGAATCGACTGCGAGGGAGCTCAAAATCGAATCCGATCGCAGGACGATTGTTGAAGAGGAATTGTCGCAGGTCCTGCGCAGCACCGTGGTTGGCCAGGAAGCCGAGCGGCTGCGCATCGCCCGGGAATTGCACGATACGCTGGGGCAATATCTGAGCATCCTGCAATTGAGCCTCGACGGTCTGGAGCATCAGGTTGCCGCGACGCCCGAATTGAGCCGTCGCGTCACTCAATTAAAGTCGCTTACGGCGAAAGTCGGGCAGGAGGTCAACCGTCTAGCCTGGGAAATCAGGCCGACCTCTCTTGATGATCTCGGGTTGCAGCCGGCGATGCAGCAATTTCTCGAAGAATGGAGCGAGACCGCCGGATTGCAGGTCGACCATCATTTGACGCTCGGCGAGCGGCGGCTGCCGACTATCGTTGAGACGACCCTCTACCGAATTCTTCAGGAAGCGATGACAAATATAGTTAAACATGCCAAGGCAGCACGGGTCGGCGTCATCTTGAAAGCCGACGCCGAAATCGCCACGTTGATTGTCGAAGACGATGGCCGGGGTTTTCAGCTGGACGAGGTTGGAGCCAATGGGACGGTAGCCCCACGCCTGGGTCTCCTCGGTATGCGCGAGCGCCTCGCGCTGGTCAAAGGGGCGTTGGAAATCGAGACCGTGCCAGGTCGCGGTACAACGATCATTATTCATGTTCCGATCGGATGACGCAGATGCCCGTTTCCTCGCCTGAGCTACGCGTTTTTCTTGCCGATGACCATCCGATAGTCCTGGCCGGCGTCAAGGCGTTGATCGGCGCCGCCGAGGGGTTGCAAGTGATCGGCGAAGCCCGCGACGGACGCAGCGCCCTGAGCGGGGCAATCGAATTGCAGCCCGATATCGTCGTTCTCGACATTTCCATGCCGGGCTGCAACGGAATGAAAGTTGCCGAAATGCTGCGCAGCGCCTGCCCTAAAAGCAAAATCCTGGCTCTGACCGTTCACGAGGACAAGGGCTATTTGCGACAGCTTCTGAAACTGGGGGTTGCCGGCTACGTACTCAAACGTTCGGCTAGCGAGGAACTGGTGCGGGCAGTCCGCGCGGTCGCGTCCGGCGGCATCTACATCGATCCGGCAGTCGCTCCGAAACTCCTTAACACCGGCTCGCAGAAAGTCGACGCGGTCATTGGCGAAGGCGCCGATCTGAGCGAGCGCGAGGCGGAGGTCCTGCGGCTCACCGCCGTCGGCCATAGCCATAAGGCCATTGCCAGCGAATTGAGGGTCAGTGTCAAATCGGTGGAAACTTACAAGGCGCGCGGCATGAGCAAGCTGGGCTTCGAGAGCCGCGTCCAGCTGGTCCGCTATGCGGTCAGCCAAGGATGGCTAGACGCCTAACCTGCATTGAATGCCGACATTAGTCCCTAGGGCATGTCCGGATTTTCCCGGACATGCCCTAGGGGCTGTCCTTGCTTGGAATGGGAGCAAAAAGCGCGCAAGGAATGGAGAGGCGTTGCAAGGCATTGCCTCGCGGTTGGATCGAGGCTGTTTTCGAGGATTGATGTCCAGAACATTTAATAATTTCAATAGTTTATTGCCAGTGGCAAGCCGAATTGCTGATCGAGGCGCTTATGGGAGGGCCTTTGACCACGTCTGGACCATGCTGAAGCCGGAATTGGCGTCCTTCAGCGCTTCGGAAATCGTTTCGATCCGCAACCTTCTCGCCCGATCGATCGTCGAGGTAGCCGACCAGGGCGAGCAGGATTGCGCGAGCCTGTGCATTTTGGCGCTCCAGAAACTCTGCCAGCGCCTGCGCGCCAACCGCCGGCTTGAGCCGGTATGCTGAGGATGATGCGCGGCCCGACAGGCTTTTCTTTGACCTGAAACAGCAAGCAATTGGCGGCTGCTCACAAGACCGGAGCGGGCGTTTCGGCTTTTCTATGCTGCTTGCCGCTCGCAGCGCGGCAATTCGACCGGCGCGACCTCGCCGATCCTTGCACGGAATCGTCGCGATGTCTGCCCTTGTCCTCGCCGTTCTGTCGGCCGTCGGCCTTTTGCTTGCGCCGCTGCTCCTGATTTTCGCCGTCCGGGCCGCCATTATTGTGGTGCCCGCGGTTATCCTGCTGGTGCTGGCGCTTCTAGCAGCGATGCCGCACCGGCCGCACACCGACTTGGAAGGGGCGCGTCGCCCGGCCGAATTGGTGCGCTCGCCCCGCTAGCCCTGGAAGCCACCTGCCTACTCAACGTGGATGGGGCAATCCAGGTCGCCACCGTTTTGAGTTCGACACGCATAGGCCAGCGCGCTGCTCGGCCGCCTGCGACGTCGTCACGTTCGGCACCAGATAGAGCGCAAAACCAAATAGGCAGACGCCCGCGATATAGCTCAGCAGAAGTTTGGATGTGCGCATCTTCGGTTCCTCCACGGGCTCCAAAGCCCGTGTCTCGCTTATCGCAGCTTCGCCGCGCGAAGAGTGTGCGCCACCGCACCTGTCAAGCGCGCATAGGCGGCGCAACGCTAAACGGCCGGACGCGAGGTCCGGCCGTCCTGCATTTTCTGTCTCGGAGGCGTCGCCTGAGGGGCTTATTGGCCGCGTCCGGCGGCCATAGTCACAGGGTGGCGATCACGTCCGGTGCCCCGCTGCGCGGGGCGCCGGCGTGCGTCGGCGTGATTGAGCCGCTCGCGTGCCGGCAGCGGCGCCACGCCATCCGCCCGGGACGGACGCTCTGCCACCGAGGCATGTCGTGTCATCGGCAGCGTCAGGCGAATAAGCCGCTCGATTTGACGAACCAGCGAAACCTCGTCGCTGTCGCACAGGGAAATGGCAATGCCGGATGCGCCGGCCCGCGCCGTTCGGCCGATCCGATGCACGTAGGTTTCCGGCACATCGGGCAGGTCGAAATTGACGACATGACTGACGCCGTCGACATCGATGCCGCGGGCGGCGATATCTGTTGCGACCAGGGTCCGCACGTCGCCGCGGCGAAATGCGGCGAGCACGCGGTCACGCTGATTTTGTGACTTGTTGCCGTGGATCGCGTCGGCGGCTATGCCGGCCTTTTCCAGGCTTTTGACCACCTTGTCGGCGCCATGCTTGGTCCGGGTGAAGACCAGGGTGCGATCGGTCTTCTCGCTGCGCAGAAGTTCGGCCAACGCTGCGGCTTTGGCCGGCCGGTCGACCCGAATAACGCGCTGCTGGACGCGTTCGGTGGTCGAGGCGACGCGGGCGGCGGCAATTGTGACCGGATCGCGCAACATTTGGGCGCTGAGTTCGACGATCGCATTCGGCATAGTCGCCGAAAAGAGCATGGTCTGCCGCTCACCAGGCACCATGGCAACAATCTTGCGAACGTCGGCAATGAAGCCCATGTCAAGCATGCGATCGGCTTCGTCGAGGACCAGAAACTGGACCTTGGTCAGGCCGAGTGCGCGGCTGTGGACCAGGTCGAGTAGCCGCCCGGGCGTTGCGACAAGCACGTCGACGCCATTGGCGAGGCTACGAATTTGCCGGCCGATCGGGACGCCGCCGATGGCGAGTGATGTCTTGAGTGGGAGATAGCGTCCATAGGTGCGGAAGCTCTCGAGGATCTGTGTCGATAATTCACGGGTCGGGCTCAGAACCAGGACGCGGCAGCTTTTCGGCTGCGAGGGCTGCCGGTTGGCCGTGAGTTGCTGGAGAATGGGCAAAGCGAAGGCGGCCGTCTTGCCGGTGCCGGTCTGGGCGATTCCGACAACGTCGCGGCGGTTCAATGCGACCGGTATGGTCTGCGTCTGGATGGGTGTGGGGGTGAGATAATTTTCTTGGAAAAGAGCGCGAGTGATGGGTTCGGCCAAGCCGAAATCGTTAAAGGAGGTCAATAAAGTTCGTCTTTCTATGTGCCAGCACCCTCGCTCGCCCGCTGTCATAGCGAGCGATACGTGTCGAGTTTGGACGACACCCAGCGTGTCATGGGGTGTCAGGGATGATGAAAAAGCTGGCCTGAAACCGTCTGACGGGAATTCGTACACGCCGGCAAGCACGCGCCTCGACGAGGCGACAAGGAGGATATAGGGCATCGGTCCGTCGCAAGCAAGACCCGCCGTGACAGACCCGCCGTCCACGTGAGGTCCGCCTTCTCCGGCGGATCAGTGCCACCCCTGGTCCTCGAAAGGCAGCTCATCCGGCAAAACATAGCGGCATTAACCATCATTCGTGCTATCGTTGTATCGATTCCGCCGATGAGAGGAGATGCATTTGGAAATGGCTAACAGGGCGCCTGAGAGCCCGGCACGGGCGCTCCGCCAGGCATTGACGCACTATCGCGAACCGAATGCATGGCGCAGCTTTGGCGAGATTGCGGTTACGTTTGTTCCTCTCGCTGGCCTGTGGCTCGTGATGTGGTTGGCCATTGCGCATGGCCATTGGCAAGCTGTGATCCTTGCCGTGCCGGCTGCGGGCTTTCTCGTCCGGCTGTTCATGATTTAGCATGATTGCGGCCATGGTGCTTTCTTCCGGCAGCGCGCCGTCAATGATTGGGTCGGCCGCTGCATCGGAGTGCTGACTCTGACCCCCTACGATCTGTGGCGACGGACCCACGCCATTCATCACGCGACCTCCGGCAATCTCGAACGACGCGGTATTGGCGACGTCGACACTTTGACGGTGCGTGAATATCTATCGCTCGGCGCCTCGCGAAGGCTGGCCTACCGGCTCTACCGGCATCCCCTCGTCATGTTCGGCCTCGGCCCGGCCTATCTGTTTTTTTTGCAGCAGCGCCTTCCGGTTGGCCTGATGCGGGCCGGCTGGATTCCCTGGCTGAGCGCTATGGCAACCAATGCCGCCATTGGACTTACCACAGCGGTGTTGATCCATTTCGTCGGATTCTGGCCGTTCCTATTCGTGCATCTGCCGATCATGCTGCTCGGCGCCTCGATCGGCGTCTGGCTGTTTTACGTCCAGCACCAGTTCGAGCTCACATCTTGGGAACATGAGGCTGAGTGGAACGTCCATGATGCGGCGCTGTTCGGCAGCTCGCATTATGACTTGCCGCCGCCCTTGCGCTGGTTTACGGCAAACATCGGCGTCCATCATGTCCACCATCTGTGCAGCCGGATCCCCTTCTATCGTCTGCCGCTCATTCTGCGCCACCATCCGGAACTGGCAGCGATCGGCCGGCTGACGTTACGCGACAGTCTGTTCTGCGTGCGTCTGGTTCTTTGGGACGAATTGGCCCGGCGACTTATTTCGTTCCGCGAATTGCGGCAGCGGTCCAGTTTCTGTGCCAACCTACCGGCCGCCACGAAAGCCGGCGTCTAGCCTCTCCAGAGCCGTGCCGAGGGCCGGCCAGGCAGAAGGCGGCCATTTCCGCGATCGTGGAGGTTGGCGTTGCCGCGCTTTCGATCAGACCGGGATGGGCAAGCACGTGTTGGGCAGGGGAGAAACCCTATGGATTCGATCGACCAGCAGCCGAAGGGAGCCCTGCAAAGCCCAATGGTGCGGTCAAAACGGCTACCGGGTGTCTTGCCCGCTAGGAAGGTCAGATCGCTGATCCGGCCGGCATCGGCCAGCTGGTCCCTGACTGCGCGGGGGATGAACGGAATTTTTCCGCGCCGTCGCGGGCCCTGGTCACGGGATAATCAGAGATAAGGCCTCCTGGACGGCCGTCCGGTCAAGATCGGCGATCGATGGCCGGCCGGACTTGCGGAATTCGGCACCGCGCTGCTCGTCGACGCCGGTCTGTTCGCCAGTCCGCTCGTCAGCGGCACGGTCAACGGCGCATAAGTCGCAGGAACGGGTGACCTGGCGAATGAGCACGCGTACGGCTACACTCAATCACTAAGTGATGAGCATAAATACTAGCGATGACTTGTGAATACGCGTAATTTGTGAGGGGTCTAACTAATCCCTCCGTCAATTTTAGGCGAAGAGGCCGGTCCGGCAGCCGAAACAATGGTGGTTCAAGACTTGAGGCCATTACCACTCGATCGGCGTTGCGAGAGGGCGTTTAAGGCGGCGGAGGGTCGATACCCCTCCCAAATTGCCGGGTGTTGCCAGGTCGAACCGCACAGAACAAGGGTCGGGGAGGCATTCCCGTCGTTTTTCCAGCAGACCGGCCCGTCGGCCGCCTCCTTGTATCCATCCACCGTCGATGCAAACATCCACCTAGGGGATCCGAATTTCAGGGGTTGCGATGGAACGGGAGCGGCTGACCGCCTTCAGCGATGGGGTCATCGCGATCATCATCACGATCATGGTCCTGGAATTGCGGGCGCCGCGCGAAACGGACTGGACGGCGCTACGCGACTTGATCCCGGTCTTTCTCAGCTACGTCCTGAGCTTTCTCTATGTTGCGATCTACTGGAACAACCACCATCACCTCCTCTATACCGTTGCGCGCGTCAACGGGGCAATTTTGTGGGCCAATACCTGTCTGTTGTTCTGGCTGTCGCTAATCCCCTTTGCCACGGCCTGGCTCGGCCAGAATTACCTGGCGACCTGGCCGGTGGCGCTCTACGGCGTGGCCTTGCTGATGCCGGCCCTCGCTTATAAGCTCCTCCAGACCGTAATTTTGCGCGCAAGCGGGACCGATCCGCGGCTCGCCATTGCCCTTGGCAACGACTTAAAGGGCAGGATTTCGCCCCTGTTCTACGTCCTCGCAATTGGCTTGGCATTCTGGAACCCCATCGTCTCTGAGGCGATCTACGCCCTGGTGGCGCTGATGTGGATCGTCCCGGACCGCCGAATCGAAAAGTTCGCGAGCTAGACTTTCGAGCCTAAATCAGCGGGTTCGCCGTTGAACGCGCAAGGCCCGCCACGAGGGCGGGCCGTCGTCGCTTAGACAACGAATGGCGGATAGCCGGCCGATCTCCTGCTCACGCACTTTTTTGCCTGGCTGATCATTCCCTGCTCCGTTTCGGTGATGAGGCCGTGCATCCGGGAGGCCCGAATCGAATGATCCTCGTCGTTGAGAGGGCGCGCTTGACCGGCCGCAGAAGCGCTTTGGTCGAGGGCAGGGTAAGGGCGGCAAGGACGAGTGCCTGCCAGGACCTTGGCGCGAGGGATCATTATGCTGATCTCCCAATCGAAGCCGTTTGAAACTGCCGATCGCTGCATTGGCCTTGTCTCACCCGCAGCGAGTTTGTCGCCGCCTAGATGATCTCGTTGACGAGGTTGGTTTGGCCGCCCCACAAACGCTGCAGATTGGCAAGGAGAATATCGACGAGGCGTGCCTCGTAGCGACTGGTCTCGCCGGCTGAATGTGGGGTAATGATGACATTGTCGAAGCGCCAGAGCGCCGAGTGGGCGGCAAGCGGCTCCGCAACGAAACAATCGAGGCCGGCGCCGGCTATCTGACCATTGGCAAGCGCAGCCACGAGCGCCGTCTCGTCGACAACCCGGCCGCGCGCGACATTGACGAGGAGCGCGCCGGGCTTCAGCCGCGCCAGTGCTTCTGCATCTATGAGGTGCTCGGTCGCGTCGTTGAGCGGGCAAGCAAGGACAAGGCAATCCGCACGGGGCAACAGCGCCTCGATCTGACGATAGGAATAGACCTCGTCGGCCGGGCCGCAACCGCGGCTCGCGTCATTGCGGATGGCAATGACATGCATGCCGAAGGCTTTGGCCAGTCCGGCCAGGCGGGTGCCAATCGCGCCAAGGCCGACTAGGAGGAGACACAATCCGTTCAGTTCAAATTCCCGCTCGCTGGCCGAGGTCAGCATAGGCCGCCAAAACCGCTTCGCCTGATTGTCGCGGGCGCGATGCAACTTTCGGCTCAGCATGAGCAGGAGACCGATCGCGTGCTCGGCAACCGCAATGTCGACGCAACCCTGCGCATTGGCCAGACGGATACCTTTGTCGCGCAAGGCTCGTGTATCGTAATGATTGATTTCCCACACTCAGCGATTGAATGAGGACAAGACGCTCGGCCGCTTCGAGCAGATGATTACTCCAGAACGCCGAGGATTGTCCGAGCACGTGCAAGTCCGCGATCCGCGCCTCGACCTCTTCAAGCGAGCGCAAATCAACCGTCCGAAGGTCGGGAGCGCGGCGGGCAAGCGCCGGGCCAAGCGCATAGGACGGATGGGCGAGGCCAATCAGGATTTCGTCTCTCGGTGGCAACGCCCGCATCTTCATGCCTCTCTGTCCGTCGGTCACCAGAAACGCAGCCTTTGCCCAATCGAGAGGTGCGCGGCCTTTTCAAGCATCAGATGCCCGAGTGCAATATCCGAAAGCGACAGGCCGCGATGCCAGAAGAGAATCGTCTCCTCAACGTTTTCCCGGCCGGGCTTGGCGCCGGTCACGACCTCGCACAATTCGCCGTAGAAATTGTTGCTCGACAGGCGTCCACTATTGACATGCCGGCGAAGGGCCCCCTTCGTGCCAAAGCGTTGGCCCCAATCGTCCATCAGGATCTTGTTCATGATGGCGGTCAAGTCGTCTTCGACGGCGCTCATGGTGCCATAGGGCATGACCAGGGCGCCCGGCTTTATCCACGCCGTCTTCAGGAGCGGCTCGGGGCTGATAAGGCGAGAGGCCTCGACCACTATATCGGCGCCGCGGACGGTCGATTCCCAATCCTCGGTTGGGATCACGCGGACCGTGGGCGCAAGCGATTGCCGAAGCCGCGCCGCCAGCGCCTGCCGGCTCTGGTGGCGCCGCGAATGGATGCGGATTTCGTCGAGATCGAACAGGCCGGCAATCAGGCGGCAGTTCCAATAGGATGAGCCGCGGGCGCCGATATTGGCCAGAATCCGCGACCGGGGGGCCGCCAGGAATTTCGCACCGATCGCCGACATCGCCCCGGTCCGCATTTCCGTCAACCGGGTCGCATCGACGATGGCGCGCGGCGCGCCCGTCGCCGGATCAAGCAGCAATAGGGTCGCGAGTTCGGATGGAAGCCCGAGCTCATAATTGCGATAATAGTCGGAAACGACCTTGACTCCGGCGAGATTGACGCCGGCGCCGATCCAGCCGCGCAGCACGTTGAAATGGCCGATCTGGCCAGCATTGGGCTCAAGATGTGTGCGCGGTTCGACAACGGCCTGCCGTCGGCCCTGGGCGATCAGACCCTGTTCGACAGCCGCCAGAATCTCGGCATCACTGAGCGCCAACGCATCGACGTCGAACCGGTTGAGAAAGACTACATGGATTGGCGCGGCATCCGCCTCGTCGGTCATCGCATGGGTCCCATTTTCTGCCGCCACCGGATCCGGCGTTCGATCGCCAGATTGCCCAGATTGCAGCGCATTCTCGCGACAATGCTCGCGCAGTCTTGAGGCAAGTGCAATGCTCGCCTGCGCCGGCATCTGCCGGCGGCTGCGCTGGGCCGGCAGGGTCACCCAAGGCGCTATGCCGGGTACGACAGGCGGGCCGCCAAAAGGTCGGTCGAAATGTCCGATGATGATGAAGTGGTCTGCGATTCCGCCACCATCGCGCAAGACATGACGATGGTACAGGCTATCAATGTCGTATTGATGAGCCTGATCGGGCTCACCTTCGGCCTGCTGATAGTCCCCTACATGGCCCTGTGGCTAGACGGAGTCCTGGCACTCATCCTTGCCATCATTTGGTGCCGTTCGGTACAGCTGCTGCTTTGTCTGGCGCGCGCGTCACGCGCCGCGGCGGCCTGGCCCAGAACCTGGCCCAGCGAGGCCGTGTTAGACCTAAGGCGCGGCTAGCCGGACCGGCCGGTCACACGACTGCGGCGATCGCATCCTGTTTCAGCCAGATCCCGAGGGCGCAGAGAACATTGGCAATGCCGTCCGCCTCGGGGCTTCGGTCGTCGGCAGCGAGCGCCGCAAAAATCGGCGCGAGCGGCAGTGGCGCCTTGGCCACGAACCGCGCCGAAGGTTCGCGCGCATCGTTCGGATTGCCGTAGACGAGGGCGGTGCCCTTGGGCAGCGTCCATCCGGCCAGCCGGTTCGGCGACCGAGTCGCGGTGCCGATCAATTCGACCAGGTCGATTTCGGTCGCCGATTTCGACCGGCGCAGGCGCGCGGCGTTGAAGTCAATGATTTGGCAAGGCACGGATCTGGTTCCTGGCGTCACGCCACAAACGATGGCACGCCCGGGTTGGTCCAAACCTTACCGGACGGCATGGCCGCAGGCCATTTGCACTCGCGTGGCTAAGTTTCGTTTAAGTCAAAGCCTGGCATTGTCAGAATAACGGTCGATCCGCTACTGGTCGGACTACCGCACCTTTGCGGAGCCTGCGGACGACCGGCAGTGGTGGACGACCGGCTGCGTCGCTTTGTCGTGGCGGCCATTGTCCTCGCCGACCTTGAGGCGCGCCAGCAGCGCGTGGATTTTCGCGCGATCGACGCCATCAGCTCGCATCATCAGATGGATGATCGGTTCCGCCAAGAGTTCGTCAAGCTCATGCTCCATGCTTACCATGTTACCCAACTCCTAAATCGCTCTTAACCTTTGCGTAGGCTCTGCAAGTGGCGCTTTTACGAAGGCGAGACTGACTCACGGAAAATTGAGCCAAAAATACCGCTTCCAGGTCGATTGTAGAGGAGCGAACGAGCGCATTCCCTGTCCAGCAAATTGCGCCCTGACCTTCATCGTTTACGCGGCATCGTGAGAAATCGATCAAGAAATCGCCTCGAATCTTCTGATAAACGCCAACGACAAGCTTCGCAGCAGCAGCGCCCGGCTACACGAGCATTGGCCTGGTGGCGAAGTTGACCTGTGCCGTCACTATTTGCCCCAGCCGGTGCATGGCCGGCCGCGCCTTGGTCGGCAATTCGCACATTTCAATTGGGCGATATTACAGCGAAAGATGGGTGGAGCGGCGACTTGCGGTAAGCCTCTGGATCGGAGGACTTTCGTTTTGGTCGACGAGATACGTTCTGCTTACAGCCCTCCCGTGTCAAAAATTTATCGAAAACTCGCTACGATGGAGAAACCGGATTTTGGTTCTTCGGCAGAGCTGTCGGCGACCGGGGAATACCAATTATCCAAGGCGGCCGGATTGGCGGATATGGCCTTTATATTCTCGGGCGTCGGTCAGGGGCGTGCTGAGGGTTGGCGTCGAGCGAGACGATGCCGCATACAATATTATTTATTCCGCAATGGGATGAAAGCCTGGATATCGGTTCCGACGTGGGCTCTCCGGTGGACAATTTGGACAATCAACTCCCGTTCGCCTACAGGCAATCTCAATAAGATCGCGCCGACGCCCGATCGACCGAAACTAAGTCCAGAACAATCACCTCGCGCTACCATTGAATTGGGGGCATTGAGAGCCCTCATTTCTTAACCCCGATCTCTCGGCCTAACCCGCGCACCAATACAATCTTCATCGCCGCTTGCTTGCCTCGGCTTCAGCGAGGTCGGCCAATTGTTGGGCGACCGTGCCCCAGCCCTCGGTGAAACCCATCGCTTCGTGCTGTTTGTGGGTCGCTTCATCCCAATGCCGTGAACCGGCGCGATAGCGGGTGCCCTTGCCCTCGGGGCTGAAGGTGAAGAAGCCGACCATGAAAGGCGCTTGCGGAATCCAACCGACGGTAAAGGCGTTGGTCAAGACGATCCTTTCGTCCGGTACCACTTCGAGGATTACGCCCTCCATCGGCGAGGTCGCGCCGTCGGGTCCTGTCATAATCATCGCGGAGCGTCCGCCGGGCCGCAGATCCTGCTCGATGATCCTGGTGGTCCAGGGTTTTGGCGCCCACCATTCCTCGAGCCGCTCGGTCCAGACCTTGAAAACGATGTCCGGCGGTGCATCGATATAGCGTTCGATGGCGAGCTCGAACTGGGCCTGGGTCATTCTGTATCTCCGTCGGCGGCCTTGCGCATGGCGGCAAGGTCGAGTTTCTTCATGCTCATCATCGCCTGGGCCGCGCGCCGGGCTCGCACTGGATCGGGATCCGACAGTAGAGCTCCCAATCCATCCGGCACGATCTGCCAAGACACACCGAAGCGGTCTTTCAACCAACCGCAGCGTCCTTCGTGGCCGCCGTCGGTCGTCAAGGCCGCCCAGTAGCGGTCGACCTCACTAGCGTCCTTGCACGAAACCGAAAATGACATCGCCTCGTTCAACGTGAACCTTGGGCCGCCATTGAGCGCCTGGAAGCGCCGCCCAAAAAGGTTGAATTCCACCATCAGCGCGGTACCCGCCGGGAACGATGCGCCTTCGCCATAGCGCGAGACGGCGCCAATTGCCGAATCCGGAAACAGCGAGACATAAAAGGTCGCTGCCTGTTCCGCCGCGCCATTGAACCAAAGACATGGTGCGATCTTGGACATTTCTAACACCGCTCATGTCTTGTTCGGACCAACCAGCGCAAACATCGCCCCTTGCGGATCCTTAGCCTGAATGATCCAGCTGCCGCCCGGCACTTCCATCGGTCCGGTAAGGACGGTGCCGCCAGCACTTTCCAAGCGTGTCTTGGCAGCACTGATTTCGTCAACGCAGAAGTAGTAAAGCCACATCGGCCGTGGAAAGTCCGGACTGTTCATCATGCCGCCGATTGCTTCGTCACCGGCATTAAACAAAAGATAGGTTCCCATCGGTCCCATATCCATCGCTTCCGATTGTCCCCAGCCCAGATGGGCGCTGTAAAAACTCAAGGCGGCACGCCAATCGCTCGTATGCAGTTCATGCCAACCGCCGTGCCCCGGCCGGCCAGGCGCAAAGGAATGACTGGGCCCCACACCGGTTGGCGTCATTACATAGATGGCCGCGCCTTGCGGATCTGTAACCATTGCGATCCGTCCCACGCCTGCAATTTCGGTCGTCGGCATCAGCACGGCGCCACCGGCCTGTTTGATTTTGTCTATGCTGGTATCAATATCGGCAACATTGACGTAGCCGAGCCAAACCGGGCGCATGCCGTTTGCGGCAGCTTTGGCCGAAATTGCCATCAGCCCGCCGATGGCCGCACCACCGATCGACCATTGCCGGTAGTCCATGCCGGGCTGGCCGCTTGCCTGAACCGACCAGCCGACGACCGCGCCATAGAATTTGGCCGCAGCGTCGAGATCGGTGGTCATCAGTTCATACCAAATGAAGTTGCTTGGTTCCTTTGCCATCGCTCAGTTCCTTTCCGGTTGTCGATGAATGAAACAACAGCGTGAAATACCGCTTCAGGTGACCCACACTTTCAACCGCTACCTCCGGCCCGGCCTGCGCTTTCGCTAAGATAAACGCGCCCTGCAGCACCGCCTGCGTGTGAAGCGCGAGCGACGGTGCGGAGACACCTTTGACGCCGTAGAGCTCAATCGCCGCTGCAATGTCGCCTTCGAGCTTGCGGGCATGGGCGGAAATGCTGGAATTGCAGGCCTCACGGATCGGCGGACTTGTTACGAACGCCTCTTGCACCATGGTGCCGACGAGGCAGGTGAACGCCTCAACCGGGCCGCTCAGCAAACTCGCACGAAAGTCGATATAGCCGAGTACGCGGTCCAGTGGGTCCGCGTGCCGGTGATAAGGCGCTGCGGCAAACAGCGCGCTCGTCATCTCCGACCAATGGTCGGCCGCCGCCAAGGCCAATGCTTCCTTGCTTTCGAAATGGTGGAAAAAAGCGCCCTTGGTTACCCCGGCTGTCAAGCAAAGCTCGTCGACCGTCGTCGCACAATAGCCCTTGGCTCGGATCACCCCCAATGCCGCCTGCAACAATTTCGTACGGGCATTGGCGGGTTTGCTGCGCGATCCATGATACATAAATGCAATTCTACCGACTAGTTGGTATGTGTCAAGAGCTTCGCCCAGCCCCGATCGCGGCTGGGCCAGTCGAATCGACGTCGGCGGCAATTGGCGGGTCATGTGGTGCTCGGCGCCTTGGCTTGCCGGATTGCGGCGAGCAGGGGGCCGGTCCGAAGCCAAAGTGACACGTCTTATCCCGCTCCCGCGCGGCAGCGGCTTGGCGGGATAGGCGGGATAGGCGGGAGCGTTTCAGCCTTTCGGTGGATCGCGATCGATGATTTTGCCGGGATTGAGAAGATTCTTCGAATCGAGCATATCCTTCAATAGGCCCGTCAGCGACACCTTCGTCGACGGGCCAAAGCGCTGTAGCGCGGCGCGGCGCTTGAGGCCAATGCCGTGCTCTGCAGCGAAGGCGCCGCCAATCTCCCGCAAGCCCGAATAGAGGATGGTCTCGACGGCGCTTTCGCGCTCAGGCGACAACACGCCGCAATTGAGGATCACATGCAGATTGCCATCGGCGATATGCCCGAACACAAGCGGTGTAAGACTGGCGTCGAGGGCGCGCAAGGCGGCATTGATCCGTTCCACATAGGAGGCAATAGCGCTGGGCGGCACGGAAACATCATAGGAAGGTGCAGAGGGATGGCGTCTGTAGATCGCAGCCGTATCCTCGCGCAACTTCCAAATGTCGTCGCGTTGGCGTGCCGATTGTGCGATCACCGCATGGCTCGCGTCGACCCGCGGGAGGATGCGGGTAAGCTGTTCCTCGAAATCCTCGGTTAGCTGCGGCGCATCGGCGCCTTCGACCTCGAGGATGAGATGCACGGTTGCATCGAGTCCGAGCGCAGGGTCATCGATGGCATTTGCCGCCGCAGTTACCGCGACGAATTCATGCCACATGACTTCGGCCGCCCGCAGCTGCAAGCCACTCCTACCAATGTCCTGGACGATCAAAAGCGCCGCCTCGATTCCGGGCAGGCCGATCAGTGCCAAACTCGTGGCCCGCGGCCGCGGTTCGAGTTTCAGCGTGACGCGCGTTATAAGACCAAGCGTGCCCTCGCTGCCTATGAAGATCTGCTTGGCGTCAAACCCGGTCGTCGCCTTCACGATTCTGGTCATATCCTCGAATATCCGGCCATCAGCAAGAACCGCTTGGAGTCCCAAAACCCGATGCCGCATGACGCCGTAGCGAAACGCCATCACCCCACCGGCATTGGTCGCGACCATGCCGCCGACGCTGGCCGAACCGCGTGCCGCCAAATCGATGCCAGGCTCGAGGCCGTGCACTGCGGCAGCTTCCTGCAACCGCTGCAGGCTCACGCCGGCGTCGACCACGGCGACCCGTTCGATCGGATTGACATCGAGGCAGCGGTCAAGGCGTTGGGTCGACAGGACGACTTGGCCTGCGACGGAAACGGCGCCGCCGACGAGTCCGGTGCGGCCGCCTTGCGGGATCACGGCGACACCTTCGTCGTGGCACAGGCGCATGATCGCAGCGGCCTCCGCAACGCTCGAAGGCGCCAGATAGAGGCGGGCACCGAGGTTGTCCGCATGCCAGCCGGGGTCGAGCGCATCGATTTGCGGGCCGAACCTTGCGCCTCGCACCCCGACTATGGCGCCCAGGCGATCGGCAAGCTCCGGGTCAATTGCCGTGCGACGGTCGATGTCATGCCTCCGGAATGGCTATTCTGCCGCGGCCAGGGATTTTTGCTCCTGGGCGATCATTTGGGCGAGACGCTTGCGGAAGCGCAGCGGTCCCTCGTCGATTTTTAAGTCGAGGTTCGGCGTCGTCTTATTGTCCATGCCCTTCTGGACGGCATTGAGCACGACCAGATCTTCTTCGAAGGCGCTTTTCACCGAAACACCGAAACTGCGCGTCACGCTCATGTCGCGTGCGGCAAAATTGCGCATTTGTAGCCAAAAATAGCGGGTATGGCGCTCGTCCATCGGCGTCATGAAATTATAGCTGTCCATCAGAAAGATGTCGTCGTGCAAATGGCCCTGCGGCCCGCCGGTGCCGGTCGGCACGAAGACCGCCCGGATGATCGCGTGGCAGGGATAGCGGACCTCGTAATGCTGCTGACGGTCGGCATTGCCGGTGAAACGCGTGAAAGGCCGGTAGAAGGGGGCAACCTCGACATCGCACATCCAGCGCGACACAATAACCCCGGTTTCGGTCATTTTCGTTTCGACCGGCACTTCCTCGCAGGCACTGTTGCCAAACGAGGTCTTGTGGACCCACGCGACATGCGAGGGATCAAGCAGATTGTCGGTGACATAGAGGTAATTGCAGTCGAGCGTCATTGCATCGGGTATGGTCTTGCCCCATTGCGCGTCGTCCCAATGCTCGATGGTGAAGATTTGGCTCGCATCGGCCAGCGCGGGTGCGCCGGTCCAGATCCACACGAAACCGTAGCGCTCGACGACGGGGTAGCTGCGCACCCGCGCGACATGAGGAATCTTCTCGACGCCGGGGACCCGCGTGCAGGTGCCAGTTCCATCGAAAGTCAGGCCATGATAGCCGCACTCGACCCGGTCGCCGATCAGACGGCCCATCGACAGCGGCAGCTTGCGGTGCGGGCAGGCGTCTTCCAGGCCGACCACGGATCCGTCGAGACGCCGATAGAGGACGACCGGCTCGCCGAGAATGCGGACCGGGTGGAGAAGGCGCGTCACCTCGTGATCGAGCGCCGCAATGTACCAGGCATTCCTCAGGAACATTAGACCCTCCCGCCTTTCGCGGCCTTCGGCGCCAATCGCGTCACGACAGCATCATCGAGGCGCCGCGGTCAATATAGGTATCGAGAAATTGCTCCAGCCGCGGATGGCGCGGCGCCTTGAATATTTCGCTCGGCGGACCGCTCAAAATGATCCGGCCGTGATCGAGAAACAGAATACGGCTGCCGACAGTCGCGGCAAAGCCGATTTCGTGGGAGACGACAATCATGGTCATGCCGTCGCCGGCGAGATTGCGCATGACGCTCAGGACCTCGCCGGTCAGTTCCGGATCGAGCGACGAAGTCGGTTCGTCAAACAGCATGATCCGCGGTTCGAGCGCAAGTGCTCGGGCTATGGCGACGCGCTGCTGCTGGCCGCCCGACAATTGAGCGGGATAATGATTGGCGCGACTTTCCAGGCCGACCTTCTGCAATTGCCGCATTGCCAGGCTTTCCGCCTCCCGGCGCGGCAATCGGCGCACTGTTCGCAACGCCTCGCTGACATTGCCGAGCGCGGTCATGTGCGGCCACAAGTTGAACTGCTGGAAGACCATGCCGATATGGCTACGGACCTCGGCGATCTTGGCGGCCGGCAGCCGGATTCTGCCGGTCGGCGAGGCCATCGAGCCTAGCGGTTCGCCATCGACGAAAATATAGCCCTCGCTCGGTTCCTCGAGAAAGGCCATGCAGCGCAGAAGGGTGCTCTTGCCGGAGCCGGACGGACCGATCAGGCAAGTCACCTCACCGGCGGCGATCTCCAGATTGATGGCCTGCAAGACCTGCGTTTTCCCGAAAGTCTTGGATAGATCGACGACGGCAATGGCGGGCTGTGCCTTCATGTCGCCCCGGTAAAGCTGAATTTCGATAGCCTCGTCTCGGCCAGCCGACCGAGTCGGCTGACCGCCTCGACCAAGCCCCAGTAGAACAGAGCGAGCAGGAACAGGGCTTCGACAAAGGCGTAATATTTCGAGCCGATACCGGTGATGACGAGCGTAAGTTCCGGCACCGTGATAATCGACAGAATCGCAGTTTCCTTGACCAGGACAATCATCATGTTCACGCAGGCTGGCAGAACGAGCATGGTCATTTCTGGCAGGATGATCCGGCGAACGATCTGACCCGAAGAGAGTCCGACGCATTGGGCCGCCTCGACATGGCCACTTGGCACAGCCGAAAATCCGCCCCGGAAGATCTCCGCAAAATAGGCCGATCCATAGATCGTGAGACCGAGTAGCCCGGCGGCGATCGGTTCCAGCGCAAGATTGATGAAAGGGCCACCGAAATAAAGAAGAAAGAGCTGGACCAGAAACGGGGTGCCGCGGACGATTTCAACATAGGCCTGGAGCAGCAGCCCGATCACCCGGGGCGCAATGCGCGAGACGACCGCAATCGCAAAGCCGAGAACCAAGGCCAGCGCCGAGCCGGCGAGCCAGAGACCAAAGGTGACGGCTGCACCAAAGAGGAGCTCGGGAATGTATTGTCCGATCAGCGCCAAGTCGAAGGTCACGTGCGACCCCATTTCATCGCCCGTTCGGCGAGACGCCCAGTGCCCCCGAGGAGCCAGTTGAGCAACAGATAGAGAAGGCCGGCGCCGGCATACATTTCAAGCGGCTTGAAAGTACTGGCCGACAGGTTCTTGGCGGTTTCGGTCAGTTCGACCACGCCGACGACAGAGGCGAGCGAGGAAGCCTTGAGAATCATCGTCGCCTCGTTGACGATCGCTGGCAACGTCAGACTGATCGCTATCGGTACCCGGATCCGCACCAGGGTCTGCCAAGGCGAAAACCCGGCGACATCGGCCGCCTCGATCAGGCCCGGATGGATATTGGCAAAGCCGCCGCGCAGGTTTTCGGCCTGATAGGCGGCCGTGCACAAGGACAGGCCAATAATGGCAGTAACAGCGCTCGGCAGGTTGATGCCGACGACCGGCAAGAGATTATAGAAGAGGAGAAGCTGGACAAGCAGCGGGGCGCCGCGGAAGAAGCTGACATAAAGCCGGCCGGCCCTGACGAGCCCCGGTTTGTGGCTTCGCATGGCCGCGCAAATGGCGATGCCGAGCAGCAGGCCCAGCGCGATCGCTATGCTGCTGATTTCGGCCGTTCGGCCGGCTGCCTCGGCGAGGACACCAAACAGCTTCCAAGACATGCGGGCGGCAATTCTCCAGCGATCCTCGGGCGGCCGCGCGCGGCCGCCCCTGCCGGGCCAAGGTCAGACCTTGGGGTCGACGATCTTTTCCGGCGTATCGAACGATAGTCCGAACCATTTCTTCTGGATCGCGGCCAGCCGGCCGTCGGCTTTGATTTTGGCCATCGCGGCGTCGATCGCATCCATCAGCGCCGCATGGTCCGGATCCTTACGGCCGATATAGCCAAAATAGGATTTGGTGCCGAAGGGCGGCTGCACGACTTCGAACGTGTCTGGTCGCTGGCTGGCAACAAAGGCGATGTTTGGCAGCGAATTGCCGACTGCGACAATCCGCCCGGCGGCTAGGTCGGCATAGGCTTCGTTGTTGCTGACATATTCGCGGACCTCGCCCTTGGTCGGCAGCGTGGCAACAAAGGCCTTGAGCTGGTCGAGTTGGGCCGATGCCTTGCCGCCGCCAGTCGGCTTGCCGGCAATGTCCTCGGGCTTATTGACCGATTTGTCGCCGGCCCGCTTCAAGAGAGCCACCGTCGCCTCCGCGATCGGCGGCGAGAAGCGGTAGCGCTCCATCCTGGCCTTGGTGATGGTGGCGGGACCTGCGACCATATCGAACTTGCCGGCCTCAAGCCCGGGAAGCACGCTTTCCCAGGGCAGCGCAACCCAAGTCACCTTGACACCGAGTTCCTTGGCGATTTCGGCGAAAAGATCGACATTGAGACCCTTGTGATCGGCCCCGTCGACGAAATCGAACGGGGCAAATGCCGTTTCCGTACCAACCTTGAGTTCACCGCTCTTCTTGACTTGCGCCAGGACATCATCGGCCGAAGCATTGGCAGCAAGCCCGAGGCAAAAGCCCGCGGCAAGCGCCACGACATAAAAATTGCGCCTGTTCATACCCGTCCTCCATGATCCCGGCCTGCCCTTGCCCCGCGGTTCAGACATCGCTTAGTGGCATGCAATATATTGGCCAGGCGATAATCGTCGTTGCCTTTGCCGATCTTGTCAAATCCGACAGCCGGCACGCGTTTTGCCGCAGCAAACGGTTTTGTCGCCACTCGCCACTTGCAAAAGCGGGCAGCGCATCCCCACATGCAGCCCCTAGGAGTTCGATCATGGCCAAGACCATTACGCTCGTCGTTCCGCACAGTTTGGGCGCGACGCGCGCCAAGCAAGGCGTCAGCGAACAGATGGAACGTCTCGCGGCGGCGTTCAACGATCGGATCGGTTCGACCGACGTCGTTTGGACCGACTACCACGCCGATGTGCGGGTGGCGGCGCTGGGTCAGACCATCACCGCAAAGATTGATGTTCTCGATGATTCGCTGCGGCTCGACGTCGAACTGCCGTGGCTCTTGGCGAGCTTGTCGCCGAAAGTCGAGAATTTCCTGCAAAAGGCGGGTCAGGAAAGCCTGCGGATCTCGAGTGCCAAGAGGTCGGCCTGAGCGGCATTGGCGCCGTCGGCTGATCTGACCAATCAGAATAGAGCGCGGCAGGTTAACCGGGTTTTAACCGCGAGGTGAGTCAATAGCATCGGCTGGGAGGGCACGATGCGTCGAATTCATTTGACGGAGGATGTGACACTGCGGTTTCCGGAGCGATCCGAGGATTTCGACGAAGGCGTCGAACTTGGCATTCTGGCGGCTGCCATGGAGTTTGGAACCATAGACCATGCCTGGATCGGCCGCGGAAGCCGCGAACAGGCGCGCGCGCTCGCGGAAAAAATGGGGTATCGCGTGGTCGAGGGGCGGAACCAGGGCGATTGGATCGAGATCAAGCTGCGGCCGCAATCGGCCCGGCCGAAACTGACCCTGGTTCATTCGGTGGTGTCGCCGGCGTCTTAATTGGCCGGGCGGCCTGGCTTATAGCTTTCGGCGGCATCCTAAAAGACCTAACATTCCATCGTGCCCATTGCTTTGCGCTTCCTTCTCGTCATGCTCGCGACCGCCGCCACGCCCGGTCTGACGACGGCGCAGGAGGTTCTGCGCGACGATTTTGCCGGCCGCAATCCCTCGCCCGACCATTGGTTTGTGTGCAAGCGCGACGAAAATGCCTTTGCCATCGAGCCGGTGCCCGGCGAGCCTTTCAATGCCTTGACATTGCAGGTTAGACCAAGGTCCGCTCTCACACTGTTCGGTCTGATGCAGGTTCACAAGGAATGCCGGGCCGAGGACGGTAATTACAACGCCGGCGGCGATGTCGAACGGGCGGAGATTTGGGAAGCCGAGTTCGACCTGGCTGCCTTTTCCCACTGACGTCTGGTACGCGTTCGACATGCTGATCGATCCCGATATTAGCGCCGATACCGGCCGACTGGTGATTGGTCAATGGAAACAAAGCCTTGGCAACAGCCCTATCCTGGCGCAGCGGTTTACCGGGCGGGTTTTCACGGTGACGATCGAGCAGGACAATGACCGCGACGACCGGCATCCGCAGGACAACCAGTGCCGGGTGGTCATCGCCGCCGACAGGAATGCCAAGCAGCAGCCGGGGGCGTCGCTGCGTCATGCCCTGCTGTCGTCGCCTTCAGGCGACGACGATCTGCTGTCGCATGGGCATGACGCCTTCGATGTTGCGCATGGCCCGCCATCGGACGATTCTGCAGCGGTCACCTGCGCAAGCGACATCAAGCTCACAATGTTCGACGCCCTGCCCGACGTCTTCGGTCAATGGACCCACATGCTCTATCATTTCCGACCGGGTCCGGACGGCGCCGGCATGGTTGAAATCGAGGCGAATGGCCGGCCGATCGTGCGGGCCGAGGGCCGAATAGGTTTTCGTCAAAATAGCGAAGGCGCCAAGCAATATTTTAAGTTCGGCCCCTATCGCGATCCCGATTCGGTAGCGGTCGAAGCGCGCATCGCGCATTTCGCGCGCGGACTTAAGCGGCAGGATCTGCCCTAGACCTACTTGCTGCGCGCGTTAGGCGCCGGCGGCAGATAGCGTTGTGCTACCACCTCTGGCTCCGGCCCATAGAGGCGCAGCACCAGTTCGAACGGGCCGTCCGGCGCGATCAGCCTCTTGGCCCCGCTGCCGCGGGCCGCTGTGCCGATGGCCACGGTCAGGCCGTCGCGGCTAGCAAAAGGATTGGCGCCAGCAAGGTGGCCTCTGCCGGTCGCGTCTGTAGCGCCGTTGCGGTCATAGAGCGTCAGCGACCAGACCGCGGCTGGCGGAAAATTGCCGGGCGCGAAGCGGACCAGATAAGAAATCTGGCCGTCGAGTGGCGCGCCCGACACGTCGCTCGAAGTGGTCAACACTGTGATTTCCTCGACGGTGTCGGCGAGTGTTTCGCTCGCGCATTGCGTGCTTGCCCGGGTCAGGAAATCGCCGGCGAGGCCGGCCTTGCCGATTGTTTTTGCCGGGTAGAGCCAACCGTTGACTGGAACCCCGCCCGGGGTCGCCCGCGCCCGTTCGATCGCGGCCCGGCCGTCTGCTGCTGCGCGGCTTAGTCCACGCAGGATGGTCGCATCGATCGCGCCTTGATCGCCATTTGCCGGATCGAGGCCGAGTGAATCGAGCCAGGCGATGATCTCGCGGCTATTCACGCCGGTCGGGTTTTCGCCGAGCGCTCGCCGCATCGTCCGCCACTCGGCAAGCGGATCGAGGGCCGAATAGGGCATCCAAGTCTCGCGGTTTGGCGGGTAGGTTGCATCGAGCTTTGCCCAAAGGCTCAGAGGAGTCACATCGATATGGGTCTGCAGAGTCCTGGCACTGGCAAACTGCCGAGGCCCTGCCACGAAAACTTGACCGATCAGTACGGCTTCGTGGGTCGGTGCGCGCAGCAAGGCCGCCACACTGGCCGGCAGCGGACCGTTCCAGTCGGGACCGGCAATGGCATAATGGCGCGCCGCCGCGCCACCGCGCGAGCCGACATAGGCGAAGACATCGCAATCGACGCCGCAGAGCCGAATTGCGTAGTAATTTGAGCCGGAATCGGGAACCGAAAGGATGACGGGTTCCTGGCCAAGATCGAGCCAGGCCGCGCAGGACAATGCCTCCAAACACGCTCGCCCGGCGAACGGCAAGGCCGCGCTCGGCCAATAGCTCTGGCGCCACATCTGGTTGACTGGAACGGAAGGAAGCGGGCCGGTCTGTGGCCTGTTCAACCAGTTCCAGCGAAGCGTCGCGGTGTACAGAAAGGGAAAGCCATAAAGATAGGCAGGAAGGGCGCGCGCATAGACCATAGCCTCGGGATTGGGATCGACCGGGGCAGCGTTGACCTCGGTCATTCCAATCGGTGCGAACCAACCGGCCATGGCAGAGGCCAGAAATTGCCGGCGGTTGGCGGTCGCCATTCCCGCTATTCCCTCACCGCTGCGACGGGCCGCTTGCCCGCAGGCCCCGGCCCGGTATGCCTCGGTGCTTTCCTGCGGCCGGACCGCGCCTCGAATTAATTGCACCAACCGCCGCAAATCCGGTTGATTTTTTCTGCGAAATGCCTGCTTTATTGCGCTCCCCGGATTTGCCAAAAAAAGGACCGCCAGAGGCGGCCCAAGTCTAGGGAGGAAACGCCCTCAGGAGGGCAGTAGCGGGTCAACGCTACTGCCCTCAACTTATGGCGGCGGCGACGTTTGGCAACGCTTTTGTTGCAGGCCCTTAACAATGGTTCTGGGTGTGTCGTCCTCGCCACAGTTTTGACGCCCTTTCGACGCTTTCTTGCGGGAATGGCGTAAATTTGGCCCCCGAATTGAGCGGAAATTGGGGTCAGGCCGATCGGCCACCATCCCACGCCTGATCGTTTCGAATCACTCCGCCGACGCCGTCGGCGCTGTGGACGTTGCCAGGGCGAAGGCACCGTTCGAGGTCACCGAACAGGTTGAATACTGACAGCGGATGATCGCAAGTACAGGCGTGGTGCGGCGTTCGAGACGCGCATCTCCTGAACGCTATGGGTCGGGCTGACGCTCAAATCCGTTGGGCCAGCAAGTCCGGATCGGCGGTTACGATGGAGCCGCCTGATTGGAGCGTCGAGTGGCGGTCGGAATTGGTTGACTCACCGGTTGGGTTCCTCATGGCGGACCCGCACCTTTCAGGAAAACGCGGCAAATTGCGGCCTCATACGGCGAAAGCGGGTCGACAAGGTTCCAACGGCAAGGCCGATCGCATAACGGCATCGCGCGCTCTACGCGACGTGCGCCGGCCCCGCTATAGACGATCGCCGAGAGGCGTGCCATCTTCCCAGCGCGATTAGAATGCGAGGAGTGGGCGATGAGGAAATTCTTTCTGCTGTCAGTTGTCGTTGCCGCTGCCCTTGCGGTTGCGGGATGCGGCCAAACCGAGGGACAGCGGGCCGCCGGGGGTGCCTTGATTGGTGGTACGGCAGGTGCATTGATCGGCGGCGCGTCGACGGGGACTTGGGGCGGAGCGGCGGTCGGCGGTGCCCTTGGCGCGGCTGGCGGCGCGATAGTTGGTGCAGCGACGACGCCACAGCACTGTGTACGCTACGGCTATGATTATTATGGCAATTATGTGTGCTTGCGCTACCGCCAGTATTGAGTTGACATCGGCTGAGTCAGCGCCGGAGCGAGGCTAGGCCCGGCGCGCCGGGGCGAGCAGAACGAGGCTGCCCAGTGCCGCGACGCCGGCGGCCGCCAGGAAACCGAACCGATAGCCGGCGCCCTGATGCAGCAGAGCGGCAAAGGCGACCGGCCCGATAATGAAACCGATGTAGTTGACAAAGGCGACGCCGGCCGTTGTTTCGCTGACCTGGCCGCCAGGTGCGGCACGCGCGACTTCGGCAAGGTTGACGCCGTTCCAGCTCGACACCGCGACGCCGGCAATAATGGCGAGACCGGCATGGGCGGAGAATCCCCAATCGGCCGTCGACATGGCCAATGCCGACAATGTCGCGGCCGAGGCGATACCGGTCACCCGCAATATCGGCAGGCCCGAGCCCAGCCGATCGGCGAGCCAGCCAAGAAAAATCCTACCAAATATGCCGCCAGCCTGGAAGAACGCGAAAAGCAGGCCCGCTTCAGCAAGGCCGTAGCCATCAGCAAGAACCAGGAACGTGACGTAAAAGGCAAACATGGCGCCTTGGGCACAGGCGAAGCAGGCCGAAGCTAGCGCATGCTGGGGCAGGAGCGGCGCCTGCCACAGTATTCTCAAGGGCCGCAGCAGGGCGCGCGGCGAGAGAAAGGCATAGGGATGCAGCGACTGGCCGGGATCGCGCCCGCTGTCGACCATCTCGCGCACCGGTTCGACCGCGCCCGCACAGGCAATGGTCGTCACGAACAAACAACCGACGGTCGCGGGCCAACCGGCATGGGCAATCAGGTACGGCAAAAGGAGGCCGGCGAGAATGCCGCCGAGGGGGACGGCGGCCTGTTTGACCGAAAAGATCAAAGTTCGGTGCCGCACCGGGGCATGCCGCAGCAGAATATCGCTGCCGGCCGGCGAGGACGGCCCATAGGCAAACCCCATAAGCAGGCTCGCTCCAACCAGGGCCTGCCAGAGCGGCAGCGCCAGCAGCACGACGCCAAGGCCGCCGAGCAGCAGCCCGAACTGCAGCGTCCGGATCGGACCGGCGCGGCGAATCAAGGGGTGGCCGCCGACCAGAAAGGCCATGGCGGCCCCGGTATTCAGGGCGTCGAAATAGCCAACGGCAGATGATTGCAAGCCGGCCGACGGCAGCAGGACCGGCGCGAGCGTTGGAATGGCGCGGTTGAGGAGCGCCAAGACAGTCTGGATCAGCATGGTCGCGAGCAGGGGATGCAGCCAAGCCGATGCGGGCTGGCGGGCAAGCGCGGTCTCGCATTCGGACGCGCCGAAGCCTTTGGCCTTCATGCTTGCCTCCCGCGCACTGCGATCAGCACCGCGGCGCTGCATCAGGCGGCACGCGGCTGGCGCCCGTCAAGGGGGGAAGCCTCGGGCACGACCGCGCTCAGGATTGCCGGATCGCTGCGTACCGCGCCCACGAGCCAATCTCGGAACCGGACGATCGGCGGTTCGGCACGGCGCTCGCCCCGGCAGACCAGGAACCAGCCACCGGGTTGCTGAGCCTGGGCCTCGAATGGCCGTACCAGACGGCCGGCCCGCAAATCGGCGGCGACCAGGAAGTGCGGGGCAATGGCAACGCCCTGGCCCTCCACGGCCGCTTCCAGCGCCAAAAGATAGCTGTCGAATTTCGGGGCCGCACGGCCGCCGGTCGCGGCGAGGCCGGCCGCCGCCAGCCAAGCGTGCCAGTCTTCGGCCGCTGTATAGACCTGCAGCAGGACCTGGTGTTCGAGATCGGCGGGTTGCGACAGATGCAGCGCCAATTCTGGACTGCAGACAGGATAGAGGTTTGCCTTCAAGAGCGGTGCATAGTGCAGTTGCGACCGGTTCGGACGGGTTGTGTAAATGATGCCGACGTCGCAGGTGTCGGCGTCGAATTCCCAGTCGAGATGGCTGGTGCTGAGTTCGCACGAGAAGATCCGGATTGTCCTGCTGAAAGCCGAACAGTCGCGGGATCAACCAGCGGACGGCAACCGTGACATAGACCTGGACTGTCAGGTCGCCGGCGAGGCCCTTGCGGGTCAACAACGCGGTTCCCTGGGCCAATCGCTCGAATCCGTCGCGCACGAACGGATAGAATTGGGCGCCGGCTTCGGTCAGTTCGACCCGCCGGGCGTGCCGTCGAAACAGCCTGGTGTTGACGCTTTCCTCGAGCCGGGCGATCTGATGGCTGATCGCCGATTGCGTAATACGCAATTCCTCCGCGGCACGTCGGAAACTTGAATGGCGGGCCGCGGCCTCGAAGGCGCGCAGCGCCGCCAGTGCCGGCATGGGCATGGCCATGGGCTTTGAATACATGAAAAATCGTCATGTGACGATGAATATTTGGTCGCGTTGAAGCGCGGCCAAGTCTCTGAAAGGATGCTGCACATCCAGCTGACGAAGGCGCCAACCTATGAGCAATGTTCAAGGATGCGGGCCGGCGTGGCGGTCGCGAGGCTCGGCGGGCGATGCGGGCCTCGCCGCTCGCCGATCATGTCCGCCCGGTTCGACCCGGGCTTGAAGGCGGCCGCTATCGGCCGCTCAGCGACGCCGACGTACTTAAGGTTCACCGCGCCGCCCTCCGGCTCCTCGAAGAAATTGGCCTCGCCGATGCGATTCCCTCCTGTGTCGAGGCGATGGTAACCGCCGGCTGCCGGATCGCCAACAACGGACGGCTGGTGATCCCGCGCGCCGTTGTCGAGGATGCGCTCGCCAAGGCAGCGCGGCAATTCCCGCTGTACGCCCAGGACCCGCGCTTCGACATGGAGCCGTGGGGCAAAAAGGTCTATTTCGGGACGGCCGGCGCGGCAGTCCACATGGTGGATCCGGAGACCGGCCAATACCGGGAATCGCAGCTCCGTGACCTATTCGACATCGGCCGAATCGTCGATGCCATGGACCACATCCATTTCTTCCAGCGCTCGGTCGTGCCGCGCGACGTTCCCGACCCATTCGAGATGGATTTCAACACCTGCTATGCCTCGATCGCCAGCACGACCAAGCATGTCGGCACGAGCTGGGTTCATCCCGACCACCTCAAGGCCTCGCTCGAGATGCTGCATTTTTGGGCGGGCGGGGAGGCGCGCTGGCGCGAGCGGCCCTTCGTCAGCCAATCCAATTGTTTCGTCGTTCCGCCGATGAAATTCGCCGAGGACGCCTGCCGCTGTCTCGAGGCGGCGGTGCGCGGCGGCATGCCGGTTCTGCTTCTGTCGGCCGGCCAGGCCGGTGCCACGGCGCCAGCCGCGCTTGCCGGCGCTCTCGCCCAGGAGGTGGCGGAAGTCCTTGCCGGGCTTGTCTATGTCAACGCCATTTGCCCGGGTCATCCCGCCATTTTCGGGACCTGGTGCTTTGTCTCAGACCTGCGGACAGGTGCCATGTCGGGTGGCAGTCCCGAACAGGCGCTGCTCTCCTCGGCCGCGGCCCAGATGGCGCATTTTTACGATCTGACCGGCGGTACCGCCTCCGGCATGACCGATTCGAAAATCGCCGATGCGCAATCGGGAGCGGAAAAAGCCTACAACCATGCGCTCGTCGGCAATGCCGGCGCCAACCTAATTTACGAATCGGCGGGCATGCAGGCGAGCCTGCTGGGCTTCTCGCTGGAAAGCCTGGTCATCGACAATGACATCATTGGCGCCGCGCAGCGGACCATCAAGGGCATCGAAGTCTCCGACGACACACTCTCCTTCGAGACGATTAAGAGTGCCTGTATCGGCGGGCCCGGCCATTATCTCGGCTCCGACCAGACCTTGCGGCTGATGGAGACCGAATATGTCTATCCCGGCGTCGGCGACCGCCGCAGCCCGAATGAATGGACCGAGCAGGGAGCAAGCACCGTGCTGCAGCGAGCCGCTGCCAAGGTGCGGGAGATTCTGGCGAACCATTACCCGACCCATCTCGCCGAACCGGTCGATGCGGAAATCCGCCGCCGCTATCCGATCAAGCTCGCGCGCGAGGCGATGCGGCCGTCGCGGCCACTTGCGGCTGCGCAATAGCCAACGGGCCGCGTCTCGGATTGGCGTTGGCGTGCTTGCTGCGTAAGATGGGTCTGTGCAACCAAGCCGGCCCCGCAAACCCCGGCATAGTCGAGATCGAGCATGGCCCAAACTCTGCCCAGCCAAGCGCGTGTTGTTGTTGTCGGCGGCGGGGTCGTCGGCTGTTCGATTCTGTATCATCTGACCCAGCTCGGCTGGCGGGATGTGGTCTTGCTGGAGCGCAAGCGTCTGACCAGTGGTACGACCTGGCACGCGGCCGGTCTCGTCGGTCAGCTTCGCGCGACGATGAATCTGACTAAGCTCGCCCAATATACGACAACGCTCTATGCCGGCCTGGAGGCCGAGACCGGCCAGGCGACGGGGTTTTCGCAACGAGGCAGCATTTCGCTTGCTACGACGTCTGCGCGGCTCGAGGAGCTCAAGCGCGGTGCCTCAATGGCGAAGACCTTTGGTCTCGAGGTGCATGAGATATCGGCCCGTGATATCCAGAAAAAATGGCCGTTGCTGCGGGTCGATGATGTCGTCGGTGGCGTGTTTTTGCCCAATGATGGCCAGACCAATCCGATCGACACAACAATGGCACTCGCCAAGGGGGCGACGTCGCGCGGTGCCCGGATTTTCGAAAATGTCGCGGTCGAGCGGCTCGCAACGCGCGAGGGCCGGGTCACCGGCGTCGTCATCGAACAGGGCACAATCGCTGCCGAATTTGTCGTGCTGGCGACCGGCATGTGGTCGCGACAGCTCGCCCGGCGCAGCGGCGTCAATGTGCCGTTGCAGGCCTGCGAACACTTTTACATCGTCACCGAGCCGTTTCCCGGCCTAACGCCGGATCTGCCAGTTTTGCGCGATCCGGACTATTGCTGCTATTTTAAGGAGGATGCCGGCAAGCTATTGCTCGGCGCCTTTGAGCCAAATGCCAAGCCCTGGTCCGTCGATGGGATACCCGCCGATTTCGAATTCGGCGAATTGCCCGAGGATGTCGATCATTTCATGCCGATTTTGGAAGCGGCGATGCGGCGCATTCCCTCACTCGGCTCGGTTGGCATTCGCAAGTTCTTCAACGGCCCGGAAAGTTTCACGCCGGACGTGCGCTACATGCTTGGCGAAACGCCAGAACTGCGCCATTTGTTCGTCGCGGCCGGCTTTAATTCAATCGGCATTCAATCGGCCGGCGGCGCCGGCAAGGTCCTCGCGGAATGGATCGTCAACGGTCATCCCCCGATCGACCTGTGGGATGTTGATATCAGGCGAATGCAGCCGTTCCAGGGCAACAAGACCTATATTTCGGCGCGGGTGACGGAATCCCTTGGCCTCCTCTACGCCATGCATTGGCCCTACCGTCAATTCGAGACAGCTCGCAACGTCCGGCTGTCACCACTGCACGAACGGCTTGCCCGGCACGGCGCCTGTTTCGGCGAGGTGGCCGGCTGGGAGCGGGCCAATTGGTTCGCGCCAAAGGGTGTCACCCCTGCCTATGCCTATTCTTATGGCCGGCAGAATTGGTTCGACTATGCCGCGAGCGAGCATCAAGCGGTGCGCGGCGCCGTCGGTCTTTTCGACATGACGTCCTTCGGCAAGTTCCTGGTCGAGGGGCGCGACGCCGAGCGGGTCATGCAGAAGATCTGTGCCAACGATGCGGCGGTGGCGCCGGGCCGCATTGTTTATACGCAATGGCTCAATCCACGTGGCGGCATCGAGGCAGACCTGACCGTCACCCGCCTCCATGAGACCCGCTATCTGGTCGTCACCGCTGGGGCGACCGCGCGCCGGGATTTTCATTGGCTGACCCGCAATATTGGCGAGTCGGACCATGCCGTAGCCATCGACGTAACTTCGAGCCTTGCGGTGCTGAGCGTGATGGGGCCAAACAGCCGGGTCCTGCTCGAACGGCTGTCGGGCGCCGATCTGTCCAATGCGGCCTTCCCGTTTGCCTCCTCCCGCGAGATCGAGATCGGCCCGGCCCTCGTCAGGGCTTCACGCATCACCTATGTCGGCGAACTCGGATGGGAACTCTACGTCGCAAGCGAATTTGCCGCCTCCGTCTTCGATTGCCTGATTGAAGCGGGTGAACCGTTTGGCCTAAAGCTTGCCGGACTGCATGCCCTCGATTCCTGCCGGATCGAGAAGGCCTACCGGCACTGGGGCCACGACATTTCCGACGAAGACACGCCAGTCGAGGCGGGACTGATGTTTGCCGTCAAGCTTGACAAGAATGTCGATTTCCTCGGGCGCGAAGCACTACTGCGCAAGCGCGAACAGAAGGTGACCCGCAGGCTTGCGCAATTCGTGCTCACGGATCCGCAGCCGATGCTCTATCACAATGAGCCGATTTGGCGGGGTCAGCGCATTGTCGGGCGGACGACGTCGGGGGCCTATGGCCATCATTTCGGGGCCGCAGTCGCCCTCGGCTATATCGAGGATCAGGACGGCGTCAACGCGGCATCGATCGCCGCGAATTCCTATGAGATCGAGATTGCCGGACGCCGGGTCGCCGCGCGGGCCTCGTTGGCGCCGCAATACGATCCTCGAAATCTGCGGATCCGAGCCTGATGCTGACCTACGAGATCCAGACAAATATTGCCACGATCATAGTCGATCGGCAGGCCAAGTTGAACGTCATGAACTATGCCATGTGGGCCGACCTGCCTGAGCTTGTCGCAAGGGCCCAGGCCGACAAGGACGTCCGGCTGGTCGTGCTTACGGGCCGCGGCGATCGCGCTTTTTGCGCCGGCGCCGACATCGCCGAATTCGGCCAGAGGCGAAGCTCGGCCGCCCAGGCCGCCGATTACGACCGGCAGGTCGCCGCCTGCCTCGAACGATTGTTGCAAGTCGAGAAGCCGACGGTTGCCCTGATTCGCGGCCTTTGTTTCGGCGGCGGGCTTGCCCTCGCCCTAGCCTGCGATCTGCGCTTCGTCCGCGCCGACGCGCGGTTTCGCATCCCGGCTGCGAGGCTTGGGCTTGGCTATTCGACAACCGGCATCCGCACCATGGTCGGGAGACTGGGTTTTGGCCCGAGTGCCGATCTTCTATATTCGGCCCGCAGCTTCGATGCGGTGGAGGCCCAGCGCTTCGGCATCGCCAATCGGCTGTGGGACACCACGACTTTCGAGGCCGAAAGTGCCGCAGCACTTGCTGAAATTGCCAGCAACGCGCCGTTGACCTTGCAAGCCGTCAAGCGAACCTTTGCCGAATTGATGCGGCCGGAAGCCATGCGCGATCTTGGCGCGGCCGATCGCCTCGTCGAGGCCTGTTTCGCCAGCGAGGATTATCGCGAGGGTCAAAAGGCCTTTCTGGAACGACGCAATCCCATTTTCCGGGGGCGATAACGGTGCCGGCGCCGTCCGCCACGCTCGCCCATTCGATGACCGCAGGCCTTTGTCGGCTCGGGCTTGCCCGCCCAGCGTCGCCGGCGCAATTCGAACCGCTGGAGGGAGGGGTAGCGTCCGACATTTTCAAGGTGACGTTCGAAGGCCGTGTCTTCGTGGTCAAGCGCGCCCTGCCGAAATTGCGTGTTGCCGCGGATTGGCAGGCGCCGGTCGAACGAAACAGCTTCGAATACGGCTGGCTCGAGACCGCCGGTGCAATCCTGCCGGGCTGCGTCCCGAAGCTCCTCGGCCTTGATCGCGAGGCCGGCTTTTTTGCGATGGAATTTCTCGATCCCGTCTCTTATCCGGTCTGGAAGGACAAATTGCGCGACGGATGGGCCGACCCCAGCTTTGCGGCCCAGGTCGGTGCCGTGCTCGCGCAATTGCATGCGCGGACAGCCGGTGATCGCAACCTTGCCAAGCGCTTCGCGACCGACGCCATTTTTCAACAGATTCGCTTGGAGCCCTATCTCGGGGCGAGCGCGGCAAAAAACCCTTGCGTGGCCGATCAATTGCACGCCCTGGCAACGCGGACGCTCGCGACCCGCCACGCCTTGATCCACGGCGACGTCAGCCCCAAAAATATCCTGTGTGGTGCGGCAGGGCCGATCTTTCTCGACGCCGAGTGCGCCTGGTATGGCGATCCGGCCTTCGATGCAGCCTTCTGCCTCAATCACCTCTTGCTGAAATGCCTCTGGAATCGCTCCGCCGCTTTGCGTTACCTCGCTTGCTTTGCCGCGCTTGCCGAAAGCTATTTGCGGACCCTCCAAGCTGAGCCATGTCGCGAAATCGAAGGGCGTGTCGCTACGCTTTTGCCGGCCCTGATGCTCGCCCGGATCGACGGCAAGTCGCCGGTCGAATATCTGACGACGACGGGCGACCGCGCGGCTATCCGACAGGCGGCAATTGGTCTGCTGACCCATCCTTTGCCGCGCCTTTCGGATATCGGGTTGTTTTTTCAACGGAACGTCCTCGCGGCCAAGGGTGCCGTCGACGAAGCAAGTGGAGCGAGCCGTTGAGCACAACGATAAGCCGGGTGCACGGTCGCCGCATTTGGGATTCGCGGGCAAGACCGACGGTGGAAGTCGATGTTACGCTCGCTGGCGGTGCGTTGGGCCGCGCCATCGCGCCGGCCGGCGCTTCGACGGGCACCGGTGAGGCCCTCGATCTGCGCGATGGAGGCGAGGCTTTCGGCGGCTATGACGTGCGCACTGCGGTTGAACATGTGAATGGCGAAATTGCCGTTCGCTTGCAAGGTCGCGATGCCGCCGATCAGCGGGCCATTGATAAGCTGCTGGTCGAAGCCGACGGCACACCGAACAAATCGCGGCTCGGCGGCAATGCCATTGTGGCGACCTCGATGGCTGTTCTGCAGGCCGCCGCCGCCGCTAAGCATTTGCCGCTCTGGCGTTACCTGCAAGGCGACGCACCTGTCCGGTTGCCGCTGCCGGAAATCCAGATTTTTGGTGGCGGCGCTCATGCCGACCGCAGGATCGACATCCAGGATTTCATGGTGATTTGCCCAACGGCGGGTTCCTTTGCCGAGGCGCTCGATCGCACTGCTGAGGTCTATCGGGCTGCTGGTGGCTTACTGAAGGCGCGCGGCCTCCTCCAGGGTGTCGCTGATGAGGGGGGCTATTGGCCGGCCTTCGAATCCAACGAACAAGCACTGGAATTGCTATGCCAGGCGATTGCTGCGGCAGGCTTTGCTCTGGGCACGGAGGTCGCCATATCGCTCGATGTTGCCGCCGCCCAATTCGGCGCGAGCGGCCGCTACCGCCTGGCCCGCGACCGGCGCGACTTCGGCATCGACGAATTGACGGCCCTGCTGCTCGGCTGGATCAATCGCTACCCGATCCGGTCGATCGAGGATCCTTTCGCCCAGGATGATGAGAAGGGCTTTCGCCAATTGATGGATGCGGTCGGCGAACGGGTGCAGATCGTCGGCGACGATCTCCTGGTGAGCGATGCGGCGCGGGTCCGGGCTGCCGCGTCAAAGCGGCTTTGCAACGCCGCCTTGATCAAGCCCAATCAGGCCGGAACGGTCAGCGAGGCAAGAGCGGCGCTGGATTCAGCCAGGGCCGCGGGAATGGCAACAATCGTCTCGGCGCGCTCTGGCGAAAGCGAGGACACCACCATCGCGCATCTGGCGGTTGGCTGGGCCGCGGGCCAGGTCAAGGTGGGTTCGATCGCCCGCGGCGAGCGCACCGCCAAGTGGAACGAGATTTTGCGCATCGAGGCCGCAACCCCCGACGCGGTCTTCAGCAATGATCTTGCGTTTCTTGCCGATACCGGGCGTGGTGGATAGCGCCCGGCGGCATCCCGCCAACAGGATCAGCCATGATTGAACATCAGAATAGGGATCGGCAGTTGAATTCGCCCTCCTACCGGGTTGCGGCGCTTGATCAGGATTTCATCTTGAGCGATTCCCAGCGTGGCCTGCGGTTTCAATTGGAATATGAGAAGGCCGAAGAAATCCTGCGCGCCTGGGGCATTGTTTCGACCGTGGTGGTGTTCGGCAGCGCCCGGGTCAGAGAAGACGGCCCGCCCGAACATGCAGCTTGGTACCGGCAGGCCCGCCAATTCGGCCGGCTCGCATCAGAAAGCGGCGCCACTGCGAGTGCGCGCAATCAGGGCCTGCAGCTGGTGATCGCGACCGGCGGCGGTCCGGGCCTGATGGAAGCAGCCAATCGGGGCGCCCATGATGTCGGCGCACCGAACATCGGCTACAACATAACCTTGCCGCACGAACAATTGCCAAATCCCTATACGACACCAGACTTGACGTTCAGGTTCCACTATTTTGCAATGCGAAAGATGCATATTGCCATGCGGGCCAAAGCGTTGGTGGTCTTCCCGGGGGGATTTGGCACATGCGATGAATTGTTCGAAATCCTCACCCTCGGTCAAACCGGCAAGATGCAGCCGATTGTCGTGATATTGTTCGGCCGAAAATTCTGGCAGACCTTTGCCAATTTCCAGCTGCTGATCGACGCGCAATTGATTGCTGCCGCCGATCTCGAATTGTTCGACTACGCCGATAGCGCCGAAGAGGCTTGCGCGATCATCCACCGCAAGTTCCCCAAGTAATCGGCGCGGCGCTGCAAGGCGGCCTCGCCGGCCACTCACGAAGAGAGCCGTCCATGTTCGCGCTAGCCGCCGACGCCCTGCGACAGATTTTGCAGCCTTCCTGCCGGGTGATCCTCTACAAGTCGCTGGCCCTTACGCTGGCGGTGCTCGGGCTCGCATGGATCATTCTGGAGCGGTTGATTGCCGGCGTGCTGGCGCCCGCGCAGGGTTGGGTTGCCGCGGCGCTGTCGATTGTCGCTGGCCTCGGCCTGTTCGTCGGAATGATTTTTCTCGTCGCGCCGATCACTTCGTTGGTCGCCGGTTTCTTTCTTGATGACCTCGCCGCGATTGTCGAAGCCGAGGTTGGTCCCGAGGGCAGTGAAGGCCGCGCGCTGCCGGCCGGCCGGGCGATGCTGTTGGCGCTCCGTTTTTTCGGCTTTTCTCTGGCAATGAATATTTTGGCTCTGGTGCTGCTGCTGGTGCCAGGCGTCAATCTCGTCGCCTTCCTGGTCGTCAATGCCTATGTCCTCGGCCGCGAATATTTTGAATTGGCGGCGATGCGCTATCATTCCGTTGAGGCGGCGCGGGCACTGCGCCAAGCTCACGCTCTGGAAGTCTTTGTAGCCGGCCTATTCGTCGCCGGATTTGTCGCCATTCCCCTCGCCAATCTGGCGACACCCTTGTTTGCGACGGCCTTGATGGTCCGGTTGCACCGCAAAATCGGCCACACCCAGATGGAGGCCTGGTAGTGGCGGCCGATGAACCGATTTAGGCGGGTCGAGATTTATCGAATTGCCCGGTCCGGCGGAACCGCACGAGATAAGCGGGAACAATTGTTTCGATGGAGGTTGGTCGGATTCCGAGGCCTTCCAACGTGAGCCCGGCCGCAATTGCCGTTTTGGAGACAATATTGTCCTGTTCCAGCAGTCGGATTTGATCGCGTGTCGTGAGAAAATCCTGTGGGAACAAGCCAAACGACAGGGCATTGGCGATTTCGGTTATTCTTGCCATGATTCTGGCAGGTCCGAACGGAATTGGCACCAGGGCCCGTTTGCGCTGCGTTTCGTCGCAGATGAATTGCAACAGTTCCCGGAAGGTCTTGGTCTCGGGGCCGCCAAGTTCATAAACGCCGCCCGGTTTGGCGCGACCTTCGACGGCAAGCGCGATGGCCTCCGCGACATCGCCGACGAAAACGGGCTGGAATTTGGTCTCGCCGCCGCCAATCAACGGCAGCGCCGGCATCAAGCGGGCTAGCGCCGCAAAACGGTTGAAGAAGGAATCCTCGGGACCAAAGATGATGGAGGGGCGGGTGATGACAGCCTCCGGCAACGTCTGGAGAACGCTTTGTTCGCCCTTGGCCTTGCTGCGGGCATAGTGAGAGAGACTATCCCCGTCGGCGCCGATTGCCGACATGTGGACGAAATTGGCAATGCCCTGCGCTTCGGCGGCTCTAGCGACGGCACGCGCACCGAAAGCCTGCACGGCGTCGAAATTCTGCTGGCCGGACTCGGTTAAAATGCCGACGAGATTGATGACGGCATGGGAATGGCGCATCGCCGCGGCCACCGATTTTGGATAGCGTAGGTTAGCCTGAACAGCCTGGATCTGACTGACGCGGCCGATCGGCTGCAGGAATTGCGCGAGGTCGGGACGGCGCACAGCAACCCGTATGCGCCAGTCGCGCCTGGCTAGAGCGCGCACAACATGCCGGCCGACAAAGCCCGATCCGCCGAAGACGGTTATCAGCCGGTCGCTATTGCCGCCATCGATCATCGCCACACCCCGGGTCTTCTGCTGGTCCTTGCCGCGCACTCTCGCACCAAAGACTGGCGCCACGACATCCGTCCGACTGCATGGTTCGGCCCCTGATCGCCGCCGACCCCGTCGCCCAGCGCCATTATGGCACTGCCGCACACGACGCTGCCAAAGGTTACGGCAAAGCCACCGAAGAGGAGGGCGAAGGCCGGGATTTCAGCATCGGTTTTCCATAGTAGGCTCCAGATCCCCCGATAGTCGGTGGCGAGTAGGGCGCCGGCGCAGGTTAGGCCGACGACGACCCCAATGCCGGCGTTGACCGCGACCAGCCGGACCAATGAATTGCGAGTCTGATGCATGTCCCTAACTCCGGACGGAAGGAGAATCCAGTCTGCCGCAAATTACACCAGGGCCGATCGTCGCGGTACCTATATTCGCCTGGCGCCGCCGATTGACAAGGCGGTCTTAAGAACACTAAACAGGCGGAGGTTTGCCCAGGTGGCGGAATTGGTAGACGCGCTGGTTTCAGGTACCAGTGGTGAAAGCCGTGGAGGTTCGAGTCCTCTCCTGGGCACCATTGGTGCACAAATAAATTATATTTCTCAGTAACTTACAAGACCAGCAAAAATCCAATCCCACATTCAATCCCACAGTTCGACGCGGACAGTGGCCGTCATGTAGGCTTTCGCGAGCGATGGTCGTCACTCCTTAATGACAGTCGGGACCTCCATCACGACCCGTATAGGCTGACCCAACTCGATCAGCCGCGCCTGCAATAGCGTTACGGACAGATCGTCGGCGGTTTCGACCCAAGTATCGTTCGAACCTGGTGCACCGTTGCCGTAGTAAAAGTCCAAGCGCCCAGTTTGGGCCTGTAGTGTCCTTATTTCCGGGCCAATGTTCATTTCCCTGAGCAGCCGAGATGCCCTTGCACACGACCCGAGCGCGATGTCGACCGCGTCGAACCAGGCATAGTCGTCTATTGGCAGATCCGGCCCGTCGGCGGAATAAGCCTCTACGAGGTCGGCAAGTTCTTCCGGGTCATCGACGTCATGCCCGTCGAGGCGCCATAGATCGCGCCATGATGGGCGCTGGTGACACGGAAGGTCTTCATCGTGGCTGTACTCGCCAAGGGAGATAACTCGTGCTCGTAAATATGCAGGTTCTGGATGGCGCCGGTTGGCTTTACGAGGATGGGACGGCCGGCATCGAGCACCCGTTCCCGCAGAACGGGAAGCGACGGCGCGCCGAGCAGGCTTGCGAGACCAGCGGCGAATGTTCTGCGGGTTACCGACATATTGCCCTCCGTCGTTCCAAGGGCTGACGCTCGATATTGCCTTCCGGCCTCATCGTCCCTTTCGGGAAAACCACCTTGCTCGAGCGGCAGGTTGGTGGGGCGTCAGCCCTCTCTTGATGACAAGTTGTATGTTATAGAGAACGAAACGTTCGTCAAGGCGGGTGATCGCTCCACTTTTTCGAGAAAGAGTTGGAGCAAACGTGCCACGATTGGCTCCACCAAAAATCAACTAGCCTGCGGAACTCGGATTAAATCGCCACCGCGGCGCCACGAGACGACAAGCGGCGGCGAGGATCGCTCACTGCCATGGCAGCCCTTACGCGGCGCTCTTGGGATCCAAGAACCGATACTTCAATCACCAAAACGATGACGGGACAGCCGAGGCACCGATGTCCAGACGCTCCGTGCGTCTTGCAGACCTCATGGCCCGTCACCGCTGTCTCGGTCGCCCAGCACGTCCGGTTGCCCTCAGGTCAAGCTGGCGGCCTGAAAGCCGCCGCCCGATCTTTGCAATATACGTCACGCCACTACCTGAGCACACATCTCGATCACCTGCTCAGGTGTCATGTCAAAGCGCTCACCGTCGACCATCGCGTTGTGGAACGGGTCGATGAGCGTGAACTAGCCGCGGTTCTCGCCCGACCCCTTCCGCCAACGGCTCTTCCTCGCAACTAATCCAACACGCTTAGCCGCACGACGCGCGCGAGCGTCCAACGATGCGTCATAAAGATAGCACTGTTGTTTCGGTAACGAAACAATGGCAATTTATCTGTAGAGCACTCGCCCACTTTCGACTTTTGTTTGAGCCGTGAGAAAATTCCCCGGCCTAAGTTAAGGTGGGAAGTAATGTTTTCCGGAAGCGCTTGCTGACATGCCGGTATGCGGCTGTAAGTCGGTGTTCTTTTTCGCTGGCTTCGATTCAACTATGTCGACCTGAGAAATGCCTCGGTGCTCTAACATTTCGGAGCATTGCCATGACCACCTACGTTTTGCTCGTAAATTGGACCGAAAAGGGTGTCCAGCAGGTAAAGGAGTCGCCTCGTCGCCTCGACGCTGCAAAGAAGGCGCTCAGAGACATGGGAGGCGACTTCAAATCCGTCTTTCTTACCATGGGCGATTACGACTTGATCATCGTCTGTGAGGCACCAGACGATGCGGTGGCCGCACGGTTGAGTTCTTCAGCTCGGGATGCTCGGAAATGTGCGGACACGGACTTTGAAGGCATTTCCTGAGGCGGCTTATCGTGAGATCATAGCTTCTCTGGGCTGATCGAGGTGTGCCGGCACTCTGCCGCCGGTTGCAAGCCGACAAAGTGTAAGGACCCGCATCAACGTTGACTTGACCGGGCTGTCCCTTTTTGGACCTACCTGCCGAATGAGTTGTGAGGTCGGACCATCGTCCAGGGCCGCGCGCCTGAGAATCAACTCCGGCCCTTATCAGTGGCACTACGTTCGTGCCGGTCAAGTTGACTGCGCCAGAGAGCGGCCATAATCCCGCGTTTTGCGGGAGGGCGGTCGGTCGGGACCGCCAAGATCACACTCGATCCTTTGGTCCTGGCAAATCTGACCAGTCAAGACCCAAGTCCTCGCAAGCGCGGCGAACAATTCGCGCATCAAGAATTTGGTGCGAGCCACCCATCCGCACTTCCGTCTTCCTCCCTTCACGATGAACAGTCACTGCCACCTGGCCTGAGCCGCGTTTTTCCTGGCGCGTATCAAAGCGGCAACCGTGGTCGGTCAACCATTTGCGAAACGTCGCGCTTTCCATCGACTTCCTCCGCTATGTTTGTTCGCACGCTAGGAACGCATCGGGTAATCGGCAGCCAATGGTGTCAAGCCAAAGCCAATGTTGAGGCTCTGCGTGAGAGCTTATTGCTAACGGGTTTAACTCGAAAGAGAGTTGCCATAAACGATAAACAACTACGACAATAGATGCTCGACGAACTCGACCCCTTCGCTCGTCCACGCCGCTTGAATAGCGACGCATCGCCTTCGTCAATCGACCATGATGCTATTCTCGACGGAGGTTACGCCAGCCGCAGCCCACGCGGTGATCCGGCCACCTCTCGTTCGTTCCACGAATGCACGGTACCGGTCAAATGCACGTTTCCACCCCGCGCGGTCACTGTGATTGTCTTCGGATCGAACCACGAGCGATGCAATGCGGCCATAATATTGTCCCTGATGTTCGATGCACTCGGCCTTGGCTTGATCACAATTTGGTTGGAGACACCGACGACGCCAAAAAGTCTGCGAACACCCTCAGTGGCGGCCTCTTGTTGGTAATGCCAGTCGACTTCCCCGGTTAAGGTAATCCAACCCTTCTCGACTTTCACCTTTACGACGTTTTTGGGAATAGTGACGTCCCACTTGAGACGCCTCGCCGCCTCGGCGGCTATTTCCTCGTCGTCGCGCTTCATACTCGATTGAAGTCGGACCTCGATTTCCTCGGCCACTGCCTTCAAGTTCTTGACCCTTTAAGTCGCTCTCTCCGCCGCAGATTTCTCCGCGTATGTCTCAACGTGACCGGAGAGGGTCACCACACCATTATGCACGGTGACGCCAATATGAGCAGCGTTCACACTTGGCTCCCACCTTAATTGGTCGAGAACAGCCTCTTGCAGTTTGCCATCATTATCCATGATAATCCTCCAAAGTTTTTTGATTATAATTGGAGCAGATCGCATATTATAATTGGAGCGATTAAGGCGCGTTGATCTGCATCAAGCTTTTGTCGCGCACCGCATTAAACATGCATTATCCGAGCGTCACGGTCACAATATCATCCGCCCAAGTTCCGACAAAACGACAACATATCGCATGGACGATGCCCGCCAAGACCCGCCGCGAAGTCCTCCTCGGCCGCGTCACCGTCGAATGCCCGCGCCGGGTGCGTTATAGAGGTATGCCGGGTGCGTTATGGGTATAGAAGTTTAGCAGCGCACTAGAGGCCACATATAGTCCAATAAACAACGCAAGAATGACGAACCATATAAGCCAATTCCGGGCCCGCGCCTGCCTCGCAGCCTTAAACAATACTACAACAGAAGTAAGGATCGCTAGATTTATCGGAACGGACGCAGCGTCAGAGAGATTCCACGTAAAAAATGTAACGAACGATTGCTGCGGAGGATTTGCAACGAAGTAGAGAGCCATGCCAGCCAGGACCCGCCGCTACATCCATCTGGACAAGGGTCACGTCAGCATCGAGTGCCCACGGCGTCGGTCAGGTCTTACGAGAACTGCTCGTACTCGCGTTGCTGGGTTTGGTGTCCATCCTTTTGGCTTGCGAAGGCTTCGTCGGCGTCAGAAATGTTCGGGCCCAGTGTGGCGAGTAGCTCTGCGGCCCTTCTTTGAACATCGGGTCGTCCGGCTCTGCGTCCCGCCAGGTAACCTTGCCCATTATTATTCCTCCATTCGTGTCCCGATAGGACCCATCATCCATGATCCCATTGCAATGCTAACATTGATGCGGACCTTCGTCCTACTGGCCTTAAAAAGATAAAGGCCTCGCGCTCTCGCCGACCGGCCCTGCTGCACGAGCCTCGGCGTGGGTTGACCCATCGCAATTACGGTTTGCCAATGATCTGTGATGCTTGATGATCAAAGCCCGCGATTGAGAGTTTGCTACCGGCCAAGAGAAAGCCGCCCACGACACGAAGTTGAGGCCTCATCCAGCGAAACCGTCGCCAGCGAGGCAATGGCAGCGAACACATTGAGCGCCGGAATCGCGAAGTAGAGGGCTATAAGGATCCGGTCGGCTCCTGCCGCCATCAGCCTTGGCACAATAGTATCGGAGATCCCGTCCAGATCCGTCAGCCGCAATATCGCGGTGTTTGAGGCACAATGGCCAGGCGATCGCGCAGTATACGATCACCGACCGCAGCTCTGAGCCGTGCAAGTTATTTTGAAATGCACCGAGGTTTTCATTCCTCCCGGAAACTTCTTATTCGGCGGATATTTTAGCTCGTACGAGATAATGTCATCTCCGATAAAGCCGTTATGTGCCTGATACACTACCATCCTTGTCTTCACTCTCATAAAATCGCATTTATGAGTGCCGCTTGCGGGAACCAACGTAGTGCCATCCTTCACGGATACAAAACCGTTATTTGGACCTTGTACAATCCGGATTGCCGGTAGGCCTTCTGATTTACATGTATTGTCGTCGAAAGCGCCCTCATTACCGATTACAAACTTTCGAATGTTTGCTGCATTGGTTTGAGCCCTCGCGCCGACAATGCCGACAGCCAGAATGGCCGTAGCCGCGCATATCATAGTTCTCATCTAACTACCCCATGTCAGCAATCCGACACTGACGCTGGTTGCTTTTTTCGAGGTTTGCCTATCTTAGCCGACATTCGCCAGATCGCGTCACGTCTCTAGTTAATTCTGCGCAGATTAGCGTGTATTGGCAAGCCTGGCCCTGCCAAGGCCAGGGAACGATAGCGTTGCTGCTTTGGATACCACCAGAAACGTCGGCAAAGGCGCCGATCACGTCGCGGGTTTTCTAACCTTGTGGAGAGTTTCCACAATGTTCGCCGCTGCCGCCGTGACCGCCGACCAGGATGGTAAGGGTTTCAGCGGCAGTGAGGGTGACGTCGCCGCCGATCTCGGCTCCTAAGCCGCCTGTGCCGCCGCCAGATCCGCCCTGCGCACCGTAGGCTGTTATGTCGTACACGCCACTAGTCGGCACCGTGAAGGTCTGTATGACGCCAGTATAAGAAAAGATCGTGTCAGCCCTCGCGTCAAAGACCCAGAACGACGCAATCACCAAAGCCGTAGCGAGGGCCCTTCGCATGATCTGCTACCCAGCGTCCGTGCCGACATATTGGTACCAGACGCTAAACCTTTCACGGTGGATGACGTTGTGACAGATCAATCTGCATTATCGCTCAGGGCTGTCGCTTTTTCCTGTAGACGCGCCCATTACATCGTGAGGCTCGGCAATGCTCCACTCGACGAGAGGGCTCAATAGCTTCGCCGCGGACAAAGCATAAACCGAGATCCAGATGAACAAAGCTATCTCTTGAAGACCAGTAGCTCTGTGGTGCTCGGCGGCATGGGCACAATGAAACTGCCAGCGAGCTTGAAGCCTTCTTCAGTGAAAAAGCTAACCGCGACCTCGCGCGGCAACACCGCCGGAAAGGAGCCAAGGCGAAGACCGGACTTGGCCCAGATTTGCATGGCGTCACCAGCCAGGCATCGCTCGGTAACAACATCGAAAACCGCCCAGCCTCCTGGTCGGATTACCCTTGCCATCTCGTGCCAATAGCAGCAGGTCACCATGAACGGCACTGCGCTGAGGACTTTATGGGAATGCACCATGCAGACACTAGCGTCCGCGGTCGATGACAGTGAATAGCCATCCGTCGGTTGCGCTACGACCTCGTACTCCTTCGTAAGGTAGGCGGACCATGGCTCGGCAGTCTCGTAGATCTCGTAGCGTGAGGGTCGCGCAGCCTTTCGTACCTTCTCGAGATATCGCCCCGTCCCGGGACCGATCTCGACCACTGTCCGAATGAACTCGGAAAACACACCCAACGGGGCCATCTTGTCGACGGTGTTCTGCGACGATCCAGGTACCCCATTCATGACGTTATCAACGTAGTCAGCGACCGACATCCCTGCACTGCGCGCCGCATCCATGGTCCGCTCGAACGGAATGAAGTTTCCGACATCGCTCCAGTCATGATGATCGATACCGGTGATTTTCACCCCGATCGGCGCTAGTGACTTGTTCACTGCGGAATTGATTGTCCTAAGCATCGAGTGGACCCATGACACCCTCTGGGTTGAACTCGAAATCGCCGGTGGGACTTGTGTAGCTATTGTCGACGCCAGTTAGAATGTCGTTCGTGCCCGAATGATCGATTAGATCACCTTCGGTAAATGGAACGCGTGTCGACATCTTACTCACTCATAGCTACGCGTCGCGTCGCTATAGATAAAGGTTAAAACATTACTCAGAAAACAACAAGAAAGCTTTGATGTAACGCAAATTTGATCGCAATAGAGCTGGCAATCTAATTTTTCAGTCATGGCGGCTACCGGATCAAAAAAGGCAATCACTTACGTGACCTTCAACAATTCGATTTCTAAATTATTGATCAGAAACGGAAATCCGCGTCACGGTTGCGGCTTGGCTCAACACTTTGGAGTTGGCCGAGGTCTCGAAGACAAGCTCTGGTCCGAATGATGCTCCTCTGCCGTGGTCGCGCCACCGTCATAGCAGCGTTATGCGCGATAGGATTGTTGTCATGAACCCCGCCGTTGCCTGCGTCAGGACCTCGACCACCAAGCAGATCGTCACCGAGCTGGGCCGCGATGTTGATCCGTTCATGCGAACCCAGGCGAACGATATGGTTGTGAATATGCAGCCATCGATGCGCTCCATCGCAATATGGTGAGGGCGCCCAGGAAGCTCTGAACCTTCCTGGGCGCCCGCTCGCATGAATGTATGTATTCGACCCGGCGAGTTTCAAGACAGCGTTTCTAAAGTCCCGTCACATTCCGCTAGGCAGGCGCGTGTCGCAACCGTTTCCACGCTGGCGACCCAAAGCCGAGCAGGCCGATAGCGATGTATGTGGAAGGCGTCCTCGTGCTAGCGGATCAGCTCAGGTGGGCATTGATTTTTCTTGCACACCGAATTGACCCGGCGAGCGCACGTGGCGCTCAGGTGCGCGACTTGTCCGTTTAGACACTTGGCCGCGCCGTGACCCCATTTTATATCGGGACAGAACTGCGCTCTATCCGCTTCACACTCCTTTCTTGCCTGCTTCCCAAACGCATGATGGGTCAATAGGCTTTCCTGGCCGGCTTTCATCGATTTATGATGCGCAGCGGTACCTGGTCTCTGAGCATAGGCTTGGTGACGGAATTTGGTTGTTCCAGCTTGCTTTCCCAATTCCTGTGCAATTGTTACGTTCGACGCGCATGTCCAAGCAAGTGCTGCGCAGATTAGGATTATTTTTTTCACCGTAGTCAGCTCCCTCTTCAGCGAGTGTCGACCTGCCGCGTCAGTTTTGCATGTTTGGGGATATGGCGGGTTGCGATAGGTCAACATTCAGCCCTGCCAGAAAACGGCATCTGAGGCAGCTAGATAGCCTCGCACAATTCCCGCGCCGTCCGCGCCAGGTCTCGAACCAGGCGGTTGAGTGCTAGGGTCTCGGAAGGCCGCTGAAGGCGAGAGACGCATAATTCCGAAATCATCAGGCAATCCCAAAAAATTATGCCTAGAGCGGTTTCCCGTGAAGTTAAATCGGGTTAGGGATTCCCAAATGAACTCGGATAGGCGAGTCTTGCGGCATTGATTCGAGCTTTGAGGAGCCAAATCGATGCCGAGGCCGTACTCTGATGACTTGCGAGTACGCGTGATCGAAGCCGTTAAGTCCGGAGCGTCGCGGCGGGAAGCCGCCGAGAGCTTTAATCTCAGCCCCAGTTCGGCGGTGAAATGGTTGCAGCGCTGGCGTGACGATCGAAGCACCAGGGCCAAGCCGACCGGCGGAAGCACATCGCCGTTGGAGCAGCACGCGGAATGGTTGCTGGATCTGGTTGCTACCCAGCCGGACATGACGCTGAACGAAATTGTGACTGCGATGCGAAAACACCGCATTCGAGGTAGTCGTACAGCGGTTTGGCGATTTTTCGAACGCCACAATGTCACCGTTAAAAAAAACCCTGTGCGCGAGTGAACAAGAACGAGAGGATGTCGCCCGGGCGCGCCGCCGTTGGCTTCGGCAGCAGGGTTTTCTTGATCCAGCCCGGCTGGTGTTTATTGACGAGAGTGTGCTGCAGAGCACGGAAGGAGTTCGGCATGAACCAAAACCGTTCGTAAAGCTGCGGGAAAGATGGGGGCGGGCCCCCCGAGATCGGCTTTCAGGAGCGGGTCTCAAACCAGTCCGAGCTGCTGCGGTAAAGTGCCGTGGTGGTGAGCGTCGGATCAAAAGTTCGGATCAATCCGAGCAGGTGAGTGTCCGAAAGACGAACGAAAGTGAACCCTCCGATGACGCGTCGTTATAAATCTAAGGGTCGTCAAAACCAGGATCGTCTCGTCATCCTGGGACAAGTCCGCCAGATGCCTGATGACGGGGTGGGCGGCGATCGGCGTAGAGGGGGCGTGAGTCGGACACAGGCTTTCGCGTGGAACTGCAGGAACCAGGCTCTTGATGCCAAGGGAGAAGCGCAAGCGGCGCCAACCGTGAGGCGAGAGTACCGATGCAAGAGACTGGGGCGGACCGATCCGTACGAGCGTTGAGGGCCCTGTAATGGGGTCGGAGCAAAGGGGTCGGGTCAGGTAGTCGTACTCTTGAACCAACTGGGAACAGGATGACTTCGAACGGTGCGACAAACAAGCCGTTCTTAATTGAGAAGCGGCAAGTGTACGAAGCATACAAGGCGGTCAAATCCAATCGCGGTGCAGCCGGAGTGGACGGACAGACCTTGGAGATATTCGAGACAGATCTTGCGAGAAATCTCTACAAAATCTGGAATCGCATGTCCTCAGGGACCTACTTTCCACCTCCGGTGCGTGCCGTCTCCATTCCAAAGAAGACGGGCGGCGAAAGGATTTTAGGTGTGCCCACTATCAGCGATCGGATCGCGCAGATGGTGGTCAAACGGATGATTGAGCCGGAACTGGAACCCATCTTCCTGCCGGACTCTTACGGTTACAGGCCGAGAAAATCGGCTCTGGACGCCGTGAGCGTCACGCGTCAGCGGTGCTGGAAATATGACTGGGTCCTAGAGTTCGACATCAAAGGGCTGTTTGACAATCTTCCGCATGATCTTCTGCTGAAAGCGGTCAGGCGACACGTGCAATGCAAATGGGCGTTGCTCTACATCGAAAGATGGCTGACGGCGTCAATGGAAAAGGACGGGGAGCTAATTGAGCGGTCACAAGGAACCCCGCAAGGGGGCGTGATCAGCCCAATACTGGCCAATCTGTTCCTGCACTATACGTTTGATCTCTGGATGGCGCGGACACATCCCGACCTCCCTTGGTGTCGGTATGCTGACGACGGACTGGTGCACTGCCGGACCGAGCAAGAGGCAGAGGCCATTGGGGCGGAGCTTCAAGCAAGGCTGGAGGCGTGCGGACTTCAGATGCACCCGACAAAGACGAAGATCGTCTATTGCAAGGACAACAGACGCCGGCGGACGTATCCGAACGTCAAGTTTGACTTTCTCGGATATCAGTTCAGGCCGCGGCGGGTGGTGACGTCACAGAGGACGGAACTCTTCTGCGGATACACCCCGGCTGTCAGTCCGACAGCTCTGAGGTCCATGCGGTCCACGATCCGGAGCTTGCACATTCCCCGGCAAACTTCGGGGACGCTGGCTGAGATCGCCCAACAGATCAATCCGCTCCTCCGGGGGTGGATCGGTTATTACGGCCGGTTCAGTCGTTCCGCGCTGTTCTCTCTGGTCGATTATGTCAATCAGAAGCTGAAGGCCTGGATTATGCGAAAGTACAAGCGCTTCCGGTTCCACAAAACCCGTGCTTCGCAGTTCTTGCGTAAGCTGGCTCGGGACAATGTGGAGCTATTCGTACACTGGCAGTTGTTCGGAACGACCACGTTCGCCTGATGGGAGCGGTGTGAATCGAGAGGTTCACGCACCGTTCTGCGAGAGGCTGGGGGTGAAATCCCTCCGGCCTACTCACCCGGCTACCAGCACAAACATGGTAAGACCAAGGGGTCGCTGCTTGCGCGGTGACCGGTTGATTGGCTCCACTCCGCACGGGCACTGGAAAACCATGACTTTGGTGGCTGGTCTGCGAAACAAGGGTATTGTCGCTCCTCTGGTGTTAGATGGTTCGATGAATGGAACTACGTTCCTCGCATATGTCGAACAATTTCTGGCGCCGACGCTTAGTCGCGATGATATCGTCATCATGGATAACCTTCCGGCCCACAAGGTGCCCGGGGTGATCGAGGCAATCGAGGCCGTGAATGCGACCGCACTTTATTTGCCGCCGTATTCACCAGACTTCAACCCAATCGAGCAAGTCTTCAGCAAAATCAAGGCTCTCTTACGAAAGGCGGCAGAGCGAACAATCCCCGGGACTCTGGCGTAGAATCCGGAGACTCCTCAGATCCGTTAGCGAACAAGAATGCATCAATTTTATCCGGCATGCAGGCTACGCGTAAACTCGAACGGAATCTGCTCTAGCTAGGCATAATGTCTCTCGCGTCTCGTTCTCGGCTTGTAAGTTTTAGGGCCTCGCAATTCCCTTTCGACCGCCTCAAGTCGGGCACAGCGCCGCGCATGTGTTTTTCGATGCCGACCTCTTAGCCGAACAGGTAACGGATCAACGCCGGGACGTCCTTCATCACCTAGCAGGCGACGAAGGCGTTGGCCTTTGTGTACACTCGGCGCTTTCGGCCCATGTTCTGAGACTGGTAGCCGAGATTGCAGCATTTTCGGCAGGCATAGCTCAGGACATATCGGATAAAGCTTTCCTGAGCGCATGCCGCACAATACGGGCACTCGAACCAAGGACGTAGGCCGCCAAATCGACATTTTGTCCATGAAACCCGAATGCGTTGCGGCGGTCTGTCGCGAGGCGCGTTATCCGGCCGATACCGCACCAGATAGCGCTGTGTTTGTAGTCCGAGGAATGGAAAATGCATTTCCGCTTTGAACGCTCCCGCGCGAGCTAACGTATTGACATCAATCGGCGAAGTACGTTCAACGATCCCTCTGGGCATAATTTTCCTCTCAGCAAAATTTAGGCCCTACGGGCATGATCGTCGCTCAATCGCGCGCCAGGCGTTGGCTTGTCAAAGACAGTGACGCCGTACTTTTCCAAGGTTTGTTCGATCCGGTTCAGCGTCCAGGCAACGTTGGTTGGCGGCCTATCACCCTTACCCTCCCAATAACGGCATGCCTTTGGGTTGAGGTTGCAGGCCAGCGACAACTCCCTCTGCGAAAGGCCCGCCAACGCCCTAGCGGCTTTAAGCTGGCGTCCGGATACTAATCGAAACTCAGTCATCGGCTTCTCCTTGTCGGCACGTTGAAACGACACCCATCGCTGCCAGAGCCGCGGTCGCTTGGGCTCTGCGCCCAGCAAACCACTCAGGCCAGCATTGCGAATGAATCCATGCATGGCCGGTGCTTTCGACGCCAAAGGGCAGGAGCGGGTCGCCGGTACACTCGTCGCCGGCGCAGGCCAGGCAGCGTCCGGGCGGCGAAATCACAGGGTTGCGGTTCAACCATTCGGCGACACAGCAAGCAAGGGCGCAGGCCTCAGCCTGGGCCCGCGGCAAGCCGCCGTCCGCCCCCAGTCTTCACTAGACCAGCTGTCCTTGACCGGTCGTAACAAGGCAAGGATCCCGGCCTTATGACGCGACAGAAGGTCAAGTACGGCAGGCGGTGGTGGCGCAGCCGCCTCCAATACGAGGTCGTCGCCCTCGACCTGAATGCGTATCCCAGCCGACCGTGCCGCCGTGATGGCTTCGGCCGCGCTCATACCGCGTCCTCCAGAGCGGTTCGCCAGTTTTTTCTGGTCCGGATTGATGAGCGCAATTTGCGTCCGCACCGTCCGCACCGTTCCCGCTGTTGGTTTTCAACGGGTTGGCGCGGACGGTTGGAGCGTTGCCATTACCGCTACCGTCCGCATCGTCGACTACCGTCCGCAGAGACGGAGGCACGAAGCCATTGGCAGAATTCGTTTTTGGCGTGGGCGCGGACGATGCGGACGGTGTGGACGGTCCTATCCCGTCGTTATCTGGCGCCAAAATGGTTGGTGATGGTGATAATACGGGTCCGTGCCCGTCCCTCACGCCCGAAGCAAATCTCCATACCGAGCTTACGCAGGAAGGTTGCCGCCCGTCTAAGCCGGCCCGACAGCACGCGAGCGTTATCAGGCCAGCTCTTGGACTTGGCGGCGCGCTCACCAGCTATTTCTCCAAGGGTGCCCAGAAGATCCGTTGCAGTTCCCGTCCACACCGTCCGCACCGTCCCTGCCATCAACGAGCGCACGGCCGCGGCAACCGGATCGGCATCGATAACGTCTTCGACAGTCGCATCACGATTGCTGCAGTATGCAGACATGAAAGTGCCGGCGGGCCACAAGGCCGTCTCGCATGCCGTCGCAAACAATGCGAAATCCGCCATGCGCGGAAGCTTCTCAAGATGGGTATCCGGCAGGCGCTTCAATCCTTTGACCACCGCATCGAGAAGCACGCCGAGGATGCGCGGACGTTCCATTTCAAATGCAGCTTCGATAATGTGTCAGGCCTGCCCGCCTGGATATCGGACACGCTTTGCCGAGGGATCGGCCAAGTCAACGTTTTCCTCGATCCTGCGCTCGTTGCTCGACCCGAATACCGCGCCGCTGCGTGCGCTGCCGCGCGAGGACCGCGACCTGTTCATCGCGGCCAGCGTGCGCCGTCACCCGGCAGCCGGCCTTCTTCAACTGCGCACGCAGCGCCTCGAACGCGGCCCGGTCGTTCTTCTTCACCGCCGCAAGCCAATTTACAATTTCGGGTTTAAAAGGAGCGCCGGGATCGCTCTCGGTTTTTTCGACCAATCCGTCGAGAGGATCGAAAATTTCTTCGGGCGAATCGGCGGCTTCGATTTCGTCGTCGCCGTTCGTTGCGCCATAATGGGCGTGATCGCCGGTCACTGAATGCCCTCAGACGCGATCCGGAGTGCCTCAGCGTGTGGGACTAGGACGCGCCCGCCAACGCGGATAACTTTAATTTTTCCAAGGCCGACATATTTCCAGAAGGTGCTTGGACTTATTTCAACATCGCGGCAAAACGACTTGACACGGTGCGCCCGAGCATAGAGCATCATCGGCGTTTCGGTTTCAGTTTCTTCAGGCATGACCATCTCCTAGTTGCGGGATGGTCCTTTATTGATCACGCAAATGCGCGTTTGTCGAAATGTGTATTCCCGTCGAATTGCGTCAGGCTGCTGACGCAATTATTGCTGCGAACGTCTCGGTCCGTGAGGACCTGGTCTTTTTTCACCCTGTATGCGTGTCAAGACCTTTCGAACTTGCTTTTGGTTTTCGAACGCGTTGCTATCCGACGCAATTTTTTCGGCCTCGCGTTGGGTCAGGTCTCTTCCTAGCGACTTGCGCGTTTCTTTGAAAATTTGCGCAAGATCCGGCGAGGATTTAGCTGCTCGGTGTGGCGGCCACAAATTTAGTATTGCCTCTGCATCGACCATGACATTGCGATAGAGAGTATTGCCTTCGTGTCCAACATCAAGGCAGCCAACAATGTCATCAAAATGAAAGAGCGTGGCTATCGTTTCCCAAGCCAGTTGAGGAATTGACCCGTGTGAGCGCTCGCCCAGCGCAACGCCATATGCCGAGACTTGTCCGCTTTTCAGTTTATCCATCAATTCCTCGCGAGCCGCGAAGCAACGTTGCGATTTTTCCTCGTCCTCGTCGGCTTCACGGTTGCTTCGTTTAGGACGTCCATACAAGAGGCTGGCAACTTCTTCTCACGGACGCCGTGAACACGATCACGGTCGCGATAAATGATCCAAGTCAGCGTCTGCGGAAGCGTCCATCGTCCGTCATCCATCGCGCGCACCTCGCTCGCACCACGTAGCGCGTGAGCAACGGGAGGTGCGATCCCGCTTTCGGCCCGTCGGTCTAGCTCACGCGCGTCTCGTCAGGCAGCGCCACCGCCCGGTTTCTTGAAATTGATGATGTTGTCGCCCTTCGGTTCGCAATGGGCCGCCCATGCGACCATTAAAGCGCGGCGCTGTTCTAAGACGTCGGTTCGTCTGTAGGCCCGCTCGACCGCCGTGCCGACGACATGGCCCATCGCCTCTTCGACAACAGAATGCGGGAAATGAGCGATTTCTTCGCACCATGTCCTGAACGCCGCCCTGAAGCCATGCGGAACGATTGCTTTGCCGGACGTCGGGTCCAGCCATTTCTGGTCCTCGCTATTCATTCTCCTGAGCAGCGTCAGCATGGCCATGTTGGATAACCGCTTGCCGTGGTATCCGGGAAATACCCACCGAGAGATCTTCGCCGGCTGCAATTCCCTCAAAATATCCAGTGCACGCGCCGACAACGGGACACGGAAAGCCTCTTTGCGGTGCTTCTTGTCCTTCAAATTGGCGAGCGGTACCTTCCAGACAGCGGCGTCGAGGTCAAATTCATCCCATGTCGCAGCCAGCACTGCGCCCGTTCGGACGTTCGTCAGGATCAGAAATTCCAGCATCCGAGCGGCCATGGCATCCCTGTCCCGCAGTGCGGCAATAAATGCCGGCATTTGCTGATAGGGTAACGAAGGATGGCGGCCGCGGGACAGCTGGGACGGAGCCTCGAATCCCATAGCCTTCAGATCGTCCCAGCGGGCCGGATTGTCCGGCATTGCGACGCTATACTCGTCGCGCAGCCTGATCCGGGCATATTCAAAGACACGGCGGATCGCGGGATGAAGTTTTCGAGCAACCTCGGGCTTCCTTCGCCATACGGGCCGCAAGACGGCGGCCACGTCCAGCGTGGTAATTTCGTTGACCGGTCGTTCGAGCAATGGGCCAGAATAGGCCGGGCCAAGGTGACGCTGCCACTGATAGGCGACCTTTGAGTTGGAAGTCCTTTTCTGGGCATCGGCAATGACCAGCGCGGCTATCTCGCCAAAGGTCGGAACCGCTCGTGCTGTTTTTCTCGCTTCTACCCGCTCCTGCAACGGGTCAATACCTCGGGCGATAAGACCGCGAGCCCGTAGCGCGGCCCTTCTTGCATCGGCCAAGTTCACATCGGGATAACGTCCAAGGCCCATATCCCGGCGAACGCCTTTGATCTGGTAGCGCAAGACCCAGTTTCGAGAGCCTCTGGCCTTACCGACGATCAGAGACAGACCATCGCCGTCGCCGTGCCTCCCTGGTGCCGCAGTCTGTACCGACCTAGCTGAGAGGTTTCCCATCCACCAATCCCACACTCAATCCCACACTTTGGTGCGGATTGGAGCGAACAGACGTGGACAAGGAAAGGCAGGTTGAGTGCTAAAACCGTAGTAGAGTGCTGAAGGTTCTGCAAATTCTGCAAAGGTCAGGCGGTCATGGCAGGATGGTGAGGTTGTCTCCAAGACGGCGAACGAATTCAAGGTCTCGTTACGCACGGCGGACCGTGGCATCGCCGCCTAGCGGCACCGCCAGGTCGCCGCGCATCTGCGTATGGTCTGGGAGGGCTTCAGACAGACGCCAGAGTGCCTTTCGCATCGACAGGCTGTTGCGCTCGCTGGCAAAGTCTACACGCTCTTCACAACCGCGCTGGAGGACAACCCCGGCGCAGCCGAGAAGTGGGAACGTGTGCAATCGGCCAACGCCAAGGCGCAGGCTCTCCGGCTCGGCATGGCGAGCCTGATGATAGGTGAGGCGAACAGGATCAAGGCGAGCCTCGAGACAAGGTTCGGCGGTTTTGCCGACGCGGTGCTGGCTCGTGAGGGCTTGAGCATCGACGCCGAGAGCCGCACCCGGCTCATCGAGCAAGTTGCCAAGGCTGTCGATCTCGCCGCAGCCCGTCTTCGGCAGAACGCCGACGACGATTATTCGCCCGACAGCAACGCTCAGCGCTTCGGCGACTGGCACAATGTCCGGCCCGACACTCGCGCGCCGCAACAGGGCCTCACTTGGGAAGCGATTGTTGACGGTTGGGCACGGGAGGTCGCGCCGAAGCTGGCAACAAAGGATAAATGGGCCCGCTACTTCAAGGATCTGGAGTGCCCATCTACACCAGCCCACCAATGGACCTGACCAACATGCATAGCCCCGGCATAAGGTCGGTAAGCGTTTGAGGCCGCAAGGTCCGTCACCCAGATTGCGACGATTTTCTGTGCGGAGGCACTTTGATGAGACACAAAAATGTTCGGTGCGTCGCGGTTGTTACGATCATTTCGCTGACGACTACCGATGACGTGGTAGCCGCTCAGTGCACGAGCGCTCAAAGAAATGAGCTTGATCGACTGTATGCGCAGTTTAAATCGGACGAAGCAATATGCAATCGGGCACTAGGAGGATCGACAACATACGAAACTGATAAGCAGGCCTGCGGCCCATGCCGTAAACACCACGATAGTATGTGGAGGCTATATGCGTCGGACCAGCGTCATCCACAATGCTTGCGCGGCAAGTCAACTCAGAACTTACATGTGGCAATGCTTCGTTATGACAGGTTGCAAAAGAAGGTTTGTGGCTATTGAGAGTGGGGCCGCTTCGCTTGCCGATATGAAAATCGACCGGATTGGAAGAAACAGGTCCCGACAGTTGTCTGGCCCCTGCCTCGTCGGGCCTCGTTTGGCGAGTGCCGGGCGGCGCTGCGCTCACTTAAGACGCTGTTGGCAGGCGGGCTTCGACACACGCCCGCTTAGCCTCAAGCGAAGAGTGGCCGGGGTAGCGCCCCATCGTCATGCCGAGCGGCATACTTGAAGCCTGTAGCGCCATTGTCCAGCGCATCGATGGCCCAATGGACGACCGCCGACGTCATCGGGCATGATAAGATGAACGGCCCGAGGGTGCGCGGCAGTCCCGTATTGATCTTCACAGCTTGCGACGCTGGTTCGTGCGGAAGGCTCGCCGACGCAGTTCGGCTGACCGAGTGGCCTGATCAGCGACCGTGCGCAGGAGATCGAGCTGCGTGAAGGCGGCGAGCGTACCTTGTCCGACGCCGTCGGGCGCCCTGGTGGGAACTCGGCGAGCCCGAGTTGGCGGTAGGGTTGCAAATTTTTGCAGTCAATCTTTTGGGCGTCGGACGAGGAACATCCCGCAGGACAAGCCAGCGGCGAAACAGACAATGTACCAGATCATTGGAGAGGCGGCCGAGATGAGGGCCAGAGCCCAGTCGATCACACGCCACCAGAACCATAACCCAATCGTGATCGCGCCGCTGTAGAGAGCGACCTTGATCCAGTGCATAGTTTTCCGAGTGTCTTGCTTCACCTCGCACTCCTGAGCGCGCGGCGCCATAGGATGAATGCTCATTGCTTCTCTTCGAATTTTGGGAAGATAAGGAGAGCCGGTAGCCCCGCTGCCCCCTGTCAACAGGGTTTGGTCTCTCCCAACCCCAGCCTTAGCCCACTCGTCAGGAGACGTATTTCGGACGGCGTCGGTTGACGGCTGGGTAGCAAAGGGGCGCCATGTGGCGCAACAATCTAAGTGTCCAAATCGGACATGTCGTGGGCGGCCTTGCTAATGATCTTTTCCATCTTTCGGAAGTAGGCCATCGCATTAGGCTGGCCCCTGGCGGTCTCGTATGTAGCGAGAGCAATGGAGCGGCGACCTTGCTTGGTCATGGTGATCCAGCCCTCTTTCTCAAGGGCGTGGAGTTGTCGAAGGACGCTCTGGCGTGAGAGGCCAACTATCGCCGCTATCGAGCTGACATCCAGGGGATTGTTTTCCAGGCGGCCAAGGCCGACGGCCAACAGAACAGCTAAGCGATCCATGCTGTTTCCGAAGTGCAACATTCCCGTCTGTCTGGCAGCCAACACGGCGCGGATGATGACGAGACGCTTGGGGTCTGGGTAGTAGTCCATCCCTCTCGTATAGGACACCGGCCCCCGTCGCTGCAATGATCGAGGGGTCGGGGCATCTGTCGACCAAGCCTAGCAACCCTCAAGGACGGCCCTCGCCGCGCTTGCCCATTTGGGGCGGCTGGAACCCCTCAACCACACTGAGCGAGTAATCTGGAGCCACACGTGCCCATTGCCTTCGAAGGTCGCCTGGATCACTAATCCGCTCCAAACCGCCGACCGATGTTGGCATCGTCCGACGCAGTCGTGCGGCCGGGCGGTGGTGTCGGCAAAGGGATACGCCAGAGTTGCCGCATCGACGGTGTGCGCCGCATGCCTCGACAAGGAATTGTTAGTCCTTCTCGTCTGCCCGACAAATAGTGGCAACGTAGTTCGGGTTGGTCCCGACGCTGATGATGAGCCTCTTATCGTTGCGAATGCTCGGTTCCAGTTCAGCGCTGTAATCAGCGCTCCCCTTCCGAAGGCACGCATTGATTATTTCCCGCTCGGTCAGGTGTCGTGCAACTAGCCGCTGTAAGAGGGCCGTCACTTGTTTTTGGGAGTGTACAAAAAACGTATCGGCCATCGTTTGACTGGAACCGTCGCATCCAGCAATCTTCCACCTCATTTGCAATGTTCTCCAACTTTGCAAACAATCCCCATCCAATGTGAAATGTCTATTTCAGCGCTTCGCCCGTCTGACTGCCTTGGGCGTGATATAGCCCACCAATTCCAACCTTGCTCATGTCCTCGACAATCGAAAGCAAAGGCCAAAAAGTCGCAAGGAAGAATACAGCAGCTCGGCCACCCCGCCAGCGATAAACTACGTAGGCCACCGTCACCAGAAACAAGAAAGCAAAGACATAACTCTCAAAATTGTAAAACGGCATGAACGCAAAGTCGACAAGAATGGTCGCTACTGTGACAAGAATGAACCAGCCGGCGAGCCTTTGATTACTTGATATTGGCGGCCGTATAGAGCCGAGCGTAGTCAGCCCAATCGTTGCCGAAATTGGAATTCCCAGAAAACCCATAGCGACCGCTGTTACAAGATGGCCGTCAGTGTCGCCTAAAGCAATCGAAGACATTACAATGCCAGCCGCGTTGCAGATCGCAACTCCCAACGCCGAAAGAAGAAACGCAATCACTCTTGAATTCGATGGTCTTGCTCTATGCCAAAGCGGAATGAAAGCTGCGGTTAGCATGCCAGGAGTGGCCGACTGACGAAAACAGCTTCATGAACTTTTGACATTATGTCCGACAACCCAGTCCACGATCCCTGGGGTCAAAGAGCACAAACAAACAAACAAAAATAGGTATTGCAATCATGCCATCGTGATCAGTGGAACTGCGCTCCGCTCGCCACAATCCTAGTTTTCTGAGTGTGAGATAGGCCCCGATAATAATCAGCGCCCAGATAAACACCCAGCCGTAGAGAATTGTCGAACCAACCACAGCCCCGCCAATATATATGAGTGCTACCCCGACAAGGTTGGCCGCACCCACTATGGTCACCCATCTAATGATATCGGCCCGATCAAGGCCCGATCCGCCATTTTGCTCGCCGCTTGTTTGCGTGGTTGGTTGCGTTTGGGGTAGCAGTGGGGGTGCTATTGTCTGCGCTCTAAGCTCCTCCACATCCGCTGCTCTCTTCCAATCGGGGAAGTCGTCCCGCCAAACGAGCATTTCCTTCGCATTCGGGACGGCGACTAGGCTCTCTACCAATTGATCAAAGGTGAGAGGCCCTGCTTGTCGGGCCTCATCAACGTAACCATACGTGCGGCACTGACGCCCCCGGACCTACACAATGATCAACATCGGCCGTGCGAACGTACCATGTCAATGGCCAATGGTAAGACGCGGCTTCCCCACCGCTGACCGATGTCCGGCCTGCGTCCGACGCCGTCGGGCGGCCCCATACGAGGGAACTTCTGCTACGGCCTGTTCGGCGGTCGGGTTAGAAGCTTTTGCAGCAATTCATCGAAGAGGCATTGGCCCGTCCGCCATCAGCTATCTGATGCCCCGCCATCGTTAGCAATCCCGTGCTCAATGTCTTCGCTGCAATTGCGTCGCTAGCATTCCTACCGCTGGACTGACAGCAGAGCAGTAGCGCCGGACTAACCCCGGGAGAAACGAGGAGGATGGCCACCTGAAGCCCCCAAAGGTGGGCGCAGCGGGTTCCGCATGCTCGCTACCGACTGATCGTAGGCCCCTCGGCACGGGAGCAGGCATCGATTTCGTCGATGATCCGCTGCGCCTCGACGCGGACGATCCATCCCTAGGGCACGCCAGTATTTCGGATCGGAGAGCTTTTGGTAACGGCCACGCAGCGGGCCCTCTGTTCTCGAGGTAAAGCTGTCATGGCCGGCTCCATTTGAGCGGGAGATCTGTCACCGGGCCGATCGAAATGGCCACCTGAGGCCGATTGAAATGGCCACCTGAGGCCGACGAAATGGCCACCTGAGGCCGATGAATTGGCCACCTCAGGCCGATGAAATGGCCACCCCTGGGACATGTGTAAATCGCTGCTGACGTCGAAGTAATGGCAAGTATCGTTGCCCCTTTTTCGCAAGAGGGGGGTGGTGAGGATGCCGAGACCGAGGTCAGAGATGCGGCGGATCAGGGAAGTTTTGCGGCTATGGGCCGAGCTTGGGCCTAATGTCAGTGCGGTGGCGATCGGGGCGCAGATATCGCGTTCGACGTTGCGGCGATATCTCGAGCGGGCAAGGGCGGCCGGGATCGACGCGGCGAAGGCTGCGGGCTTGAGCGACGAGGCGCTGGAAGCGGCGCTGTTCCCACCGGCGACGGACGGTGGGCGGGCGGTGCCGGATTGGGCCAAGATCGACGAGGAACTGCGGCGGCACAAGCACGTCACGCGTCAGCTTCTGTGGCGTGAGTACAAGGCCGACCATTCCGGCGGCTACGAGTTCAGCCAGTTCAAGCTGTTGCTCAAGGAATGGCAGAAGGCGTCGGGGCGCGGCCTGTCGATGCGTCAAGTCCATCGCGCCGGCGAGGCGGTGCAGGTCGATTATGCCGGCGACACGTTCCCCATCCTGGACCAGGGCGTCGAACGCGCAGTTCAGATTTTCGTCGCCTGCCTGCCATGCTCGGGGCTGATCTATGCCGAAGGCACCTGGACGCAGGGGCAGGAAGACTGGCTTTCCGCCCATGTGAGGCTCTTTGCCTTCATCGGCGGTGTTACGGCGAAAGTCGTGCCCGACAACGCCAAGGTCGGGATCACCCATGCCTGCTATTGGGACCCGGTGATCAACGCCAGCTATGCCGCCTTGATCAAGCACTATGGGACCGCCGTGCTGCCGGCCCGCGTGAGAAAGCCCCGCGACAAGCCCGCCGTCGAGGCGAGCGTCGTCCAAGCCTATCGCTGGCTGCTGGCGCCGTTGCGCAAACGGCAGTTCTTCTCGCTGGCTGAGTTCAACAAGGCTCTGCGAGAGCGCTTGAGCGAGCTGAACGACCGGCCGATGGCGCCGCCCCGGGAGGGCAGCCGCCGCTCCCTCTTCGAAGCGGTGGAGCGCGCGGCACTCAAGCCTTTGCCGGCCGAGCCCTTCGAGATCGGCGAGTGGCGGATCGACTGCAAGGTGAACGTCGATTACCACATCGTCCTCGAGCGGCACTTCCTCTATTCGGTGCCTTATACGTTGGTGCACAAGAGCGTCGACGCCTTCCTGACCGCCGCCAGCGTGCAGATCACCCATCGCGGCCAAAGGGTGGCGACCCATCCGCGGCTGACCGGCGCCACGCGCTATTCGACACTGGTCGAGCACCTGCCGCCGGCACACAGCGCCATGGCCAATCGAACGCCCGATTGGGTCCGCACGGAGGCTGCCAAGGTCGGCGTCGCCACCGCCGCTTATGTCGAACGACTGTTGAGCGGGCGCGACCATATCGAGCAGGGCATCCGCTCCTGTCTCGGCGTTCTGCGCCTGGGCGCCAAATACCCGAAGGATCGGATGGAAGCGGCCTGCCAGCGCGCCCTCGTTGCCGGGGTCCGATCCTCCCGCTTCGTCGAGGACCTGCTCAAGACCGGTCGGCCGATCGGCGAGACCGTCGGTGACGACGACGGGGCCGGCCGTCACCCCAACCTCCACCCATCCGGAACTTTCCATTGAGGAGAAACCCATGCTTCAGCAAACGATTGAAAAGCTTCACGCCATGCGACTGGCCGCGATGGCGGACGGGTTGCGGAACCAGATGACCCAGCCCGAGATCGCCGCCATGCCCTTCGAGGAACGCCTGGCCGTTCTCGTCGATCTGCAGCATTCGGCCATGCTCAACGCAGCACTCGCCCAGCGGCTGAAGCGGGCCGGCATGCGCCAGACGGCCTGCATCGAGAATCTCGACCTGCGCACGCCGCGTAATCTCGACCGCGGTACCATCCACACCCTGGCTACCAGCCAGTGGGTGCGCCAAAATCTCAACGTTTTGGTCCTCGGACCGGCCGGAATCGGCAAAAGTTGGATCTCTTGCGCGCTGGGCAATCGCGCAGCTCGGGACGGCTTCTCCGTCGTTTATAAGCGACTATCCCGGCTCTTGGACGAACTGGCGGTGGCCCGTCTGCATGGCCGCCAGGCGCGGGCCCTCACCACGCTCGCACGGACGCGCGTGCTCATTGTGGACGATTGGCTCATGATAAAACTGACCGCTGAACAGCGCCGCGATCTGATGGAAGTAATCGACGACCGGCATGGCAGGGCCTCGACGATCATCGCCACCCAGCTGCCAGTGGAACGCTGGCACGATATGATCGGCGACGCGGCGATGTCATGATGCCTCCATTCTTGAACGGGTTGTCTGTCGAACTTTTTCTCTGAGAGCTTTTATTTGTTCATTTGTGAGATTTATTTTCCACGGCATGCCTTTGGCGAGTTGTCTTCCGCTCAGCCAACCCTTTGCCAGCCACTTGAACACAGTTTGGGTCGTAATGCCCAAAGCAGCGGCAGCTCCTTGGACGGAATAGGATCCATCCTGCCATGTGGGCGGATTGGACTCCGTTCCATTGATCTTGACTGTGGGAATGCCCCATTTTTGGCGCAATAGGAAGACGACATCGCCACGAAACGGCACCCCGCGAGCGGAAGTGAAGCCCTCTTTATTTAGGGTGGTAGCAATCTCGGCATCCATCTTCTGTTGCGCATTGAGTTCACGAACGCGCTGTTGAAGTTTGTCGAGTTCGGCGTGATTGTCATAGGTGTGAACATGACGGCGAATGCGATGTTCACTTATTGCTCCAGTCGCCCAGGAGATTCTGATCAGAACCCGGCCGCGCTCTCGTTTTTGGTCCAGCGCTACCTCCCGCACGAGGAAGCGTAGTATTTGCTTCCGGTCGGCCGCAGTTGTTGTAGCGGCGTTCCAGATTTTCGGGAGGTTTTCGGCCAACGCAGCAAGTTCAATCCGATCGGCGTCATTCAGCGACACTGCTTGCTCAGAACGCCAGCGATCAAAGGCCTGCTCTGTCGCCTCTATCTGGCGGAGCTTCTCTTCCCATTGTCGTTCCAACGTACGCGCCACAAGACGATTATCGGGGTCCACGGCATCGTATTGCCGGCGCGCCCGTTCGGCCTCGTAGCGAACACGTTCTAGCTTTAAGGACCACTGTTTCTCAAGTTGGCGAGTCTCCTCCGCGATTTGTCCGAGAGCCGCGATCGCAACTTCAATACGATCGGGTGTAAGCGCTTCCAACATAATGCGCTCAACTTCTGCATCGACTGGCAGGGCACGCACTTCCTGACAACGAGGCGCACCGGAACGTTGATGGTCAGCAGAGCACTGATAGACGGGATAGTCACTGTTCGGACCCGAATAATGTAAAGTCATGCGCAGACCGCACCGACCACAAACCACGATGCCCTGCAGCAGCGCTCGTCCCTTCCGCTCTATACCTGGCCGGTTCGCATCGTATCGGGCGACATTGTCGGCCAGCCGTTTCTGATTGGCCATGAACTCCTCCCAACCAATATATCCGGCGTGGGCATCACGCAGACAAACCGCCCAACGCTCGATCGGCACCGCCACCGTTCCGGATTTTGCCGCACCTGGCCGTCGAGAGCCAGGATCCTGCCGCCGTCGTCCGTACACGTACGCTCCAGCGTAAGCCGGATTCTTGAGAATGTGCAGTACCCGCGTATTGTCGGCATCGCGCCAAATTACCTCATGCGGCGCCGGCCCAAATACCGGGCGAACCGGCAATGTCAATCCGGCTCTCTGCAGCACTCGCATGACTGCCTTGGCACTTTGAACCTCTCGGAACACAGAGAAAACGAAACGAAGTCGTGCCTGCACCTCCTCATCCGGATTGAGAACAATCTCGCCGCTGGAACCCCGCGCTAGACCTGCCGGAAGCGGCATTCGCAGTTCGCCTCGCTCTGCCTTTTGTCGTTCTCCCTGATGCAGGCGGACTTTGATCTGGTGAAGCTCGGCTTCGCTCATGATCCCGGAGAGACCCAGCAACAACCGATCGTGATATGTTCGCGGATCGTAGAGTCGCTCTCCATCGGCAATCAGGACGGCGAACAGGGAGCATAGCTCAAGTAATTGATGCCAATCACGATTATTGCGTGCCAGGCGCGAAGCATCCAGGCTCAGAACGATCCCCGCTTTCGCCAAGCCAATCTCAGCTATGAGCCGCTGAAAGCCGAAACGAGCTTCGCTTGTGGCGCCGGACTTACCTAAATCCTCATCGATCACTTCCACCCTGTCCCGCGGCCAGCCTAATGTTACGGCTCGGTTCACAAGACGATATTGCAACTCGGTGCTCTCTTGATGCTGACGTACCTGTCCAGCTGTCGATTGCCGAACGTAGACATAGGCGAGCTTTGCGCGATGTGCGGTCGTGACCCGCTGCTCAGTGTCCATCAACGCTGTCAGCACGGCATCCCTCCTCTGGCGGGGTGCTCCGGTGAACCATCATACGACGCGCTAGCACGGCGATCTGCTTGGCTATCTGCAGTTGCACCGGCGGCGGTAGCTCTGGCCAGAGTCTCGGAATACTTCCCGGCGCCCGGAGAAACCGGGCCTCTGGGCTCGCTGCACGCCGATAAGTCTGAAATGGAATGTCGAGCATCGCGAATCACCTCCGTCGGGACAGAGGCGAACTTCGACCTCAAATGGTACGCCAATGGGACAAGTGTCCGAACAGAGATGCGCGGAAAAGTCGATCCGTCAAAAATTTTATCGCCGGGGGCTGACTTGAAGTTGGTCGCCGTCTTCCGCAAAACGCGGTGGCGCCCATCCGGTAGCGCAACAATCAAGTAGTCTGATCCCCTTGCAGACCGTTCGGAAACTAGTCGAAGGGATCGTCCGAACAGCGAATGTTCGGGATCAACAACAGTGACTTGAGACACTACCCCTTCGAAAATAGAGGCATCCGAAAGTGCTTGGCGACCCCACCTACGGCGACGCAATCCTGGACCGCCTGATCCACAATGCCTACCGGCTCGACCTCAAGGGCAAAACCATGCGCCCGGGGATCAAGCCGACCGCCAGGCCGGACAACGGGACCGCCGAAATCGCCGCCGGTTGACGCCGGGCGCAGAGCCGAAAATCCCTCCCCCGGACCCCCACCTACAGGTTGCCCAGGGGGGTCCACAGGAGCCCGCCCCCTCCACTTCGCTGCGCGCGAAAAACGCTCCGCTCCGGGGGCGGGCCCTATGTACTCCCTGGACAACCCGCCTGTCGGTGCGCGTGCATTACTGTCATACGCCGCTTCACACCCAGCGGAACATTTGCGTCAGCCAACAAAACTTACCCGTTGATTGGCCAACACCCAGCACGTTACTGTTTATCCCAGACGGCAGCGAGTGAACCATCCTTCGGTGACCAGCCCGCGGATCCGACGGTGGCCAATTGATCGGCCTCAGGTGGCCAATTAAATCGGCCTGCGGTGTCCTTTTCGTCGGCCCGGACAGTACAGACCACCGCCTAGTCATCGACCTCGCGGAAGGGCTTAACCTTGCGCCATGCCTCGTCGGCGGCGATATGGCCCTCGCGGAAGGCATGGTTGAGCGCCGCTTTCAATACGGTAAGCGTTCTATTTGCCGTTGCCCGGCGGGCTCGAACCGCGTTTTGGTCCGTGGTATCGAGTTTGCGGATTTTCCTGTCGGCGGCATAGAGGCCGCGACGGGCGAGTTTTGGGGCTGTTGCCAGGCCGTTATGCCAGTCACGGATTTGCTTAGTCGTCAGCTTTGCAACGTCTAGCGCACCGAGAATGGGAATTATTCGTAGCTTGGCAACATGTCGGTCTTTGGCGACACCCTTTGAGCCACGATGCGCGCGATCTGCGAAATATCCTTCGATTACCTTCTGAACAGTGAAAGGGCCATCATCTGGCGCCAAGCCATTTGGCCTTCCGCTCCTCATTTCGCCACCAGGCCCGGGTGGCTTGCTGAGCCTGGCTGTAGGAATGGATGGCAACGCCGTCGGCGTCCTGTAGGTCGTCAGCGGTGCCAATTTCGACCTCGCGGTAACGGCCCTTGCCTTTGAAACGTCGCGCTATCCACGACCCACCGCCGGACGTTGTACGTCGATAGCCGAGGTGAAGACCAGAACTCTAGCCCGCGCCAGTGAGGTTTTGGGCACGCCGGCAGGCGCAATCGCGCCGCACGCGTTCCTAGATTGGCGTCCTGGACCGTCCGAGCAATTTTGACGTACCCAACTTTTGCCTAATATAGGTAGGTGAACAGTCCTGAACGGTCAAGGTCGCTGACCGACATGTTCCTAATGGAATCAATAATTAGCGCTGTCTGTCATTGTCCGTCAAGGTCCAAGTTTTTATTACCCTCTCACGGCGAAAACAGGGGTTCGATCCCCCTTGGGCGCGCCAGCTTAAGTTACTGATATTATTTGATTTATTGCTAAATAATTACGCCTGTCTGAAAAGCGCCATTTGGTTTTTCGCCAATTTTTCGCAAACCCAGCTCACCAAAATAGTCAACCCGTCGTTGCCTCGGTGTCTTAGCCGCGGGGAAGGACCGCAGATTCAGCGGGCGCAGGCCTTTGACGCTTGGGCGAAACACGTTGTCAGTAGAGCAGTGGACAATGTCATTCCGCTGCGGGCCACTATATAAGCATCCACGCGGGGATAGGAGGCATCCGACAAGCCGAGCCGCACCGCTCTTGGTTTCCGCGCGCTCTTCGGTGCTTGGGGGTGCGCGCAAATGAATGGTGACCTTCCTGATAAAATCCCGCTCTTATTGCAACGCACTTCCGCGGCCAACTTGAAATTGTGCATCGATTCCTTAGTCAAGACGTAAGCGCCAATATAACCACGTCGACCTGCGTTGCCAGGATTTGATGAACTCTCTGAAGGGTTTATGGGCTGGCGCGAGATTTGGCGGACGAGTCGATTTTGACGTTCCAGGGCAATAAGCCTTCGAAGTCATCGACCGTGGAAGCCGCTGGCAAGTGAGTAAAGAGATGGGTGAGATATGCGTGGGGCTCGACGCAATTTGCCTTCGCTGTTTCGACTAAGGAGTAAAGGCGCGCGCTCGCGGTAGCGCCTGCTTGTGTATCGCAGAAGAGCCAAGACTTTCTTCCTACGACAAAAGGTCTGATCGCATTTTCGCAACGATTGTTGTCCAGTGGGACGAGTGGATCGGTGAGGAAAACGCTCAGTTTGCTCCATTGGCCAAGGGCATAATGCACTGCCTTTGCAAGCCTGGTACTCGGCGGCAGTTTCGGAGCAAGATCATCCAGCCAAGCCTTAAACTGGGCCATGATCGGTGCGGATTTTTGCTGTCGCGCAGCAAGCCATTCATCGGCTGCCGGAAGAACCTTGCGTTGGCGTAGCTCGCGCTCGATATCATAAAGCTTGCCGATATAATCGAGCGCGATATTGGCGCTGCCCGTCGCCTCCGGCTGGATCTTGATCACGTCTTTGAAGTAGCGCCGGGCATGGGCAAGACATCCGGCATGGACCAGATTTTGCGCGGCAGCGACATTGTCATAGGCATCATAGCCGTCGCTCAGCAGAATGCCTCTAAAACCCAACAGCAGCTGCTTGGCGGTCGCCGCGCTACGCGAGGGGGCGTAATCGAAGAGCAGAACCTTGCGTTCCGCCTGGCCGCCGGCACGCACCCACATAAAGTGATCGCTCGATGGCGCCTTATCGCTTCGCAAAACCTGCAGCGTGGTCTCATCGCAATGAATGAGCGGCCCATCGAGGAGGTGATCGTTCAGAAGATTGATGACCGGGATCACCACCTCGCCGAGTTTGATCATCCAATTGGCCGTGGTCGCGCGCGGCAGGTTCAGGCCAATGCGGTGAAAGTGCTTCTCCTGGCGATTGAGCGGTAGGCCATCGACATATTTGGCGCATGCGATATGAGCCAACAGCGATGGCGCCGCATGGCTCTTGGGTAGGATTTGCGCCGGTTTTTCGGCCAACTTGATATGGCTCTTGCAGCAGGGGCAAGCATATTTCAGCCGAATATGGTTCAACACCTGAACACGGGCCGGTATGTAGTCGATCTGCTTGGACTCTTCCTGGCCAATGCGCTCCAGCGCCGTACCGTCTTTGGGGCAGATTTTCTCGGCTTCAGGCAGATCGTAAATCACATCGACCCGCGGCAGATCATCGGCAATCGGCTTGCGACCCTTAGCCTTTCGGGTATGCGCGGGGACGACAATCTCGGCCACTTCTTCGGCTGGCGCCGCCACCGCTTCGGCTTCGTTGAACAGCCAGATCTGATTGGCCGGAACTGGTGCGGATCGCTTTTCCGAGGAACGACCAAAAAGCTGCTGCTTCAGCCAACGGTTCTCTTGTTCAAGCAGGGTAATACGCGCGCTCAGCCGAGCTTTATCTGCCTCAATGTTTTCCCACTGATTCGTCGGCGCGACCATGGATATTTATACCATGGACGCACCCAAAGAGAATCAGCTTATCTGTTCATAATGCAGAGTTTTATGCGGCTTCATCCGCCAAACGTCATAGCCGTCCAACAACCAATTCAATTGCTCGCTCGTCAAGGTCACGACCGCTTCGTTCAGGCGTACCGGCCAGAAAAATTTTTCTTGTTCCAAGCGCTTGTACCAGACGACAAAGCCGTTTCGTTCCCACATCAGGATTCTCAATTTGTTACGCTGCTTGTTGATGAACACGAACAGGTTGCCCGACAAGGGATTGTGTTGCATGGCGCCCACGACCAACGCCGAAAGACCATCAATTTGACGCCGCATGTCGATCGGCGCCCGATGCAAATACACGCTCGCCGTGCTGCGCTCAGGCCGCAACATCAGATCCGTCCCGACAAGGCAGCAGCCATCACGTCGGCCGGCGGCCAAGTGCCAAACTCCAGGATATGGCCGCGCGCGTGCTGAACCCGAAGCACAGGTAAAGGCGAGCTCGGTACGTTCGGCGGCTCGATGCGCACCGCAACAAACTCACTGCCCCTGAGCTCCGGTTTAATCTCAGCGGTCTTCTTGGCGGGCCGCTGCGACGGCAACCCACCGAAATCACGCCCTTCTTCCTCAATCGGTTCTCAACGTCATAAAGTACCCGCACCTTCAGCCCTTGGGCACGCGAATACTCAGCCAACGACATGCCAAGGCTCCGTGCCTGTTTCAAATGCTCGAAGCACCGCTGCTCATGCGCCGTCATTCTTTCGTCCGCCATCGCTGCCTCCAGGTTCCGAGAAGAAACATGGACGAAGCCGCACGGTCAGGGAAGAATGTGGTTTAAGGAGCGCTTAGTCAAGACAGCTCGGCGGTCTGCTGAATGGTCAAAACTAAATCAGCATGAACAATCAAGGCTCATCGACAACTGCCAAGGACTTGAAGAATGGGTTGCCGCTTTGTCGAGATTTATCGCCCCTCCAGACAAGCTTTCGTTCGGCTTCTTGCGCCCGCTTTTCGGCAGCTTCAGCTGGCTTAATGGCCCTTCTCGATGAAATGGCAAAGCCGCAATCGGCTTGGCTTGATGAGGAAATAGGCAAACTCGATCACTGGGCAGAGGATAAACGTGCAGACCTCAAAGCTGATCTCAAGGAACTCGACGAGACGATCAAAGCGCTGCGTGAGTGGTTGCTGAGAGTTACTTGTCGCTGCCGATGAACGTGGCGTGGTCGGCCAAACGTTGCAGCGTTGACGTCGGGTTTTCGCAAACGGCAATAGCTTGCTTGAGATTGGTGGCGTACAGTTCGGTGCCAGCTCCCGCACTGAGTTCCCTGCCATGACCTTCAGAGTCATCGAGTGACCAGAATCCCGCAATAAATACAGCTTTCGGAATTATCCTCCTGAGTCGGCGGATGAGAAAGCGAACATGAGCAGGGCTTTTCTCTGCCGCCAGATAGGAAAGAAAGATTACGGTGATCTCCTCTGTGTTGAGTTTGAGGATATTCGTCGATGACACCGCCTGGTGTGGTTCAACCCGTGCGTTCATCCCCCTCTTTGTGAGGAGTTGCGCGAGCATCGCGGCCGCCGCTTCATCCAAGGGATTCCGCCCAGAAACACATAGGATCGTTGGTCGTTCGAACGGTGCTTCAGAATCAGTAGAGGGTTTAGCTTCTTTCGACCCTTCAATGTTCTCGCCGATCGGTCTGGGGAACGCAGACGCAGGTGGTGACGGACGTCCATCATCCCCGTCGTCGTGATCGGAGAGTTCATCGATTATCTCCAAGACGATGTCGCGCATCTCACTAAGTTTCTCACGTGGGAGAGAGCCGAACCTCTCGTCGAGAACAGCAAGCTCAAGTCCCGGTATCGCAATGTCATCGTAGTAATCCGCCAGCGAATGGTCTTTAAGATAATTCTCTGCCTGTTGCGCAACTTCAGCGGGATCGCCGGCAAGCACCCTCTGATAAAAGCTTTGTACTGGAGTCAATGCTGGCTTGTCGCCGAAAAGGACATCTAAAAACTCCAGGTGACCGACATGTCGTCCAAGAACAGCCAGGCAGATTGTGAGTGGTGTCGATAGAAAAAGACCAATCGGCCCCCACATCCAAGTCCAGAAGGTCGCAGATATTACTATCGCAATGGGCGACAATCCGGTAGTACGTCCATAGAGCGTTGGCTCGACGAACTGTCCCATTACGGTCTCGACAATCCCGTATAGAATAAGGGTCTTTACGAACATCGACCACCCGGGATCGACGGCTGCAGCTAAAGTCAACGGCAAGGCAGCCGCAATGAGAGCACCCACATACGGAACGAAGCGAAGTAACATTCCAAACGCGCCCCACAATATGGCATTTGGGACTCCAAGTGCCCAAAGGCCGAGGCCAACCACGAGTCCGAATGCGGCGTTAACCAAAGTTTGCATCAGCAAAAGCCTGCTTAGGCTCCGAGCTGCCTCATTTATCGCCGCGGTCGTTCGCTGCAAATCGCGGGGTCCCGACAGTCGGATAAGACGATCTCGCAAGTCTTCACGCTGCAACAAAATAAATATCGTGAATATGATAACTACGGCCGCGATCGCGAGTGGTCCGAGAAGAGGAAATGAGATTTTTTGCGCGATTTGAAGCAAGGTATCAGGCGGTTGCCGGATTTCGACGGCAATGGGAGGTCCGCTAGGGTCCGGTTTTCCCCGCTGACTTGTGGATTTTGGAACCTCAACGGCCGTGGTCTTCTCCAGTTCCTGCCCGATCTTCGTGATAGGGGAGGTTGCCCGATCAACGAAGGCGGTGAGCGTTGAAAGTTTTTCCTGAATCGTATCCGTGTATTGCGGAATGTTCTGTGTAAGCTGCGCTAGTTGATTTCCCAAGATGCTGCCAATTCCTACGACCAACAAAAAGGCAAGAAAAACAGGAATCAGAACCGATAGCACGCGACCTATCTTTAGGCGTCGGCACAAACGGGCTAGTGGAGCAAGAATGAAGCTAAGGAGGATAGCCAACGCTATTGGAATTAATACGTCTCGCGCCACATAGAGGGCCGCAAAAATTCCGACGCCCACAAGAAGGCTGTTTCCTCCTGTCGACGCCCGATCCGAATCCGGCATGTTTCTTCTCGACGGTTCAACTCTTATCATCTCAGCCACTTGTGTATCCAACACTGAATTAGGCTTGCCTCGCTGTTTTAAGGCTGTATCCGCAGCAACAAGTTAATCCATCAGTGACCACCAAAAATGCGGCTCCAAAAGCCACTTAACCGGTGATATTGTCGCGCGACTGCTGTCGCGTGAGTCTCGCCAGGTTGGCGAGCAAGAATAATCTCACGGTCATGATAGGCTTCCAGACCTGGTCGGTGGCCAACGCTCAACACCATCGAATTCGCTAAGTCAGTTCTAAAAAATTCCATCATATTTGCCTGGCTAACCTCATCAAGGGCAGATGTGGCCTCATCCATGATGATGATATCTGGGGGTTGTACGAGAAGCCGCGCGAAAGCGATCCGTTGCAGTTCTCCTCCCGATAGTGTTCGCGCCCAATTTTCAGAATCGTTAAGGCGGCCGCCAAGGTGAGACAAGCCACACGAATTTAGGATCTCTCGGAGGCGATCGTCTGCGATAGCATGAGCGGGTGCCGGATAAAGCAAGACGTCGCGTAGTGTCCCCAGTGGTACATAGGGTCGTTGAGGTAGGAAGGCGATAGACGCACCCCTGGGCCGCAATATCCGTCCTGAACCCCAGGGCCAAAGGCCCGCCATTGCGCGTATGAGAGTGCTCTTGCCCGTTCCTGACCCACCTTTGACAAGGATCTTCTCTCCTCTCTTAATAATAACGCGCGCTCCGTCAATCATCAACCTACCGTCTTTTTGCATAATCGACAGGTCATCGATGTGAAGGGTGTCGTCGACGCTTTCGCCCAGAAAAATTGTATCCTTCGAACCTTGGCCAAAAGTGAGATCAAGCTCATCGAGAAATGTTGTAAGTTCTAGGACGCGCCTCGCGGCCGCGAGCCATTCGGCGATACGGATAGCATTCTCCATAAGCCAATTGAAGGACACCTGTACCTGCACAAACGCAGCCGCAATCTGCATGAGCGTGCCGAGAGTGAGCTCTCCACCTAAATATTTTGGAATACACAACAGTAGCGGGACGACAGGCGCCAGAACCGCGTTGGCATTGCTAACCCACGTCATTCGCGCTTGTTGAACAATGACGCCAATCCATCGCTCGACAACTTGACCGACTGTTTCGGTAAGTCGCGCCCGTTCGTTCTCGTCACCGCCGATGAGTGCAATTGTTTCGGCGCTTTCGCGGATTCTAGTTAGCTCATATCGGAATTGAGCTTCGCTCGAGTTTTTGGCATGGACTCGCCCTATCAAGGGTTTACCAATCATCACCATAACCAAGGAGGCGATCAGAGAATACGCAACGGCGGACCACACCATATAGCCCGGGAGCTCACCCTTCCTTCCAAGAAATCCAAGGTTCAGCGGTCCCCCAACAACCCAAAGAACCCCGATAAAGGTCGTGGCCGTGAGCAGAGCATTGGTCAAGCCGATGACAAAGTCGACCAGGGGATCGATGGCCATTCGTGTGTCGTCGGCGATGCGGTATTCCGGATTGGTCTCTTCGTCTTCGACAATGCTGAGTTGGTAAAAACGGCGCTCGCCGAGCCAACGCCCGATCAGTTGAAGCGTCAACCACTCCCTCCAGCGCAATTGTAAGCGCATGCGGCAGTGAACAAAAAGGACTCCACAAATTGCTCCAGCAAGCGTCAATCCAAGAATTAACCACACGCCCAATAAGAGCGCGGCGCCATTTCTTTTTTCGAGCGCGTCAAAAAAGAAACGGTTCCACGTGTTTATACCCAATTGGACGAAGAGATTGGCAAGCGCTAAAATTAGCGCAGCCACTGTCAGCAGCCAGGCGCGGGGTGCGGTGTGACCCCTCCAAAAGCCGCCTGCCACCCGAAAAAAAGCGGTTGCAATCTGGATTGATGACGATTGGACGCGGCCTCCTTCCAGCGGACTCGACCCCAATACATTTGACATCTGGTACCCATTGTGTCGGCGCATTTTTAATGCAGCCCATTGAACCGTCTTCCAAGATTGTCTGCTGGACGTCTCCCTGCCGCCAGCGAAGTATTTGTGATGCGGACTCACTAATCATTTAATTGGCAATCATATGTTACTTTTCGAACGAGCTGCTAGCCATCGGCAAGAATTGCAAAGCCCGCGCAGGTGTTCCGTGCCATCCTCGTAAATTTGCTGCAGACGGCCAAGTTGCGTCTCAGTCCGCCGCTAAGGGCTAGACCGGCGCCAATCAAACTACCGCGCTAGGGGCGCTGCACACAACTGTGGTAAGACGATCAAAGGGCATTGCAACGCTGCCAGTGAGGCGAAGGAAGCAGGATACACCGAATCATAAACCCCAAACGCGTCAATTACCCGCCCCGTTGTCGGCAGCCCGCCGTGCCGACTAGCGGCCCACAGTCAAAACTTGCATGTTCGGGGGTATAAGATCAACTTTGAGCCTGCTAGAAAACGGCATCTGGGGCAGCTGTATAGACCCGCACAATTTTCTCGCTGACTTGCAAGTTTTTGGTTTAGCATCATCGGTCCAGGGCGTTCTGGGTGTCGTGCTACGCGGGGAGAGGTAGACCGGTTGGAGCTCTGATCGGTGCCACAACATGTTACGGTATCAAATTACCATATCAGAGCGTGTGATTGCAACATCTTAGGCAGAATTGACGCCGCTACTTGTCCGGCGCGAGCGCGCGGCATCAGGCGAGCTTTTTCTAGCTGTCATCCCGCAGCTGGTTGTCCCAACCCAACCGGGGCGCGTCTGGCCGACCACATCCGGAGGCGGCAGGATGACCGACATTAGTCTGTTTCGCGTCAATTCGGGCGAGGTCGATTGGCTTGCCTGCACGACTGACACCGCCGAGCAGCCCGTTCAACAAAGGCGTTTGCCAAACCGCGAGGCTAAGGAAAGCGGCCGTTGCGGCGCGACCGACAAAAAAAGAAATTCGGCACGATGATCGCAAGCCGGTCCTGCTAACGAAGGAACAGCCGCGCCGCGGCGGATTTAGGGGGCAGAGCCCGAGGGTAGACGCCAGTCTACTTTAACTTGATACCGAGCTCTTTGCGCATCTGATTAAAGATCACATCGATTGCCTTAATGACCGTCGTGTCTGCATTGGCTTTGCAATACACAATGATGCGATGCTCGGCTTCCTTTGCCCTTTCAGGATATATGACGTGGTGTTTAGCAAGCCCATTATACCAGCCGCTATACCAGACAGCCAAGAAGTCCGCGTCCTCCTGAAACGTCCCCGCCAATTGTGCGCAGGTTAGTTTCTGGACGTCGATGCCTCCATTCTTGTCCTCGTAGGTACTCAATTTGACCTGTGCGAATGCCCCGGTCGAAGTCAAGGCCACCACAGTAGCTGCGATCGCGTATTTTAGCATCCTTTGAGTCCCCTTCTCATTGTTCATCAATATTGCCAGAGTGACCATATATTTTGCAGTAGCCCGAAGCAAGAAAGACGCGTTCGTCGTCAGTTTCAGATGCGGTTCCAGAGGAGTACCTCGGCTGAGAGTTGCGAGGCTTCCGGAAGTGCAATTCTGGACTTGCCATATAGCGGCGCCTTCCGCCTGGTGTCGAGATCCGTAATTGTTTGGCCAGGTCGAATGTCTGGGTGTGACCAAGGCGCCCCACCGAAAAAGGATGATTCCGAACATCAGGAAGCCGAGAAGAGCAATGAAGCAAGCCACAATGAACGTCAGGCGCCAGGGCCTATAGCGGCATCAGGCGAGCTTTTTCGAGCTGTCTCTCATTTGTATCCAAGATGGGACCCATTTTCTTCTCTAGACGAGACGAGCGGCGTCAAGGGCTGGAGGCTGCACGACCTCCGCCGAACCGCCCGATCTCTGATGAGCCGGGCGGGCGTCGCCAACGAGATTGCCGAACGTGTACTCGGTCATGCGATTCGGGGAATTGCGGCGGTCTGTCTATGATCGGCATGACTATCTTCCCCAAAAACGCGCTGCGTTGGAAGAACTCGACCGCCTCGTCACAGAAATCATAGAAGCGAACCAATATGGCAAGACCCAAGTCGATACCGCGCTGTCCCAGGAAGCGCTGTGAAACTCAGCGACGCGGCGATGTTTAATCCACGGTGCACCCAGAGGGTAAATCAATGGGCCCAGGCAGGAAGTCGGTCCGAAAGCCGCAGCGAACTCGCAAACAAGGAAAGCAACCTAAGAAAGCAACAATTCCGAGGACAGGCTCTGGCAGCGAGCCAACCGAGTCTTGGCCTAAACAGCGGCACGGTGTTTGAAATCGCCAAGACCGACACAGGCAACAATAGCACGCCGACAACTCTGGTGACCTTCAATGGTACCAACGGCGGTTACCCGCTAAGCGGCCTGACCAGACGCGGCGGGCGACCTCTTCGGAACAACGCAGGTCGGTGGTGCAAGTGCAGATCCGAGTGGTCTGAATGGCATCGGTACGGTGTTTGAAATTACCGGTACCGGTTTTCAAGTTGCTGCTAACCCCACGGTCACGCCGGACAGGACCGGCGCGACGGTTGGGACGACGATCAGTGCCGATGCCGCGCATGGAGTGCTCGCCAATGACGCGCTTCCCACTGGCGATACCAGCGATACATTGAGCGTGACAGCGGTCAACGGTCTGACCGCCGATGTGAGCGTTGCCGTTGCTGGAACTTACGGTTCCCCGGCACTGTACGCCGATGGCCACAACACTTACGCAGCTTCCAGCAGCGCTACCCTGCCGGCCAGTGGTGTAGTCCAGGACGTCTTCACCTACACCGACAGCACCGGCCAAGGCGGCACGGCGACCTCGACGTTGACAGTGGTCGTGACAGCAGCCGGCTCGACGTATCTCGGCGGAACGGCCAATGCCACATTCACCGCGCCGGGAGGCCACAGTGCAGTACTGGACGGGGGCGCTGGTAACGACATTCTCGTTGCAACCAATGGCGCAGCCGTTCTGATTGGAGGGCCTGGCGACACGCTTACCGGGGGCAAGGGCACCGACACGTTCGTGTTCACGGGCAACTTCGGCCAGGATACCACTACGAACTTCAACGTAGCCAAGGATATCATTGAACTGGATAAGTCTGCATTTGGATCAAGCCCAGCTGCTATCGTGAACGATGCCCAACAAGTCGTGTCCGGTGGCGTCACCAGCACCGTCATCACTGACCCGCATAATTCGGCAGATACGATTACCCTGACCGGCGTCAAGCTTGCATCGCTGCATTTCGATGCCAATCATTTCCTGTTGGTGTGAAAGGGGGCGTCGCCACGGCGAAAATGAGGGGAGGTTGCATATCCCCTGAACGCTCCGTTCTTGAAAATTCGAGCGAGCGCGCATGCAACCAGAGACCCGATAAGCCGATAGCGGCGGCGTGAATATCGCCTATCAAGTTTTAGGCGAGGGTCCCTGAGATTCCGGCGGGCAGACCTAAAAAGGTGTGTCGCACGACGTTGCTGACGGGGTGTAGCAGCGGCCATTATTCGACAATCGAATAATGGGGGCCGGACTGGATTGCCCTGCCCAATTCGCCAGAGGCTATCCAGTCAACGCCTTTGAAATGAACCCTGCCAAGGTTCGGCGTTAGAGGACCCTCATTTTGGAAGCTTGTCTGCGAGAATGCCAAGTTTATGGATTTCCGGTGCCTTAGCGAACAGATCGGCTGCTTTGACCTTCTCCATCAATGCCGCAGCAACCTTCCCATTGAGATGCGCGTCGCGGCCGGCTTCGTCGTCGAAGGTGTCAAAGATAGCAAAGGAGGACGGACCCTCTTGAATCGCGAACCAAGAGATTGTGCCAGGCTCAGCGTCAACCAGGGGTACGGCGGAAAGTAGAAATTCTGCAACCTGCTTCTCCTTGCCCGGTTTCGCCTGCAACGGAACATAAAGTGCAAATTTTGTCATCATTTTCTCCTATTTTTGACTAATGGTAGGATGCACAACGTATCCATTCCTCGTCCGCGTGGCTATACACGTGACCAGGCGTTCATAATTGAAGTAAGCAAGAACCCGCCTCGCGGAGGCGGGATTGGCTATATAACTGAGGAAGCTAAAAAGACTCGCACAAATCCCGCGCCGGTCTCGTCAGGTCTCGAGCCAGAGTTCATCGATATTCGTTACCGGATTATCAGGCGAAAGCCGGCGAGGAGAGCCAGGAGAGCCATAAGTCGAGAGACCAAGCACGGAGGAGACTGATATGGCGCCTATTCTAAGAGCCCGATCTCGAATTATTGCCGATGCTACGCCGACTATTTCCATGACTTGCGGCCTCCATGGGTGGCGTGGATGAACAAGACTGCGGTCGTCGGCATGAGCGGGTCGAGTTTGTAACCAATCGCACAGCGCCGCGCCAGATTTGGCGATTATGCTCTGAGCTGCGGAGCCGCCCATCGCGCTGGGGCAACAGGCGGCCCCCGGCACCGGCCACAGGGCGTGTGGGGGCACTGCGTCAGTGGTCGGTGCCACTCATATTCTAGATCCTTTTGGCTGCGACGGAGCAGGCTTAAGCCAATACTCCCAACGAATGCCCCATCAATCCAGAAGCGCCGCCAGCGAAGCAACGGCGGCGAACACGTTGAGCCCCGGGATCGCAATCATGAAGGCTGCCTCCACCGATTTGACGCTAGCAAACTATTACTCTTGCAGTGATCCGATGTGCGAAATCGCACATGCAATGAAGGGCCATTTTGTTCGCCACGCTATCAGTCCAATGGAAGTGTCGCCAACGAAGCAATCGTTGCCAAAACATCAAGCGCGGCCAGCAATGCCAGGACGGTTACGACGATGCGGATGAGAATGACTGCCTCCATCATCTGATGCAGGCAGTTCTACTGCTCGGGACAAATTTTGAGAGTGAGCCGCGACATACGGAACAAAATAATCTGAGCCAGCGTTAGCCTGCCGCCCGCAGCCGTTTCCATGCCGCCGGCCAAGCAAGCCGATGGCGATATAGCTCAACAGGCGAGCGCCGGGGATCTGGCCGGGCGGCGGCGAGCGTCCAGGTGCACAGCCCTATGCTAGTAGCCCTATCCGTATCGACGAGCGAACGGGCAAGCGACACGGCTCGGCCGGACTCCGGACCACGATAGGCCTCGATACAGCAGGCCAGCGCAGCCGATCAGTGCATCGATGGCCTGCGAGTGAGCCTTTGCGCTTGCAATCCCGGCCATCGTGTTCGGTTTAGCGATGCAAGCCGTGAGCAAAAACGAGAAAACCAAGGGCTTCGCCTATCTCAGGACGGGTTCGGCAGCCAATGTCGGGGCCGACAAGGACAGCGACAAGCGTCAGCGCGAGTCGATTGAGGCCTTTGCCAGGCGCGCCGGCTATCAGATCGCCGCGGAGTTCAATGACGCCGCGGCATCTGGCACCCGACTCGATAGAAAGCCGGCCGGGCTTCTCAGCCTTCCTCGATGCGGTCGAGGCCAACGGAACCCGCACCGTCATCGTCGTGGTCGCCTCACGATTTAGCCATGACTTGATTACCCAGGAACTCGGCATCGTCACCCTGTCCGCCAGGGCAGTGAAGGTGATCACGAGCGGCGGGGATGATCTGACGGAAACGACGGATCCCTTCAAGGCTGCCATAAGGTAGATCGCCGGCGCCTTTTCACAGCTTGAAAAGGCCCGGCTGGTGCATAAATTGAAGGTCGCCCGAGATGGCAAACGCGCAACCGGCGCCAAGGTCGAAGGCCGCAAAAGCCTCGAAGAGACACATCCTGCTGCAGTCGCGCTATCAGCACGGAATTCGCAGCCTCCGGCCATTTCAACGAACGCGACACGCCCATTGCCGCAAAGTCAGTCGCCGCGACGCCGCGGTAGGATGGGCAAGTAAAACGGATACCCTTGCATATCTTGAAAATCAATGCGTTAACCGGCCGGGACTCGGTTTCTAATTCCGTTTGTTTAACGGCCTGCCAGAGCGTACCTGAGAGCACGACCAACAACCCAAACGAAAACGCCGAAGACAAGCATAAAAATATTATCAGCCTTACTAGGCTCGTCTTGAATTAAGTGAAATAGGTCTACCCCAAAGCCTAATAGGCTAAGAAAAATGCAGCCAACGGCCACTGCACATGCCGTCCAGTAAACCACATTGCCTAACCGGGCCATCGCCTAACCCACCGATGTCTTGCCACAGATATCCTGGACTTCCTATCGGTCCTAACAAGGCATATCATTGATTATGTTATCTGGATAACCCGCAGATGCCGGTGCGCTGGATATGAGCCCACCAAAAACCACGCAAAGCAAAGAATGGTCGGGCCGAAGGGTACGAAGGCGATGCCAAGCTCTCCGAGCAGGGGCGGGATCTCCTTTTCAGGCTCGCGCCACCACAGCGAATATTCGCTCTGCAGGGCTGCCACGGGCTGCACGCCATAGGCGCGGCGGGTCGACTCGACGCCTGCCTCGGACTGGCCGAATGCTTCACCTTGCCTTCGCCGATAAGCTCTCTGACCGTGCCGGTCACGGCTTCCATCCGCACATTGGCATCGACGCGGTGCGGGTAGAATAGGTCAATGCGGTCAGTCCGCAACCGCTTCGGTGCGGTCGCGTCCACTTCGCGGGATACGCTCCGGCCGGCTGTCCTGGCCCTCATTGGCGTCGCCCCCCATGGAAGCCGAACTTCGTTGCAATCACCACCTGATCGCGGATTGGCTCAAGCGCGTCGCCAAGCAATTCTTCATTCGCACCCTGTGCTTAGGCCTCAGCAGTATCGAAGAAGGTGATGCCGTGCTCGAAGGCGGCACGAATGAGCTGGATGGCCGTCCGCTTCTCTGTCGCCGGGCCGTCACCGTAGCTTAGACCCATGCAGCCAAGTCCAAGTCCGAGGGCAGGGACCTCAAGTCCGTTTTTTCCGAGCGTACGTTTCGGCATTGTTTTTCTCCTTTGTTGCTGGACCCACAACCTGTCAGGCGGCACAAGTTGCCAGCCGCGCCATGGAGGCTGCCCAGAAGCGAAACTCGACAAACGGCCCTCCACGGTCATCCATGAGTCTTGAAGGGGCAATCACTTATCCGCTCGTGCATTCCTTAGACGGCGATCCTCCTAATAGGAATAAATGGGTCCCATCGATCGGTTCGTTTAGCGTCGCGACTGGTACCATCCGCGTTTATGCATGAAAGACGAACTCTGTGCCGGTGAAACCGCGCAGCAGCTTTGTGGGCATCTCAGCCTTCATAAGTTCGTAAAAAGGCTCGCCACTGCAATGAAGTGGGACGATATAATCCGGATTGAGCTCACCCAGGGCTTTGACCGTTTCGCGCACGTAGTCTTCCTTCTGAGGTGCGAGATGGAAGCCTCCTATGACAGCGTGGACTTTTTGAACTCCTGATGCGCTCTGAGCCTGTTTCACAATATTGACCACCCCCCGGTGGCTGCACGAGGATAGAACGACCAGCCCCCGTCCTCTTAGATTGAAGGCGGTTGCAATCTCATGACGAAACTGGTCCGGTATAGTGCCTTTTTGGCGCTCGTCTTCCGAGAACTCCTCCGGATAGCAGCCGAAAGCTCCAATTTTGCCGATTTTCATCGAGCTAGGTGAAAGGACCTTTTCGAAGGAACTAAGATCGATCCGCCCAGTGGTGAAGCCGTGATCTGCTACAACGGCAGGCCCGGGCGAGAACATGACAGACAAATCGGCGCTCTCGATGGCGCTTCGATCAAGCGCTCCGAAGTCTCCCTTCATCGGCGGCGCCAGCCATTGGCGGGCGCAGAAGCATTCCTCGCCACCTAAATAGATAGGCAGTTTTGGCTTCAACTTGCCCTCGAAATGGCTAAGAAATCCGACCAGGCCGCCAAAATGGTCATAGTGCCCATGTGAAAGGACGAGAGCATGGATTGAAGCTGCATCCATGCCAAGAAGGTTCAGGTTGTTCAGGAGCGTTTGTGGCGTATAGCCAAAATCTATCAGTACATTGCGGCTCTCGGCTCCGCGTTGGGAAGTCGCAAATAGTGAGAGGCCGAACTCGCTAAGGAGAGCTTTTTCTGGAGGATGATCGCCAACGGCAAATCCAAATCGCTTAATCTCTACATTTCCGACTTTGCTATCGGGCGTGACGGCAATTTGGTAACTATCGGTCACGATTCGAACCGATAGCTGATCGATCTCTGGAGGAACACTACTAAGGGCCTGTGCTTCGACGGCCTTGCTGTTGAAGAGCAGGAGCGAGACAAGACTTCCTAAAGCAAATGTGCCTCCGCCACGAAGGACGTTACGACGATCCGCGAATGTCGCGCGACTCAAACTAGTCATCTGCACCTCCCTCTCGCCTCTACCGAGACGTTTGCCATTCCGACAGTGACGAGGTGGCCGGCGAGTGGAAATTATGATCCGCCCGATCTGGTCGATTGACAAGCGCCATTTTTTAGAAGTGGCGCCTATCTGTGCATGCCAACATACGGGCAGTGCCGGCAACTTTTTTTGCAGGGCAGGAGTTCCATTCCTCCCGTTTTTTCATGGGCTCAGAAACGACGCCGCCCCGCGTTCGATGAACGCCCTTCGCTTAGTCCCCGGATAGCGACAGCCTAAGGGCCGATCGCCGATCCGCGATCGGCCGACCGTTAGCTATTCTTAGTTAGCCGCAGCGTCTATGTGTCGATGGGAACGGAGCGATGTGCTAGAACCTGACATGCGCAGCTGCAAGGCTTTCGCAGCCGATGCTGGAAAATTGACTAGAACTTGTAGTTGACGCCGACGCGGGCGATATCTGCACGATTTGCGGTTCGTGCGGTGAAGGCAAGTCCTGGCGGGACATTCGGATCGAGTAGCAAGCGATTGGTGCGACCGAGATCAACATAGAGATATTCGATCTTCACTGCCCAGCTCGATGTTAGGGCATATTCAGCGCCGGCCCCGATCGCGTATCCAACCGATGCGCTATCAGACGAATTCGCAGTGAAGTTGCTGGTGGCATTGCCAAGCGCATCTGTCGAGCCGACACGGGAAATACCCGAACCAAAATCGCCGTACGAGAGGCCGCCGGTGGCGTAGATCAAGAGTTGGTCAAACGAGTAGCCGATACGCGGACGTAACGTGCCTACAAAGTGTCTGCCATTTTCGCCACTCGTTACGAACGTAGTGGTTGGCCCTAAGGGGACAGGGAACGGCGTCGCAGTACCGGGGTAATCGGGACCGCCTATATAGTTGAAGTCTGCTTCCATTCCGAGAACGAGGCTGCCGATTTGCCAATTGTAACCGATCTGTCCACCTCCAATAAATCCTGTACGGTCTTGTCGCGAGGCTCGCGAGAACGTTGGTATGTCGGCAGAGGGGAACGTCATTGGATCGAAAAAGCTGCCGCTAATCGCCAAGGGATTGCCTTGCCGCACAAAATCCGACCCGACGTTCACGCCGAGGTAAAGGCCTGTCCAAGCGAATATTGGACTGAGAGACGGACCCGAGGATGCATAGTCGCCCGCGAGCGCGCCAAAGGAAATCATCGGTAAAACAATGGCAGCGGTCACAAGGCGCGGATAGTGCATCGATCCATTTCCCAGCCAAACTGAAGTATGCTGTCGGAGGGTCCTAATTTTTGCTTACTAGTCGAGCCTAAGTTGCCGATTGGACGAAAGCGTTCCTTTTCTGCCACAATTCGACAAAAATGGGCGTATCGGCGGGGAGCCTGTGGCAGCCTGCTCCCGGGATTGGACCCGGGGACGGTAACGGTGTCGCGGCCCGCCTGCACTTGCACTTGTCCCAACTGCGCTTGAGGACTCATGAAGACGACGATGGTATATAACCGCCCTTAAGTAGGTGGAACTTAGGAAATTTGCGAAGTGCCCGTACCGCTCCCAGTGTGTTTTGCGACATATCAAACGCAACTATGGAAGATCTGGTATTCTAATTTGGTAGAAGGGGGAGGAAAGATGCTCACGAGTGTTGCTAAGAAAAACTCAGTCCCGATTGTTGCAATTTTAACGTTCGGAACCGCAAACATTCCAAGCATCGCAAACACCGATGACGTAAGTCGTGCTGTTGCTGTCGGTGCTAATCAACAAAAAAATTATCATTGGGGTGCGGTTCATCCGGACTGCACATCTGCTGGGCTGCCCACCGTACGCGTAAAGGTGCTCCGTCGCAAGCAGACAAGACAAGTTCACGATTTCAGTGAGATAGAGTTCCTTCAATTCAACGGGCATTGATCTGGCGCGGTTTACATCTCCCGGGCTTCAGGTGCCAATTCACCGGGCCGGCGAGCACGCAAATGATTATCCCATTTCCGTCTGAACCAGGTCGGCTTTGGCTCCGCTGATCGAGGCCATAAGGATGTTGGCAACCCGCCAAGCGCACGTGTTACCGCCGCAGTGGCACTCCTCGATCGTGGCTGTGGCCAACCGTCCAATGCAGTGATCATAGAGACGGCTGAAGTAGGTTGCGCACATGACGAGAAGCGTGCTGAGCTTTTAGAAAAACTCATTGTGAGAACGCCTGAAGCTGTCAAGCGGGCGGAAGCTGCTGAACGGCGGACCGAGGAAGCTGAACGTGCTGGTGGAGGGCAGGGCAATGACGCCCTCGCGCGAATTCATTTCTTGGAAGGCGATCCCCCCCTAATTAGGAAAAATGGGTCTCATCTGCGTTACCTATTTAGGCTTAGGGCCAGCGCGGCAACCGTAAGTCCCGGGATATCGACTTCATCGAGGGGCGCTGCTCGAAAAACTCTCGACGAACCTGCCCAAACAGGTCCACGCCAATCACCACATGCCGGTCCTTCCATAGGCGGCCTTCGACCTTGACGCCTGTAGCTCGTTTGTATCTGATATGGCAGCAGGAGACTGTATCGTGAGAAGCTACGTCAAGTTCGGCATTACCGCGATCGTTTCGCTTGTGAACTTCGCCATTCCGGTTGCAGCAAAGCCATCAGAAGATGCGGCCGAAGCCATCAAGCTTGGCGACTAGCCGACGAAGGCAACGCACAAGCTCAGTACAACCTCGGAGCGATCCATTTCAACGGCCCCGGGTGACCGGCAGGATTACGTAGGTGCTGCAACGCACCATTCCTAATCGGGCTTGCGGAGCACCAGCGAGCCATGCTTATCGTCACATGACCGAACCAGGGGTTTCGGGAGGGCGAATATCACGCGATACAGACGGGCATGAGGGGTAATGATGACTGCAATTCCAGCCAAAAACTATTCACTCGAGGAGATGGACAAGCAGAGCCTTTTTCATCCTTTGACGTCGATTGCCGACCACCTGAAGAATGGTCCAATGATTGTGTCCGACGGGCATGGCGTCCGGATGAAGGATCAGAACGGACGCGATCTTCTGGATTGTTGCGCTGGCTTGTGGTGCGTCAATATCGGCTATGGCCGGCCTGAGATCGCCGAAGCGGCGGCCGAGGCGATCCGCAACTTGAGTTACTATCATCTCTTCGGTTCAGCGTCGAACGAGCCGATAATCCGCCTTGCCGACCGCGTTTTGACCCTTTTTCGCGAAAAGGCGGGGGCCGGGCATCTCTCCAAGGTCTTCTTCGGCACCTCGGGTTCGGATGCCAACGACACCAACTTCAAGCTGGTGCGCTACTACAATAATCTTCTGGGCCGGCCGCAGAAGAAGAAGATCATCTCGCGAATCGGCGCCTATCACGGCCTGACATACGCCGCCGGGAGTATGACGGGCATCGCTTCCTATCATAGGGCGTTCGATCTGCCGGTCGACGGCGTCTTCCACGTCTCCTGTCCGCACTATTTCCGATTCGGCAAGCGGGGCGAGAGCGAAGAACAGTTTGTCGACCGCCTGGTTGGCGAGATCAAGGACCTCATTCGGCGCGAGGGCGCCGATACTATCGCCGCCTTCATCGCCGAGCCGATCATGGCTACAGGCGGCGTGTTCCTTCCACCAGTTGGCTATTTCGAGAAGGTTCAGGCGGTCCTCAATGAGAACGATATCCTTTTCATTGCCGACGAGGTGATCACCGGGTTCGGTCGCACCGGCGCGTGGTTCGCGACCGGCCTGTACAATCTGAAACCCGACATCGTGACGCTCGCCAAGGGAATCACCTCGGCCTACTTCCCGGTCTCGGCCTCGGTCATCTCCGAAAAGATCTGGAGCGTTCTCGTAGATGCCTCGGCAGAGTTCGGGTCGGTGATGCACGGCTTCACCTATTCCGGTCACCCGGTTGGCGGCGCCGTCGGGCTTGCCAATATCGATATCATGGAACGCGAGGGGTTGGTCGAGAATGCGGCTAAGCTCGGAGCTTATTTCCTCGAGCGCATGACGGCGCGCGTCGGCGGGCACCCCTTTGTCGGCAGCGTTCATGGCGTCGGGCTCATCATGGCGGTCGAGTTTGTGGCCGATAAAGCAGCAAAGCGTTTCTTCGACCCCAAGGCCAATGCCCACCGCATTGTAGCCAAGAAAGCGCTCGAGCACGGTATTCTGACGCGTGCACTGCCCTTTGTCGAGGTCAATGCCTTCTCGCCGCCTCTTTGCATCACCAAGGCTGAGGTCGAGGAGGCGGTCGAGCAGTACGCCCGCGCGCTCCATGAGGCGACGCCGGAACTGAAGCGCCTCGCTGGGTAGGCGCCTTGGTGCTTTGGACTACGTATTGTGAAACAACCGCAACTCCGAGCGTGCCGAAGCCGGGTCATTAATCGTAGGCCTCATTGGCTCGCCGAAAATCACGACGGCCGGCCACAGCAGCTCGCGGTGGAGGCTGCGGCGCTTCCACGGGCTAAGTTTATGACTCGGAGTTTCGATTTCGGAGCACCGCCTGGGCGGACCGGAGGATAATGGCGAGACGACGAGCGATCTCCAACGTGCTTAGGGGCATCATCGACCGGGGTTTTCATTTTCTGTGAGGACTTCAACGGTCGATAGGCGGGGGTGCGGATAAGGCGCGGCCGCCTTCGCTACCTAATTGTCACGTCGTATTGTGCTTCAAGGTGCCGCATATGGCGCAAGCTCGGCGACTTTTATACGCGTAGCGCCCGCCGCCCGCCGTCCATTGCCGCGTGAAGCTGTCACACGCGGCGGTGACTTATCAGGACACGCCGAAGGGATCGCAGAGGTGCTCTAACTGCAATCTGCTCGGGCTTCCAACTTCATGCAAGACGGTGGAAGTGGCTGCCCGAGGATGGTGCAAGATATGGGTGCCAAAAAAATAAAACTAAACTGCGCTACTGTTTGATTATCCCTGACGGAAGAATCCGAAAAGGATGCCTCCGACGCGGGGCCCATGCGAATCAAGAGCGTGCGTCAGGCGGGCTTGGCCTAGACCGCGGTCTGGCGCTGGCAGGAGCGGTTCACGCACGCCGGCGTGGACGGGCTGCTGCGAGACAAGACCCGTGCCCCCGCATTCCGCCGTTTGGCACGGCGATCATCAACCGGCGCTGTCCGACCCGCCTGTGCAGACCACCCTTTGGACGGCGCCGGCGATGGCGAAGGCCACTGGCATCACTCGAGGAATCCGTCAACGCTTCGTCACCGAGGCCAATACCGAGGCAAAGCCTTTCCATTGGGCCAAAGATCCGGACACCATCATCGCCGCCGTCAGACACGGGCGCCAAATGTTGGGTCACTCGGGATAAGTCTCACCGCCGTCCGGCGTCGCCTTGTGGAAAAGGATGAATGCCAGGGGGTTGCCGGGCTCGGACATCGCGTCGCTACGCTGGCCCGTGACCTCTCCGGCCACGCTGCTCGTATATTCCGCAACCACTTCGCCGAAACTGTTGCGCTGGATGGCCACCTTCTGTCCGGCTTCGACCTTGTCATTGAGCTTGACCAGATGCTCGACGAGCCCGCCCTGGGTTGCAAGGATCGGGAGCGCACTGTTGCCGATAAAGACACCCACGTCCTTGCCTGTGCGCCCCATTGGCCCGGCCAGGATGCCGTGATGCTTGAGGACGTTCATTGTGCCTTCCACGAACAGCGAGATCATCTCGAGGTTCAGGACGCGCGCAGCGCCGATCTCCGGCGTGAAGGACGGGATGCCCACGTCGACAAACGCATTATGCAGGACACCGGGATACACATGATTGTCGAAGATCTGGCCGACGGGGTAGAGTTCCGCCATCGCCCTGATCTCGGGCACATCCATGCCGGCGATATTGAATGCGGTGACATCGAATCCGGTTGTCCCGGTATGGAAGTCGATCGCGGCGTCGGCGTTCGGCCGCAGCAGCCGGTTGAACAGGAGCCCGGCGTGTCGGCTGGGCGCGGTGGCGCCGTTCTCGTTCCCGGGCCATTCCCGATTCATGTCGATCAGATCAACGCCTCTGCCCGAATTGGGCCATCTGCGCTGCATGCCTTCCATGGCCGGGCGGGACACGTCCGTGACCGCCATCACCGTGCCCGACATCTCCGCCGGATCGAGCTGGTTCATCACGGTCTGGACCGTATGCACGGAACTCATCTCGTCGCCATGCACACCGCTGACCAGAACGACGCGCTTGCCCGGCTTTGCCCCCTTGGCGACCGTCACGGACACATACCAGTACTGTCCGGTGGGCATCTGAACGCCCTGAAAATACAGAAGATGCTTCTGCCCAGGCTCCAGGTCGTTGACGTCGAGCGCGCTGACGACCTTTTTCCCCTGGATTGTATCGCCGGTATAGACCGTTGCTGATGGCGCGCCCGGTGCCGGGCTGACAGAGGAAGTCGCTGAGTCCTGGGCGTTCGCAGAACCAGCATTGGCCACGAGAGCAGCCGATGCGCCGATTGTTGCAATTGATGCGATCATGAAGTCGCGGCGATCGAGACGTTCTTCTGGCTTGCTTGGCATGATGGAGGCCCTACCCTGTGAAAAATGACGTTTCGGACACCAGCATACACGTCAATTGTAAATCGCTCCCCTTTATGCGTCAGTGCTGCCGACCTTGCAGGCTTGCGATTTTGCCGCGTCGTTCGGCAACGTTCGCGAGTACAATCTTGATAGACGCGAAGGTTTGAACTTTCCAGCCATTGGATCAGCTTGTGCTGATATGGCACTCAGCCCACGCGGATGCTGTCTGCCTGCGATTGCCCGCTCCCACCCTCCTGCGATTTTCCGCGAGCCCGGAAAGTGGTCGCGGGCAGGTACCAAGCGTTAGACTCGATCCACTCTAGTTGTGACTCTCTCGGTCTTCAGTGCGCGCCCAATCAACTACCGCGCCATCCGACCGAGGGCATCGACGAGTTCGGCAACCTTACGTCTTTGCTCGTTTCTATTCCCAGACGTAATCGCATTTTCGACGCAATGACCGACGTGATCCTTAATGATCTCGTCTTCGACGCGGGCGAGCGCGGCGCGGATCGCCGAAACCTGGGTTATGACATCGATACAATAACGATCTTCGTTGACCATGCGCGCGACGCCACGCACCTGTCCTTCGATACGGCTCAGTCGCTTTAAGCAGGCAGATTTGGTCTCGCTCAACATGCTTGAACTCCATACCATGGGGAGGTATATATAGACAAGTGGGTATACCCAGGTTAGGTATCTTAGAGGAGGCTGGTATGGCCGATCGTCCGTCGCCTGACAAGCCGGCAGAAGCTGAGAGCCAACCCTGCAACTCCCATTCACCCGAGAGCCAAGGCGCACATGGCAAGCACGGCCACGCCGATCCCATGTATCGTCACGACAATACGGATCAAATACACCATCTAGTCGATTCTGGTGGCATGGTTCCGCTGGCGTCAGGCGAGAGCTACGAGGCGGTTGATCCCGTCTGCGGCATGAAGGTTGACGCTCGCGCCGCCAAACATCGCGTCGAGTACAAGGGCCATACGCAATATTTTTGCGGCGCCGGCTGCGCCGGCAAATTCCAGGCGGACCCGGACAAATACCTCTCGCCACGTCCTGTGAGCGCGCAAAAGCCAACGCCGGCAGGGACGATCTTCACCTGTCCGATGCACCCACAGATTCGTCAGGTGGGGCCAGGTTCCTGCCCGATCTGCGGCATGGCCCTTGAGCCTGAGATGCCTTCCGCTGAAGCGGGACCGAATGCCGAGCTCGCCGACATGACCCGGCGGTTCTGGATCGGCCTTGGGCTCTCTCTGCCGATATTGGCCCTCGAAATGGGGGGCCATCTATTCGATTTCCATCATCTTCTGCCCCAGCAGATCTCGAACTGGGCTCAGCTCGTACTAGCGACGCCGGTGGTGCTCTGGGCGGGTCGGCCGTTCTTCCAACGCGGCTGGCAGTCGCTTGTAACACGCAAACTCAACATGTTCACGCTGATCGCCATGGGTACCGGCGTTGCGTGGGTCTATAGCTTCGTCGCGACTGTCGCGCCACAGCTTTTTCCGGCGGCCTTTCGCAATTCTGACGGGTCGGTCGCGATCTATTTCGAGGCCGCGGCTGTCATCACCGTGCTTGTCCTGTTGGGTCAGGTGCTCGAATTGCGGGCACGTGAACAGACCGGGGGCGCGATCCGGGCGCTCCTCGATCTTGCGCCGAAGACCGCGCGCCGACTCGCAGCAGACGGTTCGGAGCAGGACGTGCCGCTCGAGCTTGTCGCCGTGGGCGATCTTTTGCGCGTAAGGCCCGGCGAAAAAGCGCCGGTCGATGGCGAACTTGTCGAGGGCCGTAGCGCGGTCGACGAGTCCATGGTGACGGGCGAGTCCATGCCCGTGACCAAATCGGTGGGGTCAAAACTTATCGGCGGCACGATGAACCAGACCGGCGGCTTCGTAATGCGTGCGGAAAAGGTCGGCCGGGATACCATGCTGTCGCAGATCGTTCAAATGGTCGCCAATGCCCAACGCAGTCGCGCCCCGATTTAGCGTTTAGCAGATCAGGTTTCCAGTTGGTTTGTGCCGCTAGTCATTGCCGTCGCGGTGCTCGCATTTGTGGCATGGTCGATATTTGGGCCGGAACCTCGATTTTCCTATGGTCTTGTCGCCGCTGTTTCCGTCCTCATTATTGCTTGCCCCTGCGCGCTCGGTCTGGCGACGCCGATGTCCATTATGGTTGGGGTCGGACGTGGCGCGCAATCGGGCGTGCTGATCAAGAATGCCGAGGCATTGGAGCGCTTCGAGAAGATCGACACACTCGTCGTCGACAAGACTGGCACCCTAACCGAGGGAAAGCCGCGCGTGACGGCGGTCGTCGCGCAACCCGGCGCCAGTGAGGATGAACTGCTGCGCCTTGCCGCGAGTTTGGAGCGCGGCAGCGAGCATCCGCTAGCTGCTGCGATCGTGTTGGAGGCTAGGTCCCGCAAGCTCAAACTTTCCATCGCGCGGGAATTCGACTCCCCAGTTGGCAAAGGCGTGACGGGAACAGTCGACGGAAAAGCGCTAGCTATAGGCAATCGTCGCTTCGTCGACGAAATCGCGGTTCAAGCTGGGGCGTTCAACGCTCAAGCGGAGGCCTTGCGGCGGGATGGCGCAACCGTTGTGTACGTGGCTATCGATGGACACGCTGCGGGTTTACTCGGGATCGCCGATCCGATCAAACCAACGACAAAAGACGCGGTTGACGCGCTGCGTTCGGAGGGCGTTCGCGTGGTCATGCTGACCGGTGACAACCGGACGACAGCTGCAGCAGTCGCCCGGAACCTCGGCATTACGGAGGTCGAGGCGGATGTGCTGCCGGAAAATAAGAGCAAGATTGTTGAGCGCCTTCGCCAAGAAGGGCGTGTGGTTGCCATGGCCGGCGACGGGGTCAACGATGCGCCGGCCCTCGCGGCTGCCGATATTGGCGTCGCCATGGGCACGGGTACAGATGTTGCCATTGAGAGTGCAGGCGTCACCCTTTTGAAGGGCGATCTTCGGGGCCTCGTGCGGGCGAGGAGGCTCTCGCGCGCGACAATGAGCAATATCCGACAAAACCTGGCTTTCGCCTTTATCTATAACGTGGCTGGCGTGCCGATAGCGGCTGGCGCTCTCTATCCGACTTTCGGGCTGCTTTTGTCACCCATTATCGCCGCTGCGGCGATGGCACTTTCCTCCTTCAGCGTCATCGCCAACGCCTTGCGACTGCGAGCGGTGCGGCTCGATTAGATTAGGAGGAAGTTATGATGGGTGGATACGGAATGATGGGCGGCGGCATGTGGGGAATGGGTATTGTCGGATTTCTGATTTTGGTCCTCCTTATATTGGCTATTGCCGCCTTGGTCAGATATTTGCGGAGTTGAAAGGCGCTGTCCCACAGGAATGGGAGCCCACAATGGACGAGATCATAAGTGGCCCATGGCTGATTGGGGCTTTTCCGTTGTTGCATTTTCCGCGTGGGCACGACGGCCAGAGCCATCCTAAGTCGTGCACTCCCAACTACGCCAGCGAATTTGCCGCAAGCACTTCTGGCACTGTCGAACGTTGTTTTACCAACTTACTTCAAAAGGAACATTATTATGAATTATCACCCTATTTCGCTCGCTGTGGATCGGCGCTCCTTTCTATTCGGCGCCTCTGCCCTGGCTTTCGCCAGCGGAAGTATCCGGCCGGTGCGCGCTGCCGATGCCCGTCTGACGATCGCACCACGCCAGATCGAAGTGAAAGGCAAGGCGGCAAAGGTGTTCAGCATTACAGGACCAGCCGGGCACCCCGGCCTCTATTCGAACGAGGGCGACCGTTTCGCCGGCCAAGTCCTCAACGGCACCACAGAACCGCTCGTTATGCATTGGCACGGTCAGGTTTTCGCACCGCCGGAGCAGGACCGGTCGCGGCCGGGAGGGGGTACTCTTGCCCCAGGGGCCAGCGATACGCATGACGTCCGGCTTACGCCTGGCACGCACTGGATGCATTCCCACCAGCTGACGGAACAGCAGCTACTCGCCGCTCCGATGATCACACGGGAAAATGATGCAGGTGACGTGCAGGATGTGGTCATCATGCTGCATGACTTTACTTTCCGGTCGCCAGGCGAAATTCTGGCGGAACTTTCTAAGGCGCCGGCTCACTCTGGGCATGGCGGCCACATGCCAGCCAGCAATCATGTTGGAATGGGACATGCTCCTGGCGGCATGAACATGGGTAAAGGTATGAACATCGGCAGCGGCATGAAGGGCATGTCGATGAACATGGGGGGTGACGGCAAAGGTCCAACTATGGGCAACGGCGGCATGGGCGGCAGGATGGGGAGCATGCAACACGGGATGGGCATGATGGTCCACGCCAATGACGTGTCATATGACGCCTATCTCGCGAATGATCGGACGCTTGATGATCCCGATGTCGCGAAAGTGGAACGAAATGGCCGCGTCCGACTACGTATCATTAATGGCGCGTCGGCGACGGCGTTTTTTATCGATACGGGCGAATTGGGGGCCGATTGCATCAGTGTTGATGGATCCTCATGCGTTCCGTATAAGGCGTCTCGCTTCCCACTCGCGCAAGGTCAACGCATCGATCTGATGGTGACGTTGCCTGCGGAGACTGGTGCTTTCCCGATTTTAGCGCAGGTGGAGGCCGCCCGCGCACTTACAGGCATAATCCTTGCGACGCTCGGTGCCGAGGTTCGGAGGATCGAGTCAGAAGCGACGACGGAGGCATCGAACCTGGATCTTTCGCTCGACCTGGCATTGCGCCCGAGCTCGCCGCTGCCTGCTAAGCAGGTGGACCGTATGTTCCACGTGATGCTGGGTGAAGATCCTGGTTATCGTTGGACGATCAACGGCGCTGCTCACGGAGCAAACCAGGCCTTGAGGGCCAAAGCTGGCGAGCGAGTCGAAATCATGTTTATGAACCCGACTGCGATGATGCATCCTATGCATTTGCATGGGCACAATTTCCAGCTAGTAGGAGGGCCGGCGGGGCGTCTGGGGTCCGATCCGTGACACAGTAATCGTGCCGCCGCACACGCCAGTTTCGGTCCTTGTCGGACAAGCGCGGTGATTGGTATACTGTCATCATCTCTATCACATGGCGAGCGGCACGATGACCGAGATCAAGGTTGTTTGATACTTATCTCGCCAACAAACTATAATTCTTCGGCTTGCTTAGCCCATTGACCGAGGGATCCTCAGTCCAGCGATCGGAGCCGAAGTCCAAGGTATTGTCCGCACCCTGGTTCTCGGCCGTCGGCACCGCCAATCAATAGCAGATATGGTGTAGCAGACGATCCAAGAGGCCGCGAAGTCGGGTATCGACTATATCACGAAGAATCGGCCAGTAAATATTACCGCGCTGTCGGACAAGCGGACAAGCGATCTATACGGCGGTAGGGAATTTCCCGAACTTACGGCGGTAGGCAGCAGGAGTAATTCCCACCGCTCGCTTGAACAGGCGGCGGAAGAAGGTCGGATCCTCGTAGCCGACCTGAAATCCGACATTGTCGCCAGCAGCGCTAGTAGATTCGAGGAGCCGCTTGGCTTCCTCAATGCGCAACGTGTGCACGTATTCCATGGGAAGGAGACCGGTAGCCGCCTTGAAACGGCGGGTGAAGGTCCTGGGCTTGAGTTTGGCATGCTCGGTCATCGCGCCGACCGGATTGGTCGTCGTGTAATTTTTGGCGATCCATGTCTGACAACGGGCGATCGTAGCATCGTTCTTCTGGATGCAACGGCCCATACTTGCAAATGGCAACTGCCCGTCCTGATGTCCCGCGAGGAGATAGACTTTGGCCGTGCGCAAAGCCTCGGTGCGCCCACACAGCCGGGCGATGATGTGCAGGGCGAGGTCCTGCCAGGACGTAACGCCTCCAGCGGTAACGATCCCGCGGGGCTCACTTTCTAGATTGAGAATCGAATCCGGGCGCAGACGGACCGCGGGATAATGGCGGCGGAATAGGTCAATATAGGCCCAGTGGGTTGCACAGGGCTCTCCATCTAGCAGCCCGGCCTCCGCCAGGACCAACGAGCCGGAGCAGACCGAAGAAATAAGAGCGCCACCGGAGTGCATTCTCTTTAACCAAGCAATTTCCTGAAGATATTGGCCGCGCGGCGGCGTATCTATCGGCGTGTACATGTCACAAACCACTGCCACATCGACGCGCTCGACCGTTGAGAGTGCCGCATGGGGCTCAATGAGAACATTGCCGAAACATCGGAATGGCTCAACGCCGGCCGAAATGATCATAACATCAAGTAGAGCGTCACCGGGTTCGCCCACCGTCATATCGGGATAGACCGCCCCCACCGACAATAGGACATCATATAGTCCAAAGAGCACTGATGGCGTCGTCTTCGGCGAGGCGAGCAGAGCAACACACGGCTTTTGGTGGACGACCACGACAAGACATCCTTTCCTAATGAAGTGTCACATTTGCCCCGGTTTTAATCAATCTGTCTCTTCGCATGCCGGGAATCAGTGCCTAGTATCTCCAGCATATGCAGGGCAACTCACCAATGCTGAAGCGAACCAACTGGGTGGAGATGACCAATCATGAGCCATCAATCATCTATGCGTCCAGTGATGGGTAGCCACCATCTTGCGATTGACATCGCCGGGCTTCGCTCATCGTCTCGTGGTGAAGTGATGACTGCGGACAATGGCGGCTATGACGCCGCGCGTTGCGTGTGGAATGCTATGATTGATCGCCGACCCGCAGTCATCGTCCGGCCAAAGGGAGTCGCCGATGTCATCACGGCAGTTGGCTTCGCGCACGACCACGGTATGGCCATTTCCATTCGCGGTGGTGGGCACAACGTGGCGGGACATGCCGTCGGCGATGACAGCATGATGATCGATCTTTCGGCTATGCGCGCTGTCCGGGTGGATCCCGTCCGACGGCGAGCTTGGGTTGAGGGCGGCGCCACTTGGCGGGATCTTGATTGTGAAACCCAGGCCTTCGGCCTTGCTACGCCAGGGGGATTGATTTCCGATACAGGCGTGGCCGGCCTTACCCTGTCGGGTGGCATCGGTTGGCTCAGGAGCCGCCATGGCCTGACCATAGACAATCTGGTTGCTGCCGACGTTGTGATTGCCGACGGCCGGCTGCTGCACGCAAGCCCCAAGGAGAACGCCGATTTACTATGGGCACTAAAGGGGGGCGGAGGAAATTTTGGCGTTATCACAAATTTTGAATTTCAGCTTCACCCCTTAGGTCCCGAGGTGATGTTTTGTGCCCCAATCTACTCAATCGAGCTTGCCGGTCGCGCGATCCGTGTGTGGCGAGATTTCTTGACCGATAAGAACGGTGTTGTTGGCTCCCTCGCGGAATTCTCAACGGTCGCCGAAGGCCCTGACTTTCCGCGGGACTCATGGGGGCAACGCGTCGTGACCTTGGCAGCTGTCTATGCCGGCGACGCGCAAGAAGGTGAAGCTCTAATGCAGCCATTGCGAGAGATCGGCGGTATGGTCGCCGATTTTTCGAACCGGATGAAGTACTCCGGCGTGCAACAGCTATTTGACGCGCTTATGCCGGCAGGGAAATATCGCTGTTATTGGAAGAGTCACTTTCTGAATGATCTGTCAGATGCAGTCATCGATGAGATCGTCGACGGCAACCGGCGTCCGCCTTCACCCAACACTGTGTCGTCGATCTGGAATTTCGGCGGTGCTACGGCCACTATTCCGGCCGACGCGACTGCCTTTGGTGACAGGTCGATGCCCTACATGTTCTCCATCGATTCAGTTTGGCGATCACCCGACGATGATGTTGCCAACATCAACTGGACTCGCGAATTTTGGCAGCGCATGCGGGCCCATTCCGATCGGGGCCGCCTATACCTCAACTTCCCTGGTCTCGGCGAGGAAGGCGAGGATCTGGTGAAACGAACCTTCGGCGAGAATTACACCCGTCTCGTCGCCACCAAGCAGAAATACGATCCCCAAAACATTTTCCGTTTCAACCAAAACATCAGGCCTACATCATGACCGCTGGTTTTCACGCAAGTAACTTCTGGCTTCTCGATGTGCGGGCGTCATCTTTTTTGCCATTCGTCCGTCACGCTGGCGTTGGCAATCCAGCGATCCACGGTCCCCCAGTTGTGCAGAGCCACACGTCGCTCAGGCCATACGTGACTATCATATGAACCGCCAATACGCCTCCGGTGATCTGTTTGGGCCTGCCGGGTGGGATCATGCCGTGGCCGTGAATCGCCCCGGTTTCGAGTGGCGACATCACCAACCGGCCGCCCTTGAAGTCGACGTCGCTGACGAAGACTCCACTGCCCAGTCCGAGGACACCAGTGGCGTCCGGCCGAAACGCCTGTCACCCCGCGCACTGATCGGGACCGCGTCGTCGCTCTGCATGTACAAAAGCGTGAACGCCCCCTGGGTCGCGCCGACCCGATATTCGCTCGGACGGTCTTCCCGCGTCGTAATGTCGGCACGGATGATGTCGAGGCCGTTGACATCTGCGTGGCCCGCGTGCACCGCGTCTCGTGCGAGGACCTACACCTGACCGGCCGCAGCAAGGCTATAGGTCGAGTCTGTAACCAATCGCACAGCGCCGAGCCGGCCAGGTGTTTAATGTGCGAAGCGGAGCCGCCCATCGCCTGGCGAGAGGCGGCCCCTGGCACCGACCACGGGCGTGGGGGCACCTACTAGTGGCCGGTGCCACTTCGCATTGTACATCGGCTGACCGCGAAGGGGCAGATCTAGGCAACTATTCCTGATGGATGCCAATCGATCGAGCGAAAGCGTCACCAGTGACGTTGTCGCGCGATGACGACCAAGGCGTCGAGTGCCTAGATCACGAACAATCGAGCAAGCACCTCGTGAACATGGCTGCCTCCACCAATCAGCTGCCGGGATCCTAGGATCGGCGGTAGCGAGCCGATTTGCGAAATCGCACATCAGCCGATCGGACATAGAGCACGCTTTACGAAAGCAACCGCATCCCTAACTAGGCGCGCGAGTTTGCCATTTTCTTCTGGAAGGCTTCTTGAACACCAATACGGCGATATTGACCGGCAGATTTGGGAATGGCTATGAAGCTTTCCGCCCCTATGCCTGCCCTCTAAAGACCGTACTGCAGGCTTTGTAGGATGGGCCCTTCAACCAGTCAGATGCTTACACCCGTCAACTAAAGACAGGATGCGTGGTTCCACGGCGGCCAGAACGCGCGAGCACGGCTAACGCGGATCGCGTGTCCTCGAGCGACACTTCAAGTCCGAACGTACCGACAAGCGCATGGAATATTCTGGCATCATCTTCTAGTTCCTGCTGCTCCACTGTGCCGTCCGGATGGCGATGGCTAACCCGCCCATTCAGAAATGTGAGCCGAGCCCCGCCTAAACCCGGTCGCGCCGCGATCATGTTGCTGACGAAGATGCTTTCCGGGCTAGTCGCGGTGAACCAATTTGCGACGACGTAATCAGCGTCGACGACCGCATGCGAGCATAGCCGATAGAGGTTCTCCCAAGTGTCACCAAGCTTGGCCTGCAGTACCAGTTCTGAACCAACCGACAACAGACGCATTGGCTCGTGCGGTGTCTGCTGCTCGATAGCTGGCACCATTGCAATCGGCGCAGTTGGCGTCAGGTTGCCGAATCCGGCATCGACGAGAAATGGTCCGTCCGGGAGATCGACCCGCACAAACATGTGGAGGGCGAACCGTGGTGCGTCGGCCGGAAAGCTCCGCACCACTCGCCCAATCATGCCGGTAGCGGTGAACCCGAGTGCCTGCAGGCCGGCGCGCAACAAAAGGTTCTGCTCGAAACAATATCCGCCACGCTTGTCGCGCACCAACTTGCCCTGCAATGACTCCAGATCGAGCTTCGGCGTTCTGCCAAGTAGGACGTCAATATTCTCGAATGGGATCGCCGCGCAGTGCCGACCCACAACTGTGCGTAACGTCTCCAGTGTCGGATCGGAGCATCGGTCAAGGCCGATGCGATCCAGATACGCGTCGATACTGAAAGCAGTTTCGGACATGACTCCGTCTTTTGAATTGGGGTATTTGACGAGTTCACACCGCCTACCACCATGTTATCCGCGTGACCCATCGACCACAATAAGCAAGAACATCCCACTGCATCCAAGGGGCTTTGGAATTGGCCTCGCTGAGGGCCAAATGTCGCTGGGTGCCGATCTTCCCCCACGCCCGCTACCTGTTCGCCAAACAGGATTTTTCCAATTGTTCAGAGCAGAATGCGAAGGCGCCTGTGTTGCCCTTTGCATAACCCGCCTGGCCAAACCCCCGCTCATCTTTGCCGTGGCCATAGGACGTGCCCTTATGAGGGGGTGACCACGGGTGATCTGCTCGATACACCCCTGCAGGCCCGCTATCTGGAAATCCCATGCGCGCCGACGTCGATCCGGGTAGGCCGCAGCGACGCGGCACACATTCTTCGAGCAATACTGCGGCGCATCAACTATCTGTTGCTCAGCACATTTCCCTTGCAATCCACACACAATGCGCGTTGGACTATCGGGTGACGGCTTCCGCTGGGATTGTATAGTCGATTGACGAGCTCAGGTACAGCAGCAATCAGTCCAGGGTTTTTGAGAACTGCAGTGGGGCATGCGGAATTTTCCCGGGGATTAATCCAGGAGCCCAGCGGTGGCAATTCAAAACCGGCTGACTCAACTACTTGGAATCGAGCACCCAGTTCTGCTCGCCCCAATGGACCGCGTCGCCGGCGGCAGACTAGCGGCGGCGGTTAGCCAGGCAGGCGGGCTCGGTCTGCTAGGCGGCGGCTACGGCGACGGCGACTGGATCGACCGGGAATGGGAGCGCGCGGGCAACTCCCGGATCGGATGCGGTTTTATCACTTGGAGTCTTGCCGCGCATCCACAGGTCTTGGACCGTGCACTTGCTCACCGGCCCGCCGCCATCATGCTTTCTTTCGGCGATCCACGTCCCTTCGCCGCCGCAATCCGCAGTGCTGGTGCTAGGCTGATCTGCCAAGTACAATGCGTGTCACAGGCACGCGAGGCAATGGAGGCCGCCGCGGATGTCATCGTTGCTCAAGGCACGGAGGCCGGCGGGCACGGCCTGTCGGAACCGCTCTTTGCATTGCTCCCACAGGTGGTCGACGCCTGCCCGGGCACGCCGGTTGTCGCGGCAGGCGGGATTGCCGATGGACGCGGATTGGCTGCTGCGCTGATGCTGGGCGCAGAAGGAGCGCTGATGGGCACTCGCTTCTACGCTTCGCAGGAAGCCGAGGGACATCCGGAAGCCAAGCGACGCATCTTGGAGGCGGAAGGCGGCCAGACCGTACGATCAACCGTCTTTGACCTCTCCCGCCGCATTCGCTGGCCCGCGCCTTACACTGGCCGCGTATTGCGCAACCGCCATGCCGAGATCTGGCTGGGTCGCGAGAATGAATTGGAGACAAGGATGGAATTGGTTGGGCGGGAGTATGCGGCAGCGAGAGAACGGGGCGATTTCGACGTCGCCGCGGTCATCGCCGGCGAGAGCTGTGCGTTGATCCACGACATTGCACCGGCGGGCGAGATCGTTGAGCGCATCATCGCGGAGGCCGAGCGTCTGGTCGGGTCGCACTGGCTCACGGTCTGATAGTAGGCTGGTATGGATCTGCAGGGCGCCTTTCGTTTGCCCAACCCGCTCTTGAAGTCCGCCTTTCCCCTCGAGCCAGAACCCTAGGTCCGCACTGTGCTTGAGGATAGTCGATTCGCGCTTGCCGCCGCCACGCATCCATCTTGCCAATGTTGTCCGGACCAACGAGAGTTCCCACGTCGTGATCAGTCTGTTGGGCTCAAAGCACCGCGAGAGGCCTTTGGTGTTTGGCAGGGCCTGCCCGGCCCGCGAAGAGCGCTCCTCAGACGGGGATGTCCTTCAGTTTCATTGGATCAACCGTGGACGGATCGTCCCCGAGCACGACAAACCGCTTTCCTGCCGGCTCGAATGCTTCCTGCTTCGTTGTCGATGCCATGTGCTGCGTCTATGATAACTGCGCGCAACGCCTGATCGACCCCGACTTTCTCGAACTCGCTCAAAACGCATCTGGTCGTGGAAGTGCGACGGCGAGGCTTTGCGCGCCATCTCCTTATTTTGGACGATTGGGGACCCGAGCAGCTCACCGTGGATCAGCGCCGCGATTTCCGCGAAATCCTCGCGGACCGCTACGACCGGATCGATCCTCATGTCCAGCCAGCTGCAAGGCGACTTTGCCTTGCCCTGCCGTCACTCGACAGGCTGGGGCACAACCTGCTAACGCTGCGTGCGTCAACTCATTTCCTGATATTCTAGTGGGTGCTTTCTAATGGGTGCTTATCAGTGAGACCTTTCCGGGTTCTCTCGCGTCTTGCTGTCGTTCTGGCGGCTGGCGCCGTTACGGGATGGCAATCCCATGCCAGCGCTTTCGAAGATCCGCCGGTCGCGAATGCGGCCAACCTGATTGGGGCGCAGGCAAAAGGACCAAACTATACGGTGGAGCCGGAAGTTCGTGGCGACGGGCTTATTTGGTCATTCCAGTTGCACACGCGGTTCGGCAACTTCGATGTGAACGGCCAAGACCTGCTTCAGCAAAGGATCCGCGAACTTGGAGCGTTGCGACGCCTTCAGGCCATGTCGGAGTCGGACGTCTTCATGAAATCGCTAGGTCAAGCCGCGGCTGCTCCGCTCCGTTACGGGGCCGACCTCATCACCGACCCCACGGCAACGTTGCAAAAATCGGCCTCTGGCGTTGCCAACATGTTTAACCGAATCGGTGCGGGGTTGTCGGGCGGTCACACGAACCGCGACAATGTGGTTGGCAGCGTGCTCGGGGTCGATGCCGCGAGGCGAGCATTAGCGGTCAAGCTTGGCGTCGACCCATATACAGATTTCGAGCCCCTTGCCGCCAAGCTCCAGGAGGTGGCCCGAGCATCGGCGCTTGGGGGCCTTTCAATGCGGGCTCTCATGATGGCAATACCGGGCGGGGCTGGCGTGGTGGTCAGTTCGTCCTCGACCGCCGACACTGTGCGCTCAACTCTCGCCGAGAAGACAGCTGCTCAGATTGTCGAGCTGGTTCGCGGACGACTGATAAGACTAGGGGTGCCCGACACTTCGGTTGAAGGTTTGCTCGAGAATAGGTTGTATACGCCGGCTGACCTGCTTCTCATTGCGAATTCGCTTGCGAACTTGAAGGTGCGCGGCAGCGGGGCGTTTGTCGCGCGAGCAGCGGAGGCCGCCAGTCGGGACGAGGCGTTCTTCCAGCGACGGCGAGCGGAATTGCTGGCCGCTAACGCCAAGGCTCTCGGGATAGGCGATTTTGTGGAGATTGGCGGATTCCCTCTCAACCGGCTAAAGGATGGACGGATTATTGGCCTGTTCCCGCTCGACGAGGTAGCCTGGACAGAAAGCGTCGCGCGCATGGTTAGCGCCGTGACCACCGCCGCCAAACAAGCGGGATATGGCGCACCCGTCCTAGCGCTGACCGGCAACGTTACCGACCCTGCACAGGAAGAGTTGAGAACGCTAGGCTGGACTGTGCAATGGTTGCGCTGAGATCACTGACTGGGGGATTAGGGCGACCGCAGCCCGCGTCGACCCACCGAGCGAGCTGACGGCTCGGCTGGAGGGATAGAGTGATTTGCAAAAATGTGACACTCCACGGCCAAATTGATGGCAGGAGATGTTCCTGTTTGCGCTTGTCTCCGCCATTTGATGGTATGAGGAGCCGCCCATCGCGGTGGGGCAACAGGCGGCCCCGGCATCGACCACAGGCGTGGTGGGGGCACCGCGCTAATGTGGCCGGTGCCCTTTTTATTTGTGTCGCGTTTTGCGAATTGAAAGCCCAGTTTGTTGGTTTTTTTTGAGCCGTCCTCGGCAGGATGCCGGGTACTTGAGTGGGCGAGCTCGGGGTGACGTTACTAATATTTATGTCTCCACGATCGCATCTCGACGCAGAATTGCATTTAAGACGTCCCTCACGCCGATTGCGCCGACAAAACGATCATGCCCATCGAACAAACCGACCGGTGACGCATCGCGTTGCATGGCAAGCATAACAGTCCGCAACGGCGTGGATGGTACCGCCCAAAACACGATGGGTTGCTGTTCGGGCCATGGCTTTTCTGATTGCGAACATGGGAGCCAGTGCGCCCTTTGTGAATGCCGCTCGGCGTCGATGACGCGGCGCTCGCTGTCAAGCTGAAATCGTGTGGTGCGTCGACGATCGAGCCAGACCCAATTTTCGCCTGCCGGTTGCAGGTCTCGCACGTCACGCATAACATTATAGGCGGTCAGCACGTTTAGGGGGTTCACATTGGCAACGAATTCGCGAACATAGGCGTTTGCGGGCTTTAGCACGATCTCTTCGGGTGGCCCGAATTGTACCACGCGGCCGCCTTCCATAATTGCAATGTGACTACCCAGTTTCAAAGCTTCATCGAGATCGTGGCTCACGAAGACGATGGTTTTTTTCAACTCCTTTTGCAAACCGAGCAATTCATCCTGGAGTTTGGTGCGAATCAGCGGGTCGAGCGCAGAAAATGGTTCATCCATTAAAAGAATGTCAGCGTCGGTCGCGAATGCGCGGGCCAACCCAACGCGTTGCTGCATTCCGCCGGACAACTCGTGTGCAAATTTGTCTGCCCATTTCGACAATCCAACCATTTCGAGTTTCTGGTCGACGATCTTACGGCGGGCGTCGCGGGAGAGACCACGGAGTTCAAGGCCTAGGCCGACATTCTCTCGGACCGAGCGCCAGGGCAGCAGTGCAAAGTGCTGAAAGACCATGGTGACATGCTTTTGGCGCAGAGTTCGCAGGGTTTGGGCACTGCAGCGGGCGACGTCAATTGTCTGATCTCCGCTTTCGACCAGAACTTCCCCGCGGGTGATTGGATTCAATCCGTTGACGGCGCGCAGAACCGTCGACTTTCCCGAGCCCGAAAGTCCCATCAGCACACAAATCTCGCCCCGTTCGACGGTGAGCGTAACATTGGCGGCGCCGAGCACTGCGCCAGTTTCGGCCAAGATTTCTTCACGCGAGCGACCCTGGTCGAGCAGCGTCAGGGCCTCGACGGTTCTTTGTCCAAAAACGATGTCGAGCCTGCGGATATCGACGGCAGGCCGAATGATGCCAGGATCTACGGCGAGTTCGCGGATCAGGCTCACGCGGTTTTATCCGGCCGCTTGAACACCCGGTCGAGGATGATCGCAAGAAGAACTATTGCGGTGCCAGCCTCGAAACCCATAGGTATATTAACAGTGTTGAGCGCGCGCACGACCGGCTTGCCGAGCCCGTCGGCCGCGACAAGCGCGGCGATAACTACCATCGAGAGGCTCAACATAATGCATTGGGTGACACCCGCCATTATGTTGGGAATTGCGGCCGGAATCTCAATTTTCCATAGAAGTTGCCGGCGGCTTGCTCCGAATGCCTGGCCTGCCTCGATCAGTTGCTTTGGGACGGAGGTGATACCAAGATGGGTGAGCCGGATCGGCGCGGGAATTGCGAAGATCACCGTCGAAATCAAACCTGGAACAACCCCGAGACCAAATAAGATCAGGGTCGGTATCAGATAGACAAATGTCGGCAGGGTCTGCATCAGGTCGAGGACCGGCCGCAGAAAAACGAAAAGTAACGGTCTGTGCGCGGCGGCTATGCCGAGTGGCACGCCGACGGCAACCGAGATGAGCGTTGACCAGACGACTAGGGACAATGTCTCCATTGTCGCCTGCCAATAACCGAGATTGACGATGAAGAGCAGGGCGATGACCACTAATGCGACCAATTTCCAGCTGCGGTGCAGCCAATATGCGAGGGCCGCAAAGATCAATATGGTAATTGGGGGCGGCGCCAACAGGAAGATATGAGTTAAGCCCTGGATCAGGAATTGCAGGATATTGACGACGGCATCGATTGGGCCGCGGGCGTTGTCCTGAAGCCAGACGACAAACACCTTGATCCACATGCCAAGCGGGATTTTGTGGTCGACGATCCATTGGCCGGAAAACCAATCCTTCATCGTGAGTTCCGCCGCCTCAATCTGGGTGGAAAATGTTACAATTGGGGTATCGGCGCGGTCAAAAACCAAACCTCATGGCGTAGACGGCGCGCTGGGTCAAAGGCCCAGACTCTTCCTGACGGCGCCAAGGCCCGGCTTCTCGTCGATCGTGGTGACCCCGGCCAGCCAGGGATCGATCGCCGCGGCATGCGCTTTTAACCAATCGATTGCCGCAGGCTCTGCCTCCTTGCCGTCGAACAAGATTGCGCCCATGATTTCGTTTTCCATCGGAAGGCTGAATTTGAGATTTGCGATCAATTTGCCAGCGTTGGGACATTCCTTTGTGTAGTTGGCGCGGATATTCGTAAAGACGGTGGCTCCGCCAAAATTCGGGCCGAAGACGTCATCACCATCGACCAGATAGTTGATCTGGAACTTTGTGTTCATAGGATGTGGTTCCCAGCCAAGAAAGACCACGTCCTGTTTTTTTGGGTTGGCGCGCTCGACCTGGGCGAGCATGCCCTGCTCACTGGATTCGACAAGCTCGAAGCCTTTCAGGCCGAATTTGTCGTTGGCAATCATGTCGCCGATTAGGCGATTGCCATCATTGCCGGGCTCGATTCCGTAAATCTTGCCGTCTAACTTTTCCTTAAACTTTGCAATATCCTTGAACGACTTTAGACCTGCCTCGTATGTATAGGTAGGCACTGCGAGAGTATATTTGGCGCCTTCAAGATTAGCCGCGAGTACTTCGACCGTCTTGTCATCGACATAGGGCTTTCGGTCGGCTTCCATTGTTGGCATCCAATTTCCAAGAAATGCGTCAATCTGTTTGTTGTGCATCGATGTATAGGTGACCGGAACCGAAAGCACGTCGATCTTGGTATCATACCCAAGCGCCTTAAGAATAACCGACGCGGTTGCGGTGGTTGCCGTGATGTCAGTCCATCCAACGTCCGCGAAGCGAACGGTCTTACAGCTCGCTGGGTCGGCTGCGATGGCATTTCCTGCGCCGCAGGCAACGGCAAGTCCAACCGCAATTGGCAATAATCTCATGGCGACAACACTCCCTTTCTCCCAGGTCAGTCTCGTTCAAGCCTTCACCCGGCCGAAGCCTTATTATTCTCGTTGGCCAAACTCGGGAAATTGAATACCTGCTCAACGGGATGCGCAAGCGGTCTTTTTGCCCTATCTGCCGGCCCAGGCGTCGACCGAAAGCTGACGGCAGCGGTAATTCGGGGGTGGGCCCAGTCGCGGAATTGTCGCTCTGGTTGAACCCCATTGTTTGACCAGAAGTGACACAGCCTTTGCCGGTCTTGCTGCAATCCCGATCGGCGCGGGGGTTCGGATGCCAGATCGAGGGGGTGGTGCCTGCTGCTCGGACAATCAGCGTCAATCTTCTTAGCGGGCCTGTTCTTGGTCCCCATTGCTCGATCATCTTGTCAAATGTGAAGCGACCATCTAAGCGGCTCCAGAATACGTCCTCGATGTCGAAGACGGTGCCACCGAAGCGCTGCACCACCTCAGTGGGAGTGACAAGCAAGAAGATCGCGCTCAAATTTAGGAAGCGCCCGATGAGCCAAAGACAGGAGATCCGGTCAACTTTTGGGCGGTTTGCGTGCAACCCATACTGGGCGCCCTTTAGGGTCACGCGAGGGTAACTTGGCAGCGGGCACAATCGATAGGCCAAATTCGACCCACGCTGAAATCGCGCCGTCATGGCGGAGCCATGAGGCAGTCCATTGACTAAGCTTTTGCCCTTTTTGGCAAATGACGACAGTCGCTTGACCGGAAAACTCCGTTGCCCATCCTCCGACCGATTCGTAAGGACGCTGCATAGCCCCAGGGATGAAGCGCGGATCTGCTTTGAAATCCTCATCAATGCGAACATCAATAAGTGCCGGGCACTCGGGGGCGCAGAGCAGGCGAGCAAGCCTGCGATGTTCCATTCCCCTGCCGCCTCAAACACCGGGCGATCTTTGCCAGTGTAAGCTCCAACTTTCCTTATAGCTGGACACTGGACCAAGGCATTCCGTTAATCCGCTGCGACGATCGACTCGTTGGATCACGAATAGAGCCCGAGCATTCTGCCAATGAACGAAACTCATTGTATCTTGCCCATCTCAAAAGGTCGTCTGCCCTGACGGCAGCCTAAGTCCGGGTACAGCCTCCGGTCGACCCCTTTAATTCTCAAAGACCGACAGGGACTCTCGCGGCCGCCTGGTCTAAGACGATTTGGCGCCAAGTCCGGATGATGAACGCCCTCGTCGTTGAGCAATTGAGACCGCCTAATTGCCGCGAAACCGCAATGACTTGGCATGACGCAAGTGCTCCCGTGGAGAACATAGACTGTGAAACCCGGCTAGACGCACTATATTCGAGATTTAAAGGAGTGCGACGCAATGGAAAAGAGACAAACGATTAGCTTTGAAGGCATCAATGTCGATTACCCTGCATATATGAATAATCTGAAACTCGCAGGGATCCTTGTGGATTTGGCGGAGAAGGTCCGCAACGAACAGTACGATCCGACAAATGGCGAACCGCCGTCGGGCGAGCAGGGCAGACTCATCGACGATCAAGCGCGGAACGGGACAGACTGATTGCGGCACTGCTGCGCCTTTGGTGGTCGTGCCACCAACTCGCTTCAAGGCCTCTTCGCCATGGCCTAAGCCGCGGCACCCGGCCGCTGAGCAATCCGATGTTTGTTTACCATCTACCTGGTTTGCGCCGATTGCTCGAGGCCAATACAATCAACCCAAGAAGCATTATGATTGCACCATAGACGACCCAGAGCCTGTCTCCGGTCATGGAGCTGCCAACAAGCAAATTGAGGCCCTGCATAACCCAAGCCATTCCCAGAACGGTCAGTCCTACACCGACTGCTATTTTCAAAGTCGACACTCACTCTTAAAGTGCGTCCCGCCCGCCAACTTTGGAAGGAAGTTATTGGTGCAATACGTGCCTGCGTTTGCTGTGAGGCTGCCCAAGGTTGCGCCTTCTTTGCATTCGTAGATTCGTTCGACTTGGCCTGTCACGTCAACGGCGCGTTAAGCGGAGAGACTTTCGCAGTTCTTAGGAGGATGGATCTATGCTCTCTACCCGGTCAAGCGACAGGAGGAGCGCAGACACCCGATTGATGGAAGAGGTCCAATCTGCAAGTCGCTGGTAATTATCGCCTAACCAGTTGAATGCCGCCTGTACGATGACAAATGCGGCAGCCGACTGGGTAATTTCTCCGAGAGACATTGCTCCGCTGAGATATTTCGGAGTAGCTATAATCAGCCCAACGACCGGTGACAACAAAAGGTTTCCTTGTGTTACAGACGTTATTCGCATCAGCTGCGCACTTAAGTCTCGCCACCGAGAAATGACATGATCAAGCGCGACCTGTATGTCAATTCGATTGGTGTTGGGTCCGTTTTGGGAAGCAAGTGGATCGCCGCGTTCCCGCAGCCTGGCTGCAATTGATCTGAATTCCGCCTCCGCTTGGTTCTTTTCGCCGATGACCGGTGTAAGGCGGCGTCCAATGAACATCATGGCGGTTGTAAGGATGCCGGAATACAAAATCGCAGCGACCACAAGATATCCGGGGATTGCTAGTTTGTGACCAGACAGGGCGATAGTGAGACTGCCGCCAACGGTCCAAAGTACCCCGATAAAGGTCACCCCAGTGACAATCGAAGTGATCAAACCGAATGCGAGGTCGACAGGTGGCTCGGTGGCTCCCCTCGCGTCTTCGGCAATCCGGTACTCGGGATTATGGTGTTCTCCCATCATGAATCGAAGCCGGCGCGGATGACCTTCAGCGGTCCAGTAGTCGATAAGATAGCCGCTCAGCCATGCGCGCCAATCCCGTTGAAGCTTCATTCGACCCCATACGCCAACAACTGAAAGAACAATGCTGGATCCAGCGAGCGGCAGGAACGCCAGCGCCTCGCTTGCGAGAGCCGCGCCGTCCCTTCGCCCAAGAGCATCGAAAAAGTCTCGATTCCAGAAGTTTAGAGCGTATTGAACCGCGAGCTGCAGAAATACAATGCCAACAAGGCCGCCAGCAAGGAGCCATACGCGCCAGCTTTCTGCGCCTCGCCAGAAACCCGAAGCACATCGGCTGAATCGCGAAAATAGGACCAATTGATCAAAAGTCGGCTCGTTGCTGGCGCTTATATCGGCCGGGTTAGGCGGGCTGACCACGAGAATTTCGCGAATTTCGCGTCTGTCCCTTGAGCGCCGCATCGGTTAAGGGTCTCCGGAAGCGGCTATTGCAATTATGCTAGCCAATTCCCTGGGTACTATCCAAAAGTGTTATTCCAGGCCACCGACAAATTGCAGGGCCATTGGCTATGCCTTTCGGAAATCAGCGGGGATTAGGTCGTAGGAGCCTTTGCGACCGCGCATATATACTTTTGCTGCGGTCGCATAAATCAAGTCTCGGTTGAGATCGAAGGCACTAAGAAGCCCCGTCTCGTCGACCCGCATGTTGGGTTGTATTCGCCTCAAAGCATCTTCATTCACAAAAAACGAGGCCTCCATCGCGCTATCGTAACCCCAGAACCGAACGGCGCGCCGCGTCGCGTCATACGTTCGACTTTGGTTGGGAAAATTTATTGTCAAAACCGGCAATACTCCGCCCCTTGTTGCGTTGATTGGGTATATGGGGGGTCACCGACCAAATTGTTATGGTCGACTAGCGGATTCTTTGGATATGTTCTTTTTTGTTCCAAAACTGGGGCCTTCAATGGTATGGACGAATGCCGCTTTGAAACACGCCGGCATAGGTGATTTTTACGAAGCGGGACGCTGCGCCGGCTCGCCGACTTTTTGAGGCTGCGGCACCAGGTCCTGCTTGCGAAGCATGAATCCTGGTGCTTCGGCCGGCGTGTTTGGTTCGCGCTGCATCATTGCTCGTTCGGAGTTCTATTGGCTGTCATCGGTCCATGTGCACCCCATCAATGAACCTTTCATGCGGTCGGGGTAAGCTAATGTCACGGCAACCCCTGTACACGTTGGGGTATTGGGCCGGTTCCCTGTTCCGCAAACAGGCATGGGGCCGCCGCTAGTTTTGACGCTGCGACAACAATTGCCGGGACATCTAATCACCGGGACATTCTATATTGGCCGGGCCCGCGTTCGACTTTTGACTGTCGGTTTGCCGCCACTCGCGGGCTCGCTGTTGCGCCTCGGCAATCTGAGCGCTGTTCATGTGAGCCGTAATATCGTTAAGGTTGCGCCCAACCCTTTCGTTCGCCTCGGTCTGACTCGGGGAAAGCGGGAGGCCGCCAGATTGAACCACATATGGGCCAGGACCAGGTCTTGCGGGAGACCCCGGCCAGCGGCATAGGCTAAGCCAAGTGCGGCCTGGGCTTGCGCCTCGCCGTGGTCCGCTGCTTTGCGATACCAGCTGATCGCCTCACCCTCGTCGCGCCTGACACCGCGGCCAGCCTCATACATTTCCGCCAGATTGAACTCGGCCTGGGGGTCGGCCTGGGCGGCTGCCTGGCGCAAAAGGTGTACTGCCTTGCCATCGTCGGGCCTCAGGCCGCGGCCGCTCTTATAGAATATTGCGAGATAGACCTGGGCTTGCGGATCACCCAGTTTCGCTGCCCTGCAATACCAGTGAACCGCCAACCGGTCGTCTTGGGGTACACCCTTGCCATTCCGGTACATGGCGCCGAGGTTATATTGGGCCGCCGTGTTGTTCTGCTCGGCCGCGCGGCGGTACCATCGCGCCGCTTCGTCGTCGCTCTGCGCCACGCCCTCACCGGTCTCGAACATCAGACCGAGATAGAGTTGGGCCTGCGGGTCACCGAGAATGGCAAGTGGTTGCAGAGCCGCAAAGGCAGAATCGTATTCCGCCTTCGCGAAGGCTGCGAGACCTTCTTCGAGTGTTGCTGCGGGTGCGGTGGCGATTTGCAGTCCAATCAAAAGGACGGACGAAGTTAACCATCGAGCTTTCATCTGTCTGTCCCCACAATAGCGTTGTGGCGTCGGAAGGACGATCGGCGCCGGGACATTCACAACCCTAACGCATGGTTGAAGCGATTGATCAGGCCGCCGCCGGGGGAACCGGACTGCGGCACGTTCGCGGCGACATGCGAGATTTCGCTGGTTCCCTTGAAGACCCCATCGAGGACATGGAAGCCGAGCGCCCGATAGACTTCGAATTGCTCCTCGGTGAAGAACTGATCGCCTGTCGTCTCGTGTGGGAAATCTGGATTGCGGCGCTTATAGTCGAGGATGACGTCGTTTTCGTCACCGCTGAGCGATGCCTTGACGTAAAGCAGAAGCCCCTCGGCACCGTCGCGATAGGTGATCGTTCCGAACGCGCAATGCGGCCCCTTCTGTCGCTTGACCTTTGGTGGAGGCTCGTCGGACTTGCTTGGCTTCGATCGGAAGGCGAGATCGGTCTTGCGGGCGCAAGCGCGGATTTCTTGCCAGGGCAGATCGATACGGACACCGAGATCGATCCGGGCGTAGCGTTGCAGGCTTACCAACGCGCCGAAATTCATCGCCTCGTCCGCTTCCGCATCGACGGCGATGATGAGCTGGCAGCGGCGTTTCAAAAGGGCATAGACGCCGAGATTCTCGATATGGCCGCCATCGGTAAGGTAGATTTTCGAATCACTTTCGCCAAGCAGTCCGAACATCTCGCTGAAAAAATACAGCTTGAGCCTTTGGCCCAGCGATCGCCTTAGTCCGGCTATCCCTTTGGTTGCCTGGCTCGGGCACCCGCAGCCTTGTAATTGTGACGGATTGTTCAACCAATAGCCGAGCCTGAAATTGAGCAGGGCCAATGTAATGGCCCAGGGCTTGATTGTTTCCACGCCCATATTGGACGATACGGCGGCGCCTGATATCGCCATGGCGGTGCCGAGGTCGAGGGCGGGGTCGCTTTTCTCGATGAATTGCGTGCCGATGAAGCCAACTGGCTCGCTGCCCGTGAATTCCGGGCCGAAAATGAAAAAGTCGGCGTTGCGCCCTCTTCGGTTGGATTTGCGCGATCCCTCCAAGTTCAGGGCGGCATTGATCAGCTGGTAGGGGGCGAGCGAGGGGTCGATGTTGTGCAGACGCAGGCCGCCGGCCGGGTCGAGATCGGCGCTCTCTGGGCCAAATGGCCGCTTGGCGACCGGGATCGTGCCGCGGTGCGTCGGGTCAAATAGGAAGGCCTTGGACAGACGGTCCCGGTAGAGCTGGTGCAGACTCGTCGCATTGGGTCCAATTTCCATGCCGATGGCGAAGAGAAGGGCGGCGGAAACCGCGTAAAGCGCCCATATACTCGAATGGAGCTTGGCAGACATCAAAAGCATCCAGTAAGGGGCATGCTGAAAATTGCTGCCGGCGGCGTCGGAGGCAATGCCGAAATAGGTGAGTTCGAGATAGATCAGCCAGATCAGCGAGGGTAGAACGATCGCCGCAAACCAGATGGCGGCGTGGCCGAGGATACGGCGGATCATGGCCGCAGGCCCGGATTCCTGGGCCGTCGTCTTCAAGACTTCGCCGATGCGTTGGGACAGAAAGGCGACGATGCCGGCAAAAGGCGCAAGAATCGGTGTGATCAATGTCGTCCATTCATGCAGGCGCTGGGTCACAGGGCTGACGGGCCCATTGAACATGGCAAGCAGCACGAACGGCTGCAGTTCCCAAAAGGCCGTCAAAACCGCGGTGTAGAACAAAAACTTGGCCACCCTTGCAAAGCCGCCGGTCAGTTCGACGCTGTTCTCCTTAGTTGTTTGCGGTCCGCCGTTTCGTTTGGCGCCAGCAATTCGCCAGGATCGCCACAGCGCCCATGCGACAAGAAAGACAACATTGCCGGCAAGCACCATGAGCGTCAGGTGGAAGCCCTGCATCCACCAGACGCCGGTCGTCGGATCGAGCCTGTCGTGTGGAAGGGGTGGCGCAAGCGCCATCTCGTCGCTATCGCGGCCGGTCAGGTAGGTCAGGTTTGGATAGAGAGCAATTGTGAAGCAGACGGCCGCCAGCAGATAGGGCAGCACCAGAATGGCATTGACGACGAGACCACGCACGATGACGCACAGCGCAGTAATCAGGTCGCCAGTGCCTTTCGGCATAAGATAATTGGCGTAATCCCTGAGGTGGCGAACCGAGGGCAGATCGGCCCATTCCGTTTTTTCGGCGAAAGGGCAGACCCCGCCGTTGAATTGCATGCCAGCCGTCATCGATGATCCGATATAGCCGCCTCCGGAAACTGTCGACAGATAGTCGATGCCATCGACAGCCTCATTGACGGTGAGCGCCTGGAGCGCGCCCAGGCAGAAGGCGGCCGAGCGGATTCCGCCGCCCGAGAGAGCCAGACCGGTGGTGTCGTAGGTATGCGCGCTGCTAATGACCGGCTCGTCCGGGCGCAGAACTCTGACTTCGCCACGCTTCGAGCGATCGTCGCGCCGGCCGTCAATCCGTCGGCGCCGCGCATTGATCGCCGCCAGTTCTGCGGCAAGCACGATTTTGAAATTGTTGGTATGCGGATGGCAGCCCCGCTTGGGCGGTCCAAGCGCCGCCACGTCGATCGGTTCGTCGTCGCGTCCGGCTGTGCTCATCATCATCCCTCTGGCAGCCACAAGGATGGCATACGTGCGCTGCAATGCCTGTGAGATGCTTCACAGCCGATGCAGTTTGGCGCTCGACTGCCCGAAGCGGGGTCGCAGCCTGAGTAAGCTCGGCGTTCCGTTTGATCGCGGGCTATGCCAAAATCGCAGTAAGCTTGCCCCGGGACTAGCCAATATGATGCTTCAAATTCAACCAATTGTGGTGCGCCCGTCACGCGACCAGGATATCGAGGCGATGCTCGCCATCTACCGCCGTCACATTCGTCGCGGGGTTGACGACTTTGTCGAGGATGCGGAACCGCTGCACCCCGAGGATCTCAAGCGGCGGCGCAAGAACATGCGCAGCCAACGCCTGCCGCACCTGGTTGCCACCCGCAGCGACGTGCTGGTCGGCTATGCCTATGCGGTGTTGTTCCGCAAACGGCCTGCCTACCGGTATACCGTCAAACATTCCATCTATGTGCATCACGAGCATCTTCGACAGGGCATCGGGCGGCTGCTGTTGCCGGCGCTGATCGAGACCTGCGCGGCGGCAGGCTTCAGGCAAATGATTGGCTATATCGATGCGGCCAATACGGCGTCGCTTGAATTGCATCGCAGGTTCGAGTTTCGCCAAGTCGGCATGCTGCCATCGGTCGGCTTCAAATTCGGTCGTTGGACCGACACAATCATGGTCCAGCGGGCGCTGGGACCTGGCAACGAGACGGTTCCGCCGGATTCGGGCCGCTACGAACCGATTTAGCCGGTTTCTTCTGCGAAGCGGAAACCGAGAGCGGTGAGGGAGCGCTGCACGGACGGGTCGGCGATGAGCGCCCGGAATTGCCGAACCGCCGGCTGATCGAAACGCGCTTTCGGTACGACAAAATCGTAATGCTCGTCCTGCACCGCAAGGAAGCCGAGATCATATTGGCGTGCGACGCTTTCGATGGCGACGCCCCAATCGGCGCGGCCCTGGGCGATGGCGGCGGCGACAGCATTGTGCGAGCGAGGCTGCGACCAGTAGCCGGGCGGTTGTGCCCCGCTGAGCAGGCGATCGATCAGAATGCGGGTGCCGCTGCCCGCGTTGCGGTTGACCATCAGGCAATCGACGGACACGGCGGCAGCCAGGATATCCGCCAATGCGCGTTCGGCAAAGCGCGGGTCGCCGTGCCGGTAGACGAGGCCTTGCCGGCGGCGGTAACCGGCGACGAGTTCGAGTTCCTCCGTCAGGAACGGCCGATTGTAGAGGCCCGTTGACGGATCCATCAGGTGGACCGGGGCGATGTCGCATTCGCCGCGTTTGGCCGCAGCCAATCCGCCGCTGCTGCCGACATTGAGGATTTTCACCGCGAGACCCAAGCCGGCAAGACGCCCGGCAATCAAGTCCAGTCCCACGCAATGGCTGCCGATCATGACCAGATCGGCGGGCCGATGCGGTCCGATCAGCTGGACCGTGACCGGCGTCATGGCGGCCAGGGATTCGATCTGCTGATCGATGGCGATGAATCCATCGGCCTGGCCGAAGCTGGTGACGGCACCTGACCCTTTGGCGATCGGATAGGCGAGCAGACCGTCGCCGATGCCCCGAGCGAGACTGACCATCAGGAATTCGGTTCTGCCGCGCTCCGAGGCAACCGGAACCGGAAGAACGGCGCGGATCGCGGGCCGATCGTCGGCTGCCCGGCCAGCATAGGCACGGATGATCGGGGCGACAAAGGCATGGAAGGTGAAAATGGCCGACGTCGGAAAACCCGGCAGGATGATAACCGGCTTGCCGCGGGTCAGCGCAAGGCAGACGGGTTTGCCGGGCTTCAAAGCGACGCCATGCACGACAATGCCGGGATCGGTGAAGGCTCTGACCACCCGGTGGCACAAATCGCCGGCGCCCTTCGAAGTTCCGCCTGACAGGACCACGAGATCGCAGGACGCAAGTCCTTCTTCAACAAGACGAGTCAACTCGATGCAATCGTCGCTGCCGATTCCCAGCCGATCGGCAAGGCCACCGGCCTCGACAGTGGCTGCGGCAAGGATCGCGGCATTCGAATCGTAGATTTCGCCAGGCCGCAGCGCCAAACCGGGCGCGACGACCTCATTGCCGGTCGAGATGATCGCGACCTTCGGCCTACGGACAACATAAATCTCGGCCCGCCCGAGCGCTGCCAACATGCCAATTTCGCGTGAGGAAAGCCGTTGGCCGCTCCGCAGCAAGGTTTCGCCACGGGCGATGTCGCTGCCGGCGAAGGCGACAAACTGGCCGCTCATTGCCGGGCGGTGGATCAGGATTCCTTGCGGCTCGGCGCCAGATCGGGTCCCAGTATGTTCGACCATGACTACGCAGTCCGCGCCACGCGGCAGCATGCCGCCGGTGGCGATCAGCGTGGCCTCGCCCGGTCCGACTGGCAGCCGTGGTTCGACAGCGGGGGTCAGAATCTCCCGGTTCAAGGCGAGGAACTTCGGGGTGCGCGGGCTGGCGCCGATCGTGTCGATGGCGCGGACCGCAAAACCGTCGACATTGGCACGATCAAAGCCGGGAACGTCGATTTCGGCCACGACATCCTCGGCGAGCACGCGATCGAGCGCTTGGTCCAGTCCGATCCTTTCGCCGCCCAGCGGCCGTAACTCAAGCCGGCCGAAAAAACGCGCCCGGGCCTCGTCCGGGCTGACGAGGGACAGGAACTGCTCCTGGCGGGCGAGGCTCGCGATGGCGCAATCGAGGTCAATCATGGAACCAGGGCCGTTCATGGCAAATGCTGTGACCCCGCGCCGGCATTGGCCGGATCGTCAGGTGATTTCTGCAAATGAATTTCGACAACGGTGCCATCGGCATGGCCCTCGCTACCCTCGGGGATGACCACGAAACCGTCGGCCTTGACTGCCGCCAGCAGGTCGGTGTCTGCCAGCGCCTCGACTGGTTCGACGGCGTTCTGGCCGACCAAGTGAACCGGAAAAATTTCGGTCATTCCGATCCTCGAGACGATTTTGCCACGTATCGTCATCATTTGTGATCGCAGCGGCGGGCCAGACGCGCGGCCTGCGAGGCGACGCAGCGCACGGCCGGCGAGCCATTCGTAGGACCACAAGCAGCCAGCGGCGGCGACGGGCAGCACGAATGCTGGCGTTGCCGGTTGGATAATACCGATCGCCGTCGATTCGCCGGGGGCCAGCGCAACCCCCAAAATCGCCACTTCGCCCAGCCCAATAAGGCGTTGAACCGGTGCGTCGTCAAGGCTGCCAGCCCGCCCGATGATGAAGACGATATCGGGCTTGGCTTGACCAATGTCTCGCAGGCGCTCCAAGTCGTTGCAAGGAGGCGCTGTTAACAGACCACCATCGCGGCCGATCAACCCCTGCAGAAGCATTGAGACGATGGCAAGCCTGCCGTGGTCATGTCCGTCGAGGACAACCTCGACGCTTGGCCGTCGGACGACTGAGACGGTGGGCACGGCCGCCTCCGCCATTAAGGCGATGTCCCGGGGCTGAAGGCATTGTCCGGCGGCAAGCAGGAGCGAGTCGCGGCCAAAAAGGCTGCCGGCCGGCTCAATGGCGTGACCGGGGGGGACTGGTGCGAAAATCTCGCAGCAGCCGGGCTCGGAGAACGCACAGGCGTCGAGCGCCACAACGGCATCGGCGCCAGCGGGCATTGGATCGCCGGCCTCAACCCGAACCGCGCTTGCGCCAAATTCATCAATCGGGCCGTGCACGAGGCGCAAGCTGGCTGGCTGATAGCTATGGGCGCCGATTGTGGCCAGGGCAAGCAATGCGATGCCATCGATCGAAGCTCTGGCTGAAGCCGGCACGTCGAGCGCCGATCGGACATTCCGGGCGAGGATCCGGCCATATGCCTGCTGGAGCGGCAGATCCTCGGCCGCGAGGGCCTGCACATTTCGATCGATCCAGGCTACGGCTTTTGCCAAGGAGACGCGCTGTTCAGGTTTCTTTCGCTCGGCCGATTCCTTGTACAATAAAGGGGCTTGTTTCATGGTTTCCTTTGGCCGCGCTCGCCTGGCCAAGCGTTAGAACTTTCAGGGTTGGCAGGCAAAGGCGCGCATGCCATCCGTTGAGCGGCGAAGACGAGCCGCTTGGCGTTCTCGGTCGCTGTTTTCGATGAGAAAACTCCAATAGGCAATAGGGCGCTGCCGCCGAGCCTGGCTTGACGTGATCCAGCAGCGCGGAAAGTGGGATAAAAGCAATGCTATCGCATATTTTCGTGGGAATCCGCGATTTTGAGCGGGCTTTTTCCTTTTATGGCGCGTTGCTCGCGGGGTTGGGTCTGCGCTTGAAATTTTGCGACCGCGAACGGCCCTGGGCGGGGTGGGCGCCAAGCCAGGCGGAGCGGCCCCTGTTTCTCATCGGCGCGCCCTATGACCGGGCGCCGGCTGCGGCTGGCAACGGCACGATGATTGCGCTGCTAGCCTCCTCGCGCGAGGCTGTGCGCGCCGCCCACGCCTGTGCGCTCGCCATGGGCGGTTCCTGCGAGGGCATGCCGGGGTTGCGGCCGCACTACCATCAAGATTATTATGGCGCCTATTTTCGCGATCCTGATGGCAACAAGCTTGCGGTCTGCTGCCATTTGCCGGAGCCTTCATGACCTTACTCCGGCTGCGCTGGATGCGGGGGCCGCGAGTGTGGTAGAAGTGGGCCAGGCGGCTTTGCCCCTGGCCGGCCGTTCGACGGGAAAACTGGACCGGCGGACGCTTCCGGTGTGGATTTGAGGGATTGGCATGCGCGCAATTGTTAGTGGCATCGGCTTGGCGGTGGTTTTCTGTATGGCTCGGCCGGCTCTGGCCGCGGATGCCAGCGTTGCGTCGCTTCCTTCAATGATCGCCAGTTCGCAACCCTACAGCCAGGCAAATCCCTGGACGGGTCTTTATGCCGGCACCGAAGTCGTCGGCTTCTCTGGCGGCCATATGAAGGGCGTCGGCGGCGCCGCTTTTGCCGGCTATAATCATGAATTCGATAATCGGCTGGTGGTCGGCATCGAGGGGTCGGTTGGCTATCTGCCGCTGTCGATACAACGCAATCCCTTCGTTGGGTCGGATTTTGCTGCGACCCGGGCTAAGCTCGGCTACGACATGGGTCGGCTGATGCCCTATGTGACGGTCGGCGTTCTGCTGGCAAAGCCGAAAGCACCGGGTTTCGGTCCCGGCTATCTCGGGGCGACCGACACGCTCAATGGCTTCCTCAATTCGCCCTCGCATGTGCAGACGCTCGGCAGCGTTGGCGCCGGCTTCGACTATGCGGTGACCGACAAATTAACCTTCGGCCTCTCGGTTTCGGCGGTGAAGGGCCATGGCCAGACGGCTCCCTTGGGCTACATCGCACCCTGAGCCACCGGCTTTGGCTGGCCTTGTCTGCTGAGCGCATCCGCGTTGCGCGCGAGGACCGCCAATTGGGCCTGGTCGGCGTCGGGGCGGTTCGGCGGCCGCAAAATTAGTATCATGCCGTGCACGGCGGTGCTGGATCCGGGCGATTGAATGTAACGAGTTGGAGGGATGCGTGGCAAAACATCAGGGACCGGCACACCAGCGCGACAGCGCTGCGCCGGCAGGTCCGGTCGAAAACTCTGTCGAGGCGGCCAAAGAACTTGTTTCGGGCGACCAGATCGATCAATTGCGGACCAAGGCCGTGTCGACTGCCGCTAATCTTTATCGCGAGGGCCGCGAGTTTCTCGCCAACAACGAGGAGGTCAGTCAGGCCACCGCCGAAATGACCGAAGCGATCCGTCGCAATCCGCTGGCGGCGGTCGGAATAGCGTTCACGGCCGGACTGGTGCTTGCCCTCCTGACTCGGGGATAGGCCCATGTGGCGCAGTCTTGTGGGCTTGGCCGACGATCAGGCACGATCGGCGGCGCGGCGTTTTGCCTGGCCGGTCACCTTGCTGTTGCTCGCCGCTGCTTTTGTCATCCTGGCGCTTGCCGGCTTTTTTGCGGCACTATTCTTCTGGCTTGCCGCGAGCCACGGGCCAGTCGCCGCGGCGCTGGTCGTCGCCTGTCTCGCCTTTCTGGCCGCTTTTGCCTGTGTTTTGCCGATTCTAATCAGCCCGGCCAACAGGTCGCCGGAGCCGGCTGCTCAAATCTCCAGCATTGCCGCGGCACTGCCGAAGATTGCGCCTATTTTCGGGGCGCGGCCGGTGGCGCTCGGGGCGGTCGCACTCGCGCTGGTCGTCGCATTCCTTTCGCGTCGTTCGGAAAATCGCCAGTGAACTCCGCTTCCTCGACGCTCAATACGCTGCTCATTTCGGTCATTGTCATCGCTGCCTTGTTTCTGGCACGCGAGGTTTTGCTACCGATTGCGCTTGCCGGCATTTTGGGCTTCATGGTGGCGCCGCCGGTCCGCGCTTTGCAGAAGCTGCACATGCCGCGCGGCCTTGCGGTCCTAGTGGTCGTGCTCCTGGCTTTCGGACTCATTTTCGCTCTCGGCGGCGTAATGGCCCGCCAGGTCACCCAGCTCGCCAACGACCTGCCGAGTTACCAGGCAACAATCAGCACCAAGATCGAGGGTTTGCGCGGAACCGGCGGCGGTGGAACGTTGCAGCGTGCCGCAAGTTCTCGAGGATCTGGGTAAGCAAATCGGTGCCAGCGATCAGTCGGCGCCGCGGCCGACAGTCGCCCCGACGGTCAATACGGACAAGTCGCTGATCCCGGTCGAAGTGCATGAACCGAGCGGCGGCCCGTTGCAGACGATCAGCGGCTTGATCAGTCCACTCCTGGGGCCACTCGCGACAACCGGCATGATCGTCATTTTCGTCGTCTTCATTTTGGTCCAGCGAGAGGATCTCCGCGACCGAATGATCCGCTTGGTCGGCTCGACCGATATTGCCCATACGACGGCGGCCATCGACGATGCAGCGCACCGGTTGAGCCACTTGTTCTTGACCCAGCTCGCGATCAATACCGGCTTTGCCATTCTAATCGGATCGGGACTTTGGTTCATTGGCATTCCCAGTGCCTTTCTGTGGGGTGTTCTGGCCGGCATTCTGCGCTTCATTCCCTATATTGGTTCAATTCTCGGCATGGTCTTTCCACTGGCGCTGGCGCTGTCGGTCGACCCCGGCTGGTCGATGATAATCGAGACGGCTGTGCTGTTTCTGACCCTTGAAATCATCACTGGACAGGTGATCGAGCCGGTCGTCGAGGGGCATTCGACCGGGCTGTCGCCGCTTGCGGTTATTGTTGCGGCGACCTTTTGGGCCTGGTTATGGGGACCGGTCGGCTTGGTGCTGGCGACCCCGCTCACGGTCATCCTTGTTGTTCTTGGTCGGCATGTCGAAGCGCTGAAATTCCTCGACGTCTTGTTCGGGGACGAACCGGCTCTGTCCGAATCGGAGAGTTTCTATCAGCGGATGCTGGCCCGTGATCCGGTCGAGGCGGTAGAGCAGGCCAAAGCCTTCATGGGCGCCCATTCGTTGGCCGATTATTGCGACGATGTCGCGCGCCCCGGCCTGTTATTGGCACAAAAGGATTTCGAACGCGGCCAGCTTCTTGACGGCACCAAAGCGGCGTTGCGCGGTACAATCGAAACGTTGCTCTCGGACATTGCCCACGAACATTGGCTGATTGCCAAAGAGGCGCATGCCTCGACTATGGCCAATGCGTCGAAATTGCCGATCTTACGGCGCGAGCAATTGGCACAGGATTGGCAGGCCCGGCGCTCCGTCATGGTGATCGGCGTCAACGGCGATTTCGATCAGGCGGCTGCAGCAATCCTCGCCACACTGTGCGAGGACGCATGGCGTCCCGGTTCGGGTCGAGACGTCCGACGTCCTGACCGCTGCCAATCTCGCCAATCTCGACCTTGCCGGTACGTCTTTGATCTGCCTGTCGGTGCTCGACATGAAAACACCTGCCCATATTCATTTTGCCGCGCGGCGTCTGCGCAGCCGATCGCCGCGTGCCAAACTGCTGCTTGCCGTATGGTCGCCGGTAGATCCCAAGGCCCTCGCCGATCTGCGGCAAGCCATCCAGGCCGATTTCACCGCGAGTTCATTCCACCAGGCCGCTTTGATCATTCAGGGCGAGGCGACGTCTGGGTCGGACATCGGCGCAGCCGCTGGTGCCACGAATTTGCGGGTGCACGCTTAGAGCCCTTCACTCGCTTCTGTCGCGCCTTTTGGCGCCACGAACCTTCGTATGACCGCGCCGACCAGCCGCCACATCCGAACGTCGCGCCCTCGGCGGGCCGGCGAGGCGACTGGCAAAGGTCGAAGGCTCGCGCGGCATTGTCGCCATCTGTCGGCGTGCACCGCTCGGGCTCTTGCCGGTCCAGCGCCGGAAGGCGTGATTGAAGGAGGTGACCTCGGCATAGCCGAGCAGCCAGGCTATCTGGTTGAGCGACAAGTCGCGTTCTTCGAGATAGCGCAGGGCAAGATCGCGCCGCAATTGGTCGAGGATCGCCGCGAAACTCGTGCCTTCCTTGGCGAGCCGCCTGGCCATAGTCCTGGTGCTGAGGCCGATTTCTTCGGCAATGCGATTGGCCTGGGCAACACCGTTGGGCAGTTGGCGCGCGATCGCATTCTCGACCATAGCCTTGAGGCCTACAGAGCCGGCGCCGCGCTTGGCCAGCGCCTCCTCACAATAGGTGACCAGAACACGCAGCAAATATTGGTCGGACGAATGGAGCGGGGTTTGCAGCGTTGCCTTGGTCAAGGCGATGCAATCTTCGGTCGCGCCAAATTGGACCGGACATTGAAAGAACCGCTCATATTCCGTCGTGTCGCCGGCACGCTCGTGCGCGTAGACCACTTTTTGTACGTTCAACTTCACTCCGGCAAGCTCACGCAGGGCGCGCACCAGCACTACTGATCCCCATTCGGCAAATTGACGGTCGGTATGGCGGGCAAGCCGATAGCTGACACGAATCCATGTCTCGTCGCCGGATGGCGCGATATTCACCTGCAGGCTCTCATTGGAAACCGCGAGATAGCGGGCGAGATGGACCAGGGCCTCATGGCGGTCACGCGAGGCGGCCATCAGATAATAGATTATGCCGCACTCCCTGAGATCGAAGTTCTGGGCAAGATGGAAGCCGAACCGAGGATCGGCGAGCGCTCTCGATGCCAGGTCGAGAAAGCGCGTCTGACCTTGCGCGGCGATCCGCTTCGGCACCTCGTTCAAATGCAGCCTTGTGATGCCAGCCTTGGCCAGCAGCGGTCCTGCATCGACGCCCGCCTGGCCGAGCGCCCGCCAAGCGACCCGCGCGGCAATGCCGTCGGTGGCGAGAAAGGGTTGCTCCGCTTCCGCTCCAGAATGCATCGCCAAAAAGCCTCCTGGCGCGAACCCTAATCGGGTGCAGCGCCAGCGTCCAGGCACGGCGAAAGGCCGGAGTCAGTCCTTTTTGGCCGGATTGCCATTTGCCTTGGCAGGCCAAATGGCGGCCGAATGGATGAGGAACCGCCCGAGTGCCCAGACCGTTAAGGGCAGTGCGAAAGCCAGCGCGACATAGCCGACGATCAGCGCCGGATTATCGTCGGTGGCCGGTGGCTTCTCGGCAAGGATCGTCCACAGGATCGCATGCAAAGCGATTTCCCATGTTACCAAGGCGGCCAGCCCTAGCCGCGCCAGTTGGACAGGAGTGAGCGACATCGGACTTTCGAAGAAATCGCGCCGGGCAGCAGGCCGCTCCCGACACCGTTTGCGGCCGACCGGACAGAAGGCCTATCTAGGCGATCAGATGGGCGCGGTCTTGCTTTTGGCCGCCAATCGCCGGGCAAATGGCGCCAGATTATTCCTCGAGAAAGAGAAAGCAGCCGGAAGCGGTGGCATTATAGGGATTGTTGACGCAGATCTGCAGGCCGCCGTCGCCGCTGTCCAATTGCCACATGGCCGGCATCGGTCCGTAGGTCTTGCAGATTCTCGACGAATGGATAGGTCGGAAAGCTGCGCACGTCGGTATTGCCCGGCAAACGCCATTGATAATTGGCCCGGCGACAGCTCGACCGCGCGCCGTCACCTCGTCGCGTCGGTATCCGCGCGCTGCAATCCCAGGCAAGTGCCTCGACATTGTCGATTTTGACGGCGGTAAAGACATAAGCAAGGGTGCCAGGATCGATTGCGACGCCGGTGACAAACAATTGAAAACGGTCGCCGGCCGCGGCCGAGTCGGCAAGACCAGCAATGAGGAGTAAGAGGCTGAAAAAACGTGGCATGCCGTTCCATGTCCATGGCGATGGCCCCGGTGATAGGCGCCGGCCGCGGCTCGTTCAAGCGGCTGACGATCAATATGAAGTGGATTGATGCGGGGGCGGGGCCATCCAAAGCGGCACAATGGACGGCCCCTAGCATCGGCCATGCGCGGGGGGCGCGCGCGGACGGTGCTGGCCTAGGATAGCCGGGTCTTGGTGTTGAATTGGTAAAGGTCGCTTGAGCGCCTCAAAACAAGGTCAGCAGCAGGCGGGCGAGGGCATACCAGAAGGCGAGGCCGAAAAACACGGCTCCGGCATAGAGACTGACCAGGCTCCAGCGCACGTGTCTCAGTCGAAAGGGTTGCGATATGGTCCGCGTAAGCATGAGGCCGCCAAGCGCTGGCCGGCCGTGCGGTGCAAGCCGCCGGACGGACGGTTCGATTTCCAATGTTGCCAAGCTACGCCGACAGAGTTTACCAATCCTTTGCCGCCTTGCCTTGCCTTTGAAGCAAACGGACAAAAAGGCGCGTGGAGTGAACGGGGTATCGGAGGAAAATTGGCGCCGGCAGTCTACGAGCGTGACGCAATCGAACCGGCGCAGCGCCATCTGGCGCAAATATTGGCCGCAGCCGCCGATACCGTGGGTTTCACCGGAGCCGGCATTTCGACCGAATGCGGCATACCCGACTTTCGCTCCGCCGGTTCGCCCTGGCTGACACATCAGCCGATCGATTTTCAAACGTTCATGGCGAGCCGCGACATGCGGCGTGAAGCCTGGCGCCGCAAGTTCGCGATCGACGATCTTTCTTCGGGCGCGCAGCCGGGCCGTGGCCATCGGGCACTGGCGCGGCTGGCCGGCGCGGGTCGATTAAGCTGCATCATCACACAGAATATCGACGGTTTGCATCAGGCTTCGGGTCTTGCCGCGCACCAAATCATCGAGCTGCACGGCAACGGAACCTATGCGCATTGTCTGGCATGCGGCCAGCACTATGCGCTTGCTGCGGTGCGGCAGCTGCTTGACCTTAACGATGAGCCGCCCAATTGCGAAACCTGCGGTGGCATTATCAAATCCGCGACAATCGCTTTTGGGCAGGCGATGCCCGCCGCGCAAATGCGGCGCGCCAAGGCGGCGAGTTTGGCCTGCGACCTGTTTCTTGTTATTGGCTCGTCGCTGGTGGTCTATCCGGCCGCCGCGCTGCCTCTGATTGCGAAGGAAAACGGCGCAACGCTGGTGATTATCAATCAAACGGCGACCGCACTTGACGATCAGGCCGATCTTGTCGTGCGGGCTGATATTGGCAGCGTGCTCGAGCCGTTTGCCAATGGCGACGTATGACGCCGCATCGACAGCCATAGAATCGATTTGATCGTCATCCACAAGCAATCCGCTTTATTGGGCTTTGCCCGGCGCGCGGCGGTGCTATCCTTGTTCCTGTGATTCTCAGAATCAGCGGTCTTCGACAAGGCTGAATTGAGAAGAGCAGGGGGCCAAATCGGTATTCTCGAAACGGCTCGCCACGCTCTGTTGGTGCGGCGCAAGGGCTTGCGCAAAGTTGGTGGGGGCCAGTCCATTGGGCAGTAAAGATCCCGCTTTGACACCGGCTGCAGGTCGTGATCTCGCGACGCAACCGGCACAAGATCAAAATCTTGAACTGGTTGAGCTCGTTGGCCACATCAAATGGTTCGACGTCTCGAAGGGTTACGGATTCATCGTGCCGGAAAACGGTATGGCGGACGTGCTGCTGCATGTGACCGTATTGCGGCGTGACGGCTTCCAGACCGTCTACGAGGGCGCGCGGATCGTTTGCGAGGCAGCCAAGCGAGCCAAGGGCCTGCAGGTGTTCCGCGTTTTGTCGATTGATGAATCGACGGCCGTCCATCCCGCCCAGCAGCCTGCGGCACGAACCCATGTCCAGGTGACGCCGACTGGCGGCTTCGAAATTGCAGTAGCCAAATGGTTCAACCGGGCACGCGGCTTCGGTTTTCTGACACGCGGCGAGGGGACAGAGGATATTTTCGTCCATATGGAGACTTTGCGGCGCTACGGTATTGCCGAATTGAAACCGGGCGATACGGTCCTGGTGCGCTACGGCGATGGACCAAAGGGCCTGATGGCGGCCGAAGTCAGACCACTCGAGGGCGGTATTCTCGCCTCGCACTAGCCGGCCACTCCCGGCGGGCACCTTTGCTACTCTTGTCCCAAACCAGCACCCATGCTAGCCCAAGCCTCGAACCGCGGGTTCGGTAAACGGGGTATAGCGCAGCCTGGTAGCGCGGAAGTTTTGGGTACTTCAGGTCGCAGGTTCAAATCCTGCTGCCCCGACCATTGGCCGAACCAAGCATAAATTATACCGAACGGATCCGGCCTGCGGCCGATCCGGGCAGGAAGGGTTTGAGCATGGCGGCCCGCATCTATTGCCCAGCTAAGACGGCGACCCAATCCGGCTTTGCCAAGAGCCACGAATGGGTGCTCGATTTCGAACCGGGAGAGCCGCGCCAAATCGATCCGTTGATGGGATGGACCGGGTCGAGCGACATGCTGGCGCAGGTTCGGCTTAAATTTGCCACGAAGGAAGAGGCGATCGCCTATGCGCACAAGGCCGGACTTGCCTATAGAGTTGAGGATCAGAAGGCTGCGACCCGCAAGATTGTCGCCTATTCGGATAATTTCAAGCCGGGCCGTATCGATCTGTGGACGCATTGATCAGGCCCCGTAGCTCAGTGGATGAGAGCAGCCGCCTTCTAAGCGGCAGGTCACAGGTTCGAATCCTGTCGGGGTCGCCCCCAGGGTCCCTAGGGACCTGGTTTGAGGATTGTCTGGAATTTGGGCATCCAGCCGTGTTGCCGTACCGCTGAGCGAATCGTTTTTCCTGGCTGGTGGTCCTGCTCTTGGCAGGCCAGCGCGCCGCTGCGGATCGGCCGATCAGTGTGGCAGGAAATGCTCACCGCAGCACTAAGTGTGCGGCGGGCCGGCGCTCAACCAACAACAGGCGTGCGCTTGTCACGATTCTGGTTTATGCAGAATCCGATGCGTGGGGTGGCTTGGTTGGATTCGAACAAAACAATCATGCGGATGCGGCCTCGCCGCTCGCCCGGGGCGGCGATTGGCCGGACCGCCGGCTGGCGCGTCAGTCGATTGTACACCGGTATAGCCGCCCTGCTATTCAGTGTCGCGGTTGGCCTGCCGGCGCGCGCCGACGAATTGCCCGAACCCTTGGCCGCAATCGGCAATTTGCCGACGCCGCTCGATTGGATCGTGCCGCATTACAAAAATCTTGCGGCGCCATTCGCTTGGAGCGGGTTCTTTGTCTCGCCGCTGATCAATTATCAAAGCGCGGACTTTCACGGGCTAGGCGGCCGCATGCTCAAACAGGCGCATGGCTTCACGTTGGGCGGCGAGGCCGGCTATAATTTTCAGGCCGGACAATTTGTTCTCGGTCCTGCCGCCGATCTGTCCTATTCTTTCGTGCAGGCGGGCGGCAACGGGTTCGGTCCGCTCGGCACCAAGGCCGACATCGGATTTATCGGATCGGTGCGGGCGCGTGCCGGTTATGCCATTGACCGCTTTCTGATCTATGCCACTGGCGGTCTCGCTTTCGGCGAAATACAGGTCAAGAACCGGCTCAGTTTCATCTCGGCGAACCAGACGACAGGTGGCTGGACGGCTGGCGGCGGCGTCCAATATCTGTGGAGCAATGAGGCGATATTCCAGCTCGAATATCGGCGCCTGTCGCTCGAGGACCAGAATTACTCTGCATTGCCGTTTGGGCGGAGCAAGGTCGGGGTCGACATGAAATCTCATTAACGCGGGATTCTACTTCAAATTCTAGCGCGATCCGAAGTCTGCCGGCGTTCGCCAGCCGATCTTCTGGCGTCTTGACCGAATCCGGCCGCGGCCCTAGTGACGGCGGCGGGCGCCTTGTTGGCGTGACGGGCAGGCGGCAAGGAAGATCATGGCGCATTCTCCCTCTCTCGAAGCCGGGCGCGCGCCGAGTAGCCACTACCCCACCCTCGCGCATGGCGTCGCGCTGTCGCGCCTGATCCTCGCTGGCCTGCTGCTCTTTCTGCTCGGCTTCTGGACACTGCCGCCAATGGATCGCGACGAGACGCGCTTTGCCCAGGCGAGCCGGCAGATGCTGGAGACCGGTGATTTCGTCGATATTCGTTTTCAGGCCGAGGCGCGGCATAAAAAGCCAGTCGGTATTTACTGGCTGCAAGCCGGCGCCGTTCGTCTGGCTCAGGGTCTTGGGCTTGCCGGTGCGAGCCAGGCAATCTGGGTCTATCGACTGCCCTCGCTTATCGGCGCCGTCGCTGCCGTCCTTTTGACCTACTGGACCGGGCTGGCTCTGACGACCAGGATCGGTGCCTATTTGGCGGCGTTGCTGTTTGCGGCAACAATCCTGATTGGTGTCGAGGCGCGGCTCGCCAAGACCGACGCCGTCTTGACGGCGACAATCGTTGCTGCGATGGGCGCCTTGGCCCGGGTTTACCTGCAGGCCCGTGAAGGCGAATTCGGGCCGAAGGCCGATTGGACGACGGCGGCGATCTTCTGGAGCGCCATGGCACTGGGCATTCTCGTCAAGGGACCGCTGGCGCCGATGGTCGTCGGGCTCGCGGCATTCGCTTTGGTCCTCGTCGATCGGGGCGCCGCCTGGCTGAAGGGCCTCTATCCCCTGCCGGGTCTGCTCTGGCTCGGCCTTCTCGTCGCGCCATGGCTGGTGCTGATCGGCCTGCGTAGCCATGGCGCCTTCTTCGCCGAGGCGTTGGGCCACGATCTCGCCGGCAAGGTCGCGTCGGCACAGGAAGGCCATTTTGCGCCGCCAGGTGTCTATGCCGCCGCGTTTCTCGTCACCGGCTGGCCTCTTTCAGTCTTTCTGCTGCTGGCCTTGCCTTTTGTCTTTGCACACCGGCGCGACGCCAATATCGCCTTCCTCGCGGCCTGGATTGTCCCGAGCTGGCTCATCTTCGAGGCGGTGCCGACAAAATTGCCGCATTACGTTCTGCCACTTTATCCGGCCCTCGCACTTATCGTGGGTGTCGCTCTTTCGGCTGGCAGGCTTGATCCCGGCCGCGGCTGGACGAGGTTCGCGCTGATCCTGTTGCCGCTGATCGGATTTGCCGCGCCGGTCGCGGCCAGCTTTCTCTTTTGGCATTTTGATCTGACAATCGGCGCGCCATGGCTGGCTTTCGGTCTGACGCCCGGTCTGGTCGCCCTTGGTGCGGCATGGTTTGCCCGGCGTAACGAAATGGTTCTCGCGATCCCAATCGCCGTTTTTGCCGCCATTCTGCTTTCGGCGTTTGCCTATATCGGGGTTCTCGCGCGCCCGCAATTCGATGCCTTCGCGCTGACGCCGCGCTTGGTCGAAGCCGCCCAATCGGCACTGCGCGAGCAGCCTGGCTGCAGCGAGCCGCAGTTTGCGAGCGCCGGCTTTGCCGAGCCCAGCCTCGTCTTTCTCACCCGCAGCGACCTGCTACTCACCAACCCGCAGGGTGCTGCGGCGTTTCTGCGGCAGGGCGGCTGCCGGGTTGCCTTTATCGATCTTTCCACCCGGCCGCCATTCGACGAGCTGCTTGGCGGCGCCTCGGTGCGCCGTGCAGCGCTCGTCCAGGGGGTCAACATCAATGGTGGCAAGCGGCTCGACATCGGCGTCTACGTTGGGCAATGAGCGGTAAATGACGAACCGGCCCAATTCGCATGTCGCCTCACCCGCTGCGCCACAAAGAGCCCGAAAGGCGGGCAGTCCCCGGCCAGGTAGGTGCCGATGAACGGGGTGCCGGTGCCGCGGATTTCGGTGATCGTGCCGGTTAAAAACGAGGCCGGCAATATCGCGCCGCTTGTTGATGAGTTGGAGCGCGCGCTGCCGGGCCTGGAGCCTTTCGAGGTCATCTACGTCAACGACGGTTCAAGCGACGGGACCGAGGCCGAATTGATCAGGCTTGCGAAGCGGCGGCCATGGCTGCGGCAGGTCCGGCATAGCCAATCCTGTGGCCAGTCGGCGGCGGTTCGCTCGGGGGTTCGCGCGGCTACGGCCGGCGTGATCGTGACCATCGACGGCGACGGGCAGAATGATCCCGCATTCATCCCGGCTCTGGTAGTGGCACTGCAGGCGGCTGGACCGCGCTGCGGCCTGGTCCAGGGCCAGCGTGTTGGCCGCAAGGCGTCATGGTTCAAGCGCCTGCAATCGCGGATCGCCAATTGGGTCCGCGCTTTCGTGCTCGGCGATGGCACCCGTGACACTGGCTGCGGCCTCAAGTGTTTTCCCCGCGAAGTCTATCTCGCGCTGCCCTATTTCGACGCCCTGCACCGCTTCATGCCGGCACTGGTGCGGCGCGAAGGCCTGGCCATAGCCCTCGTCGACGTCGTCGACCGGCCGCGGCTGACTGGCGTTTCCAATTACGGCTTCTTCGATCGTCTTTGGGTCGGGATCGGCGATCTCATCGGCGTACGCTGGCTTATCAAGCGACGGCGACGGATTCCCGAAACGAAAGAGGTTTCAAGGCCATGATGATCGACCTCTGGCATTATGTCGGCGGCTATTTCTATGACGTCTTCATCGTTAAACTGGATTGGTGGGCCTGGGTCGGCATTTTTGCCCAACTCCTGTTCACGGCCCGGTTCGTGGTCCAATGGCTTGCCAGCGAAAGAGCCGGACGCAGCGTCATTCCGACGGCGTTCTGGTGGCTGTCGATCAGCGGCGGCCTGATGCTGCTGATCTATGCCCTGTTTCGCCGCGATCCGGTCTTCATTTTGGGCCAGGGGCTGGGGCTAGCGATCTATGCCCGCAACCTCTGGTTTGTCGTCAAAGAGCGCCGCGGGCTGTTGCGGGGCTAGCAAGTGGCGTTCAGCCGCGCAAAACCGTCGGCAAGATCGGCCTTAAGGTCCTCGATATCCTCGAGCCCAACCTGAAGGCGAAGGCTGGGTCCGCCCGGATTCCAGGTGGTTGCGGTCCGATAGGCGGTGCAATCAAAGGGGATGATCAGGCTTTCGAACCCACCCCATGAATAGCCCATGCCGAACAGACTGAGCCCGTCGAGCGCGGCGGCGACTGCCGCCGGCGAGGCCGGCTTCAATATGATCGAAAACAGGCCGGAAGAGCCGAGAAAATCCCGCTTCCAGATAGCATGCCCGGGGTAGTCGGGCATGGCGGGGTGAAGGACACGCGCAACTTCCGGACGAGCGGCAAGCCAATGCGCCAGTTCAAGCGCCTGGCGCTCGGCCTCGCGCAGCCGCAGGTCCATGCTGCGCAGACCGCGCAGCGCTAGAAAGACGTCTTCCGGGCCGGCGCACATGGCAAAGGCGTCGAAGGTCTGGCGCAGCTGCGGCCAAAAAGCCGCGTTCGCGGAGACGAGGCCAAGCAACAGATCGGAATGGCCGGAGAGATATTTGGTCCCGGCCTCGACAGCCAGATCGACACCGCGCGCGTGCGGGGGAAAGAACAATGGCGTCGCCCAGGTATTGTCCATGATCAGGCAAATTCCAGCCCGGTGGGCGACATCGGCAATTGCGGGAATGTCCTGCATTTCGAGACTTTGCGAGCCCGGCGCTTCGGTGAAGATGACCCGTGTATTCGGGCGAATGAAAGTCTGAATATCGGCGCCGATCTCCGGTGGGTAATAGGTTGTCTCGACGGCCAGCCGATGCAACACCAGATCGCAGAACTGGCGGATCGGCCGATAGACGGAATTGGTGACGAGTGCGTGGTCGCCCGCGGCGACAACGCTCAACAAGGCAGAGACTTGCGGCGGCGAGGCCAGAGGGCACCAACACGGTTCCGACTGCTCCGGCTATTTCGCTCCAGGCTTTCTCGAGCGCCTCGCTCGTCGGCGTGCCCTTGGTGCCGTAGATGAAACGAGCGCTGCGGTCATTCAGCTCCTTGACGCTACGCGACAGCACGGTCGAACCGCGATAGATCGGTGTATTGATGAAGCCGTGCTGCTCGAAAGGAACGCGGCCGGCGTGGACCAGCCTGGTACGCTGGCCGAGTTTGCGTGGCGGCTTGGGGTCTTGTTCTGACAAGGGAGAACCTTTCGAATACTGGCCTAACCCTGCCTTTGGCGGCCCCGCCGCGTCAAGCGCCGCAGCTGCACTGTTCGAAACAAGACCTTGACCATTTGGGCAAAACCGCCTGTGATGTCACCATGCCCGGGCTGGGCCGGGTTGTCTGGCGCGGTGCCGGGAATCAAGGAAGCTTTTCGTTGTACAAGAGTCGGGAGAAACTAACCTCATGAAAAAAATCCTCACAACTTTGGCCGCGGCGGCGGCATTGGGCGCCGTTGCGACGGGCGCCTCGGCCGGGACGCTGGAGACGGTCAAGCAGAAAGGTGTCTTGACCTGCGGTTCCAACACCGGCCTTGCCGGATTCGGCCTGCCCGACGACAAGGGAAATTGGACCGGGCTCGACGTCGACTATTGCCGGGCGATGGCGGCGGCGATCTTCAGCGATCCGACCAAGGTCAAATTCGTGCCGCTCAACGCCAAGGACCGGTTTACGGCGCTACAATCGGGCGAAGTCGATGTGCTCGCCCGGAACGGGACCTGGACCATGTCGCGCGAGACGACGCTCGGCCTGCTGTTCGGCCCGGTCAATTATTTCGACGGCCAAGGCTTCATGGTGCGCAAGAAGCTTAACGTGTCCTCGGCCTTGGAGCTCAACGGAGCTTCGGTCTGCGTTCAGCAGGGCACCACTACTGAGCTGAATCTCGCCGATTTCTTCCGCGCCAACAACCTCAAATACGAGGGCGTTGTATTTGCGAGCGACGAAGAGACGATCAAAGCCTATGAATTGGGCCGCTGCGACGCCTTTACGACTGATGCTTCCGGCCTCTATGCCGAGCGCGTCAAGTTGGTCAATCCGGACGAACATATCGTGCTGCCGGAAATCATCTCGAAGGAGCCGCTGGCGCCAGCGGTTCGCCAGGGCGACGACAAATGGTTCGATCTCGTTCGCTGGACGCATTTTGCCATGCTGACGGCCGAAGAACTCGGCATCAATTCGAAGAATGTTGACGACAAGCTGAAATCGGACAATCCGGAGGTCAAGCGGCTGCTCGGCACCGAGGGCGATTTCGGCAAATCTCTCGGCCTCAACAATGATTGGGCCTATCAGATCATCAAGAAGGTCGGCAATTACGGCGAAGTGTTCGAACGCAATGTCGGCGAGGGCTCGAAGCTCAAGATCAAGCGCGGCATCAATGCGTTGTGGTCGAAGGGCGGCCTCCAATACGCGCCGCCGATTCGCTGATTGCAGCAGGCGGTGGGCCGTTTGGGCCCGCCGCCTTCTAACAAGCAGCACGCTGAGAGGCCCTTGGTCGCGGCATGATCATTGCTTTGACCAACCAGACGAACCGCAGAAGCGGCGAGGGGACATATGGCAAGCCAGGCCTCTGTCAGCGACCGGCCTAAGGTCGCTGCGATCAACGACCCGAGAATCCGGGGCCTCGTGTTTCAAGTCGTGCTGCTTGCGATCCTGCTGTGGCTGATCTATCAGGCGGTTGAAAACACCCGCGCCAATATGGCGGCGCACGGCATCGTGTCCGGCTTTGGCTTCTGGGACCGCGTCTCGGGATTCGACATCAATCAGACTTTGATTCCCTATTCGGCGCTTTCGACCTATGGACGTGCCTTCTGGGTTGGCTTGACCAATACTCTGCTGGTTTCTGCGATTGGCATTGGGTTTGCAACCGTGCTCGGTTTTGTGATCGGCATTGCCCGCCTGTCGAGCAATTTTATCATCGCCAAATTGGCGATGGTCTATGTCGAGGCAATCCGTAACGTTCCGCTGCTGTTGCAATTGCTGTTCTGGTACAATGCGATCCTTAAGCCGCTGCCTTCGCCGCGCCAATCGATCCAATTGCCCGGCGGTGTATTTTTGAACAATCGCGGAATGCTGTTGCCCAATCCGGTGATGGCGCCCGGCGCCGGCTGGATATGGATCAGCCTCCTTGTCGGCATTGTCGCGGCCATTGCCTACCGGATCTGGGCCCGCCGCCGGCAAATGGCGACCGGCGAGCAAGCGCCCGTCGGCCTCGTTTCGCTGGCGCTCATCCTCGGCCTGCCGATGCTGGTCTTTTTCCTTCTCGGCCGGCCGATTTCACTGACTTTTCCCGAATTGAAGGGGTTCAATTTCGTCGGTGGTTTCCAAATCTACCCGGAATTCGTCGCCCTGCTGCTCGGCCTCGTCATCTACACCGCCTCGTTCATCGCCGAAATCGTCCGCTCCGGCATTACCGCGGTCTCGAAGGGCCAAACCGAAGCCGCCTACGCGCTCGGCTTGAGGCCAAAGCAGACGCTCAAGCTTGTTGTTATTCCGCAGGCGATGCGCGTCATCATCCCGCCGCTGACCAGCCAATACCTCAATTTGACGAAGAACTCGTCGCTCGCCGTCTTCATCGGCTATCCCGATCTCGTTCAGGTTTTCGCCGGGACCGTGCTCAACCAGACCGGTCAGGCGGTCGAAGTCATGGCGATCACCATGCTGGTCTATCTGCTTATCTCGCTGGCGACCTCGGCCTTCATGAACTGGTACAACAGCCGCAACGCCTTGGTGGAAAGGTGAGGGGATGAGCGACGAGACCTCAGCCGGCTTCATGCGCACCGTCGCGAGCGAGACCCTGCCGCCGCCGATCACGGCGCGCGGCGTTGTCGGCTGGTTTCGCGAACATCTGTTCGCCAATGTGTTGTCATCGATTCTGACCCTGGCTTCAGCGGGATTCGTCGCCTGGGTCTTGCCGGGGCTTATCCATTATCTCTTTGTCGATGCGGTCTGGTCGGCGGCTGACGGTGAGCCCTGCCGTGTGCCGGGGGCCGGCGTCTGCTGGGCCTTCGTGCGTCAGAATATTTCCTATTTCGTCTATACATCCTATCCGCTCGACGAGCGCTGGCGGGTCGACGTGACGCTCGTCGTCGGGGCGGTGCTGATCGCCTGGTTGCTGTGGCCGGGCCTCGCCCGCAAGGGACTCGCCGCAATTCTGTTCTTTGCCGCGTTCCCGATCCTGGCCTTCATTCTATTGAGCGGCTGGCCGGCAATCGGCCTGCCGAAAGTCGACACGAATCTGTGGGGTGGCCTGTTCGTGACGCTGCTGGTCGCCTTGGTCGGCATCGTTTTCTCGCTGCCGCTCGGTGTTCTCTTGGCGCTCGGACGCCGCTCGAAATTGCCGATCGTCAGATTTGTCTGCGTCGTCTTCATCGAGTTCGTGCGCGGTGTCCCCTTTATTACTGTTTTGTTCATGGCCAATACGATGCTGCCATTATTCGTGCCCGACAATTGGTCACCGGACCGGTTGATGCGGCCGCTGATCGCGGTGGCGCTGTTTTCGGCCGCCTACATGGCCGAAGTGGTGCGCGGCGGCCTGCAGGCCATGCCGAAGGGACAATATGAAGGGGCGATGGCACTGGGCCTCGGCTATTGGAAAATGATGGGCCTGGTCGTTCTGCCGCAAGCGCTGACCCTGGTGATTCCGAGCATCGTCAACAATTTCATTGGCCTGTTCAAGGACACGACTTTGGTCGCGATCGTCGGCATTTTTGACTTCCTCAAGGCCGTCGAAACGCGGCGGCTCGATCCGATCTGGGCCGGACCGACGATTTCGACCAGCGGCTATCTGTTCGCCGCTTTGTTCTATTTCGTCTTCTGCTTCGGTATGTCGCGCTATTCGCTATATATGGAACGCCGCCTGTCGGCCGGTAAGAAGCGCTGATCCTTTCCAGGGAGACCCATTTCATGGCCACGCTTGCCACTCTCAAACCCGCCACCCTGCAGAACGAGACGGCAATCGAAATCAGTCATATGCACAAGTGGTATGGTGACTTTCACGTGCTCAAGGACATCAACTTGGCGGTCCAGCGTGGCGAACGCATCGTCATCTGCGGGCCTTCCGGGTCCGGCAAATCGACCATGATCCGCTGCATCAACCGGCTCGAGGAGCACCAGCAGGGCAAGATTATTGTCGATGGTACCGAACTCACCGACGATCTCAAGAAAATCGACGAAATCCGGCGCGATGTCGGCATGGTGTTCCAGCATTTCAACCTGTTTCCGCATCTGACTATTCTGCAGAACTGCACGCTCGCGCCGATCTGGGTCAAGAAAATGCCGCAGAAAGACGCCGAGGAAGTGGCGATGCATTATCTCACTAGGGTCAAGATCCCCGAACAGGCCGGCAAGTTTCCGGGCCAATTATCCGGTGGGCAGCAGCAGCGCGTGGCGATTGCCCGGGCGCTCTGCATGAGCCCAAAAATCATGCTGTTCGACGAGCCGACCTCGGCGCTCGATCCGGAGATGGTCAAGGAAGTGCTCGATACGATGGTCGGCCTCGCCAACGAGGGCATGACCATGCTTTGCGTCACCCACGAAATGGGCTTTGCCCGGCAGGTGGCCGACCGGGTGATCTTCATGGATTATGGCGAAATCGTCGAGATGAACACGCCGGAATCGTTCTTTGCTAACCCGCAGCACGAGCGGACCAAATTGTTCCTGTCGCAGATCCTGCACTAGGGCATCTGGCCGCCGGCGGGTCAGCCGGCGGCGCGCTTCGGTTTGCGACTAGCTGCAGCCCGTGGTCGAGCCGCAGGTGTCGCATTTCAGGCAAGTGCCGTTGCGAACCAGCGTGAAATTGCCGCATTCGGGGCAGGCTTCGCCGACATAGCCCTTCATCCGTGCCTCCTGTCGCCGGTCCTCGGCGGCGCCCGAGCGGGCGTCGGCCGGGCGGAGCGGCAATTCTTCCTGGTGCACCGCGGCGCCCGGCGGCGACTTTGTTGTCGCATCGGCCGGATCCGATCGCAGTGCATTGGCACCGGCGGTCGGATAGGCCTGGGCAAAGGCGAGGACGGTGCCGGGCGGTGGATTGGGGCCCGGCGTCTCGTTCGCCCCAGCGAGATTGCCGGTTCGTCCACGCAGCAGGCCCTTCGATACCGCCCGGGTCGCCTGGCTCGGGCCTGCCGGCGCCTTACCCTGATCCTCGCCCTTGCCGATCACGTCGTGACCGATGTCTTCGGGCGATACATGCGCCAAGTCATAGCGGGCGAGGTAGGAAATCGCCAGCTCGCGGAACACGTAATCAAGAACTGACGTGGCATTCTTAATCGCATCATTGCCCTGAACCATGCCGGCCGGTTCGAACCGGGTAAAGGTGAAGGCGTCGACATATTCTTCGAGCGGCACCCCATATTGGAAGCCGAGCGAAATCGCGATTGCGAAATTGTTCATCAGCGAACGGAAGGCCGCGCCCTCCTTGTGCATGTCGATGAAGATTTCGCCAAGCCGCCCATCATTGTATTCGCCGGTCCGCAAATAGACCTTGTGGCCGCCGACCACGGCCTTTTGGGTGTAGCCCTTGCGCCGGTCCGGCAATTTCTCGCGCTCGCGCTCGCGCTCGATGCGCTCGATCACGCGCTCGACCACTTTTTCGGCAACTTGCACCGCTCGGGCCGGCATGTTGGCGGCCAACAATTGCTCGACCGCATCCTCGTCGTCCTCGCCGTCCTGGATCAGCTGGGCGCTCAGCGGTTGCGACAATTTCGAACCGTCCCGGTAGAGGGCATTGGCCTTGAGCGCGAGGCGCCAGGACAGCAGATAGGCATCTTTGCAATCCTCGACGCTGGCGTCGTTCGGCATGTTGATCGTCTTGGAAATCGCCCCCGAAATGAACGGCTGCGCCGCCGCCATCATGCGGATGTGGCTGTTGACCGAAAGATAGCGTTTGCCGGTTCGCCCACACGGGTTGGCGCAATCGAAGACGGGGTAGTGCTCGCCGCGCAAATGTGGGGCGCCCTCGAGCGTCATTGCGCCGCAGACATGGAGATTGGCAGCCTCGATCTCGGACTTGGTAAAGCCGAGATGGACGAGCAGGTCGAAGCTCGGATCGTCGATCCGGTCGGCCGGTACGCCAAGTCGCTCGGTCAGGAACTCGCTGCCGAGCGACCATTTGTTGAATACGAACTTGATGTCGAAGGCGGAAGCCAACGTCCCTTCGAGCGCCGCAAGCTTGGCCTCGTCAAAGCCACGGACGCGCAGGGTCGTGTGGTTGATGCCAGGCGACTGCCGCAGCGAGGCATGACCGACGGTGTAGGCTTCGATCTCAGCAATCTGGGCTTCGCTGTAGCCGAGTGCGCGCAACGCCTCGGGCACGGCGCGGTTGATGATTTTGAAATAGCCGCCGCCGGCGAGCTTCTTGAACTTGACCAGCGCAAAATCGGGTTCGATGCCGGTCGTGTCGCAATCCATGACGAGGCCGATCGTGCCGGTCGGCGCGATCACCGTGACTTGCGCATTGCGAAAGCCGTGCGCCTCGCCCCATTCTAGCGCGCGGTCCCAGGCGGCCTTGGCGTGTTCGACCAATTCGGCGCCTTGGTTCGCCAACAGCCGGCAGGAGGTGTGATCGAGCGGCACCGGATTCATCGACAGGCGCTCATAGCCCTCCGATTGGCCATGCGCGGCGCGGCGATGGTTGCGGATCACCCGCAGCATGGCCTGGGCATTGGCCCGATATTCGGCAAAGGCGCCGAGTTCGCCGGCGATCTCGGCCGAGGTCGCATAGGCAATGCCAGTCATGATCGCAGTGAGCGCGCCGCACAGGGCGCGGCCCTCCTGCGAATCATAGCCAAGACCCATCGACATCAGGAGGCCGCCGATATTGGCATAGCCGAGCCCAAGCGTCCGATAGGCAAACGAGCGGCGGGCGATTTCCTTGGAGGGAAATTGCGCCATCAGAACCGAGATTTCGAGTACCAATGTCCACAGGCGGGCCGCATGCTCGAACGAGGCAATGTCGAGTTGCCGGGTCTCGCTGTCGCGGAACTGCAGCAGGTTGAGCGAGGCGAGATTGCAAGCTGTGTCGTCAAGGAACATGTATTCGGAGCACGGATTGGAGGCGCGGATAGGACCGGCCGCCGGGCAGGTGTGCCAATCGTTCATCGTCGTGTTGAAATGCAGGCCAGGGTCAGCCGAGGCCCAGGCGGCATAGCCGATCTTCTCCCACAGATCACGGGCCTGCAGTGTCTTGGCGGTTTTGCCGTCAGTGCGTCGGGTCAGCGACCAGGGGCCATCCGCCTCGACGGCGCGCAGGAAGGCATCGGAGAGCGAGACAGAATTGTTGGAATTCTGGCCGGAAACCGTCAGATAGGCCTCGGAATCCCAATCGGTATTGTACGTGTCGAAGGCGATGTCGGTATAGCCTTGCCGAGCAAACTGGATGACCCGCTTGATGTAATTGTCCGGCACGTCGGAGCGGCGAGCGAGCTTGATTTCCCGCTTGAGGGCGGGGTTGCGCTCGGGGTTGAAGCAATCGTCGCCCGATCCCTGGCAATTGATGCAGGCCTTTAAAATCGCCTTCATATGCCGCTTGACCGTCTTCGACCCGGTGACAAGCGAGGCAACCTTCTCCTCCTCCTTCACCTTCCAGTCGATGAAGGCTTCGATATCCGGATGATCGGCATCGACGACGACCATTTTTGCTGCCCGCCGCGTCGTGCCGCCGGATTTAATGGCTCCGGCGGCGCGATCGCCGATTTTGAGGAAACTCATCAGGCCCGACGACTTGCCGCCGCCCGACAAGCGCTCGTTCTCGCCGCGCAGCCTGGAGAAGTTCGAGCCGGTGCCCGAGCCATATTTGAACAACCGGGCCTCGCGCACCCACAAATCCATGATGCCACCGTCGTTGACGAGATCGTCAGCAACCGATTGGATGAAACAAGCATGCGGCTGCGGGTGCTCGTAGGCCGAGGCCGACCGGGTCAATTTGCCGCTCGCCGGATCGACGAAATAATGGCCCTGGCCCGGGCCGTCGATTCCATAGGCCCAATGCAGGCCGGTATTGAACCATTGCGGCGAATTCGGCGCCGCCATTTGGCGGGCGAGCATGAAGCGCAGTTCGTCGTGGAAGGCTTCGGCATCCTCCTGCCGATCGAAATATTTGCCGAGCCAACCCCAATAGGTCCACGTGCCGGCAAGCCTGTCGAAGACCTGTTTGGCCGAAGTTTCCGAACCGTAGCGGGCGATCTTCGGCAAAGCCTCGAGCGCCGCCGTATCGGCGCAGGAACGCCATAAGAAGGCCGGCAACCCCGCCTCCTCGACCCGCTTCAGCTGCGCCGGCACCCCGGCCTTGCGAAAATATTTCTGGGCGAGGACGTCGGCGGCGACCTGACTCCAGGCGGCCGGGACCTCGATATTCGCAAGGGAAAACACGATCGACCCGTCGGGATTGCGGATCTCGCTCTTGGCCAACCGGAATTCGATGCCCTGATAGGGCGATTGACCCGCCGTCGTATATCGCCGTTCAAATCGCATGTCCGTCACCCCAAGTTGGCAGGCGCACGCGCCCGCAGCCGATCTCCGGCTCCAGCCCCATTCTTGCTCCGAAACACCATCACCATCGGCCAGCCGTCCGTCTTTGCGCCGAACATGCTGCAACCGCGCTATTGGCCGCGGTTTAGCCGGTTGCGGTGTGACGGTCAGCCGATTGAGCGGACTGCCATCAGAGCCCCGTGCAGTGAAAAAATTATAGGGCTTAAATTGGCTTTTCGTCAAGCTGTAGGAGGTCGCTTGACAGAGAGGCACAAAATGTAGTGGAGGGGGCCTGGTTGGGGAATCGCCCGAGCCGTTCGCGGTAAGTGTCGGACATTGCCGGATGTTTTTGCAAGAGCGAAAGGGCCGCATGAAGCAGCGCCCGCCGGGTCGCCGGTAATGACTTGTTCATCATGCTGTCATCACGACCAATCGATCATGCGCGCGGCACAATTGCCCCCATTATCCCCAGCCGGCCGCAGCCCCGAATCCGGCCGAGCAGCTGCGGGCATGCGATCGCCGGCGGTCTGGACACTGGCCTTGGCCTTCGTCATAGTCCGCGGCGAACTGGCTGGTCCAAGTCCGAGGCATCGATGCTCCAATTCCTCCGGCAATTTTTTACCTGGTGGAACGGCCAAACGCTCGGCACGCGCTTTTATACCTGGCGGTATGGCGAACTGGTCGGGCAGGACGAATTCGGCAACCTCTATTACCGCAGCAAAGGTGGTCAAAAGGATCCGGCGCTTGGCTTCGAGCGCCGCTGGGTCATCTATGTCGGTGAAGTCGAGGCCTCGGCTACGCCGACCGGCTGGTTCGGCTGGTTGCATCATACGGTCGATGTGCCACCGACTGCCGAATCATACCGGCCCCATGGTTGGGAGAAACCCTATCAGGCCAATCAGACTGGCACGCCGGACGCCTACCGGCCGCAGGGCTCGACGCTGCGGACGGGTCGCCGGCCGGCGGCGACCGGCGATTACGCGGCCTGGTCACCGGACCCCTGACATCGCCGGCCGGGCCCTATTGCGGCCCGACTTTCGTGCTCGGCTCGCGCATGCTAAGGGGCGGCGGCCGGCGCTAGTCGGACCTTGAAAGCAAACATGCGGCAACTGGAATTTCCATGATTGATCGTGCCTGGTCGGCGCTCGGCGTCGGCACTCTTGTCTGCGCGGCGTTGCTGCTTGTTCTCGTCGGGACGCCGGCGGCGATGGCCGACCGAATCAAACATCCAACCGCCATTTTCGCCGGTCTTGACAAGATTACCGGCCGGATCATTTCCTTTGAGGTCGCAACCGACGAGACCGTCCAGTTCGGTTCGCTGCAGATTACGCCAAGGGTCTGCTATACGCGGCCGCCGACTGAACCGCCGCAAACGACGACCTTCGTCGAAATCGACGAGATATCCGCCAATGGCGACGCCAGCAACGAGTACAAACGCCTATTCACCGGCTGGATGTTCGCCGCAAGCCCCGGCCTGCACGCGCTCGAACATCCCGTCTATGATGTCTGGCTGACCGAATGCAAAGGCGGCAAGGACATTATTGTGACCCCGCCCGAAGTCGCCGACCTGCCGCCGGATCTTCCCGCCGATGCGCAAAAGGGGAAGAACGCAAGCGGTTCGCGGCCGAAGCGCGTCGACCAGGGCTTCCAGACGATCGATCCGTTGGCGCCGCCGGTCGAAGGCACCCTCGAGGGCCAGGTGACCCGGCCAGCGAACGCGTCGGCCGAACCCCGCCGTTCGCCAACCCAGCGCTTCTTTCCGACCGTCAGCTCCGGTGGCGGGCGCGATCCGGCCGGCAATAACAAGTAAGCGGCGGGTTCAGGCGCCGACGACGGCAAGCGCGTCGCGACCGCTCAAAGCGGCGGGGGGAAATTGCGCGCGCCCGGCAACCGCCGGCTCGAGAAGCGCGTGGTAGACGTCGCGCGCCACCGCCCTGGCGCCGAGCGAGGCAAGGTGCGGTGTGACGAATTGGGTGTCGAGAAGCTGATAGCCGCCGCGCCGCAACCCGGCCACGAGATGAACCAGAGCGACTTTCGAGGCATCTCGCGCGCGATGGAACATGCTTTCTCCGAAGAAGGCCGCACCGAGGCTGACCCCGTAGAGGCCGCCGGCCAGGGTGCCGCGCGAATCATAGGCTTCGACCGTGTGGACAGCGCCAAGATCGAACAATTCCCGGTAAAGAGCCCGAATCCGGCGATTGATCCAGGTCTGCGGCCGGTCGTCCGAACGCGCCGCGCACTGGCCAATCACCGCGTCGAAATCCTGGTCGATCCGGATCTGGTAGCGCTCGCCGCGGACGATCTTTTCGAGGCTGCGCGAAACCCGCAATTCGTTAAGCGGAAAGATGCCGCGCTCCTTCGGATCCATCCAGAATAGGGTTGGGTCGTTGGCGTCCTCGGCCATCGGAAAAAGGCCGATCGAATAGGCCTTGAGAAGGATCCGCGGGGTAATTTCGAAGGGGTCGATCGGGCGCGACATTGCGTCAAGGTGAGCAGGCCCGCGAGCGCCGTCAAGCCTCGCTTGTGTCCATTCCGCCGGTAGCAAGGAATTTCTCAAGCCAATGAATGTCGTAGAGGCCGTTTTGAATGTCGGAATTGCGGACCAGGGTGCGAAAGAGCGGCAGAGTCGTGTCTATCCCGTCGATGATGAATTCGTCGAGCGCGCGGCGCAGACGCATCAGTGCCTCGGTCCGGTTGCGGCCGTGGACAATCAGTTTGCCGACCAGGGAATCGTAATTGGGGGAAATCTGATAGCCTTGGTAGACAGCTGAATCGACACGCACGCCCAAGCCGCCGGGTGGATGATAATAAGCGATGCGGCCGGGTGAAGGGCGGAAGGTCGCGGCATGCTCGGCATTGACTCGGCATTCGATCGCGTGGCCCGAAATCGTTACCTCTTCCTGACGGATCGACAATGGACTGCCGGCCGCAATGCGGATCTGCTCATTGACGAGATCGATGCCGGTGATCATTTCGGTGACCGGATGCTCGACCTGAATGCGCGTGTTCATTTCAATAAAATAGAACCGGCCGTCTTCGTAGAGAAACTCGACGGTGCCGGCGCCGCGATAGCCGAGCTGACGCATCGCCTTGGCGACGCTCTCGCCGATTGCATGACGCTGCGTATCGTTGAGCGCCGGCGAGGGGCCTTCCTCCCAGACCTTCTGGTGGCGGCGCTGCAGCGAACAATCGCGCTCGGCGAGATGAATCGCCTCGCCCCTGCCGTCGCCGAGCACCTGAACTTCGATGTGCCGCGGCCGCTCGAGATATTTTTCGAGATAGACCGCATCGTCGCCGAAGGCAGCCTTCGCTTCGGCCCGTGCCGTCGACAGCGCGCCGGCAAGTTCGCTCGCCGAGCGGGCGACCTTCATGCCGCGTCCACCGCCGCCAGACGCCGCTTTGACCAGCACCGGGAAGCCGATCGATTGGGCGATTTGTTCGGCTTTGACGTCGTCCTCAATGGCGCCTGTCGGAACCCGGCACGCAGGGGATGCCGAGGCTCTGGGCGGTCCGCTTGGCTTCGATCTTGTCGCCCATCAGGCGAATGTGTTCGGCCTTGGGGCCGATAAAGACGATATTGTGTTCGGCGAGAATTTCCGCGAAACGGGCGTTTTCGGAAAGAAAGCCGTAGCCGGGATGAATGGCATCGGCGCCGGTGATCTCGCAGGCCGCCAGCAGCGCCGGGATGTTGAGATAGCTTTCTCGGGCCGGCGGCGGGCCGATGCACACGCTCTCGTCGGCGAGCTTGACATGCATGGCTTCGGCATCGGCGGTCGAATGGATCGCCACCGTTGCGATTCCGAGCTCCTTGGCTGCCCGCAGGATTCTTAGGGCGATCTCGCCGCGATTGGCGATCAGAATTTTGTCAAACATGGCAAGGCCAAGTTGACGGGGCCGCCGCAACGCGATCGGCTTGCCGTCTCATTCGATAATCACGAGCGGTTGGCCATATTCGACGGGCTGGCCATCCTCGACGAAAATCGCGGTAATCGTGCCAGCGCGCGGCGCAACGATTTCGTTGAAGGTCTTCATCGCCTCGACGAGCAGGATCTTCTCACCCGCCTTCACTTGACTGCCGATATCGACAAAGGGCTTGGATTTAGGGCTGGCGCGCCGGTAGACGGTGCCGACCATCGGCGATTTGATCGCGCCGGGATGTTCGCCAGGTTCCGGTGGCGGGCTTGCGGGATTGGCCGGCGGGGCGACCACCGCGGCCGGTACAAGGGCTGGCGCCAGCACCGGCGTCTGGACAGAGGTTGCACCCGTCGACGCCCGCGAAACCCGGATCCACAAGTCACCGCGCTGGACTTCGATTTCGGTCAGGTCCCGGCTTGCCAAGAGATCGGCAATCTGGCCGACGAGGACCGGATCGATTTTATCATCCGACTGCTCGTCGCGCCGCAACGGCGGGGCGGGCGGCTTGCGGCGTTTGGCCGGTGCGCTCATGCGGCCCTCTCTGCGGATGGGCGCCGGTTCATCGCGGCGAGTAGCTCGCCAGCGCGTCGAGCGCCAGGAGATAGGAACGGGCCCCGAATCCGGCGATGATACCCTGCGCGACGGCCGAGATGAAGGAGTGATGGCGGAAGGCTTCGCGGGCGTGAACATTGCTCAGATGGACTTCGATGACATGGGCATCGGCGGCGCGGATGGCGTCTTGCAGGGCGATCGACGTGTGGGTGTAGGCCCCCGCATTGAGAATGACCGGCGCCCCGCGAAGTCCCGGCCTCGTGAATCCAGTCGACGAGATCGCCTTCCTGGTTTGATTGGCGGAAAATCAGCTCGAAACCAGCCGCGGTGGCCGCCTTGCCCATTTCGGTCTCGATTTCAGCCAAAGTTACGTGACCATAGGTGGCCGGTTCGCGCCGGCCGAGCAGATTGAGGTTGGGTCCGTTGAGAACATAGACCGGTTTCATGCGCCACCCGTGCCGGCCGCGATCATCGCCGGTCTACCCTCATAGCGTGGCGCACTGAGCAAAGAAAGCGGCGCTGCCGCTGGCCGGCCCGTTTGTTTGTGGACGCTGGGCTGCCCGATCAGGAACAGACGGCCTTGCCGCATTTGCGGACGTTGCCGATCTTGTTCTTGAGCTCGTCATAGCCGACAGCGCCGACGACGACGTCCGAGCCGACCACGAAGGAGGGCGTTCCGCTGAGCGACAGCGAATTGGCCAGCTGCATCGTCTCCTCAATGCCCTTGCGGGTATCGGCCGCCTCGGCGTCCTTTTCCAGCCGATCCATGTCGGCACCAAGTTCCTTGGCGACGGCGAGCGCCTGGGCCTTGCCGACGCCTTCGCGCGGATGCGGCATGGCGAACAAGCGCTGGTGGTATTCCCAGAACTTGTCGCCCTTGAACTGATTGCGCAGCGCCGTGGCGATTTTCGCGGCCTCGACCGAGCCTGGCCCGAGCACCGGGAAGTCTTTGAGAACCACCCGCAGATCCGGCTCGCTCTTCATTAGCTTGGCCATGTCCTCGACGGTCCGTTTGCAATAGCCGCAATTGTAATCGAAGAACTCGACAATCGTGATCTTGCCCTTGGCATTGCCGACATTGGCCTGGTTGACCGAATTAAACAGAAGGGTGGCGTTGTCGCTGACCACCTTTGCCCGCGTCGCGACCTCTTCATCTTTCTGCTTACGCTCTAGCGCTGCCATAGCATCGCGCAGGATTTCCGGGTTCTTGACCAGGTAGTCCTTGACGATCGCCTCGATCTCGCTGGTCTGGCCGGGCGAGAATTCGGCGGCCTTTACCGGTGGGCAAAGACCGCCAAACCCGATCGCGGCGGCGGCACAAGCAATAAGGATCGGGCGCAAAGCAGACATCGTCTTCTCCTGGAACTTCTTGGCGGGGCCGCCGGATTGAGCAACCTTCTAGCCCAAACCGCGGTTGACGTCGAATGGCAGCGTCGCTCTTTCTTTCACATTCCTGCTAGCGGGCCGGCCGGCTGCCTAGTCGAATTTGGGCGGCCGGTAGTTCAAAATGTCGTCCGCTTTTAGCCAACCCGGCGAGCCCGCCTTGAACTGCCGCTGGGCTCGGTCGGCTTGGGTTCTCGCTTCGACATATTGACCTTCGACAAAAAAGCCCTGCGCTGCCGCTAGCTGGGCTTTCGCCTGGTCACCCTTGCGATCATAAGCCATCGAAAGAAAGCGGAACGCCTCGGCGGAATCCTCGTCGTGCTGGGTCGCCTTGGTCAGGACGTTGATCGCCTCTTCGGCTTGACCCGGGCCGTCGCTCGCAACCAGAGCCCGGCCGAGCAGCACCTGGATCGGGGTAGCCGCGGGTGCGAACGCCACCGCCTTGCGCAGCGGCGCGATCGCCTGGGTGGCGCGGCCGCCTTCAAGCAGGGCTTGACCTTTAAGTTCCCAGAAAAAGGCATTGTTTGGTTGGGCCGCGATCAGGCTGTCGATCTGCGTTTGGGCGTCATCGATGCGGCCGTAGCGGTAGGCGGCAATCGCCCGCGCATAGCGGGCAGCAAGCGAGGTGTCCTGGAGCGGGTAGCGGCGGCCGATCTCTGACGGCGAGCCGAGGAAGCCGTGCAGCTTGGCCCGCATCAAGTCGTGGCGGGCCTGCAAGGGCGGCGGGTCCTTGGCCTCGAAATAGGGGCTTTGCTTGGCGATCGTCTCCAGATTGGCGATGCGCTCGGTCGGCATCGGGTGGGTGATCAGATAGGGGTCGATAGTTGAGGAGGAAAACAGGGAATCATTGGCAAAGCGCTGAAAAACGGTCAGCATGCCCTTGGCCGATTGCCCGGTGGCGTTCAGATAATTGACCGCGGCGCGGTCGGCCGCCTGCTCTTCACCGCGCTGATAGGAAAGCAGAGAGCGGCGCGCCAGTTCCTGCGGCCCCAAAATCGCACCCATCGCGCCGGCCGGATCGGAACCGATTCGCCCCTTGCTCGCCGATTGGCCGACCATGGCGGCGGCGCCCATCAGCATGCCGGCGACCGCCATGATCTGGGCCCGCGCCAGTTCCTGGCGTTGCCGGGTCAGATGGCCGCCGGCGATGTGGCCACTCTCGTGGGCGAGCACGCCGATGACCTCGTTTGGTGTCTTCGACTCCATCAGCGCACCAACATTGATGAAGATTTTCTGACCGTTGGCGACAAAGGCGTTGAAGCTGCGATCGCCGACCAGGATTACCTTGGCGGCATTGCCGTTGATGCCGGCGGCCCGAAAGATCGGCGCGGTGTAATCGCGCATCAATTGCTCGATTTCCGCGTCGCGGATGACCTCGGGTCCGCCGCTTGGCTTCTCCGATTGGGCGAGGGCGGGCCCGTTCGCCAACAGGCCGCCGAGCAGCAGGGCAAGGCCGCGGCAGGCCAACCACGCCAACTTGTGCGGGTTGCAATGGGACAATGACACCATCACATCCTGCCTCCCGTCCGCCGGCCCGTCGGCCGAGGTGGAATGAGCCGATTTTGCCGAAGGCCTAATCTCCGCCGAACGTCTGTTTGGCCCGTGCCCACCAGCCGGTCCGTTTGGGACGATCCGATTCGGATTCGACCGGGCTTTCCGGCGGCGCCTGAGGCGCCACGGGCTGGCGTTCGCCGTCCGGCCGCAGCCGGGCAAGATCAGCGATCCGCGTCTCGGCTAGCGGCGCCGCAGACTGGCGGGGCACCGGGTCGGGTTCGCGAGGCACCAGCAGATCCGTTTCGCGCGACGCCGCCGGCGCTTCCGCCTCGCGGTTTGGGCTCGGTGCGGGGAAGCGGGCGATGGCCGGCTCGGTCAACTCTCGCGCACCCTCCGGCAAGTGACCGCCGATCGTTGCCATGACCGCCAGTGCGGCATCGGAGGGCTGCGGTGCATTGGCACTAATTGGCGGCCCTTCGCGCTCGCCGCCACGCCCGCGCCGGCGGCGCCGGCGCCGCCGTCTGCGTCCGTCGCTGTCGCCGCCTTCCTCGCCGCCCGGCCGTTCGCCATTTGGCGGGGCTGCCAGGGGTGCCGGACGGGGCGGGCGCGCCTCGCCGCGATGCGGTGGCCGCGTCGGCGGGGTGAGGATTTCTTCGTCCTCCACCTCGGGCGCGTCCTCGGCCTCGATCGCATCGAGTTCCGGCGGCGGCTCGACGGCAGGTCGCTCCAGCGGCGTCGCATGCGCCAATTCACCCCGCTCAAGCGCGTGATAAGTCGTGCCAGTCAGGCTGTCATCGGCAGCAACGGTGAGGCTTACCCCGAATCTGCGTTCAAGCTCCTGCAGGTTGGGCCGCTTCTGATTGAGAATGTAGAGGGCGACAATTGAACGGGTCCGCACTGTCATGTTGTAGGCGGCATTCTTGATCAGCGCGTCCTCGAGCACCCGCAGCACATGCAACGCGATCGAAGCGGTCGAGCGTACCATGCCGGCGCCGGCGCAATGCGGACAGGGGATGGTCGAGCCCTCAAGCACGCCGGTGCGGATTCTCTGGCGCGACATTTCAAGGAGGCCGAAATGCGAGATCCGCCCGACCTGGATTCGAGCCCGGTCATTTTTCAGTGCATCCTTGATCCGCCGTTCGACGGCCCGATTGTTGCGGCCTTCCTCCATGTCGATGAAATCGACCACGATCAGGCCGGCGAGATCGCGTAAGCGCAATTGCCGGGCGATTTCGTCGGCGGCCTCCAGATTGGTGCGCAGCGCGGTATCCTCGATATTGTGTTCGCGCGTCGAACGGCCAGAATTGACGTCGATTGCGACCAGCGCCTCGGTCTGGTTGATGACGATATAGCCGCCCGACTTCAGGGTGACCTGGTTGGAGAACATGGCGTCGAGCTGCGCTTCGGCGCCGGCCTTGGCGAAGATCGGCTGGGCGTCGCGATAGGGTTTCACGTTCTTGGCATGGCTTGGCATCAACAAGCGCATGAAGTCCTTGGCCTCGCGATAGCCCTCGTCGCCGGCGACGATGACCTCGTCGATGTCCTTGTTGTAGAGATCGCGGATCGCCCGCTTGATCAGCGAGCCTTCCTCGTAGACAAGGGCGGCGGCGGTCGATTTCAGGGTCAGTTCGCGGACGGTCTCCCACATCCGCAGCAAATATTCGAAATCGCGTTTGATTTCGGCTTTGGTGCGGGCCGCTCCGGCGGTGCGCAGAATGACCCCCATGCCTTCGGGAACCTCGAGTTCGCCGGCGATGGCCTTTAGCCTTTTACGGTCGGTCGGCGTCGTGATCTTGCGTGAAATGCCGCCGCCGCGCGCCGTATTGGGCATGAGTACCGAATAGCGTCCGGCAAGCGACAGATAGGTCGTGAGCGCCGCCCCCTTATTGCCGCGCTCCTCCTTGACCACCTGGACCAGCAGGACCTGCCGCCGCTTGATCACTTCCTGGATCTTGTACTGACGCCGCAAGCGCGGCATGCGGTTCGGCACTTCCTCCATGGCGTCACCGCCGATCTGCTCGACGACCTCGTCGTCACTCTCTTCCGGCCGCTCGCCGCGCGAGAACCGGCGGCCCTGTTCGCGCTCGCCGCTCCGCCGCGATACGACATCTTCGTCGCCGCCGCCAAGCGTGGTGATTTCCTCGCCGGCAAAGCTGTCGTCGCTGGACCGGTCGTCGTTGGCGACGTCGCTATCGTGGCGGGCCTCGTGCTCGGCCTCGTCAGCGGCTGCCGGTTGCGCCGCCGCCTGGGCCTCTTGGTGGGCCGGAGCTTCGGTTGACCCGCCGGAGGCGACCCCCTCGTCCGTCAGATGCTCGACCGCGTGTTCGTGAAGATTGATCAGACCGTCATGCGGCCCACCGAGCGGCGTCGCCTCGGCGGGTTCGCCCTCTAGCGCTATCGCCTCGCTCAGGGTCTCGTCGCGGGCGGCGTGGCGCTTTTCGGCGTTCGGGCCGCGTCGCCGACGGCTGCGTCGCGGCGAGCGGCCCTCCTCGTCGTCTTCTTCGAGCTGAGCCCGGGCCTCCTCTTCCAACAGCGCCTGGCGATCGGCAACCGGGATTTGGTAATAGTCCGGATGGATTTCCGAAAAGGCGAGGAAGCCGTGTCGGTTGCCGCCGTAATCGATGAATGCCGCCTGCAGGGACGGTTCGACTCGAGTAATTTTGGCGAGATAGATATTGCCGCGTAATTGCTTCTTGCTGGCGGATTCAAAGTCGAATTCTTCGACCCGGTTGCCCCGCAAGACTACCACCCGGGTCTCTTCCGGATGGGACGTGTCGATTAGCATTTTGTTGGCCATGGTGAACTCTTTTGGACACGGCAGCGCGAGCAGGCCGCGGCGCTAATCCAACGCCCATCGGCGTGAATTGCGGCGCTGGGCGGCGATTTGGCTCACGCACCCTGTCTGTGATGTGAAAAAGGAAACAGCGATGCAGATCGGCGCCAGGCCAAGGTGTACCCTGGCCGGCGAAACGGTGGCCGGTGTCCGGCCGGATCGGGCCGCCGCCCGCCAGACAGGCCCAGAGATCTGGCAAAATTCCTGCTTGGAATGGCCGGTGCGGCTGCAATTGCGCCTCGATCGGGCTGACCATACGTGTTCTATCTCTTACTTGAGCTATGCCTGAACTGGCGGCGCCCAAGACCACCGCATAGCCTCATTCCGGCTTGATCCGGCTGCACCAAGCCGGCGGGAAGTCGCCGAATGCCCGGGCCCCGCGAAACCCTCGTTCGAGAGAGGCGGTCCGGTGGCGAAAAACCCACCCCCGCCAAAAACCCAGGCGCCGCTTGCCTCCTCCACTATCCAAGCCAGACAGAAGCTAATGTCTTCATAAGGCCTGGAGGCTGGGTTTGGCAAGTTTTGCAAAATTGGCGGCAAGCCGACTGGCCGGCTTGGTTACCCGGCCTTAACCATAGGGGTCTAAAAGAGCGGCTGGGGCCGGGTCGCTGGCTAAGCCCGGGGCTTCTGCGCTATGGTCGCAGCAGCAATTTGGTGCGCGAGGCCGTCTACTTGCCTAAAGTTCTAACAAAGCAGGCAAAATCGTCTCTGGCTTGGCTCCTTCTGGGGCTGGCCGCAGCTAGCCCCGGGCTGGGCGGCGAGCGGCAAAAGCCGGGGGCGCGGCCTGTCGCGCTGGCCGCCGCGCCGCCCGCTGGTGCACAGATCGAACAGGTCGGCGGCCTGACCCGGCTCAGCGTCGCTGTCACCGGGGATGGCGAAGTTGCCGCCTATCTTCTCGCCGATCCCGAACGGGCGATCGTCGACTTGCCCGACAATCTGTTCCAAGCCGATCCCCAGTTCGCCAAGTCGCTCGCCAATGCGGCGGCCGGCGGCCTTGTCAAAGCAGTCCGATTCGGCCTATTCGCGCTCGGAAAATCGCGACTTGTCGTCGATCTTGCCGGCCCGGCGCGGATTGAGCGGGCCGCCATTGCGCCAGGTGAGGGCGGCGGCAGGCGGCTCGTCATTGACTTGGCGGCGAGCGATGCGGCGACGTTTCGCACCCAGGTCGTTCAGCTGCAGCCGGAAAAGCCGCCGGTCATCGCCGCCCGGCGGGCCGAAGCACCCGCTTCCGCAAAACCGGTCATCGTGCTTGATCCGGGGCATGGCGGCATTGATGGCGGCGCCAACGGTGTCGACGGTGCGGTCGAAAAGTCCGTTGTCTTCGAATTTGCTCAGATGCTACGCCGTAGACTCGAATCGAGTGGCCAATACCGGGTCGTTATGACCCGCGAAAGTGATGTGTTCGTGGCGCTCAAGGACCGGGTTAGGCTAGCACGCGAGGCCGGCGCCCAGCTGTTCGTTTCCATCCATGCCGACACGCTCGCCGAGAGCGGCGATGTCAACGGCGCCACCGTCTACACCCTCGCCGAACGGGCTTCGGATGCGGAGGCGGCCCGGGTGGCGGAAAAAGAAAATGCCGCCGACGCTGTCGCCGGCCTGCCTTCGGAGGCCGACAGCAGCGACGTCTCAGACATATTGTTCGACCTGACCCGCCGCGAGACTCGAACCTACAGTCATTTGTTCTCGCGCACCCTGGTTAATTATCTCAAGGCTTCGGTGAAATTGAACAAGAACCCGCAGCGCTCGGCCGGCTTCAAGGTCCTACGGGCACCCGATTTCCCATCCGTCCTTATCGAACTTGGCTATTTGTCCAGTCAGAAGGATGCCCAGACCCTGCAATCGACCGAGTGGCGCGACAAGACGACCGCGTCGGTGGCGCTGGCGATCGACAATTTCTTCAGCCCCCGGGTGTCGGGCCCGACCGACGACGGGGATCCGGGCGGCAACGGGCGGGCCGATTCGTTGGCGACCGGCAGCTTGCCGCCGAACAAGATCGAATCCGCCCTGGGCGGGGCGCGGCTTATGCCGGCGCCAGCCTTGAAACTGCGCGGTTCCGTAGCGCCACAGACACAGTGACCGCGCCCGGCCGGCCGGCTTGCAATCCTGCCGCAGATTGACCACAAAGTGTCCGCAGTAGACAAGTGGTAGCAGCCGCCCTAGCCGCCGCTGCACCCATGCGGTATGAGCCAGTCGTGACAGGATGGGCAGAACGGATGCGCCGAGACAGAAGGCCCCTAGATAGGGGGCGCCGGGACGGCAGGCCAAAAGCCGCCATGCGGTCGGCCGCCGGTTTGGATGCAGGGTGGCAGGACGGGATAGAGCAGAACGGCCGCTGCGGCCAAGTCGGTGCGGCTGTGCAGATTGAAGGCCAGATTCCATGCGGTTGATCGCCCGCTTTTTTGGTTTCTTGTTCGCGACCGGCGCCATTGTCTTCGTGATTGGTGCGACGGTCGTTGGTGCCGTCGTATGGCACTATCAGCAGGACTTGCCGGACTATACCCAGTTGAAGAATTACGAGCCGCCGGTCATGACCCGGGTGCATGCCGCCGACGGATCGCTGCTTGCCGAATATGCGCACGAACGCCGCCTCTACTTGCCGTCGAGCGCCGTGCCGCCGCTTGTCAAGCAGGCTTTCATCTCGGCCGAGGACAAGAATTTTTACAGCCACAGCGGTATCGATCCGGAAGGCATCATCCGGGCGGTTCGCATTCTGGTCGAGGGCGGCAAGCGGCCGCAGGGTGCCTCGACCATTACCCAGCAAGTCGCCAAGAACTTCCTGCTCGGCAACGAACGCAGTTTCGAACGCAAGATCCGCGAGATGCTGCTGGCGTTGCGAATCGAGGCCGCCTATTCGAAGGAAAAGATTCTCGAACTCTACTTGAACGAGATCTTCTTTGGCCTGGGCAATTACGGGATCGCCGCCGCGGCCCTCAATTATTACGGCAAATCCGTGCACGAATTGACGATTTCGGAAGCGGCCTATCTCGCGGCGCTGCCCAAAGGACCAAACAATTACCATCCGTTCCGCAATCCGCAGGCGGCGATCGAACGGCGCAATTACGTCATTGGTCGGATGGTGGAAGACGGCTATATCTCGCGCGCCGACGGCGAAAAGGCCAAGCTCGAACCGCTCGGCGTCAACCCGCGGGTTCTGTCGCCCAATTCCTTGGTCGCCGGGTTTTTCGCCGAGGAGGTGCGGCGCGATCTTCTTGAGCGCTACGGTGAGAAAAAGCTTTACGAGGGCGGGCTGTCGGTGCGCACCACCCTCAACCCGACTATGCAGCTCTTGGCCAGAAAGTCGCTGGTCGACGGGCTCGTCCGTTATGACGAGGCGCATGGCTGGCGCGGCGCGATTCGCTCGATCGATCTCGGCGCCGATTGGGGGCTCCCGCTGGCCGACGTGCCGGCGCTTGGCGACGTCCAGCCCTGGCAGCTGGCGGTGGTCATCGATTCGTCGGACGCCAGCGCCAGAATTGGTCTGCAGCCGCGGCGGGAAAAATCGGGCGAGGTTAGCCGCGAACGGCAGACCGGCATCGTTTCGCCGGACGGTATCCGCTGGACTCGCAAGACCAACGTCAGGCAGGTACTGACACCTGGCGACGTCGTCTATGTCGAACCGCTCGACGGCCGGCCGGGCCAGTTCCGTCTACGCCAGATCCCGGAGGTCTCCGGCGCCATTATGGCGATGGATCCGTTCACCGGCCGGGTCTTTGCGATGGTCGGCGGTTTCTCGTTCGACCAGTCAGAGTTCAACCGCGCAACCCAGGCGCTGCGTCAGCCAGGCTCGTCGTTCAAGCCCTTCGTCTATGCCACCGCGCTCGACAACGGCTATACGCCTTCCTCGGTTGTGCTCGACGCGCCGATCGAGATCGATCAGGGCCCGGGCCTTGGCGTCTGGCGGCCGGAGAATTTCGAAGGCAAATCAAGTGGTCCGCACACATTGCGCTACGGCATCGAACACTCGATCAACCAGATGACCGTGCGGCTCGCCAAGGACGTCGGCATGCCGCTGATCGTCCGAATATGCGAAGCGTTTCGGGATCTACGACGATCTTGCCGCCCTATCTGGCGATGTCGCTCGGCTCGGGCGAGACGACCTTGATGAGAATGTCGACCGCCTATTCGATGCTCGCCAATGGCGGGCGGCGGATTAAGGCGACCCTCGTCGATCGGATCCAGGACCGCTGGGGCCATACAATCTACCGCCACGACGAGCGCATCTGCCAGGGCTGTGACGCGACCAAATGGGACAACCAGAACGAGCCGCGACTGATCGACAAGCGCGAACAGGTGCTCGATCCGCTGACCGCCTATCAGATCACGTCGATGATGGAGGGCGTGATCCAGCGCGGCACCGGCCAGGCGATCAAGGAAGTCGGCAAACATCTGGCTGGTAAGACCGGAACCACCAATGAGGCCAAGGATCTCTGGTTCGTCGGCTTTTCCCCGGATCTGACGGTTGGCGTGTTCATGGGCTACGATCGGCCGCGCTCGCTCGGCGATTCTGGCCCAGGCTGCCCTCTATACCGCGCCGATTTTCCGCGATTTCATGAAGGTTGAACTCAAGGATAAACCGGACGTGCCGTTCCGAGTGCCGCCCGGCATCAAGCTGATTTCGATCGATCCGAGGACCGGGCTGCGTTCATCGGGCAATGGGACGATTCTGGAAGCCTTCAAACCAGGCACGGCGCCGCCTGATTCCTATTCGGTCATCGGCGATTCCTCGCACGCGCCTTCGGTTACGCCCGATGCCGATCGCGCGGTTGGCTCCGGAACAGGCGGTCTCTATTAACCGGTTTTCGCGTCGAAACTCGAACCTGTGGAACCCCATGCGCGCTGAACCCTTGGCTCTCGTTGATGATATCAAGCAGTCGGTGACGCTGCTGAGGAGGCATCTTTGACGTCGATGCTGCGACGAGGCGGCTAGCCGAACTCAGCGAGAAGGCTGAAGACCCGCTGTTGTGGAATGACGTCGAGCTCGCTCAAAAGGTGATGCGCGAACGTACCGAGCTCGAGACCCGCCTCGGCGCCCTGGCCAAATTCGAGCGGGATCTCGATGATGGCGTAACCCTCGTCGAATTGGCCGAAGCCGAGAGCGACGAGAAGGTCGAGGCGGAAGCTGTCGCGCAATTGCGGCAGTTGAGGACCGAGGCGCAGAGCCTGCTAAGCGCTGCGATGCTGTCGGGCGAGGCGGACGGCAACGATGCCTATCTCGAAGTCCACGCCGGTGCTGGGGGCACTGAAAGCTGCGACTGGGCGCGGATGCTGCTTAGAATGTACATGCGCTGGGCCGAACGCCGCCGGTTCAGCGTTGAAATCGTCGAGGAGACCGATGGCGACGAGGCCGGAATCAAATCGGCGACGCTGATCGTCAAGGGCCGCAACGCCTATGGCTGGCTGAAGACCGAATCCGGGGTTCATCGTCTGGTCCGAATTTCGCCGTTCGATTCGAATGCCCGACGCCACACGTCCTTTGCATCCGTCTGGGCCTATCCGGTTGTTGATGAGCGAATCGAGGTCGACGTCCGGGAAAGCGATTGCCGAATCGACACCTATCGGGCCTCCGGCGCGGGTGGCCAGCACGTGAACAAAACTGATTCGGCGGTCCGCATCACCCATTTGCCGACCGGCATCGTGGTCGCCAGCCAGCAGGAACGCTCGCAGCACAAGAACCGCGCCCAGGCCTGGTCGATGCTGCGGGCGCGCCTGTACGAGCTCGAACTCAAGAAGCGCGAAGAAAAGGCCGATGCGGATGCGGCGTCGAAAACCGACATCGGCTGGGGCCACCAGATCCGCTCCTATGTTCTGCAGCCCTATCAGCTCGTCAAGGACCTGCGCACCGGCCTCACGTCAGGCACGCCATCCGAGGTTCTCGACGGGGACCTCACCGATTTCATGGAGGCTTCGCTGGCCCAGCGGCTGACCGGACGCAAAGTCGAGGTCGAGGACGTCGACTAATCCTCGCTGTCGAGTCGCGCGCCGGCCCGCAAGAAGCGCTGCGGATCTACCGCCTCGCCGTCGATCCGCGTTTCGTAATGGAGATGCGGACCGGTCGAGCGACCAGTCGATCCGAGCTGGCCGACAATCGCACCTGACGATACCCATTGACCTTCCTCGACTGCAATCGCCGACAGATGGGCATAGCGTGTCGACAGGCCGTTGCCGTGGTCGATTTCGACCATTTTCCCGTAACCGCCATTGCTGCCGGCCGAAACGACCCGGCCGGGCGCTGTCGCGCGGACCGATGCGGCATAGTCGCCACGAAAATCGACGCCCGTATGCATCGCCATTCTGCCGTTGAAAGGATCGGTCCGACCACCGAATCCGGAGGTCACCTCGGCCTTGACCGACAGCGGCCGCAGCAAAGGCGTTGCGGCGACTATTCGGGTCAAACGGTCAGCGGCGAGAACCGAACTTTGCAGGGCGGCAAGCTCGGCCTCGAAGGTCGAACGGGCTGGGTCGATTTTGAACGGCACGAAAGGCCCGCCGCTCGCCTCGCCCTGGCGCGACGGCGGCGGTATCAACCGGTCCGGCGATAGGCCGGTCTCGGCAAGGACGCGTTGCAGCCGGCTTACGCGGCGGTGGGCGCGCGCCTCGATCGCGCCGAGCGCCTGCAATTGGCTGCCTTCGACCGCCTTCAGGGCGCCATCGACCATCTGCAGGCGGGCGCCTAGAGCGAGCGGATCGGCAGCGCTGATATGCAAATCGGTAGGGCTCGGGCCAGGCTGCGGTGGGCGAGCGGTCCCGATCGGCTCGTCGAAGCCGTGGCTTGTCTCCACCCCTTCGGGCCGCGGCTTGGCGGTCGGCAGGTGGGGGTCGGGGCGCTTCGATCGGTGCAAATCCGCTTAAGGATGCCGGCAGGGCAGGCCGCGGCTCGGCCTCCGCGGCGAGCGGGTTCGGCGACGTCTTCGGCTGGCCGCGCGGCGTGCGTGGGCCGGCGGGTTCGCCGGCAATGCCACTTGCTGCGAGCGGGCCTTCAGTGCGGGCCGCGGCCCGGTCGGCAAGCTGAACAATCAGGGCGGCGCGGTTTTCCAATTGTGCCTGTCTGGAAATCAGCTGGTTCATCCGGCCGTCGAAACTATCTTGGTCGAGCAGCTGATGACTGGTGACGCGATCGATCTGAACGCGCAGCGCGGCGATTCGATCCTCATAGGCATATTGGAGCTCGGCCTGGCGGCGGACCAAGGCATTGATCAGATCGGCGTGGAAAAAGACAAAGGCGCTGGCCGCCGACAACCAGACGACGGCAAGCGCGCCAAGGCCGGCCAGCGCATAGATGAGATGCGGTCTAAGCGCAAACGTGCGCATTGCCGGACCTTGGGCAACGGTGATGAATATGTGACTTGAGGGGAGCTGCGCCTTGGGTAAGCTGTCACGCGCCGACATCTGGAACTCCGCGCACCTTGCAAGATGCTGAGGTCCAGTTACACACGATTAGGGTTAATGCTTTGCAAAGAACCGCTTAGAGCACCTGGGCCGCCTTCAGCACCTCTTCCGCATGCCCCGGCACTTTCACTTTGTGCCAGACCTGGGCGATCTTGCCTTTCGGATCGATCAGAAAAGTTGTCCGCTCGATCCCCATGTATTTGCGCCCGTACATGCTTTTCTCAACCCACACGCCATAGGCCTCGAGGGTAGCCCTGGTCTCATCGGCGAGCAGGGTCAGATTCAGATCGTGTTTTTTCTTGAATTTTTCATGGCTTGCCGGGGAATCCGCGGAAATTCCCAGAATTTCCGTATTGGCCTTGCCAAAACTTGCGCGCAAACCATTGAAATCTATGGCTTCCTTTGTGCAGCCTGAGGTGTCGTCCTTGGGATAGAAATAGATGACGACCTTCTTGCCGGCGAGCGCCTTGAGTGCCACTTTGCCCTGGACGGCGGGCAATTCGAAACTCGGGGCGGGGTCGCCGACTGCGGGCATACTGGCCATAGTGCCTTCCTTTCGTCTCAATAAGCGTTCACAGCGAGAGTCTACGCCGTGGGACCGTCGACGGATCGCCGCTGGCCAAGTGTACCCAGTTCATTTAATGAACCGTAGTGAAATTACCGGCACAGGATTGGCCAGCGCGGAGCTCGGCTGCGACCCACGTTCGGTCGTCTAGGGAAAGGTCGCCGCCGCATTGAACGAGGCGCAAGAAGGCCGGACCGACACGGTGTGGATGCGCCTTTGGCAAGGCCGGGCCGCCGCCGCATGCCCGCCAGGCGTGTGCATCAAATGGCGTCGACGCCCGATCGTGCCGCGTTGGCTGTTGAGAACCTGCTGCGGCGCCTTCGCCTTGGTTATAATTGGCGTGTTTGGCGCCGGTCTGCTGATGCTGCGCCTCGCGCAGGGGCCATTGCCGATTGGCGGCCTAGGCAAGCGGATCGAGGCGGCGCTGGCCGAGCGGCTCGGCGGACATTTCGCGGTCGAACTGGGCGCCATGAATATTGCCGACAGCGAACACGGGCCGGTGCTCAAGGTCGACGGGATCGTTTTGAAAGATGTGACCGGGCGGACCATTCTGGCGGCACCGCAGGCTGCGCTGTCGGTCGATCCTCTGACGCTGATGACGGGCCGGGTCATGCCAAAGCGTCTCGAACTGCAGAATCTCGAATTGCGGCTGTCGCTCATGCCGGACGGCAGCATGGCCGTTTCGGCGGGAACTGGCACGCCGTCGCCCCTCGCGCTGCCTCAGCCCGTCGTCGCACCGCCGGTCGATCAACCGACAACGACGCTCAGCGATAAGACAGCGGCGGCGCCTGGCGAAGGGGCGGCACAAGACCAGCAGCCGGTGGCGAAATTGGAGGCCATGCTCGGCTTTCTCTTCGCTGCGGCTGCCGATCCCGACTCGACCTTTGGGGTACTCGAGCGGCTTGGCGTCGCCAAGGGTCGGCTGGTCATCGACAACCGGGCCAGCGGCCGCAGCACAACATTCGAGGGGGTCGACCTCGCGTTCGATCGGCCGCAGGATGACGAACTCGTCCTGTCGACGAGCGCTGCAGGCCCCAATGGCAATTGGTCGATGCGGGCGACGATGCACGGCCGCCAGGCGGCCGCCCGCGACGTCGAGGTCGAATTCCACGATCTGTCGCTCGACGAATGGCTGATTGCGACCGGCCTGCGCAATATCGGCCTCGATACCGACGTGCCGATCTCGGGTAAGCTCACAGCGTCCCTTTCGGCCGCAGGCAGGCTTACCGGCGCACGTGCCAAAATTCTGCTTGGCGCTGGCTATATCCAGCTCGATGATCCAGATCACGAGCCCTTCATGATCGACGAGATCAATGGTGCTTTGAGCTTTGATCCCGAGGCCCGGCGGATCAATATCGACAGCCTGCAGATTGCGGCTGGCGACACCCAATTCCTTTTGAACGGCACGCTCAATCCACCGGCACCGAGCGAGACCGCATGGCAATTGACCTTTGTCGGTGACGATGGCCGGTTCGGGGCCGAGCGGCCGGGCGAAAAGCCGATTGTTGTCAGTCGAATGCGTGGCACAGCGACCTACGACCCGGCGGCGCGCCACCTTGAGATCGAGCGCGTCGAACTCACCGGTCCGGAACTCGGCATCGTAATCGCCGGCGGCGTAACAACGACCGATCTCGGCGCGAAGCTGAGACTCGACATGCATGGATCGCGAATGCCACTCGTCACCGCGATCCGGCTGTGGCCGAGTTTCATCGTCGCCGATCTGCGCGCCTGGTTTCTTGCCAATATCCATGGCGGTATGATCGACAACGCGTCGCTCGCCCTTGACTTCGACGAAAAGACCCTTGCCGACGTCAGGGCGCAGAAGCCGCCGCCGGACGATGCGCTGCGGCTGCAATTCACGTTGACCGAGGGCCGGATGACGACGCTGAAGGGTCTGCCGCCGGTTATTGGGCTAGAGGGCAATCTACAGGCCAGCGGCCGCGCCGCGACCTTCGTCGCCCCGCATGGTGCGCTCGAGCTCTCGGGTGGCCACCGGCTCAGCCTGTCCGAGGGGATTTTCACCGTTGATACCGCCCAAAAGCCGGCGCCGGCCACTCTATCGGTCCATGTTGCCGGCGCGGCGGAGACGGTTGCCGAATTGGTGACACTCGACGCCATCAAGCCCTATGCCGCCCTGCCGGCCGAACCGGCGTCGATCAAAGGTCAGGTCGACGGCCATCTCGGCGTCGATCTCAAGCTCGGCAAGCCTGCGGCGCCGCAGGATACATCGGTCAAAGTCAGCGCCAATGTCAGCAATCTGTCGATCGACCGGCTGGTCGGGGCGGAGCGGCTCGAAGCCGGCACCCTCAGCTTTAGTGTCGATCGGGCCGGGCTCAAGGCCAAGGGCGAGGGCCGCCTGCTCGGACTGCCGGCGACGTTCGAAATGAAACGCAGTGCCAATGGTCCGGGCGAGGCGGTTCTCAGCCTGGTTCTCGACGAGGCAACGCGGGCCAAACGTGGCTTTGCGGGGGTGAGCGGGCCAGTCAGCGCGCGGATCAGTCTACCGCTCGGCAATGTCGCCGACGCCCGCCCACAGCTGGAACTCGATCTCACTAAGGCTGGCATGGACGGACTGCTGCCGGGTCTGGTCAAACCGGCCGGCCGGCCGGCCAAGGCACAGATGTCAATCACCCAATCGGACGGATTGGTGCTCGATCCTTTCGTTTTTGAGAGCGGCGCGATCTTACTGCATGGCGCGCTTAAGCTCGACCAGGACGGCAATCTGGTGCAGGCGAAATTCGCCCAGGCGCGGTTGTCGCCCGGCGACGACATGAAGGTCGAGGCCGGCGTCGCGGGCGACGGCTTTAAAGTGGTCGCCCGCGCGACGACTTTCGATGCTCGGCCGTTCCTGCAAAGCCTCACCGCAGCTCCCCGCAAGGATGCGCCGGGCAAGGACATCGACATCGACGTCAAGGCGAACCAGCTCACCGGAAACAATGGCCAGGTTCTATCGGGCTTCGAATTCAAGCTGACACGCCAGGCCGGCCAAATCCAGCAGCTGCAGCTGGCGGGTCATTTTGCGCGGGCCAGTCTCACCGGCGGCTTCGGCCGGCGCGACGGCACCCCGACAATTGCCATTGCCACGGCCGACGCTGGTGCCGCGCTCGCCTTCCTCGACTATTACCGGCGCATGCAGAGTGGCGACCTCACGCTCAGCCTGGGCCTGCATCCCGACGAAGCGCATGTCGAAGGCAGCCTGCAGATCCACGATTTCGTGCTCAAGGACGAACCGGCAATGCGCCGGCTGTTTTCCGAGCGCAGCGAGAGTGCCGACCGGTTTGGCGGCCCGCAGCAGAAAGTCGATTCGAGCGCCGTACCGTTCACCAAGCTGAGCGTCGCCTTCGCGCGCGCCGGCAGCCGCATCGATTTGCGCGATGGCGTGATGTGGGGACCCCAGGTCGGCGCGACCGTCGAGGGGAGCGTCGATTTCGGCCAGGACAAGGTCAATCTCGGCGGCACATTCGTGCCGGCCTACCAGGTCAATAACCTGTTCTCCAAGATCCCGGTCTTCGGCATGTTGCTTGGCGGCGGCAAGAACGAAGGCCTGTTTGCCGTCAATTACCGGATCAATGGCCCGGCCAGCGCGCCGACCCTGTTGTTCAACCCGCTGTCGGCGATTGCGCCGGGGTTCCTGCGCAAGATTTTCGGCGCGATCGACGGCACCAATGTCCATAGTGCGCAGCCGGCGCCCGGCGACCAGAGCGCCGGGCCGGTGGTGCGCTAATCAGCGCGGCCGCAGCAGGATGTGGCGCTTGCGCCCGAGCGACAATTTGATTACCCCGGCCGTGCCGAGATCGGCTTCAGTCAGCGTCGCGCGAATGTCGGTGACGGGGCGGTCGTTGACCCGGAGACCGCCACCTTGCGCCTGCCGCCGCGCCTCGCCGTTCGAGCCGGCCAGACCGGCCGCGACAAAGGCGCTCAGAACGCCGAGCCCCTGACCGAGCTCGGCCGCGTCGATCTCGACGGTCGGCAGGGTTTCGGCGAGTTCGCCGGCCTCGAAAGTCTTGCGGGCCGTCGCCTCGGCCGCCGCCGCCTCGGCTGGCCCGTGCAGGAGAGCCGTCGCGGCGCTGGCCAGAATCTTTTTGGCTTCGTTGATCTCGGCGCCGCCGAGCCTCGCCAGCCGGTCGATTTCGGCGAGCGGCAGGAGCGTGAACAATTTCAAAAACCGGCCGACGTCGGCGTCCTCGGTGTTGCGCCAGAATTGCCAATAATCATAGGCGGACATCAAGGCGGCGTTGAGCCAAATTGCGCCGGCAGCGGTCTTGCCCATTTTCGCGCCGGAGGCGGTGGTCAAAAGCGGCGTCGTCAGACCGTAGAGCTGGCCGGTGCCCATCCGGCGGCCGAGGTCGATGCCAACGACAATATTGCCCCATTGATCCGAGCCGCCCATCTGCACGTGGCAGCCGTAGCGGCGGTGAAGTTCGACAAAATCATAGGCTTGCAGGCACATGTAATTGAATTCGATGAAGGATAGTTCCTGGTCCCGCTCGAGCCGCAGCTTCACCGAATCCATCGACAGCATGCGATTAATCGAAAAATGCCGGCCGACGTCGCGCAGGAAGTCGATATAGTTGAGCTGGCTCAACCATTCGGCATTATCGGGCATTATCGCATCGTTCGGGCCGTCGCCAAACCGCAGGAACCGGCCGAAAACTTGCCGGATCCCCTGCTTATTGGCCTCGATCTGCTCCAGGCTCAAGAGCCGGCGTGTCTCGTCTTTGCCGGAAGGGTCGCCGACCCGGGTCGTCCCGCCCCCCATCAGCGGCACCGGCCGGCCGCCGGTCTGCTGCAGCCAGTAGAGCAGCATGATCTGGATCAGGCTGCCGACATGCAGCGAAGGGGCAGTGCAGTCAAACCCGATATAGGCGGCAAGCCCGCCGGACTGGGCTAAAGCGTCGAGACCGGAGAGGTCCGAGCAATCCTGGACATAGCCGCGCTCGGTCAGAACCTGCAAAAAGTCAGATTTGGGCGGGGTTGCAGCGCTCATCGGCATCCTCGACTTGGCGCCGTTCTTTACGGGCAAGCGGCGCGACTGGCAACTGTGCTGTAGCCGGGATGAGCCCTAGTCGGAGAGGACAAGGCAGAGTTCGGCGCGATCGGCCTGATCCGCGGCAACTCGAAGCACGGCATCGATGTCACCCATAGCGGAACTGACGGGCTTCGACAGGTCCGCTTCGACCCTGCCGCCTTTTCTCACCTATTTGGGGCTATGAGGTACGCCCGCGCTTGGCCGAGACCGGAACCCGGGCCGGTTGACCGAGCCTCCTATCGAGATAGGTGCCGACTTCCCCGATAAGATCTTCCCCGCAATTCTCGAAGAAATGGTTGGCCCCAGCAATGACCGCGTGCTCGATCATGATGCCCTTTTGAGTCTTGAGCTTTTCGATCAGGCCCATCACCTCCTTGAGGGGCGCGACCCGATCTTGATCGCCGTGCACGAACAGACCCGAGGACGGGCAGGGAGCAAGGAACGAAAAATCGAATCGATTGGCCGGCGGGGCAATCGATATGAAACCCTCGATTTCCGGGCGCCGCATCAGCAATTGCATGCCGATCCAAGCGCCGAATGAGACGCCGGCGATCCAGCAGGCCCGCGCCTCCGGATTGATCGTTTGGACCCAGTCCAGCGCGGCAGCAGCGTCCGACAACTCGCCCTGGCCGTGATCGAAATTGCCCTGGCTGCGGCCGACCCCGCGAAAATTGAAACGCAGCACCGAAAAGCCGCGCTCAGCAAAGGCATAATAGAGATTATAGACGATCTGATTGTTCATCGTCCCGCCGAATTGGGGATGCGGATGCAGAATGATCGCGATCGGCGAGCCGCGCTGCTTGGCTGGATGGAATCGCCCTTCGAGCCGCCCGGCCGGGCCGGTAAAGATTACCTCAGGCATTCTGTCTCCATGGAAATGGCGCCGCGGACTTCTTTTCTCCCCGAACCCATCGCAATTGGCTTGCAACCCTTGACGGTTGTTGGGCAACGCCCCAGAATGGCGTTAGAATTATTCTAACTACTAGGCCGCGAGAGACCTGAAGGCCGTGTGCGGGAACCCGGCAGATTGGGGCTTCTAGCACATAAGGGGCCGGCGCAGGCAAGACTTCTCGTTGCAAAGTGTGGCTAGGGTTCCGAGCAGGACCATGGGTTTGCAGGCGCGCAGCTATCTCGACTTCAACGCGACGGCGCCGCTGCGCCCGGCCGCGCGTCAGGCGATGCTTGCCGCCTTCGACCTGCCAGGCAATGCCTCGAGCGTTCATGCGGAAGGACGGGCGGCGAGGCTGGCGATCGACACCGCGCGCGAACAAGTTGCCGGTTTCCTTGGGGTGCCGGCGAGCGCTGTGATCTTTACCTCCGGTGGCACCGAGGCCATGAATCTGGCTCTGACACCGCAGATTGGCGAACCGGGTGCCCCGGGCCCGGTCGATCGATTGCTGGTCGGTGCCAGTGAACACGTGTGCGTGCTGGCCGGACACCGCTTTGCGCAAGACAAGGTGGAGCGTGTAGCGGTGCTGGCCGATGGCCGAATTGATCTTGTGTCGCTCGGGCGGATTCTGGATAGTCTCGCCGGCGCACGAATCATGCTCGCGCTGCAGGCGGCCAATAACGAAACCGGGGTTTTGCAGCCGGTCGCCGAAGCCGCCACTCTTGTGCATGCGCATGGCGGGCTTCTCGTATGCGATGCGGTTCAGGCCTTTGGTCGGATGGATTGCGACGTCGGCGCCTTTGGCGCCGATATGCTCGCCCTTTCGGCGCACAAGCTGGGCGGCCCGAAAGGTGCCGGGGCCCTGGTGCTGACGAGGCCGGACCTGCGGATTGACGCGCCGCTGATTAAGGGCGGCGGCCAGGAAGGTGGGGCGCGGGCGGGAACCGAGAATATCGCGGCGCTCGCCGGCTTCGGAGCGGCGGCGCTCGAAAGCCGGCCCGATGTGGCCGAAGTGGACCGCTTACGCGCGCTGCGCGAAGCCGCCGAAGCGGCGCTGTTGCGGTTGGCCCCTGATGCGGTCATTTTTGGGGCGCCGGCGCCGCGGCTTGCCAATACATCGGCCTTTGCTGTTCCGGGCATCAGCGCCGAAACTTTTCTGATTGCCCTTGATCTTGCCGGACTTGCCGTGTCATCGGGTTCGGCCTGCTCGTCAGGCAAGGTGCGCCGTTCGCATGTACTCGATGCGATGGGTGTTGAGCCGAAGCTGGCGGCGGGTGCGATAAGGTTAAGTTTGGGCTATTCGTCGACGATGGCCGATGTGATGCGATTTTCCGAAGCGCTCCGGGATTTCCTAGTGCGGGCGCGTCGACGGTCGGCGGCCTGAGGCCGCGTGGATTTGACGGGAACTCTCGTTCCCGGGGTAGAGCCGAAACCGGCGGTCCTTGAAACCGCAAGGGTGAGGAGTGAAGAATGGCAGCCGTTCAGGAGACGGTGGCGCAGGTCAAGGCGATCGACGTCAGCGAATATAAATACGGGTTTGTCACCGATATCGAATCCGACCTCGCCCCGAAGGGGCTTAACGACGACATCATCCGGTTCATATCCGCCAAGAAGGCCGAACCGCTCTGGATGACGGAATGGCGGCTCGATGCCTATCATCGCTGGCAGACTATGCAGGTGCCGGACTGGGCCAGAGTGGTCTACCCGCCGATCGATTTCCAGGATCTGCATTATTATGCCGCGCCAAAGTCGAGCCCCGGGCCGAAATCGCTCGCCGAAGTCGATCCGGAACTACTCAGAACCTATGAGAAGCTCGGCATTCCGCTGCGCGAACAGGAGGTTCTGGCGGGCGTGTCACGCGTCGCGGTGGATGCGGTCTTCGATTCGGTTTCGGTGGTGACGACTTTCAAGGAGGAATTGGCCAAGGCGGGGGTCATTTTCTGTCCGATTTCCGAGGCGGTACATGCGCATCCCGAACTCGTCCGCAGATATCTGGGCACGGTAGTGCCGGTCACCGACAATTTCTACGCAACGCTCAATTCGGCGGTCTTTACCGACGGCTCCTTCGTCTATGTGCCGCCCGGCGTCCGCTGTCCGATGGAATTATCGACCTATTTCCGGATCAACGAACGCAAGACCGGACAGTTCGAGCGCACGTTGATCATCGCCGACAAGGGCGCCTATGTCAGCTATCTCGAGGGTTGCACGGCGCCGCAGCGCGACGAGGCGCAATTGCACGCGGCGGTGGTCGAACTGGTCGCCCTTGACGATGCCGAGATCAAATATTCGACCGTGCAGAACTGGTATCCCGGGGATGCTGAGGGTCGAGGCGGCATCTATAATTTCGTCACCAAGCGCGGCGATTGCCGCGGCGACAATTCGAAAATCTCCTGGACCCAGGTCGAGACCGGGTCGGCCATCACTTGGAAATATCCATCCTGCATCCTACGCGGCGAGCGCTCGCGCGGGGAATTCTATTCGATCGCAATATCGAATGGTCGCCAACAGGTCGACAGCGGCACCAAAATGATCCATCTCGGCCGCAATTCGACGAGCCGGATCATTTCCAAGGGCATTGCCGCCGGCCGTTCCAGCAATACCTATCGCGGCCTGGTTTCGGCGCACCGCAAGGCGAGCGGCGCCCGCAATTTCACCAATTGCGACTCGCTGTTGATCGGTCCGCATTGCGGCGCTCATACAGTGCCCTACATCGAATCGAAAAATGCCTCTAGCCTGTTCGAGCACGAGGCGACAACGTCAAAAATTTCGGAAGACCAGCTGTTCTATTGCCTGCAGCGCGGCCTCGATCCGGAGAGCGCTGTCGCGCTGATCGTCAACGGATTCGTCCGCGACGTGCTCCAGCAATTGCCGATGGAGTTTGCGGTCGAGGCGCAAAAGCTGATCGCCATTTCCCTCGAAGGCAGCGTCGGCTAGCCAGGCTGGCCGCAAGACCGATTAAGATCGAGAAAGTCCACACATGCTTGACATCAACAACCTCCATGTCGAAATCGACGGCAAGAAGATCATCGACGGCCTGTCGCTGTCGGTCGATGCCGGCGAGGTGGCGGCGATCATGGGCCCCAACGGATCCGGCAAGTCGACGCTCTCCTATGTCATTGCCGGGCGCACCGATTATGTCGTCACGCAAGGCGAGATTCACCTCAATGGCGAAGCTATACTCGGCCTTACGCCGGATGAGCGGGCAAGCCGCGGCTTGTTCCTCGCCTTCCAATATCCGCTGGAGATCCCTGGCGTTGCGACGATGACCTTCCTCAAGGCGGCGATCAACGCGCAGCGCAAGCGGCGCGGCGAGCCAGAGATCGCGACGCCGGAATTCCTGCGCCGTGTGCGGGCGACGGCGAGCCAGCTCGGCATCGATCAGGAGATGCTCAAGCGGGCGCTCAACGTTGGCTTTTCGGGTGGCGAGAAGAAACGCATGGAAATTCTGCAAATGGCGCTGCTGGAGCCGCAATTGGCGATCCTCGACGAGACCAATTCCGGTCTCGACATCGATGCTCTGCGGATCGTCGCGGCGGGCGTCAATGCGCTGCGAGGCAAGGAACGTGGTTTTCTGGTTATTACCCATTACCAACGGTTGCTCGACCATATTGTCCCCGACCGGGTCCACATCATGGCCAAGGGCAAAATCGTCGCTTCCGGAGGTGCCGAACTCGCCCGCGAACTCGAACGCGACGGCTACCGCAACTACGTCGCCGATGCGGCATGACCGTCATGAACGCACCGCTTCGCCTGACCAGGACCGTCGCCGAGACTACCCTCGGCCAACATTTTGCCGAGGCGCGGGCTGCCGGATTAGGTAGCCCCGCACTTGACCGGCTGCGCCGCAACGCCTTCGACCAATTCGAGCGGGTGGGACTGCCGAACCGGCGTGTCGAGGCCTGGCATTATACTGATTTGCGTCAAATGATGACGCAGGCCGCTGCCCCGGCGCCCCCGCCGGCCGCTGCCGCGATTGCGACGCTAACAACGCAGGAGAGACCGAACCGACCCGCCCGCGCCGAACCGCGCCTGTTCCTCTTCGATGGCCGCTTCATCGCCGCGGCATCGGATCTCGATTTGCTGGCGCCAGGCCTCAGCGTGCGCAGCCTTGCCGATGCACTCGAAGGCCTCGACCAGGCGGCGGCGGCGGATTTGCTCGGCATTGGCGACGATCCGGCGCTGGCGCTCAATCTTGCCCTTGTCGGCGGCGGCTGCGTCATCGACGTGGCCGCTGATGCCCAAATCGAGCGACCTTTACATCTGATTTCGATCGTCGGCGATGGCGCCGACCATGCGATCTATCCACGCGTTGTGGTCAGAGTTGGCGCTCGCGCCTCGCTCAGCCTTGTCGAGACGCTGCACGCGCACCGCGCCGGTGCCCACCAGCGCAACCAGGTGCTGACCGTTCGTCTCGCCGAGGAGGCGCGCCTTGCGCATGTGACGCGGGTGATCCTCGACAATCCTGCTTCTCTCAGCCTGTCGAGCCTGCTGGTGCGCCTCTCGGCAAAGGCCGATTTTTCATCCTTTGCCCTGGTTGCGGCCGGCGGAATATCGCGCCGCCAGGCGTTTGTGCGATTTGAGGGGCCGCATGGGCGGGCGCATCTTTCCGGCGTCAACCTGCTTGAGGGGCGCCAGCACGCCGACACCACGCTGCTTGTCGAACATGCCGCCGGCCATTGCGAGAGCCGCGAGTTCTTCAGGCACGTTCTTGCCGACGAGTCGGTTGGCGTATTCCAGGGCAAGGTTCTGGTCGAGCCGGGTGCCCAGAAAACCGATGGCGTGATGAAGAGCCAGGCGCTGCTCCTCAACGAAGGTGCGGCGATGAACAATAAGCCGGAGCTCGAGATCTTCGCCGACGACGTAGTCTGCGGGCACGGCGCGACCGTTGGCCAGCTCGATCCCGACCAGCTGTTCTACCTGATGGCCCGCGGATTGCCGCACGCCGAGGCAGAGGCCCTTTTGCTGCAGGCTTTCGCGGCCGAGGCAATCGAGAGGGTTGCCGATCCGCGTCTGCGCGCCGCCTTGGGGGCGGCGGCGCAGGCCTGGTTCTTGCGGCGCCGGCAATGAGCGCGCGCGAGGCCTTGACCTTTGATGTTGCCGCGGTGCGCCGGGATTTTCCAATCCTGGACCGCAAGGTCTACGGCAAGCCGCTCGTCTATCTCGACAATGCGGCTTCGGCCCAAAAGCCACGTCAGGTTCTGGACCGGCTGACCTACGCCTACGAAAACGAATATGCCAATGTGCATCGCGGCCTGCATTTTCTCGCCAACGCTGCGACCGAGGCCTTTGAGGGAGCGCGGGAAAAGGTCCGCGCCTTTCTCAATGCGGCTTCGAGCGAAGAAATCATCTTCACGCGTTCGGCGACCGAGGCGATCAATCTGGTTGCTGCTTCCTTCGGCGCCCTGAAGATTCGCGCTGGCGACGAGGTCGTCCTGTCGATCATGGAACACCATTCCAATATCGTCCCCTGGCATTTCCATCGTGAGCGCAGCGGCGCCGTCTTGAAATTCGTCGATGTCGACGAGGACGGGCTGTTTTCGCTCGAGGCCTTCGAGAAGGCATTGAGCCCGCGGACCAGGATCGTCGCCATCACCCACATGTCGAACGTGCTCGGGACTGTGGTCCCGATCAAGGACGTCGTGCGCATCGCGCACGAGCGCGGCATTGCCGTACTCGTCGACGGATCGCAGGCGGCGGTCCATCTCGATGTCGACGTGGTCGATCTCGATGCCGACTTCTACGTCCTGACCGGCCACAAGCTCTATGGTCCGACTGGTATCGGGGTGCTTTACGGCAAGCGGACCTGGCTCGAGCGCATGCCGCCCTACATGGGCGGCGGCGAAATGATCGAAACGGTGACCACGCAGGGCGTCACCTACAACCAGCCGCCACACCGTTTCGAGGCCGGAACCCCGCCGATCGTCCAGGCGATCGGTCTTGGTGCGGCGCTCGATTATGTCGAGCGGGTCGGTCGCGGGCAGATCCGAGCCCATGAGGCGCGCCTGACTGCCTATGCCGGCGAACGGCTCGGCCGGCTCAATGCGTTGCGCATTCTGGGCCGGGCCCCGGATAAGGGCCCGATCGTGTCGTTCGAATTCAAGAATGCTCATGCCCATGACGTTGCCACCGTCATCGACCGGCTCGGCATAGCGGTGCGCGCCGGGACCCATTGTGCGATGCCGCTATTGAATTGATTCGGGACGAATTCGACCTGCCGGGCGTCGTTTGCCATGTATAATACGTTTGAGGAAATCGACAGCTTGACCGAAGCCCTGATCAGGGCGGAATCCATTTTCGCCGAATGATGCCCAACGGAGGGAAGCTGTGACGCAAAGCGTGACCCAAAGCTCGGAATTCCAGCCGAACCGGCCGGATCTCGCGCTTGCCGCCGCCATTCCGCCGGACGAACTCGACCGGCTGACCGACGATATTATCGCCGCCCTAAAAAGCGTCTATGACCCCGAAATTCCCGCCGACATCTATGAATTGGGCCTGATCTACAAGATCCATATCGATGACGATCGTCAGGTTCTCATCGATATGACGCTGACAGCGCCGGCCTGTCCGGTTGCCGGTGAAATGCCGGGTTGGGTCGAGACTGCCGTTGCCGCCGTTCCCGGCATCGCTTCGGTCAAGGTTAACATGGTCTTCGATCCGCCCTGGGATCAGAGCCGAATGTCGGACGAGGCCCGTGTCGCCCTCGACATGTGGTAGGCCTAGACGGCCGTCTCGCTGCGGGCAATGCCGAGATGGTTCTTGAGGCTGATCCCTTCGAGACCGTGTTTGGCGACGAGCCGGGCAAGATCGGCCTGCCGCAGGGCGGCATGCGCCTGGCTCGAGACGCTGTCAGGGCGGACGCTGACGCAGGCACCGCCGCCGGGCGCCGGTTTGAACGGGATACCGGCAGCGCGCAGCCGCAGATACCAGTCCCAATCCCAGTAATAGGGCAGGGTCTCATCATAGCCGCCGAGCCGTTCGTGCAGGGCGCGCGGATAGGCGATCGCTGGAACCAGAAGGCGATTGTCGGTCGCAAGGGCGCCGGCGTCGGCCGCGAACGGCAAAGTCTCGATCGCCGTCAGATCGTCGGCCTCGAGGACCAATTCGCCCGACGCATAGGCGAGACAAGGGCCCTCGCGCAATCGGGCGGCAAGCGCGTCGAGGTGGCCTGAATTCGGCCACCAATCGTCATCGTCGAGACAAGCGATCCATTGGCCGCGGGACTGGCGGACGGCTAAGTTGCGGGCGGGAACCTGGCCGGCGCCGCCGGACAGGAAGCTGCTGACACGGGGCGAGTTCAGCCCCGCGGCAAACGCCGCCCCGGCGCCGGTACCATCGTCAACGACGACGATCTCGTAGGCTTCGAAACGCTGGGCCAGGGCCGATCGCATGGCTCGTTGCAGCAAATGCGGGCGGTCCTTGGTCGGAATCACGATGCTGAACAGATTTGCCTCCCGATTTCCCCTTCCCTCCGCCGGCGCAATGGCTACATACTAGGGGTGATCGTGTCCAGGCGAGGGTGTGGGCTGATCCCGGCGAAACCGGAGGGTGCCATGGAAGGCCGAAGAGCGAAGCCGAAAATCATGTCGTTATCGGCGGCCGCGGCGGCGCGGGTACGCGAGATCATGGCATCGAACGACCGGCCAGTGGTCGGTCTTCGGGTCGGCGTCAAGAATGGCGGTTGTGCCGGCATGTCCTACACCATGGAATGGGCCGAACGAATTGAGACATTCGACGAGGTCGTCGAGGATCAGGGCGTCAAAGTCTTGATCGATGCCAAGGCCGTTCTCTTCCTATTGGGAACGGAGATGGACTTCACGGCCGACAAGTTGGCCTCGGGCTTCGTCTTCCGCAACCCCAATCAGACGGCGGCCTGCGGCTGCGGCGAATTGGTGGCGATCACGCCTGCCGCTGCTGAGCAATTGGCCGACGGCTAGACTATTCCTCGACCGCTTTCAGCGGCTTCAGCTTGATCGGACGCAGCAGGAACGACGGCACGTGGTCGCCGAGGCCGATGACTGGCGCCTCGCTGTCGTCGCCGCGCGGCGGGCGCGCCGCCTGAAGTTCGCGCGGCCGATGCTCTTCGGCAGGCTGACGCAGGGCGGGGCGTGGTCGGTCGGCCTGATCTCTCGCTGGGCGGCGGGCCTCGACTTCGGTCCTCGGGCGCGACGGTGCCCGCTCAGTTCTGTGCGATGGGCGGCGGCTGCCGCCGCGGCCGCGCGCTTGCGCGCGGGGCTCGGGCGCGCGGCCGGCGTCGTCAAAATCGGCGCCGCCTGTGTGTTCGATCTTCCTTCGGATCAGCGATTCGATCCCCTCCATGTACTTGCCGTCCTCGCGGGTCACCAGGGTGATGGCGATGCCGGACTTGCCGGCCCGGCCGGTCCGGCCGATCCGATGCACGTAATCCTCGCTGTGGGTCGGCACATCAAAATTGAAGACGTGGCTGACATCAGGAATATCGAGGCCGCGGGCTGCGACGTCCGAACAGACGAGCAAATTGACTTCGCCGGCCTTGAAGGCTTCGAGCGAGGCCATGCGCGCGTATTGATCCATGTCGCCGTGCAGAGCGCCGGCCGCAAAACCATGCGAGACCAGCGATTTGTGCAGGACTGCGACGTCGCGCTTACGGTTGCAGAAGATAATGGCGTTACGGAAATCGGCGGCTTCGCGGATCAGGCGGCGCAGGGTCTCGCGCTTGGCCGGGCCGCCTGGCGTGTTCACTTGCGATTGGGCAATTGTCGTTGCCGTCGAGGCGGCACGTGCCACTTCGATGCGCACGGGCGTGTGCAGGAAGGCCTCGGTAAGTCTGATGATCTCGGGCGGCATGGTGGCAGAGAAGAACAGCGTCTGCCGGGTGAATGGCACCAGCTTGCAGATCCGCTCGATGTCGGGGATGAAGCCCATGTCGAGCATGCGGTCGGCCTCATCGATGACCAGGATCTCGATGCCGTTCAGCAGCAGTTTGCCGCGCTCGAAAAAATCGAGCAGGCGGCCGGGCGTCGCAATCAGCACGTCGACGCCGCGCATGATTTTGGCTTCCTGATCGCCCATGGCGACGCCGCCGATCAACAGCGCAACGCTGAGCTTGTGATTGACGCCATATTTGATGAAGGCATCTTCGACTTGGGCGGCAAGTTCACGGGTCGGCTCGAGAATGAGCGTGCGCGGCATCCGGGCTCGGGCGCGCCCCTGTTCGAGCCGGCACAGCATCGGCAAGGTGAAAGCGGCGGTCTTACCGGTTCCGGTCTGGGCTATGCCAAGAATATCGCGGCCGGCGAGCGCTTGCGGGATCGCCTGCGCCTGGATCGGGGTCGGCGTCGAATAGCCGGCCGATACGACGGCCTGAAGGACCTTGTCGCTCAGGCCGAGAGTGGAAAATGTCATATGATTTTTTGCCTTTGGCGGGCCACCGACAGCTGCCGGCCGCCTCGCTCGGCGCGTTGTTGAAGGAAGGGGTCCCGAACGGGACAGGGGGCAGCGAACGCGCGGGGTCGCTTTAGCACCGCCGCTTTGATGTAGTCCGATTCTGTGTCAAGTCAATGAATTTACCGGCCAGCCGGCGGTTAGCCGATTACTTTTCCTTGCCGGTGCACGGGTCGAGCGTCACCGACCGGGCGATTGCGCCGGTCGGACCGAAATCAACGTCGTCCGTGCCCGGCCGGATGACCCGGGTCGCCCGGGCGCCGTGCGCCGGCTGCAGGGCACTCAGGGTCGCGGTCTGGTTGGACCTGGTCCAACTCGCCAGGAAATGGGTCGCGACAATGGCTGAAAAGGCGATCGCGCCGGCCGCGAGCGAAAATTTCTGTACCGCCGAGCCACGCCTGCTAGCGGCAAAGTCCCGAAGTTTTCGATCCATCGACCTGACCCCGTGAGCTGATCTGCGCCCACAGGATCCCCGATCATGGTTAAGAACGGGTTCACGCCGCCTTGCGCGAGGGGCCGGAAAGGTCGCGGCCAGGCACCATCCGGGCAAGCAAACCGTCGCCGAGGACAAATTGATGGTACAGCGCTGCGGCAATATGCAGCGCCGCGACAGCGAGCAACGCATAGGCGAAAAACGCATGGCCGTTCAGCATTGCGCGGCTGAGGTCACGGTTGCGCGCCAGCGGCGATACTAGGCTGAACAGCCAGAAATCGATGCCGCGGCCGCGCGCGAACAGAGCGGCAAGGCCGAACAGAGGCACGAGCCCCATCAGGCCGTAAAGCGCGGCGTGGGCGAGTCCGGAAAGGGCCTCGGCCAGTTTCGGCAGCGGATGCGGCGGTGGCGGCCGTCGCCAGCGCCAGATGAGACGCATGGCAACCAGCAGCAAAATGGCAAGACCGAGAACGGCGTGGAGATTGAGCCAGAACGGCTTTGCCTCGCGCGTCATCTGGTCGAAGGCAAGGCCGAGCACCGCGACCGCGCCGATCAAAGCCGCCATCAGCCAATGCAGGACAATAGCCGTTTTGTTGTAGCTGCGTATCTGGTTCATCATGCCCTATTTTCTTTTGCTGCACTGCAGCACAAAGCTCGTAGCAAAACCCGCGGCCTCTGTCAAAGGTCGACCAATTCTGCGGCAAAAGCCGCCCGCGCCTGGATGAAGGCGAAGCGCGATTCTGGCCGGTTGCCCATCAGCCGCTCGACCGCCTCGGCGACTGCCGGCTTGTCATCGGGTCCAAGGACGACACGCAAAAGGGTCCGCTGACCCTTTGCCATGGTGGTTTCCTTGAGCTGCGGCGCGGTCATTTCGCCGAGACCCTTGAACCGGCTGACCTCGATCTTGCCCTTGCCGGTCAGGACGGTGCGGACGAGCTCGGCGCGATGCGGCTCATCTCTGGCATAGACGGTCTTGGCTCCCTAAGTCAGCTTGAACAAAGGCGGCACGGCGAGATAGAGGCGCCCCGCTTCGATCAGTTTCGGCATTTCGCGGTAAAAGAAGGTGATCAGCAGCGAAGCGATATGGGCACCGTCCACGTCGGCGTCGGTCATAATCACGATTTTTTCGTAGCGCAGATCGTCGTCCTTGTAATGGGCGCCGGTGCCAGCGCCGAGCGCCGAAAATCAGGTCGCTCAGCTGCTGGTTGCCGGTCATTTTGTCGCGTGTCGCGTTGGCGACATTGAGGATTTTGCCGCGCAGTGGCAGCACTGCCTGGAACGACCGGTCGCGAGCCTGTTTGGCCGAGCCGCCGGCCGAAATCGCCCTCGACAATAAACAATTCGGAATCTTGCGCGGATGTGTTCGAGCAATCGGCGAGCTTGCCCGGCAACCGCAGCTTGCGCACCGCCGTCTTGCGGGCGACGTCGCGCTCGGCCCGGCGGCGCTGCCGTTCCTCGGCCCGCTCGACCGTAAAATCGAGAAGCCGGGTGGCCTGCGAGGGCGCGGCGGCCAGCCAATGGTCGAAGGCATCGCGCAGCGTCGTCTCGACGAGCCGGCTTGCCTCCTGGCTCATCAGCCGACCTTTGCTCTGTCCCTGGAATTCCGGCTCGCGGATGAACACCGAAATCATCGCGGCACAGCTGACCATGACATCGTCGCTGGTCAGAATGCCGGCGCGTTTGGCCTGGCCAATCCGCTCGGCATGGTCCTTGAGCCCGCGCAGCAGGGCTGCCCGCAGGCCTGCCTCATGGGTGCCCCCGTCCGCGGTTGGGATCGTGTTGCAATAGGAATTCACGAACCCGTCATCGGCGGCGAGCCAAGTCACCGCCCATTCAAGCGAGCCATGGCCGCCGGGGCGGTCGGACTTGCCGGTGAAGATCGGCTCGCAGACGACATCGCGATCCTGGATTTCGCCGGCAAGATAATCCTTGAGACCGCCGGGAAAGCGGAAAATCGCCTCGCTCGGTACCGGCGAGGATTGATCGAGAAGTACCGCTGCGCAGCGCCAACGGATCTCGATGCCGCCGAACAGATAGGCCTTGGAACGGGCCATCTTGAAGAGTTGAGCCGGGCGAAAGCGCAGCGTCTTGCCGAAGATTGCGGGATCGGGCTTGAAGCGAACCTTGGTGCCGCGGCGATTGGCGGTCTTGCCGAGCGTCTCGAGCGGTCCGAGTGCATGGCCGCGCTCGAAAACCTGCCGGTACAAGACCCGCTCCTGCGCCACCTCGACCTCAAGCCGTTCTGACAGCGCATTGACCACCGAAATGCCGACGCCGTGCAGGCCGCCGGAGGTCTGATAGGCGCCGGAATCGAATTTTCCGCCGGCATGCAGCATCGTCAGCACGACTTCGAGACCAGATTTCGACGGAAATTTCGGATGCGGTCCGACTGGGATCCCACGGCCGTTGTCAGTTACTGTCAGAAAGCCGGAGGCTTCCAATTCGACGTCGATGAAGGTCGCGTAGCCGGCGACTGCCTCGTCCATCGCATTGTCGATGACCTCGGCGAATAAATGGTGGAGCGCCGTCTCGTCGGTGCCGCCGATATACATGCCGGGTCGCCGGCGGACCGGCTCGAGCCCTTCGAGCACCTCGATCGAAGCCGCAGTATAATGGTTTGCCGCCTCGCGCTCAACTGGACCGGTTGGCGCCCCTCTCTGGGCGGCCTGAGGGACCTGCGCGCGGGCTGCTGAACCGAACAGATCGCGTTGTCTTGCCATGGCTGCTTGGAGCTCCGTGATTTGCAAAGCTTACCGCACATATATGGCATCGGCCCGGCCTTCGACTCTCAAAATCGAAGCCGGCGCATCACGAAAGCCGAGCGGCCCCAAAAAACCGGCCGAAGCATGGCTTCGGCCGGTTGGATGAGCTGCGAAGTCAAATGGTGCGAGGGCGGCGGCCGCTGCCGGGATCCTGGCGGGACCCCGACCGGCTGGTCAGCACGAATAATACATGTCGAATTCGACGGGATGTGGGGTCATTTCGAAGCGCATCACTTCGGCCATCTTCAATTCGACGAAGGCATCGATGAAATCGTCGTTGAAGACACCGCCGACCTTGAGGAAAGCGCGGTCCTTGTCGAGATTGGCGAGGGCCTCGCGGAGTGAACCGCAAACGGTCGGAATCTTTTTCAATTCCTTGGGCGGAAGATCGTAAAGGTCCTTGTCCATTGCGGCACCCGGATCGACTTTGTTCTGGATGCCGTCGAGACCGGCCATCAGCATGGCAGCAAAGGCAAGATAGGGATTGGCCGCCGGGTCGGGGAAGCGCACCTCGACGCGCTTTGCCTTGGGGTTGGACGTATAGGGGATCCGGCAGGAGGCCGAACGATTGCGCGCCGAATAGGCGAGCAGAACCGGCGCCTCGTAGCCTGGCACGAGACGCTTGTAGGAATTGGTTGACGGGTTGGTGAAGGCGTTCAGCGCCTTGGCGTGTTTGATGATGCCGCCGATATAATAGAGGCACTCCTGGCTAAGATCGGCATATTTGTTGCCGGCAAACACCGGCTTGCCACCTTTCCAGATCGACTGGTGAACATGCATGCCCGAGCCATTGTCGCCGAACACCGGCTTCGGCATGAAGGTCGCGGTTTTGCCATAGCTCTGGGCGACCTGATGGATGCAGTATTTGTAAATCTGCATGTGGTCAGCCATGTGGACCAGGGTGTCGAACTTCATCCCGAGCTCATGCTGGGCGGAGGCGACCTCATGATGGTGCTTTTCGACTTTGACGCCCATCGCGGCCATGGCAGCGAGCATTTCGCCGCGCATGTCCTGGGCCGAATCCTGTGGCGGCACCGGGAAATAGCCGCCCTTGGTGCGCACCCGATGGCCAAGGTTGCCGCCTTCGTAGGTGGTGTCCATGTTGCTCGGCAATTCGATCGAATTGAGCACGAAACCGGTATTGTAGGGATCGGCCTTGAAGCGGACGTCGTCGAAGACGAAGAATTCGGCCTCGGGGCCGACAAAAATCGTGTCGCCCAGCCCAGTCGACTTCAAATAGGCCTCGGCCTTCTTGGCCATGCTGCGCGGGTCGCGGCCATAGGGCTCGCCGGTCATCGGCTCGAGAATGTCGCAGACGACCGACATGGTCGATGCGGCAAAGAACGGGTCCATGCAGGCCGTCGCCGGATCGGGCATAAGGGTCATGTCGGATTCGTCGATCGCCTTCCAGCCGGAAATCGAGGAACCGTCAAACATGAGACCCTCGGCAAAGGCATCCTCATCGACGAGGCCGATGTCGAAAGTGACATGCTGCCACTTGCCGCGCGGATCGGTGAAACGAAAGTCTACATATTTGACGTCATTGTCCTTGATCGCCTTGAGGACGTCCTTGGCGGTCTTCATGTGCATGCCTCTCTTGTCTTGAAGTCAATCCCAATGGTTGAGTCGGCCCCCAGCTGAACGCCGGCCATTGTGGGAGGCTCAGATCGCGTCGAGACCGGTTTCGCCAGTCCTGATGCGCACCGCGCCTTCAATGTTTGATACAAAAATCTTGCCATCGCCGATGCGGCCGGTCTGCGCCGCGCCGCGGATGGTCTCCACGGCCCGCTCGACAGCCTCGTCGGCCAGAACGATCTCGATTTTGACCTTCGGCAGGAAATCGACCACGTATTCGGCGCCACGATAAAGTTCCGTGTGCCCTTTCTGGCGGCCAAATCCCTTAGCTTCGGTCACCGTGATGCCCTGCAGGCCGATTTCCTGCAGGGCTTCTTTCACTTCGTCGAGCTTGAAGGGCTTGATGATCGCCTCGATCTTTTTCATGCGCTTCCGACGCTCCCACTTGTCCAAGGGCGCGGCAGGTCGGCCAGGCCGGTTTGAACCAGCGGCTGCTTAGCACCTCGCGTGCCAACGCGCCATGCCCAAAATGGCGGCGTTCGCGGCCAGGCAGCTGCCTGAAAATGGCCATTGCCCAGTTTGGAACCGGCGAACTGACGTGGTCATCGGCAATTTGCCCAAGCAATGCGCATTTGCCACCGCCCGTCGATTTGGCCAGGATGGCGCATGCGCCGCCGTTCGAACCTTCCGTCGCCCTATGCGGCGGCCATTCTAAGCGCCGCCGAAATGGCGCAAGCCGACCGCCTGGCGGTCGCTGCCGGCACACCGTCGCTGGCCCTGATGGAGGCGGCGGGTGCGGCGGTCGCCCGCAGCGTGCTCGACGCCCAGGCCACCACAGCCGCCTTTGGCGCCGGCCCGGTCGCGCTATTCTGCGGCCCCGGCAATAATGGCGGCGACGGCCTGGTTGCGGCGCGTTTGTTGCGGGACGAAGGTGTCGACGTCAAGGTCGGGTTGCTGGCGCCGGCGGCCGGGCTTGCCGGCGATGCGCGGATTGCCGCCGAGCGTTACGGCGGCCCCTTTGTGACACTTGCCGATTTGCCGATCGACGACAGCCTGGTCGTCGATGCGCTATTCGGCACCGGCCTCGCTCGGCCGCTCGGCGGCGCGGCCGCCGAAGCCGTGGCCCGCATGAATGCGGCGCCGGGTCCGATTATCGCAGTCGACGTTCCCTCTGGGCTCGACGCCAGCAGCGGCAAGATTTTGGGCGAGGCGGTTGTCGAGGCCGACGCGACGGTAACCTTCTTCCGCCGCAAGACCGGCCATTTGCTTTTGCCGGGGCGGCTGTTGTGCGGTCGTGTGGAAGTCGCCGACATCGGCATTGGCGAGACCGTTCTTGCCACGATTGGGCCGGCGACTTTTGCGGCAAGCCCGCTGTTGTGGCGTCATCGCCTGCCGCAACCCTCGGCGATGGGCCACAAATATGACCGCGGCCATGCCCTGGTGGTAAGCGGCGGGCCGACCTCGACCGGGGCGGCGCGACTTGCCGCTGTTGCGGCGCTGCGCGCGGGAAGCGGCCTGGTCACTGTTGCTTCGCCGAGCGAGGCGCTTGGCGTCAATGCCGCGCATCTGACTGCGGTCATGTTGACAGGGGTCGACGGCCCCGGCGAGCTAGGCCGCCTCCTCGAAGATCGGCGCATCAGTGCGATTTTGCTCGGTCCGGGACTTGGCCTCGGCGAACCGACGCGAGCGCTGGTGGCGGCGGCCTTGGCGCCCGCCGCTCATTATCGGGCCGCCGTCCTCGATGCCGATGCGCTGACCAGTTATGCCGGCAGGCTTGCGGGGCTCGCCGCCCTGATTGCCGCAGCGCCCGGGCCGGTGATCCTGACCCCGCACGAGGGCGAGTTCGATCGGCTGTTTACGGCCGAACCGGCGGTCGCTGCCGCCCCATCGAAACTCGCGCGGGCCCGGGCCGCGGCTCAGCGTAGCGGCGCGCTCGTAATTTTGAAGGGAGCCGATACCGTTATCGCCAATCCCGACGGTCGGGCTGCCATACTCGAGGCGGCGCCCGCCTATCTGGCGACCGCCGGCGCCGGCGATGTCCTCGCCGGCATTGTCTGCGGGCTGGTCGCCCAGGCCATGCTGCCCTTCGAGGCAGCCGCTGCCGCCGCTTATCTGCACGCCGCCGCGGCCGCCCAATTCGGGCCGGGCTTGATTGCCGAAGACCTGCCGCAGCAACTTCCCAAGGTGCTGGCGCGCTATGCGATGCCCGGGCCGGGCGACGCCTGAGTTCTCACGCCACTTCGTACCAGCCGCTGGCGGAAGTGAGTGTTGAGCCAAGGCCACGCGCCTCGACCAGCCATTTGCCGGGGTTGTCGGCAAGGAAAGCGACCCGTGCCGTCTTGCCCGGCACGATCAGCAAAGTGTCGCGCCAATACGGTTCCCAACCATCGTCGAGCGGGTGCAGAATGCGCAGGTGGTGGCCGTGCAGATGCAGGCTTTGGACCGTATTGGTGCGGTTGATCAGGCCAAGGCTTAGGGGATTGCCGCGTTTGAGTGTCGCAAATGCGCTCTTGGCGCCGCGCTCGACGGTGGTGGTCTTGGTCGGCGGACCGGCGGCGGGCCGTAGAACCGAGCCGTCGTCGATTATGAGATCCAATTTCTTCGCCTGGGCGAGATCAATTTCGAGTGGCAGGGCCGGATTGGCGGGCAGCGGCGCCAACGGCGGCAGATCCGTCTCGGGCGCACCTTCGACCGAAAAAATAGCGATCGGATCGTCGGCGGCTCCCTCCCTGCGCAGCACAAGCCGGCCGGAGGCGCCGGAATCGACCGGCAGATCGACGAGAACGTCAACCCTGGCCCCCGGACCGAGCGGGATGGTGGCGCGCACCGGTTCGAACATTTCCGACGGCTGGCCGTCGATCGCGATAATTTGCGGCTGCAGGGCCTCGAAGCCGACGATCATCAGCCGGGCTGGGGCAAGGTTGGCAAGCCGCAATCGCAGCCGGGCGCCCGGCCGATAGAGGGCCCGCAGCGGTGCCGGGTCGGCATTAACGCTGAGTACCCGGCCCGTGCCTTCCGCGCCTGGCCAATCGCGCAGCACCAGGGCGAGGTCGTCGGCGCAGGGCGGCGCCTGGCGTTCGGCGACGACGAGCAGTCCGCCAAGCCCACGCTCGATCTGGTCCTCCA